>CAVPBN010000039.1:0-164739 GCA_963701815.1 uncultured Alphaproteobacteria bacterium
GCTCCCTGCCTTGCCCGCCGCGGTCGGGACGCCTACGATCGCATGCCCGAAATTGCCGGTAACCCCGCTGTGCGAAACCTTTTTGGGATTGTCGCGATCGTTGCGGTGCTCGTGCTTCCTCCGATGCAAGGGATCGCCGCGGCGCCGCGTGCCGGTGAAGTGCTGGCTCTCTTTGGGCAGTGCTTTGTCGAAGCCGGCGGCCAACGCAAGCGGCTGACGGCGGGAGATCCGGTGCATGTCGGGGATGCCGTCGATGTCGCGGCGGGGGCCAGGCTCAAGCTCAGAATGAACGACGGATCGGTCATTGCCGTCGCCTCCGGCAGTCGCTTGACGATTACCGATTATCGGGTCGGCGACGGCGGCAAAAGCCGCAACGCATTGCTGTCCTTGGGCGCCGGCCTGTTGCGCGCGGTGGTGTCCTCGCTCGAGGGTTCGTCGCATTTCGAGATCGATACGGCGACCGCCGTGGCGGCCGTGCGCTCGACCGATTGGTTCGTCGAAGCACAGCCGGGAGCGACACGGGTCGGCGTCCTCGCAGGGCAGGTCAGTCTGAAGAGCGTCGCCACCGGGACCGAGATCGTCATCCCGGCCCGCTGGGGCGCCCGCGTCGAAGCCGGCCGAGATCCGGTCCCGGCGCGGGTGTGGTCCGGGGCCGAATTCGACGATTTCATCCGCCGCACGAATTTGCCGCCGGTAACGCCGCGGTGATCTTGCGGCGTGGGGTGCGTTCGGGCGCGGTGGCGCTGCTCGGCGCCGCCCTGATGGTGCGTGGTGTTCCAGGTTTTTGCCGACCATCCGCTGGTCCGCGGGATCGAGACGGCATCGCTCGACTTGCGATTCCGTTTGCGCGGGGTTCGGCCGCCCGGGTCGCACGTGGCGATCGTGCTGGTAGACGACCGCAGTCTCGAAGAACTCGGCCGCTGGCCCCTCTCGCGCACGCTTTTTGCCAGGGCGCTCGATCGGCTCGGCCAAGCCGGCGCGAAGGTCGTCGTCTTTGATCTGTTGTTCGCCGAGCCCGACGAGCCGATACCGGCCGATTTGCGAGAGGCGTTCCGCGCCGCCGTTGGGGAACTCCCCGGCGACCGGAATGCCGGGCTCCGGGCCGCGCTCGGTCGGCTCGCCGACAGCGATCGCGACAACCGCTTCGCCGCCGCCATCCGCAGGTTCGGAAATGTGCTGTTGCCGGTCGGCTTTTCGTTCACCGGCGGGCGCAGCGAAGGGCCCTCCCGGCTCTCCGCATCGGCCTATACGCGGTTCGACAAGAGCCCGCTGCCCCCGGAATTCCCGTTGCGTCCGAGATCGGCGGTTGTGCCGATCGAGGCGCTTGCCGCGGCGGCCGCCGGGCTCGGCCACACCAGCATCGCCTATGACCGCGACGGCGCGCCGCGCTACGACTATGCCGCGTTACCCTTCGACGCGGATTTCCTGCCTTCGTTGTCGATCCGGGCCGCCGCCGCCTATCTCGGCGTCGCCTGGCCGCAAGTGGCGCTGGCGCTGGGCGCCGGGGTCCGTATCGGCGGGCTGTGGGTGCCCACCGACCGGGCAATGCGGCTGTTGATCAATTACCGGGGACCGGGCGGGACGTTTCCGAGCTTCTCCTTCGCCGATCTGTTGGCGGGGCGCCTGGCGCCGGACCGGTTTGCCGGGCATATCGTGTTGATCGGGGCGTCGTTTACCGGCAGCAACGACAGTTTCGCGCAACCTTTCGGCAATACGCCGATGCCGGGCGTCGAGCGCATGGCCAATCTGATCGACATGATCGTCAATCGGGATTTCATCGCCGCGCCATCGGAAAGTCGGCGGATCGTCGTGATCGCCGCAATCCTCCTGTTCGCGGCGCTGACCGGGGTTGCGACCGAATTTTTGCCGACCCGCTTTGCAGCGCTCGCCGCAGTCGCGCCGATCGTGGGTTGGGGCGCCCTGGCGCAGCTGGCTTTCGCGAAGAATTTCTGGCTGCCGCTCGCCGAACCGGGAGCGGGTTTGGCGACCGCCGCCGCGGCGGTCTTGCTGTTCCGCTATTGGGTCGTCGATCGCGACGGCCGGCGGATCCGCTCGGCCTTCCGCCAGTACCTTGCGCCGGAGATGGTCAAAGTATTGGCGGCCCATCCGCAGCGATTGCGGCTGGGCGGCGAGCTGCGCCACATGACGATCATGTTCTGCGACCTGCGCGGCTTCACCGCGATCTCCGAAAGGTACAAGTCGAGCCCGCAGGCGCTGACGCAGTTGATCAACCGCTTTCTGACGCCGATGAGCGATATCGTCACCGCGCATGGCGGGACGATCGACAAATATATCGGGGATTGCATCATGGCGTTCTGGAACGCACCGCTCGATGATCCCGACCATGCCGACCATGCCTGCGCCGCAGCGCTGGCGATGCGTGCCGAGCTCGAACGCCTCAATCGCGATCTCGCGGCCGAAGCGGCGGCCGACGGCCTGCCGTTCGAGCCGCTGCGGATGGGGATCGGCATCAACAGCGGCGACTGCGTGGTCGGCAATATGGGCTCCGCCCGACGCTTCGACTATTCGGTGCTCGGCGACGCGGTCAATCTGGCGGCGCGTCTCGAAAATCAGTCCAAGACCTACGGCCTCGATATCGTACTCGGCGAGGCGACGCGGCGGCAGGCGCCGGGGTGGGCCGCAATCGAGCTCGATCGTATCGCGGTCAGAGGCAAAACGGAGGCGACCGCCGCGTATACGCTGCTCGGCGATCGCGAGCATGCGTGCTCTTCCGGTTTTGCCGCACTCGCCGGCGCACATTGTCATATGCTTGCGCGCTACCGTGCACGGGATTGGGCCGGCGCGCGCGCTGCGATCGGCGAATGCCGGCGCTGCGGCGCATGCCTCGGGCCGCTCTACGACCTCTACGAGGAGCGGATCGGCTTCTTTGCCGCCAACCCGCCATCCCCCGACTGGGATGGCGTATTCGCAGCGGCCGAGAAGTGACGCCCGCGGCGCGCCGACGCCGCGCTGCCATATCGGCGGTCGCCGCTGTCTTGTCCGCGTCTTGGCCGCATTTCGCATCTGCCTATACGGCTGCCGGGGACCGCACCTTCCCGGCGACGATCCTGTTGCCGCCGGCGGCGCCCGCAGACCAACTCTTCCTGACGCCCGCGACCCAGCCGGGAACCGACGGTCGAGTGACGGATCTGAGCCTGAACTTCTCCAAGACGTTGACCGAGCGTCTCGGGGTCCGGTTCGAAGAAGGATATTCCTGGCTCGGGCGAAACGGCGCCCCGCCGGTCGCCGGCTGGCAGAATTTGGTGACGGTTGCCCAATATCTGGCGGTTCGCGACGCACCGGGCGAAGGCTTGGTCTCGCTCGGCGTCGCTCGCGAATGGGGCGGCACCGGCACGCGGCGGATCGGGGCCTCCGCTCAAGGGGCGACGACGCCCACGGTCTATTTTGCAAAAGGGCTCGGCGATCTCGACCTCGGCTGTCTGCGGCCGATCGCCGTCACCGGCAGCGTCGGCTACCAGTTCGCCGACGCGCCGCCGCGCCCCGACAATTTGCTGACCGGCATCGCCCTCGAATATTCAATTCCTTATCTGCAATCAAAGGTCCGGACCTTTGCCCTGCCCGAACTGCTGCGCGGGCTGACGCCGCTGGTAGAGGCCTTTGTCGCGAACCCGACAAGCAATCGCGGCGGCAAAGGGGCGAGCGCCACCTTCGGCCCCGGTGTCAACTATTCGGGAGGCGGCGGCTGGGAAGTTACGATCGAAGCTCTGGTACCGGCCGGCCGCGGCGCCGGCGCCGGTCTCGGCGTGGTTGCGCAGTTCAATATGTCGCTCGACTATTTCTTTCCCGACAGCGTCGGCAAACCGCTGTTCTCCGGGCTGTGAACCGGCAAGCGCATGACGGGCCGCGAGCGGAGAGCGGCGGCAGATTCCTTTGCGGCTGATCGGTGGCGGCGGGTCAGGGGAATCGGACCGCCACGCCGGCGAAAAACGGGTGCGCCAGATAGAGGACGGCGTAAAGCAATAGTGCCGCAAGCGGGCGCAACAGGCCGATATCGCGCCAGCGCAACCGGGTGCGCCCGGCGGCGAGCGCAGCAAAGGGCAGGTTTGAGGTGAGCCTGGCCAGAATCGGCCAATGGCTGCCGAGCGCCAGCCGCTTTTTGCGGTCGATCAGCACCGTGCCGCCGAGCGCCAGGGCGGCGAGCGACCCGAAGAACCACAGCGAGGCGAGATCGCCGTTGGCGATCAGGTGGCTCAGCCCCCACAGCGCGATCGCCCACATGATCGGATGCCGGGTCACCCGCAGCACGCCCGGCGCCGGATCGTCGGCCCGCGCCGATCGCTCCATACCGATCGCGGTCGGGTTGGCGGTCGAGTAGCCGGCGACCAGCAGGAAGCTCGCCAATGGCATGACCAGCACCGGGATCAGCGCAGTCGCCCGAACGGTCGGCCACAACGGGTAGCTCGGCGCGCGCGAATAGGCGGCGACGAACCAGGCCAAGGTCACGGCTGCGGTCGCGGAGTACACCGCGATAAAGCCGGGCTCGCCGAGCTGGTCGCGCAACGACCCGCGCAGACGCGTGCTCGACAGCAGGACATGGCTGCCGCAGAAAGAGAGGCCGGCGACGAAAAGCGACAGCAGTTCCCGGCTCATCGGCGTGTCGGCTCATCCGCTGCGCTGACGGCCTGCCGAAGCGCCGGGCAACGCAGCGATCAGGGTGGCGAGGCGCTCGGCCTGCTGCGGCGCAGTCCTGCCGCCGATGTGCACGGTCTTGTTACGGCTCGCGACGCCGGCGGCAATCGACAAATCTCGGCGCGGCAGGTCCCAACATCGCGCCAACAGACGCAGCAGCGCCTCATTGGCGCGGCCGGCTTCGGGGTGGGCCGCGACCGAAGCCTTGACCACCGGTCGCCCGGCGACCGCGACGACCGCGACAAGCCGGTCGGCGCGGGCGCCGGGCGACAAACGGATGGCCACGCGCAGACCGTCATGCGCCGCGGACAGAGGCCCGTCAGCCAAGGTATTCGAACATCAGATTGCGGACGAAATACAGCAGCAAGATCAGAATCACCGGCGACACGTCGATGCCGCCGAGATCGGGCAGGACCCGCCGGATCGGCCGCAGCAGCGGCTCGGTGACGCGCCACAGAAAATCGCCGATCATGGCGACCGCACGATTGTGCCGATTGGCAACTCCAAAAGCGACGAGCCAACTCAGCACCGCCTGCGCAATCAGCAGCCAGATGTAGATCTGGATCAACGTGCTGACGAGGCTCAGGAGAGCGTACATCTGACCGGGACCTCGGTGCCGTGGCGCGGCGCGACCGTAACGCCAGCGCTAAAGGTACGCAAGCAGGGCGGCATGCGCCTGCCGGTTGTGGGGGGCATGCTTGACAGGCGGCAGCCCCCTCACCATAGTCGGCGTCCCGCGACGGGGCCGTAGCTCAGCTGGGAGAGCGTCGCGTTCGCAATGCGAAGGTCAGGGGTTCGATCCCCCTCGGCTCCACCAATTCCGCCGCATCACAGCAAGACCGGATCGGCAGCCGCGGAAGCCCCCAGGCAGATCGGGCGGGGCAAGCCGCTAAGCCGCCTCGTCCGCCTCGCTTTCCTCGGCGCCGGTCGGGCCGGAATCCTTGCCCTTGGCTTCGGGGTCGCGGTCGACGAGTTCGATCACCGCCATCGGGGCGGCGTCGCCATAGCGAAACCCGGCCTTGACGATGCGAGAGTACCCGCCGGCCCGGCCGGCATAACGGTCGGCCAGGACCGTCATCAGCTTGTTTGCCAGCTTGGCATCCTGCAAGGCGGCGATCGCGCGGCGCCGATTGGCCAGTCCGCCGTGTTTGCCGAGCGTAATCAGCCGCTCGACGAATGGCCTCAGATCCTTTGCCTTGGGCAAGGTGGTGCGGATCTGCTCGTGCTTGATCAGCGCGGCGGCGAGGTTTTCGAGCATCGCCCGACGATGCTCGGAGGTGCGGCTGAAACCGCGGCCGCTCAAACGATGGCGCATGGTAGCCTCAATATGGTTCGTCGAGGCGCTTGGCCAGTTCCTCGATGTTCTCGGGCGGCCAGTTGCTGATCTCCATCCCGAGATGAAGCCCCATCTGAGCCAGCACCTCCTTGATTTCGTTCAGTGACTTTCGTCCGAAATTCGGCGTCCGCAACATCTCGGCCTCGGATTTCTGGACCAGATCGCCGATATAGACGATGTTGTCGTTCTTTAGGCAATTGGCCGAACGCACCGAGAGTTCGAGTTCGTCGACCTTGCGCAGCAGGTTTTTGTTGAACGGCAGTTCGCTTGGTCGGGTCTCGTCGGAGGGGTGGCGCGGCTCCTCGAAATTGATAAAGAGCTGCAGCTGGTCTTGCAGGATGCGGGCAGCCAACGCCACCGAATCCTCGGGCGTCACCGCGCCGTTGGTTTCGAGGCGGATCGCCAGCCGGTCGTAATCGGTGACCTGACCGACGCGCGTGTTCTCGACCCGGTAAGAGACTTTGCGGACCGGGCTGAACAGCGCATCGACCGGGATTAGGCCGATCGGCGCGTCCTCCGGCCGGTTCTGCGTCCCGGGCAGATAGCCCTTGCCGTTCTCGACCGTCAGTTCCATGCCGAGCCGGGCGCCGGCGTCGAGGGTGCAGATCACCAGTTCCGGGTTCATGATGTCGATGTCATGGCCGGTGTCGATGTCGCCGGCACGGATTTCCCCGGGACCGTTGGCCCGCAGCCGCATCCTCTTGGGACCTTCGCCGTACATCCGCAGTTCAATGCTCTTGACGTTGAGGACGATGTCGGTCACATCCTCGAGCACGCCGGGAATCGACGAAAACTCATGCAATACGCCCTCAATCTGAATTGAGGTGACTGCCGCCCCCTGCAACGACGACAGCAGCACCCGGCGCAGCGCATTGCCGAGCGTCAGCCCAAAGCCGCGTTCGAGCGGCTCGGCGACGACCGTAGCGACCCGCTTGGGATCATCTCCAGGCTCGACTGAGAGCTGTTTCGGTTTGATCAGGGTCTGCCAGTTCTTTTGAATCACCACGCGCAACCTCGGCCGTTAGGGGCGGATGCAATCCGCAACAAAAGCCGGCGGCACAACCCGGCCGCCGACGCTATTCCGCCAAAAGGACCCCGCCGGGACGGCGGGAGACGCCAGTCAGACGCGACGCCGCTTTGGCGGGCGGCAGCCGTTATGCGGGATCGGCGTCACATCGCGGATCGACGTAACCGCGAACCCGACCGTCTGTAACGCGCGCAACGCCAATTCACGCCCCGATCCCGGCCCTTTGACCTCGATCTCGAGCGTCCGCATGCCGTGCTCCATGGCTTTGCGGCCGGCATCTTCGGCCGCGACCTGGGCCGCGTAGGGCGTGGATTTGCGCGAGCCTTTAAACCCCTGGCTGCCGGATGACGACCAGGCAATGGTGTTGCCCTGCGCGTCGGTTATCGTAATCATCGTATTGTTGAACGTGGCATTCACATGCGCGGTGCCGGAGGTGATGTTCTTTCGCTCGCGCCGCCGCAAGCGGGGGGCTGGTGCCGACGTTCTCGCCATCGTGTGCGATCCGCTGTCCTTTGCGGGCTATTTCCGCTTGCCCGCAATCGGGCGAGCAGGTCCTTTGCGCGTCCGCGCATTGGTATGCGTCCGCTGGCCGCGCACCGGCAATCCTTTGCGGTGACGCAGTCCGCGATAGCAGCCCAGATCCATCAGCCGCTTGATATTCATCGCCACGGTGCGGCGCAGATCGCCTTCGACCACATATTCGCGGTCGATCAGTTCGCGGATGCGCAGAACCTCGTCATCGGTCAATTCGTGCACGCGGCGCTCGACAGGAATGCCGACCCGGCGGCAGATTTCCATGGCCTTGGCATGCCCGATACCGTGGATGTAGGCCAGCCCGATCGGGGCGCGCTTCTGGTTCGGGATATTGACGCCGGCGATGCGCGCCACGTGGGTTCTCCTCAAAATAGAGCAGATTGGAGTGGGCTAGGTTCAAAGCAAGGGCGGGGATCATACAGATCGCTCTCCCCCCGTCAAGCCCCGCCGACGGCATCAGCGTTGGACCCGTCACCCGGCCGCCTCGGCGAGAATGCCGCCGATCCGGCGCGTGACCAAATCCATGTCGGCGGTGCCGTCGACTGTGCGCAGTACGCCGCGATCGCGGTAATAGGGCAGGATCGGCGCGGTCTGACGACGGTAGACTTCGAACCGGGCCTTGACGGCCTCCGGCCGGTCGTCGGGTCGAGCGACCAGTTCGCCGGCGGCGCACGCGTCGCAGACGCCTTCTCTGCGGGGCGGGTGGTAAACCCGATGATAGGTGGCGCCGCAACTTCGGCAGCTGAGCCGGCCCGAGATCCGGTCGATCAGCGTCGCCTCGTCGACCGCAATCTCGATCACGCGGTCGAGACGGAGGCCCCGCTCGGCCAGCATCTCGTCGAGCGCCTCCGCCTGCCGCACGGTGCGCGGAAAACCGTCGAGGATGAAGCCGTTTCGGCAATCCGGCTCCGCCGTGCGCTCGGCGATCATGTCGATGATGACGTCGTCGGGGACCAGTTGCCCGGCATCCATGATCCCCTTGACCCGCGCCCCGATCCCGGTCCCCGAGGCGACCGCGGCGCGCAGCATGTCGCCGGTCGACAGCTGCGGAATTCCCCGGCTCTGTGCGATGCGTTTCGCCTGGGTGCCCTTGCCCGAGCCGGGCGGCCCCAAGAGTACGATGTTCATCCGCGCCGCCCACGCAGTTTTGCTTTGCGGATCAGCCCCTCGTATTGATGTGCAAGCAGATGCGAGTGGATTTGCGCGACGGTATCCATCGTCACGCTGACGACGATCAGCAAGCTCGTTCCACCGAAGTAGAACGGCACCGAATATTCCGAAATCAGGATCTCGGGCAGAATACAAACTGCCGACAGATAGGCAGCGCCGACGACGGTCAATCGGGTCAATATATAGTCGAGATAATCCGCCGTATTTTTGCCGGGCCTGATCCCGGGAATGAACCCGCCGTACTTGCGCAAATTGTCGGCGGTCTCGACCGGGTTGAAGACGATCGCGGTGTAGAAAAAGCAGAAAAAGCAGATCAATAAAACATACAATGCCATATAAAGCGGTCGCCCATGCGCGATATAGGCGCTGATCTGGCTGAGCCAGCCAAATCCGCGACCCTCCGCTTGGAAATTGGCGATGGTGGCCGGCAGCAGCAGCAGCGAGGAGGCAAAAATCGGCGGGATTACCCCTGATGTATTGATCTTGAGCGGTAGATGCTGCGAGTCGCCGCCGAACATCTTATTGCCGCTCTGGCGTTTCGGATACTGGATCAGAATTCGCCGCTGGGCGCGCTCCATGAATACGATGAAGGCGACGACGCCGATCGACATCCCGAGAAAGATGATGATGAAAACCGTCGAGATCGCACCGGTGCGGCCAAGCTCCAGCGTCGACGCCATCGCGTGCGGCAGATTGGCGACGATGCCGGAAAATATGATCAAGGAAATGCCGTTGCCGACGCCGCGCGCGGTGATCTGCTCGCCGAGCCACATCAGAAACACCGTGCCCCCGACCAGGGTCACGACCGTGACCAGGCGGAAGAACAGCCCCGGGTCGATCACCGCCAATTCGGCCCCGGCGCGCATGCCCTCGATCCCGACGGAGATGCCGTAAGCCTGGACGATGCCCAGCAGGACCGTGCCGTAGCGGGTATATTGATTGAGCTTCTTGCGCCCGCTCTCGCCCTCTTTTTTCAGCGCTTCGAGCGTCGGCGAGACCGCGGTCAGCAGCTGGATGATGATCGACGCCGAGATGTAGGGCATGATGCCGAGCGCAAAGATCGTCATGCGTCCGAGTGCCCCGCCCGAGAACATGTCGAACATGCCGAGAATGCCGCCGGCATTGCGCGAAAAGATGTCGTGCAGGACCGCCGGGTCGATCCCGGGGATCGGGATATAGGTGCCGAGGCGATAGATCATCAGCGCGCCGAGGGTAAACCAAATGCGGCTTTTGAGCTCGGTCGCCTTGGTGAAGGCGGATAGATTGATGCTGTTGGCGAGTGTTTCGGCGGCTGAGGCCATTTGACGATCCCCTAAGCATGTTCCGGCGCGACCGGGCAGACCGGCTGCGGCGGAACGGCCGACGTCGCGCTCAGGCCGATGGGGCCCCCGCCGGTCTGGTATTCTTCGGCTTTGCGGAGCGAACGACCACCTTGCCGCCGGCCTTCTCGACGGCGGCGATCGCCGCCTTGGAGGCGCCGGCAACCTCTATCGTGACGGCGGCGCGCAAGGCGCCTTTGGCGAGAAGACGGATCCCGTCGCCCGGCCGGCGCAACACCCCGCACGCCACCAGCGCCGCCGCGTCGAGAGGGCCGTCGGATTTGAGCTTGTGCTCGTCGAGCGCCTGTTGCAGGCGGCCGAGATTGACCACCTTGAAGTCCTTTTTGAACATCTGATTGCTAAAGCCGCGCTTCGGCAACCGGCGATGCAGCGGCGTTTGGCCGCCTTCAAAGCCGTTGAGCGCGACGCCGGAGCGGGCCGTCTGGCCTTTGCCGCCGCGTGCGGCGGTCTTGCCCTTGCCCGAGCCGATCCCGCGCCCTACCCGCTTTGCCCGGTAATGCGCGCCCGGATTGTCGCGGATGTCGTTCAACTTCATGCCATCATCCCTGATCCCGGCACCGCGAACCCCGGGCCGATCATGTCCTACTCTTCGACCTGCACCAGGTGCTTGACCTTTTTGATCATCCCGCGGACCGACGGGGTATCTTCGAGAACACGGCGGCGATGGCGGCGGTTCAACCCC
Source organism: uncultured Alphaproteobacteria bacterium (assembly GCA_963701815.1). Classification (GTDB taxonomy): domain Bacteria; phylum Pseudomonadota; class Alphaproteobacteria; order ATCC43930; family CGMCC-115725; genus AP-15. The sequence continues at coordinate 10,740 of CAVPBN010000039.1, forward strand.
AGTCCCTTGAGCGTCTCTTTCTGGTCGTGCCGGCGGCCGATCGGGCTCCCGGTCTGCACCACGGTGACCAACTTCTTGCCCTCCATCATGCCGTCTCCCGCGCCTCGGGGTCGCGCCGACCGAGGATCTCGCCGACTTTTTTGCCGCGCCGCGCGGCCACCGCGCGAGGGCTGGTGGCGTGCGCGAGCGCGACAAACGTCGCTTTGATCATATTATGCGGATTGGCGCTGCCGACCGATTTGGCGACCACGTCGTGGACGCCGAGGGCTTCGAAGATCGCACGCATCGGGCCGCCGGCGATGATCCCGGTCCCGGGCTTCGCGGCCCGCACGATCACCCGGCCGGCGCCGTAGCTGCTGACGATGTCGTGGTGCAGGGTGCGGCCCTCGCGCAACGGCACGCGGATCATGCTGCGCCGCGCCTGCTCGGTCGCCTTCCGGATCGCCTCGGGCACCTCGCGCGCCTTGCCCGAGCCGTAGCCGACCCGGCCTTTGCGGTCGCCGACGATGACCAGAGCAGCAAAGCCAAAGCGCCGGCCGCCCTTCACCACTTTGGCGACCCGGTTGATGTTGACGAGTTTTTCGGCAAATTCGCTGTCCTCGCGGTCGCGCCCCTGGCGGTCTCCATCCGAGCGTCCGCGCCGGTCGCCCCCGGTGCGTGCAGCTGTGCGTGCCATGACTATCCCTTCAAAAGTCGAGACCGCCCTCTCGGGCGGCGTCGGCCAGAGCTTTGACCCGGCCGTGAAACAGATAGGCGCCGCGGTCGAACACGACGCGCTCGACGCCCGCTGCCTTCGCACGCTCGGCGATCAGCTTGCCGACCGCATTCGCCGCAGCGATATCGGCGCCTTTTGCGAGGCTCGCCTTCAGCGCCACATCGATGCTCGAGGCCGCCGCCAGCGTATGACCGGTCGTGTCGTCGATAATCTGGGCGTAGATGTGTTTCGACGAGCGAAACACCGACAGCCGTGTCCGGCCCTTGCCGGTCAGCCGCAATCTGGTGCGCACCCGCCGGCGGCGGCGCATGAACAGGGCCTTCATTTTCTCGGACATCGGCGCTACTTCTTCTTGCCTTCCTTGCGGCGGACGACTTCGGCGGCGTATCTGATCCCCTTGCCCTTGTAGGGTTCGGGCGGCCGCCAGGCCCGGATCTCGGCCGCGACCTGACCGACCCGCTGGCGGTCGGCGCCGCGCACGGTGATCACCGTGGGCCGTTCGCAGTTGATCGCAACATCTGCGGGGATCGCAAACGCGATGTCGTGGCTGTAGCCGAGCTGCAGGTTCAAATTATTGCCCTGCACGGCGGCGCGATAGCCGACCCCGCTGATTTCAAGACCGACGGTAAAGCCTTGCGATACGCCGGTGACCATGTTGTTGACGAGCGCCCGCGTGGTTCCCCACATGGCGCGCGCCCTCTTGGTCTCGCTGTTCGGGGTGATCGTCACCGCGCCGTCGGCGACGGATGCGGTGACCTCGTCGCTGACGGTCAGGCTCAGGGTGGCCAGCCCGCCTTTGGCGGTCAGGGTCCGGTCGGAGAGCCGAACCTCGACGCCCTCTGGAATAGCCACCGGATTTTTGCCGATACGAGACATCGCCAATCCTCAAAAGATCCGGCAAAGCACCTCGCCGCCGACTTTGGCGACGCGTGCCTCATTGTCCGACATGACCCCGCGCGGGGTCGACAGGATCGAGATACCGAGCCCGTTGTGGCTGCGCGGCAGGTCGGCGATCCGCGAATAGATCCGGCGCCCGGGCTTCGACACCCGCGAAATCTCGCGGATGACCGGCTCGCCGTCGACATATTTGAGCTCGATCTTCAGCTCGGCCACACCGGGGCGGACGGGCTCGTGGGTAAAGCCGCGGATGTATCCCTCGCGTTTCAGCACTTCGAGCACGTTGGCGCAAATCTTCGAGGCGGGTGAGGCAACCACCGCTTGGCGCGCCCGCTGCCCGTTGCGGATCCGCGTCAGCATATCTCCGAGCGGATCGCTCATCGTCATCGGCGGCCTCCCGCTACCAGCTTGATTTGACCATGCCGGGGATCTGCCCCGCGGCGGCGAGGTCTCGCAGCGCGATCCGCGAGAGCCGAAACTTGCGATAGTAGCCGCGCGGCCGTCCGGTCAACGCGCAGCGGTTGCGGATGCGCGTCGGCGAACCGTTGCGCGGCATCTCGGCCAGCTTCAACTGCGCGGCAAACCGCTCCTCCGGCGCCGCGGCGCGATCCCGGGCGAGCGCCTTCAGCCGGGTTCGCCTCGGCGTGGTCTGCCTGGCCAGCCGGCGTCGCCGTGCGTTCTTCTCGACCGAGCTTTTTTTTGCCATTCGGCAGACCTCCGTACCCAATCAGTTGACGAACGGCATGGCAAAGGCCGCCAGCAGCGCCTTTGCTTCCGCGTCGCTCGCCGCCGTGGTGGCGACGACGACATTCATGCCGCGCACCGCGTCGACGCGGTCATATTCGATTTCCGGGAACACGATCTGTTCCTTGAGCCCCAGCGCGAAATTGCCGCGGCCGTCGAAGCTCTTGCTCGAGATGCCGCGAAAATCGCGCACCCGCGGCAGCGCTACCGTGATCAGCCGATCGAGAAATTCGTACATTCGCTGCCGCCGCAACGTCACCTTGCAGCCGATCGGCATGCCCTGACGCAATTTGAACGTCGCGATCGACCGCTTGGCCCGGGTGATGACCGGGTGCTGGCCGGTGATCGCCCGCAATTCGCTTGCGGCGGCCTCGACCTTCTTGGCGTCCTGCGTCGCTTCGCCGACCCCCATATTGACGACGATCTTTTCGACCCGCGGCACCTGCATCAGATTGGCGTAGCCGAACTCCGTCATCAGCGCCGGACGCACCGTGGTTTGATAAAGCTCCTGCAAGCGGGCGGCACTCATGGTCTCACCTGTCGATGACTTCGCCCGATCGGCGGGCGAACCGGACCTTGCGCCCGTCGGCGAGGATCTTATAGCCGACGCGGCTCGGCTTGCCCGAGGCGGGATCGACATGGGCGATATTCGAGATGTGGAGCGACAATTCTTTTTCGAGGATGCCGCCGGGCTCGCCCATGCGCGGCTTGGTGTGCCGCCGGGCCACATTCACCCCCTGCACGACGGCGCGGCTATCGGCGGGAATCACGCGCAGCACCTCGCCGGTCCTGCCCTTGTCGCGACCGCTGATCACGACGACATTGTCGCCCTTCTTGATCTTCATCTTCGGCATCGGCTGGTTCCCTTCCGCCCGGTCACAGCACCTCGGGTGCCAGCGAGACGATCTTCATGAAGCGCCGCGCCCGCAATTCGCGGGTGACCGGGCCGAAGATCCGGGTCCCGATCGGCTCGCCCTGCTGGGTGATCAGCACCGCAGCGTTACGGTCGAAGCGGATGGCGCTGCCGTCCAGGCGCCGGATCTCCTTGGCGGTACGCACGATGACGGCGCGGTGCACGTCGCCCTTCTTGACCCGGCCGCGCGGGATCGCCTCCTTGACCGAGACAATGATCACATCGCCGATCGTTGCAGTCTTGCGCTTGGAGCCGCCCAGGACCTTGATGCACTGCACTCTCCTGGCGCCGGAATTATCGGCGACATCGAGGTTCGTCTGCATTTGGATCATAATGCACCCGCCTCGGCTGCCGGGGCCTCGGGAAGGGCGGCTCGGGAATCGGCGACTCGTCAATGGCCGGCTCGGGGGTAGTCGCCTCGGCCGCGGCATCGGGTGGACTTCCGAGCACCACCCAGCGTTTGCGCTTGGACAGCGGTCGGCTCTCCTCGATTCGCACGCTGTCGCCGACGTGGCAGCGATTGCTTTCGTCATGCGCAGCAAATTTCTTCGAGCTGGTCACGAACTTCTTGTAGATCGGATGCTGGACCCGGCGTTCGACCCGGACGATCACGGTCTTGTCGCAGGCGTCGCTGACGACGACGCCCTGGAGGATGCGTCTGGACATTCGCCCCGCCCTTAGGTTGCCGCCCGGCGGCGCTCGCCGAGGATCGTCTTGATGCGGGCGATGTCGCGCCGCGCCTGCCGCACCCTGACGGTATTCTCGAGCTGGCCGTTGGCGCGCTGAAAACGCAAGTTGAAGATCTCCTTGCCGAGCGTATCGAGCTGGTCGCTCAATTCGTCGGCCGTCTTGGCTCTGACGTCACCCGCCTTCATGCGATCGGCTCCTCGCCTGGTCGGGAGACGAAGCGCGTGTCCAACGGCAGCTTTGCCGCCGCCAGGGCAAACGCCTCGCGCGCGGTCGCGGCCGGCACGCCGTCGAGTTCGAACATGATCCGACCCGGTTTGACCCGGCAGATCCAGTATTCGGGCGCGCCCTTGCCGCTGCCCATGCGGACCTCGGCCGGCTTGGTCGACACCGGTACGTCCGGGAAGATCCGGATCCACACCCGGCCGGCGCGACGAATATGGCGGGTTATCGCCCGCCGCGCCGCCTCGATCTGCCGCGCCGTGACCCGTCCCGGGTCTGTCGCCTTGAGCCCGAAGGCGCCGAAATTCAGCGCCGTCCCGCCCTTGGCCAGACCGTGGACGCGGCCCTTATGCTGCTTGCGATGCTTGCTGCGCTTTGGACTGAGCATGACTCGCCGTTACCCCATGGAATCGCGCCGGCCGCGCTCGTGGCTGGCCGGGGGACCCTCGTTGAGGCGCTTTTCCTGCGCCATCGGATCGTGGGCGAGGATCTCGCCCTTGAACACCCACACTTTGACGCCGCAGATGCCGTAGGTGGTTTTGGCTGTGCCGTATCCGAAATCGACATCGGCGCGCAGCGTATGCAACGGCACCCGGCCTTCGCGATACCATTCCATGCGGGCGATCTCGGCGCCGCCGAGCCGGCCGGAGCAGTTGATCCGGATCCCCTGGGCGCCGAGCCGCATTGCAGATTGCACCGCGCGCTTCATCGCCCGGCGGAAGGCGACGCGCCGTTCGAGCTGTTGGGCAATGCCGTCCGCGATCAGCTTGGCGTCGATCTCGGGCTTGCGGATTTCGACGATGTTGAGACTGACCTCGCTGGTCGTGACCTTGCCGATGTCGACCCGCAATTTCTCGATGTCGACGCCTTTTTTGCCGATGACCACGCCGGGCCTGGCCGTGTGCAGGGTGATCCGGCTTTTTCTTGCGGCGCGCTCGATGATGATCCGGGACACGCCGGCCTGAGATAGGCGGCGATGCAAAAATTTGCGCAGGCCGAGATCGTCGAGCAGCAGATTGCCGTACTCCTTGCGCGCGAACCAGCGCGAATCCCAGGTTCGATTGATGCCGAGCCGCAGCCCGATCGGATTGACTTTCTGACCCATTTTCCGGTCACTCCTGTTCAGGCAGCCGCTTCGGGACGCTCGCGCACGACCACCGTCAGGTGGGCGAAATGCTTTTCCACCCGCGCCGAGCGACCGCGGCCGCGGGTATGAAACCGCTTCAGCACAAAGGCCCGGCCGACCGTGGCCTCTTTGACGAAAAGACGGTCGACATCGAGTTGGTGATTGTTCTCGGCGTTGGCGATTGCCGATTGCAGCACCTTTTTGACCTCTCGCGCGATGCGGCGGCGGGAAAAGGTCAGTTCGGCCAGCGCTGCGGCGGCATTCAAGCCGCGGATCGACTGGGCGACGAGGTTCAGCTTTTGCGCGCTGATGCGCAGCCCCTTGAGGCTGGCCAAGGCCTCGGTCTCGTCGAGCCGGCGTTCAGCCGATGGCTTTCCCATCTAGGCCCTCCTCGCCTTTTTGTCGCCGGCGTGACCGTAAAACGTCCGCGTCGGTGAAAACTCGCCGAGCTTGTGACCGATCATGTTCTCGGTGACGAGCACCGGGATGAATTTGTGGCCGTTGTAGACGCCGAAGGTCAGTCCGACAAATTGCGGGAAGATCGTCGAGCGGCGCGACCACGTCCGGATCACCTGGTTGCGCCCGGAACGGCGCGCCTCATCCGCCTTTTTCAACAGGTAGCCGTCGATAAACGGCCCTTTCCAAACTGCCCGGGTCACGCGATTTCTCCGTTCCGCGCTGCTGGCTAGCGCTTATGGCGGCGCCGGACGATGAGCCGGTCCGTCGCCTTGTTGTGCCGCGTCTTCTTGCCCTTGGTCGGCTTGCCCCAGGGCGTCACCGGGTGGCGGCCGCCCGAGGTGCGGCCCTCGCCGCCGCCATGCGGGTGATCGATCGGGTTCATCGCCACCCCCCGAACCGATGGCCGGCGACCGAGCCAGCGGTTGCGGCCGGCCTTGGCGATCACGATGTTCTGCTGATCGGGGTTGGAGACCGCACCGATCGTCGCCCGGCACTCGGCCCGCACCATGCGCAATTCGCCCGACGACAGGCGCAGCAGCGCATAGCCCTGGTCGCGCCCGACGAGCTGGGCATAGGTCCCGGCCGAGCGCGCGATCTGGCCGCCTTTGCCGGGCTTCATCTCGATATTGTGGATGATCGTGCCGACCGGCATGCTGCGCATCGGCATTGCGTTGCCGGGTTTGATATCGACCTTTTCACCCGAAACAACGGTATCGCCGGCTTTGAGACGCTGCGGCGCCAGGATATAGGCGAGTTCGCCATCCCCGTAGCGGATCAGCGCGATGAAGGCGGTGCGGTTGGGATCGTATTCGAGGCGCTCGACGGTTGCCGGCATGTCGGTTTTGCCGCGCTTGAAATCGACCAGCCTATAGCGCTGCTTATGCCCGCCGCCGCGCCACCGCACGGTCGTGCGTCCGGTATTGTTGCGCCCACCCTTGCTGCGCAGACCCTCGGTCAACGCTTTGACCGGCTTGCCCTTCCACAGCTCGCTGCGATCGACGATGACCAGCTCGCGGAGCGATGGGGTCGTCGGATTGAACGACTTGAGTGCCATGACATCAAATTCCCGACCCGAATCCTCAACTCAAATCCCGGTGGTCACGTCGATCCTCTGTCCCTGGACGAGGGTGACGACCGCCTTCTTGTAGTCGGATCGTCGACCGAGGCGGCCTCGCGACCGTTTCAGCTTGCCCATGACCCGGATCGTATTGACCGCACGCACTTTGACGTTGAACAAACCTTCGACCGCGACCTTGACCTCGCGTTTTGTCGCGGTCACAGGCACGCGAAAAACCACCTGATCGTGCTCCGAGACGTTCGTCGCCTTTTCGGTAATCACCGGCGTGCGGATGATGTCGTACATCTGCTGCCGGGTAAGCTGAGGCAATGCCCGCGATATGACGCGAAACCGGCTCATTTGAGACGCGCCTCCAAATGCTGCACCGCCTCGCGCGTCAGCACCAGGGTGTCGCGGCGCAGGATGTCAAAGACATTGGCGCCCTGCTGCGGCAGCACGTCGACCCGCGGCAGGTTGCGGGCGGCGCGTGCAAAACCCTGATTGACCGCCGGCCCGTCGATGATCAGGACCGAATCCCAGCCGAGCGCGGCGAAGCGGAGGCGCAACGCCTTGGTCTTGGCCTCGTCGAATTGGGCGGCGTCGATGACGACAAGCTTGCCCTCGTCCTGTTTGACCGAGAGTGCGGTCTTCAGGCCGAGCTTGCGCACCTTTTTTTGCAGGCCGAACGCATGGCTGCGCACGACCGGCCCGAAGATGCGGGCGCCGCCGCGAAACTGCGGCGATCGCAGGCTGCCCTGTCGCGCGCGGCCGGTGCCCTTCTGCTTGTAGGGCTTTTTTGTCGTTCCCTGAATGTCGCTGATGCCCTTGGCCTTGTGGGTGCCGGCGCGGCGCTTGGCCAACTGCCAGTTGACGACGCGGGCCAGGATGTCGCGACGGATCGGCAATCCGAACACCGCATCGGCGAGTTCGATTTCGCCGACCTCCTGATTGTCGAGATTGCGCACGACCAGTTTCATGATGCCGGTTCTTCCGCCGGGCTTTCGGGCGACGTCGATGGGTTTCGCAACCCGGCCGGGAACGGCATTCCGTCGGGCATCCTGCGCTTGACCGCGTCGCTGACCCGAACAATGCCGCCCTTGCAGCCCGGCACCGAGCCTTTGATCATCAGCACACCGCGTTCGGGGTCGGCAGCGACCACTTCGAGGCTCTGCGTCGTCACCCGTTCGGCGCCGAGATGCCCCGCCATCTTCTTATTCTTGAAGGTTTTGCCCGGCGACTGGCGCTGACCGGTCGAGCCATGGCTGCGATGCGACACCGACACGCCGTGGCTGGCGCGCAGACCGCTGAAATTGTGGCGCTTCATCGCCCCCGCAAAACCCTTGCCGATGCTGATCCCGACCACATCGACGCGCTGGCCGGCGACAAAATGCGCCGCGGTGATTTCGGCGCCGATTTCGAGCACCGCATCCTCCGAGACGCGAAATTCGGCCAAGCGCGCCTTTGGCTCGACCTTCGCCCGCGCGAAATGTCCGCGTTGCGGCTGCGAGACATTCTTGACTTTGGCCGAGCCGACGCCCAGCTGCAGCGCGCAATAGCCGTCCTTTGCCACGGTGCGCACGGCCACGACCTGGCAATTGTCGATTCTCAGCACCGTCACCGGGACGTGATTGCCGTCCGCGGCGAAGATGCGGGTCATGCCCAGTTTCTGCGCCAGTACGCCGGTGCGCATGGTCCTCTCCTCAGAGCTTGATCTCGACATCGACGCCGGCGGCGAGGTCGAGCTTCATCAGCGCATCGACGGTCTGCGGCGTGGGGTCGACGATATCGAGCACCCGCTTGTGGGTCCGGATCTCGAATTGCTCGCGCGATTTCTTGTCGATATGCGGCGAACGCAGCACCGTGAACTTCTCGATCTTGGTCGGCAACGGGATCGGCCCGCGCACCCTTGCTCCGGTGCGCTTGGCGGTGTTGACGATCTCGCTGGTCGACTGATCGAGCACCCGGTGATCATAGGCGCGCAATCGTATGCGGATGTTCTGGTTGTCCGTCGCCATCGTTTGCGTTCCCTCGCCTGACCGATTTTTGGATTGGTTGGATGTTATTTGATGATTTTGGCGACGACGCCGGCGCCGACGGTGCGGCCGCCTTCGCGGATGGCAAAGCGCAGCCCTTCATCCATGGCGATCGGGGCGATCAATTCGATCTCCATCGAGATGTTGTCGCCCGGCATCACCATCTCGGTGCCCTCGGGCAGGTGCACGGTGCCGGTCACATCGGTGGTGCGGAAATAAAATTGCGGCCGGTAATTGCCGAAAAACGGCGTGTGCCGGCCGCCTTCCTCCTTGGTCAGGATATACGCCTCGCACTGAAAGCGGGTGTGCGGCGTGATCGAGCCGGGCGCCGCCAGCACCTGGCCGCGCTCGACCTCCTCGCGCTTGGTGCCGCGCAACAGCGCCCCGATGTTGTCGCCGGCCTCGCCCTGGTCCAACAGCTTCCGAAACATCTCGACCCCGGTCACCACCGTCTTGGCGGTCGGCCGCAGCCCGACGATCTCGACCTCGTCGCCGACCTTGACGATGCCGCGCTCGACCCGTCCCGTCACCACCGTGCCCCGCCCCGAGATCGTGAACACGTCCTCGATCGGCATCAAAAACGGCCGGTCCTTGGCCCGCTCCGGCTGCGGGATGTAGGCATCCACCGCCGCCATCAATTCCAGGATCGAGGCCCGACCCTGCTCCGGGTTCTTGCCCTCCAGCGCAAACAACGCCGAACCCTTGACCACCGGGATGTCGTCCCCCGGAAACTGGTAGGACGACAGCAATTCCCGCATCTCCAGCTCGACCAGCTCGATCAGCTCCGGGTCGTCGACCATGTCGACCTTGTTCATGTACACCACCAACGACGGCACCCCGACCTGCCGCGCCAACAAAATGTGCTCGCGCGTCTGCGGCATCGGCCCGTCCGCCGCCGACACCACCAGGATCGCCCCGTCCATCTGCGCCGCCCCGGTGATCATGTTCTTGACGTAGTCCGCATGCCCCGGACAATCGACATGCGCGTAATGCCGGTTCGCCGTCTCGTACTCAACATGCGCCGTCGCAATCGTGATCCCCCGCGCCCGCTCCTCCGGCGCCTTGTCGATCTGGTCGTACGAGGTGAACGTCGCTCCCCCCGTCTCCGCCAACACCTTCGTAATCGCCGCCGTCAACGTCGTCTTGCCGTGATCGACGTGACCTATCGTCCCAATGTTGCAGTGCGGCTTGGTCCGCTGAAACTTCGCCTTCGACATCGCTTTCTTCTCCGCTCAAACCGATCAAGCCATCTTGGCGCGGACTTCGTCCGCCACGGCCTGCGGGACCTGCTCGTAGTGATCGAAATGCATCGTGTATTGGGCGCGGCCCTGGCTCATCGAGCGCAGAGTGTTGACATAGCCGAACATGTTGGCGAGCGGCACCTTGGCGTCGATGACGCGGGCATTGCCGCGCGTATCCATGCCGGTGACCTGGCCGCGACGGCTGCTCAGATCGCCGATCACATCGCCCATATAGGGGTCCGGGGTCACCACCTCGACCCGCATGATCGGCTCCAGCAGTTTCGGCGCGGCCTTCATGACGCCTTCCTTGAAGGCGGCGCGGGCGGCGATCTCGAAAGCCAGGACGCTCGAATCGACATCATGATAGGCGCCATCATACAGCACCACCTTCAGATCGATGACCGGAAACCCGGCGAGCACGCCGGTTTCAGTTGACGCCTTCAGCCCTTTTTCGACCCCCGGCACGTATTCCTTCGGCACGTTGCCGCCGACGACCTCGTTTTCGAACACAAAGCCCTCGCCCGCCGGCAGCGGCTCGAAGCGCAGCTTGATCCGGGCGTACTGACCGGCGCCGCCGGTCTGCTTCTTGTGGGTGTAGTCGATCTCGGCGGCCCGGGTGATCGTTTCGCGGTAGGCGACTTGCGGCGCCCCGACATTGGCGTCGACTTTGAATTCCCGCTTCATGCGGTCGACGATGATTTCGAGATGCAGCTCGCCCATCCCCTTGATCACGGTCTGCGCGCTTTCAGGATCCACGGTGACCCGGAACGACGGATCCTCGGTGGCGAGACGGGCCAGGGCCGCGCCCATCTTTTCCTGGTCGCCCTTGGTTTTGGGCTCGACCGCGATCTCGATGACCGGCTCCGGGAACACCATGCGTTCGAGTACGACCGGAGCGACCTGGTCGCACAGCGTCTCGCCGGTCGTCGTGTTTTTCAGCCCGGCCAGCGCAACGATATCCCCGGCGCGCGCTTCCTTGATGTCCTCGCGATGGTTCGCGTGCATCTGCAGCATGCGGCCGATCCGCTCCCGGCTGCCCTTGACGCTGTTCAACACCTGATTGCCGGTGGCCAGCACCCCGGAATAGACGCGCACAAAGGTCAGCGAGCCGACAAAGGGGTCGCTCATGATCTTGAAGGCCAGCCCGGCAAAGGGCTCGTCATCCGACGAATGACGCAGGACCGGCCGGTTCGAGCCGATGTCGATACCCCGGATCGCGGCCACGTCGGTCGGCGCCGGCAGATAGGCGACGACGGCGTCGAGCAACGGCTGCACACCCTTGTTCTTGAAGGCGGAGCCGCACAGCACCGGGACGAAGGCGCCGCCGATCGTGCCGTGGCGGATGCAGCGCTGCAAAACGGCCGCATCCGGCTCCTCGCCGCCCAGATAGGCTTCGAGCGCGGCGTCGTCCTGCTCGACCGCGGTTTCGACGAGCTTTGCCCGCATCGCCTTCGCCTCGGCCGTCAGCTCCGGCGGGATCTCGACGATGTCGAATTCGGCGCCCAAAGTTTCGTCGCGCCAGATGATCGCCTTCATGGCCACGAGATCGATCACCCCGGCAAACTCGCTTTCCACCCCGATCGGCAGCTGCACGACCAGCGGGTGCGCCCCCAAGCGATCGTCGATCATCTCCACGCAGCGCGAAAAATCCGCCCCGATCCGATCCATCTTGTTGACGAAGCAAATCCGCGGCACCCCATACTTGTCGGCTTGCCGCCACACCGTTTCCGATTGCGGCTCGACCCCGGCGACCGAATCGAACACCGCCACCGCGCCATCGAGCACGCGCAGGCTGCGCTCCACCTCGATCGTGAAATCGACATGGCCCGGGCGTGTCGATGATGTTGATCCGGCAATCGCCCCAGAAGCAGGTCGTCGCGGCCGATGTGATGGTGATGCCGCGTTCCTGCTCCTGCGCCATCCAATCCATCGTCGCGGTGCCTTCGTGGACCTCGCCGAGTTTGTAGGAGCGGCCGGTGTAATACAGGATCCGCTCGGTCGTGGTCGTTTTGCCGGCATCGATGTGCGCCATGATGCCGATGTTGCGATAGCGATCGAGAGGCGTCGTGCGTGTCATGCGAAGAGCTCCGGCGGCGCCGCGCGCGGCGCCGCCTTGGTCAGGATGTCGTAGCGGGGGCGGTCGGCGCTACCAGCGATAATGCGAGAAGGCTTTGTTCGCGTCGGCCATCCGATGCGTATCTTCGCGCCGCTTGACCGCGACGCCGCGATTATTGGCGGCATCGAGAAGTTCGCCCGAGAGCCGTTCCTCCATCGTATTCTCCGAGCGGCCGCGCGAACTGGCGATCAGCCAGCGGATCGCCAGTGCCTGGCTGCGGTCGGTTCGCACCTCGACCGGCACCTGATAGGTGGCGCCGCCGACGCGGCGAGAACGGACCTCGACGGCCGGCCGGACATTGCCGAGCGCATCGTGAAAGATCCTCAGCGGGTCCTGACCGCTGCGCCGGGCGATACGATCGAGGGCGCCGTAGACAATCCGTTCGGTCACCGATTTCTTGCCCTCGTACATCATGCAGTTCATGAATTTAGTCAGCACGGCGTCGCCGAATTTGGCGTCCGGCATGACTACGCGTTTGACCGCAGCGCGACGGCGCGACATCGGCTCCTCCTATTTCGGGCGCTTGGCGCCGTATTTCGAACGCCGCTGGCGACGGTCCTTGACGCCCTGAGTGTCGAGCGTGCCCCGGATGATGTGATAGCGCACCCCCGGCAAATCCTTGACCCGGCCGCCGCGGATCAGCACCACCGAATGCTCCTGGAGATTGTGGCCTTCGCCCGGGATGTAGCTGGTGACTTCGAACCCGTTGGTCAGCCGCACCCGCGCCACTTTGCGCAGCGCCGAGTTCGGCTTTTTCGGCGTCGTCGTGTAGACGCGGGTGCAGACGCCGCGCTTCTGCGGACAGGCAGCCATCGCCGGGACCTTGTTCCGCGCGACCTCCGGCCGGCGCGGATTACGGACGAGTTGATTTATCGTCGGCATCGTCAGCTTCCCATGAAACCAAGGTCGAACGCCTATTCAAACAAACCAACCGCCCAACGCCAACCTCGCGTCGGAGCGGTCGGTCAAATTCTCGCCCACTGCGTGCAGTCATGCCCTCTCGCAAGGGCGCCGAGCCATTCGCCGGAAACCGGGCCGCGTCTAGGTGGCTTCCTACTGCCAGCCCCCGAACCGGAGCACGATATAAGCGGGTGCGCCTGTCCGGTCAAGCGCATTGACCGAAATGGGGACCGACCGTTCGCGGTCCCCATTTCGGCCTTCTGCTAAGCCGTCCTCTTGTCGGCCTCGACCAGCTCGACGGGTTCCTCGTTGGCCGCGATGGCGGCGAGTTCGCGATCGCGCTCGGCAGCGACCTCGCGCAGGCGGGCAACGACGCTGCCGGTGCCGGCCGGGATCAACCGGCCGACGATCACGTTCTCCTTCAACCCGCTCAACAAGTCGACCCGTCCCGAGACCGCGGCTTCGGTGAGGACGCGCGTCGTCTCCTGGAACGAGGCGGCGGAGATGAACGAGCCGGTCTGCAGGCTCGCCTTGGTGATGCCCTGCAAGACCGGATGGGCGATCGCCGGGCGCAACCCCTCCTTCTCCGCCTTGGCGTTCTCAAACTCGAATTCGCTGCGGTCGATCTGTTCGCCGGCGAGCAGGGTCGTCTCGCCGGGGTCCTCGATCTCCACTTTCTGCAGCATTTGCCGCACGATCACTTCGATGTGCTTGTCGTTGATCCGGACGCCCTGCAGTCGATAGACCTCCTGAATCTCGTTGATCAGATAGCTCGCCAACGCCTCGACCCCGAGGATCCGCAGGATGTCGTGCGGCACGCGGTTGCCGTCCATCAGCAGATCGCCCTTCTGCACGTGGTCCCCCTCCTGCACGCTGATGTGCTTGCCCTTCGGGATCAGGTATTCGACCGGCTCCTTGCCTTCCTCGGTCGGGACCACGACGATGCGGCGCTTTGTCTTGTAGTCCTTGCCGAATTCGACACGGCCGTCGCTTTCGCTGATGATCGCGAAATCCTTGGGCTTGCGCGCCTCGAACAGTTCGGCAACGCGCGGCAGGCCGCCGGTGATGTCGCGCGTCTTGGAGGATTCGCGCGGGATCCGGGCCAGCACGTCGCCGGCCTTGACCTGCGCCCCATTCTCGACCGACAGGATCGCGTCGACCGACATGAAGTACCGCGCTTCGAGCCCGTTGCCGAGCAACAGCACCTCGCCCGCATCGTCGCGCAAGGTGATCCTCGGCCGCAACTCGCCGCCGCGCGGTTGCTGCTTCCAATCGATGACCACTCTCGACGAGATCCCGGTGGCCTCGTCGAGCACCTCGCGCATCGACAGGCCTTCGGTCAGATCGACGTAATGCGCAATCCCGTCCTTTTCGGTGATGATCGGGATCGTGTAGGGGTCCCACTCGACCAGCCTTTCGCCGCGCTTGACCTTGGCTCCGTCATCGGCGAGCAGCCTGGCGCCGTAGGGGATGCGATGACGCGCCTTTTCCCGTCCGGCCTCGTCGAGCAGCACGATCTCCAAATTGCGGCTCATCGCCACCGGAATACCCGCTGAATTGATCACGACATTCCGGTTCTTGACCTCGATCGTCGGCATCGAAGGCGGCCTCGACCGAGGATTGCTCGGCGCCGCGCTGCGCCGCCCCGCCGATATGAAAGGTGCGCATCGTCAGCTGGGTGCCGGGCTCGCCGATCGATTGCGCCGCGATGACGCCGACCGCCTCGCCGATATTGACGACGGTGCCGCGCGCGAGGTCGCGGCCATAGCAATTGCCGCACACGCCGATGCGCGCCTCGCAGGTCAGCACCGAGCGGATCGACACCGTGTCGATGCCGGTCCGCTCGATCCGTTCGACGGCGTCCTCGTCGATCAGACTTGCAGCTTCCAGCACGATTTCGCCGGTCAGCGGGTCGACGATGTCGACCGCCGCGGTGCGGCCGATGATGCGGTCGGCGAGCGGTGCGATGACTTCGCCACCCTCGACGACTGCGCGCGTGATCAGCCCGCGTGTGGTGCCGCAATCGACCTCGGTGATGATCGCATCCTGCGCCACGTCGACGAGGCGGCGGGTCAGATATCCCGAGTTCGCCGTCTTGAGCGCGGTATCGGCCAGACCCTTGCGCGCGCCGTGCGTCGAATTGAAGTATTCGAGAACGGTCAGCCCTTCCTTGAAGTTCGAGATGATCGGCGTCTCGATGATCTCGCCCGACGGTTTGGCCATCAGCCCGCGCATGCCGGCGAGCTGCTTGATCTGCGCCGCCGAGCCGCGGGCGCCCGAATCCGACATCATCCACACCGAATTGATCGGCTCGCCCGCCGGCGCCGAGCGGATGATCTTCAGCATCTCCTCGGCGACCTTGTCGGTGCAGCGCGACCAGACGTCGACGACCTTGTTGTACTTCTCGCCCTGGGTGATCAGACCGTCCTGATATTGCCGCTCATATTGTTTGACCTGATCCTGCGCGTCGGCGACCAGTGTTCGCTTGGCCTCGGGGATGATCAGATCGTCCTTGCCGAACGAGATGCCGGCTTTGCATGCCTGCTGGAAGCCGAGCGCCATCAGCCGGTCGCAGAAGATCACGGTCTCCTTTTGACCGCAGTGGCGATAGACCTGATCGATGACGTTGCTGATTTCCTTTTTCGTCAGCAGCCGGTTGACCATCTCAAAGCCGATCGCCGGGTGCCGCGGCACGATCTCCGACAGCAGCATGCGTCCGGGGGTGGTCTCGACCCGATGCACCACCGGATCGCCGTCGGCGTCGACGGTGTGGTAGCGCGCCTTGACGTGGGCGTGCAGCGATACCGATTTTGCTTCGAGCGCCTGCTCGATCTCGGCGATGCTGCTGAACGCCATGCCCTCGCCCTTTTCGCCGGCGCGGTCCATGGTGATGTGATAGAGGCCGAGGACGATGTCCTGCGACGGCACGATGATCGGCTTGCCGTTGGCCGGCGACAGGATGTTGTTTGTCGACATCATCAAGACGCGCGCCTCGAGCTGCGCCTCCAGCGACAGCGGCACGTGCACCGCCATCTGATCGCCGTCGAAATCGGCGTTGAAGGCGGTGCAGACGAGTGGATGCAGCTGCACCGCCTTGCCCTCGATCAGCACCGGCTCGAACGCCTGGATCCCGAGGCGGTGCAATGTCGGGGCGCGGTTCAGCAGCACCGGGTGCTCGCGGATCACCTCTTCGAGGATGTCCCAGACCTCCGGCCGCTCCTTTTCGACCATGCGCTTGGCCGCCTTGATCGTGCTGGCCAGACCGTACAGCTCGAGCTTCGAATAAATGAACGGCTTGAACAGTTCGAGCGCCATCTTTTTCGGCAGCCCGCACTGGTGCAGTTTGAGTTCGGGACCGACGACGATGACCGAGCGCCCCGAATAATCGACCCGTTTGCCCAGGAGGTTCTGGCGGAACCGGCCCTGCTTGCCCTTCAGCATGTCGGAGAGCGATTTGAGCGGCCGCTTGTTGGCGCCGGTGATGATGCGCCCGCGGCGGCCATTGTCGAACAGCGCATCGACGGCCTCCTGCAGCATGCGCTTTTCGTTGCGCACGATGATGTCGGGGGCGCGCAGCTCCATCAGCCGCTTCAGCCGGTTGTTGCGGTTGATCACGCGGCGGTACAGGTCGTTGAGATCGGAGGTCGCGAACCGGCCGCCGTCGAGCGGCACCAGCGGGCGCAATTCGGGCGGGATTACCGGCACGACTTCGAGGATCATCCATTCCGGCCGGCTGTTCGAATCGACGAAGGCCTCGACCAGCTTCAGCCGCTTGACCAGCTTCTTGCGCCGTGCCTCGGAGTTGGTCTCCCTGAGTTCGGTGCGCAGCTTTTCGCGCTCGTCGCCGAGATCGATCGCCGACAGGATCGTGCGCAATGCCTCGGCGCCGATCGACGCGTTGAACTGGTCTTCGCCGTAATCGTCCTGGGCCTGCAGGTATTCCTCCTCGCTCAGCAGCTGGTGCTGCTTCAACGGGGTCAAGCCCGGCTCGATGACCACGTAATTCTCGAAATAGAGAATCCGCTCGAGATCCTTCAGCGTCATGTCGAGCAGCAGGCCGATGCGGCTCGGCAGCGACTTCAGAAACCAGATATGCGCGACCGGGGAGGCCAGCTCGATATGACCCATGCGGTCGCGCCGGACCTTTGACAGGGTCACCTCGACGCCGCACTTTTCGCAGATGATGCCGCGGTACTTCATCCGCTTGTACTTGCCGCACAGGCACTCGTAATCCTTGATCGGCCCGAAGATGCGGGCGCAGAACAAGCCTTCGCGCTCGGGTTTGAACGTCCGATAGTTGATCGTCTCCGGCTTTTTGATCTCGCCATAGGACCAGGAGTGGATGCGCTCCGGACTGGCGATCGAGATGCGGATCTGATCGAAGCTCTGCGTCCCGGTGACCTGGCCGAAGATGTTCATCAACTCGTTCATGAACGACCCCTCTTGGAAAACCGATGTTTCGGACGGTCCGCGCTCGCTGCACGGCCCGGCCCGCAATGGCGGTCGCGGCAAAAATGCGTCGCGCGCCGCCCGTTACCGCTGGTCCTGCCGATCGACAGCGTCTGCGGCCCGGTCAATAGTTGCGTTGCTCCAGTTCGACATTGAGCCCGAGCGAGCGCAATTCCTTGACCAGGACGTTGAACGATTCGGGGATGCCGGCCTCGAAATTGTCGTCGCCGCGGACAATCGCTTCGTAGACCTTGGTCCGGCCGGACACGTCGTCCGACTTGACCGTCAGCATTTCCTGCAAGGTGTAGGCCGAGCCGTAGGCTTCGAGCGCCCAGACCTCCATCTCGCCAAAGCGCTGGCCGCCGAACTGAGCCTTGCCGCCCAAGGGCTGTTGGGTGACCAGGCTGTAGGGTCCGATCGAGCGGGCATGAATCTTGTCGTCGACCAGATGGTGCAGCTTCATCATATAGATGTAGCCGACCGTGACCTTGCGGTCGAACGGCTCGCCGGTGCGGCCGTCGATCAGGGTGACCTGGCCCGAGGCCGAGAGCCCCGCCTGCTCGAGCGCGGCGACGATGTCGGCCTCGCTGGCGCCGTCGAACACCGGGCTCGCCATCGGCACGCCATGCGCGAGGTGCCCGGCCAGCTCGACCAGCTCATCGGTCTCGAGCTGAGCAACTTCGGCTCGTTGGCTGCCCTGATAGACCTCGTCGAGCGCCCCGCGCAACTCGCTGTCGCCGGCGCCGCTGCGCTTGATCTTGGCCAATACCTCGCCGATGCGGCGGCCGAGCCCGGCGGCGGCCCAGCCGAGATGGGTTTCCAGGATCTGGCCGACATTCATCCGGCTCGGCACGCCCAACGGGTTGAGCACCAGATCGACCGGGGTGCCGTCGGCGAGATAGGGCATGTCCTCGCAAGGGACGATGCGCGAGATCACCCCCTTGTTGCCGTGGCGGCCGGCCATCTTGTCGCCGGGCTGCAATTTGCGTTTCACCGCGACGAACACTTTGACCATCTTCATGACCCCGGGCGGCAATTCGTCGCCGCGCTGGAGCTTTTCGACCTTGTTCTCAAAGCGCGCGGTCAGCTCGGCCGTCGCATCGTCGGTCTGCTTTTTCAGCGCTTCGATATCGACCATCCGCGCATCGTCGCGGATCGTGATCTGCTTCCACAGCGCCGCCGGGTATTCGGCGAGAACCGCCTCGGTGATCTCGGCGCCCGATTTCATGCCTTTCGGCCCGCCGACCGCGATTTGGCCGAGCATCAATTCCTTCAACCGCGCGGTGAAGCTGCGCACCAGGATGGCACGCTCGTCGTCGCGGTCCTTGGCGAGACGCTCGATTTCGGCGCGTTCGATCGCCAATGCCCGCTCGTCCTTGTCGACGCCGCGCCGCGAGAAGACGCGTACCTCGACGATCGTGCCGGAGACGCCGGGCGGCAGGCGCAGCGACGTGTCGCGCACGTCCGAGGCCTTTTCGCCAAAGATCGCGCGCAGCAGTTTCTCCTCCGGCGTCATCGGCGATTCGCCCTTGGGCGTGACCTTGCCGACCAAAATGTCGCCGGGCTTGACCTCGGCGCCGATATAGACGATGCCGGCCTCGTCCAAATCCTTGAGCGCCTCCTCGCCGACATTGGGGATGTCGCGGGTGATCTCCTCCTGGCCGAGCTTGGTGTCGCGCGCCATGACCTCGAATTCCTCGATATGGATCGAGGTGAACACATCGTCGGAGACGATGCGCTCGGAGATCAGGATCGAATCTTCGAAATTGTAGCCGTTCCAGGGCATGAACGCGCAAAGCACGTTGCGTCCGAGCGCCAGCTCGCCGAGTTCCGTCGAGGGTCCGTCGGCGATGATGTCGCCGGCCGTCACCAACTCGCCGACTTTGACCAGCGGGCGCTGGGTGATGCAGGTATTCTGGTTCGACCGCTGAAATTTCAGCAGATTGTAGATGTCGACGCCGGAGGCGGCGGTCGAGGTTTCGGCCGTCGCACGGACCACGATGCGGGTCGCGTCGACCTGGTCGACGACCCCCGAGCGGCGGGCGATGATCGTCACCCCTGAATCGCGGGCGACGGTTTCCTCCATGCCGGTGCCGACCAGCGGCGCTTCGGCCCGGATCAGCGGCACCGCCTGGCGCTGCATGTTGGAGCCCATCAAGGCGCGGTTCGCGTCGTCGTTTTCGAGAAACGGGATCAGCGCCGCCGCCACCGACACCAGCTGCTTTGGCGACACGTCCATCAGATCGATGTCCTGCGGCCGCTGCATGACGAAATCGCCGCCCTTGCGGCAATTGGTCAGCTCGGCGGTGATCCGGCCTTCGGCATCGGCCTCCACATTGGCCTGGGCGATCGCGTAGCGGCCCTCGTCCATCGCCGAGAGATAGACGACATCGTCGGTGACCCGGCCGTCGACCACCCGCCGATACGGGCTTTCGATGAAACCGTACTGATTGACCCGCGCATAGGTCGCCAGGCTGTTGATCAGCCCGATATTCGGGCCTTCCGGGGTCTCGATCGGGCAGATTCGCCCGTAATGCGTCGGATGCACGTCGCGCACCTCGAAACCCGCCCGCTCGCGGGTCAGACCGCCCGGCCCCAACGCCGACAACCGACGCTTGTGGGTGATCTCGGAGAGCGGGTTGGTCTGGTCCATAAACTGCGAGAGTTGCGACGAGCCGAAGAATTCGCGCACCGCCGCCGCCGCCGGTTTGGCGTTGATCAGATCGTGCGGCATGACGGTATCGATCTCGACCGAACTCATGCGCTCGCGGATCGCCCGCTCCATGCGCAGCAGGCCGACGCGGTACTGGTTCTCCATCAGTTCGCCGACCGAGCGCACCCGGCGGTTGCCGAGATGGTCGATGTCGTCGATCTCGCCGCGCCCGTCCTTGAGTTCGACCAACACCTTGAGGATCGCCAGGATGTCGGCCTTGCGCAGGGTACGCACGCTGTCGTCGGTGTCGAGTTCGAGCCGCGAATTCATCTTGACCCGACCGACCGCCGACAGATCGTAGCGCTCGTTATCGAAGAACAGGCTGTTGAACAGCGACTCCGCCGTCTCCAATGTCGGCGGCTCGCCGGGGCGCATGACGCGATAGATGTCGATCAGCGCGTCTTCGCGCGTCGCGTTCTTGTCGATCGCCAAGGTGTTGCGGATGTAGGGGCCGACCGTGACGTGATCGATGTCGAGCACCGGCAACTCGACGATGCCGAGCTCGGCCAGCTGGGCGAGGGTCGCGGCGGTGATTTCGTCTCCGGCCTCGAAATAGACCTCGCCGGTGGTTTCGTCGATCAGATCGGTGGCGAAATAGCGACCGATCAGCTGTTCGTCATCGGCCAGGATCTCGGCAAGGCCGGCTTCGCGCAGCCGGCGCGCGGTGCGCGGCGTCATTCGCTCGCCTTCGGCCAGCGCCGTCTCGCCGGTGCGGGCATCGCGCAACGGGCTCGTCAGCTTGCCCTTGAACTGCTCCTCGCGAAACGGCGTCATCCAGCCGAGCGGACCGCGGCGGAAGACGATCGTGGCATAGAAGACCGCAAGGATCTCCTCCTTGGACATGCCGACCGCCTCGCCCGGCTGCAAGGCCCGGTTTTCGGCTTTGCTGCGGCTGCGCAGCGCATCGCTGGCGGCATCGTCGAGAGCCATCAGCAGGGTCGTCGCCGGCAATTTGCGCCGCCGGTCGATGCGCACGTAAAGGTGGTCCTTGGCGTCGAACTCGAAATCGAGCCAGGAGCCGCGATAGGGGATCACCCGGGCGGCGAACAGGTATTTGCCGGAAGAATGAGTCTTGCCCTTGTCGTGGTCGAAAAACACCCCGGGGCTGCGGTGCATCTGGGAGACGATAACCCGTTCGGTGCCGTTGATGATGAAGGTCCCGTTCTTCGTCATCAACGGCATGTCGCCCATATAGACGTCCTGCTCCTTGATGTCGCGGATCGAGCGGGAGCCGGTATCCTCATCGACGTCCCAGACTACGAGCCGAAGCGTGACCTTGAGCGGGGCGGCAAAAGTGATGCCGCGCTGCTGGCACTCGTCGACATCGTATTTCGGCGCTTCGAGTTCGTAATGCACGAATTCGAGCTGGGCGCGTTCGGAAAAGTCACGGATCGGAAAGACCGATTTGAGCACCTCCTGGAGGCCGACATTGGCGCGCCGCTCGGCCGCGACCCCCATCTGCAAGAAATGATCGTACGAGCTTTTCTGGACCTCGATCAGGTTCGGCATCGGCGCCACTTCAGGGACGCGTCCGAAGCTCTTGCGGATCCGCTTCTTGCCCGTAAAAGAAATAGCCATGCGTGCTCCTCGCTGTGGGCCGCTGCCCGAGCGCCCCGACTTGACGCCCAACCCTACTCGATGCCGCTACTACGGAGACGCCAATAACCGGCGTGCGCGACGGATCGCGCCCCGGTTATCGGCTCTCGATGTCGGACGCTTCGTCGATCGCCGACGCGGCGCCCGCCCTTATCCAAAAAGAGATCGTGGTGGACCTACTTTATTTCAACCGTCGCACCCGCGTCTTCGAGCTGTTTCTTGATTTTGGCCGCCTCTTCCTTATTGACCCCTTCCTTGACCAACTTGGGCGCCGCTTCGACCAGGTCCTTGGCTTCCTTGAGACCAAGGCTGGTGATTGCCCTGACTTCCTTGATGACGTTTATCTTTTTCTCGCCGATCGCAGCCAGGATCACATCGAATTCGGTCTGCTCGGCCGCCGCTTCGGCCGCCGGCGCTGCGGCGAATGCCGCCACCGCCATCGGTGCGGCGGCCGAAACGCCCCACTTCTCTTCCAGCATCTTTGACAATTGGGCCGCCTCGATGACGCTCAGCGCCGAGAGATCATCGACCAGCTTGATCAGGTCCGGCATCTTCAACTCCTGCTTCCGGGATGAGGTTTAATATCAGGATTTCCGCGTCGATCGCTAGGCTGCCGCGCCGCCGTTCTCGGCATGCGCGGCGACGACGCGGGCGAGCTGGCCCGCGGGCGCCTGCAGCACGGCGGCGATCCTGGTCGCCGGCGCGACGAGCAAGCCGATCAGCTTGCCGCGCAATTCGTCGAGCGACGGCAGCAAGGCCAGCTCCTTGATCGCCGCCGCATCCATCGCCTGGCCGCCGAGCCCGCCGCCGACGATCGTCAGCTTGGCGTTGCGGTTTGCGAATTCGACGACGACCCTGGCCGCGGCCACCGGATCGCGCGAGAAGGCGATCGCGGTCGGACCGGTGAACAGCGTCGACAATGCGGCGAACGGCGTACCCTCCAGGGCGCGTCGGGCGAGGCGGTTCTTGGTCACCCGATAGCTCGCGCCCGCACCGCGGACCTGGCGGCGCAACTGGGTGGCCTCGGCCACGTCGAGCCCGGTCTGGTGAGTGACCACGAGACACACCGTATCGGCCAGATCCTGCCGCAGGGTCTCGACCAGCTTTTGCTTTTGTGCTCGCTCCACTCCGTTCTCCGATGTGCATCGCCGACCGTAACCGACGGACCTGTCGCTCAGGTCCGCACAACCGCGATGGTCGGCGCCGCTACGATCTTGCCGTCTCGGCCAGATCCGACAATTCGAGCTTGACGCCCGGCCCCATCGTCGAACTCAGGCTGACCTTTTTGATATAGGTGCCTTTGACGCCGCTCGGCTTGTTGCGGGTGATCGCGCCGACAAAGGCGCGCACATTATCGGCAATCGCGGCATCGGTAAAGCTCGCTTTTCCGACGCCGGCATGAACCAGGCCGGCTTTCTCGGCGCGAAACTCGACCTGTCCGCCCTTGGCCGCCTGCACCGCCTCGGCGACGTTCTGGGTGACCGTTCCCAGCCGCGGGTTCGGCATCAGCCCGCGCGGCCCGAGGATCTTGCCGAGCCGCCCGACCACCGCCATCAGATCGGGGGTGGCGATCGCCCGGTCGAAATTTATTTCGCCCGCCTGAATCTTTTCGGCCAGATCCTCGGCCCCGACCAGATCGGCGCCGGCGGCCTCGGCCTCCTTGGCTCGATCGCCGCGGGCGAAGACCGCCACCCGCACGGTCTTGCCGGTGCCGTGCGGCAGCATCACCGTGCCGCGCAGGTTCTGGTCCTGCTTGCGCGGATCGAGGTTCAGGTTCATCGCGATCTCGACCGTCTCGTCGAATTTGGCCGAGGCGCGCGTCTTGATCATTGTGACCGCCTCGCCGAGCGGGTGCGATACCGCCGGGTCGATCCCCTCATAGGCTGTTTTGAGCCGCTTGCCCTGCTTCGCCATCGTCTTCACTCCACCACTTCGAGACCCATCGAGCGGGCCGAGCCGATCAGCATGCGGCACGCGCCCTCGACATCCTTGGCATTGAGATCCTGCATCTTCTTTTCGGCGATCTCGCGGATCTGGTCCATCGTCACCCGGCCCACGACGCTGCCCTTGCCGGTGGTCTGCGAGCCCTTTTCGACCCCGGCGGCCTTCTTCAGGAAGTAGCTGTTGGGAGGGCTCTTGGTCACAAACGCAAAGGACCGGTCGCCAAAGGCCGTGATGACCACCGGGATCGGCATGCCGGGCTCGAGGTTCTGCGTCGCAGCGTTGAACGCCTTGCAAAACTCCATGATGTTCAGCCCCCGCTGACCGAGCGCCGGACCGATCGGCGGCGACGGATTGGCCTTGCCGGCGGGGACCTGCAACTTGATGATGCCGACGATCTTTTTTGCCATTGTTTTGCTCTGGTGCTCGAATTCAGGGGCAAGAAGGGCGGCGATCGCGCCGCAACCCGGCGCTCTCCAGGCCTCCCCGGCGGTGGCTCAAACTTTCTCGACCTGCGAATACTCCAACTCGACCGGGGTTGCGCGGCCAAAAATCGACACCGCCACCTTGATCCGCGCCCGCTCTTCGTCGACTTCCTCGACAAGCCCGTTGAACGAGGTGAACGGGCCGTCGCACACCCTGACCTGCTCGCCGATCTCGTAGGTGATCGAGGGTTTGGGACGCTCTATCCCCTCCTGCACCTGATGCATGATGCGCGCAGCCTCATGCTCGCTGATCGGCGACGGCCGGCCGCGCGCCGCCGAGAAACCCGGTGACCTTGGCCGTATTGGTGACCAGATGCCAGGTCTCGTCATCGAGATCCATCTTAATCAGCACATATCCCGGGAAGAATTTTCGCTCCGAGCTGACTTTGGCGCCGCGCTTGACCTCGACGACCTCCTCGGTCGGAACCAGGATCTCCTCGAACCTGTCCGATAAGCCCTTCTGCTCGGCCTGCTCGCGGATCGCGGCTTCGACCTTCTTTTCAAACCCAGAATAGACGTGAACCACATACCAGCGGCTGGCCATAGCGTTGCGCGCTCCTAGCGGTCCGATCGAAACGCCTGGGTCCCCAGGCACTTCGTGAACCGGCCCGCCGGATCAATCCGTTGACGGGTGCGATTCTGCCAACGGATAGGGAATCATCTGTCGGCATCGCACCACTAGCGCCCGAGCCCGAAGATCAGGCGCACCCCGGCCGAAAAGGCCTGGTCGACGACAAAAAAGAACGCCGCCGCGATGAACACCATGACAAACACCATCGCCGTGGTCGTCAGGGTCTCCTTGCGGCTCGGCCAAGTGACCCGCGTCACTTCCTGGCGGACCTGGCGCATGAATTCGGCGGGGTTTGTCTTTGCCATGACCTGTCTGAATTGCGGCGGCTGGCGCATGCTCATAACCATATGGTCGGTTCCGGCGGGATCGCATCACCGATCAGGTGGCAGGAGTGGAGGGGCTCGAACCCCCAACCCCCGGTTTTGGAGACCGGTGCTCTACCAGTTGAGCTACACTCCTAGCACTGGACGATCGGTGCGCCCGATAGGCCGCCCCGTGCGCGATTTTGAGGTTTGGCCGGGTTATTTGATGATTTTGGCGACGACGCCGGCGCCGACGGTGCGGCCGCCTTCGCGGATGGCAAAGCGCAGCCCTTCATCCATGGCGATCGGCGCGATCAATTCGATCTCCATCGAGATGTTGTCGCCCGGCATCACCATCTCGGTGCCCTCGGGCAGGTGCACGGTGCCGGTCACATCGGTGGTGCGGAAATAAAATTGCGGCCGGTAATTGCCGAAAAACGGCGTGTGCCGGCCGCCTTCCTCCTTGGTCAGGATATACGCCTCGCACTGAAAGCGGGTGTGCGGCGTGATCGAGCCGGGCGCCGCCAGCACCTGGCCGCGCTCGACCTCCTCGCGCTTGGTGCCGCGCAACAGCGCCCCGATGTTGTCGCCCGCCTCGCCCTGGTCCAACAGCTTCCGAAACATCTCGACCCCGGTCACCACCGTCTTGGCGGTCGGCCGCAGCCCGACGATCTCGACCTCGTCGCCGACCTTGACGATGCCGCGCTCGACCCGTCCCGTCACCACCGTGCCGCGCCCCGAGATCGTGAACACGTCCTCGATCGGCATCAAAAACGGCCGGTCCTTGGCCCGCTCCGGCTGCGGGATGTAGGCATCCACCGCCGCCATCAATTCCAGGATCGAGGCCCGACCCTGCTCCGGGTTCTTGCCCTCCAACGCAAACAACGCCGAACCCTTGACCACCGGGATGTCGTCCCCCGGAAACTGGTAGGACGACAGCAATTCCCGCATCTCCAGCTCGACCAGCTCGATCAGCTCCGGGTCGTCGACCATGTCGACCTTGTTCATGTACACCACCAACGACGGCACCCCGACCTGCCGCGCCAACAAAATGTGCTCGCGCGTCTGCGGCATCGGCCCGTCCGCCGCCGACACCACCAGGATCGCCCCGTCCATCTGCGCCGCCCCGGTGATCATGTTCTTGACGTAGTCCGCATGCCCCGGACAATCGACATGCGCGTAATGCCGGTTCGCCGTCTCGTACTCAACATGCGCCGTCGCAATCGTGATCCCCCGCGCCCGCTCCTCCGGCGCCTTGTCGATCTGGTCGTACGAGGTGAACGTCGCCCCCCCCGTCTCCGCCAACACCTTCGTAATCGCCGCCGTCAACGTCGTCTTGCCGTGATCGACGTGACCTATCGTCCCAATGTTGCAGTGCGGCTTGGTCCGCTGAAACTTCGCCTTCGACATCGCTTCCGGTTTCCCGCTTCAAAAAATGGCCACGTCGTCCGATCGCCTCGCGGCAGCTGGAGCGGGTGATGGGGATCGAACCCACATAGCCAGCTTGGAAGGCTGGAGCTCTGCCATTGAGCTACACCCGCATTCCCGCCGTATCCTCCCGCCCGGCCGCCGCCCGTCCCGATGATCCGCAGCCCCCGCGTATCGGGCGCCGCGCGCCTCCCGTCCCCGACCGCCGCTGCGGAGCATTGGTGGAGGGGGTAGGATTCGAACCTACGAAGACATACGTCGGCAGATTTACAGTCTGCTGCCTTTAACCGCTCGGCAACCCCTCCGGACTCGATGCCGCCCGGCGCAGCGGAACCGGAACGCATAAGATCTTGCCGGTAACTTGTCAATCCGGGTTCGGTGTTCCGGATATCGGCGCCGGACGACTCCATGCTACAGCTTGGCGTCCGCGACGGGATCTCGAGGAATTGAAGCCGATGAACCACTTGACGGCACCCGACCGGGCCCGCCGGCGATCGCGCCGCAGCGACCCGTCCGGTCCCGCGGCGGTCGCCGGCAGCCGGGGCGCCGGCAGCCGGGGCGCCGCCGTCGCCGGGAGCCGACCGCGTTCGCCGGCGAGCGGCCACCGGCCGGCCGCCGCCGAGCGCTGGATCTACGGACGCCATCCGGTGGCCGCGGCGCTGGCAAATCCCGAGCGGCGTTGGCGCTCTCTGGTCGTGCTTGCCGGGCAGGAAGCGGAGGCCCGCGGTTTGGCAGCCGGCGCACGGGCCGTCCGGCAAGGTCCCGGAGAACCGGTGCGGGTGCGCGACCGCTCCGGTTTCGCGGCCATCTTGCCTGAAAGCGCGGTCCATCAGGGACTGGCGCTCGAAATCGAGCCGCTCGCGGAGCGCGACCTCGACGATCTGCTGCAGGTCTCAGCCTCGGCCGCGGGTCGGCACGTCATCGTCGTTCTCGACCAGGTCAGCGACCCGCAAAACGTCGGCGCGGCGTTGCGCTCGGCGGCTGCGTTCGGCGCGCTGGCCGTGGTCGTGACCCGGCACGGCGCGCCGCCCGCGAGCGGGGCGCTCGCCAAGGCCGCCTCGGGCGCGCTCGAAACCGTACCGCTGATCCGGGTGGTCAATCTGGCGCGCGCCCTCGACCGCCTCAAGAAGGAGGGCTTCTGGGTCTGCGGCCTCGACGAGGGCGCGGCGCAGACGCTCTCGGCGCTCGATCTCGGCGAACGGGTCGCGATCGTGCTCGGCTCCGAAGGCGACGGCATGCGGCGGCTGGTGCGCGAGCGCTGCGATCGGGTTGCGCGGCTGCCGACCCTGCCGACGCAGCCGACGCTCAACGTGTCGAACGCCGCCGCAGTGGCGCTCTACGAACTGACCCGCGCCGCCGCCGCCCCGGCTCGCTGACCGGTTGCCGGACCGGCTGCGACCATCACAGCCACATCAGGTTATCGGGTTCGAGGCCGAGCAGATATCGGCCAACGGTCTCGTAATGCTCCTGGCGGCCCTGCAATTGCTGCGACACGGTGTGGATGTCGCGCAGCCGGCGCTCGAACGGGTTGTCGCGGAAGATCGCCGTGGCGCCGGCGGCGTGGTAGGCGGTGTCGACGACATCGCGCGCCTGGTGGATGGCGAAGGTCGAGGCCAGCCGGATCGTCATCCGCTGTTCGAGCGTCAATTGTCCGGAACGCGCGACCTCGTCGGCGATCCGCTCGAGCGCATCCAGCAGATGGGCGCGGGCGGCCGACAATTTGGCCTCGGCCTGCCCGACCTGCGACTGGACGACGTTGTTGTCGCGCAGCGTATGCCCGGCGCCGCGAGGGATCTTGTCGCGGGCCAGTTCGATCAGCGCGTCGAGGGTGCTGCGGGCGATCCCGAGCGCCACGCCGGCAAAACCCGCGCTGTAGAGCTGCAGGTTGCTGAACCGGTAGAGCAGCCCCGGCTCGCGCAGGACGGCACTCGCGTCGCGGGCGACGCAATGCCGCTGCGGCACGAACAACCCGCTGACCGAATACCGGTCGCTGCCGGTGCCGTTGAGGCCGAGCACATGCCAGATATCGGTCATCGCCGCGCAGGTTTTCGGAAACAGCAGGGTGCGGACGACCGGGCCGCCATCCGGGTTTCGCAGCGGCGTGCCGTCGGCGGCGACCACCGGCACATGCGCGCCGAGCCAGCTCGCGTCATGGCTGCCGCTGGCGAAGCTGAAATCTGCGGTCAGCCGATAACCGCCCTCGACAATTCGCGCTTCGCCGGGGCCGGGACCCCAGGCGAGGATTCCGGCGGGTCCGCCAAAGATCTCGCGCGCCGCCGCCGGTTCGAGCCAGGCCGCGATCATCGCGCAGCCATTGGTCTGATTGAGACACCAGGCAGTGCTGGCATCGGCCTTGGCGATCTGCTCGATGACCCGGACAAAGACGGCGGGCGGCAATTCGGCCCCGCCCAGCGAACGCGGCAGCAGCAGCCGGAAAAACCCGCCCTCGATCAATGCCGCGTGGATCGGCTGCGGCAGTTCCCGCTCGGCTTCGATCTCGGCCGTATGAGCGGCAAGCGCGGACGCAAAATCCCGCGCCCGCGCCAGGTAATCGACCGGCTTCGAGGCGGCGTCGATCGCCACCGCTTCCGGCAGGCTTGCAGGCATTGCCGCCATCCTTTGCTCCGCTCCCTACAGGGCGCGAGTTATACGCAACATCGCCGCGGCGCGTCAGCGGACTGTCGCGAACCCCGCACCGGTCGTAAACTCGCGCGATGACGATCCGCCTGCTGCCGCCGGTCCTGGTCAATCGCATCGCCGCCGGCGAGGTCATCGAGCGCCCGGCGGCGGCGGTCAAGGAACTGGTCGAGAACGCGATCGACGCCGGGGCCGCGCATATCGACATCGCCTTGATCGAAGGCGGCCGGCAATTGATCTCGGTCGCCGACGACGGCGCCGGCATGCGCCCCGAGGAGCTCAGCCTGGCGGTCGAGCGCCACTGCACCTCGAAACTGCCCGACGACGATCTGCTCCGTATCCGGGCGCTCGGCTTCCGCGGCGAGGCATTGCCGTCGATCGGCGCGGTCAGCCGGATGCGGATCGCCTCGCGCCCGCCCGGCAGCGACAATGCCTGGGAGATTATCGTCGAGGCCGGGCAAAAGAGCGCGCCGGCGCCGACGGCCTCGCCCCCGGGGACGCGGGTCGAAATCCGCGATCTGTTCTTCGCCACCCCGGCGCGGCTCAAGTTTCTGAAGACACCGCGCACCGAGCGCGAGATGGCGCTCGATTCGGTCAGGCGGCTGGCGATGGCCTATCCGGCGATCGCCTTTGCGGTGACCGGCGAAGACGGTCGGGCAATGCTGCGGCTGCCGCCGGCGGCGGACCGCCGCAGCCGGCTCGGCGTCTTGCTCGGCCGCGACTTTACCGAGAATTCGATCGCGATCGAGGCCGAACGCGGCGGCTTCCGGTTGAGCGGGCTGATCGGGCTGCCGACGCTGCACCGCGCCGCGCCGCGCGATCAGTACCTGGTCGTCAACGGCCGGCCGGTGCGCGATAAAACCCTCGTCGGCGCGGTGCGCGGCGCCTATCAGGACGTGCTCGCCCGCGACCGCCACCCGATCGTCGCCTTGTTCCTCGACGGTCCGGACGACGAGATCGACGTGAACGTCCACCCGGCCAAGGCCGAGGTACGGTTTCGCGATGCGGCATTGGTGCGCGGGCTGATCGTCGGCGCATTGCGCAGCGGGCTCGCCGCCGCCGGACACCGCGCCGCGACGACGGTCGCCGCCGGCGCGCTTGCCGCCTTCCACTCGGGCGCCGCCAATCCGCCCAGCGGCGGCCTCGCTGCGGGCCTGCCGCGCTTGGCCTTCCCGTTGCCCGCCGCCGCGCCGCCGCTCTGGCTCGCCGAGACCGGCGACGGTTTTCCGGCCCCCGCGGCGGCACCCGACGAGGCGAGGCCGGAGACGGCGGCGCCGTCTCCGCAGGCGCGGCTCGGCAATGCCCGGGCTCAATTGCACGGCACCTACATCCTCGCCGAGACCGCGACCGGGATCGTTCTGGTCGACCAGCACGCCGCGCATGAGCGGCTGGTGCACGAGCGGATCAAGGCCGCCCTCGCCGCCCACGGCGTCGCCCGCCAGACCCTGCTGTTGCCCGAGATCGTCGAACTCGACGAGGCGAGCGCGGCGAGGCTCGCCGCCCGCGCTCCGGAACTGGCCGAGTTCGGCCTCGTCGTCGAGTCGTTCGGACCGGGCGCCGTCGTCGTGCGCGAGGTTCCGGCCCTGCTGCCGGAGCTCGATGTCGCCGGACTGGTGCGCGATCTCGCCGACGAGATCGCCGAATGGGGCGAGGCGCTGTCGTTGAAGGAACGGGTCGAAACGGTATGCGGCACCCTCGCCTGTCATACCAGCGTGCGCGCCGGGCGGCGTCTGTCGCCGGCCGAGATGGATGCGCTGTTGCGCCAGATGGAGGTGACGCCGAACAGCGGCCAGTGCAACCACGGCCGCCCGACCTATGTCGCGCTCGACCTCGCCGACATCGAGCGGCTGTTCGGCCGGCGCTGAGCGCCGCCTTCATCCGATCCGGCAGCCGCGCCCGCCCCCCGCCCGGATTGACAAGATCGGCGCCGGCACGCGACAACCGGGCGGCAAGCAAAGGCTGGGAGGAGCGGATCGATGGGCATGCTCGACGGACGGGTGGCGATTTGCTGCGGCGCCGGCCGCGGGGTCGGCGCCGAAGTCGCCAAATTGATGGCGGCGAACGGCGCGCAGGTCGTCGTCAACGATCCCGGCACCAGCGGCAGCGGCGAGGGCGCCGACCAAACCCCGGCGCAGCAGATCGTCGACGAGATCGAGGCGGCGGGCGGCAAGGCCTCCGCCAATTACGGCTCGGTCGCCAAATTCGACGATTGCCTGCGGATGGTGAGCCAGGCGCGCGACGACCTTCGGCGGCCTGCACATCGTCTTCAACGCCGCCGGCATCCTGCGCGACAAGATGTTCCACAACATGTTCCCGGAGGATTGGCAGGCGGTCATCGACGTCCATCTGACCGGCCATTTCAACCTCAACCGGGCCGCCATCAACCTGTTCCGCGAGCAGAATTACGGCCGCATCATCATGGTGTCGTCGACCTCGGGGCTGCTCGGCAATGTCGGGCAGTGCAATTACGGCGCGGCCAAGCTCGGCATCGTCGCATTGGCCCGGATCGTCGCGATGGAAAACGCGTCGCGCGGGATCACCGTCAACGTAATCTGCCCGTCGGCCGACACCCGGATGACCCGCTCGGTGCCGACCCCGAAGGACCCGCAGGCGGCGGCATTGCGCGAGGAGCGGCTGCGCCGCAGCCGCGCCGATGCGATAGCGCCGCTGTGCGTTTTTCTGGCTTCCGAGCAGTCGGGCCATGTCAACGGCCAGGTGTTTCACCAGCGCGCCGGGGAGTTGTCGCTCTACGGTCATATGCGGCCGGTGCGCATGGTGCATCGCCAGGGCGGCTGGACGCCGGAGACCCTGGCCGAGATCGCGATCCCGGCCTTGGCGCCGCAATTCACCCCGCTCGACAGCCGCGCCGTCCACCCCGGCCTGCCGATGGAATAGCGGCGGCGGGTCACCCCGCCAGGGCGCCGCGCGCGGCGGCGAGGGTCGCTTCGAGGCCGCCGCCGGCGTCGATCCGGGTCCAGTCGATCGGGCCGGGATCGTGGCGCAATTGCCGGGCGAGGATCGCCGCCGTCGCGTCCGAGGCATCGTTCCGGCGGGCATCGATGCGCTCGGCCATCGCCGCCGGCGGCGCTTCGAGCCACAACCCGGTAAACGGCACGCCGGCGGCGCGTGCGACTTCGGCGAAAGAACGCCGCTGGGCCGGGGTCAGCGATACTGCATCGACGATCGCCGAGCAGCCGGCGGCGAGCGCCGTCGCCGCCTTGCGGCGCAGCGCGGCATAGACGCGGCGCGTGGCGTTGCGGTCGTAGGCGCTCTGCGGCAGCCGGTTTTCGGGCGCGACGCCGAGCAGCAGTTTGCGGGTCACATCGCTGCGCAGCACGCGCGCGCCGGGAAGCGGGCCGAGTGCGGGCGCCAAGGCGGCGGCCAGGGTCGATTTGCCGCTGCCGCTCACCCCGCCGATCGCGATCAGCCGCGGAGTTGCCGGGTCGAGCGCGCGGTGCGCCAGATCGAGGTAATCGCGCGCCTGCCGCGCCATCGCCGCCGCGGTCTCGGCGTTGCCGGCGTGCGCTGCCGCGGTTGCCGTTACATGCGCGCGGATGCCGGCGCGCAACGACAGAAAGAGCGGCATTGCGGCGAGCCCGTCATCCTCTTCGGTGCGGTCGAGATAGCGGTTCAACACCCGGTTGGCCAAATGCGCCAGCCCGCGATGCTGCAGATCCATCAGCAGAAAGGCGAGGTCGTACAGGACGTCGATGCTGGCCAGGTCATCGGAAAATTCGAGACAGTCGAACAGCGTCGGCGCGCCGTCGATCAGGCAGATGTTGCGCAGATGCAGGTCGCCGTGACAGCGCCGCACCTTGCCCGCCGCGCGGCGGTTTTCGAGCAGCGCCGCCGCGCCGAGGATCGCCCGCCGCCATTTCTCCAGGATGGCTTCGACCTGCGCGGGGTCGAAACCGGCGCCGCCGGCGGCGGCCAGGACCCGGTGGTTGGTCTCGGCGACATCCGTCAGCGCCGCCGCACCGCCGCGATCGGGACATCGTTCGGCCATATCGTGAAACTGCGCGATATGGTCGGCGAGCCGATCCATGACCGGCGGATCGAGGCCGCCGGCGCCGGCAAGCGCGTCGAACAGCAATGCCTGGTCGAACCGGCGCATCGCGACGACCCAGTCGAGCGCCGGCCCGGCATCGGTAAAGGCGACGGCGCCGCCGGCATCGCGGCCGAGGCGGCGAAGCTCGAGATAGAGCGCCGGCGCGGTGCGGCGGTTCAAGGCCAGTTCGGCGGCGCAAGCCTCGCGGCGGCGCGCGGCGGTCGAAAAATCGAGATAAGGCAGCTTGACCGCGCGCTTGAGCTTGTAGGCGCGGTCGCCGGCGAGAAACACGATCGAGACATGGGTTTCGATCGTCTCGACCCGTTCCACCTCGCCGCCATAGGATGACGGATCGCCGAGAAAGGCGATCGCGTCGCGCTGATCGTCGGCTTCCGCGGTTTCGGTCGCGTCGGCGGCAGCCACTAGAACAGGTTGCCCTGTTCCGGACGCGGAGGGGCGCGGCGGACCGGGCGGCGCGGCGTGCGGCCGGCGATGGCGGCGACCTTGCCGTCGTAGAATTCGAGGTCGAGGGCGGCTCCCGGGCGGATCGCGGCGGCTTCGGTGACGACCCGCAGGGCGTCGTCGCGCACCACGACATAACCGCGGGCGAGCAGGCTCTCGTGCCGCTCGGAATGGGTCGCCAGCCGGCCGGCGAAATTATCCGCAAGGTCCCGCTTTTGATCGATCAGGCGAGCCATCGCCCCGGTGAAATGCCGCTCGACATCGCCGAGGCGGGTCCGGATTCGTGCGAGGTCGGCGGCGAGTGCGGCCGGGCGCAGCCCCGATTCGGCAAGATCGAGGCGCTGCCGCGCGATCCGCAGATGCCGATCGGCGGCCAGCCGCAGCCGTTCGGCGCGGTCGTCGAGCCGCTGCGCCATATGGCCGATCAGATCCTGCGGGTCGGGCAAGCCGCGCGCAAGACCGGCCAGATGCAGCCGGCGCTCGGCGAAGAGCCGGGCCAGCCCGCCGGCGAGCCGGGATGATTTGCCGCCCAGCTCGGCGACCAGGTCGAGCCGGACCGGCACCGCCATCTCCGCCGCCGCGGTCGGGGTCGGCGCGCGCAGATCGCTGGCGTGATCGATCAGCGTGGTGTCGGTCTCGTGCCCGACCGCAGAGATCAGCGGGATCGCCGAGGCGGCGGCGGCGCGCACGACGATCTCCTCGTTGAACGCCATCAGGTCTTCGAGGCTGCCGCCGCCGCGGGCGACGATGATCAGATCGGGGCGCGGCAGGCTGCCCGCTTCGGGCAGGCGATTGAAGCCGGCGATCGCCGCCGCCACCTGCGCCGCCGCCCCCTCGCCCTGCACCGCCACCGGCCAGACCAGCACGCGGCGCGGAAAACGGTCGGCCAGCCGATGCAGGATGTCGCGAATCACCGCACCGGTCGGCGAGGTCACGACGCCGATCACCCGCGGCAGGAACGGCAATTTCTGCTTGCGCTCGGCCGCGAACAGCCCCTCGGCGGCGAGCCGCTGCCGCCGATCTTCGAGCAGCTTCAGGAGCGCGCCAATGCCGGCGAGCTCGATCGTGTCGATGATCAGCTGATATTTCGAGCGGCCGGGAAAGGTCGTCAACCGCCCGGTGCAGACGACTTCCATGCCGTCCTGCGGCTTGACCGCAAGGCGCAACGCGGTGGTGCGCCAACACACCGCGTCGAGCACCGCCTCGGTGTCCTTCAGCGCCAGATAGAAATGACCGGAGCTGTGCCGTTTGCAGCCGGAAACCTCGCCGCGCACCCGGACCAGGCCGAAACCATCCTCGATCGAGCGCTTGAGCGCCTGCGACAGTTCCGAGACGGTATATTCGACGAGATTGGCGCGCGTCGGGGCGGCGGTCGGCAGATCGACCATCGTGCTATCAATAGCCGGGCACGGGAGGAAGGGCGATGCGGGTGCTGGTGGTGGGCGGGGGCGGACGCGAGCATGCGCTGGTCTGGGCGATCGCGGCCTCGCCGCTGGTCGATGCGCTGTTTTGCGCGCCCGGCAACGCCGGGATCGCCGAGGAGGCCGAATGCGTGCCGATCCGGGCGACCGACATCGCCGGGCTGGTCGCGTTCTGCCGGCGCGAGCGGATCGATTTTGTCGTCGTCGGACCGGAGGCGCCGCTGGTACTGGGCCTCGTCGATGCCCTCGAGGCCGAGGGCATCGCCGCGTTCGGGCCGAGCCGGGCCGCCGCGGCGCTCGAAGGCTCGAAGGGCTTCATGAAGGATCTCTGCGCGCGCGAGGGCATCCCGACCGCCGCCTATCGCCGCTTCACCGACGCCGCGGCGGCCAAGGCCTATATCGCCGCGCGCGGTGCGCCGATCGTGGTCAAGGCCGACGGGCTCGCCGGCGGCAAGGGAGTCACCGTCGCCGCGGCCCGCAACGAGGCCCTGGCCGCGGTCGACGCCGCGTTCGGCGGGCGCTTCGGCGCGGCTGGGACGGCGATCGTCGTCGAGGAATTCCTCGCCGGCGAGGAAGTCAGCTTCTTCGCGCTGTGCGACGGCTCGAACGTGCTGCCGCTCGCCGCGGCGCAGGACCACAAGCGGGT
The DNA here is from genome assembly GCA_963701815.1 of uncultured Alphaproteobacteria bacterium. Lineage (GTDB taxonomy): Bacteria > Pseudomonadota > Alphaproteobacteria > ATCC43930 > CGMCC-115725 > AP-15. The sequence continues at coordinate 46,549 of CAVPBN010000039.1, forward strand.
CGGCGACGGCGACATCGGCCCCAACACCGGCGGCATGGGCGCCTATTCGCCGGTGCCGATGGTGACCGAGGCGGTGCAGGACCAGATCATGGAACGCATCGTCCTGCCGACAATGCGGGCGATGGCGCGCGACGGCCGGCCCTACAAGGGCGTGCTCTATGCCGGGCTGATGCTGACCGAAACCGGGCCGAAGTTGCTCGAATACAATGTCCGCTTCGGCGATCCGGAGGCGCAGGTGCTGATGATGCGGTTGATCAGCGACCCGCTGCCGGCGTTGATCGCGGCGCATGACGGCATCTTGCGGCAGGTGGATTTGCGCTGGCACGCCGACGCCGCGCTGTGCGTGGTGATGGCGGCAAAGGGCTACCCCGACGAACCGCAACGCGGCAGCGAGATCAGCGGGCTCGACCTAGCCGGTGCGGATCCCGCGGTCAAAATCTTCCACGCCGCGACCCGGCGCGACGCCGGCCGGCTGCTGGCCGATGGCGGCCGCGTGCTCGGCGTCACCGCTCGGGGCGGCGACCTCGCCCAGGCTTGCGAGCGCGCCTATGCCGCAATCGACCGGATCGACTGGCCCGACGGGTTTTGCCGCCGCGACATCGGCCGCCGCGCCATGGGGGACTAACATCCGGCGTCGTACGTCGCACCGGCTATATTGCGATCCCGCCCGTCGGTGAGATTGCTGTCCGCCGCGGCTGCTGCACGACCCGACGGCCGTCGATCGAACAGCGGCGTATTCTCCGAACGGTCGGCGATATCGACATGACCCCGACCAGCGGCGAATCCGTCGCGCCGCCGCCGAGCGTTCTGCCGTCCAGCGCCATAATCTGATCGGAATTGGCCGAGATGACGCATATCGTCGATCGAGAGAGACGCGGGCAGTTTTTTAGGAGGAGACGATGAAGGCGGTATTGCTGACCGGCCATGGCGGGCCGGAGATGCTGCGCTACGGCGAGGCGCCGGACCCGGTCGCCGGGCCGGGCGAGGTCGTGGTCGACATTCATGCGGCCAGCGTCAACGCGGCCGATTACAAGGTGCGGCTCGGCGGGGGCGGCTACAGCAACCTCAAATTCCCGCATATCCTCGGCCGCGACTTCTCGGGCGTGGTCGCGGCGCGCGGCGCCGGGGTGACCGATTTTGCAATCGGCGACCCGGTATTCGGCGTGACCGATCAGGGGATCGAAGGATGCTACGCCGAAAAGCTCGCGATCAAGGCGGCGATCATCGCCGGAAAGCCGGACCGGCTCGGCCATGCCGAGGCGGCGGCGCTGGGGCTGACCAGTCTGACGGCATTATGGGCGATCGAGGATACCGCCAAGCTGAAGGCCGGCGAGACCATCCTGATCCAGGGCGGCGCCGGCGGCGTCGCCGGTTTTGCGATCCAGCTTTCGCACCATCTCGGCGCGACCGTGATCACCACCGCCAGCGCCCGCAATCACGACTACGTGCGCGCGCTCGGCGCCGACCGGGCGATCGACTATAATTCGCAGGATTTCGCCAAGACCGCCGCCGATTGCGACGTCGTCTTCGACACGGTCGGCGGCGAGGTCCAGGTACGCTCGTACGACGTGCTGAAGCCGGGCGGGCGCCTGGTCTGGATTGCCGCCGCCCCGGCCGGATTTCAGCCGAGCCGCACCGATGTCGCGGTGCTGCGCCCGAACGTCGCCCGCGACCGCGCGCATCTCGAGCGGATGAAAGCGCTGTTTGCCGCGGGTGCGGTGTGGCCGCCGGCGATCACCCGCTATAAGCTCGCCGACGCGGCCGAGGCGCACCGGGTCAGCGAGGGGCGTCATTTGCAGGGCAAGCTGGTGCTCGAAATTCGCTGATCGGGCGGCTTCCGGAAAAGGAGAAAGACATGGCAGGCAACGGTCAAACCGTCATCGACCTCGACAAGAAGCGCATGGACGCGATGGCGCAGAAGGATCTTGCGGCGCTGAATACGCTGATCGCCGACGATCTCGTCTACACCCACTCTACGGCGCGGCTCGACACCAAGGCGAGCCTGATCGGCAACATGGAATCGGGCGGAACAGTCTATACCTCGGTCGTGCCGTCCGACGTGAAGGCGCAGGATCTCGGCGATACCGTGGTCTTGACCGGATCGTGCCGCATCAGCGTCATGTCGAACGGGCGCCCGAACAGCTTTGGCGTCCGCTTTACCGACGTGTGGGCCAACAAAGGCGGGCGGTGGCAGATGGTGACCTGGCAGTCGACCCGCCTGCCGGATTGATCCCGGCTCCGGCTCCGGGACCTCGGTCCGCGGCCCGAAGGCGCAAGCTGCCCGACCGGTGAAAGCGGGCGCGGTGGAGATCGGTGCGGGTTTCGCCGTAGAACCCTGCACTCTTACCATCTTGCGGAGCCCGCCATGATTCGCCGCCTGATCGCCTGTCTGTGCCTGATGCTGTCGGGCGGCGCGGCGGCGATGGCCCAGATGCCGGCGCCTGCCGACGACGCGCCGTCGCCGGGGCGGGTGTTCTGCGAGCAGAGCGTCAGCTACAAATTGGCCGATCCGGCCGCCGTGCCCGAGCGGTTCCGTCGCTTTCTCGGCGTGTGGAGCGACGCGACATGGGACGCAAACACCTGCGCTGCGCTGATCGTCCAGGACATCAAAGCCGACGGCGCCGCCGCGATCATCTATGTCTACGGGCCGCTCGGGTCGAGCGCCTCGGCGCCGGGCGGCATACTGCACGGCACCGGCATGATCGGCGGCGACGAGCTGCGGTTCCAGAATTCCGACGGCCGACAATTCGCGTTCCGCGCCGGGATCGTCGATCTCGAAGGTCATATGACCACGCCGAAAGGGCAGACCTTCGACGCCACATTCAAGCAGACGCCTTGAGGCAATCGCGCGGTCGTTCGGGCCGGCCCGGGCACCCGAACAGCGCCTGGTCACCCGCCATTTTTCAGTGGCGGTCTCGTTCCTCGGAGTAATATCAATGGTTCAAATGCTTGCCTTCTGCAGGATCGCGATCGTCGCCATCTGGCGAATAAAATCGCGTGTTCCGAAAACTAATTTATTGGCAAACTCAGATAGCAGCGGCGACGCTGCACCCAATACTGGGAGCGAGATTTCCTCGGTCGCTTTGAAATTTTTTCAAAGTTATTATCAACGGTGGTAGCGATAAGGTAACCAGAGAGCAAAGAACTGCAACTGCAACTGCAACTGCAACTGCAACTGAAACGCCAACGCTATCAGACGAGCATACACACTTAACATTTAAGGCCCCATTTCTACTACAGATAATCTTCAGTTGTGGACCCATGCGACAGCCCTATCGATACGGCCAGATCGGAATGGCGCTATCTTCGTAGTCATCAAGAATTGAGAGCAACGTACGCGCAGTCAGTTCACAGCTCCCATGTACGCCACGCGCTCCCTCTTCTTGTCCCCGTTCCCGCCCTGTTGCTTCATGACGCTCAAGTGCCCGAAGCGCTGTAGTCCGCTCAAGATCCGAAGGGATATGCGGGTTATTATGCGGCGATCCCGCATGTTCGTTCAGCGCGGCTAATATTTTCGCGTGCATGTGGGCACCCCATCCAGGGGGACGTCTACCGCAGGCGACCATCTCGGCGGCAGCCCCGCCAAGGAAAATCTTATCCATCGCCCAATCGCTGACTAACTCCCCTTCAGCCCGTGCGGTCGCGACGTAGAGTACAAACGTGAGCGCCGCCAGGGTGGTGGCGCAAATCCTCCACGGAGGACGTTGGCGGTTTCGAGGCGGTTCTTTCACAAAACGAACGGATTGAGCTTTGGGCACATTAAATTCTTGTCAATTGAAGTGTTACAAATCCGCTTGGAAGCAAGCTATATGACGATCTTTGCAGGTGTTCTCTGGTCAACCGCGAGCTACTCGATTTTAGCGAAGCGGGACTACCGCTTGCGCTTCAGCCTCGACCCGTGTTTCCTGCGACGAGTTCTCAATAACACAAACTCGGATCAGCTATCCAGCCCTCAAGCGCATCAGCGCTACAAGGGGCGCCGTAGCCTTGCTCTCTCATAGACCACGCCCATGCGGCTTGAATCGCACATAGCAGCGCATCCAATTGGTCACCGCTCGGATCATCCGCTAAATTTTTCGGTGCCTCGACGCGCAGATCATAACCTGCTTCGATCTGCTGGTTCAGTATGTAATCCAGTATGGCGCGGCGTACGTGGAGCTGCGCTTCGGTCTGCTTTTTAGCGGTGTCATTCTTGTACCCACCCTTGTACCCGGGGCCACAAACAGATTTAATAATTTTCCTCGCTAACACACCCGGATAGGCTTCGACGACTATCCGCTCCGGATCACCTGATTTAAGTACTGGTATCGTAACATCCGATTTGGCTAAACGCGGCGCACCTTCGAAAAACATCAACCCGACCGGCACGCCATAAAGTTTTTGAGGGCTGATTGATGAGGCCGAGACGTTTGTCGCGCGACGATGTTCCTTGTCGCCGAATGGACGGCAGCGCTTGTAGTCTTCCAATGCGGTGCGAAAGCCTTCGCGGCCCAGCGCTGCGGCGTGTGCGACATAACCCGCCCAATTATCAGGCCACCCAATGTTTTCAATAAATTTACGAGATTGTCCAAACGGGAAATCGATACCGGCAATCCAAGGAGCGGGCTTCTTAAGTGCATCCTCAAAAAATCCAAAATTCGACATCTCGAACAGACAAATTGTTCGCAGTACGTTCCTATCTAGACTACAATGTAAGCAGGTAAGAGGCTTTTTCTTTGTTGGTGACGATGTAAAATCAATCCCAATAACTTTCATACTACAATTATAGAGCCTTTAGGCAGTTTATGCAACACGGTTTCAGCAGTTTGCCCACTTTCGGTTGATGGTTCGGTACATCTTGCACACGCAGATGGACCTCTTGCCAAGGCGGCCAAGGATCGTGTTCCACGATTTCGCTTGTAACCCCCGCTCGTGTTCCGATTGACGCTCGCGGTGCCGTTTTCTGGCTTGCCGAGCCTCGGAATCGCGTTTCGGCCGACCTACACCGCCGGGTGCGGCTGGCACCCGCTTGGCTGGAGGGCATCGGGTGACTACATCATCGGCCTGATAAACCCGGGGTCTGGTTCCCGCTGGAGACGCAGCGCGACCGGACCGACAGTCGAAACGTGCCGATGCTGTCATCGCTCATTGCACCCTCGTCGATCAACGAACTGACCGAGCGCAGCCGCGAGATCTTTCGGCTGATCGTCGACGGCTATGTCGCGACCGGCGAGCCGATCGGCTCGCGCACCTTGTCGCGCCGGCTCGGCCAGAACCTGTCGCCGGCGACGATCCGCAACGTCATGGCCGATCTCGAAGAGGCGGGTCTGCTCTATTCCCCGCATACCTCGGCCGGGCGGCTGCCGACCGACGCCGGTCTGCGCCTGTTCGTCCACGGCCTGCTCGAAATCGGCCGGCTGGCCGAATCCGAGCGCCGCAACATCGAGAGCCTGTGCGCGGCGCGCGGCAAGAGCCTGCCGCAGGCGCTCGAAGAGGCGACGAGCGCGCTTTCCGGCCTGTCGCATTGCGCCGGGGTGGTCGTCGTGCCGAACCAGGACCGGCCGTTGAAACATCTCGAATTCGTCAATCTCGGGCCGGGACGGGCGCTCGTCGTGCTGGTCACCGAGGACGGGCTGGTCGAGAACCGGGTCATCGAGGTGCCGCTCGGGCTGCCGCCGGCGGTGCTGATCGCGGCCGGCAATTATCTGAATGCCCGGCTGATCGGCCGCACCATCGATGAGGCGCAGGACACGATCCGCGAGGAGATCGCCTCGAACCAGGCGCAGCTCGACGAACTGACCTCAAAGCTCGTCGCCGCCGGCATGGCGAGCTGGGCCGGCGGCGACAAAGGCAGCGCGCTGATCGTGCGCGGCCAGGCCAATCTGCTCGAGGACGTGACCGCGCTCGCCGATCTCGAACGGCTGCGCGGCCTGTTCGAAATGCTCGAAACCCGCGAGACGATGCTGCGGCTGCTCGACGCCAGCAAGCAGGGCGAAGGGGTGCAGATCTTTATCGGCGCCGAGAGCCACCTGTTCGGCGTGGCCGGCTGCTCGATGGTGATCGCGCCCTACCAGAACAGCCGCGAGCAGATCGTCGGGGCGATCGGGGTCATCGGCCCGACCAGGATCAACTATGCCCGCATCATCCCGATGGTGGATTACACCGCCAAGATGATCGGGCGCCTCATCGGATAGGACAGCGGATGAACGAGGATCGAAGCGAGGAGGAGGCGGCCCGCCCCACCGCAGAAACGGCGGCCAACAACAACACCGCGGCCGAGGGCGAGGCGGGCGACGAGGTCCCGCCGGAGGCGCGGGTGGCGGCGCTCGAAGCCGAATTGGCCGAACAGCAGGACAAGCTGTTGCGCGCCCTCGCCGAAGCCGAGAACACCCGCCGCCGGGTCCAGCGCGAGCGCGAGGAGGCGACCAAATATGCGGTCGCCGGGTTTGCCAAGGATCTGCTCTCGGCCGCCGACAATCTGCGCCGGGCGCTCGACAGCCTGCCCGAGGCCGAAATCAAGGACGAGCGCACCCGCAACCTGCTCGCCGGGGTCGCCGCGACAGAGCGCGAATTGCTCGGCGTCTTCGAGCGCCACGACATTCGCCGCATCGATCCCAAGGGGGAGCGGTTCGACCATAATCTTCACCAGGCGATCTATGAGGTCGAGCGGGCCGGGCAGACCCCCGGTACGATCGTCGAGGTATTGCAGCCCGGTTACGTGCTGCACGACCGGCTGTTGCGGCCGGCGATGGTCGGCGTCGCCAAGCAGGCGGCGCCGCCGGCATGAGCGGCGCCCTGGCTGGCTGGCCGCCCGCCCTGCCCTGCCGCGCGCAACGACAGCACCCGATGCCGCATCGAAGGCCCGCCGACGCGGCCCGTTGTAGCCGCGGGAGGGTCCGCATATATAACCCTGCACAGTCAGGGGATGACTGAACCATCACTTCCCGGGGGATCGGGACGGTGCTTTCTGGGCCGCCCGGTCCTGCTTTTGACATGAGGTATCCATGAGCAAGGTCATCGGCATCGATCTCGGCACGACCAATTCGTGCGTCGCCGTGATGGAAGGCAGAAATGCCAAGGTGATCGAGAACAGCGAGGGAATGCGCACCACCCCCTCGATGGTGGCGTTCACCGAATCGGGCGAGCGTCTGGTGGGCCAAGCCGCCAAACGCCAGGCGGTGACCAATCCCGAAAATACGTTCTTTGCGATCAAGCGGCTGATCGGCCGGCGCTTCGCCGACCCGCTGGTCAAGAAGGACACCGATCTCGTGCCCTATCGGATCATCGCCGGCGACAACGGCGACGCCTGGGTCGAGAGCCGCGGCAAGAAATATGCGCCGTCGCAGATCAGCGCCTTCATCCTGCAAAAGATGAAGGAAACGGCAGAGGCCTATCTCGGCGAGACGGTCACCGAGGCGGTCATCACCGTCCCCGCCTATTTCAACGACAGCCAGCGCCAGGCGACCAAGGATGCCGGCAAGATCGCCGGGCTCGAAGTGTTGCGCATCATCAACGAACCGACCGCGGCGGCACTCGCCTACGGCATGGAGAAAAAGGGCAGCGGCACGATCGCGGTATACGATCTCGGCGGCGGCACCTTCGACATCTCGGTGCTCGAAATCGGCGACGGCGTGTTCGAGGTCAAGTCGACGAATGGCGACACCTTTCTCGGCGGTGAAGATTTCGACAAGAACATCATCGACTATCTTGCCGACGAGTTCCGCAAGGAGCAGGGGATCGACCTGCGCAGCGACCGGCTCGCCCTGCAGCGCCTGAAGGAGGCGGCGGAGAAGGCCAAGATCGAGCTGTCGTCGTCGATGCAGACCGACGTCAATCTGCCGTTCATCACGGCCGACCAGCACGGGCCGAAGCATCTCAACATCAAACTGACGCGGGCCAAGCTCGAAGCGCTGGTCGAAGATCTGATCCAGCGGACGGTCGGGCCCTGCCGGGCGGCGCTGCGGGATGCCGGGCTCAAGGCCTCCGAGATCGACGAGGTGGTCCTGGTCGGCGGCATGACCCGCATGCCCAAGGTCATCGACACGGTCAAACAGTTCTTCGGCAAGGAGCCCAATCGCAGCGTCAACCCCGACGAGGTGGTGGCCATCGGCGCGGCGATCCAGGCGGGCGTGCTGAAGGGCGAGGTCAAGGATGTTCTGCTGCTCGACGTGACCCCGCTGTCGCTCGGCATCGAGACCCTGGGCGGCGTCTTCACCCGCCTGATCGACCGCAATACGACGATCCCGACCAAAAAGAGCCAGACCTTCTCGACCGCCGAGGACAATCAGACGGCAGTGACGATCCGGGTGTTCCAGGGCGAGCGCGAGATGGCGGCCGACAACAAGCTGCTCGGCCAATTCGATCTGGTCGGCATCCCGTCGGCGCCGCGCGGCATGCCGCAGGTCGAAGTGACCTTCGACATCGACGCCAACGGCATCGTCCAGGTCTCGGCCAAAGACAAGGCGACCGGCAAGGAGCAGCAGATCCGCATCCAGGCGTCGGGCGGCCTTGCCGAGGCCGATATCGAACGCATGGTCAAAGATGCCGAGGCGCATGCCGAGGAAGACAAGCGGCGGCGCGAACTGGTCGAGGCGAAAAACAACGCCGACGCGCTGATCCACACGACCGAACGCACCCTGACGGAGAGCGGCGACAAGGCTGCGCCCGGCGACCGGGATGCGGTGCAGCAGGCGATCCAAGCCTTGAAAGAGACGTTGGGCGGCGACGATGCCGAGCAGATCAAGGCCAAAACCGAGGCGTTGGCCCAGGTGGCGATGAAGCTCGGCGAGGCGCTCTACAAGGCGCAGCAGGCGGGCCCCGGAGGCGGGCCGGCGCCGGGCGGCGACCACCCGGCCGGCGACATGGGCGGCAGCGACAAGGTCGTCGACGCCGATTTCGAAGAGGTCGACGACCAGAAAAAGCGCGGCTCCGCATAACCGCCTCCCAAGAGGCGGCTCTTCGGTGGAATCCAAAATCGAATGCGCCAGCCCCGGCGGCTCGTCCGCCGGGGTGACGCGCGGCGGCCAACCCTCGCAGCGAATATTCCTCGACCATGGCTAAGCGAGATTTTTACGAGGTATTGGGTGTCGATAAGTCGGCTGGCGCCGACGACCTCAAAAAGGCCTATCGCAAGCTCGCGATGCAATATCATCCGGATCGCAACGCCGGGGACAAAAGCGCCGAGCAGAAGTTCAAGGATGTCAGCGAAGCCTATGACATCCTCAAGGACGATCAAAAACGGGCCGCCTATGACCGGTTCGGCCACGCCGCCTTCGAGCAGGCGGGTGCGCGCGGCCCGGGCGATTTCGGTTTTGCCAGCGGCTTTGCCGACATCTTCGACGAGATGTTCGGCGAGGCCGCCGGCGGCGGCCGGCGAGGCCACGGGCCGAGCCGCGGGAGCGACCTGCGCTACAACCTCGAAATCTCGCTCGAGGAAAGCTTTCGCGGTAAGCAGACGACAATTCGTGTGCCCAACCTCGTCGCCTGCGAGGCCTGCCACGGCAGCGGCGCCGAGGCCGGATCGAGGCCGGTCGCCTGTCCGACCTGCCACGGCCGCGGGCGGGTCCGGGTGCAGCAGGGTTTTTTCACGATGGAACGGACCTGCACCAGCTGCCAGGGCGCCGGGCGGGTGATCGAAAAACCCTGCCGCGGCTGTGGCGGCCAGGGCCGCGTGCGGCGCGAAAAAACCCTGTCGGTGAACATCCCGCCGGGGGTCGAGGACGGCACCCGCATCCGGCTCGCCGGCGAAGGCGAGGTCGGGGTGCGCGGCGCCTCGGCCGGAGACCTGTACATTTTCATCAGCGTGGCGGCGCACCGGATCTTCCAGCGCGACGGCGCCAATGTCTTCTGTCGGGTGCCGTTGCCGATCACCACGGCAGCGCTCGGCGGCACGATCGAGGTTCCGACCGTGGATGGTGGCCGGGCTCGCGTCACGGTGCCGGCCGGGACCCAATCGGGCCACCAGTTCCGGCTCAAGGCCAAGGGCATGACGGTGCTGCGCTCGACCGCTCGCGGCGACATGTTCGTCGAGGCGATCGTCGAAACCCCGGTCAATCTGACCAAACGCCAGCAGGAATTGTTGCGCGAATTCGACAAGGCGGGCGAAAGCGGCCGCACCCATCCCGAGAGCGAAGGCTTCTTCACCCGGGTAAAGGAATTTTTCGAGGACCTCCGGGAGTAGCGCCGGCGAACTCGGCGAGTCTGCGATCAGCCGTCTTCATACCGCTGAATGGTTCTGCCTGCGCGGCATCCCGGCAACGACTTTCGCGGCCATCGCCGGCGTGGCAAAGCGCTGCGCCCGGCTTGCCGATGGCGTTGCCGGCTTGCGTTTCGAGGGCGGCATAGTAGCATCGACGATCAGGATTGCCGTGGCGCCGGAAAGGGATCGCCGCTTCGCCGCCCGCCCCTTCGCAGTGTGGTATCGGGATTATGAGCTTTGTCGGCCGCATCTTTTCCGGCGCGCGCGAACTGCCGTTCGGCGGGCCGCTCGGCGCCCTGATCGAGCGTGCGGCGCGCCACATCGTGCACTGGCACGCGCACGAGGACGACCCGGCCGACGCCGATCCGCAGCGGGCTGATCCCGGCCGGGCCGATCCGCGCCGTCGCATCGCCTTTACGATCGCGGTCATCGCGCTCGGCGCCAAAATGGCGAAGGCCGACGGTGCGGTCACCCGCGACGAGGTCGCCGCCTTTGGCGAGGTGTTTCAGGTGCCGCCGGGCGAGGAGGAGCATGTCCGCCTGGTCTTCGACCTTGCCCGCCGCAGCACCCACGGTTTTGAAAGCTATGCCAGACAGGTCGGGCGGCTGTTCGCGGCCGACCGGGCGGTGCTCGAAGACCTGCTCGGGGGATTGTTTCACATCGCTCTGGCCGATGGCCTGCTCCGCCCCGCCGAAGACGAGTATCTGCGCCAGGTGGCGCACCATTTCGGGTTCGATCCAGCCGATTACGCCCGCATCCGGGCGCACCACGTCGGCGGCGGGCCGCAGGAGCCCGAAGATGCGCACGCGATCCTCGGGCTCCTGCCCGGCGCCGCTCCCGACGCCATTCACCAGGCCTATCACCGCCTGGTGCGCGAGAGCCATCCCGATATCGCGATGGCGCAAGGCCTGCCGCCCGAGTGCATCGCGCTGGCGACCGCCCGGATGGCCCGGATCAACGCCGCATATGACCGGCTCGCCCGGCCGCGGAGCGGCATCGCGTGAATTTGCCCGATCTACGCGAACAGCCGTCGCCGAACCACGACCGGCGCGGCGAGCCGCCCCGGATCGACATGCTGGTCCTGCACTATACCGGCATGCAGAGCGGCGCCGCGGCGATCGCGCGGCTGTGCGACCCGATCGCCCGGGTCAGCGCCCATTACGTCGTCGAGGAGGACGGCGCCCTGTGGCGGCTGGTGCCGGAGACCCGGCGGGCCTTTCATGCCGGGCTCTCCTGCTGGCGGGGCGAGCGCGATCTGAACCTCGTCTCGATCGGGGTCGAAATCGTCAATCCCGGCCATGAATGGGGTTACCGCCCGTTTCCCGAGGCGCAGATGGCGGCGCTCGAATGCCTGTGCCGTGACATTCTGGGCCGCCATCCGATCCCGCCGTGGCGGATCGTCGGTCACTCCGACATCGCCCCCGACCGCAAGACCGACCCCGGGGAATTGTTCGACTGGCAGCGCCTGTCGCATGCCGGCATCGGCATCTGGCCGCCGGCTTCCGGTCGGGCAGCCGCTGCCGCAGATCCGGCGCAGGCGGTCGCCGATCTCACGGCGATCGGCTATTGCCCGCTCGCAGCAAACGCCGCGCCGGTCGTCGCGGCATTTCAGCGGCGGTTCCGCCAGGCCTGCTGCGACGGCGTGCTCGATCCCGGGACGGCGCTGCGCATCGCCGAGGTTCGCGCCGCCTACGACCGCTCGACAGCGGCCATCGATTCAACCGGTCACAACGCCGACTCCAGGGTGTCCTGCAGTGCGCGCAGATAGACGGCGTGGTCCCAGACCTGGGAAAAGGCGAGCGCCGAGACGAGCAAAATCGTCGCGATCAAAGTCGTCCGCCACGCGCTGACGAGCGCCGAAAGAGCAGAATTGGTCATTTCGCGGCCCCTCGAGTGAAGACGCGGCGCGGCCCCCCGGCCGCCGCCCGCAAACTTTGTAGCGGGTTCGACCGCGACGGGATGTGAACCCGGTCACGGTGCCGCGAAACAACTCGCTCGCCGAAGCGCGGGATTCGGCCAAAACGCGCGCGGCGGCGGAGAAGGCCGGCTGTCTTCGGCCGTCTGAAAAACCCGGCCTATCGTCGCGCCGCCACCAACAGGAAGGGCGGGCGATGCCGCTCGTCGGCCAGGCTCGGCCGCGCCGCAATCTGTTGGTCGGTCGGGCCCCATTCCACGACACGGCCGATCGCAAAGCCGGCGCCCAGCAGCAAATTCAGATAGGTGGCCAAGGTGCGGTGCTGCTTGACGACGCCCGCGGTCAGCCAGTCGGTGGTCCGCGGGCCCTCGGCCAGATAGAGGTCGACGGGCCAGGTCTTATGACCGTCGGCGTCGACCGACCAGCCCGGACGGGCGGGTGCGGTGAAGATCGGATGCTCGACCGAGAACACCAATTTGCCGCCTGGCGCCAGGGCGCGGTGCACCTGCGCCAGCAACCCCGCCAGATCGGCGACGTAGTGCAACGCCAGCGAACTGTAGGCGAGGTCGAACGACGCCTCGGGCAAATCGAGCCGTTCCATATCCGCCCTCAGATAACGGATCGCCGCCTGCGATGTGGTCGCTTCGGCCCGCGCCAGCATGTTCTCGGAGACGTCGATGCCGAGCACCCGCGCCGCGCCCTGCCCGCGCGCCCAGCGGCAGAACCAGCCGAAGCCGCAGCCGAGGTCGACGACCCTGAGGCCATGCATATCGGGCAGCAACGCGCGCAATGCCGGCCACTCGGCGGCCCCGTCCAGCCCCTCGACCGAACGGTCGAGCCGGCTGTATCCCAAGAAGAAAGCAGGGTCGTCGTAGATGTTCTGGGTCATCGCCGGTGCTCTCGGTCCGTCTGCGACGGCGGAAAAGCGGGCCTCATTCCAGCGCCTCGATCGGCCGAGGCATACCATTGAGCCGATTCACCGAAGCTGACATTGGTTTGACAGTGGCGACCGCAAGCATGTCGAATGACGAGGGGGATAAGATGAAGAGTGGATTGGACACGTCGCCGGCCGCCGCGCAAGCGCCGCAGGTCCCGGCCAAATGGGAGCGCGAGGCCGATGTCGTCGTAATCGGCGCCGGTGCGACCGGACTTCCCGCCGCCATTGTCGCACGGGAAGCCGGCGCGTCGGTGATCCTGGTCGAAGCGGAAAAAGATATCGGCGGTCACGCCATCATCAGCGGCGGCAATATTCCGCTCGGCGGCGGCACCAGCGCGCAGAAGCGACACGGCATAACGGATTCTCCGGACCTTCTGTTCCGCGATCTGACGGACTGGTCGGTGGTCGGTCCCAACGGTTTTCCCGATTACCGCTACAACGACCGCGAAATCATTCGCGCCTTTGCCGACAACAGCGCTGCCGACCTTCGAATGGCTGGTCGCCCACGGCGTCGTTTTTGTCGACAAGGCGCCGGATGCGATCGGCGGCAACTCGGTCGGAAATTCGGTGCCGCGCGAGATGCACTGCGCCGTGATGGATTGGCCGATGGCGTACAACGGCAAACCGGCCGACCCGAGCACCCAGAAGACCCGCTCGTCCGGCAATGGGTTGATGCGGGCGCTCGAAGTCGCGGCCAAAAGGGCCGGGGTCGAGATCCTGCTCGAACACAAAATGACCCGGATCTACCGGCAGGCGCCGCATTGCGGCCAGGTGCTCGGGATCGCGGTCGACCACGGCGGCGCCGAGTTGAACATTCGCGCGCGAAAGGCCGTCATCATCGGCACCGGGGGCTCGACCGGCAACGTCGACTTCCGGCGCATGTTCGACCCGCGCCTCACCGAAGAATATTGCGGCCTCGCCGGCATGCCGTGGTCCGACCAGGACGCCAGCGGCGAGCTCGCCGCCATGGCGGTCGGTGCATCGCTGTGGGGTTTCTTCAACCAGACCGGCGAATTCGGTTCGAACGTGACAAAGGCGGGCTCGATCGGCTGCCAATACAATTACCGGCATCTCCAGTGGATGCCCGGCAGTCCCGTCTTCGACCGTGCTCGTGCGGTCGGCCTCAGGGTGGCGGATTGGCAGGACCTGATCCTGGTCAACATGCTCGGCAGACGCTTTTATGACGAGACCGGAGGACAATACATTGCCAACAACTACAACTCTCTCGATCCCTATGTGCAGGGCAGCTGGCGCAACGCCAAAAGCATCGACTACAACCCGAATAATTTCTTGAATGCAGCGCTCGCCGGGATCGACGACGGCCACAATGGCGGCGGCCCGATCTGGGCCATATTCGACAGTGCTGCGGCCGCACGCGAGGAATGGCGGCCGACGCCGCCCAATGTCGACATCGCCAACGGCTTCTTCTTCAGCGCGAATGGGCTCGCCGATCTCGCCGCCAAGGTCGTGATGAAATATCAGCGCGTGCCGATGCCTCCGGCGCAGCTGGAGGAAACCGTGGCGCGCTACAATTCCTTTGTCGATTCCGGCGTCGACGAGGATTTCGCCAAGCCTCGGCCGATGTACAAGATCGCCACTCCGCCGTTCTATGCCGCCTGGGCGACGCCGGTCGTGCACGACACCCGCGCCGGATTGCGCATCGACGCCAAATGCCGGGTGATCGACATCGACGGCGAGGCGATCCCGGGCCTCTATTGCGGTGGTGAATCGGCGGGCGGGTTCAGCCAGCACGGCCTCGCCCGAGCCGTCTGCCAGGGCTGCATTGCCGGCAACGCAGCCCTCGGCGCGCCGCTTTTCGGAGACCCTCGACGATAGCGATGGGGACGCGCATCAGTCCGGCCCGCCGTCGGGCCGGGTCAACAGGTGGCCGCAGCCGGCCTTGTTCGCCCAATATTCCCAGGTGCGCCACGTCTCCACCGAATAGGGGCTGTAGCCGCGGTTGCGGGCTTCGATCTCGCCCGGCGACAAGTACTTGATCTCGCCGCCGAGCTGCCGCGCGCGCATCAGCGCTCGGGCGTTGCGCGGCAGGTAGACCGAGAGCCGCACGACCTCGATCAACGAGCGCGCGGCGGCGGCGAAGCCATGGCCGCGCATCAGCGCAACGCTGTTTGCGCCGAGGCGTTTGGCGAGGTCGCTCGCCTGCGCCATGTTGGTGACGAGCAGGTTGGTGTCGCCGAAATTATCGGCGATGTCCCAGACCGGCGTCTGGGCGCCGATAAAGCTTCCCGAATGAATGACCGGCCGGAGCGTGGCCCCTTGGGCGATGCCGAAGGGCAGGGTGTCCTCGGCATGGGCGTGGACGACGGCCATAACATCCGGCCGCGCCGCGAAGATCGCGGCATGAATGAAGCGCTCGAGATAAAGGCTGCGGTCCCCGTCGCGCACCGGATGCCCTTCCAGGTCGAGTTCGACGATGTCTTCGGGGCCCACCAGCTCCGGGGCGAGCGATCGGGAGATCAGGAAGCGGTCGGGGTTGTCGGGGTGGCGGACGCTGACATGGCCGTAGGCGTCGACGACCTCCTCTCTGGCGAGGACCCGGTTGGCGATCACGAGGTCTTGGATCAGCGCGTCGAGATTGGTCATCCGGATGATGATACCTTGGTTTGAATGTCGATCAGCGGGCCGAAAATTGGACAGGCGCGACGATGGCGCCATCCTGGGACCGCCCGGCGTAGGCGAAGCACGAGGCGGGCCAAGGATCGCCGTATTGGCTGGTCCCGCGCCTTACGTCCTTCGAGACGCCCGCTGCGCGGGCCCTTAAAGCCTGCCCGGCGCAGGAGCGTGTGAAGGAATCGTCTCGAAAGGAAAACCGGGTGTGGCACGAGAAGAGCGTGGTCGAGACGGCTTCGGCGCTCACCATGAGGCATGCTGTTGGTGGCATTGAGAAACCACCTCATCCTGAGGAAGCCGTAAAGCGGCTGTCTCGAAGGACGCACCGCTGCGCCATCCTTCAATTCCTTACACGCTCGCAGGTCGGGGATGAGGCTTTTCTTCAATGCTATCATAAACTTGCCTCATGGTGAGGAGCGTCCCGGCAAAGCCTGGGCGCGTCTCGAACCACGTACGTTGCCGATGCAGCGCAATGTTGCCCGGCCTCTTCGCTCTTCCCCCCTGCATGCGACATGGTAGGCTCTGCGTCAGGAGGGCCGATGGACACGAAAATCGACGAGACGCGCTTACCGGCGGACATCGACGCGCAACCCTGGTGCGGTCGGCGGTCGCGCTGCAGCCGGTATTGCGCAAGCTATCACGACGAGATCGAGCGCGAGCAGCGCATGCCGCGGGCCCTGTTCGAGCAATTGCGCGAAGCCGGCTTCTACCGAATGGTGATCCCGCGCTCGCTGGGGGGCCTCCAGGCCGACCCGCTGACTTATACGCGCGTCGTCGAACTGTTGGCCGAGGGCGTCGGCTCGGTCGGCTGGAACCTGGCCAACAACGGCATCGGCCAACTCGTCACGCTCGGACTGCCGGATGACGGCGTGCAGGAGATCCACCGGAGCGGGACCGACACCATCATCGCCGGCACCGCCGTACCGGGCGGGGGGCAGGCGGTGCCGGTGGCAGGCGGCTACCGCGTCAGCGGGCGCTGGCAATTCGGCAGCGGCTGCCAGGAAAGCGCCTGGATGCTGGGCAGTTTCGAGATCTTCGACGGCGATCGGGCGCGCCTCAGCCCCGAAGGCAAACCGGTCTACTGGCGCGGGGTGTTTCCGCGGGCCGAAGCGGAGATCGTCCCCGGCAGCTGGGACGTGGCCGGGCTGCGCGGCACCGGCAGCTTCGACTGGACGGTCGACGACGTTTTCCTGCCGGAGCGGCGGACGATGCCGCAGATCGGCATCCCGCTCGAAAACCAGTGGGCGCGCTGGCCGGGGACCACCTACGCCCTGCCGGTCCAGGCCTGGGTCGGGCCGCACCACAGCGCGGTCATCACCGGCATCGCGCGCGCCGGCATCGATGCGCTGATCGACCTTGCCGGCGGCAAGACGCCGCGCGGCCGCACCGGCGCGCTGTTGTGCGAGAACCCGCAGGTGCAGGACGCCGTCGGGCGGGCCGATGCGATCCTCAATGCCGGGCGCGTCTACCGCAGCGCGATGATTGCCGAACTGTGGAACACGGTCGCTTCCGGCCGGGAGACCACACTCGAGCAGCGGGCCCGCTGCCGTTTGGCCTCGACCTATGCCGCCGACAGCGCGCGCGAGGCGATGGATCTGGTGTATCGCCACGGCGGCAGCACGTCGTTCAAGCGCGAGAGCCGCCTCGCCGAGTGCTGGCGCGACCTGCACACCGTCGGCCAGACGGTCACGATCGCGCCCGAATGGTACCCGATCGGCGGCCGGGTGTACCTCGGGATGGATCCCGGCTCGCGTCTGCGCTAGTGGTGCAAACCAGACAGATGATTCCCTCCGGTGCGTACCTTGACCGAGATTGCTTCGTCGCTGTACTCCTCGCAATGACAAGCACTTACGCTGTCATTGCGAGCGCAGCGAAGCAATCTCGACGCTGACCTGCCCGAGAGCAAGCGTCTGGTTCATACCACTAGCCGCACCGGTACCGTCAAAGGATGCACTTTGATGTCGGTCATCGCGAAGTCATCGCCGACAAAGAGGAGACGGCAGGAATGGTCCTTTGCGACTGATCAGCGTTTCGGCCAAGGCGCCTACCGAAATCAGTATTTGTCGCGACTTATGACCTCCTCGGCAGGACCGCCGATGCCGAGGAGCGCGACGGGTGCCGGCGAGCACCGCCGTCCGATCTGATCATGTTTCGAGGCGCGCGGTCGGCGTCGACCGCGATATTTCCAGCTCTTCGGCGGTCATGTCGGCCGGGATGTCGGCGAACAGCGGGGTGCTGAGATAGCGCTCGCCGGTGTCGGGCAGCATACAGAGGACGGTCGCGCCCTTGGCCGCATCGCGGCAAACCTGCAAGGCCCCGGCAAACGTCGCCCCGGCGGTGATGCCGACGAAGATCCCCTCCTTCTGGGCGAGTTGCCGGCTGCACTGCATCGCGTCGGCGCCGGAAACCGTCACGATGCGATCGATCACCTGCATCGCCACCGCATCGGCGGTCAGCTTCGGAATGAAATCCGGGCTCCAGCCCTGCATCGGATGCGGTTTCCAGGCGGAGTGGGCCGACACTGCGGACCCGTCCGGATTTCGCTGCTGCGGGGCGGCGCTGGTCAGCATCGGGGCGTCGGCCGGTTCGCAGACGACGATCTTCGTCTCCGGCCGTTCCTTGGCGAGAACGCGCGCGACGCCTTTCAGCGTGCCGCCGGTGCCGAACCCGGTCACCCAATAGTCGAGCGGCTCGCCGTGCGAAATCCGCGATGATCTCGCGCGCCGTGGTGCGCGAATGCATGTCGGCATTGGCCTCGTTCTCGAACTGCCGGGTCAGGAACCAGCCATGGGTCTCGGCGAGTTCGACCGCCTTTTTGACCATGCCCATGCCGCGTTCGGCCGCCGGTGTGAGCACCACCTTCGCGCCGAGAAAGCGCATCAGCCTGCGGCGCTCGACGCTGAACGTCTCGGCCATGGTCACCACCAGCGGATAACCCTTCTGCGCGCACACCATCGCGAGGCCGATGCCGGTATTGCCGCTGGTCGCTTCGATGACGGTTTGCCCCGGCTTCAGCGTGCCGCTGCGCTCGGCGTCCTCGATCACCCCGAGCGCCAACCGGTCCTTGACCGAGCCCAACGGGTTGAAGGCCTCGATCTTGACGAAGAGGTTCACCTCCGGAGGAGCGAGCTTGCCGATCCTGACGACCGGGGTGTTCCCGATCGTTTCGAGTATGTTCGCAAATTTTCGCCCCATCGCCCCCACTGCTCCTGTGTTGTCGGTTCCACCTCGGGTTCCTCTAAGCGTGCCCCGCGTCGCTCGATAAGGTCGACAGATCGATTTTGAGCTTGGCCAGCGCCAGAGCCCACTTCGAGTCGTCGTCGGCGTCGAATACCAGGCCGTCATCGGCGGCGACGCAGAGCCAGCCATTGGCGTGGATCTCGGCGTCGAGCTGGCCCGGCGACCAACCGGCGTAACCGAGGGCAAAGAGGCTGCGCACCGGACCTCGACCATTACCGATGGCGTGCAGGATCTCGCGCGTCGCGGTGACCGCGATATTGCCCCCGACGTGAAGAGTGGCCTCCTCCCGGTAATCGCTGGTATGCAGCACAAAGCCCCGCCCGGTCTCGACCGGGCCGCCAAAATGGACCGGCTGCGGCGCCGCCGGCTCCTTCGGCTCGATCTCGAGCTGGCTGAACAATTCGCCAATGGTCAGAGAGCCCAACGGCTTGTTGACGATCAGGCCCATGGCTCCGCCATCGTCGCTGTGCGCGCAGAGATAAATCACCGAACGGGCAAATCTCTGATCCAGCATCTGCGGCATCGCCACCAGCAACTGGCCGGCGAGCGAATTCATCGGGTCCTCCGCTGCGCCATAATCCCAGACCCCTCTGTATCGGTTCCGGTTCGTTCGACTCTACATAAATTGGGGGGCCGGCCGGATATAAAAACCGGGTGATGCGCGGTCCTGCCCTCGTTCCGATCCGGCGGCTGTCCCGTTTGCCGCGCGGGTGCGCCCTGTGCTATCGCTCCGCCATTCGGATCCGCACAGCATCGGAGGAAAGCTCGATGACGATCAAGGTTGGCGACAGGCTGCCGTCGGTGACGCTCAGGCAGGTGACCCCGGAGGGGCCCAAGGAAATCACCACCGACGATTTCTTCCGCGGCCGGAAGGTGGTGCTGTTTGCGGTGCCGGGCGCTTTTACCCCCGCCTGCTCGCAGCGGCACCTGCCGGGCTATGTCGACAAGGCGCCGCAGATCAAGGCGAAAGGGGTCGACGAGGTCGCTTGCGTCGCGGTCAACGACGCGGCCGTGCTGGGCGCATGGAGTCGGGACCAGAAGAGCGAGGGCAAGGTGACGATGCTGGCCGACGGCAGCGGCGATCTGGTCCGCGCCATCGGTCTCGAACTCGATTTGAGCAAGGGCGGCCTCGGCATCCGCTCGCAGCGCTATTCGATGCTGGTCGATAACGGCGTCGTCAAATCGCTTTCGGTCGAGACGGCGCCGGGGCAGGTCGACGTGTCGAGCGCCGAGGCGATGCTGAAGGCGATCGTCTGAGAGGGCCCCCGGACCGGCGCCGCGAGGGGCTTTCAGCGTAGGCGCGGGCGGCCGGCACCGAGAAAATTATCGTTGAAACCGCTCGTCGCGGCGGCACGGTCGTGGCGCCGCGGATCAGCAGCTCTGAAACATCTGTTGGATCTCGGCGATGTCGGATGTCGCCGACAAGGCCAGCATCAAGCAGGATGCGGGCTTTTTGCGGGCTGAAATCGAGGCCGGCGACGATGCCGCTCTCGCGCAGCCGGCGGCGCGGCGCGACGCGGCCGGAAAAGGCGCGGCTGCACTGGACGATGACGACCCCCGATTTCGCCGCAGCCTCGAACGCGGCGCGCTGCGCCGGGGTCGGGCTGCCGGGCGCAAATCCGGCCGAGACGATGCCGCGGGCGCCGGCGGCAACCGCCGCGTCGACCAAGGCGCCATCGGCGCCGGCATAGGAATAGACGATGTCGACCCGCGGCAACGGCAGGGCGAGATCCATGTCCGAGAACCCGGCATCGGGCATGTGGGCGCCGAGCGGCGCGCGGTAGAAATGCACGCCGTCGCCATCGACGTGGCCGAGCGCGCCGAAATCGAGCGAGCGGAAGGTCTGCACCCGGTAGGTCGAGGTCTTGACCACATCGCGGGCGGCGTGGATCTCGTCGTTGAGCACGACCAGAACGCCTTTCCCCTGCGCCTCGGCCGAACCGGCGACGCGCAACGCGTTGACCAAATTCATGCCGGCATCGGTGCCGAGCGCACTCGCCGGACGCTGCGCCCCGACCAATACCACCGGCTGCGCCGATCGCAAGGTCAGGTTTAGAAAGAACCCGGTTTCCTCCAGGGTTGCGGTGCCGTGCGGGATTACAAAACCGGCGACGCCCGGCTGGTCTTCGGCGGTCTTGTGGATCAATGCCCGCAGATCGAGCCAGTCCGGCGGCCCGATATCGGTGCTGCCGACCTGGCGAAAAGTCATCGGCAACGGGTCGGCAACCAGCCGGGTCTCGGGAAAGCGGTCGAGCAATGCCTCGGCGGTCAGTTTCTGACCGAAATCGGGATAATCGAGGACATCGAGGCTCGACGCGCCGAGCGAGGAGATCGTGCCGCCGGTGCCGATCACGGCAATGCGTGGGAGATGCGTCGCCATCCCTCTCCTCTCAGCGGCGCCGTCGGAGGTCGGCGCCCGGATGCGGGCGAGACGATACGGCGCCATAGGTGCATACCAAATACGGCACCAGATAGGTCAAGGCCAGCTTGGCGTGGTCGAGCGGCTGCCCTGCCATGAGCGCGTCGCCCTGATTGATCAGATTGAGGATGGTGCCGACGATCAGCGCCACCCATAGCGAGCGTCGCGGGATGCCGTCCGAGACGGCGCTGCGGCACGCCCATTTCAAGCGGTCGAGAGTGGCGGCCAACGCGATCGCCCCGCTTACCCAACGATGGCTGATCCGGTCAGATCGCGTACAGATTCTCGGGTGCAGCCTGCCTTCTGCCGTGCTCGACCTCCTTGACCGCCTGGATCAGCTTGACGTGGGTCGGAGCGGGACGGCCGACCTCCGCGCCCTTCTCGGCGATCAGCCCGTTGATGAAATCGATCTCGGTGCGCCGGCCCTTGAGCATGTCCTGGCCCATCGACGGGCGCTGCAGATCGCTGCGGGTATTCGAACCCGCCTCGGCCAGGATCTCGGCTTCGATCTCGTCGAGCGCCCTGGGGTCGCCCTCGGCGGCGCGGGCCAGGATTTCGGGTTCGTGCATGCGAATGTGCTCGAGCTGATAGCCGAGCGCCTGACCGACCCGCACCGCTTCGCCGCCGAGCCGGATGCCGAGACGGCGGATCCGGTCGTGCCGGTCCATGCCGTTGCCGGAGAGCCCGGTGGCCGCACCGATGCCGTTCCGCATGCCGTTGACGCAAAGCTTCGACCAGCGCTCGCCCCACAAATTCGTGGTCGGCCGGACCGTGTCGACCGTGCCGATGATCGCCGCCAGCTCTTCGAGCCGCTTGGTGATGCGGCCGTGGACCTCGCCGACGCGGTAGACCTCATGCGTCGAGGCGCCCTTGGCGACGGTGCGGCGCACCCGGCCCGGGGCGTAGAGCTCGGCCGCGAGCAGTGCCGGGATGGCGCCGACGGTCCTGTCCCAACCGACGATGCCGGCGATGCGCTCCTCGTTCATGCAGTTCTGCAGCGAGACGACATAGCCGCCGGGCGCCAGATATTGCCCGATCAGCAGGGCCGCCCATTGCGTGTCGTAGGATTTGACTGCGATCATCGCGATGTCGATCGGCTTTTCCTTGGCCAGTTGCTGCACCTCGGTCAGGTGCATCGTCTTCGGCCTGGCGCGGACGAATTCCTCTTCGGTCACCCCTTCGACGGCCAACCCGTCTTTGCGGATCGCTTCGATATGTTCGGGCCACGGGTCGATCAGGGTCACGTCGAACCCGTTATGTGCGAGCTGGCCGCCGGTGTAGCCGCCGATGGCGCCGGCGCCGATCACCGCGATGCGCTTATCCATGATCCGATCACTCCCCTTGTCGTCGCGGCGCTCTTCGCGACAAGCCGCTTTGACCCGATTGGCAGCGTGCTAGACTGGCCGCGGGTTGCAGAATAAAGATCAAAGCCCGGCGCCTGCCATAACCAAATCATCCCCAATTCATCCAAGGATCGAAACACCATGAACTGGACCGAACGGCGCGAACGCTTCCGTGCCCATCTTGCCGGAAATCGCTGCGTGCATCCGGGCTCCGTATACGATGCGATTTCGGCGCGCATCGCCGAGGACCTCGGCTTCGAGGTCGGGATGTTTTCGGGCTCGATCGGCTCGATGGCGGTGCTCGGCGCGCCCGACCTCGTCGTCCTGACCCTGACCGAATTCGCCGCCCAGGCGAACCGCATCTGCCGCGCCGGCAATCTGGCATTGCTGGTCGACGCCGATCACGGTTACGGCAACGCGCTCAACGTACGCCGCACGGTCGAGGAACTGGAGACCGCCGGCATCTGCGCCATGTCGATCGAAGATACCGTATTGCCGCGGCCCCATGGCCCCAACGGCAAGCCGAGTTTGAGCTCGATCGACGAGGGCGTCGGCAAGATGAAAGCGGCCCTGTCGGCCCGCCAGGACAAGAACCTCGTCATCGCCGGGCGCACCAGCGCGCTGGCGATCGCCGATCTCGACGAGACCCTCAAGCGGGCCAAGGCCTATGAGGCGGCCGGGGTGGATGCGGTGTTTCTTGCCGGCGGGGTCACCGTCGCGGCGGTCGAGGCGGTATCGTCGGCGATCCGGATTCCGCTGATCCTCGGCGGCGGCAGCGGGCAGCTCGGCGATCTCGACTGGCTGGCGGCGCACCGGGTCCGGGTCGCACTGCAGACGCATGCGCCGTTCAGCGCCGCCGTGCAGGCGGTCTACAACACGCTGAAGGCGCTGCGCGAGGGCGCCAAGGTGGGCGATTTGACCGGCATCGCCGCCCCCGAATTGATGCGGCGCGTTACCCGCGTCGATGATTATCAGCGCTGGACGAAGGATTTTCTCGGCGGCGCCTGAACCGCCCCTCATTCACTCGGCCGTTGCCGCCGGGTCGTTCTCCCGCGCGCCGCGCGGGGGAGCGCCGCCGATCGAAAGAACCCAATCGTGCGACCGACATTCCTGCTGATCGTGCTCCCGTGTCTCTTCGCCTGCGCCCCGGCCCCGGCGCAGCCGGGGACGCTGTTGCTGAGCAATCCCCATTTCGGCCCGACCCATGTCGAGGCGGTGATCACGTCGAACCCGGATTGCGGCGCGCGCGGCCCCGGCTACGTCTCAACCAGCGAATTTCTGCTGCCGGCCGACGCCACCAGATTCATCGATGTGCCGCCCGGCGCCGAAATCTGCTGGCGGCGCGATCGCGACCCCTCGCAGCCGGTCGCCGGGCAGTGGTCGCCCTGGGACCGGGCCTTTGTCCAGCCTGGAGCGACGATAGACGCGAACCTGTAGCCGAACCCGTCGTCTCAGCGGCCGAGGCTGAAGCGGATCGTCACCGCGACCGCGATGCTGGGCTGGGTCATGCCGGCCGGAAACGGCGGCAGGGTCGCACCGCGCATCATGTTTTCGAGCGCGGCGTCGAGGTCGGGATAGCCGGAACTCTTGACCACGGCGTAGTCGATGACCCTGCCGCTGCGGTCGACCGCGAAACGCAGCACGGCGTGCCCCTCTTCGCCCCGTTCCCGGGCATTTTCCGGATATTGTTTGTGGCTTTCGAGCCAGGCGCTGAGCAATGCCCGATAGCTGGGGGCGATTTCGGTCGATGCCGCCGGCGCCGGCATACGAGCGGCCGGGGCCGAGGCCGCCGGCGGGGCCGCAGCTTCCGAAGGCGCTTGGACGGTTGCGGCGGGCGGCGGCTCGGTCCGCGCCGGCGCCGCCCGGCGCGCCGCCGGTGCGGCAACGCGCCGGACGGCCGGCTTGCGCGGCGGCGGCAATGGCGGCGGCGGTTCGATCGCGACGGCCGGCGGCGGCTCGACCGCAACGGGCGGCGGCGGCGGCGTCTCGACCTTGGGCGGAGGCAATGGCGGCGGCGGCGTCTCGACCTTTGGGGGCAGCGCAGGCGGAGGCGGCGCCGGGGGAGCGGGCGGCGGCGCGGGCCGAGGCAAAGTTGGTGCGATCGTCACCTCGATGCCGCCGGTTGCGGCGGGCGCCGTCGATGGAGGCGCCTTCATCGCGAACAGCGCCAGCAACGCCAGAAAAACTGCGTGCCCCGCCAGCGACAGCGCAAACGGGAACCTGATGCCGCTCACTTCGACATGTCGGCCCGCGCAACCAGCGATACCTTGGCGAACCCGGCGCGGTTGACGAGGCCGAGCGCGTCCATCAGCTGCGCATAATTGATCGCCCGGTCGCCGCGGACATAGACGATGCGGCCCGGATCTTCGGCGGCGAGCGCGGCAAGCCGCGCTTGAAGCTGTTGCGGGTCGATCTTGTCGTCGCCGATGAACATGTCGCCGTTCTGCTGCAGGCTCAAGACGATCGGCTGTTTCGGCTCGGTGATCGCCGCGGCATTGGTCTTTGGCAGATTGAGCGGCACGCCGACCGTCAACAGCGGCGCGGTGACCATGAATATCACGAGCAGCACCAGCATCACGTCGACCATCGGCGTGACGTTGATCTCGGCGAGCGGCTGATAGCGGTCCTCGCCGGGGTCGCCCGAGGGCGGCAGCGAAAACGCCATCGCTAGGTCTTCACCGAAATCCGCGCGAGGAGGCCGCCGGCGCGCCCGATCAATCCCTGCATGCGCCCGGCAAAGCGGCCGAGATCGACGGTTATCTTGTTGTAGGCAACGACCGCCGGGATCGCCGCAGCGAGCCCCATCGCGGTGGCGAACAACGCCTCGGCGATGCCGGGCGCCACCACCGCAAGGCTGGTGTTGTTGGCCGCGGCGATCGAGGCAAAGCTGCGAATGATCCCCCAGACGGTGCCGAACAGGCCGATGAACGGCGCGGCCGAGCCGAGCGTCGCCAGAAACGGCAGACGGGCTTCGAGGCGCCGCAGCTCGGCGTTCAATGCCAGCCGCATCGCGCGCTCGATGCGCTCGCGCCGCTCGCCATGAGTTTCAGGCTCCGGCGGCGGGGTGGCGGCGCTCTCGGCCCAGCCGGCCGCCAACATCGCACCGGCAGCGTCGCGCGGGGTCGCCCGGCCCTCTGCCGCCAGCAACTCTTGCGCCGAACCGGCGGCAGCGGCGCGCGCCTCGTGGCCGCGGGCGGCCCGGCTCGCCGCCGCCAGACGCCACGATTTGTCGATGATCACCGCCCAACTCCACACCGAGCCGGCGAGCAACAACAGCAGCACTCCCTTGACGACGGCGTCGGCGTGCAGAAAAAGGCCGACGACGGAGAGGGATGCGGCGGGATCGTCCACCAAGGGCCTCCGCAATTCGCTCTAGAACCGCTGGCTGATACCGGCGAGAAAGGTGCGGCGCGGGCCGAATTGCGGGGCGCCGACACCGACCCCGGTGCCGTTGCGGATCTCGTACACTTGATCGAACACATTGATTATGTCGAAACGGAGTTCGAGCGCCTTTGTAGATTCCGGTCTCGACCGGCTGGACGATGCTGAAATTCACCTGCTGGTAACCTGGCAGGCTCGCCCCGTTCGGAACCGTGCTGTCTGCCCGCAGACCGCTGCCGGCGGTCGCGTCCTAAGAGGGTCCCGGATTTATCGCTCAGGCTTGGCAGGAGGGACAGAGGCCCGTCAGCTCCATCGCATTGCGGTCGAGCGCAAAGCCAAGTCGGCGTCCCAGATTTTCAGCGGCTTCGGCGACCCCGCTGTCTTCGGTCTCAACCGCCGTGCCGCAGTGCCGGCAGACCAGCATCTGGCTCGGATGCACATGATCGGGTATGGCGCAGGCGATAAAGGCCTTTGAGCTTTCGATCCGATGCACGAGGCCATATTCGGTCAGAAAGTCGAGGCTGCGATAGACGCCGGCCGGGGTCGCGGCATGGTCCATCGGGCGCAGTCGGTCGAGGATCTCGTACGCCGTCAGCGGACGTTCCGCCGCCAGCAGCAGGCCGAAAACATGGCGGCGCAGACGGGTCAGGCGAGCGCCCGACTGACGGCAGATCGCCTCGGCCGAACGCAACCCCTCGATGTCCCGGTCTGGCGCAGCCACGAGCGGCAGCGTACTCCGATATCAGCCTCGGGGCACGTGAAACACAGTCCCGAAGCCCTGCCCCGTCGCGATCAGCCCGGATCGAGCCGGACTTCGCGCAATCGCTTCACGTCGGCGCGGCCGGCGCTCCGGTCGCGGTCTCGAGCGAGGTAGGGTTGTGTTCGAGGTCGATAAAGATCGCGTCAAAGCCGCAGGCGGCGGCGATCATCGTAATATTGGGGGTGCGCATCTGGTTGACCCCCCATGCACAATACCAGTTCGCTGGCCGCGAGCTTCTTCTTCGCAAGGTTCTCCCCGATCGCGCTCGGCATGGCTGCGGCCTCCTTTATCGTCAAGCGGCCAACATCGCCCGGCGGCCTCTGCTGCTCAACCAGGCATTTCCACGCTCGGTCCATCATTGCGTCCGGGAAGTCGGTCGGCTCCTCGGCGAGGTCAAGTCGCGCTATTCGCTGCGCGGCGCCAACGACGCCGCCGAGGAGATCGACCGTTTGCGCGCCGTGCTCGGCACCCTGACGATCGCGACAATTCTCGGCGACGGGCTGCATGAGTTTCTCGACCTGATCCAACGCCAGCTGATCGCCATAACCCGCGACCTTTCGATCGCATTTTTCGGCTATTCGCCCGAGTCGACGTCGGCGCAGGCGGCGGCGCTATAGGCAAACGCTATGCCAGTCATCACGGTTCGCCACGTCACGACCTATCGCTACAAGCAACCGGTTTTCTTTGGCGAACATCGGATGATGCTGCGGCCGCGCGACAGCTACGACCAGAAACTGCTCGATGCGCAGCTGACGATCACCCCCGAGCCGTCCGATATCCGTTGGGTGCACGATGTGTTCGGCAATTGCGTTGCGATCGCCCGGTTCGCCGGGCGATCGGCCGAGTTGCGAGTTGACAGCCTGATCCGCCTCGATCACTCGGCTTTCGACGCGCTCGATTTTCAGATCGAGGAATATGCGACGCGCTACCCGTTTACGTACGGTGCGGATGAGATGCCCGATCTGCTGCGCTCGATCGAACGCCAATACCTGGACCCGGAGCACGAAGTCGATCGGTGGGCGCGACAGTTTCTGCGCCATGACGGACGGGCCGACACATTTGAGATGCTCGCCGCGATGACCCACGCGGTCCGGCAGCATTTCAGCTACCTCTCCCGCGAGGAGAGCGGCATCCAGGATCCGGTGCAGACCCTGCAACAGCGCAGCGGCAGCTGTCGCGATTTTGCCGTATTGATGATGGAGGCGGTGCGTTCGCTCGGCCTCGCCGCGCATTTCGTCAGCGGCTATCTCCACGTCCCCGAAGGCTTGGCCGGCCAGCGGGTCGGCGGCGGAGCTACTCACGCCTGGCTGCGGGTCTACCTGCCCGGCGCCGGCTGGATCGAATACGATCCGACCAACGGCATCGTCGGCAGCGACGACCTCATTCGCGTGGCCGTCGTGCGCGATCCGCGCCAGGCGGTGCCGGTCTCGGGAACCTGGACCGGTTTCCCGTCCGATCATCTCGGCATGACGGTCGCCGTCGAGGTTACCGCCGGCGATGCCGAGGATGTCGCGCCTGCAGCCACGCGCAGGTCGCAAGTCGCGGGATGAGATTTGGCTGCCGAACCCTGCGGGCGCCGCCGGGGCTTTGACCTTCGTCTCCGACAACCCGGCAATGCCGCCGGTCGCCTGGACATTCCCGAAACCAAGTCGCTATCATTGCCGATGCGGAGGCCGGTTCCGTACAAGGAGGGTGGCGAGCCGTGAGCGACCCGCGTCGCAACCCAAAAGACTTAGGCAAAAATGCCGCCCGCAAGCAGCGGCTCTGGCCTACCTACCTCGGCATTACCGCATCTTTACTGCTGATCCTCGCGGTCCTGGGGGGCGGGATCATTTGGTATAACTCCAAGAAATCGAATGAGCTGGCGATCGCCGCCGCGCAGCGTCTGATGCAGGAAGCAGAGGATAAAATCACCGACCGCATCAAGCTGTTGTACGATCCCATGTACGCGATCGTCGGACTTGCATCGATGGTGCCGGAATTGACCTCGCCGTCGGTCGGCGACGATCCGCGCGCGCTGGCGCTGCTGTTGCGGGCATTGCGGGCTTATCCGCAGATCCAGTCGCTGTATGTCGGGTTCGACAACGGCGACTTTCACATGTTGACTCATATCACCGGCGAGAAAAGCCCGACATTGCGGGCCGCGCTGCATGCACCGGCGGATGCGGTCTTCGCCAGCGAGGTCGTCACCGGCGGCGCCGGCGGGAGCGCTCGTTGGACCTTTCTCTCCGATGACGGCGCGGTTGTCGGCAACGGCAATGCGGCTCCCTTCGATCCGCGGTCGCGCTCCTGGTACATTGCGGCAAAGCACAGCGATCTGGTCGAGGAGAGCGACCTTTATGTCTTCGCCTCGAGCGGCAAGGCCGGGTTCACCCTCAGCCGCAGCTTCAAGGGCCCGATGCCCGGGGTGCTCGGCGCCGATCTCGCGGCGGTCGATTTGGCGTACTTCCTACGCAGCCAGCAGATCACCCCGGACAGCACCGCGTTCATCTTCACCACCACCGGTGAAGTCGTCGCGACCCCAAACCCGACCGAGATCGCCAGGGTACATGCGGGCAACGCCGGGCACGCGACGCCGCCGAAAATCGCCGAACTGAACGACCCGGTGATCAGCGGACTCGTCGCCGCCTACCAGGACCGCCAGATGACCGGGACCCGCGTCTACGATGTCGCCGGTCGGACCTATATCGGCCGGGTGGTCGCCATCCCACCGCGTTACGGGCGCAATCAGCTGCTGGCGATTATGGTTCCGGTTGACGAAATCGAGAGGCCCGTCGCCGACATCCGCAACGAGACGCTGTTCTATTCGATCGCCTTCCTGGTATTTGCCGTGCCGCTTTATGTGACTCTCGTCGTCGCCTGGATCGATCGACGCCTAGAGCGGCGGATGGCTTGGTCGCCGCGATTCAGGGACGACGAGTGACGCGCGGGAGCCGCACCGCAAACGCCGGCGCTAACCGATACGCGTCTCCTCGATCACGACGGTGTCGACCGTCACCAACTCGTCCCGATAGAGCCACCGGGTGAAGAACCCGGCGAGTGCGGCGCCGACGATCGGGGCCAGCCAGAACAGCCAGAGCTGCGTAACATAGTGGCCGCCGGCAAACAGAGCCGGGCCCGTGCTGCGGGCCGGATTGACCGAGGTGTTGGTGACCGGGATCATGATCAGGTGGATCAGCGTCAGGCACAACCCGATCGGGATGCCGGCAAATCCGACCGCGGCCCCCTTCGAGGTCGAGCCGATGATCACAAACAGGAAGAAGAAGGTGGCGACGACCTCGCCGACGAAACACGCGCCCAACCCGTATTTGCCCGGGCTCAGATCGCCGTAGCCGTTCGAGGCGAAACCGCCGGGGATCCAGTCGGGCTTTCCCGACGCGATGAAATAAAGAATCGCGGCGGCAACGATCGCTCCGATCACCTGGGCGATGATGTACGGAACTACTTCGGCCGCCTTGAACCGCCCGCCGGCCCACAAGCCGACCGTCACCGCCGGGTTGAAATGACCGCCGGAAATATGTCCGACGGCGTAGGCCATCGTCAGCACGGTCAGCCCAAAGGCGAATGCGACGCCGAGAAACCCGATCCCCAGGGTCGGAAAGGCGGCCGCGAGCACCGCAGCTCCGCAGCCGCCGAAGACCAGCCACATTGTTCCAAAGAACTCGGCGGTCGCGCGACGTGGCATGTCCATGATCGTCCCCCTCCCTCGGATGCCGGCGACGAACTCGACCGGCAGGTTCAACCTTAGAGCGTATGCATGATTGCGAGGATAGCCGAAACATGCTGCACAACTTTTTGCGCCGTGCAACACATCTTTTCAGGACGGCGCCCGGAACAAAGAAACATGCCCGTGCAGACAAAGAGCAAAGTCTAGTGTCTCTCGACCTTGTCGGCGCCAATGCCGATGGCCCGGCGGCGGTGTTCCGTGACATCGCCACGGCCCTGATCCCGGTCGCGGCCAGGGCGTTGCGCCAACAGGGCGAGGCCGTGATCCGGCTGCGCGATGCCACCGCGATGCAGCTGAAGGGCGACGATTTCTCCTGGGGTGAGGTCAATGCCCGCACGCGCGGGCTGAAATCGCACCTGCTCTACGACCCGCGGCAGACTCGCGCGGTGTGGTTCGATGTGACCTCGGCCAAGATCGACGACGTGGTGGCGGGCCGCGGCGTCTCGCTCGAGCCCGGCGCGACTTATGTCTTCGACAAGGGCTATACCGATTACCGCTGGTGGTCCGACATTCTGACCGCCGGCGCCTTTTTCATCACTCGGCGCAAGCGCAACGCCTGTTGCCGCCCGATCGCGAACAGAGCGCCGCAGGCGACGGCATCCTGGCCGACAGCTTGCTGCAGATCGGCCACCAGCCACGCGGGGTCAACGCGCCTCAGCGGCAATTTTCCGGCGCGCTGCCCCCGTTGCCTTGGGCAACGAGCACCACAGGTCGCATAACGCCGGCGAGCGCGGCGGGATCGGGCCAACGGATTTCAACCTCGAGCACTTCGATGCCGCCGCGCGCCTCGGTCGGCACGCGCACGAAATCCTTCGCCGTTGTGACCAGCTGCGCCTTATTGCGATCGGCGGCTCGACGCAATTCGGCAATCTCGACAGCGCTGTAAGGATGATGGTCGGAAAAGCTGCGGGTACCGGTGAATTCGGCGCCGAGCCCGCGCGCGGTCGCGAAAAATTTTTCCGGGCGCCCGATCCCGGCAAAAGCGAAGACGCGCTTGCGCACAAACCGCTCGCCGCCGATCGGCGTCAGCACCGCCGGCACGATCGGCCGCCCGGCGGTGAGGGCGGCGGGGAGGGCCGTCGCGGGTTCACCTTCGACGGTAAGCAACACCACCGCATCGGCGCGCGCGAGGCCATTTCCGGGGCGTTCGCGCAGCGGGCCTGCCGGGATCACGCGCCCGTTGCCAAATCCGTAAGCGGCGTCGACCACGATCAGCGAGAGCGTCTTGACGACCGCGGGGTTCTGAAACCCGTCATCGAGCACGATCGCGCGCGCACCTGCCTCAACCGCGGCGCGGACGCCGGCGGCGCGATCGCGGGCGACCCAGCAGGGGGCACGCCGCTGCAGCAGCAGCGCCTCGTCCCCGACCGCAGCCGCATCGTGCCGGGCCGGATCGACCCGCACCGGCCCGCCCAGGCGTCCGCCGTACCCGCGGGTCACGACATGCGCGGCCACATCGCGCGCCAGCAGCGCGGAAACCAGCGCCAGCGCTACCGGGGTCTTGCCGGCACCGCCGGCGACGAGATTGCCGACGCACAGCACCGGGACGGGCGCATGGTAGGGCTGGGCCAGCGCCCGGTGCAGTCGCCCGGCCATATCCCAGGCCGTTCCGATCGGCGACAGCAATCCGGCGACGAGCCCGGGCGGCTTGTCCCAGAAGCCCGGGACTGCGAGCATCAGGCGAGGCGCCGCAGCGGGCGCTCGGAACCGCGGGCGACCGCATGAGCTTTGATCGGGGCGATAGGGTCGAGCCAGGGCGCCAGACGTTCGAGCACCGCGTCGAGAACCCCGGAGCCGGCCACGGCGACCGATTTTCCGGCCGCCGCGCGCTCGGCCCGCAGCCGCCGATCGCAGAGCAGCGCCGATACGGCGCGCGCGAGCGTTTCGGCGTCGGTCACGGTCTCCGCCGCACCGGCAGCGGCAAGCGCCGCCGCCATGGCGGCGCAGTTGCCGATCTCCGGCCCGTGCAGGACGGCGCAGTCGAGACGGGCCGGCTCGAACGGGTTGTGCCCACCCTTGGGCGCCAGCGATCCGCCGACAAAGGCTATACCCGCCATACTGTAGAACAGCCCCATTTCGCCCATCGTGTCGGCGAGATAGATATCGGTGTCATCGGTGATCGCCTCGCCGGCAGCGCGCCGGGCAACGCACAGCCCGCGTAACGCCAGCATTTCGCCGATCGCTGCGCCGCGCGCCGGGTGCCGCGGCGCGATGATCGTCAGCAGCCCGGGATGTTTTGCCGCAAGTTGGCGATGCACCGAGGCCGCGACTTCCTCCTCGCCCGGGTGGGTGCTGGCAGCGAACCAGATCGGACGCGACCCGATCTGGTCGCGCAACCGCTTACGCTGGGCCCGATCGAAGGGCAGCGGGGCGCCGGCAGTTTTCAGATCGCCGATACCGGCGGGCTGTCGTGCGCCCAGCCGGCGCAAACGTTCGGCCTGCTCGTCGTCCTGGGCCAGGCACAGCGCGAAGGCGCCGAGCATCGGGCCGATCAACCCGGGCCACCGCCGCCAGCGGGCGTAGGAGCGCAGCGAAAGCCGGCCATTGACCAACACCATCGGAATGCCGCGGGCATGCGTTGTCAGCACCAGATTGGGCCACAACTCGGATTCGACCCAGATCGCCAGATCGGGCCGCCAGTGATCGAGAAACCGGGAAATCCAGCGCCTCAGATCGGCCGGGACGAATTGGTGACGCGCCCGCTCCGGCAGCCGCCCGTCGAGCAGGCGGGCCGATGCAACGGTTCCGGTGGTGACGAGAATTTCGAGGGTCGGCCGCGTCCGCAGCAGCCGTTCGATCAGAACCAGGATCGACGTGGCCTCGCCGACGCTGGCGGCGTGAACCCATACGAGCGGCCCCGCCGGCCGGATCGCATCGGTCAACCCGCGGCGCTCGCTGCGCCGGCGCCTGTCTTCCTTGCCCTGACGCTCCCGCCGGTTCAGGTAGAGAACAGCGAACGGCGGCAACGGCCAGGTCAGCGCGCGGTACAGCGTCGTCAGCATCGGCGCGGGTTCTCGCCGGCAAGCGGCTGCCCTGACCCGACGTCGCCGGCGACACCCGGCGGCGATTGCGGGCTGTGGCCGACCCGGAGGTCGGCCTCGTTAACCAGATCGATCATCCGCGTCTCGATCAAGCGGCGGGCACGCTCGATTCCGGCGGCGTCGAGCTCTGCCGCGATTTCGATCGGCTCGCCCCACAAAAACACGCCGCGCCCGAACGGCAAGGCGACATGGTAACGGTCCCAGGTCGCGAGAAAGCGCCGCCGGCTGGTCGCGTAGGCGATCGGCTGGATCGGGGCCCGAGCGAGCCGCGCGACATTGACGATGCCGATGCTGGCCGCCATAGCGGGACCGCGCGGTCCATCCGGGGTAATCGCGACGCAATCCCCGTCCTGCAAACGCTTGAGCATCGCACGCAACGCGGTTGAGCCGCCGCGCCGGGTAGACCCCACGATCGACTGGATGCCGAAATAGGTCATCGCACCGGCGATAATCTGTCCGTCGCGATGCCCCGAGATCAGCATGTGCATCGGCGCCAGCCGCTGCCATGCCATAGGGATCATCATCATTCGCCCGTGCCAGAAGGCGCCGATGAAGGCCCGGCCCTCGGCGCGCAACCGGCGGGGTCGCTCGTCCCCTTCGACGCTCCAGCGATTAGTCAGATAGACGAGCCGGATATAGCACTGGATCACCCAGCAGGCCCCCCGGCGCAGCCGAGCATTGCGCAGCAATCGCCGCCAGGAAACCGGCCTGGTAAAAGTCGCGATCACGCCCTCACGATGCCGCAGTCGCCAGGTCGCGATCGTCGGCGAATTGCATCGCATGGAACCGCGCATAGCGGCCATTGCGGGCGAGCAGCTCGGCGTGCCGGCCGCTTTCGACGATACGCCCGCGATCGACGACACAGATCAGATCGGCGCCCTGGATGGTGGAAAGCCGATGGGCGATGACCAGGGTGGTGCGACCGCGAATCAGCACCTTGAGCGCCGCCTGGACCTGCCGCTCGGTCTCGCTGTCGAGCGCGGAAGTCGCCTCGTCGAGCAGCAGGATCGGCGCGTCTTTCAGCATCGCGCGGGCAATCGCCAGACGTTGGCGCTGGCCGCCGGAAAGGCGGAGCCCATGCTCGCCGACCTGGGTGTCGTAGCCTTGGGGCAATTCGCCGATGAACCCGTCGGCGCCGGCGGCCCGGGCAGCCGCCTCGATATCTGCCGCCGACGCGCCGAAACGGCCATAGGCGATATTGGCGCGCAGCGTGTCGTCGAACAAAGTGATCTCCTGGGTTACCAGCGCCATCGCTTCGCGCAACGAGGAGAGCGTCACCGCGCGGACGTCCTGACCGTCGATCGAAATGCTGCCTTCCTCGACATCGAAAAAGCGCGGGATCAGATTGAGGATCGTCGATTTTCCGGCGCCGGAGGCGCCGACGAGCGCCACCGTGCGGCCGGCAGGGACGGTCAGCGAGATGCCGTCGAGGGCGACGGCTCCCGGCATATAGCCGAAGCGCACCCGATCGAAGCGAATCTCGCCGCCGGCGATGTGCAGGCGCTTGGCGGCCGGCCGGTCGCGAATCGTCGGCTCGACATCGAGCACCTGAAAGATCCGCTGCGCCGCGGCGAGGCCCTCCTGCAGCGAAGCGTTCAGGTTGGCGAGGCTTTTGAGTGGCTGATAGGCGAGCAACAGCGCGGTAATGAAAGAAAAGAACGCGCCCGGCGTTCGCGCGCCGGTGATGACCTGGTGGCCGCCATAGAGGATCACGACGGCGATCGCCGCCCCGCCCAGGGTCTCCATCATCGGCGACGCTCGCGAACGGGTTCGCGTTGCACGGTCGATCAAGCCGTACAGCCGCTCGAACAGATTGCCGACACGTTGCTCCTCGTAGCCCTCCATGCCATAGGCTTTGACCAGCCGGGCGCCCTGGAACGTCTGGCTGAGCAAAGTCGTCAGCTGGCCGATCTCGACCTGCGTATTGGCCGACACCCGACGCATGCGGCGGCCGATCCCGACGATAGGACGGATCGCCAACGGGAAGGCAAAGAACGAGGCGAGCGCCAGCAGCCAATCCTGGTAGAACATGACGCCGACCAGAAAGATGACGGTCAGCGCGTCCTTGCCGATGGCCGCTAACACGTTAGCCGCAGCATTGCGCAGCAGGGTGGCGTCGCTGGTGAAGCGCGAGACCAGGGTCCCGGTCGGGTGGGCATGGAAATAGGCCAGGTCGGCCCGCATCAGGCGGGCGAAAAGCGCCTTCTGGACGTCGGCAATGACGCGTTGCCCGACCCGGTTCATCAGCACCGCTTCACCGTAATCGGCGACGCCCTTGACCAGAGCGAGAGCGAGGGCGGCGCCGGCGATCAGCAACAGCAGCGACCCGTCGCGGCCGACGAAGATGCGGTCGAGGACCGGCTGCATCAGCCAGGCGCGCAAGGCGGTGCTGGCCGCCGCTGCCGCCATCAGGATAAACCCGACTGCGATCCGCGCCGTGTGCGGACGGATGAAATCCCGCGTCAGGCGCCAGACCAGCGCCGCCGAGTGGGCGCCTTGGTCGAGGTTCGGCAGCTTCTTGAACATCGGTCCCCGCCGGCAGTGTTAGCGGCGGGCACCGCCCTTGGCAAGGGCGGCGGTGCTCAGCCCGCGCCGCCGCCTCTTGGATTCAAGTCGGGTAGGAGACGAAGCATTTGTCCGAGGCAAAGACGTGCGTCTCGACGTAATCATGCACGATCGGGCGCCGGTCGAGCGTCTCCATCGCCCCCATCAACGCCGCCCAGTTCAGCATTTCGTGCTGCCCCGCCTGCTCCATCGCCTTCAGCGGGCGCTTGCGCCAGGTGTCGTAGTCGCGCGTCGACAATGCGTCGAACAGCAGCTTGTCCGCCTGGTGGTCGGGCCACAGATAGCCGTTGGTCGGCGACAGGAAGCAGTGCGACCAACTCGACGACGCGATCAGCGCCACCCGCCACGGCGAGGCGGCGAGGGTCTCGGCCACCGCCTTGCCGACCTCCATGCAGCGCCACGGCGCCGGCGACGGCGGGTCGGCGGCGATCGACGGGTCGCGCGGCGGCATGAACAACGCCGCGGTGCCGCCCTTGGCATGCAAGAGGTTGCTGCCGTAGCAATTGATCGCGAACGGGATCGTCGGATAGGGGAAACCCTGCCGGTCCCAGTCGAGATAGAGGAAGGTGTTGGTAAAGGCGTGCGCCATCGGGTGATGCAGCGGCTTATAGGCGTAAGCCATGTCGATGCCGCGCTCGATCAGCCCGGTGGCCAGGTATTTCGCCGCCTCGCGATGCCCGTGCAGGTTCAATGCCCAGTCGCCCGGTTCGTCCCAGCGATTGGGACGGCCGCCATTGCCGTTGCGCCAAGGCTGGATCGCGAGATCGTCGTCATAGCCGAGCAGGCAGAAGGCCGGGATGATGTCCTCGCGGAAATTCTCGTATTGGTCGTCGCCCCACACCAGCACGACATCCGGGTTGAACGCGTCGAGCGACTTGCGCACCGCCCGGAACCCCTCGGCCATGCGCGCGCCGTAGCGCTGGGCCGAGGAGAAACCCTCGTCATTGCCGAGTTCGGCGACGAGTTCGGCCGGCCAGTTCGCCGGGTTTTTGTAGTGGTCCGGTACGTTGGGTGCGGTCAGCAGGCGGTGGAACAGCGACGGCAATTGCGCGTCGGGCGCCGTCAGACCGGGATAATGCGTGCAGCCGAGCCCCAGGATCTCGCCCATTTCCTTGCTCCCTTCCCGATGCGTGCCGCACGGCACGTCGCCGGTATGATACCCGGACCGATGCTAGCGCATTTTGCGCCGGGTAGCACCACTTCAGCGGGCGGCGCCCGGCAGTTTATCGCCCGCCGCCCGCTTCATGCTCGTCTCGACGCCCGGAACGACACCACGCTCAGCGGGTCGGCTGACCGGTCGAATACTCAAATTTCCCATCCCGAACATCGGCCGGCGTTTTTTGCGACCGGTCGCATCGACGCAGGTTGTTAATCCTGATTTGTCCTGTCCCACCGCTGCTGTTACGATGCGGAATTCGATCATCGGCAACGGATGCCCCTTGATTCAACAAGATGACCGTAAATCCATCTCCAGCAAATGAATGAGCTTCTGAGCAGAATTCGGCGCTACGGCGGGATGGCCGCAGCTCCCGCCTTCAAGGTAGAAGCAATCCGCCGCTATGCGATGGCGCGCGCGGCCCCGCTGTGCGTCCAGCGCGATTATCCTCACCTGGAGACAAAGCACCTCGATAATTCTCGAGCTATTTGCTGATCGGAGAGACCTGATCTCGGCCATGAGGTCGCTGGAAGGTGGCGTCATTGCCGAAATCGGTGTCGCAGAAGGCGAGTTTTCCGAATACCTGTTGAACGAACTTCAACCAAAAAAATTTGTTGCTTTCGATATCTTCAGATTGCACGAATGGCCTGTTCTGGGATGGGGTCCGTGGGGCAAGGAGATAAAAAGCGGCATACTTTTTGATAACATGACGCATCTTGATTACTATAAAGCGCGATTCGCGGATCGCGGCGCCCAGGTGCTGACGGAGGTCGGCATGAGCAGTACGAATCTCGCAAAATACCCTGATAAATTCTTCAATTTAATTTACGTAGATGGAGACCACTCCTATCAGGGCGTCAAGCAAGATGCGACTGTGGCGAAGACGAAGCTGACCGATGACGGCATCATCGTCTTCAATGATTATGTTATGTTTGATCACTTGAATGGGGAGTATTATGGGGTCGTGCAAGCGGTCAACGAGCTGATAGTTGGCGAGGATTGGCGGGTTTGTGGTTTTGCTCTCGAAAAATACATGTTCTGTGACATCGCAATTCGCAAACAATCGGGCCCTCCTCTGTGAGACCGACCAATCCAGGCAGCATTTCCTGCGTCCAGCTATCGTGATGAAGAACTTCGCGGCGGCGGCGGTGCCGGACGCTGCCGCGCCTACCCCTTGACCACCGGGTCGATGTCGCGGGCGCCGACCGTGCGATAACGGTATTCGTCGGGGACCGGGCGTCCGGTGTCGGTATAGGCCCGGCGGACCGCCTCGACATTGTTGCCGAGGATCCGGCGGCGGTTCGTCCGCACCCAGTCGTTCGATGCAACGAGGGGTGCTGCGGCATCCTGAAACCGCGGCATCACATAGCGCGCGAAGAGTTCGTAGCTGCGCCAGGTCTGCTCGCGGTCGGCCCATTCATGGGCGCGGAACAGCACGCCGCCGAACCCGCCCCGGCTCAATTCGAGGAGCCGCTCGATGCCGCTGACGACGGTCTCGGGCGAGCCGACCAGCGTTGTTCCGGCCCGCACCCCGTCGCGCAGCGGATCGGCCGAGAGCCCGGGCTCTCGGCCTAACGTATCCTCGAAATAAGCGGTCGTCTCCGCCCGCTCGCCGGGCTTGACCTCGCGCAAGGCCTGTGCGTCGTCCTCGGCGACATGCAGGGTCACGACGACCCGCCAATCTTTGCGGTTCATCGCGGCGCCGTGCTGCGCTGCGGTCTCCTCGGCGATTTGCCACTGCGCGGCAAGCGCCTCCGGCCCGCCGGGTATGCCGGCGCCGATCGACAGCACGCCGAGCCCGTGCCGCCCGGCGGCCATCATGCCGAACGGGGTGATCGTGCTGGCCACGGCGATCGGAAAACACGGGTCGGAATAGGGCGCCAGATGCAGCCGGGCCTCGTTCAGCTCGAACCAGTCCGTCTTGAGCGTCACCGGGTCGCCGCCGCGCAGCAGTCGAACGATCGCGTCGAGCGATTCGACCATGCGCCGGCGCAATACCAGCGGGTCGATGCCGAGCATATAGGCGTCCGAGGGCAACGCACCCGGACCGCAGCCCAGCATGACCCGCCCGCGCGTCATGTGGTCGAGCTGGACGAAACGCTGCGCCACCAGAAACGGATGATGGTAGGGCAGGCTGGTGACCCCGGTGCCGAGCCTGATGTGCCGGGTGCGTTCGGCCGCGGCGGCGATGATCAACTCCGGCAGGGCGATGATCTCCCAACCGGCCGAATGATGCTCGCCGATCCAGGCCTCGTCGTAGCCGAGATGGTCGAGCCATTCGATCAGCTCGATGTCGCGCGCCATCGCCAGGGTCGGGTTGTCGCCGAGCCGGTGAAAGGGTGCGAGAAAAATGCCGAACTTCAAGCCGCGTTGGGCCATGCCTTTATCCTCATCCTCTGGGCCGGGATCCCTCCGATGCGCCGTCGACCGGCGCCGCAGACGCCGCGATGCTCGGCGCCTTCAGCAATAGCATTTTTGGCTGCCGGACGCCGCTTATGGC
The DNA here is from genome assembly GCA_963701815.1 of uncultured Alphaproteobacteria bacterium. Taxonomy (GTDB): domain Bacteria; phylum Pseudomonadota; class Alphaproteobacteria; order ATCC43930; family CGMCC-115725; genus AP-15. Next base: position 86,341 of record CAVPBN010000039.1, read on the forward strand.
TTCGCATTCGCTGGAGGAATATGGTATATCGATGCCCTGACGAGACTTTGTGCGGCGAAGACAACAGCCGCCGCCCCGGCGAACAATGGCCAGGGGCAAGCTCGCCGGACCGATCCGGCAAGGGTCGAGGGATGGCTGACTAACAAGATGCGGGGTCAACCCGCTCACGAGCTGGGAGGCATGGATGTATTTCGACAATATCGTCGGGATTGCCGCGGCCGGCTTCTGTGCCGCGCTGCTGTTCGGTTGCCAGGCGGCAACATCCGAGCCGGCGCTCGACCCGAGCGCCGGAATCCAATACGCGGACGCGACCATCGTGGCGCCGCGTGCGCCGCCGCCAAAGCGCGCCGAGATTCCGCCGCGGGCGCGGTTGCCGGGTTCGCTCTGGGAGTTCGGCCATTGGCACTGGAGCGGCGGACAATTCGTCTGGGTCCCCGGCCGTTATATCGAGCGGCCGGCGCCAAGCGCCAACTGGATGCCCGGCTACTGGGACGAGCAGGCCGCCGGGTGGATCTGGGTCGAAGGCCGCTGGAGTTCGTGACGGGCCTGTCGGCGAAGCGACCCGCGTCCGGCGGCCAGTAGCGCGCGATCGTCCTCCGGGCGAGATCGCGGCGCGGTCAGCCGGATTTGGCCGCCTGCCAGTGTCTCAAGGCGTCATACGGCCTTGACGCCGCCGGGTCCATGATCTCGCCGTGGGTCCCGGTGCTGGCGGTCAATTCGATGATATAGCCGTTGGGGTCGCGGAAATAGATCGAGCGGACAAAGCCGTGATCGACCGGGCCGCGCACCTCTCGCCCCTGGGCCCTTCCCTTTTCGAGCATATTCTCAAAGGTGTCGTTTTCGACGGCGAGCGCGATGTGCAGATCGAGCGCGTCCTGTTTCTTGAACTCGAAGGGCGAGCCGGGCACCTCGAAGAAGGCGAGACAGGAACGGTCGTCCATTTCAAAAAAGGTGTGAAGCGCGCGGCCCTTGTCGATCTCGAACGCGCTGACCAGGCGAAGACCCAGAAAATCCTCGTAGAAGGCCCGCGTTTCTTCCGAATCCCGGCAACGATAGGCGTTGTGGTGCAGACCTTTGATCATCCGAGCCTCCGCTTCGCCGCGTTGTAGTGGATCAGATGTTGTGCGCCGTCGCCGGGCCGCAAGCCTTCACGGTTGCCGCGTATTGGCCGCGAGGTCGATCAGCGGCAACAGCGCGGGGGCGGTCGGCAGCCCTCGCGCGACGATCTCTGCATGGCTGAGCCAAGCGACCTCGTCGGCGTCGTCGCCGGCTGTGCCGTCGCCCGAGCGCCAGATGCCGAGCACGGCCACCAGCACGTAATGGTGGCGGACCCGCTCCTCGTCGTCATGGTCGATCGTGTCGATGACGGTCAGGGTCCCCGAAGGCTCGGCGACGACCCCGGTCTCCTCGAACAATTCGCGCATCGCGCCGGCGCCGACGGTTTCGCCGAGTTCGAGGACGCCGCCCGGAAAACCCCAGCGACCGGCCATCGGCGGGTTGGCGCGGCGCACGATCAACGCCCGCTCGCCGCGCAACACCACCGCCAGGACCCCGACGATCGGACGATCGGGGTAGCGGCGGGCCGCGCGTCCGATTTCGCTCACCGACAGACCGATGCGAATTATTCCCTCTCTGCCCCTGGGGGCGGAGAGGGTTGAGGTGAGGCGGGGGAAGCACCCCGCCAGCCGCCGCCCACCTCACCTTCCCGCTTCGCGGGCTCCTCCCTCTCCCCCCGACGGGCGGAGAGGGGAATACCCGGGAGCCGACCGGCTCTCACTCGGCCGCGACCCGCGGCTGGCCGCGCTCGTCGGTGTAGATCTCGGCGCCCTGTTCGAGGAACGCCTTCGACTTTTCCTCCATCCCGGCGCGGGCGTAGTCGCGGATCTCCTGGGTGATCTGCATCGAGCAGAATTTGGGGCCGCACATCGAGCAGAAATGCGCGAGTTTGGCGCCGTCGGCCGGCAGGGTCTGGTCGTGGAACTTCTCGGCCGTTTCGGGGTCGAGCGACAGGTTGAACTGGTCGCGCCAGCGGAACTCGAAGCGGGCGCGCGACAGCGCATCGTCGCGCTCGCGCGCGGCCGGGTGGCCCTTGGCGAGATCGGCCGCGTGCGCGGCGATCTTGTAGGTGATGACGCCCACCTTGACGTCGTCGCGGTCGGGCAGCCCCAGATGCTCCTTCGGCGTCACGTAGCACAGCAGGGCCGTGCCGAACCAGCCGATCATCGCGGCGCCGATGCCGCTGGTGATGTGGTCGTAGCCGGGCGCGATGTCGGTGACGAGCGGCCCGAGCGTATAGAACGGCGCCTCGCCGCATTCCTCGAGCTGCTTTTCCATGTTGATCTTGATCTTGTGCATCGGCACATGGCCGGGGCCCTCGATCATGACCTGGACATCGTCTTCCCAGGCGAGCTTGGTCAGCTCGCCGAGGGTTTCGAGCTCGGCGAACTGGGCGCGGTCGTTGGCGTCGGCGTTCGAGCCGGGGCGCAGCCCGTCGCCCAAGGAATAGCTCACGTCATAGGCCCGCATGATCTCGTTGATCTCGCGGAAATGGGTGTAGAGAAAGCTCTCCTGATGGTGCGCCAGGCACCATTTCGCCATGATCGAGCCGCCGCGCGAGACGATGCCGGTGACCCGCGACGCGGTCAGGTGGATATAGGCGAGCCGCACGCCGGCATGGATCGTGAAATAGTCGACCCCCTGCTCGGCCTGCTCGATCAAGGTGTCGCGGAACAATTCCCAGGTCAGCTCCTCGGCCGCGCCGCCGACCTTTTCGAGCGCCTGATAGATCGGCACCGTGCCGATCGGCACCGGCGAGTTCCTGATGATCCATTCGCGGATCGTGTGGATGTTGCGCCCGGTCGACAGATCCATGACCGTGTCGGCGCCCCAACGGGTCGCCCACACCATCTTGTCGACCTCCTCGGCGACCGAGGACGAGACGATCGAATTGCCGATATTGGCGTTGACCTTGACCAGGAAATTGCGGCCGATGATCATCGGCTCGGTTTCCGGGTGGTTGACGTTGTTGGGGATGATCGCGCGGCCGCGGGCGATCTCGTCGCGCACGAATTCCGGGGTTACGAAATCCGGGATCGCGGCGCCGAACAACTCGCCGTCGACGACACCCGCCCGCCGCAATTCCTCGCGGCCGAGATTCTCGCGGATCGCGACGTATTCCATCTCGGCGGTGACGACGCCGCGCCTGGCATAGGCGATCTGGGTCGCCGCGGCGCCCGGCTTGGCGCGCAGGACCTGGCGCCGGCCGCGGTCGAACAGCGAAACAGCGCTGTCTTCGCCGCGCCGCAGCCCGTTATCCTCGGGCTTGACCTCGCGGCCCTGGTAGAATTCGACATCGCCGCGCGCCGTGATCCACGGCTTGCGCAATTCCGGCAGGCCCTTGTTGATGTCGATCCCGGCGGCCGGGTCGGAATAGAGCCCCGAGGTGTCGTAGGCCCGCACCGGCGGCTCGCCGGCCGAGATTTCCAGATCGATCTCGCGCATCGCCACCTTGAGTTCGGGATGCAGCCGGCCGGGAAGTGGACCTTGCGCGAGGCCGGGAACGGTCCGGTGGTGACCCGCAGCTCCTCTACCTTGGGGATGAGCCTGGCGGGTCGAGAGTGGGGCGGAATCGGGCATCGTCGATCTCCGTTAGCCGGTTGAACGGAGATCCGGGACGCGTGCGGGGCGGAGAGGCGGCGTCGCCGACAGCGTTCCTGTCCCTACGCCGGTACGACCCGGATCAGGTTCAAAGGGTTTCCGCGCCCCGCTCGCCGTTGTTCATGGCGGCAAACCGGCCGGCGGTCTCTCAGCCCCCTGCCGGGGCTCCCCTTGGACAGGATGATTATCCGCAGAGTGCCGAGCCGCCGTCAAGGTCGCGATTCGGCGAGACGGCGGTCGATGGCGGAATGCCGGGATCGGGCGCGCGCCAGCGGTCGGCGGGTTTCTCGGCGAATGGCTCGGCGGGCGCTCGATCTTCGTGCTGCTGGCGGCGCTCGGCGTCCTCACCCTCGGCGGCGTGATCCTGGCATTGCCCGAGACGGCGGTCTCGCGCGGCCGCCTGGGCTGCAATGCTCTGACCCTCGTATGTTCGGCTGCTGCGCTCGCGCGCGCATCCTGCGGCTACATGCTCGATCGGCGCCGCCTCCGGCCTCTACGGCTTTGTGCAGATGGCGAACGGCGCCTTGTGCACGCTGGCGGCCGGGCCGATCCCGGCCAACGCCGCCCTCGCCGCCGGCCACCGTATTGCTCGCTGGCCTCATCCCCGGCCAGGGCTTTTTCGGCTGGCGGGAACTCGCGGTACGGCGAAGCCCGCCCAATAGGGTTAAGGGCACGGGCGGGCTCTGCGCCATTCGGCGCCCTCCCGCCGGCCGCGGGCCTCGGGGAGGAGGAAGGATGACAGGATGCCAAGTACTTGCAGCAGTGTTTTCAACGAGTTTAAACGGCATGAACTACTACAGTAATACAGGTTGCTCAGGCGGATAGGTAATTCGCATCCCGTCCACCTGCGCGAAGGGCGTGAGCTTATGCATCCGATAGCTGCTCTCCGATAAAATCTCGACCACAGGTACGCCGTGCACACTGAGCGCGTCGGCCACCAGCGAACGGTGGCATCGCCACGGCACCGCTTCGGCGCACATAATCGCAACGCGTTTTTGGCGACTCATGTGAATGAGCGCTTCAAGCGCGAGCTGAAACTCCTCGGTTTGCATATAATCTGCGTAGCCGCGAAAGCCTCCGTTGCGCCAGCCGGTGTTGGGAAAATTTTTATGGGCGCGCCGGAGACCGCCCAGCGTTGGCATATGCACATATTCGAGATGCGGCGCCGTCAGGCTATCGGCCAAGGCGGCGTCGTTGAATTGCGGATTATGGCGCGAACGGGGCATCGTGCGGATGTCCACGAGGCGTTCGATGCCATAGGTTAGCAGCGAGGCGATGAAGCGCTCGATTGGCAAAGTCGAATGGCCGAGCGTGAACACGGCGCCTACCGGCCAATACGCTTCTTGCGGCGGAGGATGTTCGCTCATGGTAACGGGCCTAAGCGCGTGGGTTGCGGTGTCAGCGGCATCGGGCCGTACACGATCTCGAACAAGCCGAACGCCACCATCCACCACGCAGCCGACAGGGCAAGGAGAATCATCATGTCGTCCGTGTTCCAGGACGCCCAGACTGGCGTGATCCGGGCGGCGTTGATGAGGACGAAGGATAGATGATTTCGCGGGCGGCCGCTGCAAGGAGCACGACCGGGAAGGACAAATCGGCGACGATCGCCAGCCGGCCCCGCACGGGCAGCCGGCCGGTCCAGTTCGGAAGGGCGGGTCAGGAGGAATCCCACGACCGCCGCCATCACAAAGCCGAACAGCATTTCGTCGATATGCCATGCCCCCTCGGATGTTTTGCTCTGTCCATCGCCGATATGATTGCGACTTTACGCATGATCATTGCAACTTTACACATGCCTTCGGTGGGTAGGCATGGCGCGGACAATCGAGGAGAAGGGAGAGGAGATGTAATGTTTGTTGAGGGAATACTTCCTGTGGCGCGAGAACGCCTCGTTATGATCAGGGACGACGCTCTGCTGACAAACGCCGCCGGACTTCTCGATGGCCGACACATCAACCTGGTCGTTGCATGCGACAGCGGCGGCGCCATGGTCGGCGTCGTCACCAAAACGGACGTCGTACGCCAGATGAGTCGCTGCCATGGCAGCGGTTGCACAGCCGCCGTTGCAACGGTGATGACCAGGGATGTGACCTACTGCCGCCCAGGCGACTTGCTGCACGATGTATGGACGATCATGAAAGAGCGGAGCCTGTTTGCACGTCCCTATCGTCGACGAGAATTCGAGACCATTGGGGGTGATCAACGCACGGGATGCTCTTCTCGCCCTTTTGGAGGGATCGGAGCACGAGGAAGTCGCTTCTGCGTGATTATGTTATGGGAGTGGGATATCATTGAGGGGAATGCAGTCGGCGTATGCGCTAAACGTATATCGTCTGCAAAATCGAGGCTGAGGGGATTCCACTATTGCTGCCGGCCTTCTCCTCGGCCGGCTTTTCCTGCTGGGACCGCGGCGGACAGATCGCGCAACAACGGCGCGTGAGCTTACGTGAGTCGCAACCTAGTCAAGCCTAAATTTGATTACCAACAGCTGCGACGGGTTCAACGGGACCGACATTATAAGTAACCAAGTCAACTGATCATCTGCCTCGCCTTCTACAAGGCTTGAAAGCGGGTTGCGTAGAGCTGAGCCAATCTCCCGATGAGATGATCGTAAGATAAGCCCGCAGCGGTGGTCACGACCGGCTCGTCATAGCGCCGGACGGGGCGGCCGTCGTTTACGCAATCAACGATGGCGATGCCAAAGGCGTCAAATCCCTCGTTGGCCGATCCTATCGGCTTAATTCAAGGATCTTTGCGATAACCGATCGATCATCCGCTGGTTGCCGATTGGTTCGCCGTAGCCTCATCCTCGGCGATAGACACGAATTGTTAAGAGGTGGGGATAAAGGTCTCCGCAATATTGATCATTGCGAAGCCGGCGGCGACGGCCGAATTCGTGTCCCCATGAATTGTCGGATGCGAACGTTAAGTTCGTCATAACGCCGGGGCCGGGACTTTCCGAACTCGGTCATGCAGGCCTTTGCGTCGAGCGCGACCAGACAGTCGTCGAAGGGTTCGCAATTACAAATTAGGAATTATTTAAAACACAACTGCTCATTTCAGAAAGGAAAATCAGTACTTTTCAATAAGATCGGCGAAACTGCGCATCCCGTCGTTGTCGGATACGGAAGCGCGGCAGATTACCAAGTCGAGGTTCTTGGCTCGGATTTGCGCGAAATCCCGCATCGGGTCGGTTGATCCCAATGGCAACCTTACGAGCGAGAACGTGACTGCGAAGGAGCGGCGACTCCTCGAGTAGATCGAAGACAACCGACCAGCAAACAATCTTTGAATGCCGATCGCTGCGAGGATGATATTGCCAAAGATTCCTAAACTTAAATCTCTTACGACCAGGGCTTCCCGGTGTAGGAACGCTCATTGATCGGACCAATATGTCTAGGCCATTCATTCTTTATAGCCGGACTCGGAGCTAAGCTCGTAGAATTCAATCACGATCGCAGTATGGTCCTCGACAAGACGACTCGCCGCTTCCTGCAGCGGCGCGCCGAGTGGCAGAGTTTAGGTATTCTTCCTCGATTTCAACCGAAATAGAGTTCCGTCCAGCGCGTATTGCGGCGCCAGCGGTCGATCCGGAGCCGGCAAACGGATCGAGGATCGTGTCGCCGGCGAAGCTGAACATGCGGATCAGTCGCTCGGCCAGTTCGACCGGGAAAGGGCGCGGGATGTCCGTCGCGCAGGCTCGCGCCGCGGATGTCGGACCAGACCGGGCGCATCCAGGCGTCCATCTCGTCGCGCTGGAGCATCGATAACGCCTTTTGGATCATCGGCGTCGTTCGATAGCCGCCCGGCTTGCGCAACATCACGATATGTTCGTGATCGTTCTTGATGATCGCGCCGGGCTGATAGGGCTTGCCGTAGTAGCCGCTCGATCCGCCGCCGGCCTCATTCGTGCGGTTGCCGATCTTGAACCACAGGATCGGGGTGAGGTTGTCGAGGCCGTTGTTGCGGCTGCGGACCTGGATATCGGAAGGGAGCGGCAGGACCCGATGTCGGCCGTCCGCCCGCCGCGGGATCAGAATGTCGCCAATGACGCAGCAGATCCGACCGCCGGGGACGAGAACCCGCGCGCACTCGCGCCAAACTCGGTCCAATTCGTCGAGGAAAGCCTCGTAGTCGCCAATTCGACCGAGTTGACGACCGCCGGCAGCGGAAGCGTACGGCTTTCAGATTGAAATACGGCGGCGAGGTAACGACGAGATGCACCGATTCGGTCGGGACCGCCCTCAGATCACGGGCATCGCCGAGGATCATCTCATGCCGCGTCCGATCGTATGGCGCCGGCCATCGACGTTCACGAAGGATTTGGTTCGCCTTCAAGAGTGCTGCCGGGGCTCCCGGCTCGTTGTCGGTCGCTGGGATATACGGCAGGTTGTCCCGCGCATGGCGGGCAACAGGCTCTTTGGCCAACGCCGTAATATTTTCCCGCGCCATTCGGACACCCCCGCGACATGGTAGCTCGTTTCGCACAATTGACAACATCTTGTGTTAGCCGATCGCACAAGCTTTGGGCGACCGCCTCGCGGCCCGCATAATGATCCGCCAAGGGCGCAGCCACAACGGGAAAGTTCCTAATACGTTCTGTAGACCTTCACCTAATACGTTCGGCAGACCTTCAATTGAAGGTAGCGGGGACATGGCACCGGCGCCCGGCTCAGCCGGTTTTGGCGGAGCGGTGGGCGGCGGCGACTTCGGCGCGCAGGCTGTTGCCGGCCATCAGCATTTCGGCGGTGAACGCGGCGATCGCACCGATCGTGCAGATCACGGCGAGCCCGAACGTCGTGAACAGCACCGACGCGACGGTCGCATCTCTCAGGGCGCCGACAAACAAGGTCAGCACCGAGGCGCAGGTCAGCGCGCCGCCGACGGCGCCCAGAACCACCGCCACATCGAGCGCCAGCGAGCGCCGGCGCAGATGCGACAGCATCGCCATCGCCGCTTCGTCGCCGTCGCCGCCCTCGGTCACCTTGGCGATCAGGTCGGCGACGCGGGCGAGCCGGGTCGAGAACACATTCATCAGCGTGGCGATCCCCGACAGCAGGAAAACCGGCGTCAGCGCCATCTGGATGATGTGGGCGATCGGGTCGAGCGACGAGGTCGGGTTGAGAAAGGCGGGCATTTGCAGTCGCGCGGATCGGTTTGGGCTGGCGCAGCATACGGCGCCGCAGCCCGCCCGACCAAGGCAGCCGGCCAGGTCGCGGCGCGGATTGCCGGCGCCGGCGGCACGGCGGGTCAGGCCGCCGACATGCCGCCGTCGACGGCCAGCACCGCCCCGGTGATGAAGGCGGCCTCGTCCGAGCACAAAAACAGCACCGCCGACGCCACATCCTGCGGCCGGCCGACCCGCTTCAGCGGGACGGCCGCCGCCATCTGTTCTCGGGTCAGCCGGAAATGATCCATGAACAGCCGGTCCATCGCGCCGGCGATCGCGGCCGGACAGACCGCGTTCACCCTGATCCCGTCGGCCGCGACTTCGAGCGCGGCCGATCTGGTCAGGCCGATGACCGCGTGCTTGCTCGCCGCATAGAGGCTGCGGTCGCGCGAACCTTTCAACCCGGCCAGCGACGACGCATTGACGATCGCCCCGCCGCCGGCCCGCTTCATCTGGCGAAGCTGATATTTCATGCAGGCATAGACGCCCTTGATATTGGTGTCGACGACCGCGCGGAAATCCGCCTCGGTCGCCTCGTCGATGGGCGCCAGCGCGATCGTGCCGGCGTTGTTGAAGGCGCAATCGAGCCGGCCGTAACGGGCGAGGGTCGCACCGACCAGGTTTTCGACCTCGGCTTCGTCGGCGACATCGGCGCCGATGAAGACCGCGTCGCCGCCGGCCTGCCGGATCAGATCGGCGGTCTCCTCCCCCGCCGCCCGGCGTCTGCCCGAGACGACGACTTTGGCGCCGCCCGCGGCGAAGGCGAGCGCCGCAGCGCGGCCGATCCCGCCCGTCGCCCCGGTCACCAGCGCGACCTTTCCGGCAAAGCGCGTCATCTTCTCGTCCTTTCGACCGGCCGCAGCATATCGGGACCGCCTTTCGCAAGCGCTCGGTCGCCATCGTTGAAACAACGGAAGGTACGGATCGAGCCGACCTTGCGGCAAGCCGTCATTTGCACGGCTTTCGCGGCATATCGCGCGGGAACGAGCTGTACCCGTGATCGGGCAGGATGACGGTGCGGTCGAAACGGTAGACGATCTGGATCGAACCAACGCTCTGCACGGGTTTGCTGATGCGCGCGGTGCAGCCGAAATCCAGTGTCAGCACCAGCCTGTCGTCGCCGCGCCATTTGAAGCCGACGAGGTAGTGGTCGCTCTCCGCCTTGAGCAGGCTTGCCGCAAACCAATGATGCGCCGGTTTGAGCCTGATCACCGTGTTGGCCTTGAACCCCGCGGCGCCGTCACGCTTCGTCTCCGCCATCACCTCGTCGCCGCGCCCGTTGATTGCCGAGGCGTCGCCGAGAAACCGGTTGAGACCGGGAATATCCACAAAAGATATGTAAAGCGAGACCGTCGCATAGTACAGAATACAAAGGCCGGCGAGCCCCCACGCGATAAACATCGCGTAATTCAAGACGCGCAAGGTAATGGCGGGCCGGTCAGTCGCGACGGGCTGCGCGTGGCAGGTGGCGACGGCGGCCGGAACGTTCAATGGCCGGGCTTTGGGGAGGCCGGGATCGCCGAAACGGTAGATAATATGGATCGAGCCGACTTGTTCGACCGGGTGTGTCGTTGCGTCAGGCACCCGAAGCCGAGCGTCACGTCGATCTTGTCGTCATTTCGCCATTCCATATGTTCCCGAACACCGAAGCTGTTCGCCTCCACAAGCGTCGTCGAAAACAGATGACGGCGCGCCGCAGCCGGACCACCGTCTTGTCGGGGTCTCGCCACCGCCGTGGAACTCGGTCTCGGCATCGACTTCGTCACCACGCGGGTTCTGTTGCGATAATCTCGTCGTCGAATAGATGCTCGGCGAAAACTCAAAAATAACGGAAGCGAACTCTACATAAATATAACGAGATAGACTAGCCCCGTCCAGCCCAAAAATCCGCTAGTGCTCGCGAGCGACCTGTCGCTGCCGCAGTCTGAGGGAGACGTGATCGCCATGCCCATCATTTCCAGCGACCGGCAGTCGCGTCATGCCAGCCCCGGTCAGTCCAATCTGTTTGGTTCTTACTACCATAGTTGCGGGAATTAAAAAACGCGTAGGTCTCCGCAATTCTGCGTGTTGTCCCACAAGCGAATATCCGGCCCCGGCCATGTAAACGCCGACCGCGTAGTTGCTGGCGTTGGCATAGGCGGGCTGGGATTCCTGCCTTATCGGGTCTCTCTGAAAGTCATATGTCCCGCCCTGGTGCAGAGCCGCCCGGATATGGAAGATTTGATCGAACGGCGGCAATGACGCGATCGACTGGCCGGCGGCATAAACTTGGCGGTAATCGGCGTGAGGTGGCGCGATCAGCAGCGTCGGCGGATCGCCGGCCAAGATCGGCACGCCGTCCGGCGGTATGACCACCTTCGCGTCGCTCGGCGGCTTCTTTAACCACGAGTCGATAATCGGCCGGCACGACTGCGGCCTCGGGCGGCCGAGTTCGCCACCATCCGAGGTCCACTGGCCGCCGTCGGGATCGCCGGCGGGAACGCGCGGCTGGTCCGGGTCGTAGCCGGATTTGAGGAGGTCGGCGGACTGGTTCGAGGCCGCAGGCCTTGACCAAGTCGCGCGGGGCGATGCCGGCAGCGAGCAATCGGTCGCCGAGCGATAGCCGAAGCGCGACCGCTTCCTCATCCCTTAACGGCGCAAGGCCGCTGAGCGCAAGCTCGATTGCGGCGAGGACAGTCTCGCCCTGGCTCCAACATGCCGAGGCGCGGCGGATGTTTCCGAGCACCGCAGGGCCGACCGCCTTGCCATAGGCGACGGCAATGAGTGCCAGGATGCGTTCCTCGGCGCCGTCGATCGCGAGCGCCGGCGTCCCACACCCGTCACGGCGCACCGGGGCCAGTACGGTTGCGCCGAGGGCCAATCCTGCGTCGGTGATCGTCATCACCGACGCTAAATGGCTTAGACGAGGCTGTCTGATTCCCTTATCGCCGGCCACCGTCGAGGAGATCATCGGGGAATCCCGCAATCAAAGGATTTGCGGGTTCCTCTACACGCAAACGGCGCATCAGTCAAGAACGAACCGTGAATTCGGTCGCCAACCGCAACCGCCGGCTACGCGGCGCGGCGGCGGCTCCGGACGCGCGTCTTGTCGCCTTCATCCTCGAACAATTCGGCCAGCTTTTCGAGCATGACCCCGCCCAGCTGCTCGGCGTCGACGATGGTCACGGCGCGGCGGTAGTAGCGGGTCACGTCGTGGCCGATGCCGATCGCGGTCAATTCGACCTCGCCGAGCCGCTCGATGTCGCGGATCACCTCGCGCAAATGCTTTTCGAGATAGTTGCCGGGGTTGACCGACAGGGTCGAATCGTCGACCGGCGCGCCGTCGGAGATCACCATCAGGATGCGGCGCTGCTCGGTGCGCTCGCGCAGCCGGTGGTGCGCCCAGGCGAGCGCCTCGCCGTCGATGTTCTCCTTTAGAATGCCCTCGCGCAGCATCAACCCCAGATTGCGCCGGGCGCGGCGCCAGGGCGCATCGGCCGGCTTGTAGACGATGTGGCGCAGATCGTTGAGCCGGCCGGGATTGGCCGGCTTGCCGGCGGCGATCCAGCGCTCGCGCGCCTGGCCGCCCTTCCAGGCGCGGGTGGTAAAGCCGAGGATCTCGACCTTGACGGCGCAGCGCTCCAGGGTGCGCGCCAGGATGTCGGCGCTCATCGCGGCGACGGTTATCGGCCGGCCGCGCATCGAGCCCGAATTGTCGATCAGCAGGGTCACGACGGTGTCGCGGAAATCGGTCTCGCGTTCGCGCTTGTAGGCCAACGGCAGCACCGGGTTGGCGACGACGCGCGACAGCCGCGCCGCATCGAGCAGCCCTTCGTCGAGATCGAATTCCCAGGCGCGGGTCTGCTTGGCCAAAAGCCGGCGCTGCAGGCGGTTGGCGAGCTTGGCGATGACGCTCTGCAGATGCGAGATCTGCTGGTCGAGCAACTGGCGCAGCCGGCCCAGTTCGTCGGGATCGCACAACTCGTCGGCGTCGACGACCTCGTCCGACAAGACGCTGAAGGCGCGGTAGGCGACGGTGTCGTCGGGGCGCCCGCGCGGCATCTGGCCGGGCCGCCCCGGGCGGCCGGGGTCGTCGTCGCTGGCCCCCGGCATCATCTCGCCGTCGCCGGCTTCGGCGCCGTCCTGCGCGTCCTCGGCCTCGCCGTCGGCGGACGAACCGTCGGGCGAAGCCTCGGCGCCGGAGGCCGCGCCTTCGCCTTCGGTCTGGTTCTCGCCTTCGCTTTCCTCGCCGCTCTGCTGCTCGTCGCTGTCGGACAAATCCTCGGCGTCGCCGAGATCGATTTCGAGGTCCTGCAACAGCCGGCGGGTCGCCCGGGCGTAGCCGTCCTGATCGAGGATGGTGCGGTCGAGTTCGCCCAGGTCCCTGGCGATCCGCGGTTCGATCAGCGGCCGCCACAGATCGACGACGCGCCGCGCCGCGGGCGGCGGGCGTTCCTTGGTCAGGGCCTCGCGGGCCAGCAGGCGCACCGCCTCGGCCATCGTGCTGTCGGTGCGCTCGGTGATGCGCTCGAAACCCTGCCGCCGATACTGCTCGTCGAGGGCGGCGGCGAGATTGCCGGCGACACCGATCATCCGCCGCGAGCCCAGGGCCTCGATCCGCGCCTGCTCGACCGCCTCGAAAACCGCGCGCGCCAGCGGGCTGCCGGGAAGGCGCCGGCTGTGCACCGCGTCGTCGTGATAGCGCAGGCGCAACGCCAGGCTGTCGGCGGCGCCGCGCAGCTGCGCGGCCTCATCGGCCGGCATGTCGCGCGGCGGGTTCGGCAGGCGGACGCGGGTGCCGCTGAGCCCGGCCGCCTCGGGGCCGAAGGCGACGGTCAGATCGTCGCGTTCGGCGATCGCCCGCAAAGTCGCCGCGGTCGCCCGCTTGAACAGTTCGGCCGGCGAGAAATCCTGTGCCATCGGCGGCGCCGCCCGCCCGCTACATCAACGTCGCGTTGACGCCGGTCTCCGCCAGTTCGGTGCCGAAGCAGCGCTGATAGTATTCGGCCACCGCCGGGCGCTCCATCTCGTCGCATTTGTTCAAAAAGGTGAGCCGAAAGCCGAACGACAGATCGCCGCCGAAGATCGCCGCGTTCTCGGCCCAGGTCATGACCGTACGCGGCGACATCACGGTCGAAATGTCGCCGTTGATGAAGCCGGCGCGGGTCAGATCGGCGAGTGCCACCATGGCGCTGATCTTACGGCGGCCGTCCTCGGTGTCGTAGCTCGGCACCTTGGACAAGACGATCTCGACTTCGGCGTCGTGCGGCAGATAGTTCAAGGTCGCGACGATGTTCCAGCGGTCCATCTGGCCCTGGTTGATCTGCTGGGTCCCGTGATAGAGCCCGGTGGTATCCCCGAGACCGACCGTGTTGGCGGTCGAAAACAGCCGAAACCCCGGATGCGGGCGGATCACGCGGTTCTGGTCGAGCAGGGTCAGCTTGCCCTCGACTTCGAGCACCCGCTGGATCACGAACATCACGTCGGGCCGGCCGGCATCGTATTCGTCGAAGCACAGCGCCATCGGATGCTGCAACGCCCAGGGCAACAGGCCCTCGCGGAATTCGGTGACCTGCTTGTTGTCGCGCAGCACGATCGCATCCTTGCCGACCAGGTCGATGCGGCTGATGTGGCTGTCGAGATTGACCCGGATGCACGGCCAGTTCAACCGGGCCGCGACCTGCTCGACATGGGTCGATTTTCCGGTGCCGTGGTAGCCCTGGATCATCACCCGGCGGTTAAAGGCAAACCCGGCGAGAATTGCCAAGGTCGTGTCGTGATCGAAGCGATAAGCATCGTCGAAATCGGGAACGTGCTCGCTGGCCTTGCTGAAGGCCGGCACTTCGAGATCGGTGTCGATGCCGAAGGTCTGACGCACCGAGATTCTGATGTCGGGTTTGTCGAGAGGAAACGCGTCGGCGGGTGCCGTTGGCTGAGCGGATTGCATTCTTGTCTGTTTCCGATGATGGAGCCGCGAGGAATTTGACCGCCTGGACGCGGTTGTTCAACTGAAATAGCTGGCCTTCAAGGTGGCATAAGCCTGGTTGATGATCTTGAGTTTCTCCTCGGCCGCCTTGTCGCCGCCATGCGCGTCGGGGTGATGCAGTTTGACCAGCGCCTTGTAGCGCGCCTTGAGGCGGACCGGAGTGAACGGCGGCTCGATCTCGAACACGGCGAGCGCCTGCTCGCACATCGAAAGCGCACGCCGCTGCGCACCCTCGCCCGCACCCGGCCCGCGATTATGCCCGTTGCGGGCGCGCCCGGCTTCACCGCCGGAGAACAGGCCGAAATGGTCGCGCAAACGCTCGGCGTAGCCGGGGCCGGTACGCGCGCCGAGCCGCCAGGTCGGCCGTTGCCATACCGTATCGCTGCGGATTTCCGCTTCGATCTCGGCCTCGTTCAAGCCGGCATAATAGTTCCATGCCGAGTTGTAGCCGCGCACGTGATCAAGGCAGAACCAATAGTAATCGCGCAATTCCAGACGCGATTTCGGCGCGCGGAAGTCGCCGCCCGCATCGCAGCCCGGATGGTCGCAGACCCGCGCCGGCGCATCGACGGCTTCCGGAAAAACAGGATCTGGCACGAGGTGGCGCATCGCGCTCAGTATGGGCGGCAGGGGGCGGGCTGGCAAGGACGGGCCGCCGCCGATCGGGCTTCCGCCGGGTCCGAGCGGACAGGGCAGAGTTGCCGCAGCCGCTTGGCTCCGCGGCAAATCGGCGCATAAACTCCGCGGCCCCGCGTCCCCAAAAAAAGAGCCCGCCTGCCCGCGCGACGGCAGGCAGGCGGGCGTCGCGTTTTTCGACTATCGGGAGCGGCTCAGAAATCCATGCCGCCCATACCGCCCATGCCGCCGCCCGGGGGCATCGCCGGCATGGCTTTCGGCTCGGGCCGCTCGGCCACCATCGCCTCGGTCGTGATCAGCAGGCCGGCAACCGAGGCCGCATCCTGCAAGGCATGCCGCACGACCTTGGTCGGGTCGATGATGCCGGCCCGGATCATGTCGGTGAATTCGCCCTTCTGGGCGTCGTAGCCGTAATTCGGGTCGGTGCTGTCGAGCAATTTGCCGACGACGATCGAGCCGTCGGTGCCGGAATTCTCGGCAATCTGCCGGGTCGGATACAGCAAAGCCCGCTTCACGATGTCGATGCCGACCTTCTGGTCGTTGTTCGCCGGCTTCAACGCATCGAGCACCTTGGTCGCATAAAGGAGGGCCGCACCGCCGCCGGCGACGACCCCCTCCTCGACCGCGGCGCGGGTTGCGTGCATCGCATCGTCGACCCGGTCCTTGCGCTCCTTGACCTCGACTTCGCTGGCGCCGCCGACCCGGATCACCGCCACCCCGCCGGCGAGCTTGGCCAGCCGCTCCTGCAGTTTCTCCTTGTCGTAGTCCGAGGTCGTCTCCTCGATCTGCTGGCGGATCTGGCCGATCCGGCCCTGAATGTCGTCCTTGGCGCCGGCGCCGTCGATGATCGTGGTGTTCTCTTTTTCGAGCCGCAGCTTTTTCGCCTGGCCGAGCATGTCGAGCGTGACGTTTTCGAGCTTGATGCCGAGGTCTTCCGAAATCACCTGGCCGCCGGTCAGGATCGCGATGTCTTCGAGCATCGCCTTGCGCCGGTCGCCAAAGCCCGGCGCCTTGACCGCCGCGACCTTGAGCCCGCCGCGCAGTTTGTTGACGACGAGCGTCGCCAATGCCTCGCCCTCGACATCCTCGGCGACGATCAGCAACGGCCGGCTCGACTGCACCACCGCTTCGAGCAACGGCAGCATCGCCTGCAAGCCCGACAATTTCTTCTCGTGCAGAAGAATGTAAGCGTTGTCGAGTTCGGTGATCATCTTTTCGGCGTTGGTCACGAAATAGGGCGACAGATAGCCCCGGTCGAACTGCATGCCTTCGACGACATCGAGTTCGGTCGCCAGGCTCTTGGCCTCTTCGACCGTGATCACGCCCTCGTTGCCGACCTTCTGCATCGCCTCGGCGATCATCTCGCCGATCTCGCGCTCGCCATTGGCCGAGATCGTACCGACCTGGGCGATCTCCTCGTTGGTCGAGATCTTCTTCGACCGTTTCTTGATCTCCTCGACAACGGCCTCGACGGCAGTGTCGATGCCGCGCTTCAGATCCATCGGGTTCATGCCGGCGGCCACCGCCTTTGCCCCTTCGCGCACGATCGCCTGGGCCAGGAGGGTCGCCGTGGTCGTGCCGTCGCCGGCCTGATCGCTGGTTTTCGAGGCGACCTCGCGCACCATCTGCGCGCCCATGTTCTCAAACTTGTCGGCGAGTTCGATCTCCTTGGCGACGGTGACGCCGTCCTTGGTGATCCGCGGCGCGCCGAAGGATTTGTCGAGTACGACATTGCGGCCTTTCGGTCCCAACGTCACCTTGACCGCGTTGGCCAGAATATCGACGCCGCGCAGCATCCGCTCGCGCGCGTCGGCGTGAAACTTGACGTCTTTAGCAGCCATCTCTGCGTTCTCCTCAGGCGGCTTTTGCCGCGGGGGCGCCGTGTTCGATGACGCCCATGATGTCGCTTTCCTTCATGATGATCAGCTCTTCGCCGTCGAGTTTGACCTCGGTGCCCGACCATTTGCCGAACAGCACCCGGTCTCCGGCCCTGACCTCCAGCGGCTGGATCTTGCCATCCTCGCCGCGCGCCCCCGGACCGGCGGACACCACCTCGCCCTCCATCGGCTTTTCCTTGGCCGTATCGGGGATGATGATGCCGCCCTTGGTCTTCTCTTCTTCCTCGATGCGCCGGATCACCACACGGTCATGCAGCGGACGGAATTTCATCAATGCCTCCTCGAACCCAATCGCAAATCGGTTGTTAGCACTCTCTGCCCAAGAGTGCCGCGCAGATAGGCGGGTCCGGCTCGCTTGTCAAGCGGCCGCGGGCGCGCCGGCAGGGCATGCCGGGACGACACCGCCGCCGTTGATCGGGGTTTTGACAAGCGCGCGGCCGCAGCGCAATGTTTGCGGCCAGCATCGCGACCCGCTGTCACTGATTGAGCCGCCGATATGCCGCAAAATGTGGAATGGGAAATACCGGGCGAGATCCAGCCGAAGCCCGGCGACTGCAACTTCGATCTCGACCGCGCCTTGAACGCGGTCCTCGGCCTGCGGGCGACCGTCCCGGAGGACGCCTTCACCGCCGGCACGCTCGGCACCGAGCGCGCCGGCAGCGGCGTGCTGATCCGCCGCGACGGTTTGGTCCTGACCATCGGCTATCTGGTCACCGAGGCCGAAACCATCTGGCTGACCACGCCGGATGGCGGCGCCGTGCCCGGCCACGTTCTCGGCTACGACCAGGAAACCGGCTTCGGGCTGGTGCAGGCGCTCGGGCAATTATCGGTGCCGCCGCTGACGCTCGGCACAGATTTGCGTGTCGGCGCCGGCGACCGCGCCATCCTGGCGGCCGAGGGCGGCCGACGCCATGCCGTCGCGGCGCGCGTCGTCGCCCGGCAGGAATTCGCCGGCTACTGGGAATACGTGCTCGACCGGGCGATCTTCACCGCGCCGGCGCACCCATTCTGGGGCGGTGCGGCGCTGATCGGCAGCGACGGCAGCCTGATCGGGATCGGCTCCCTGCACGTCCAGCACTCGAGCGGGCGCGAATTGCGGCGCGACGTCAACATGGTCGTGCCGATCGATCTGTTGCCGCCGATTCTCGACGACCTGCTGACCTACGGCCGGCCCAACCGTCCGGTCCGACCCTGGCTCGGGCTCTATGCCGCCGAGGTCGAGGATGCGATCGTGGTAGCCGGTCTGGCAGAGCGGGGCCCGGCGAACAAATCGGGGTTGCGCCCCGGCGACCGGATCGTCGCCGTCCGCGACGATCCGGTGGCCAGCCTGGCCGGCTTTTGGCGCAAGGTCTGGGCTGCCGGCCCGGCCGGCAGCGAAGTGGCGCTGCAGGTCATGCGCGACAACGAAACCTTGCAGGTCCGTGTTCTCTCGGCCGACAGGACCCGGTTTTTCAAGGCGCCCAAATTGCACTGATCGGACCGGACCGGCCAAAAGTTGACATTTGCGGGCAGCGCTCGTTACACAAATCCCGTCGCCAACCCGCAAAGGAGCCATCTTGTCAGCGATTGCCGAGCTTTCCGCGCGGCCGCGGTTGCGGTCGAAACATCTGAGCCGACTGGAGGCCGAGTCGATCGGCATCATGCGCGAGGTTGTGGCCGAGTTCCGCAACCCGGTCATGCTCTATTCGATCGGCAAAGATTTCGAGCGTCATGCTGCACTTGGCGCGCAAGGCGTTTTTTCCGGCCCGACTGCCGTTTCCGCTGTTGCATATCGATACGTTGTGGAAATTCCGAGAGATGATCGCGTTCCGCGATCTGACCGCGCGCAATTACGGCCTCGACCTTCGCGTCCACACCAACCAGGACGGCGTCAGGCGCGGCATCAATCCGATCACCTCCGGCTCGGCATTGCACACCGCGGTCATGAAGACCGAAGCGCTGAAGCAGGCGCTCGACCATTACGGCTTCGACGCCGCCTTTGGCGGGGCGCGCCGCGACGAGGAAAAGAGCAGGGCCAAGGAGCGAATCTTTTCGCTGCGCGGCGCCAGCCACAACTGGGACCCAAAAAACCAGCGGCCGGAGCTGTGGCGGCTGTTCAACACCCGGCTGCGCGAGCGCGAATCGATGCGCGTTTTTCCGCTTTCGAACTGGACCGAGCTCGACATCTGGGAATATGTCGCGGCGGAGGAGATCCCGATCGTTCCGCTGTATTTTGCCGCGGAGCGGCCGGTGGTCGAGCGCGACGGCACCTGGATCATGGTCGATGACGACCGGTTGCCGCTGCGCCCCGGCGAATTCCCGCAAGCGCGCCGCGTCCGCTTCCGCACGCTCGGCTGCTACCCGCTGAGCGGCGCGATCGAGTCGACGGCGGCGACCTTGCCCGAGATCGTCGCCGAATTGCGCAGCGCGCGTCGCTCGGAACGCCAGGGCCGGCTGATCGACAGCGACGAAGACGCGGCCATGGAGCGCAAGAAGCGCGAGGGTTATTTCTGATGTCGGCCGTGCTCGAAGCATCGACGACGCCGTCGGAAAAAGATCTGCTGCGGTTTCTGACCTGCGGCTCGGTCGATGACGGCAAGTCGACCCTGATCGGCCGTCTGCTGCATGAATGCGCCCTGATTCTCGATGACCAGCGCGCCGCGCTGGAACGCGAATCGCGGCGCTTCGGCACGACCGGCGACGAGATCGACTATTCGCTGCTGCTCGACGGGCTCGAAGACGAGCGGCAGCAGCGGATTACGATCGATGTGGCCTACCGCTTTTTTGCGACGCCGGCACGGGCGTTTGTCGTCGCCGATACGCCGGGCCATGAGCAATACACCCGCAATATGGCGACCGGTGCGTCAACCTGCGAACTGGCGGTGATCCTGGTCGATGCGCGCAAGGGTGTGCTGCCGCAGACCAAGCGGCACGCCTACATCTGCTCGCTGCTCGGCATCCGCCGTCTCGTGCTCGCCGTCAACAAGATGGATCTCGTCGGTTTCGAAGAGGGCCGCTTCGAAGAGATCGCCACCGGCTTTTCGGCGTTCGCCGCGGGCTTGGACAATGTCTCGGTCTGCGCGATCCCGCTCTCCGCGCGGCAAGGCGACAACGTCACCGAGAGTTCGGCGCGCATGCCGTGGTATCGCGGGCCGACATTGATACAGCATCTGCAGACTGTCGATCTTGCGGTCGGCGCCGACCGCCGGCCGTTCCGTTTTCCGGTGCAATGGGTCAACCGACCGACCGCCGAGTTCCGCGGCTTCTCGGGCACGGTTGCGGCCGGTTCGGTGGCGCCGGGCGACCCGGTTCTGGTGGCCGGCTCTTCCCGCTCCAGCCGGGTCAAGGAATTGGTGACCTTCGACGGGGTGCTCGAACGCGCTCGCGCCGGCGATGCGATCACTTTGACCCTCGCCGACGAGATCGACATCGCCCGCGGCGACGTCTTGACCGATCCGGGCGATCCGCCCGAATTCGTCGATCAGTTCGCCGCCCATTTGATCTGGATGAGCGACCAGCCGCTTGTGCCCGGCCGTTCCTACCTGATGAAGCTCGCCGCCCGAACCGTGCCGGCCACCGTCACCGCGCTCAAGCATCGCATCGATGTCGATACGCTGGCGCATTTGGCGGACCGGACCTTGAGCCTGAACGAGATCGGGTTCTGCAATCTGTCGACGGCGACGCCGGTGGCATTCGACCCGTATGCGGTCAATCGCGACACCGGCGCCTTCATCCTGATCGACCGCGCCACGAATGAAACGGCGGGGGCCGGGATGATCGCCTTCGGCCTGCGCCGGGCGAGCAACCTTCACTGGCAGGCGCTGACCGTCGACCGCGACCAGCGGGCGCAACTAAAGCAGCAGGTCGCCGCGGTGTTGTGGCTGACCGGATTGTCGGGCGCCGGCAAATCGACGATCGCCGATCTGGTCGAGCGAAAACTGGCGGCCGATGGTCGCCACACGATGCTGCTCGACGGCGACAATGTGCGCCACGGGCTCAACCGGGATCTTGGTTTTACCGACGCCGATCGGGTCGAGAATGTCCGGCGGGTCGGCGAGGTCGCCCGGCTGATGGCCGAGGCAGGGCTGATCGTGATCTGCTCGTTTATCTCGCCGTTTCGCGCCGAACGCCGGATGGTTCGAGAGTTGACCGCGCCCAACGCCTTTTTCGAGATCTTTGTCGACACGCCGCTCGATGAATGCATCCGGCGCGACCCCAAGGGTCTTTACGCCAAGGCCAAGGCCGGCGGGATCGAGCATTTCACCGGTCTCGACTCGCCCTACGAACCGCCCGAGGCCCCGGAACTCCATCTGGCGACACTCGGCGAGAGCCCGGAGAACGCCGCCGAGCGGATCGTCGACGAATTGCGCCGCCGCCGGATTATCTGATCGAGACCCGGCGTTGCGGCGACGCTTTGCGTCGGGTTCGGCGGCGATGCGGCCGTTCAGCCTTGACCCTTGGCGCCATCGACTACGGCCAATTCCGGTCGGAGGCGCCATGCCCGGTCGGGTGCGCCTCCCGCGAGAAGCCGGTCGAAGTAATCGATCGTCCGGGTCAAACCGTCGCGCAACTCGGTGCGCGGCTCCCAGCCGAGCACCGCGCGCGCCTGGCTGATGTCCGGGCAGCGCTGAACCGGGTCGTCGACCGGCAACGGGCGGCAGACCAGGGTTGAACGCGAACCGGTCAAGGCGATGATGATTTCGGCGAGTTCGGCGACCGAGATCTCGACCGGGTTGCCGAGATTGACCGGCCCGGTGATGTCGTCCCCGGCGGCCATCAGCCTGACGAACCCCTCGATCAGATCGTCCACATAGCAGAAGGCGCGGGTCTGGCTGCCGTCGCCATAGAGCGTAATCGGTTCGCTCTTGAGCGCTTGGACGATAAAGTTGGATACCACGCGCCCGTCATCGGGATGCATCCGCGGTCCATAGGTATTGAAGATACGGGCGACGCGAATCCGCAACCGATGCTGGCGGTAGTAGTCAAAAAACAGAGTCTCGGCACAGCGCTTGCCTTCGTCGTAGCAGGCGCGCGGCCCGATCGGGTTGACATTGCCGCGATAGGCCTCGGATTGCGGATGCAGGGTCGGGTCGCCATAGACCTCGGAAGTCGAGGCCTGAAATATCTTGGCCTTCAGCCGCTTGGCCAAGCCCAGCATGTTGATCGCGCCGAGAACGCTCGTCTTGGTGGTTTGCACCGGATCGAACTGGTAGTGGATCGGCGAGGCCGGGCAGGCGAGGTTGTAGATTTCGTCGACCTCGACAAAGAGCGAGTGGGTGACGTCGTGACGCAACGTCTCGAAATGCGTCCTGCCGAACAGATGAGCGATGTTGTCCTTCCGCCCGGTAAAATAGTTGTCGACGCATAATACATCGTCGCCCTGGGCAACCAGACGCTCGCACAAATGCGACCCGAGAAACCCGGCGCCGCCGGTGACGAGGACACGCTTGGCAACAACGCTGCTCATGAATTGATCTTTCCAGAATTCATGCTAGGGCGCGCAGCTCGGACCGCAATATCCGCGCCGGGCGGCCGATGCTTATGTAGGAAAGCCCCGCGGCGGCCATCTCCTCCGGCTCGTAGATATTGCGCAGATCGATCACCAGCGGCGCCGCGAGCAGGTCTCTGACCCGGCCGAGATCGAGCGCGCGGAACACGTTCCATTCGGTCAGGATGATCAGCGCGTCGGCCCCGGCCATGGTTGCGTACGCGTCCTGGCAAAAGATCAGGTCCGGCAGCAGGGATTTGGCCTCGGCCATACCTTCGGGATCATAGACGCGGATCGTCGCACCCGCGGCGCTCAACGGCGGCAGGATCGACAGGCTCGGGCTGTCGCGCATGTCGTCGGTGTTGGGTTTGAACGTCAGGCCGAGCACCGCGAGCGTCTTGCCGGCGACGTTGCCGCCGCAGACCTCGGCGATCCGGTCGGCCATGCGGCGTTTGCGCGCTTCGTTGACTTCGACCACCGTCTCGACCACCGACAGCGCCAACTCGGCCTCGCGGGCCGTGCGCACCAGCGCCTTGCAATCCTTGGGAAAGCACGAGCCGCCGAAGCCTGGGCCGGCATGGAGAAATTTGCGGCCGATCCGGCCGTCGAGACCGATGCCGTTGGCCACGTCCTGGACGTCGGCGCCGACCTTTTCGCACAGATCGGCGATCTCGTTTATAAAGGTGATCTTGGTGGCGAGAAAAGCGTTGGCCGCGTATTTGATCAGTTCCGCGGTCTCGATATCGGTAAACAGCATCGGCGTCTCGAGCAGGTAGAGCGGACGGTACAAGGCCCGCATCGCCGCCTGGGCGCGGTCGCTGTCGCTGCCGATCACCACCCGGTCGGGCCGCATAAAATCGGTGATCGCCGAACCCTCGCGCAGGAATTCAGGGTTCGAGGCGACATCGAAACCGCCTTGCGGCCGCGTCCGGCGCAGAATTTCCGCCACGCGTCGCCCGGTGCCGACCGGCACCGTCGACTTGGTCACCACCACGGCGTAATCGGTCAGCGCCCGACCGATCTCCTCTGCCGCGGCGAAGACATAGGAAAGGTCGGCATGGCCGTCGCCGCGCCGCGACGGGGTGCCGACGGCAATGAACACGGCATCGACCCCGGCCACCGCCGAGCCGAGATCGGTGGTGAACAGCAACCGTTCGGCCGCCGCGTTCTTGGCCACCAACGCTTCGAGCCCGGGCTCGAAGATCGGCATCTCGTTGCGCTGCAGCCGGGCGATCTTGGCTGCATCCTGGTCGACGCAGGTGACGGTCACCCCAAACTCGGAAAAGCAGGCCCCGGAGACCAGGCCGACATACCCCGTTCCGATCACCGCTATGCGCATATCGTCAAACTCCGCCTGGACGCAGCGGCAGGCGACGCTGCCGCGGCGTCATTTGACGCGATTTCAGCGGGCGTCGTCGATGCGGCTTGAATACGCAGCTTCGGCCGGCAGTCAATCGACGTGGAAGAAGAGATCGGCGTGCCGCGTTATCGGTCGGATCGGACGATCCCGTCCGGAGGCCCCTCTCCGGGCAACGGGTCGCCAAACAGCAGACCGTCACACAGCAGCAGGCCAGCGAACGGACATGCCCAATCAATCAATTCTGGTCACCGGCGGAGCGGGGTATGTCGGGTCGCACGCCTGCAAGGCTTTGGCGGGCGCCGGCTATCTGCCGATCGTGTTCGACAATCTGTCGCGCGGGCATCGCGAGGCGGTACGCTGGGGGCCCCTGATCGAGGCGGACATCGCCGATCAGGCGCTGCTGCGCGCCGCAATCGAGCAACATCGGCCAGCGGCGATCATGCATTTCGCCGCCTACGCCTATGTCGGCGAGTCGGTGACGGATCCAGCGATCTATTACCGCAACAATCTCGGCGGCAGCCTGTCGCTGCTTGCGGCGATGCGCGATACCGGCATCGACAAGATCGTGTTCTCGTCGACCTGCGCCACCTACGGCATCCCCGACACCATGCCGATCGACGAGCGCGCGCCGCAGCTGCCGGTCAACCCCTACGGCGAGACCAAGCTGGCGATCGAGCGCGCATTGCATTGGTACGGGATGGCTTACGGGATCCGATCGATGTCGCTGCGCTATTTCAATGCCGCCGGCGCCGACCCCGAAGGAGAGATCGGCGAAAGGCACGAGCCGGAGACGCATTTGATACCGCTGGTGGTCGAGGCGGCGCTCGGAAGGCGGCCGCAGATCGATGTTTTCGGCACCGATTATCCGACGCCGGACGGCACCGCGATCCGCGACTATATCCATGTCTGCGATCTCGCCGCGGCGCATTTGCGGGCGCTCGAACATCTCAACGCCGGGCATGGCGGCACCGCATTGAACCTCGGCACCGGGCAGGGTCATTCGGTGAGCGAGGTCATCGCCGCCGCGGAAGCCGCCGGCGGCAGGCGGATTGCGCGGCGCAACGCACCGCGGCGCGCCGGAGACCCGCCCGTGCTCGTGGCCGATGTCAGCCGAGCCGCTGCATTGCTCGGCTGGCGCGCCGAACTGTCCGATCTCGACACGATCATCCGCACCGCTCTCGCTTGGCATTCGAACCGCCCGGGATGACGCGACGGCAATGCGTTGTGTTGGCGTGATCCGCACTTTGACGTTGGTTGGCGACAAGCCTTCGGCAAGCCCGGGAACTTCATAGCATGACCGTAGTTGAAATAGAAGCAATTTCTTCCGAAGCCTTTCCTAGATCACAAATGCCGATTGCATCGGCGGCGCCGATCCGGACGCATGGCAAGTTCTTCTTCGCCGGCGAGCAAAAACATTTCGTCAGGGGCGTCACCTACGGCCCCTTCGCCACCGGCGTCCACGGCGCGCCCTTTCCCCAACCGGCGATGGTCGACCGGGATTTCGAGCTGATGGGCGCTGCCGGGGTCAACACCGTGCGGGTTTTCACCGTCCCGCCGTTGTGGCTGCTCGACGCGGCCGAACGCGCAGGATTGAAAGTGCTGGTGGGCTTGCCGTGGCCGCAGCACATCGCGTTTCTCGAGAGCCCGGCAATGCAGGCGCAGATCCGCGAAACAGTCGCGCGGGGGGTACGCGACTGCGCCCGGCACCCGGCGATCTTCGCCTACCTGGTCGGCAACGAGATTCCGCCCGACATGATGCGCTGGCACGGCGCTGAACCGGTGCGACGGTTTTTGCGCGGTCTCGTCGCCCAGGTAAAAAGAGAGCAGCCCGGCGCGCTGGTCGGCTATGCAAATTTCCCGTCGACCGAGTACCTGACGGTCGATTTCACCGACTTTCTTTGCTTCAACGTCTATCTCCACGACCAGGCGGCGTTCCGCCGCTATATCGCGCGATTGCACAACCTGGCCGTCGACCGGCCCCTGCTGCTGACCGAATTCGGCGTCGATTCATTCCGCCAAGGCGCAGAGGAGCAGCGGCGGATCCTGTCCTGGCAGGTGCGCACCGCCTTTGAGGCCGGCGCCGCCGGCGCGTTTGTATTCGCTTGGACCGACGAGTGGTTTACCGGCGGTCATCCGGTCGAGGATTGGGCGTTCGGCCTCGTCGATCGCGACCGCCGGCCCAAGCCGTCCCTGGCCGGGGTCGCGGACAGCTATGCCGGGGTATTGCCGCCGCCATTGCCGCGCCATCCGCGGGTCTCGGTCGTCGTCTGCGCCTATAATGCCGAGCGCACGATGGATCGCTGCCTGGCCTCCCTCGCGGCGCTGAACTATCCCGATTACGAGGTCATCGTCGTCAATGACGGTTCGCGCGACGGCACGCTCGACATCGCTCGGGACCACGGCTTTTGCCGGATCGTCAACCAGCCGAACAAGGGGCTGAGCGTCGCCCGCAACGTCGGCGCCGGGGCGGCAACCGGCGAGATCGTCGCCTACACCGACAGCGACTGCGTCGCCGATCCGGACTGGCTGACCTATCTCGTCGCCACGATGGAAGCGAGCAACCTTGCCGCCTGCGGCGGCCCGAACTTTCCGCCGGCCGAGGACAGTCTGGTGCCGGCGGCGGTCGCCGTCGCGCCGGGCGGGCCGACGCATGTGCTGATCGGCGACGAGGTCGCCGAGCACATCGCCGGCTGCAACATGGCCTTCCGCCGCGAAGCGCTGCTGCGGCTCGGCGGGTTCGATCCGGTCTTTCGCGCCGCCGGCGACGATGTCGACATCTGCTGGCGGTTTCAGGATGCGGGCTATGTCATCGGCTTCAGCCCGGCGGCGATGGTCTGGCATTTTCGCCGCAATACGGTCGGGGCCTATTGCGGCCAGCAGCGCGGATACGGCAAGGCCGAGGCGCTGGTCTACTCGAAACATCCGTTCCGCTTCAACGTCTTCGGGCAGGCCAAATGGCTCGGTCGGATCTACGGCGATTTGTCGGCCTCGCTGTTGCCCTCGCGCCGGCCGGTGATCTATTCCGGGGTATTCGGCCGCGGCCTGTTTCAGACCTTGTACGAGCCGCCATCCTCGCTCGGCGCGTTTCTGCCGTTGACCTTCGAATGGAGCGCCGCGGCGTTGCTGCTGGCGGTCGCCGGCATCGTCGGCCGCGGCTGGTGGTGGCTGCTCGCGGTCCCGCTGCTGGTCACCCTCGTCATGTGCATCAACGGTGCACGCAAGGCGCCGATCGACAAACGGTTCGCCGGGCTCAAAGCGCGCGCGCTGGTCGCCCTGCTGATCTATCTCGGACCGCTGGTGCGTGGCTGGGAACGGCTCAAATGGCGATTGCAGGAGACGCGGGCGCAGACCCAGATCGGCTTGCCCGGCACCGAGCAGCGCGCCCGTATCGCCTGGGCCAGCCGCGCCCTTCACCTTGCTTACTGGAGCGAACAGGCGGCCGAGAAAGAGGCGCTGCTCGGCCGCCTGATCGATTTCCTGGTCGCGCATAAATACGTCGTCGCCACCGACACCGGCTGGAGCGACTGGGACCTTGAAATTGCCCGCGGCCTGTTCGGCCGCGCCCTGGTCGTGGTGTGCGCCGAGAACCATGGCGGCCTCAAACGGCTGTTGCGGGTGCGCTGCACGATGCGGTTGTCGCGCGCGGCCCATTTCCTGATGCGCGGGTGCGCCGCGCTGACGGCGAGCGCGCTGATCCTCGGCTGGCCGCTGGCGGCGGTTGCGACCGGCGCGGCGGGGCTCGCCGGCCTGGCGACGATGAGCTGGCAGCTCGCCGATTTCGCCCGCCTGATGCACCGCATCGTCGAAGCCGTCGCCGGGCAGGCCCAGCTGATCGCGATCGAGCCGAATATCGGCGCGCCGGGCGCGGCGATGCCGCAGCCGGCCTGACCGGGACCCGCTAGATCCGCGCCGCACGGGTCCGATCGTGACGCCGAAACTGCTGCCTTATCTGAAGCCCTACCGCTGGCAGGTCGCCTGGACCCTGGTGCAGGTATTCCTGATCGCCGGCTTCGAGCTGCTGAAGCCGTGGCCGCTGCAGGTGGTCATCGACAATGTTCTCGGCGGCAAGCCGTTTTCGATAGGCGCGCTGTCCTCGCTGTCGCCGGGCCGGCTGCTGCTGCTCGTCTGTCTCGGCATCGTCCTGGTGCAGCTCGGCAGCGGCGGGCTGACCCTGGCGCACAACTACACCGCGATCCGCGTCGGGCAGAGCATGGTCAACGACTTGCGCGGCGCCCTTTACGCCCATCTGCAGCGGCTTTCGCTCGCCTTTCACGGCCGCCAGCGCGTCGGCGATCTGCTCTACCGGATCACCGCCGACAGCTTTGCCGTGCAGACAATGATCATGAACGGCGTGTTGCCGATCCTGTCGGCCGTGGTCCTGCTGGCCGGCATGCTGCTGGTCCTCTTTCCACTCGATCCGACCCTGACCCTGCTGGCCCTGACCGTCGTGCCGGTCCTGTTCGCGCTGATTTCCGGCTTCAACCGCAAGATCGTCGACATCGCCACCGAGGTGCGCACCGCCGAAAGCCGCGTCTATTCGGTGGTCCAATGGGCGATGGGATCGATCAAGGTCGTCCAGGCCTTTACCAAGGAAGAGGAGGAGCACCGCCGCTTTATGGGCGCCAGCCGCGAGAGCCTGCGGGCGACCTTGCGGCTCTACAGCTGGCAGACGCTCTACTCGGGGAGCGTCAACGCGGTCATCGCCGCGGGCACCGCACTGGTCGTCTATGCCGGCGCGCAGGCGGTGATCTCGGGGGCGCTGACCGTCGGGCAGCTGGTCGTCTTCATCGCCTATCTGGCGCAGCTCTACGCGCCGATCAATCAGATGACCCAGAGCTGGGGCATGATCGCCGGCGCGCGGGTCGGCGCCCGCCGGGTCTTCGAGATCCTCGACACCGAGCCCGATCTGCCCGACGGGACGCGGCTGTTTCCGACCGCCGGCGCGCGCGGCGCGGTCGCCTGGCGCGGCGTCGGCTTTTGCTACCGACCGGAAACTCCGGTGTTGGCCGGAATCGACCTCAACGTCGCGGCCGGCTCCAGGGTGGCCATCGTCGGCCCGACAGGCGCCGGCAAGTCGACCCTTCTGGGTCTGTTGCCGCGCTTTTTCGATCCCTCCGCCGGAACGGTCGAGATCGACGGCGTCGACGTCCGCGAATACACGCTGAAATCGCTGCGCCGCCAAATCTCGCTGGTGTTGCAGCCGCCGCTGATTTTCCCGCTTTCGGTGCGCGACAACATCGCTTACGGCTGCCCGGGCGCCGATGATGCGGCAATCCGGCAAGCCGCACGGTCTCGCCCGCATCGACGATCTGATCGCGATGCTGCCCGAGGGCTACGACACGATCATCGGCGAGTCCGGCGTGCCGCTCTCGGAAGGAGAAAAGCAACGGGTGACGATCGCGCGGGCGTTGCTGCGTGACGCGCCGATCCTGATCCTCGACGAGCCGACTTCGGCGCTGGACGTCGCTACCGAGGCATTGGTCATGGCCGGGATCGAGCGGCTTATGAAAGGGCGCACCACCTTCATAATCGCTCATCGGCTGTCGACCGTGCGCCGCTGCGAGTGCATCGCCGTGCTGCGCGACGGCGTCATCGTGGAACAGGGCAGTCTGCCCGAATTGCTTCGCCGCGGCGGCGTCTTTGCCGAATACTATCGCACCCAATTCGCACCCGAGCACCCAACCGGGGCCGAGACCGCAGTCGCCGGCTGACCGCACCCGGCGCGCCGGCTGGACCGGCCCGTCCGGATCGGCGCCTGTGGACGTGTGTGACAAAATCATGTTTAAATTATAGCATCGAGATCTGCAGGGATGGACGGCCAGCCGACCGATCCAGCAGTCGTATTCAACCATAAATGTTGAGAATTGAACCGAATGGCTGTGCGATAGTTAGGGATTTCCGCCAAATGATATGCGTTTGACTATAAAAATTGATCCCGCTTTCGATTGAATGTTGCGGACTTGTCGCTGGTTGACTAGGGTGCCGGCGTCACAGGCGTTGCCGCTCGGCCGTTCCCGCGCAGGAGCGAGGGCAGTATCTCGGTTCGGGAGCACCGGGGCCCGGCTCCCTTGTCGGGGCGCGGCGGCGACGTCGCATGCAGATGCGGCCGCAACCTGGTCCGGTCTCAACCGGACACCCACGGTTCGGCGCAAAGGGGGAAAGATGATCGGCGAGACCTCGGACCGGGGGAGCGGGCGCCTCCCCGAGATACGGATTTGTTTTCGCGGACGTCGGGCGGTATCGCTGCCGCCCTGGGCGCAGGCGGTTTCCATCTCCGTTGTGGTCGGGGCTGCGGCATGCTTGGCCTATCTGGCCAACGGCCGAATTGGCGACAAGCGCCTCGCCGCCGACCGGGAAGCGGCGCTGGTCCGTGCCGAAACCGCCGGCGCCGCCTTGCAGCGAAGTTTGGCGGCATTGCGGGACGAACTCGCGCTGTCGGCTCGGGATCGCCATCAGGCACAGAGCCGGGTTGCCGGATTGACGAGCGAGGCCGCCACCCGGAGCGAGCAGTATCGCGCGCTCGGCCTTGCCTTCGACCAGACCCGGCACCTGCTGCAGCAGGCCGATGCGAAAAACGCCGAACTCGCCGCCCGGCTCGACCGGGACCATGCCGATCAGGCCGCGCAAGCGGCCGAGTTCGCGAAGTATCGGGCCGATCTCGATCTGATCGCCGGCCAGCTCCAGCAACTGAGCGCGGGCCGCCGGGCCGGACGGGCGGCCAGCGCTCGGCTGCGGCAGCAGCTCGGCGGCGTCTGGCAGAAATTGTCGCAGCTGCGGATGGCGCCGCAAGCGGCATTCGGCAGTCCCACTCGCGGCGAAATCGGCATTTTTGCGCGGGCGCTTGCTGCGGCCGGGGTCGATGTCGCCCGGCTGTTCTCGCAGTTTGGCGCCGATCCCGGCGCGGGCGGGCCGTTTTTTCCGCCGCCGCGCGATGGCGGCGGCGGGGAGGCGGTCGACCCGCTCAAGCTGGAAGCGATCCGCGGCGTGGCCGCCGCGCTGCCGCTCGCGGCGCCGTTGACGAATTACCAGATCGGGAGCCCTTTCGGTACGCGCACGGACCCGTTCAACCGACGGCCGGCGTTCCATACCGGGATCGACATGGACGCCCCCTATCGCTCGCCGGTCTACGCCACAGCGCCGGGCACCGTCGTCTTTTCCGGGTATTACAGCGACTACGGCAATGCCGTCGAAATCGACCACGGCTTTGGGATCGACACGCTCTACGCCCACCTGCAGCGCTCACTGGTCGCCACCGGCGAGCGGGTCGCCGCCCATGCCGAGATCGGCCTGGTCGGCACGACCGGCCGCAGCTCCGGCCCGCATCTGCACTATGAAGTGCGGATCAACAACGCCCCTCAGGACCCGGAGAAGTTTCTCGAACTCTCCCGGCTGATCCCGGCCGCCGCTCGCCCGCTCACTCCAGCGGCAGATGCACGACCAGCAGATAGCCGTTGATCATCAGCAATGTCGCAGCTGTGGCGAGAAAACCGCTCAGATGCAGCAGCGGCCGCGAGACGGCGACGATGCTGACCGATCCCAGCACGATCGCGATCTGGAACAACGCCTCGGCGAAATCGAAATTCGGGTCGCGCTCGGCGGCCCGGTCGCGCCGCATCTCCAATTCCCGGGCCTTGATCAGCAATTCCTTTTTGCCCTGGCCGGTCTTCGGATCGCTCTCGTAGCGCTCGACCGTTTCGCGCCAGCGCTTGATCGTATCCTCGATTCTGGCCCTGGCCGCGTCCGGCATCGCCGGCGCCGCGGCGATCTGCGCTTCGAGCTGGTCGGCGGCGAGCTGGCGGGCCGTTTGGCGAATATATTTCGACTGGTAATAGCCGTAGATGTCCGAGGCCTGGATATTGGCGTTCAGCATCGTCTTCGTCGCGTTCGACCCGCCGAGCGAGGTGATCGCCAGCAGCATCGCCACGATGCCGAGATAGATGCCGGTCAGTCTGCGGAATTTCGCATCCTGCCGTAGTTCCTCCTGCTCGCCGCGTATCGCTTCGGCGATCTCGGTCGAACTCCACTCGTTCCCTCCGTCCTGAGCCTGGTGGATCCCGGGTCGCCCGGCGTTTCAGCCCGCAGCCGATGCGGCGTCGTCGATTGAGAGTTGCACCGCGTCGCCGCCGCGCCAGGTGTCGCGTCGCAGATGACCGGCAATGCGGAGCGCCGCTCCGCCGGTCACGGCAAGGAAATCGCCGAGCGGGGTTTCCGCCGCCCGAAAGGCGATCGCCCGCAGCGGCGCATTATCGGTCGGGTCGGCGAGCGGATCGGCCAACGTGCAGCGCAGATGGCCGCTGCCGACCAACTCGGCATGGACGACGCGCAGACTCGGAAAGGCAAAGCGGGGTTCGGGGTTGGCGGCGCCGTAGGGCGCCAGCCGATCGAGCTGATCGATCAACTCGATCCGCGCCGCACCGGCGGCGAGCACCCCGTCGAGGCGCAGTTCGGGCACCAGGGTCTCGCGCGCCAACCCGCGGCCCAATCGCTCGGCCAGAAAATCTCGCAGAGCGTCGACCTTCTCGGCCGCGACCGTGAACCCGGCCGCCATCGCGTGGCCGCCGCCGTCGAGCAGCAGTCCCGCCTGTCGCGCCGCGATCACCGCCGGGCCAAGCGGCAACCCCGGGATCGAGCGGCCTGAGCCCTTGCCGATCCCACCGTCCAAGGCAACCACGCAGGCCGGGCGCCCGTAACGCTCTTTGAGCCGGGCGGCGACGATGCCGATCACGCCCGGGTGCCAATTCTCGGCTGCGGCGAAGACCAGCGCCGGCGATTGCGGCGCCCCCTCGACCCTGGCGATCGCCTCGCCCAACACTCGCGCCTCGATCTCCCGGCGCTCGCGGTTGTACCCGTCGAGGCGCTGCGCCAGCTCGGCGGCCAGCGCCGGATCATCGGTCGCGAGCAACCGGGCGCCGAGATCGGCGGCGCCGACCCGGCCGCCGGCATTGACCCGTGGACCCAGCACAAAACCGAGATGGTAGGCGTCGAGCGGCTCGGTGACGGAGGCGATCGCGGCGAGCGCGGCCAGGCCCGGATTGGCGCCGCGGCGAGCGACCCTGATCCCCTGCGCAACCAGGGCACGGTTGAGGCCGGACAGCGGCACGACATCGCAGACCGTGCCGAGCGCCACCAGATCGAGCCAACCGAGCAGATCGGGCTCGGCCCGGCCGGGCCCATACCAGCCGGCCCGCCGCAGCGCGCGATTGACCGCGACGACCAGCAAAAACACGACGCCGACCGCGGCCAAAGCGCCATGCGGGCTGGTCTCGTCGAGGCGGTTCGGATTGACGATCGCAGCGGCGGTCGGCAGCAGCGGCTCGGCGACGTGATGATCGACGACGATCACCTCGAGCCCGGCCTCGGCCGCGGCGGCCAGCGGCAGATAGGCAGTGGTGCCGCAATCGACCGTGACGACGACTTTTATGCCTTCTTCGCCCAGGCGCAGCAGGGCCGGGGTATTCGGGCCATAGCCCTCGCGCCGGCGATCCGGCACATAGATGCGGGTCCGCGCCCCGACTGCGGCAAAAAACCTCGCCAGCAACGCCGCCGAGGTGGCGCCGTCGACATCGTAATCGCCGAAAACGGCGATCGTCTCGCCGACGGATACTGCGCGCACCAATCGCGCCGCGGCATGATCGAGGTCGCGCAGATGCGACGGGTCGGGTAGCTGATCGCGCAACCGCGGAGCGAGAAAACCCGGCGCGTGGTCGAGATCGATCCCGCGCTGCGCCAGCAGCCGCCCGATGATTTCGGGCACCGCCAACCGCTCGGCGATCGCCTGTCCGTCCGCCCCGGCTCGGTCAACGCCGCCCCCGGCCGCTGCGCCGGCGCCGCGCAGACGCCAGCGACGCCCGCAAATCGAGTGTTCCACCCCCAACAAGGCGCCGCCCGCGCCATCCATATCGGCCCCTGACCCATGCTCTCCGCGGTCTCATCGTCGCCCCCGCGCGAGCGGGGGTCCAGGGGATGCCCCTCAACTCTTTGCCATCCCTCGATTCCCGCTCGCCCGGGAACGACGCGGAGGGGAAGATCGCGAGGAATCAGCGGGCGAAAGGGGCGAAGCTCTGCTTGCGGGTGAAGTCGTGCCGCGCCTCGACATAGCGGACCGTGCCGGTTTTCGAGCGCATCACCACCGAATGCGTCGAAGCGCCGCCGGAGAACCGCCGCACGCCCCTGAGCATCGTGCCACTGGTGACGCCGGTCGCGGCGAACATCACATCGCCCGAGGCCAAGTCCAGCAGCTTATATTTGCGGTCTAAATCGGCGATGCCCAGTTTCTCGGCGCGGCCGCGCTCATCGTCGTTGCGGAACAACAGCCGCCCCTGCATCTGACCGCCGATGCAACGCAACGCCGCCGCCGCCAATACCCCCTCCGGGGCGCCGCCCGAGCCGACATACATGTCGATCCCGGTTTCCGGGTCGGAGGTGGCGATGACGCCGCTGACATCGCCGTCCGAGATCAGGGCGATGCGCGCGCCGGCGGCGCGAACCTTGGCGATCAGCTCGGCATGCCGCGGCCGATCGAGGATGCAGACCACCAGATCGGCGACTTCGACTTTTTTCGCCCGGGCCAGATTGCGCATATTGACGATCGGCTCCTCGTCGAGATCGACCAGATCCTCGGGCAGCCCGCCGCCGATCGCGATCTTGTCCATGTAGACGTCGGGGGCGTTCAGAAAGCCGCCGGCATCGGCCATCGCGATCACGGCAAGCGCGTTGGCGCCGCCTTTGGCGGTGATCGTGGTTCCTTCGAGCGGATCGAGCGCGATGTCGATCGGCGGGCCGTTGCCGGTGCCGACCTTCTCACCGATATAGAGCATCGGCGCCTCGTCGCGTTCGCCCTCGCCGATGACGACGGTGCCGGCGATCGCCAGACTGTTCAGCGCCTCGCGCATCGCGTCGACCGCCGCCTGGTCTGCGGCCTTTTCATCGCCCCTGCCCATCAGCCGCGAGGCCGAGAGCGCTGCCGCCTCGGTCACCCGGACGACTTCCAGCGCGAGATTGCGATCCATCTTCGACGTCGATGTCTCGGCCACGGCTATCCTCCTCTTTTTTGGTCGGCGGCAGTGATCATCGGAGCCAAATCGATAACAGCCTATCGACGCGAAAACACTGTCCCGGCAACCGCGGCCGACCATCGAGGCGGCGCGGCGGTCGGCCCGATGCTCGGAGCCTAAGCCGCCCGGTCCGGCGCGGTCAATGTCGGTCCGGCGAACGAGCAAGGCCGGGCGAAATCTGTATGATGATCACCGCGCGCGGCGAACGGCGCGCCGATCATGGGAGGGACCGGGATATGAGGACGATCATTGCCGCGGGCCTGTTCGTCGCCGCTGCGGCGGCGATCGGCGGCAGCGCACCGTCAGCGGCGGCGGCGGAACCCTGCACCGCCGCCGGCAGGCTCGGTTTTGTCTGCGGGCCGTTGAACTCGGAAGACCTGGTCCAGGTGCCCGGCACCCAATGGATCGTGGCCAGCGGCATGGACGGCGGCGCCGCCGGCCCGCGCGGCGGCCTGCATCTGGTCGATGCCCGGGACAAGTCGTGGAAAACGCTGTTTCCGGGCTCCAGGCCGCAGGTAAAATGGGACAAGGCGCTCTACGGCGACTGCCCGAGCCCGCCCGATCTCAGCAAATTTTCGGCGCACGGCCTCAATCTGCGCCGCGGCGGCAACAACGCCGATACGCTGTACGTGGTCAATCACGGCGGCCGGGAATCAATCGAAATCTTCGTGCTCGACGCCAAAGGCGCGGAGCCCACCGTGACCTGGGTCGGCTGCGCGGTAATGCCGGACCGCACCTGGCCCAACGCGGTGGCGCCGACACCGGGAGGCGGCATGGTGGTCACCGACATGTTCGATCCGAAGGACCCCAAAGCTCCTGCCAAGCTGGCAGCGGGCGAGGAGACCGGAGCGGTATACGAATGGCAGCCGCATCGGGGCTTCAAGCTGGTTCCGGGCAGCCGGATGTCCGGCAACAACGGCATCGAGGTGTCGCGCGACGGCAAATGGATCTACGTCGCGGCCTGGGGCAACAAGGCGGTG
The DNA here is from genome assembly GCA_963701815.1 of uncultured Alphaproteobacteria bacterium. Taxonomy (GTDB): domain Bacteria; phylum Pseudomonadota; class Alphaproteobacteria; order ATCC43930; family CGMCC-115725; genus AP-15. The sequence goes on from CAVPBN010000039.1 coordinate 122,531, forward strand.
GTCCGCCTGTCGCGGGGCGGCGGCGCACCGGCCACGCGGCTGCCGGTCGGCTTTCTCGCCGACAATCTGCGTTGGGCGCCCGACGGTTCGCTGATGGTCGCCGGCCAGGATGTTCCGGCAAAAGAGGTATTCGCCTGCTTCGAAAGCCATTCCCCGCGCTGCACGCAACCCTGGCGCATCGTCAAATGGGATACCACGGCGATGAAAGTGACGCCGGTGGTCAGCGAGAAGGGCGATCCGGAGTTCGGCGACGCGACGGTCGGGCTCGCGGTCGGCGACGAGATGTTCGTCGGCACCTTCCGCGGCGATCGGATTGCGTATTTCTCGCTCAAATAGCCCTTTGGCGACGTAGTCCGAGGCGTCGGGGACCGGCCGAGAGGGTCGCCGCCAATCGCGGCTCGAACTCGTCGGCCGCGCGGCGACCCGAAACCGCTGTTTCCCGACCAGCGCCTTGTGGGATGATCGGCCGACGATATGGTAATCTCGGCGACTGCGTGCTTCTCCTGCAGCAGCGGCCTATTTTTTCGACAGCGAGGGGTGGAGACCATGGCTTACGAAGGCATGATTGCGGAAACGATCACGATCAACGGCGACAAGGGAGAACCGATCTCGGCCTATGTGGCGCGGCCGTTGGGTCCGGGTCCATTCCCCGGGATGGTATTGCTGCATCATGCGCCGGGCTGGGACGAGTGGTACCGCGAGGCCACCCGCAAATTCGCGCACCACGGCTATGCGGCGATCAGCCCGAACCTCTATCACCGCGCCGGCGAAGGCAAAGCCGACGACGTCGCCGCCAAGGTGCGCGCCGAGGGCGGCGTCCCCGATGCCCAGGTGATCGGCGACACGGAAGGCTCGGTCACGTGGCTGCGCGCCCAGCCCTGGCTCAACGGCAAGGTCGGGGTCTTCGGCACCTGCTCGGGCGGGCGGCAGACCTTTCTGTTCGCCTGCCACACCAAAGGCATAAACGCCGCCTGCGAGCTGTGGGGCGGCCGGGTGGTGATGAGCAAGGAAGAGCTGAACCCGAAGCAGCCGACCGCGCCGATCGAGTTCACCAAAAACCTGTCCTGCCCATTGCTCGGCCTGTTCGGCAACGAGGATCGGGCACCGACCCCGGAGCAGGTCAACCAGCACGAGGCCGAACTCAAGAAACACGGCAAGCAGTACGAGTTTCATCGCTACGACGGCGCCGGACACGGTTTCTTCTACTACGACCGGCCGGCTTACCGGATCGAACAGGCGGTGGACGGCTGGCAAAAGGTGTTCGCGTTCCTGCACAAGCACCTGTCCAAATAACTCCCGGAATGTGCACTTCGATCGTCGAGATCGTCGGCGCCGACGGCGCCGGCAAGGGTGGTGACGGGTGGTTCAGGCTCACCCACTCGGTGGTGTCCTACGACCACCCGCACCACGCTCTGCTCGAGGAGGCGATCACCATCGATTTCGTGAACTCGGCGCTCGCGCCCGGCACGCGGGTCGCCGTCGAACTGACGCTGGAGTCGGCCAAGGAGTTGAGCAGCGCGCTGGCGCGGGCGATAGCGGCAGCCGAGATCGAGGAAAGCGGACGTTTGCGCAAGCCTTGAGGCCGGACCCGGCATTCGTTCGGGCCGATACCCGAGAGGCTTGCGCCGACCGGCGCAGCCCTTCGATCGATCCGCGAGAGGCCGTCTCGGGATCACCGGGCGGGAAAACGCGCCGCAGCCGGACCGGCGGTGCACAGAATTCGGCGAGGTCCTCGACCTCGCCGACACCGCCTACGCCAGGAGCCGGCCTGTTCCCGGGCAAGGCGCGGCGGCGTTACGGCGCCAATGCGCCGGCGAGAATCTCGCGTGCGGGCGGGGTCCCGTCCAACGGGCGTAGGGTCCGCCGCCTGATCTTCCAGCCCGCCCCGGTGCGCACGAACTCCCAGCGATTGGCTGAAACGCGATGCACGTGGAAGCCGCGCGACGAGCCATGATTGGGGACATCGAAGAGCGGACCGACAAAGTCCGGCACCAGGATCTGCAGATAGGAGATTGCAAAGGCGGTGTCGCCGGTGATCCGCACATACGGCAAGCCGGCAAAATGCGCGATCCCCTGCTCGATCGCCCGGCGGTGCTCGGGGTTCGCCGAGCCGCCGGCGATCGCCGCCGCCCCGGTCGGCCGCGGGAACTCGGCGCCGCGGTCGAACTCGCCGTCCTCTACCCACACCGAGGCGGTGTAATCGCCGGCGCCGGTGTCGGCGCTCGGCGGATGGCTGGCGATCAGGTCGTAGATCTCGAACCGGTCCTCGATCAGGCGAAGCCGTTGCTCGAGCGTTCTGCCGTCATCGGCGTGGGCTGCCATTTGGTCCCTCCGTCGGGGAAGTCGACGCGGCCGAACCGGCGGCCCCGGCGACCGGTCAGGCGGACCAGTTATAGAGCCGCTGGAGCGTACCGCCCATCAGCGCCGCGCGTTCGCTGTCGGAAAGACGGTCGGTGACGCGAAACGCTTCGACCCCTGCTCTCAGGCGTGAGCCTGGGCATCCGATGTCGGCGTGGTTCGCACCCCTTCCCCGGAATTCTCCCTCGGCCGCTCGACCTTACAGGTACTTCGCCGGGCGGATCATCGCCCGCCACATATGGGCGACCGGGCTGTTGTCAAAACCGAGGCCCTCAGTTCCGGCTGGCGGAAATTGCGGCCGACGATGTCGGTGAACTCCTCGAGCTCGACATGCACATTGGGGTCGAACGAGTAGATGTCGTGCACGGTGATCTGCCGGCCCGACATATACCATTTGTGGTCCCGCATCCGCTTGTAGTCTTCTTCGATGTAAGGGTCGGGACGGTATTCCTGGCCGAACGAGGTGATGTAGGAGTGCGGATATTCGTAGCCGACCGAATCGTCGGGATAGAAGCGCAGCACCTGATGGGCGCGGATCGCCCAGGTCACTTCCTCGTCGACATAGGGCTCGACCAGCTGCGCGCCCCAATAGCCGTGGTCGCCGCGGATGAAGCCGATCGTCGAAATGTCGTGCAGCAGGCAGGCGAGCACCATCTTTTCCGGCAAATCGGCCTTGACCGCGTGCCGGGCGCTTTGCAACAGGTGCATGCACGGGCCGAAGCGGTATTTGAAGAAGTCCATCAGGGTCGGCCGTTCCGGCATCGCCGGCAGCCGCGGGTCGTCGCCCATCAGGACGCGCGCGTTCGGGTTGTCCTTCATCAGCGCGCCGGCGTTCGGCGCCGGGCCCATATCGCCCTCGGCCATGCTGTAGAGCCGCGACTTGATGACGATGTAGTCGAGCTCTCGCGCCATCTTGGCTTCGAGCGCATCGGCGCGCTGCGACAGACTGATCACGTCGTTCACCGCTTGTCTCCTCGATACTCCGGTTCGGACAGATGTTAACAGAAAGGGTTCGGTCGCCGCATGCGCATTCGATACCCCCGCGCCCTTCGATCGCGTCCGCCGAAGGTTTCGGTCGCCCTTGCGGTCCGAGCGGTCCTCATACGGAGTTTGGCTGGAAATATTTTGTATGAGCGGCTTCGGCGGCCAGGCGCGCGGCGTCCTGGGCGCCCCGGTCCTCCCCGCGTTTGGTGAGCGCCGGCCGATCCAGCGCCGCCGGCGGCGCAATCACCTGAAGCCAAAATCCGTTGCCGTCACTTCGATTGCGGTTCGCTATGCCAATTTCGCGCCACGATTTCTCGGCGACTTTTACTCAATTCCCAATCCGTAGAAATGAACCATCCGGGAAACAGTATTTCATACCGTCTATGCGCATCGGCGAGCAGCATGGCGGCAAGAAGATATTGTTCAGAATAGTACCTTTTGGACCATTCTGGAGGATAATCATACGGCAGATAAATATCGTCTACGTAAACAATGACCCCATTGTTTAATTTTGGTAGAATTTCGAGGAAAACAGTGGTAACATCACTGTTCTGAAAGCATCGGTGAGAGCCATCTATCATCAGAATGTCGCCGCGGCCCAAATTACCGAATACACTTGTATCAATACGCTCAAGCGGCGACCTGATTACGTCATCACAAATGATGTCAACCTCGGCGCGCGGATGAGGGTCAATAGAGATTATTTTAGTACTTAGATGATTATCGATTATAGATCTACGTACAAATTTCGTCGAGTTTCCTGACCCTATCTCTATGTATAAATTCGACTGAAATAGGCTCGGGAACGAATATAACGAAACAGCATCAAGACCCATGATCCAGCCGTTTGACCAATACGGAGACGAAACATCGTTTGTTTGTTGTGAAGGAATGAGACTCAATGCGGCCTTAAATGAGGTAAATTTAGTAACGAGGGCAGCGTAAGCATCCCGATTCGCGGCGACCAGGTCGTAGAGAGGTTCATGGGACCGGGTCGTATTCCATCCATATCGCGGCACTGGAGTGATTGGGTAGTCTAAATAAACGGGAAAATATCCGCTACGATATTGCCGTTGAAATTCGTAAACGGCAGGAAGAAACGGGAACGCGGACTTGATAAAGGCTTTGGCCTTGGGAGGAAATAGGGAACTCATTGCCACACCCATCCGGACCCCCGCGGTAAGAGTGAAGAATTATCCTGCCTCGCTGGGCGCGTCGTGGCAATGGCGTTGGGTCGCCTGGAACCGGGCATCGGGCGTCGCGATCCCCGTCGGCCATTCTCGGCCGGGATTGTGCCGGCGAAGCGGTCTGCGACATCGTCCGCCGCCGCCGACATCGGCGGGTGTTTTTGGCGCTCGACGAGATGGATGTGAGCCGCAGCGCGGCCATGCCGGGTGACGATCGCTTCTTCGCCTGCTTCCACCTGGTTGCGCAGGGCCGGCTCGCGCTGTAGCACCATCCGGAAGCGACGAGGGGAGAACGACGATGAAAGCACGCGTGCCGATGGTATCGCTGGAACGCGCCCGCGAACTCGGCGAGGCGATGGGGATGCCGGCGCGGCGGACGCAGAGCGAGGCGTTTCGCACCGTGGCCAACAATCCCGGTGTGGCCCGGGTCGCGTTCAGCCAATTGATGCAGCTGCTGGAGAACAACAAATTCGACACCCGGCTGCGCGAACTGATGATCATGCGGATCGGCTGGGTCACCGGCTCGGCCTACGAGTGGACCAACCACTGGCGGGTGGCGACGACGGCGGGGATCCCGCCCGAGGACATCCTGGCGGTGCGCGACTGGCGCAATTCCGCGCGGTTGACACCGGCGGACCGGGCGATCCTCGCCGCGACCGACGAGTGTCTCGCCGGCAAATCCATCTCGGACGCCGCCTGGGCCGATGTCGCCGAACACGTCGCCGACCCGGGACAGCAGGTCGAGTTCATCATCGCGATGGGTAATTGGCTGATGTTTTCGCTGCTGTTTCGCAACCTGCGCATCCCGCTGGCCGAGGGCGTGGCGGTCTGGCCGCCCGATGGCCTGGCGTCGCCGGCGGCGCAAGGGGTGGGGTAGGCGGCACCCGGCGCCGATCGACGATTGCGGCTCACAAACCGCCGACGCGCGGGTCAGGCGGCCGGCACGGTCGCGGGCGCCCCGCTTTTCTTTTAGCGGCGGGTCGCCTCAGCGGCAGAAACCGGCTAAAGCCGCAGCCGAAATTGACGGCACTGAAGCGACGCGCGGCGCTGACCTCAGCAGCGGACTATTCGAAGATGGGAGAGTCGGCTGGCGCTTTAAGCGCCGCCCCATGAGCTGTCCCTTTGCTCGCACTCAGCCATTCTCTCTGAGAATTGTGCCGGCGAGATGGAGGGAGCCGCAGATCAGCACCCGGGCTTTGCCGCGGTGGGGGGCGGCGCCGCGGCGGCGGACGATGTCGCGGACCGCTGCGGCGGCGGAGGCGGATTCCTCGGCGGGGATGGCGACCGAACGGGCGGCGGCGGCGATCGCTTCGGCGGGGAGCGGGTTTTGTTCGCCGGGGATCGTGACGGCGTAAAGAGCGCAGGCATGCGCGCGCGAGCGGGGCGAGGAAGCCGGCGGCGTCTTTGGTGTTGAGCATGCCGACGACGAGGTCGAGCGGGCGGTCATGCCAGCCCGCGGCCATCGCCGCCAGAGCCGCGCCGGCGCCGGGGTTGTGGCCGCCGTCGAGCCAGAGTTCCGAGCCCTCCGGCAACATCTCGACCAGCGGGCCATGGGTCAGCCGCTGCAGGCGGGCCGGCCAGTCGATCCGGCGCAGCCCCCGGGCGATTGCCTCGCCGGCGATTTGAAAGCCGGTCAGCTGTTCGAGGCAGGCGATCGCCGTGCCGGCATTGATGATCTGATGCGCGCCGGGCAATGACGGCAACGGCAGGTCGTATCGCCAGCCCGGGCCTTCGTAGCGCATGCCGTCGCCGGTTGCCGTGCAGCGCCATTCCTGCCCGAAGCGCAACAGCGGGGCGCCGACCGCCGCCGCATGAGCGGCAAAGACCGCCGCCGCTTCGGGCATTTGCGGCCCGATGATCGCCGGCGCGCCGGACTTCAGGATACCGGCCTTCTCGCCGGCTATCGCGGCGATGGTGTCGCCGAGAAAGGCCTGGTGGTCGAGCGATATCGGCGTGATCGCGGTCGCCGCCGGCCGGCGCACGACGTTGGTCGCATCGAGCCGGCCGCCGAGCCCGGTTTCGAGCAGCACGATATCGGCCGGGGTGCGGGAAAAGGCGAGGAACGCCGCCGCGGTGGTGATCTCGAAATAGGTGATCGGCTCCCCCCGGTTGGCGCGTTCGCATTCTTCGAGGAGCGCCAGCAGCGCCTCTTCCTCGATCAGCTCGCCGGCGAGCCGGATGCGCTCGTGGAAGCGGACCAGATGCGGCGAGATATAGGCGTGGACGCGCCAGCCGCCGGCTTCGAGGCAGGCGCGCAGCGTCGCCACCGTCGAGCCCTTGCCGTTGGTGCCGGCGACATGGACCACCGGGGGCAACCGGTCCTGCGGGTTGCCGAGCGCGGCCAGCAGGCGCTCGACCCGGCCGAGCGACAGATCGATCAGCTTCGGGTGCAGCCGTCCGAGCCGCTCCAGCACCCGGTCGCTGCCGGCGGCGATCACGAGGCTTCCGCCGTCAGCGGCGGTGCGGCGACCACCCGTTGCCGGTCGCGCAGCAGCCCGAGCAGCCGTCCGAGCGTCGCGCGCAATTCGGCGCGCGGCACGACCATGTCGACCATGCCGTGATCGTAGAGATATTCGGCGCGCTGAAACCCCTCCGGCAGCTTTTCGCGGATCGTCTCCTCGATGACCCGCGCGCCGGCAAAGCCGATCGTGGCGCCGGGCTCGGCGATGGTCACGTCGCCGACCATCGCAAACGAGGCCGAAACGCCGCCTGTCGTCGGATCGGTCAGCAGCACGATGTAGGGCAGCCCGGCCTCCTTGACCATGTCGGCGGCGATGATCGTGCGCGGCATCTGCATCAGCGACAACATGCCCTCCTGCATGCGTGCACCGCCCGAGGCCGGTACCGCGATCAGCGCCGCCTCCTGCATGACCGCGAGCCGGGCGGCGGCGAGCACCGCCTCGCCGGCGGCGACCCCCATCGATCCGCCCATAAAGCCGAACTCGAAAGCGGCGACGACCGCCGCCTGGCCGCCGATCCGGCCATGGGCGACGATGACCGCATCGTTGCCCGCGCCGTATGCCCCCTGCCCTTCGCGCAACCGGTCGGCATAGCGCTTGGCATCGCGAAAGCGCAGCGGATCGACGATCGTTTTCGGCAATTCGATCCGGGTCGCGGCACCGTCGTCGAACAGGATCTGCAGCCGGCGGGCGGCGCCAATTCGCAGATGGTGGCCGCAATTGCGGCAGACTTCGAGATTGGCCTCGAGCTCGCGATGAAACAGCATCTGCTGACAGCCCGGGCATTTCTGCCACAGATTGTCCGGCATCGCCCGCCGCGAAACCGCGCTGCGGATCTTGGGCAGGACGAAATTGGTCAGCCAGCTCATCGTGACGGCCAGACAACGGATACGTTGCGGTCAAATTGGCCCGGATCGCCGATCGTCACAATCCCGGCGGCAAAACTTTCCGCGTTGCAGCGTAAACAAATCGCGCTAGGCTCACGCAGCCAGAGGCGACGGCCGAGATCGACGCCGGCCCGCCATCGAACCGGGAGTATCGGGAGATGGCCGATGTGATGCTGCGAGCCCCCCCGCGCGACCGCCCGCTGATCGAAGGGCCGACCCGTCACGGCAACGAAAGGCCCCTGCGGGCGCTGCGGCTGCCGATCGGCGTCCTGATTTATCTGGCGGCGCTCGGAATCGTCGCTGCCGCGACCACCGCGGTCTTTTTCGGCAGCGGATTTTTTCTGCTGATGAACGCGCCGGCCGAAACCGCCGACGGTGACGCGAAGCGCGGGCCGGCGCCGATCCCGACACTTGTGCAGCCGCCGACCGGGACCTCCGCCCTCGCCCCCGCGCCGCCGACGACCCCGGCGGCGGAACGGACTGCTTTGCCGCCCAAGCCGGCCGGCATGGGGCCGAAGGGTCTTGCCGAAGCGCCGAGCGAGCCGGGGCCGGGGACGCCGAGCGAGCCGAATCCGACCGCACCCCCCCAGCCACCGGCGAGCACGCCCGTGCCCGCTGCTGAAATCGCTCGGCTCCTCGCCCGTGGCGACGCGCTGTTCCACGACGGCGACGCGGCTTCGGCGCGGTTCTTTTACCAGCAGGCCGTCGACGCCGGCGACGGCGAGGCGGCGTTGCGGATCGGGATGACCTTCGATCCTGTCTTCGCGACGCACCGGGCCAGGCGCAAATGGCGCCCCAACCCCGCAGCGGCGCGCTTTTGGTATCGCCGCGCCCTCGATCTCGGCGCCGCCGGGGCGCAGCGTCAACTCGATCAGTTCGAACTGAACCAGCTCGTACGGAAATCCGACCGCTGACCGCCGGCGGCACGCCGCCGAGCGGATGCGGCCTACGCCGCCCAGCTGAACGGCGCGTAGTGTCCGTTGTTGCCCGTGCCGACGAGATCCAGGTCGAGGCCGAAGCCGTGCACGTGGGTCTCCTTCGATCGCGCCAAGGCCAGGCGGCGGCTCGCCGGATGGCCGGTGTTGTCGATGTAATAGGGTTCGCCGCTGCGGTTGCGCGAGGCGACGCCCTCGATTTCGAAGGCGGCGACATCGGGAATCGCGGCTTTGCGGGCGAGGCCGGCCATCGCGAACTCGATCGGTTTGACGGCGACGCCGCGATAATCGCCGACCAGATTCTGCCGGATAAAGGCCGGCGGGCCGCCGGCATCGCCGCCGACGATCGTCGTCAACGCCTGGCGCTGGGCCGGGTCGGCGGCGGCGTCGACGACGCCGGCAAAGACCCAGTCGCCATCGGCCATGATCCTGCCGGAGCGGATCACCAGCGCGAATTTGAGCCCGTCGAGGCTGATGCCGCCGTAACTGCCTTCGTCGACGCGGAACACCATCACCGCGATGCAATGATCATGGGTCGCCGCCCCTTGCGGGTTCGTATAGATGCACGGGCAGAGATAATCGCAATTGCAGCTTTCCATGTACTCGCCGCGCATCGTCCATTTCTGCTCAGCCATGGTTATCCTCCGACCGGAGTCTGTGTCCGATTATGCCGCCAGCCGCTGCCGCGACGCGGCCTTGATCATCGCCGCGCCTTTTTCGGCGATCATGATCGTCGGCGCGTTGGTGTTGGTCGAGCTGACCGCCGGCATGATCGAGGCGTCGACGACGCGCAGCGCGTCGAGCCCGTGCACCCGCAACTCGCTGTCGACGACGCTCATTGCGTGGCTGCCCATCATGCAGCTGCAGCTCGCGTGATAGACCGTCGAGCCGTTGGCCCTCGCGTAATCCAATAATTCGTCGTCGGTCGCGACACCCGGCCCCGGCATCGTCTCGGCGACGACGTATCGAGCCAATGCGGGTGCGGCAAACAGGCGGCGCAGGAATTTGAGCCCGCCGACGATTGCCCGACGGTCGGCGTCTTCGGCCAGATAGCGCGGGTTGATCGCCGGCTGCCGGCGCGGGTCGGGCGAGCCGACCAATACATAGCCGCGCGACAACGGCCGCATCTGCCATGGGCCGCCGGTGATGCCCGGCTTGTCGTCGAGCTTGCGGATCAGCCCCGGCTTGTAGCTGGCCGGCGCAAAGACGCACTGCACGTCGGGCGTCGCCGATTCTTCGAGCACCTTGACCGAGGCGGCGCACAGCGACGCGCTGTAGGTCAGCATGCCGGTGCCGGTTGCGACGTAGCGCAGCACCTCATTGGCAAAGGAGAGGCCGCGGCCGCGCTCGTTCAAGGTCTCGATGCCGCTGACCTCGCACGACATGCGGGCGATGTAATGGTCCTGAAAATTATGCCCGACGCCGTCGAGAGCGTGATGTACCGCGATGCCGGCCTTGGCCAGGGTCGCGGGCTCGCCGACTCCGGACAATTGCAGCAGATGCGGCGAACCGATCGCTCCGGCCGAAAGGATCACCTCACGGGCCGCGTCGGCCCGTTCGACCGCCCCGCCGCGCTCGAATTCCACGCCGGTCGCGCGCTTGCCGTCGAACAGCACGCGCCGCACCAGCGCCTTGGTGACGACCCGCAGATTGGGCCGCTTCGAAGCGGGTTTCAGGTAGGTTTGCGCGGCGCTGGCCCGGCGCCGCCCGCCGCGGGTCTGCTGGCACCAGCCGATGCTGTCGCCGGCGCCCGGCGGCAGATTGTTGACGTCCGGGCGGTATTCGACCCCGAGCTCCTGCGCCGCAGCGATGATCGCCTGGCAGGCGGCCGGCCGCTCGGTCATCGGCGAGGTGGTCAAAAAGCCGCTCTTGCCGTGCAGATCGCTGGCCTCGCCCTGCCAGTTCTCGGCCTGCTTGAAATAGGGCAGCACGTCATCCCAGCCCCAGCCGCGATTGCCGAGCTGCGCCCAATGATCGAAATCCTCGGGCTGGCCGCGGATGTAGATCAGCCCGTTGATCGAGGACGAGCCGCCCAGCACCCGGCCGCGCGGGTAGACGATCGCGCGGCCGGCGGTGCCGGGATCGGCCTCGGCCTTGAACCCCCAGGTCAGGCTCGGGTGATCGAGCAATTTCATGAACCCGACCGGGATGTGGATCAGCGGGTTCCAATCCTGCCCGCCGGCCTCGATCAGCACGACTCGGGTGCCGGGGTCCTCGGTCAGCCGGTTGGCCAGCACACAGCCGGCCGAGCCGGCGCCGACGATCACGTAATCGGCTTGCATGGCGGTATCCTTGCGATGCGGCGAACCGGCTCGGGGCCTATCGCGCTCCGACCTGTTTTACCAGATCCGAATAGGCGAGGAGCCGTGCGTCCGCGGTGTACAGGATCGCCGGTTCGATCATCGCCTGCGCAATCAGCAGCCGGTCGAACGGGTCGCGATGAAAGGGCGGCAATTCGGCAACGCGCGCTGCGGCGGCCGAGCCAACCGCCAATTCGACAAAACCCGCCTGCAGAGCGGCCTCGCCGATTTCCGCCGGCTGCACCGCAAAATCGGACCGCCGCAGGGCTGCCTTGACGGCGATTTCCCAGATGTTCGCGGCACTGAAGAGCACGACGTTCTCTTCGGTTTCGAGGGCGGCCAGTGCCGGCTGAGCCAGCCGGCGTCGATCGCCGAGCACCCACAGCAGGACGTGCGTATCCAGCAGGATGCGCATCAGCAACTTTCGAAGAGATCGAGCACCTCATCGGGCAATGGCGCGTCGAAATCCTCGGGAATGCGCAGCCTTCCTTCGAGACCGCCGAGCTTCCGCCTGCCCGACCGGGCGGCAAGCGGGCACAACCGAGCCAGCGGCTTGCCGGATTTGGCGATGATGATCTCCTCGCCAGCCGCTGCTGCGTCGACGAGCCGCGACAGGTGGGTCTTTGCCGCGTGGATATTGACGGTGCGCAAGGCATTCTCCTCGATCGAACTAAGCTTAGTCCGATGGAACCTGCCTGGCAATCCTGTCGCGCGAGTTTCACGACGCCCGGCATTGGCAAATTTTTGCCGTCGGTATTCATTGGGGGCGGATAGCGAACCTCTCGGTGACGGACAAAACCTCGGCCGGCACCGCGAACCGAAGCCAGGCCGCCGGGCCACCTTCCGCGGATCGTTTAGCAAACCGACGACAGATCGCACGCCTGCCGACGGTCACAACGGATATCTGAAGCAGCTTGCGACATGGTCATTGATCATGCCGACGGCTTGCATATGCGCGTACATGATCGTCGAGCCGACGAACTTGAAGCCGCGCCGTTTCAGGTCTTTGCTGAAGGCGTCCGATTCCGGCGAAGTCGCCGGAATTTCCGCCAACTCTCTCCGACGATTGACGATCGGCTTACCATCGACAAAAGGCCAGCTGTAGTTGGCAAACGACCCATATTGTTCTTGAACTTTGAGAAATTGTTGAGCATTGGCGATGGCGGCGCCGATTTTTGCCTTGTTGCGGATGATCCCCGGATCGTTCATCAGCCGCTGGACATCGCTCTCGCCGAACCGAGCCACGCTTTCCGGTACGAAACCGGCGAAGGCGTTTCTATAGCCTTCCCGGCGTTTCAGGATCGTCAGCCAACTCAGGCCGGCTTGTGCTCCCTCCAATATCAGAAACTCGAACAGTTTGTTGTCGTCATGTACCGGAACTCCCCATTCCGTGTCGTGATAATGGATATAGATAGGATCTGAGAGACACCATCGACAACGCTCTTTTCCATCCGTGATGATAGTTTTGTTTTTTACTTCGGCCATGACGGCTCCGGGCTGGTTGGTCGGTCAGGGCGCAATTACGCCGCCAGCCGCTGGCGGGCCTCGGCGAGGATCATCGCCGCGCCCTTCTCGGCGATCATGATCGTCGGCGCATTGGTGTTGGTCGAGGTCACGGTCGGCATCACCGAGGCGTCGACCACGCGCAGCCCGTCGATGCCGTGCACGCGCAGCTGATCGTCGACGACCGCCGTCGGGTCTCGGCCCATCTTGCAGGTGCAGGTCGCGTGAAAAACCGTGGACCCGGTCTGCCGGCATAGTCGAGCAGTTCGTCGTCGCCCTGCACCGTCTCCCCCGGCAGGATCTCGGCGACGAGATAGGGCTTCAGCGCCGACGCCGCGAACACCCGCCGCGCCGCGCGCAGCCCGCCGATTGCCGCGCGGCGGTCGGTCTCTTCGGACAGGTAGCGCGGGTTGATCGCCGGCGCCATGTGCGGATCGTTCGATTTGGCCTCGACATAGCCGCGCGACAATGGCCGCATCTGCCACATGCCGCCGGTCATCCCCGGCCGCTCGTCGAGCCGGCGGATCGGTCCCGGCGCAAAGCTGGCGTTGGCGAACAGGATCTGCACGTCCGGGGTCGCCAATTCCTCCAACACCTTGACCGAAGCGCAAACCAACGAGGCGGCGTAGGTCAACAGGCCGGTGCCGGCAAAGGTGACGGGTCGATACCGTAGACCTGCTCCACCGCCGGGCCATACAGCGGCAAACTAAGACCTGACCCGAGGCCGATTTCCAGCACACGACCAGCGCCGAACTGATCGTGGCCTGCCGATAGCCCGCGAGCCGACTATTCCGCATCGCCAGATCAATGAGGATTGGCAAGACCAGCTTACGGCACAATCCCATGTCTGGCCTCCTTTGCTCCTTGGTGACGAGCCGGGCTGGTGAGCGTTGGCCCCGAAAAGGTTGACCGAATTTCATAACGATTCATATCTTCTCGGATGGCGACGGTCTTGAAGCGTTTCCTGACGGTTTGCCTGGCGCTGGCTTTCGTGGTCGGCGTGACGGCGCAGCTTGTCCCAGCGAGCATGGCCGCGCCGCAGATGACCGCAAGCGCCGATATGGGCGGTGGATGCGCCGAGCCGCAACCACCCTGCACAGGGCATATCCCAAACTGTCTCGGCCACGGCGGCTGCATCAGCGCATCAGTTGTTCCGACCTCGTCGGCCACGTTTGCCGTCCCCGTCGAGTGGACATCACCCAACTACCACCTTGCGCCCCAGGCGCTCTCTGGAATCTCCGTAGAACCGGAACTCTCTCCACCAATCCTCGCAGCTTGAGACTGTTCGCAGGCTGATTGTGTCCGCCGGCTCACGAAGCCGAGCGGCGGTGACGAGGATTGTCGAATGAGAGTATCGAGACGCGCGCTCGTATTGGGCGCGGGCGCCACTGCGCTGACGCGGGCGCTTCCGCTCCGCCATAGCTATGCGAAACCGGCGACCAAGGAATACACGCTCGCCGCGAAGTCGGCGACCGTGAACCTGGCCGGCGACGGGCACCGGGACACCGCCGTATGGGCCTATGAGGGCACCGTGCCCGGCCCGGAACTGCGAGTCCGCCAGGGTCAGCCGGTGCGGATCACGGTGGTCAACAAGCTCGTCGAGGACACGACCGTTCACTGGCACGGCATCCGTCTGGCAAACGCGATGGACGGGGTGCCCGGCTTGACGCAGAAGCCGATACGACCCGGCAGCAGCTTCGTATATGAGTTCACCCCGCCCGATGCCGGGACGTTCTGGTATCACCCGCACGAGGACACGCTACAACAGCTTGGGCGCGGTCTGGCGGGCGCATTGATCGTCGCGGAACCCGAGCGGGTTCCGGGGATCAACCGCGATCTGCTGTGGTTCATCGAGGATTGGCAGGTCGACGACAAGGGGCAAATCGCGGGCGGGTTCGGCAACCGCATGGAAGCCGGCATGTCGGGCCGCATCGGCAACACCGTCACGATCAACGGGCGCGCTCTCAAGACGGTGCCGGTGAAGTCCGGCGAGCGGGTGCGTCTACGGCTGGTCAACGCTGCGCTGGCGCGGATCGTCGGGCTACGGTTTGAGGGACACAAGCCGATTGTCGTCGCACACGACGGCCAGCCCTGCGACCCTTATCCGCCCGAAGGCGGTCGGGTCGTGCTCGGGCCGGCGATGCGTGCCGACGTGATTCTCGACATGACCGGAAATCGCGGCCAGAGCTATCGGGTCATCGACGACTACTACAGCGACCTCGCCTACAACCTTCTTGATCTGGCCTACGACCCCACCGAGCCGGTCAGAACACCATCAGCAGACCCGCCGCCCAAGCTGCCGGTCAACCCTCTACCCGAACCCGACCTCACCGCCGCCGAGCGACATGAGATCGTGCTGCAAGGCGGGATGATGGGCGGGATGGGAATGATGGGCGGGGGCGGCTCGGGAATGATGGGCCACGGCGGCGCGACCTGGGCGATGAACGGCATGTCGATGACCGGCGACGGCCAGCCGAACATGCCGCCGCTCTTTGCCATCCAGCGCGGCAAAAGCTGCGTGCTGGCGCTGCGCAACGAAACGATGTGGTGGCACCCGATGCACCTGCACGGGCACAGCTTCCGGGTCGTCAGCCGCAACGGAGAGCCAAATCCGCGCAAGGAATGGCGCGACACGGTGCTTATCCCGCCGCGCGAGAGCGCCGATCTCGCCTTCGTCGCCGACAACCCCGGCGACTGGATGTTCCACTGCCACGTCACCGACCATCAAGAGGCCGGGATGATGGGCGTCATTCGCATCTCGTAGCAATCAACCGGGAGAACGATCATGCAAAACTTGAAATACACGCTTAACCGCCGCGCGGCGCTGACGATGCTGGTCGGAGGGGCCGGCAGCGCCGCGCTGATCGGCGGGTCAACCGGCGTCATCGTGTCGAGCGCCGGCGCCGCGCCGAGCCGGGGGGACGTGACCCTCTACAAGAATCCGCAATGCGGCTGCTGCGAGGGCTATGCCGACTACCTGCGCGACAACGGTTTCAAGGTGAAGGCGATCCCGACCAACGACCTGACCGTGATGGGGCAGAAATACGGCATCCCGGACGGCTTGCAGCCCTGCCACATTTCCCTGATCGGCGGCTACGTCGTGGGCGGTCATATCCCGATGGAAGTCATCGACCGGCTGCTGGCCGAGAAGCCAAAGGTCGTCGGTATCAGTTTGCCTGGAATGCCCGAGGGGACGCCAGGGATGCCCGGCAACAAACCCGGCCCTCTGGACATCTATGAGATCGGCAGCAATCCGCCGAAGGTCTACGCGACCATCTAATCGGATCGGCGACCGCAGCCCGATGATGGCGAATAGCGGAAGGCGGCAGATCGTGCTCGCCGTGATAGCGGCGACCAGCCTGCTTGTTGCGGGGGTGCTCGCCTATGACATCGTGCGGCGGGCATCAACACCGGCAACGCAGGTTGCCGGCGCGACCCCGACCACGGGTTCCAACAGCACCGACAGTTGGGCAAACCCACTTGCGGTCTCGGTGTTCGAGCAACCGCGTCCGGTGCCCGATATACGGTTCCAAGACGACCATCACCGCGGGCTTACGCTGGCCGATTTCCGGGGCCGGGTCGTGCTGCTGAATGTATGGGCGACGTGGTGCGTCCCGTGCCGGCAGGAGATGCAGGCCCTTGACCGGCTCCAAGCCCGGCTCGGCGGTGACGATTTCGCCGTTGTCGCGCTCTCCATCGACCGCAGGGGCGTCGATGCGGTGCGCGATTTCTACCGAGAGATCGGCGTCCAGAAGCTCGCCGTCTATCTTGACCCCTCGGCTATTGGGTCGCGCGACCTTGCCGTTGAAGGCGTGCCGACCACGTTGGTGATCGACCGGCAGGGCGGCGAGGTCGTCCGCAAAATGGGCGCTGCCGAGTGGGACGGCCCCCAGGTGGTATCGCTGATCCAGCGGACAATAAGCGGGCAATCGATCATCACGAAGAGCGAGGCGCGATGAGCAGCATGTCCGGCATCGGCCTGCTGCTGACGAGCTTGGGCGGGGGTGTGATCTTGTTCTTGGCGCTCTGCGTACTGCCACTGCCTCCGGACTACGTCTCGTATATTGCGGGCGACGCGCTAACGGCGAGCCGGTCAGGCCGCTCGCGGCGCTGCGCCTCGGTCTCTCCTTCGAGCTCGGCTTCTCGACCGTCTTCGTGATCCTGGGGGCGAGCGCGACAACCGTGGGTCAACTGCTCCTCTCTTATCGCCAAGAGGAAAATTTGGTCGGCGGGCCGTCATCCTGCTGCTCGGTCTGTTCATGATGGGGTTGGCGAGACTCTCCTCGCTCGAACGGAAGTTCCGCCTGCATCTGGATGTCGGCGGCGGGCGACCTGTCGCCGCGTATATCATAGGCGTCGCGTTCGCTTTCGGCTGGACGCCGTGCATCGGGCCGGTGCTCGGCGCGATCCTGACCACGAGCGCCGTCTCGAGTGCCGCAGGGCATCGCGCTCTTGGCTTTTTACTCGCTCGGGTTGGGCCTCCCGTTCCTGGCCGCAGCCGTATTCACCGATAGTCTGATGCTGCGGCTGAGAGGTCTTCGTCGGCTTGGCCGAAACCTGCAACTCGGCGCGGGCGCAATCGTCGCCGGTATGGGTGTCGCCATGCTGACCGGCGAGTTGACCAGCTTTTCCTACTGGCTGCTCGATCCCGAGGGCAAATTCGTGCGGGTAATCGCGGGCGATGTCTCTCGCGACAAACTGGCCGAACGCCTACACCACCGGATGAACAAGACGGTCTGGCCCGCCACGTACAACAACTTCGGACTCAGATGGAACTTCGCAAATCGTTGCTATCGCCGCGGTGCTCGCCATCACGACGGCGGCTGGTGTCGCGCTGACCGAGACGAGGGCCCGGCGACCATCTGATTGGGCAGGAACACATGCCGCAGGCGGGGGAGGGTTGGGTGGGATTACGCCGCCAGCCGCTGGCGGGCCTCGGCGAGGATCATCGCCGCGCCCTTCTCGGCGATCATGATCGTCGGCGCATTGGTGTTGGTCGAGGTCACGGTCGGCATCACCGAGGCGTCGACCACGCGCAGCCCGTCGATGCCGTACACGCGCAGCCGATCGTCGACGACCGCCATCGGGTCGCGGCCCATCTTGCAGGTGCAGGTCGCGTGAAACACGGTGGACCCGGTCTGCCGGGCATAGTCGAGCAGTTCGTCGTCGCCCTGCACCGTCTCACCCGGCAGGATCTCGGCGACGAGGTAAGGCTTCAGCGCCGACGCCGCGAACACCCGCCGCGCCGCGCGCAGCCCGCCGATTGCCGCGCGGCGGTCGGTCTCTTCGGACAGGTAGCGCGGGTTGATCGCCGGCGCCATGTGCGGATCGCTCGATTTGGCCTCGACATAGCCGCGCGACAATGGCCGCATCTGCCACATGCCGCCGGTCATCCCCGGCCGCTCGTCGAGCCGGCGGATCGGTCCCGGCGCAAAGCTGGCGTTGGCGAACAGGATCTGCACGTCCGGGGTCGCCGATTCCTCCAACACCTTGACCGAAGCGCAAACCAACGAGGCGGCGTAGGTCAACAGGCCGGTGCCGGCAAAGACGTAGCGCGCCAACTCGCCGACAAAAGGCAGCCCGCGCGACTTTTCGTTGGCGGTGCCGATGCCGGTCACCTCTTTGGTGACGCGGGCGAGGAAATGATCCTGCAAATTCTTGCCGACCCCGGGCAGCGCTTGCCGGACCGCGACGCCGATGCGGCCGAGATGGTCGGGATCGCCGATCCCGGAGAGCTGCAACAGGTGCGGCGAGCCGATCGCGCCGCCGGCCAGAATGATCTCCCGCGCCGCATCGACCCGCTCGACGGCGTCGTTCCCGGTTCCGCCGCGCGAGAATTCGACGGCGACGGCCCGGTTGCCGTCGAGCACGACGCGGTGGACCAGCGCGCCGGTGACGACGCTCAGGTTGCGGCGCTTCAGCGCCGGCCGCAGATAGGTCCGCGCCGCGCTTTGCCGCCGCCGGCCGCGGCGCGTCTGCTGTACCCAGCCGATATTGTCTCCGGCGCCCGGCCGAAGATGGTTGACGTCCGCGTGATACTCGCAGCCGATCTCGATGCCGGCCTCGATGATCTTTTGGCACAATTCGGGTTTGTCGGCGGTGCGCGAGGTCAGCAGCGGTCCGTTGTCGCCGTGGAAATCGTCGGCGCCGCTCTCCCAGCTTTCGGCCTTCTTGAAGTAGGGCAGCACGTCGTCCCAGGACCAGCCGCGATTGCCGAGCTGGCCCCAATGGTCGAAATCTTCGGGTTGGCCGCGCACATAGATCATGCCGTTGATCGAGCTCGACCCACCCAGGACCTTGCCGCGCGGATAGAGGATGGAACGGCCGTTGACCCCGGGATCGGGCTCCGCGACGAACCCCCAGGTCAGGCTCTTGTGGTCGAGCAATTTGATGTAGCCGGCCGGCACATGGATCAGCGGATTGGTGTCGCGGCCGCCGGCTTCGAGCAGGATCACCCTATTCGCCGGGTCCGTGCTGAGCCGGTTGGCCAGGACGCAGCCGGCCGAACCGGCGCCGACAATCACATAATCCGCCTGCATGACCACGTCCTCCCGCGCTGTTGCGCCGCGCCCGATCCGATCGCCAACCTTACCGCGTCGGGGCACGCTGGGAAACTGCCGGCGCTCACCGACTCCGCGACGCTCGAAAGGGCGCAGCCGCGGTTTCCGGCGCCGCGGATCGCATCGCCGGGCGAATTGAATTCCCAGACCGGATCGCTGCGGCAAACACGTCGCCTGCGTCGGCGGCTGCGATGCCGATCGCTATGTGTCGAATGAAAAGGACGATACGATCACGGCGGTCGACGTTGCCGGGGCCGATGTCGTCAAATCGGTCCCGGTCGGTCGATCTCCTGAGGGGTGGTGCCGCGCCCATGAGCAAGCCGTGAACAACGCGCCAGCGCCCGCCCTGTCGGTCGCCGGGCTCGGACACCGGTTCGGCCGACGCCGGGTGCTGAACAACGTCAGCTTCGACATCATGCCCGGCGACTTCACCGTATTGCTCGGGCTGAACGGCGCCGGCAAGACGACCCTGTTCTCGCTGGCGACCCGTCTCTACGCGCAGGCGGAGGGCGTGATCCAGGTTTTCGGCATGGACATTCGCACGCACGCCTCGGAATGCCTGCGCCGGATCGGGGTGGTGTTTCAGCAACCGACGCTCGACCTCGATCTGTCGGTCGAGCAGAATCTCTTCTATCACGCCGCGTTGCACGGCATCTCGCGCCGGCAGGCGGCGGCGCGGATCGCGGTCGAGATTCCTCGCGTCGGTCTCGCCGAGCGTCGCCACGACAAGGTGCGCCGATTGAGCGGCGGTCAGCGCCGCCGCGTCGAGATCGCGCGCGCCTTGTTGCACGAGCCGCGATTGCTGCTGCTCGACGAGCCCACCGTCGGGCTCGACATCGCCAGCCGGCAATTCCTGCTCGATCATGTGCGCCGGCTGTGCCGCGAGCAGAGACTTGCGGCGTTGTGGGCGACCCATCTGATCGACGAGGTCGACGAGGATTCGCGCGTCGTTGTGCTGGACCAGGGCGCGGTGCTGGCGGTCGGCGACGCCGCGCAAATCATCGGCGAAAACCGCGCGGCTTCGATGCTGGCCGCGTTCGAGGCGTTGGTGCAGGCGAATGAAGGGTTGCAGCCGAGCACGGCAAGGGTATGAGACCGATCCATTATCTGCGCTGCCTCGGCGGCATCGCGAGCCGCGAAGGGCTGCGCTTTCTGAACCAGCGCGGCCGCTTTTTCTCGGCTCTGGTGCGGCCGTTGGTCTGGCTGGCGATCTTCGCCACCGGATTTCAGTTCGTGCTCGGGGTTTCGATCATTCCACCCTACCAGACCTACATCCCGTATTCGGTCTACATCGTGCCCGGTCTGCTCGCGATGATCGTGATGTTCAACGGCATGCTGAGTTCGCTGTCGATGGTTTACGACCGCGAGATGGGGAGCATGCGGATCCTGATGGTCAGCCCGTTGCCGCGATGGTTTCTGCTGACCGGCAAATTGCTCGCCGGAGTCATCGTTTCCGTGGTGCAGGCTTACGGGTTTCTGGCGATCGCCCTCATATGGCGGATCGAGCCGCCGTGGTACGGGTATATCGCGGTGTTGCCCGCCCTGGTCTTGTCCGGGCTGATGCTGGGGGCGCTCGGGCTGCTGCTGTCTTCGGCGATCCGCCAGCTCGAAAACTTCGCCAGCGTGATGAATTTCGTTATCTTTCCGATGTTTTTCGCCTCTTCGGCGCTGTACCCGCTGTGGCGGGTCAAAGAATCGAGCCTGCTGCTCTACTACGTCTGCCGAATCAACCCGTTTACCCACGCCGTCGAACTGATCCGCTTCGCCCTTTATGGCCGGATCGAGCCGGTTTCGGCGGTCGTCCTGATCGCCGCGACCGCGATCTTTCTGTCGCTTGCGGTTTACGGCTACGACCCGGCAAAAGGGCTGATGGCACGGCGCGGCGTCGACTAAAACCGCTGCCGCCCGACTTGCGCCGCCGTCAGCCGGCGATGAAGCGGTCGATCTTGCGGTAGCGGAACAGCCAACTCCCGCCGTAGCGCACGATTTCGTCGAGATAGGCGCCGCCGGAGCCGATTTTCGGACCCTGCGGATCGTTCTGCATGACCATCCAGTTGGAGCGCACTCGTGCGCTGTCGCCATCGAGGACGATCGCGATGTTGGTCACCAGATGCGCCGCGCGCGGACGCGCGTCGCCGGCGCGGGTGCGCAGGCTCTGCGCCAGTTCGGCGATCGCGATCCGGCCGACCGCCTTGCCGAACGCGGTGTCCCAGGTGCCGTCCTCGGTGAACAAAGCCGCCATGTCGGCAAAACGGCCGTCATCGAGCCTAAAGCAGTACTCTGCCATCAGTTCGCGAATCGCATCCTTGTCTTCGACCGCCGTCGGCATGCGCCTTCTCCCCGGTTTTCGCCGCGCCAGTCTAGCACCCGTCCGGCCGCGCCGCTGCCGCAAAACCCCGGCGGCGCACGCATCCGCCTCATCGAATCAGGAGGTCAGCAATTCGGCCACCCGGCACGCCAGTTCGGCCGGGGTAAAGGGCTTGCGCAGCAGCGGCACTCCGGCGCTGCCGCCATCCGCCATCGCCCCGGCATAGCCGGTAATCAGCAGCGGCTTCAGCGCGGGCCGGCGGCGCTGCGCCTGGCGGATCGTTTCCAGACCGTTCATCCCCGGCATCGCGTAATCCACCACCAGCAGATCGATCTCGACCCGCCTTTCGAGGATGCCGAGCGCTGCCCTCGCGCCGTTTGCCGGATAGACGGTATAGCCTACCGAACCGAGGAACTCGCAGATAAAGCCGCGCACCTCCTCGTCGTCGTCGCAGACCAGGATATTGGCGGCGCCGCGCGACCGCGCCCGCGCGTGCCGACCGGTCTCGGTTGGGGCGGGCGGCGGCTGCGCGGCGATCGGCAGCCATAATTCGACCGTGGTCCCGACGCCCGGCAGGCTGCGGATCTGCACCGCGCCGCCCGATTGCGCGGCAAAGCCCTGGACCGTCGGCAATCCGAGACCGGAGCCGCTGCCGATTTCCTTGGTCGTGAAAAACGGGTCGAAGGCGCGCGCCAGGGTCTCGGCATCCATCCCGATCCCGGTATCGGCGATCGACAGGACGACATAGGCGCCCGACGCCAGTTCCGGCGGGGCATCCGAACCGATCCGGCGCGTATCGAGCCCGAGTCGGACCGAGCCGCCCGCCGGCATCGCATCGCGGGCGTTGATCGCCAGGTTGAGGATCGCGAGTTCAACCTGGTTGGCGTCGACTTGCGCCGGTGCAAGGTCGGCCGCGGCGGCGATCGTCAGCTCGACGCTCGGCCCCAGGGTCTGCCGGAGCAGCGGTTCGATGCCGGCCGCCAGCCGGCCCAGATCGACCGGCCGCGGCTCCAGGCGCTGCCGGCGGGCAAAGCCGAGCAGCCGCTGGATCAATGCCACGCCGCGCTCGGCCGCCTGCATCGCGCCGTCGAGCAGCGGTGCGACGGCAGGCTGTTCGCCGGCCTGTCGCCTTGCCCCGGCGCGTTCCTTGGCCAGAGCCAGATTGCCGATCACAACGGTCAGCAGATTATTGAAATCGTGCGCGATCCCGCCGGTCAAATGGCCGATAGCCTCGAGCTTTTGGGCCTGGCGCAGTGCCGCCTCGGTGGCGCGACGTTCGTTGATCTCGGCCTGCAGACGCAGATTGGCGGCATTCAATTCGAAGCGCAGCCGAACCGCTTCGACGAGAATTCTGTTGAGCTGCCGGCTCGCCAGCGCCAGTGCCACGACAAATACGACGATCATCGCGCCGAGCACGGCGTCGGAAGCCGAACCCTGGCTGAAAAAGCGCGCGGCCATCGGCACGCCCGCCGCAAGCAGGAAGGCGAGAAGGGTCGCCGGGTGAGTGGCGCTGACTACGATGGCTCCGGCGCACATGCCGCCGATCACGGTCGTCAGAAAGAGTTGCGCCAATTTCGGGACCATCGGGAACATCAGCGCGCCGCCGACGCCCCAGCACAGGCCGGCGCAGAGCGAGCCGCCGGCCGCCAGCGCCGACCAGAGGCCGGGGCCGAATTCCGCGCCGCCGCGGCGGTACCGCCGCCACAGCACCCAGCGCGCGGTCGTCACCAGCAGGACCGCCCCGAGCCAGAACAACGGCCACGGCCGGGCCGCGACCGGCGTCAGCACGGCCGCGGTCAGGGCGGAATTGACGGCATTGACCCCGAGCGCAATCGGCATCTGCCGGAAAAGTGCGGCCACCTGCTCGGCATAGACGGCGTCGGCGATGTCATCGGAAGGCTTCATTGCGCCGCCCTTCCGGCGAGGAGCGCAGAAAGTACGGGCCGCCGCGCGCATTCCATCCGAGCCGTTGCGCGTTCGGTCGCCAACTTGTCTGTTGCGTTAACGATAGCACCATCATCGATGGCATTAAACCGCCCGCCGGCGGAGCGCGGGGAGGCCGGCGCGTCTTGCTTTAGCGGGCTGACGCCGCAGGCACGCGCCTAACCCCGTCGCTAATCCTTTGCTCGAATGCCGGCCTCGGTTAGAGTGACCTTTCTGGAGGGCTGTCGATGACGATGCCGGTTACGCTGGAAATCTTTACCGATTACGTCTGACCCTGGTGCTATCTCAGTACCGTGCGTATTGAAAAGCTGAAGCAGGCGTTTGCGATCGACACTCGGTTGGTGCATTTCCCGCTCCACCCCGAGACGCCGGTCGAGGGCCGCTCGATGGCCGAACTCTACGCCGGCCGCAACGTCGATCCCGAGGCCATGTACGCCCGGATGAAGGGGTTGATGGACGCCGAAGGGCTGCCCTATGGAAGGCGGACCCATACCTACAACAGCCGGCTCGCCCAGGAATTGGGAAAATGGGCCGACACCCAGCCGGGCGGCTGGGCGATCCACGACGCCCTCTACCAGGCCTATTTTGTCGATGCCCGCAACATCGGCGATCCCGAAATCCTGGTCGAAATCGCGCAATCTGTCGGGCTTGCGGCCGACGAGGCGCGGGCGGTGCTGCGCGAGCGGCGCTTTCAGGCGGCGGTCGACGCCGATTGGGCGAAGTCGCACCGCTATGGGGTGACCGGGGTTCCGACCTTTGTCGCCGACCGCTACGGCGTGGTCGGCGCCCAGCCTTACGAGGCATTGGTGCAGCTGGTCGAAAAGGCCGGCGCCGCGCGACGCACCTGACCTCGCGCCGCCGTCATCGCCCCGGCGCCGGCCGCGGCCGGCGCGCTGCCAAGGCGGCGATGATGCTCAGAAACGACAGAATTGCAAAGCATTCGAGCGAGCGCCGATAGCCGCCGGTCCAGTCGTGCAGGACGCCCGACAACAGCGGCCCGGAGGCCTGGGCCAGCACCTGGGCGGACAAGGCGAGCCCGCGGATGGCGCCGTAATTGGCCCGCCCGAAATAATCGGCCCAGGCGATCGGCAACAGGGTCAGCATGCCGCCGAGGCCGAGCCCGAACACGGCGGCGGCGAGCGCACCCTGTCCGGCCGAGGCGATCCCGATCATCGCCAGGCAGCCGAGGGTCATGAACATGCCCCCAGCCGCCATCGCATAGCGGATCGGCACGACGGCGCGGCATCAACCCGCAGGCGGCGCTGGCGACGCCCGACATCAGCGAGAACAGGCTGACGATCGCCGCCGCGCCGGTCGGGGCGACGCCGTGCTCGATCAGATTGGCCGCCTGGTGCAGGCTGACGCCGGCCTGCACCGGATAGACCAGCACGGTATAGCTCAGCAACAGCCAGAAGGCCGGTGTCGCGACGGCCTGTCGGCGCGAAAATGCCGGCTCGACAAACAGCGCCGCCGCACCGCTGCGCGGCGCCGCTGCGACTGCGGCGTTGTCGGGCAGCAGCCCCAGATCCTCCGGCCGGCGCACCAGCAGAAGCCAGACCGGCACAAAACCGACCGCCAGCACGCTGATGCCGATCGCCACCCAGCCGGCGCGCCAGTCATGGCCGCGCATCGCCAATTGGGCGATCAGCGGCATCGCCACCAGGCCCGCCATCTGCGCCACCGTGGCGATCGAGTTGGCGAGCGGGCGACGCGTGACGAACCAGTTGTTCAAGGCGCTGTAGATGCCGAGCTCGAATGGGCTCGCCCAGTTCAGCCGGGCGATGCAGAACAGCAGGTAGAAAACCGGCAGCGACTGGGTCAGGGACAGCAGCAACGCCGCAATCCCGGTGCCGAGCACCGCCAGGCACAAGGCGACGCGCGAGCCGTGGCGATCGAGCATCGGCCCGATCGCCGGGGACAACAGGGCCGCGAGGACCCCGCCCAAGGAGGCGGCTCCCGAGACGGCGGTGCGCGACCAGCCGAATTCGCGGGTCAGCGGCTCGACAAATATCGAGAACGTGGCGGTGGCCCCGCCCTGGCGCGAAAAGCCGGCGCAGCACAGGCAGGCCAACACGACCCAGCCATAGAAAAACGGCAGCCGCGCGGCGAGCAGCCGCGGCAGCGGCAGGCCGCGTTCCTTCACCTCCGGCGTTCCCGCGAAGGCGGAACCCCGGCGGCAACGCCGTACGCCTCTGCCCTGGATTCCCGCGGATGCGGGGACGTCGCAAAAAACCCGGCATCCGGCGGTGCGTAGGCGTTTCGGCCGATCAGCTCGGCACCAGCCCGCCATCGACGTTGTAGGCCTGGCCGGTGATGTTGCGCGCCCCGGGCGAGGCGAGGAACACCGCCATCGCCGCGATATCCTCGGGCGCGTTGGCGCGTCCGATCGGAATGCCGGCTTCCTGCTCGGCGTGCAACTCGGCGATCGTGATGCCGCGTTCGGCGGCGCGCGCGACCGCATTGCGGATGCCCAACTCGGTCCGCGTCACCCCCGGGCAGATCGCATTGACGTTGATGTCGTGCCGGCCCAATTGCTGCGCCGCGGTCTTGGTCAGGGCGATGACCGCCCCTTTGCTCGCCGCATAGGCGGCGTTTGAGGCGCCGCGGTAGCCGCGGCCGGAGATCGAGGCGATGTTGATGATCCGCCCGCCGCCGCCGCCGCGCTGATGCTGGGCGATCATCTCGCGCGCCGCGCGCTGCAGGCAAAAAAACACGCCCTTGGCGTTGACCCGGTGGATCCGGTCCCAATCCGCCTCGGTCAACTCCATGATCGGCGCATAACGGGTGACGCCGGCATTGTTGACGATGATGTCGAGCCGGCCGAATTCGGCGACGGTGCGGGAAATCATCGCGTCGATGCCGGCGACATCGCCGCAATCGGCATCGAGCGCGATCGCCCGCCGGGTGTTGCCCGCGATCTGATCCGCGGTGCGCCGCGCCGCCGCCGGATCGATGTCGGCCGCCGCGACCGAGGCCCCGGCCTCCGCCATCGCCAAGGCCGTCGCCCGTCCGATCCCGGCCCCCGCGCCGGTCACCAGCGCGATCTTGTCCTGCAATATCGCCATCGCCTCTTCTCCCTATCGGCCGTATCGGCGCAGGCATCCGGTCAGGGCGCCGACATTCGGCCAGTCTTCGCAGCGATCGACGGCATGTTCGACCGCGGCGACGCCTTCTTCGCTGAGCACGGCGCCGGCCAGTTCGCGGAATTTACCGCGCAGCTCCGCTTCGGTGAACGGATCGTTGAAATCGCCGCGATGGCTGTCGCGGGAGTGGGTCGCGCGGCGGCCGTCGGTCAAGATCACAGTTACGCGCGCCGGCCGCAAAACCGGGGCGCGCGCGCTCATCGCCGGATCTTCGGCGATATGGACGCGATGGCGCAGGGCGGCGATCTGCGGATCGGCGAGCGCGCTGTCGTCGAGTGCGCCGAACCCGGCATGTCCGCGCACCGCCATCGCCGCGGCGGCGTGCGGCAACGAGTATTTCGACGCGAAATAGTTCGGCGGGTCGGGATTGGCCATGACCGAGGCGAAGCGGTAGGTCGAAACCTCGATGCGCGCGATTTCGTCGGGTTTCGGCCGTAACTCGGCGAGTGCGGCGGCCAGACAGTCGAGCGCCGGGTGGATCGGGTTGCAGCAGGCGTAAAGCCGGAAGTAATTGCGGGTGATCTGCCAGCTCTCGCCGATGCCGTCGAGCAGGCGATCGGCGCTGAACCCGTCGCCGACCAGTTGCCCGAGCGCCTCCTCGATCGCGTCGTCGCGGGCGGCGAAGCCGGACAAGGCGAGTTCGGGGGCGAGCGTCGCCGCGAACCCGCTCATCCCGCCGGCGACGTTGAGCGCGGTGGCGCCGGCGACGGCGTTGGTATAGCTCGGGGTCAACAACAGGACCGCCGCGATGCGCATCGCGCGGCTGATCCCGGCGGCGTCGAATCCCTTGACCCGGGCGCCGGCCGCCGCCGCCGCCAGCAGCGAAACCTGGCCGTTCTGGTGCGCCAATGGCCGCGGCGTAAAGCCGGCGGCGAGCCGCGCCGCGGTCTCGTAGCCGAGCACCAGAGCGGCCATGATTTGACGCCCGGAATGCCCGCCCGGTTCGGCGACGGCCAGCACTCCCGGCAAGACCTGCATCGCCGCCTGACCGGAAACGAGGCGCAGGCCCTCGCACAATTCGATCGCCCGCCCGGCGATGCCATTGAGCAGAGCAGCGCTGCGCGGGTCGGCGGTCGGCGCGCCGCGCGCATAGAGCGTGGCGCCCGAGCCGGCGTCGGCGGCCAGTTGCTGCCGCAGGGCGCGCACCTCGGGCCGTTCGCTGCCGGCGAGGATCACCCCGAGCGTGTCCAGCAAAACCATCTTGGCGTGGCGCTGGACCGACGCGGGAATATCCTCCCACCGCGTCGTCGCCACAAAACTCGCCAACCCCTCGATTTGCCGCCCCATCTCTCCCTCGATCCCTCCTGCCGCCGCGCTCGCCGACGAGCATGCCCGGGCCGGGCCGGCGCAAGGCGCAACGACCATCTCCTATCACACTCCCGGGCTCGGGCTCCGCGGAGATTTCGGCATCCGGAACACCGGTCGGGCCGACTCTTGTCGACGGCCGGGCACAGCGCCGATACAAAGTCGAGATCCCGTCCGACAATTGCAGGCCCGACATGCTCGCCAATATCCCCGCGACCCAGACCGTGATCGAGATCAAACAACCCGGCGGGCCGGAGGTGCTGGTGCCGGCGACCCGACCGGTGCCCGAGCCGAAGGCCGGCGAGGTGTTGATCCGCATCGCCGCATCGGGGGTCAACCGCGCCGATTGCCTGCAGCGCATGGGCCGCTATCCGATGCCGCCCGGGGCCCCCGACATTCCCGGGCTCGAATGCTCGGGCACGATCGTCAAAACCGGCGAAGGCGTCGCCGGGTGGCGCGCCGGCGACCAGGTCTGCGCGCTGATGATCGGCGACGGCTACGGCGAATACGCGGCAGCACCTGCGGTGCAGTGCTTGCCGGTGCCCGCCGGCGTCAGCCTCGTCGACGCCGGCGGCTTGGCCGAGACGTTCTGCACGGTGTGGACCAACGTGTTCGACCGCATCCATCTCGAGGCCGGCGAGGTGTTCTTGCAGCAGGGCGGGTCGAGCGGCATCGGCATCACCGCGATCCAGCTTGCCAAGGCGTTTGGCGCCAAGGTCCTGGCCACCGCCGGCTCGGCCGAGAAATGCCGGGCCTGCCGCGATTACGGCGCCGATGTCGCGATCAATTACCGGACCGAGGATTTCGTCAAAATCGGCAAGGAATTCACCGGGGGTCGCGGGGTCGACGCGATCTTCGACATGGTCGGCGGCGACTACATCCCGCGCGAACTCGACCTGCTGGCGCCGGAGGGCAGGCTGTGCTTTGTCGCATTGATGCGCGGCGCCAAGGTCGAAGCCGATTTCGGCGTGATCCAGCGCAAGCATCTGACCGTCACCGGCTCGACCCTGCGCCCGCGCCCGATCGCGCAGAAGGCGGCGATCGTCGCCGCGCTGAAGGAAAAGGTCTGGCCGCTCTGGGCGCAGGGCAAGTTGCGTCCGTTCACCTACCAGGTCTTTCCGCTGGCCCAGGCTGCCGAGGCGCATCGGCTGATGGAATTGAGCCGGCATATCGGCAAGATCCTGCTGATGCCGTAACGCCGAGCCCGGCCCGCGGCGACCGATCGGGACGGCCGCGCGCCGATTGCACGGATCGCTCTGCGGCAGCGCGTCTGCGAACTGAGCTCGGGGATCTGGGTGGCTGGACCGGAATGGGGAAAAATCGCGCTGGGATATTGTCGGGGCCTGAGCGCGGGCGGGAGCCATGACGCGCTTTGTCTGTGCCGCGCTGGTGCTGATCGCCGCCGTCGCCGCCGCGCTGGCGCAGCCGCCGCCCAATGCGGACCCGGCCCTGGCGCCGTGGTTTCGCAGCCTGCTGCAGCCGGGGACCAGCATCTCGTGCTGCTCGGTCGCCGATTGCCGCGCCGCCGAGTACCGGGTCCGGCAGGATCATTACGAGGCGTTGATCGGCCGGAAATGGCTTGCCGTCCCCCCGACAAAATTCTGGAGCGGACCGACAACCCGACCGGCCATGCGATCGTGTGCTGGACCCCGCAGCGCGGGATCATGTGCTTTGTGCGGTCGACCGAATCATGACCGCCCGCGGCCGCCATCCGCGCGGGCGAGGGCCTATGGTCGGCTGCCCGGCATGGTCGGCGGGTTGTTCGGCAGGCTCCCACGCCCGGGCGGGCGGGTCGGGGCTGCCGGGAGGCCCAGGTCCGATGGCGGCTCGCCCGGCGACAAATTCGGCAGCGGCGGCGGTTCGGCCCCGTATATCGACACGGTCGCGGCGCCGCGGAACTCGCCCGGTTTCGCTTCGGCCGACCGGACCAGCGCTTCGAGCTGCCGGTCGGTCAGCTGCACCCCGTAAAAGGTCCGGTAGAATTCGCGCACGGTGGTGCGCAGGTCCTCTTCGTTGACGTCGGGGTACAACAGGTCCGACAGCCAATAGAGACCGACCATCCGGTTTACCCCGGCCGGATCGCCGATCCAGCCGAACGGGTCGGATGGGGCGAGGTAGACCCGCTTGCCGCGCACCGCCGCCAGACTGCGCCATCTCGGATCGTGCAGGAGCGCGTTGTAAAAGCTGCGCTGCTGGGCGATGACGATGCTGGGGTTCCAAGCGAGGATCTGGGCCGGCGCGACCCGGGTCGACTCGCCCCGGCCCAGGCTGGCGGCGACCGGGATCGCGCCGGCCTGATCGATGTCGGACATCGCCGCGGAATCGGCGAGCCCGGTTTCGAGCCCGTCGCTGCCAAGGCCAAGATAGACGGTCGGCCGACCGACCGGCGATTGGATCAGCAGCCTTCCGCGCAAATTCTGGATGGCGTGGAAGGCATAGCTGGCGACATCGAGGGAATGGTCGCCGGCCTCGAGGATCAGGCCGACGGTGCGCAGCATCTCCGGGGTGCGCTGGATGCTGCCGTCCAGGACGATGTAGGGGATGTGCGTCTGCCGCTGGATGGTGTCGGCCAGGGTCGTCGCCTGCGGCGAGACGATGCCGGAATCGATGATCAGATCGGGGCGCCACCGCGCCAGGTCGCCGGCGGTCGCCGTCGGGTTCGGTCCGCTGAGCCGGCCGACGACCGGCAACCGGGCGAACCTCGAGGGCAAAAATGAGCGCTGCGAGCGGGACAGCGGCTCGGTCCAGCCGACCAGTTTTTGCGGGGAGAGGACAAAGATCAGCACCGCGGCGGCCGGGCCTGCGGCCATGACCCTGTTGACATGGTCGGGCAGCATCACATGGCGCCCGGCAGAGTCGACGAATTCGGCGCAACGGCCGGGCACCGCGAGCAGCCCGGTCGCAGCCAGAAGGATCGTCGACATGAGCAGGGTGGCGAGCCGCCCGGCGGGCGATCGAAACGGCATTGGCGCCCTCGGACAGGAACGGAACGGCGGCGGCGACTATAGCGGCTGAAGCTCTGCTGACAAGCTCGGGGGCAGGCGGCGGGGCGCGTTCGGCCCGGCCGGCGGCATTCCGGCGCCTTCTCGGGTCATGCGGGACGCCGACGACCGCTCAGCTTCGTGCCGATCGCCGATCGCTGCGCCCGCCAATAAAAAAAGCCGGGCCATATCTGGCCCGGCCGACCCGGATTAGGATGCTTGCTTTCGCTCGGGCTCAGTTGCGCCGGGTACCGAGCAGCTGCATCAGCATCATGAACAGATTGATGAAGTCGAGATAGAGGCGCAACGCCCCCATGACCGCCTTTTTGCTGCCGGTTTCGGCGTCGTCCGCTTCGTAGTACATCTCCTTGATCTGCTGGGTATCCCAGGCGGTCAGCCCGGTGAAGACCAGCACGCCGATCACCGAGATCGCGAATTGCAGCGCCGAGGAGGCCAGGAAGATGTTTACCAGCGACGCGATGATGATGCCGATCAGCCCCATGAACAGGAACGAGCCGAACTGCGACAGGTCGCGCCGCGTCGTATAGCCGTAGAGGCTCATCCCGGCAAACGTGCCGGCGGTGATGAAGAACACCCGAGCGACGCTGGCCCCGGTAAAGACCAGAAACACCATCGCCAAGGACAACCCCATGAGCCCGGCATAGAGCCAAAACACCATCTGCAAGGTGCGCGCCTGCATCTTGTTGGCGCCATAGCTCATCAGCATGACGAGGCCGAGCGGCGCCAGGATGACGAGCCAGATCACCGGCGTACGCGCGATCGACGCATAAAAGCCGGACGCGGCGGCGACATAGGCGACGACCCCGGTCAGCACCAGACCCGACGCCATATAGTTGTAAACTCGAAGCATGTATTCCCGCAAACCGGCATCGATGCCGATTTGCGTGTCCGCCGACCGCACCGTCCAGCGGGGCTGCGAACCCAGCGCCATGGCGCCCCTCCAATAAGATAACCGACTGCGAGGACGATCCTCGCGCCTGCCATATTGGCACAAAACAGGATCTTTGCAATGCGTCGAGCGACAGATCGGCGTCGCGCGGATCCGCTCGCTCCGGCCAGTTCCCGAGTCACTCGTGGCGCAGGTAGGGCGCCGGCTTGGCGCCGAGCGCCCGCCAGGTGCCGGCCAGGCCGAGCGCCATGGCCAGCAGCGTCGCCGCGACCGCCGTCGTCAACAACGGCCAGGGCAGAAACACCCACTCGCTCCCCATCAGCCGGGTCACGACGAAATAGGCGGCGAGGGTGCCGAGGGCGGCGGCGACGGCGGCGGAGAGGGCGCCGAGGAGGCCGTTCTCGATCAGAACGATCGCGAGGACGGCGCCGCGGGTCGCGCCGAGGACCTTCAGCACCACCGCGTCATAGACGCGGCGATGCCGACCGGCCGCCACAGCGCCGCCCAGCACCAGCGCTCCGACCGCCAATGTCAGCAGCGCGGTCAGCCGTATCGCATCGCCGATCATGCCGATCACCCGATCGACTGCGGCCAGAATCTCGCCGACCGGAATCGCGGTCACATTGGCAAAGGTCCGGGTCACCCGGCGGATCAGCGGTTCCTGCCGCTCCGCGGGCAACCAGACCGCGGCAAGGTGGGTCTGCGGCGCGCGTTCGAGAGTGCCGGGGGCAAACACCATGACGAAGTTGATGCCGAGCCGCCGCCAGTCGATCTCGCGCAGATTGGCGATCCGGGCGGTGATCTCGCGGCCGAGCAGATTGACCGTCACGGTGTCGCCGACCTCGAGCGCCATGTCGTGGGCGAGACCGGCATCGAAGGACATCAGCGGCGGCCCGCGATAATCGCGGGGCCACCATTCGCCGGCGGCGAGTTTCGACCCCGGCGGCATTGTCGCGGCATAGGTCAGCCCGCGGTCGCCGCGCAAGGCCCAACGCGCCTCGGGCATCACCGCCGCGGTTTCGACCGGAACTCCGTTCAACCGGGTGATGCGGCCGCGCATCATCGGCACCTGTTCCAGGCGCGCCTCGGGCGTGGCATGGACGATGGCCTCGAACGGAGCCAACTGCGCGGGCTGGATGTCGATGAAGAAAACCGCCGGCGCGGTGCCCGGCAGGCGGGTTTCGACCTCGCGTGCGAGGTTGCCCTCGACCAGCGCTGCGGCGACCAGCACGGTCAGGCCGATGCCGAGCGACAATACGATCGCCCTGGTCGGCGCCCCCGGCCGGTGCAGATTGGCGATCGCCATTCGCCATACCGGGCGGCGCGGCCGGCCGAGCCGCTTCGCGATGCAGGTGATTGCCGTTCCGGCCGCCCCGAGCAGCGCGAAGGCGGCGAGCGCGCCGACGACGAACCACGATGCCGTGCGGCGGTCGCCG
The DNA here is from genome assembly GCA_963701815.1 of uncultured Alphaproteobacteria bacterium. Taxonomy (GTDB): domain Bacteria; phylum Pseudomonadota; class Alphaproteobacteria; order ATCC43930; family CGMCC-115725; genus AP-15. Next base: position 155,731 of record CAVPBN010000039.1, read on the forward strand.
GCGCCGGCGATGGCGAGCCCGGCCAGCGCCAGCCCCAGCGCCGCGGTCGCGGCGAGCGCCGGCAGCGGCGGACGGCGCCGCGCCCGGTCGACCTGGTCGCGGAACAATGCCCCGGCCGGGATCCGCATAATCCCGGCGAGCGGCCACAGCGAGAACAGCAGCGTCGTCAACAGACCGTAGAGTGCGGCCAGGGCCAGCGCCTGCGGGTAGAGGCCGGGCCGGACCGCGACCGGCAACGCCGCGCCCAGCAGCGGCATCGCCGCCGCCGGCAGCAGCCCGCCCAGTCCGAGGCCGACGGCAATGCCGAGCAGCGCCAGCACGATGATCTCGGCAAAATAAGCGGCGACGACCAGCCGGTTCGAGGCACCCAGGCATTTCAGCGTGGCGATCGTCGCGGTCTTGCCGGCGAGGTGAAAGGCGACTGCGTTGCCGATGCCGACGCCGCCGACCAGCAGCGCCGTCAGCCCGACCAGCGACAGGTACAGCGCCACCCGATCGACCAGTTGCCGCAGGCCCGGCGCCGCCGCGGCAGAAGTGCGGATCTGCCAGCCCGCCTCGGGAAAGGCGGTCCGCGCCGCCCGGGCCCAGAGGGCGGGGTCGGTGCGCGGCGGCAGCGCGATCCGGTAGCGGTAGGCGACGAGCGCCCCGGGCTGGATCAGCCGGGTCGCGGCCAAGGCTGCGGCCGAGATCATCACGCGCGGGCCGAGGATGAACCCCCCGGCCACCGCGTCGGGCTGGTGCGCGATCGCGGCGCGCACTTGCAGGACCGCCTCCCCGATCCGAAACCGGTCGCCGAGTTGCAGGCCGAGCCGGCCGAGGATCGCGGGGTCGACCGCCGCGCCAAAAACGCCGTCGGAGACGCCGAAAGCCCGTTCGAGGGGCTGCGGCGGGGACAGCGCCACCGTGCCGTAGAGCGGATAGGCCGGATCGACGGCGGTCAATTCGATCAGGCTGTGCCGGGCGCCGTCGGGGCTGAGCGCCATCGCCCGCAGCTCGGCGACCACCGACATCCGGCCGCTGCCGGCGAGCCAGGCGCGCTCGGCGGCGGCGGCCGGGCGATAGGCGAGCTCGGCCTCGACATCGCCGCCGAGCAGCTCGCGCGCGTTGCCGGCGATGCCCGCGGTGACGGCGGCGGCCAGTGAACCAATACCGGCGATGGCGCCGACGCCGAGGACCAGGCAGGCGAGAAAGACGCGCAGTCCGCGGATGCCGCCGCGCAATTCGCGACGGGCCAGACGCCACGCCAGGCTGGCGGTGCCGCCGCCGCTCACCCGCCGCACCCTGCCGGGTCCGATAGGATCGGCTCGGGACGGGTGGGCTCGGGGCGGGCGGGCTCGGGGCGATCCTCGACAATCTGCCCGTCGGCCATCCGGATGCGGCGCCCGCAGCGCCGGGCGAGGCAGGCGTCGTGGGTAATCAACAGCAAGGTGGTGCCGTGCCGGGCTTGATGCTCGAACAGGCAGTCGATGACCAGCCGGCCGGTGGCGCCGTCGAGATTGCCGGTCGGCTCGTCGGCGAGCAGCAATTTCGGGCGGGCGATGAAGGCGCGGGCGATCGCCACCCGTTGCTGCTCGCCGCCGGAGAGCTGCCCCGGATAGTGGCGCAGCCGATGCCCGAGGCCGACCGCGGCGAGACCCTCGGCGGCGGCGGCGAACGCGTCGCGCCGGCCGGCGAGTTCGAGCGGGACCGCGACGTTTTCGAGCGCCGTCATCGTCGGGATCAGGTGAAAGCTTTGAAAGACGATGCCGATCGCGGCGCGGCGCAGCCGCGCCAGCGCATCCTCGCCGAGCGCGCCCAGGTCGTGGCCGTCGACCGACACCCGGCCATGGCTCGGGCGTTCGAGCCCGCCCAGCACCATGACCAGAGTGGTCTTGCCCGAGCCCGACGGACCGACCAGGCTGACGGTTTCGCCGGCGGCGATCGCCAGCGAAACACCGCGCAGAATGTCGACCGGGCCGGCGGCGCTCGGCAGGGTCAGATGCAGATCCTCGACCACGACGAGCGGGCCGGCGGGAAAAAGCGCGGCGGTCATGCTGGTGCGAGATGGGGAGCCCGATCGGATTGCGACAGATGGCGCGGCGTCGCCGCTCCCGGCAGCGGTCGGATTGCGGGGGACATTCGGGATGGGACGGGCGGCGCGCCGACGCCGTAGGCGACACCCTTCGTCGGCCCGACCGGACCGGCGCCGGCCACCGGCATCTCGGCCCTTCCAGGCTCCGGTGACGAAACCGGCTTTGCAGGCGGCCCCGGCCGCCGATACGATAGAATACAAGTGTGGAATACAGCGACCGGCACTCGGCGAGAGGGGCGGAATGGCGGGTCCGTTGAGGCGCGCGGCCGTAGCGGTCCGGCTGGTGCTGCGCGGCGCGGCGGCGCTTGTTCTGCTGGCGCCGTGCGGCGCTCGCGGGCTGCACGCCGAGCCGGCCCGGCAGGCGCCCGACACGATGGAGGCGCGCCTCGCCGCCTGCGTCCCGTGTCACGGCGATCAGGGCCGCGGCACCACCAACGAGTATTTTCCTCGCCTGGCGGGCAAGCCGGCAGGCTATCTCGAGAACCAGCTCGTCGCTTTCCGCGACGGCAGGCGCCGATATCCGCCGATGAATTATCTGCTCCAATACCAGACGGACGGCTACCTGCAAAAGATCGCCGAGTTTTTCGCCGCGCAGCGCCCGCCATTGTCTGCCCGGCCAATCTCGGCGGCCGGCAGGGAGGTGCTCGCCCGCGGCCAGTCGATGGCGCGGCAAGGCGACGCGCAGCTCGGCGTCCCCGCCTGCGCCAGTTGCCATGGGCCTTCCTTCACCGGGATGGAGCCGGCGATCCCGGGGCTGATCGGCCTGCCGCCGGGCTATGTCGCAGCGCAACTCGGTGCCTGGCGCTACGGCACCCGCACCGCCTTCGCGCCCGACTGCATGCAGATCGTTGCCGGGCATCTGACCGAGAGCGACGTGACGGCAGTCGCCGCATGGCTCGCCACGCTGCCGATCCCCGCCGAACCCTCGCCGGTGCCGCACGGGACCCTGCCGATGCCGTTCGCATGCGGCAGCGAGCCCAATTGACGGAGCGCGCCGTGTCGGATCGCGGACGCCTGTTTCACCGTCTTCTTGATGTCGCGACACGCCTGGTCCTTCTCAATGTCGCGACATGCCTGATCGCGCTGCCGGCCGCGGACGCCGCGGCAAACGCGCAAAAGACGCCCGCCGCGGACGCTCCGGCGGTTGCGGGAGAGGGCGAATACCTGGCGCGGGCCGGCGACTGCATCGCCTGCCATACCGCACCGGGGGAGCGGTTGTTTGCCGGCGCCAGACCGATGCCGACGCCGTTCGGCACGCTTTATTCGACCAACCTGACCCCCGATCCGGCGACCGGGCTCGGCAATTGGACCGCCGACAATTTCTATCAGGTCATGCATACCGGGCGCTCGCCCGACGGCGGGCTGATCTATCCGGCGATGCCCTTTGCCTCCTATACCAAGGTCACGCGGAAAGACGCCGACACGATCCTTGATTATCTGCGCACGGTGCCGGTGATTCATCAGCCGAATCGGCCGCAGGATCTGCGAATTCCCGTACAATAATCGCTTTCTGATCCTGGGGTGGCGGACATTGTTCTTTCATGAGGGCGAATACCGGCCTGATCGGGGCAAATCCGCCGAGTGGAACCGCGGCGCCTACCTGGTGGAGGGGCTGGGACATTGCTCGATGTGCCACTCGCCGATCAATGCCCTCGGCGGCAGCCCGCAATCGCAGGCCTTCCAAGGCGGGCTGATCCCGATGCAGAACTGGTACGCGCCGTCGCTGACCTCGAACAAGGAAGCCGGGCTCGGCACCTGGAGCATCAAGGACATCTCCGATCTGTTGCGCACCGGGGTTTCGCGCCGCGGGGCGGTTTATGGCCCGATGGCCGAAGTCACCTACAACAGCCTGCAATACCTGACGGACCAAGACACTCGGGCGATGGCGGTCTATCTGAAGAGCCTGGCCCCGAACGAACCGGCGGCCGGCTCCGCATCGCCGATTCCAGCCGCCGAGGGGAGCCTCTTGATGAGTTTGGGCAATACCGTTTACGACACGCATTGCGCGAGTTGCCATGCGGTCGACGGGCGCGGGATGCCGCCGCACTACCCGCCGCTCGCCGGCAACCAGTCGATCCAGATGGTTTCGGCGGTAAACCCGATCCGCATGGTGCTGAATGGCGGGTTTCCGCCGGCCACCGCCGGCAATCCGATGCCCTACGGCATGCCGCCGTTTGCGCAATCCCTTTCCGACGATGAAGTTGCGGCCGTGGTCACCTTTATCCGCGCGTCCTGGGGCAATCGCGGCAAGGCGGTGTCCGCCCTCCAGGCCAACGAGCTGCGCACCGCGCCGCTCGATTGAGGGTTTGGGCGCCATGATCAACTCGTATCCCCGAGCGACGGAAAACCCGGCAGCGCCGGATCAGGCGGTGCACCGGATCGTCGGGGCCGGCGCGCCTGGGGCAATCGCGCTGGCCGGGGTGGCGACCGCGGTGGTCGTCGCGGTCTGGCTCGCCTTTTACGTTTTTGTCTTCGTGTCCCGCGCCAGCGTGCCGTGACGGTCCCGGTCGGCCCCGACGCGAGTTTCGACGGCAGCGCCGCCCGGGCGGCGCGGACCGAACATCGCTGGGCCGCGGCATCGGCCGCGATCCTCACGGTATTGGTCGTCATCTCCGCCGTCGCCGGCATCCATCTGGCGACGATGCCGCAATACCGCGTCGAGACCGTCGACCCCGGCACCCTGCATCTCGCGGGCGAATTCATCGAGAGCAATCTCGGCAGCGCCCTCGAGCCGGACGGTTCGGTGACGGTGCGGGCGATCGGCCAGCAATATTCGTTCACGCCGCAATGCATCCTGGTGCCGGCCGGCACCAGGATCACGATGCGTGCGACCAGCGCAGACGTGGTGCACGGCTTTCTGATCGAAGGCACCAATGTCAATACGATGCTGGTGCCCGGCTACGTCTCGACCATTGCCGCGCGGTTCGCGACGCCGGGCGAGCATCCTATGCCGTGCCACGAATTCTGCGGCGTCGGCCACCAGGGAATGTGGGGCAACGTGAAGGTCATCGACAAAGCGGCGTTCGCGCGGCTGACGGCCGATCGCCGGAGGCTGGACTGTGTTGACTAGCCGGCGGCTGATCCTGGCGCATTTCTGGCTCGCCTTTGCCGGTTTTGCCGCGGCACTGGGGCTGGGCGAGTGGCAGATGTATGTGCGCAGCCCGCTGGACGCATGGATCGGAGATCCCGAATGGTACTACCGCTCGGTGACGGCGCACGGCACGACCATGGCCTATGTGTTCCCCACCCTGGTGGCGATGGGGTTCGGCTATTTCATCACCGAGGCGGCGCTCGAACGGCCGCTGATCGGGCGCGTCTGGGCCTGGGCCGGCTTTGCGCTGGTCGCGCTCGGCACCGTGACCGCGATCGTCCCGGTGGCGCTGGGGTTCGCCTCGGTGCTGTACACGTTCTACCCGCCGCTGATCGGCAGCCCGTTTTATTACATCGGCATCGTCCTCGTCGTGGTCGGCTCGTGGATCTGGGTCGCGCTGATGTCGATCAATCTGTACCGGTGGAAGCGGGACAATCCCGGACGGCCGGTGCCGCTGGCGATGTTCGCCAACGTCGCGGGCTCCTATCTGTGGGCCTGGACCGCGGTCGGCGCGGCAATCGAGCTGCTGTTCCAGATCCTGCCGGCCTCCCTGGGGTTGACCGATACGATCGATGCCGGGCTGGCGCGGGTGTTCTTTTCCTGGACCCTGCACGCGATCGTCTATTTTTGGCTGTTTCCGACCTACATCGCCTATTACCTGATCCTGCCGCGCGCGATCGGCGGGCGGTTGTTCAGCGACCAGATGGCGCGGATCGCCTTTGCGCTGTTTCTGGTCGTTGCGATGCCGATCGGCATCCATCACACCTTCGAAGACCCGCAGGTCGGCGCCGGCTTCAAATTCCTGCATTCGGCGTTTACCGCACTGGTGGCGCTGCCGACCCTGCTGACCGTATTTACGATCTGCGCCTCGGTCGAGATCGCCGCACGGCTGCGCAGCGGGAGCGGCTGGTTCGGCTGGCTGCGCGTGCTGCCCTGGCGCAACCCGATCCTGCTCGCCGCGACGTTTTCCTTTATCCTGCTCGGCTTCGGCGGCGCCGGCGGGCTGATCAACATGACCTATCAGCTCAATACGACAATCCACAACACGCAGTGGGTCACCGGCCATTTCCACCTGATCTTCGCCGGCGCGATCGTGATCATGTATTTCGCGATCGCCTACGATGTCTGGCCGCATTTGACCGGGCGCGCGCTCGACGGCTTCGGTCTGATGCGGACCCAGCTGTGGACCTGGTTCGTCGGTATGATCATGCTGACCTTTCCGTGGCACTGGGTCGGCATTCTCGGCATGCCGCGGCGCATGGCATTCTACGATTACGCCGATCCCGCGCTCGCCGGGCAGGCGGGACCGGTCGTCATCTCGGTGCTCGGCGGCGCTATCCTGGTGGTTTCGGGCATTTTGTTTCTTGTCGTTCTGCTTCGGGGCCAACGGGCGCCGCAGGTGGAGCCCGGGGCCTACCGCTTCAGCATCGCCGTGCACGAGCCGCGGAATTTGCCTGCCGCGCTCAACGGCCACGCGCTCTGGCTCAGCCTGATGGTCGGGCTGACCGTCGTCAATTACGGGTTTCCGATCGTGCACCTGCTGGCGGCGCCCGGCGTTGCCGTCCCGATTGTTCCGGTGCGAGCCGTCAAGTGAGCAGCCCGCCAACCTCGGCCGAACCGGTCTTTTCCCGCCGAAACCCCTGGTTTACAGTCAGTGTCGCGATCACCGCAGCGCTGGTTCTGGCCGCTGCCCTTGTCGGTTTCGTCTGGCTGCCGATGGTGCAGCCGCAGACGCGCCTGCTCGGGCTTTGGGGTGCGATCTGCAGCGCTGCCGGGGCGCTCGGCCGATTGCCGGCGACGGGGCCGGTCGTCGAGCCGGGCTACCGGGTTACCGCGGTGGTCTTCTCCCCCGGGATGTTCCGCGACCCGAGCCCCGAACTCGATCGGCCGCGGCGCCACCTTGGCGCTGCGCTGCACGATGTGCCACGGCGCACGGGGTCTGAGCGACGCAAATTCGCCGAACCTCGCTGGGCAATACGCCGCGGTGGTGTACAAACAGCTGCGGGATTTCAAGTCGGGTGCGCGCGCCAGCGCGATCATGGCGCCGCTCGTCGGCGACCTCGGCGACCGCGACATGCGCGACCTGGCGGCCTATTACGCCTATTTGCCGCGGCCGGGCGTTCGTCCGGCCGATGGCAGGGCAGCCCCGCGGATCGTCGCCGGCGGCGCGCCGATGCGGAATATTCCACCTTGCGGCGCGTGTCACGGCGAACTCGACGACAAAACCGGGAGTCCGTGGCTCGGAGGCCAGCCCGTCGATTATCTGAGGGCCCAGCTGTTCGCCTTCGCATCCGGCGCTCGACACAATGACATCAGCGAACAGATGCGCAACGTCGTCCGCCGGATGAGCCCGTCCGAGATCGCGGCTGCCGCCCGCTATTACGGCGCCGTGCCGTAACCGGCGGCGTCGTCCCTCGGCAAAAAGGGACAAATCGGGGGTTTTGCCGCGCCGCCGGGGACCTCGTCGACTAGAGAAGTTTTAACCTCAATTCGCGCAACGCAACATGCCTATTATCAACCGCGCGCTTCCGGCCCCCGCGGCGGCGCTCCGTAAAACAGCTTCGGGTGAAGAGCATCCGCGATGGCATTGCCTGAGAGACAGGGCCTCTATGACCCGCGCAACGAGCATGATTCGTGCGGCATCGGCTTCGTCGCCAACATCAAGGGACGAAAATCGCACGACATCATCGCGCGCGGGCTGCAGATCCTGGTCAATCTCGATCATCGCGGCGCGGTCGGCGCCGACCCGCTGGTCGGCGACGGCGCCGGCTGCCTGATCCAGATGCCCGATGCGCTGCTGCGCGATTGGGCGGCGAGCGCGGCGGCTGGTCCTGCCGCGGCCCGGCCGTTATGCGGTGGCGATGTGCTTTCTGCCGCGCGACGCGGCGGCGCGCGATTTCGCGATCCGGCATATCGAGCATTTCATCCGGGCCGAGGGGCAGGCGCTGCTCGGCTGGCGCGACGTGCCGACCGACACCGACGGGGCTCGGGCGGCCGGGTCATCGAGACGATGCCGTCGATCGCCCAGGCGATCGTCGGCGCAGATCCGACGATCGCCGACCAGGACGCGTTCGAGCGCAAGATCCTGACGATCCGCAAGCAGGTCCTGAACCGCGTTGTCGCGCTGGCCGAGCGGCACGGGTCTGCCGGGGCTGCGCGACTTCTACATCCCGTCATTCTCGACGCCGCACGGTCGTCTACAAGGGGCTGCTGCTGGCGCCGCAGGTCGGCAGCTTCTACGACGATCTGCGCAACCCGCTGACCGTCTCGGCGCTGGCCCTGGTGCATCAGCGGTTTTCGACCAACACCTTCCCGTCGTGGCGGCTGGCGCATCCATACCGCTTCCTCTGCCACAACGGCGAGATCAACACGGTGCGCGGCAACGTCAACTGGATGGCGGCGCGCCGCCAGGCGATGACGTCGGAGCTGCTGGGCGACGATCTGGCCAAGATGGTGCCGCTGATCCTCCGGGCCAATCCGACACCGCCTGCCTCGACAACGCGCTGGAATTGCTGGTCGTCGGCGGCGGCTATTCGCTGGCCCACGCGATGATGATGCTGATCCCGGAGGCCTGGGCCGGCGACCCGCTGATGGAGCCGGAACGGCGCGCCTTCTACGAATACCACGCTGCGCTGATGGAGCCGTGGGACGGGCCGGCCGCGATCGCCTTCACCGATGGCCGCCAGATCGGCGCCACGCTCGACCGCAATGGCCTGCGGCCGGCGCGCTATATCGTCACCGACGACGATCATGCTGATCATGGCGTCGGAGGCCGGCGTGCTGCCGGTGCCGGAAGAGAAGATCAGCCGCAAATGGCGACTGCAGCCGGGCCGGATGCTGCTGATCG
>CAVPBN010000040.1:0-19646 GCA_963701815.1 uncultured Alphaproteobacteria bacterium
CGCAACCCCTCGAACGCGTCCTGCCGCATCTCGAACCCGGGCTGAATGTCGAGCGTCACCCGCGTGACGATTCCAATGCGCCGAGCGAAACCACCATGCCGTCAAAGTCCGGGTCTCCGCGGCGGACCGCGATCAGATCGCCGCCCGCGCCGATCATCTCAAATGCGGCGACCGCGGTCGCGAGGTTGCCCAACCGATCGCCGAGCCGTGCGTGCCGGTAGCGATCGCGCCCGCCACCGACACGTGCGGCAGAGACGCCATATTGTGCAGGCCCCAGCCTGCCCGGTGCAGATGATCGGCCAGCGCCCCGTAAGTTGTCGCGGCGCCGACCGTTACTGTTCGCTTTTCCGGGTCGAGCGCGAAATCCGGATCGATGCCGCCGAGATCGATCAAATCTCCGGGTAAATCGGCGATGGCGTTGAACGAGTGGCGCGCGCCGACGGCGCGAATTTGCGACGTTTGGGCCACCACCCGGCGCGCCTCGTCGACCGAGGCCGGACGATGAATGCGGCCAGCCGTGAATGTGTGATTATCCGCCCAATTGTGTTGGCGCGTCATCTGCCGGCCTCAGACGACGGCGGCGGGCGCGACCCGCCGCAACGCCGGCAGCAACTCGTCGCTGATCAGCCGCATGCTGGAGAGCGCGTGGCCGACCGGCATACCGCTCCAATGCGTGCGGAAGATCAGAAAGTTCGATCCGGCCTCTTCCCAGCACGGCCGGAGCTGTTCGTAGCATTCCGCGGGGCTGCCGAGCACAAACCGGTCGCGCAGCAGGGCGTCCAGCGACTGGCGGAACAATTCCTGGCCGGGCAGGACCTGGTCCTGTCCCCACTGGGCGTAGGTCCGGTACTTCTCGGCGAGGTAGGGGCCGGCCATCTCGATCGCGGTGCGCTGGTCGCGGGCGCAAAAGATCTCGCGCAGATACGGCAGCACGGCCGGGAACGGCTTGCCGTGGCGCGCCAGTTCGGCGCGGTAGAGCGCCACCTGCCCGGTGATGACCGGCATCGTCGCGTGCGGGTTGATGAACAGGCTGTCGCCGAGGCGCGCGGCGCGGCGGACCGCAGCGTCGCTGTTGGCTGCGATCCAGATCGGCGGGTATGGCTTTTGCACCGGCCGGCAGGTCGCGGTTACGTTCACTAATTTGCAGACCGAATTCTCAAAGCTGACCTTGTCCTCGGTCCACAGCCGCCGGACGACTTCGAGGCATTCCTCGAAGCGGCGCACGCGCTGGCCGCGGGGCAGGCCGAACGCATCGAATTCGACATCGCGATAGCCGAGCCCGACGCCAAAGACGAAATTGCCGCGCCAGATCGCGTCGAGCGAGGCGATGCATTCGGCGACCTCGACCGGGTTGTGGAGGCCGGCCAGCAACACCCCGGCGATGCCTGTCATCTCCCCCGCCTCGGCCGCGAGCCGCGCCAGAAACGGGACCAGTTGCAGCTGGCGCACGCCGTCGCTCAAATAGTGCTGGCCGGTGGCGACGGCGTCCCAGCCGCGATCGCGCGCCAATCGCGCCATCGCATATTGGCCTTCGAGTTCGGCGATGATGTCGCTGCCGGGCGGGTGCTGGCCGGTCAAAAAAATCCCGACTTTCATGATGTCTCCGTCGCGGAGAGGGGGTGGCGATGCACAGCGAGTTGTCCGATCTTCGCAGATCGAGAATGCCGGTAAAGGAGCATTCGCAATGGCCCGCCGATACGATGCCGTCTTGTTCGATCTGTTGACGGCGCTGGTCAACTCTCGAAAATTGTGGAACATCGTCGCCGGCAATGCCGAGGACGGCGGACGCTGGCGCGCCGCTTATCTGCACAACACCTATCGGACCGGACGCTACCGCGCTTATGAGGTGCTGGTTGCGGAGGCAGCGGCGGAGGTTGGGCTGCCGCGGCGGCTCGCCGACGAGCTTACGGCGAAATATGCCGCGCTGGAGCCTTGGCCCGAGGTCCCCGCCGTCCTGGCCGCGGTGCGCCGGGCGGTGCCGCTGGGGATCGTGACCAACTGCTCCGAAGTGCTGGGGCAGAGGACTGCGGCACGGATCGGAGTAGATTTTGAGGTGATCGTCACCGCCGAACGGGCGGGCTACTATAAACCCCATCCTCGGCCCTACCGGATCGCGCTTGCCGCGCTCGGGGTAACGGCCGAACGCTGCTTGTTTGTCGCGGGTTCGCCATATGATCTTTTCGGGACCTACGAACTCGGCATCGCCGCCTATTGGCATGATCGCGTCGGCATGACGGTCCCTGCCGGCGCGCCGACGCCATTGCGACGGGAAACGAGCTTGACGCCGCTGCTCGATCTTCTCGGTTTGGCGCCGCCGCGAACCGCGGATTAGGGACAGCCCGCGACAGGGACGAGGAGGCATCTTGGCCAGCGACGGAGCGTGTTCAGCGGTTCGTCACGCCGATCCTGCGTCGCTCAAGCGGCAGCTTGGACTCCAGGCGGCGGCACCGAACCCATATCCTGCACCATCTTGTACGCGTGATAGTGCATCGCGCATTTGATCGCGTAGCCCTGGATGATCTCTGCCTCCCGTCTGCGCCAGGCGACCCGCAAGATCCGGCGACGATATTCGCGGCGTAATGCCGGGTCGGGCACGCCGCGCATCAATAGCGCGAAGATGGCGACTGCCCCGAGCAGGAGCCTGGCATTGAGCCTGAGCCGGCGTGCCGGGTGACGACGCAGATAGCGCGCGCGGGTTCGTCCGATTTGCAGCCGCGCATCGAGGTAGAGAGCGTCGAGCCGCTCGAAAAAAGCCGTCGGCGCGTTCAGGTCGCGCATCAGCTCGACATATCCGTCGCGCAACGCTGTCCGGCCGATCCGCAGGGGAATGACATTGGTGCCGAACTCGCCGAAGGTCGCCGGGTCGCCGGTGGTGTCGAGCCTGCCTTCGCCGGCAAGACGCTTGTAGAGCGGCGTCCTGGGTATCGCGACCAACATGTTGACCATCGCGTTGACGATCCGCGCCTCGCGCACGAACTGGCGCTGCGCCGCGAAAATGCTGGGATCGTCATTGTCGAAGCCGACGATCATGCCGCACCACACCTCCATCCCGGCTTGTTGGATGCGATGCACCTTGTCGAGCATGGTGCCGCCGCGGCTGCGCAGGTTCTGGGTCTTTTTGGTCTCGCGCAAGGACGCCTCGTTCGGGGTCTCGATGCCAACGAAGACGTTGCCGATATTGGCATCCACCATCAGCTGCATCAGCTCCACATCATCGGCCAGATCGATCGAGGCCTCGGTTGCGAACATCAGCGGGTAGCCGTTGACCTCCTGCCACGAGACAACATCGCGAAGCACTTCCTTGATCGCCCTCTTGTTGCCGATCAGATTGTCGTCGACGATGAAGGCGGAACGCTTGCCTTGGGCGACGATGGCGTTGAGTTCGGCCAGCACCTGGGCCAACGTCTTGATCCGCGGGCGCCGGCCGAAGGTGACGATGATGTCGCAGAACTCGCACGAAAACGGACAGCCGCGCGAGAACTGGACGCTGCCGAACGCATAATGCTTCATCTGCAGCAGGTCGAGGCGCGGGACGGGGACGGTCGCCATGTCGGTCCGTTCGGCCTGTTCGTAGCGGGTCCCATGGCGCCCCTCGCCCCACTCGGCCAAAAAGCGCGGCCAAGTCTCTTCGGCCTCGCCGACAAAGATGACGTCGGCGAGGCCGGCGATATCGTCTTCCTGCACGGTAACCCAGGGACCGCCGACAACCGTGAAGACCGCGCGGGATCTCAACTCGCCGATGATTTCGCGCATCCGCCGTCGCTGGACGTTCATGCCGGTAAGACCGACGATGTCGGCCTGCGCGCACCGTTCAAAGTCGATCGCCTCGACGTTTTCGTCGACCAGGGTGACGCTGTGCTCGGGCGGCGTCAACGCCGCCAGCAGCGGCAGGTTGGCAACCGGCAGTACCGCCTTGAGACCGAGAAACGGCATCGCGTGCTCGAGACCCCAATACGATATATCGAAACGGGGGTTTATCAGGACGATATCGGCCATGTGGCAGTTCCCCGTCGTTCGCCCGGTGCGCGGTAACACGGCGAAAATGCGGTCCGAGAAGCCAGAACTGTCGCGGTTTCAGTCAGGCCGCGACGATGTGTTGGCGGCGAGTTTTGTGGCAACGAACGGCCGCTCGGCGAATAGGCATTGGCATCCCGGGACTGTCAAGCGGTCGCGCTGCGGTGCTCCAGCGCGACGTGCAGGCCGCCGTAAGGGTGCAAGCTGATCCGGCCGACCGGCACGACCGGGTGATTGTCCGCGAGACGGAAGCGGAAACGGCGCGCCAGCACTGCTACGACGATCGCCATTTGCGTCATCGCTAAGCCGGCGCCGACGCAAACGCGCGGCCCTCCGGCGAACGGCACATAGGCAAACCGATGCTGTGCGGCCCGCCGCGCGGGGCTGAAATTGTCCGGATCGAACCGATCCGGGTCGGTCCACAGCCGGCGGTGGCGATGTACCACCCAAGGCAGGATCGCGATGATCGACCGGCGCGGCACGCGGTGGCCGCAAACCACATCCTCCGCCTTCGCCTGGCGCAGGATTGCCGGGATCGGGGGATAGAGACGCATCGTCTCCTCGATGACCTGCCGCGTGTAGCCGAGCTGCGGCAGATGAGCCGGCGTGAGCGGCCCGCCTTGCACGATCGTGTCGAGCTCGGCATGGAGGCGGGCTTCGACCTGCGGGTCGAGTGCGAGCAGGTACCAGATCCAGGTCAGTGCCCGCACCGTCGGCGAGACTCCACCCGCGATCAGACTTGCGGCCTCGTCGCGGACTTCCGCCCTTGGCAATGTCTTCCCAGTCTTTCGATCCGGCGTATTGAGCAGTCGCCAAATCAAATCGTGCGGGCCGAGGTAACGCCCTTCGCCGCGTTGGGCGATCAGCGCCTGGAGCGTATCGTCGAACTCCTGCGGTTGGCGGCGGCGGTCGCGCGGCCGGAGCGGCTCCAGCAGCCGCGAAACGCCGGCAAGATCGGCGAGGCGCGGCTTGCGCGGGAACTTCGACAGCACGTTCAGCATCTCCACCGCGTCGGGATCACCGCCCGTGACGACATGGTTCCACAACCGGATCGACAACCTGACGACTTCGCCCTCCATCTCGAAGGTTTCGCCGTGCGGCGCGCGCCCGAGTTCGTCGGCGATCTCTTCGGTCAGCCGGATCAGCGTGGGGATCTCGGGCCCGATCGCCCGCCGATCGATCGTCGGGGCGGCCACTCGGCGGTGCCGCCACCAGGTCTCGCCTTCGCTGGCCAGCGAGCCGGTACCCAATCCGGCCTCGAAAAGCCGGCGAATTCGGGCAACGCGCGGATAATTTTCGACATTGTCGAGGAAGACCCGCTTGATGCCGTCTGGATCGCTGATAAACAATACCCGCTGGCTCAAATAGCGGCGCGGGACGCACAACTCGTCGAACAGCTCCTCGTCGCAGGCGGCGAGCGAGTTGGTCGACGCCGTCTTCAGGAAACTCAGCAAAGGGAGGGCGCGCGCCGGACGCGGCGGCATCACCGGGACCGTGGCGAGACTGCCGGGCTGCTCGGGCGTCGAAAGTTGTTGCACTCGCTCGCGAGCTCCTTGCGTGGCCGGACCGCGCCGGCGGCGAAGGTACAAGGCCGATCGATCGCGCTCGGGTTTGGGTTATGCCGTGGCAGCGCCGACGGGGCAAGCCCGAAGAGGCGATCTGCGGCGCGGGATAAAATGCCGTCGGCTTGAATGTTGAAGTTGCCAGCCCGAACTTTCTCGAGCCGAACGGGGTTGGCGGGCACGAGCCGAAAGGGTTTGCCGGATATGGGTCCATGCCGGTGTTCCGGGTCTGGCGAGCCGGAGTTGTCAGGCCAAGGGGTCGCCTCGTTCGAATTGCGGTCCAATTGACGATAACGGCGGCACAGACGAGGAGGCATCATGGTCAGCTTCACCGCCAGCGACGGGGCGCGCCTGGCGTACTGCGTCGACGACTTCGCCGAGCCGTGGCGAACGGCGCCGCCGCTGTTGCTGCTGCACGCGGCGATGGGGAGCGCAAAGCGCTATTACGCCTGGGTCCCGCCGCTCGCGCGGCATTACCGCGTCGTGCGGCTCGATCTGCGCGGTCACGGCGGTTCCGAGGTCCCGCCAGCCGATCGGCCGCTGACCCTCGACCGGCTGGTCGCCGATGTCGTCGAGCTGATCGACGATCTCGGCTTCGGCAGCGTTCATATCGTCGGCAATTCGGCCGGCGGCTATCTCGGCCAGCAACTGGCGATGAACCACGCCGAGCGGGTGCGCAGCCTGATGCTGTTCGGCTCGACGCCGGGGCTCAAGAACAGCCAGGCGCCGAGTTGGATCCCGCAAATCCAGGCCAAGGGTCTGCGCGCCTTTCTCGCCGAAACCATCGCCGAAAGACTGCCGCTCGACCAGGTCGAACCGGGTCTCGTCGAATGGTTTCTCGACGAGGCCGCCAGGAACGACCCCGCCTATATCGCGAAGTTTGTCTTGCTGATGGCGAGCTACGATTGGAGCGACCAGCTCGCCCGTATCCGCTGCCCGACCCTGGTCGTCGTCCCGGGCGCCGAACCGATCGGCTCGACCGCCAATTACGAGCCGTTCCGCCGCCTCGTCCCGGACGTCGAAATGCGGGTCTATGACGGCGCGCCGCACAATATCTGCGATGCGTTCCCCGACCGCTGCGCCGCCGATGTCCTCGATTTCCTCAGCCGCCGCTTTGGCCGCGGCAAGTGATCGGCTAACCGCAGCCGGGCGGGTGCCGGTCGTGCCAATCGGTGGCCTGCTGATAGGCCCAGCCGATGCGCAAGGCCGTCGCCTCGTCGTAGCCGCGACAGACGATCTGCAACGACAAGGGCAGACCGGTCGCGGTGAACCCGTCGGGCACGGCCAGCGCACAGAGTTCGAGCGCGTTGACAAAGCGGGTGAAATGCGCCGGGGTCGAACCCTGGTCGACAGCGTCGAGCGGGATCGCCGCGGTCGTCGTCGTCGGGGTCAGCAATGCATCGGCATCGCCGAGTGCGGCGGCGAATTCCGCTTTCGCTTCGCCCTGTTCGCGCAACGCGCCGAGATAGTCGCGGGCGGACATCCCTCGCCCCGAGGCGATGCGCGGCCGCACCGCGGCGTCGATCGGCAGGCTCATATCGTCGATCAGATCGCCGACCAGGAAATAGGATTCGGCGCCGATGATGCGGCCGGTCAGCTGGGTATAGTCCGCGAACCGGCGCGGCAGACTGACCGGGACGATTTCGGCGCCGAGCCGCGCCAGCATGTCGAGGGCCGCATCGTAGGCGTGGAGGACCTCGGCGGCGACGTGGTCGCGCTCGCCCGCCGGCATGCGGGCCAGCTTCAACCCGCGCACACCGCGCCGCATCGTCGGCGATGCGCCGCCCGCCGGTCGCCCCAGGGTTCGCGGGTCGTGCGGATCGGGGCCTTCGATCGCCTGATACAGCAGGGCCGCGTCCTCGACCGAACGCGCCATCGGCCCGGGCGTGTCGAGACTCGGGCTCAGCGGCAGAATCCCATAGGTGCTGACCCGCCCGATCGTCGTCTTCAATCCGCTCAGACCGCACCATGACGCGGGCAGCCTGACCGAGCCGCCGGTATCGGTGCCGATCCCCCACGGCGCCATGCAGGCGGCCACGGCGACGCCGGTGCCGCTGCTCGACCCGCCCGGGGTGCGCGCCACCGCCGGGTCCCACGGGTTCCACGGCGTGCCGCGATGTTGGTTGGTGCCCCAGCCGCCCATCGCGAACTCGACGGTGTGGGTCTTGCCGATCACGATCATCCCGGCCGCAATCAGGCGTTTGGCAATCGTCGCGGTATAGGTCGACCGGCGGTCGCGCCAGACCTGCGAGCCGCCGGTCGTTACCCGCCCTTCGATCTCGATCAGGTCCTTCAGCGCGATCGGGATCCCGTGCAACGGTCCGATCGCGTGACCCGAGCGGATCGCCTTGTCGGCGGCTTCGGCGGCGAGCCGGGCCTCCGCCGCGTAAACCTCGACATACGCGTGCAGCTTTTGATCGTTGCCGGCGATGCGCGCGAGCAGCGCCTCGACCAGATCGACCGGCGACAACCGGCCGGCGCCGATCTCGACCGAAAGGAGATGGGCCGGCAACAGGGCCGGATCGGCGTTGACTGTCGGCATGACATTCCTCGCGGGCGGCGGATGACCAAGGATAGGCCCGCCCGCCTCTGGGCTGTCAACCCGGAGAGCCCGCGCGGCTATGCCTGATGGCGCTTGCGCCGGCTTGTCCTGGTTTTTTCGGTGCGGGCCGGCGCATACGAGTCGTCGCGCACCAACTCATGCGCCCGCGGCGCGGTTCGGTCGCGCGCCGCCTGTCCGGTCTTCGGGTCTTCCGCCGCCGACAGCGCATGCGCCGGCTGGGTCCTCCGATGCGTTGAATGCCCGGCCGACCGATGATGCCAGGCGTGGCCGCGCAGTGCGTTGTCCACGGCAAAATGAAACATTCCGTCGCGCGGGTACGGTTCGTAGCCGACCTCGGTTGCCGCCGCGTAGGGATTGAAGCCTCTTCCGGCGTTGGCCGAAGCGACACCGCGCGCGCCGGTTTCGGGATACACAAACCCGTAGGTCGGATAGTTGGCCCCATGTTTGCCGGAACTGAGGTCCATCGCCGCGACCGTGGTCCAATCGTGATCGGGCGAGGTGTCGATGACCGGCATGGCGTGGCTGACCGTCCCGCGACGCCAGTTGGCATGGTCGACCAGAATCTCGCCCGGGCCGACGATCTTGGCGACGACCGCAACATGGCCGGAAGGGATCCTGCCGGTTCGCCGGAAGACCAGGATCGAACCCACCTGGGGGGTTTGACCGCGCTGGTAGCGTCCTATCGCTTCGTCCCACCAGCTGCCGGCAGCACCGTAAAGAAAAACGCCGGTTTGAGCGCGTGCATAGAGCGCGCAATTGGCCGCATTGGCGCGACGACTCGGCATCGCCAAGCCGGCAATAAAACACGCGCCCCAGACGAGGCTCCAGCCCATTTTCGATCGCATGCAATGCCCCCCGGCAGTTGACGGCGGGGTGCCGTCGATTTTTGCGATAGCCGGCGTTGCACCGGCGAACGTCCGTTAACGGGCGGTATGAAACCCCAGGTCGGAAGGCAAAAGCACGATAATTCTTAACGGGAGAGAAAAAAACCGACCAAAATATACAGTTACGCGCGGCAGAATCCGTGAAATGCGCGCTGTGGTAGGGGCGTGCTCTCAGATCGCGAACCCGAGCCCGGTCAACGCTGCGCGCATCGCGGGATCCGCCAACAGAGTTCGGAATCGGACGACCGGCGCTCGGTCGAGCCTGGCGCGGGGGACCACGAAATCGTAATGCTCGTCCTGGACCGGGATGAAGCCGAGGCGGTATTGCCGGGCCACGGTTTCGATCGCGACTCCCCAATCGGCCCGGCGCTGCGCGACCGCCGCGGCGACGGCGTTGTGCGATTTGGGTTGCGACCAATAACCCGGCGGCCGGGCGCCTTTGAGCAGGCGATCGGTCAGGATGCGGGTGCCGCTGCCGGCATTGCGGTTGACCATCAGCAATTCCGGGTCGACGACCACCAAGGCGATCGCATCCTCGACCGAGCGGCCGGCGAACCGCGCATCGTCCTTGCGGTAGACGATCCCCTGGAGCCGACGGTAGCCCGGCAGCAACTCGATCGCCGGGGTCAGGAAGGGCCTGTTGTAGGCGCCGCTCTCCGGGTCCATCAGATGTATCGGCGCGAGGTCGCATTCGCCCCGCTTGGCCGCGGCGAGCCCGCCCATGCTGCCGACATTGAGCGCCTTGGCCGTGATCCCCTCGTCGTGCAACCTGCCGATCAACAGGTCGAGCCCGACGCAATGGCTGCCGATGATGACGAGGTCGGTCAACTGCGGGCGGCCGATCAGCTCGACCTCGACCGGCGCGCCGGCGGGGACGCTCTCGATATGCGGGCCGACCGCAATAAATCCGTCGGCTTGGCCGAAGGCGGTCACCGCACCCGATCCCTTGGCCGTCGGATAGGCGAGAAGGGCGGCTTCGTCTTCGCCGCGAACCAGCGAAACCATCAGGTACTCGGTCCGTCCGCGCTCGGACGCCACGCGCACCGGCAGGGTCGCCGGCAGCCTTTCGGCTCGCGACTGCGGCAATCCGGCGAAGGCGCGGATCACCGGTGCGACGAATTCGTGAAAGGTGAAGATCGCCGAGGTCGGAAACCCGGGCAGGATGACGACCGGCTTGCCGCCGGTGACCGCCAGACACAACGGTTTGCCGGGCTTCAGGGCGACGCCGTGCACGATAATGCCGGGGTCGTCAAAGCGGGCGATCGCGCGATAGCACAGATCGCCCGCACCCTTCGAGGTGCCGCCGGAGAGGACCACCATGTCGCACGATGCCAGTCCCTGATCGATCAGCCGCCCCAGCACAGCCTCGTCGTCGGCGCCGATTCCCGAGCAAATGCGGGACGCCGCCCGCCTCCTCGACCGCCGCGGCAAGGATCGCGGCATTCGAATCATAGACGGCGCCGGGGCGCATCGGCATGCCCGGAGCAACGATTTCGTCGCCGGTCGACAGAATGGCGACGCATGGCCGACGCCAGACCAGGGCATCGGCACAGCCGACCGCCGCCAGCATGCCGATCTCGCGCGAGGTCAGCACTTGGCCCGCCCGCAGGACCGTCTCGCCTCGGGCCAGATCGCTGCCGGCAAAGGAGATGAACTGGCCCGCCGATGCCGGCCGGCGGATCGCGATCGATATCGCATCGCCGCTGTCGAGGGGCTCGGTGTGCTCGACCATGATCACCGCGTCCGCGCCGCGCGGCACCATTCCGCCGGTCGCGATCAGCGTGGCCGTGCCGGGGGTGACCGGCCGCAGCGGTTCCTTGCCCGGGGTCAGGATTTCGGGAAGGAGCGTCAATCGCCGAGGCATCCGCTCGCTGGCGCCGGCGGTGTCGTCGGCGCGAACCGCAAAGCCGTCGACATTGGCGCGGTCAAAGCCGGGAACGTCGACCTCGGCGACGACCGGACGGGCGAGGACCCGGCCGAGCGCCAAGGGCGCTCTTTCGGGGCCGAGCGGGCGGAGGTCGAGATGGCGGTGAAATCGGCGGATCGCCTCGTCGCGGCCGATCGCCTCGAGGAACTGCTCCTGGCGCGCGAGGCTGCGCAAGGTTGTCAGGACATCGTTCATGACCGTGCCTCCGCCGGCGCCGCGACAATCCCGATGCCGCAACAATCGTCATAAAGATGGACCATCACCGACGACCCTTGCGGGTGGCCCTCGCTCGCTTCGGGAACGATGACAAAGCCGTCGGCGCCGGCCGCCGCCATCAGCCCGATTTCGCCAAAGGAGGCGATCGGCTCGACCAGGCCATCCGGACGGCGGCGGATGGCGCAGATCTCGGTCAGACCGAGCGCCGATACTATCTTGCGGGCCGTCGTCATCGCGCGGCAGCGGTAGGGCAGTCGATGATCGCGCCCCCCGAGCCTCCGGATCGCGCGGCCGGCGAACAGCTCGTAGCTCCACAGACACGCCGCCGGCGTTCCCGGCACCAGCAGGACCGGCATCCCCGATAGGGTCCGGCCAAACCCGGCGGTTTCGCCCGGAGACAAGGCGAGGCCGTGGATCTCGATCTCGCCGGCATCGGCCAGCAACTCGGCTGCGCGATCGTTGCGGCCAAAGCCGGTGCCGCCGACAATCAGCACGATGTCCGCTGCGGCGGCAAACGCATCGGCCGGCGACGCCGCGACGACGAGGCCGCCGTCGCGCGCTATCGCGGCGCGCAGCATCGGCCCGTCGATGTCGTCTCTACCGCCCGGCGGTATCGCTCCGGCGAGCACCAGCCGCACCTGCGGCCGTCGCACCACCGGCACGAATGCCAGGCCGGCGGCGGCGATCAGACCGATGTGGCGGGGGCCGAGCAATGTTCCGGCCGAAACCAGCAATGCGTCGGCGACGGCCACCGCACCCGCCCGGTCGACGTTGTCGCCGGCGGCGATCGCTTCGACCAGGGTGACCCGGCCCGCCTTCTCGCATTGGCCCGGCGCCAACGGCACCACCGCATCGGCCTCCTCGGGCAAAATGTCGCCGGCCGCGACGGCGACCGCCGGCAGGTCGAGCGGATTGTAGACGCCGGCGCCGAGGCTCTGTTGCGCCGCGACGGCAAACCCGTCGATCGCCGCGAGATCGCAAAGCGGGATCGGCCGGGGCGCTCGCAAATCCGCCGCGAGGACCCGTCCCGCAGCCTCCTCCAGCGCTGCCTCCTCGCTCTCCAGACTGTGCGTCGCCGCGTCGACCCAGGCAATGGCGAGGTCGACCGGGCTTCGGCCCCGCGTCACCGCAGTCCGGCCAGGCTCTGATCGAGATCGGCGATCAAATCGCCGACATCCTCGATGCCGACCGAAAGGCGCACCAAGCTGTCGCCGATCCCGATCGCCCGCCGCGTTTCAGCCGGGATCGAGGAATGGGTCATGATCGCGGGATGCTCGATCAGGCTGTCCGTCCCGCCCAGGCTTTCGGCCAGGGTGAAGAGCCGGACGCGTTCGAGAAAGCGTTTGCAGCCGGCGAGATCGGTGTCGAGTTCGGCCGTCACCATGCCGCCGAACCCGCGCATCTGACGACTTGCCAGCGCGTGCTGCGGATGGCTCGGCAGACCCGGGTAGATCGTCCGGCGGACCGCCGCATGGCGGTCGAGCCACTGCGCGATCCGCTGCGCATTGGCGCAATGCCGCTCCATCCGCAGGGCCAGCGTCTTGATGCCGCGCAGCACCAGAAAGCTGTCGAACGGCCCGGCGATGCCGCCGACCGCATTCTGTACGAAGCGCAGTCGCTCGGCCAATTCGCGGTCGTCGCCGACAATCGCGATGCCGCCGATCACATCGGAATGGCCGTTCAGATATTTGGTCGTCGAGTGAACGACGAGGTCGAACCGATGATCGAGCGGCCGTTGCACCCACGGGCTGGCAAAGGTGTTGTCGGCGGCGGTCCAGATGCCATGGCGGCGGCCGATTTCGGCGATTGCCGCGAGATCGACCAGCTTCAGCATCGGGTTGGTCGGCGTCTCGACCCAGATCAACCGGGTCTGCGGCCGGATCGCGGCCTCGACCGCACCCGTTTCCGACATGTCGACGCGGGTCAGCCTCAGGCCGGCCGAGCGCTGCCGCACCCGCTCGAACAGCCGCAGGGTGCCGCCGTAAAGATCGTCGGTGGCGATGACATGCGCACCCTGGTCGAGGCATTCGAGCACCGCCGCCGTCGCCGCCGAGCCGGAGGCGAAGGCGAAGCCGGCAGCGCCGTTTTCGAGATCGGCGACGCAGCGTTCGAGGGCCTCGCGGGTCGGGTTGCGGGTGCGCGCATATTCGTAGCCGCGGTGCACGCCCGGGCTCTGCTGCGCATAGGTGGAGGTAGCGTAAATCGGTACCGTCACCGCGCCGGTCTCGCGGTCCGCTTCGCCGCCGCCATGGACGACGCGGGTCGCCAGGGCATGCCGATTGCGTTTCATGACCGTGGAGTTTAGCCGAAGATACGGGCGCACCGATGGCAAATGCGAGGAGGATCGGCAACAGCGTTAAGAAAGCGGCGGTATTGCCGTGGCGTCGGGCGGCGCGGATCGCCGTTGCCGTCGCGCTGATCGGCGCCGGCGGATTGTCGTCCCCGGGCCGTGATCGGGTTGCGGTCGATCGCGCCATTCTCGGGACGAGGCCCGGCTATGGCCCGGACGCGGTCGGCAATGTGCCGAACCTGGCGGCGATCGACCGGCTGATCTGGATGCCGGGTCTCGATGCCGGCTGGGATCCGCAGGGCTTGGCGTTCGCCGAAGGCAGTCTCTACGTCTCGGCCTATCGCAGCGATCACTTCTGGCAGGATCGCGGTCCGTGCCGCGTGTTCCGCCTCGATCCGGCGAGCGGCCGTCAGACCGGATATTTCGACATACCGCCGCCTTGCGGACATGCCGGCGGTCTCGCCTATGCCGAACCGGCGACGCTCTTTATTGCCGATACCCGCACCTTGTTCGCGGTCTCGCTGCGCACCGCGTTTGCCGGATCTGCGCCGGCCTTTCACATCCTGCGGCTCGGCCGCGGGGTCGGCGGCGCCTTCGCCGTTTCCGGGCAAGACAGCATCTGGCTCGGCGCCTACCGGCAGGGCCGGCCGGGCAGAATGTTGAAATACGAGGTCGCCGCCCTCCGATCCCTGCCGAACGACGCCGTGCTCACAGCGGACATGGCGACAGCGGCACTGACGATCTCGAGCTACGCGCAGGGCGCCGCCGTCGATCGATCCGGCAGGGTGTGGGTATCGCGCAGCGAAATCGCCTGGGGCATCCTCGATCGGCTCGACCGGACCACCGGCCGGATCGAGGCGCTACTACCCGGTTCCCGGCGGCATCGAGGGCATCGCCTTTGATCCCGCGGGCTACCTCTGGGGCGTCTCGGAGACCGGGGTGCGCCACTTTCCGCTGCGCTACCCGTTCTTTCCAATGCTGTTTCGCCTCGACCCCAGCCGCCTGCAGGGCGGCGAGTGACGGCCCGTCTGCCCGCGGCTAGGCGCGGACCGGGACGCCGCTTTGTTCGAGCACCTGCTGCAGTTCCCCGGTCTCGAACATCTCGCGGATGATGTCGCAGCCGCCGACGAATTCGCCCTTGACGTAGAGCTGCGGGATCGTCGGCCACTCGGAGAACTCCTTGATCCCCTGGCGGATCGACGGGTCGGCGAGCACGTCGACGCCTTTGAACTTGACGCCGAGATGGCTGAGGATCTGCACCACCGCCGCCGAGAACCCGCATTGCGGAAAAACCGGCGACCCCTTCATGAATAGCACGACCGGCGTGTCGGCGATCTCCTGGCGGATACGTGCTTGAACCGTGCTGTCCATCGTCTCGTTCCTCAATTGCGAAAAGCGGTGATCGAATTCGGCCCTCGATCCTGGGCCTTAGTCCTCCGGAACTGGGCCTTAGTCCTCCGGAGCGCCGGTCTGCAACGCCAGAGCGTGCAGTTCGTTGCCCATCCTGCCGAGCAACGCCTGATACACCATCTGGTGCTGCTGGACCCGGGTCTTGCCGCGAAACGCGCCGGAGACGACATGGGCCGCATAATGATCGCCGTCGCCGCGCAGGTCCTCGATCGAGACTTGCGCATCGGGCAGGCTTTCCTTGATCAGCCGCTCGATCATCGCCGCGTCCATCGCCATCGCCCGCTCCCTCCGCTCAAAGCTGCTCCATATAGTCCGGCAGCCAAGCCTCGTTTGCAGCCTTCAGTGCGTCAACGGATATGGCATCGGCCTCGGAGAGTGTCAACGCGGCCCCGCCGACCGTGCCGATGACCGCCGCCGCGACGCCGGCTGCGCGCGCCGCCGCGAGCACGGCATCCGGATCGGCGGTTTCGACCAGATAGCGCGCCTGGTCCTCGCCGAAGAGCCCGGCGATGCAACAGAGTTCGGTCGGCAGCGAGGTCGAACACGACGCCTTGTCCGCCGGCCATCGCCATCTCGGCGATGGCGACGAGCAGCCCGCCATCGGCGAGGTCGTGGCAGGCGGCGACCCGGCCAGCGGCAATCTCGGCGCGCACCAGATCGCCGTTGCGCCGCTCGGCGGCGAGATCGACCGGCGGCGGCGGGCCCGCCCGACGCCCCTCGATCTCGCGCAGATAAAGCGAGCACCCGAGATGGCCGCGGGTTTCGCCGATCAGGATCAGCGCGTCGCCGGGGCATTTCAGCGCGAGATCGACCGCATCGCCGGCATCGGCGATCAGGCCGACGCCGCCGATGACCGGGGTCGGCAGGATCGCGTTGCCGCTGGTCTCGTTGTAGAGCGACACGTTGCCGGAGACGACCGGGTAGTCGAGCGCCAGGCACGCCGCGCGCATCCCTTCGACCGCGCCGACGAACTGACCCATGATCTCGGGCCGCTCCGGGTTGCCGAAATTCATGCAGTCGGTCAGCGCCAGCGGGAGTGCGCCGACCGCGGTCAGGTTGCGCCAGCTCTCGGCGACCGCCTGCGCCCCGCCGCGCACCGGATCGGCGCGGCAATAGCGCGGCGTGCAATCGGTCGCCAACGCCAGCGCCTTCTTGTCGCCGACCCGGATCACCGCGGCGTCGCCGCCGGGGCGCTTGACCGTATTGCCGATCACGAGATGGTCGTACTGCTCCCAGATCCAGCGCTTCGAGGCGAGCGCCGGCGCGGCGATCAGCCGCCTCAGGCAGTCGAGCGGAGCGCGGTCGGGCAGCGCCTCCGGATCGAGTTCGGGCGCCGGGTCGGGCGGCCGCCAGGGTCGTTCGTAGAGCGGCGCTTCGGTCACCAGCGGCCCGACCGGGATGTCGCCGGCGATCTCGCCGGCGATGCCGCAGTACCAGATGCCCGGTCTCGGTGACCCGGCCGATCTCGGCAAAATCGAGCTCCCATTTCTCGAAGATCCGGCGCGCCTCGGCCTCGCCGCCGGGGCGCAGCACCATCAGCATCCGCTCCTGGCTCTCGCTGAGCATGATCTCGTAGGCGGTCATGCCGGTTTCGCGGACCGGTACCAGGTCGAGGTCGAGCTCGATGCCGAGCCCGCCCTTGCCGGCCATCTCGACCGCGGACGAGGTCAGGCCGGCGGCGCCCATATCCTGGATCGCGACGATCGCGTCGCCCTGCATCAGTTCGAGGCAGGCCTCGATCAGCAGTTTCTCGGTGAACGGGTCGCCGACCTGGACCGTCGGCCGCTTGCGCCAAGTTCCCCGGGGCATCGCCGCCGAACTCGGCCGAGGCCATCGTCGCGCCGTGGATGCCGTCGCGCCCGGTCTTGGCGCCGACATAGACCACCGCGTTGCCGGGCCCGGCCGCGGCCGAATAAAAGATCCGGTCGGCGCGGGCGAGCCCGACGCACATCGCGTTGACCAGGATGTTGCCGTCATAAGCGGGGTCGAACTCGCATTCGCCGCCGACCGTCGGCACGCCGACGCAATTGCCGTAGCCGCCGATCCCGGCGACGACGCCGGCCACAGGTGCCGGGTGCGCGGATGGTCCGGACTGCCGAAACGCAGCGAATTGAGGATCGCTACCGGCCGGGCGCCCATCGTGAACACATCGCGCAGGATGCCGCCGACGCCGGTCGCCGCGCCCTGATAGGGCTCGATGAACGAGGGATGGTTGTGGCTCTCGATCTTGAAGACGACCGCCTCGCCGTCGCCGATATCGACGACCCCGGCATTCTCGCCCGGCCCGCAGATCACCCGCGGACCCGTCGGTCGGCAGGGTCTTCAGCCAGATCTTCGACGATTTGTACGAGCAGTGCTCGCTCCACATCGCCGCGAAGATGCCGAGCTCGGTCAGGTTCGGGGTGCGGCCGAGGATCGCCACGGCGCGGTCGAACTCGTCGGCGCTCAGCCCGTCTCGGCCGCCAGCGCCGGGGTGACGTTGCTGCCTGCGCTCATCGGAAGGCGACCGGAGCGTCCCGCCGCGCGAGGGACGGAGAAGCGCGACGGACGGTTGGGCGAGTCTTCGCAATCGGCGGCATCGTTACTGCAGCGCGCCCGCCAGACCGGCGAAGAAGGCGCTGCCGTCGGTGCCGCCGAGCAGCGGGTCGGTGGCGTTTTCGGGATGCGGCATCAGGCCGAGCACGGTGCGGCTGTCGTTGAAGATGCCGGCGATCGCGCGGGCCGAGCCGTTGAAATTCGCCGCGTCGTCGAGGCTGCCGTCGGCCGCGCAGTAGCGGAAGGCGACCAGCCCCTCGCCGTCGAGCCGGTCGAGCGTGTCGGGGTCGGCGGTGTAGTTGCCGTCGTGATGCGCGACCGGCACGCCGATCGTCTGGCCTGGCTTCATAGCCGCAGGTGAAGATCGTCTGGTTGTTCTCGACCCGCAGATGGATGTCGCGGCAGGTGAAACGCAATGAGCGGTTGGGCAGCAGTGCCCCCGGCAGCATTCCGGCCTCGGTCAATATCTGAAAGCCGTTGCAGATGCCGAGCACCGGGGTCCCCTGGGCGGCACGTGTCGCGCACCTCGCGCATGATCGGCGAATGCGCCGCCATCGCTCCGCAGCGCAGATAGTCGCCATAGGCAAAGCCGCCGGGCAGGACGATCAGGTCGGTCACGGGCAGATCGGTCTCGCGGTGCCAGACCCGGTCGGGCATATGCCCGGTCGCGCGCTCCAGCGCCAGGCACAGATCGCGCTCGCGGTTCGAGCCGGGAAAGATCACGACCGCGGCTCGCATTCCGTCCGCCTCCTTTGCAAGTTCGGTTCAGCCGCCGGCTGAAGACCTCGATCGCATAGTCTTCGATGACCGGGTTGGCGAGCAGCGCCTTGCACATCGCTTCGACCTGTTCCCGCCCGCGCGCAAGATCCGCCTCGTCCAGATCGAGTTCGATCAGCTTTCCCTGCCGGACCCCGGCGATGCCGGTAAAGCCCAGCGAGGCGAGCGCGTTGCCGATCGCCTTGCCCTGCGGATCGAGCACACCGGATCTGAGCGTGACGTGCACGCGTGCTTTCATCGCGATCGCCGTCGTCGCTGTTCAAGCTCGGATATGGCGGCCGGGGTCGGATCGGACAAGGTCGGCCGCTCCGGGATCAGGTCAGCGCAATGTCCTGCCACGGCGTCTCTTGCGGCAGCCACGAGGCAAAACGAAAGACCGGCTTCAGCTCCGGCTCGCTGTGTGCCGGCAGTGCGATCAGCGCGCTCGACACGGTGCCGTAGCCATCGGTGCGAAATCGCATCGCCGCCGTTGCCGGCTCGCCGGGCGGGGCCCGAGTGCTGCCGAGCAGTTCCTGCCAGCCGGTCCAATTACCCTGCTCGGGCTCCGGCTCCGGCCAGGCGCGGAAGGCCGGCAGCGCCAGTTCGAGCCGTCGGGCGCCGAGATCGTCGATGTCGCCGGCGGCGATCATCGACAAGCCCTCCTTCAACGGATGCGCCTCGATCTGCCGGCCGCCGGCATGGCGCAGCCAGAACCCGTCGCGGTCATCGGCGACGATCAGGTTGAAGGTGCGGTAGGCGGCGGGGTCGAGATACGACAAGGCCTCGGCGGCGGCGACCGCATCGGCGTGGTCGAGCGCTTCGAGCACCAGTTCGCCGCGCGACCGCCGGCCCGGCGCCGGGCCCGAGCGAGCCGGTGCCGGTTCAGCACCGCGGCGGCGACGCCCCAATCGTTGATGCCGAGCCACGAGCCGCCGGCCAGTCAGGTCGAGCCCGGCCACGACCTCCGGCCGGTCGGGCCAGTGCCGGCCCGGCAGCTGCCACGGGCGATCGATCATCTCGTCGCGATTGCCGCCGATCAATACCGGCCAGCGGTGGTCGGGCCGGCGCAGGATCACCACGGTGCACATTCAGCCCTGCCATAGCCCGGCTTGCCGACATAATAGCAACGCGCCATATCTCGGGAAGCACCGATCCCCGGCGCCGTTGCCATTCGAGGTGAACCGGCCATGCCCACCCTCGCCGATCGCGGAAAGGAACACGAGGCCCGGTTCAGCCACGACGAAGAATTTCGGTTCAAGGTCGCCGCCCGCCGCAATCGCCTGCTCGGCCTATGGGCCGCACAGCTCCTGGGGTTGCTCGGGGAGGCTGCCGACGCTTACAGCAAACGCGTCGTCGAGGCCCAGCTTGCGCCGGGCGGCGACAAGAACGTCATCGACAAGGTGGCCGCCGATCTCGGTGCAAAGGACCAGACCATCACCGCCGCCCGCGTCAAGTTCGAGCTGGAGCATTTCGCGGCGCAGGCGAGACG
>CAVPBN010000041.1:0-117042 GCA_963701815.1 uncultured Alphaproteobacteria bacterium
CGCCTCGCCGTAATGCACCCGGCGGAATTTGCGCGACGGGATCAGATCGTCGACATGCACGTCCCACAGGGTGGTGCCGCGGCCTGCCGGTGCTCGCGCGAACAGGCGCTCGAACTGGCCCAGCTCGGTCACCTTGGCGCCGTTGAGGCCAAAGCCGCGGGCGACCGCGGCGAGGTCGCCGCGGCCGTGGGTCGCGTGGATCGGGTCGACCCCATAGGCGCGGAATTTGTGCGATTCGGCGCCATAGCCGCCGTCGTTGATGATGCAGATCAGCAACTTGATGCCGTGGCGCTGGACCGTCTCCAGTTCCTGGATGTGCTGATAGAGGCTGCCGTCGCCGTCGATCAGCATGACCTTGCCGTTGCCGCGCGCCGCGGCGACGCCGATCGCCGCCGACAGGCCCGAGCCGATCGCGCCGAAATCGATCGGGGTGTGGTATTTGCCGGCCGGGCGGCCGCGCAGATGCGTCATCGCAAAGCTGAAGCAATGGCCGCCGGCGACGATGATGTCCCAATCCTTCGGCACCGCCGCGTCGAGTTCGTGGACCACCGGGCGCGGGTCGAGCGTGCCGGGCGTCGGCGTGTAGGGCTTGGGGTCCGGGCACGTCGGCGGCGATCTTCGCGGCGACCTCGTTGCTGCGCCAGCCCGGCCGGCGGATGCCGCGTTCCGCGAGCCGGCGACGATCGCCTCGGCGGCGGCGCTGGCGTCGGCCTGGATATGCAGATCGGCGGTGCGCAGCCCCTGCCACAGCCCGCGCGGGCTGACGTCGATCCGCACGACCTTGGCGTTCGGGAACAGATAGCCGCCCTCGGTCGTGTAATGGCCGAGCCCGGCGCCGGCGGCGATCACCAGATCGCTTTCGGCGAAGAATTCGCGGCCGAGATCGGTGGCGAAGGTGCCGGCGATATCGAGCGCGAACGGGTTGCCGTCGAACAGGCCCTTGCCGAGCAGGGTCGTCGCCAGCAGCGCGCCGCTTTCCTCGGCGAGCGCCTCGAGCGCCGCCTTGGCGCCCGACCAGATCGCGCCGCGCCCGCCGATGACGATCGGCCGCTCGGCCTCGGCGATCATCGCCGCGATCTCGTCGACCACCGCCGGGTCGGGCCGCCACCTGCGGGCGCGGCATCAGTTCGGTCGACGGCGAGTAGTCGGGCAGATACGGAAATTCCTCCTTCTGCAGGTCGAGCGGCACGCTCAGCACCACCGGCTTGCGCTCGGCGCGGGCGACGTAAAACGCCTCGCGGACGCAGTCGAGCGCCCGGTCGATCGTGCGGATCGGCACGAAATGCGCGCCGGTCGCCAGGGCCAGCGGCGCCTGGTCGATCGGCTGGATGTACCAGGAGGCGCCGATCGGCGCGTCGCCGGCAAAGACGACGACCGGCGCGTTGCCGCGCGCCGCCATGATCAGCGCCGTCATGATCTGGGTGTAGCCGGGGCCGCAGGTGACCGAGGCGACGCCGACCTTGCCGGTGGCGCGGGCATAGGCGTCGGCCATCGCGCAGGCGCAATGCTCGTGGCGCGCATGGATCAGGCGCACGCCCTGGTTGTCGGCCATCGCCGCCGACCAGTACATGTTGGCGTCGCCCATCAGGGTGAACAGCGTGTCGACGCCCTCGGCGGCGAAGGCCTGCGCCAGGACGTCGGAAACCTGGTTGTCGCTCATCTGCTTTTCCTTTGTCGGAAGAATCTGCCGCAGCCAGCCGAGAAAGGCCCGCCACAGCAGCCGCCCGCCGCGCAGTTCGGCGGCGGCCGGACGGGTTGCCGCAGCCGGCGGCGGCCGGAATGGGCGGCTGCGGCCTCGGCCGCGGCTGCCGCGGGCGCGGCCGTCATCGCCGCGAGATCGGGCACGCGCTCGGCGACGATCCGCGCCATGTTGCCGGCAAACTCGGCGAGCAAGCGCCCGGGCGAGATGGACCCCGCCGGCATTGGCGAAGGTTTCGAGCGGCCCGGTCACGTTGAAATTGCCCTTGCAGTCGAGCACCGTCGTGTCGCCGCCGCTCGCCGTCACCACACCCGAGGCCATGGCCCGCGAGGCGCCGCGCCCGTCGATGCCGCGGCCTTCGATCGTGCAGCGCCGCGCGTCGTGGTCGTAGGCGAGCTTGGCCTCGCCGCGGAAAATCGCGACGGTCGGCCCGAACTTGACCCGCATCGTGCCCTGATAGGCGCCGCCCTCGCCGGCTTTGGTCAGGGCGGCGCCGGGAATGCACGAGGCGACCAGCGCCGGGTCGCGCAGCAACGGCCACACCGCATCGGGCGGCGAGGCGATCGTGATCTCTTCGCGGAGCGAAATCATGGTGCAAGGCTAGCGGCAATCGGCGGAGTTTGTCGATCGCGGCGGGAGAGCGGAATGGTGCAGGCGGTTGGGCCCGGAGCGACGGCGCCGGACAGACGGGACCGGGGCGTGCCGCACAGCTCCCATTGGGGCGCGTTCGGTGCTGGTGCGGGGGCGCGGCATCGAGATCGTGCCGCATCCGCGCGACCCCGATCCCTCGGCGCTGCTCGGCAACATCCCGGCCGCGGTGTCGCACCGGGCGCGGATCGCCCGGCCGATGATCCGGCGCGGCTGGCTGGAGCGCGGCCCGGGACCCGACAGCCGGCGCGGCCGCGACGAATTCGTGGCGGTCGCGTGGCCCGAGGCGCTCGACCGGGTCGCCGCGGAATTGCGCCGCGTCTACGCCGCGCACGGGCCGGGCGCGGTCTTCGGCGGGTCCTACGGCTGGGCCAGCGCCGGGCGCTTTCACGACGCGCAGCACCAGCTCCACCGCTTTCTGAACCTCGCCGGCGGCTATGTCCGCTCGGTCAACAGCTACAGCTCGGGCGCGGCGACGGTGATCCTGCCGCATGTCATCGGCCCGCAGGGGGCGGTCGCCGGCAACAACGTCAGCTGGGCCGAGCTGGTGGCGGAGAGCGCGCTGGTGCTGGCCTTTGGCGGCATGGCGCTGAAGAACAACGATGTCGGCGGCGGCGGCACCAGCCGAGCACATCGCCCGCGACCGGCTCGCCGCGGCGCGCGAGCGCGGCGTCGAATTCCACCTGATCGGCCCGTTGCGCGACGATCTGCCGGCGGAGGTCGAGGCGGTGTGGCATCCGATCCGCCCCGGCACCGATGTCGCGCTGATGCTCGGGCTGGCCCATACGCTGGTCGCCGAGGGGCTGCACGACCGCGCCTTCCTCGACCGCTACTGCGTCGGCTGGGAGGAATTCGAGCCCTATCTGCTCGGCCGCAGCGACGGCAAGCCGAAGGACGCCGCCTGGGCGGCCGCGATCTGCGGCATGCCGGCGGACGAGATCGCCGCCCTGGCGCGGCGCGCCGCCGGCCGGCGCACCCTCGTCACCTGCTCGCAGTCGCTGCAGCGCGCCGAGCATGGCGAGCAGCCGGTGTGGATGGGGGTGGTGCTGGCCGCGATGCTCGGCCAGATCGGGCTGCCGGGCGGCGGCTTCGCCTATGCGCTGGGCTCGACCTCGAATACCGGCAAGCCGCCGCTGGCGGTGCCGCTGCCGACCTTGCCGCACGGCCGCAACGGCGTCGCCGATTTCATCCCGGTGGCGCGCATCGCCGACATGCTGCTGCATCCGGGCGAACCGTTCGACTACAACGGCCGCAAGCTCGCCTATCCCGACATCAGGCTGGTCTACTGGGCCGGCGGCAACCCGTTCCACCATCACCAGGATCTGAACCGGCTGCGCCGCGCCTTTGCCCGCCCGGATACGGTGATCGTGCATGAATCGGCGTGGACGGCGAGCGCGCGCCACGCCGACATCGTGCTGCCGGCGACGATCACGCTGGAGCGCGAGGATATCGGCGGCTCGGCCGGCGATCCGCTGCTGGTGGCGATGCACCGCGCGGTCGCGCCCTATGGCGAGGCGCGCGACGACTACGCGATCTTTGCCGGACTGGCCCGGCGCCTCGGCGTCGACGAGGTCTTCACCGAGGGCCGCTCGCCGCGCCAGTGGCTGGAGGTCATCTACGAACCGACCCGGCGCGCGATGCTCGAGCGCGGCGTCGACGCGCCCGATTTCGAGCAGTTCTGGGAAGAGGGCGAGCTCGTCCTGCCGCTCCAGCCTTGGGATGGCGGCATCGTCCGCGCATTCCGGCGCGACCCCGACAAGGCGCCGTTGCCGACGCCGAGCGGCAGGATCGAGATCGGTTCGGCGACGATCGCCGGTTTCGGCTATGCCGATTGCCCGGGGCATCCGGCCTGGCTGCCGCCGGCGGAGTTCGCCGGGTCGCCGGCGGCGGCGCGCTTCCCGCTGCAGCTGATCGCCAACCAGCCGGCGACGCGGCTGCACAGCCAGCTCGATTTCGGCGCCACCAGCCAGGCCTCGAAGATCGCCGGGCGCGAGCCGGTGCGCATCCACCCGCGCGACGCCGCCGCGCGCGGCATCGGCGACGGCGACATCGTGCGGCTCTACAACGATCGCGGCGCCTGCCTCGCCGGCGCGGTGCTGAGCGATGTGGTGCGCCCGGGCGTCGTGCAGCTGGCGACCGGCGCCTGGTACGACCCCGAAGACCCCGCCGCCGAGGCGCCGCTCTGCGTCCACGGCAACCCGAACGTGCTGACCCGCGACGCCGGCACCTCGTCGCTGGCGCAGGGCTGCACCGGCCAGCTCAGCCTGATCGAGATCGAGCGTTTCGAGCGCCCGCCGCCGCCGATCAAGGCCTTCGAACCGCCGCCGGCCTGATCTGGAAAAAGCCTGATGTCCGGGAAAAGCGGACGCAGTCATGCGGCGAGCGCGGTCGGCGATCTGAGCCGATCGTATTCGGCGCGCACCGCCTCGGCGCCATAGGCGCGTTCGAGCCGCCGCACCGCGAAATGGGCGCGCGCCAGACCTTGCAGATGCTCGCTGAAGGCAAGGTTCAACGCGGCCCCGCCGAACGCTCCGACCACCGCGACCGCCTGTGCGGCGGCCTTTTGCGACACGAGCGCGCCGAACCGGGCGACGACCGGCGCCAGAAACCGCATTGCCATCGCCGAGCCGCCGTGCTTGGCGCCCTTGTGGACGACGAGGTCGGCCGCCTGCGCCAGGCCGCGCGCCAGCACTGCGCGGATCGCGAAATAGCCGATTTCATTGGCTTCGTCGGCGCCCGCTGCGGGATTGCGCGGCCCCGGCCCGCCGAGGGCAAAGACTTCGAGACAGGCGAGCCCGGTCCGCGGATCGGCCAAATCCTCGCCCTCGGCGCGGGCGATCGCGGCGATGGCGCGCAGCATGATCGTCGTCGAGACCGGCAGTTCGAGCGTCAACGCGGCGAGGCCAAAGGCGCCGCCGACCGCGCCCGAGGCCGAAGCCAGGGTCGAATGCACGACCCGCCCGCCGCCGAACCGGCGGTCTTTCAGGCTGAACAATGCGATCTCGAGCGCTTGCGCCAAGGCGCGCTCGGCCGCTGCGGCGACGATTCCGGCCGCCGCACCCGGCAAGCGCCGCGCCAACAATTCGGCCGGCCGCCCGGCAAAACCCGCGAGCCGGCCGGCAATGCCCGGCATCTCCAGCCGCTCTACCGCCGCCGCCAACGCCGCCCGATCCGCCGGTGAGAAATCCATGCCGCATAGCTGTTCACGCGCCCTCACCCGCGCAAGTACGCTTTCCCGTTGTCGTGTCCCGAGGACGACGTCGCAAGCAGCGCATATGCGCGATCCTTCCCTTGCCCCCACCCGCCGGGCGCGCTACTCCGTCGACAGCGGATCGGAGCGGAGGAAATGCGATGATTGCGGGCGAATTCGATGTCGTCGTGGTCGGGGCCGGCAATGCCGGCATGTGCGCGGCGTTGGCGGCGCGCGGCGAAGGCGCGCGGGTGCTGGTGCTGGAGGCGGCGCCCGTTCGACGAGCGCGGCGGCAACAGCCGCTACACCGCCGGCGCCCTGCGCTTTGTCTATAACGGCGTCGACGATCTGCTGAAACTCTGCGACCTCTCCGAGACCGAGATCGCGACCAGCGATTTCGGCACCTATACGCAGGACAAGTATTACGACGATCTCGGCCGGCTGACCGATTACCGCAGCAACCCCGACATGGCCGAGCTGCTGATCACCAAAAGCCGGGACACGCTCCTGTGGATGCGCAGCCAGGGCATCCGCTTTGCGCCGATGTATTCGCGCCAGGCCTTCAAGCACGAGGGCAAATTCGTCTTCTGGGGCGGGCTGGCGCTCGAAGCCTGGGGCGGCGGGCCGGGGCTCGTCGAGGGGCTGTTCAAGGCCGCCGAGGACCGCCAGATCCAGGTGGCCTACGAGGCGCGCGGCGAAAAGCTGATCGCCGACGATGACGGCGTCCACGGCGTCGTCGCCAATGTCGAGGGCAAGACCACCCATATCCGGGCCAAGGCGGTGGTGCTGGCCTGCGGCGGGTTCGAGGCCAATGCCGAGATGCGCACCCGCTATCTCGGCCCCGGCTGGGACCTCGCCAAGGTGCGCGGCACCCGGTTCAACACCGGCGCCGGCATCAAGATGGCGCTCGACATCGGCGCGATGCCCTACGGCAACTGGTCGGGCTGCCACGCGGTCGGCTGGGATTACGGCGCGCCGGAATTCGGCGACCTCTCGGTCGGCGACAATTTCCAGAAGC
The DNA here is from genome assembly GCA_963701815.1 of uncultured Alphaproteobacteria bacterium. Classification (GTDB taxonomy): domain Bacteria; phylum Pseudomonadota; class Alphaproteobacteria; order ATCC43930; family CGMCC-115725; genus AP-15. Next base: position 6,556 of record CAVPBN010000041.1, read on the forward strand.
ACTCCTACCCGTTCGCGATCATGGTGAACGCCGACGGCGTGCGGTTTTGCGACGAGGGCGCCGATTTCCGCAACTACACCTACGCGAAATACGGCCGCGAGATTTTGAACCAGCCGCACCAGTTCGCCTGGCAGATCTTCGACCAGCAGGTCGTCCATCTGCAGCGCGACGAATACCGCATCCGCCGGGTGACCAAGGTCACCGCCAATACCTTCGAGGAGCTGGCCGACAAGATGGCGGAGACCGGCGCGGCGGTGAACAAAGCGGCGTTTCTCAAGACCATCGCCGAATACAACGCCGCGGTCGGGCGCGACATCCCCTACAACCCGACGGTCAAGGACGGGCGCACCACCAAGGGCCTCGCGATCGACAAGACCAACTGGGCGATGCCGCTGGAAAAGCCGCCTTACGAAGCCTACTGCACGACTTGCGGCGTGACGTTCACCTTCGGGGGGCTGAAGATCGACATCGACGGCCGCGTGCTCGACACCGCGGAGCGGCCGATCAGCGGCCTCTATGCCGCCGGCGAACTGGTCGGCGGGCTGTTCTATTTCAACTATCCGGGCGGCACCGGCCTCGTCTCCGGCTCGGTCTTCGGCAAGATCGCCGGCACCACCGCCGGCCAGCAGGTCGGGCGGAATTCGTAAGCCGGCCGGCCGGTATGAAACCCGCGAACCTGCTGTTCATCCTCAGCGACGAGCACAGCCGGCGGGTGCTCGGCTGCTACGGCCATCCGATGGTCCGGACGCCGAACCTCGACCGGCTGGCGGCGCGCGGCGTGCGGTTTGCCGACGCCTATTGCAACTCGCCGATCTGCGTGCCGTCGCGCGCCAGCCTGGCGACCGGCCGTTATCCGCACCGGATCCGCTTCTGGGACAACGCCATCGCCTATGACGGCAGCGTGCCGTCATGGCACCACCGGCTGAGGGCGGCGGGCCGCGAGGTCGTCTCGATCGGCAAACTGCATTTCCGCAGCGAGGCCGACGATAACGGCTTTACCCGCGAGATCATGCCGCTGCACATCAATGACGGGATCGGCGACCCGCTGGGCTGGCTGCGCGATCCGCTGCCGGTGCGCAAGGCGACCTTAAGTCTCGCCAGGGATGCCGGACGCGGCAATTCGAGCTACCAGGATTACGACCGAGCGCATCACCGATGCGGCGGTCGATTGGCTCAAGGCGCGGGCCGCCCCAGCCAATCGAAACGGGCCGGCGGACAAGCCATGGGCATTGTTCGTGTCGCTGGTCTGCCCGCATTTCCCGCTGATCGCCCGGCCGGAATGGTACGATCTCTATCCCGAAAACGAGGTGCCGTTGCCGGCGCTCTATGGCGCAGCGGAGCGGCCGAACCATCCTTATGTCGCCGCGTTCCGCGAGTGCCAGATCTACGACCGGGGCTTTGTCGACGAGGCCAATCTGCGGCGCGCGATCGCCGCCTATTTCGGCCTCGTCAGCTTTACCGACCACAATGTCGGACGGCTGCTCGACACGCTCGCCGGCTGCGGCCTCGCCGACGCAACCCGGGTCATCTATTCGGCCGATCACGGCGACAATCTCGGCGCCCGCGGGCTGTGGGGCAAATCGACGATGTACGAGGAGGCGGCCGGGGTGCCGATGATCGCGGCCGGACCGGAACTGCCGCAGGGATTTGTCTGCCGCGAACCGGTCTCGCTCGTCGACTGCTTTCCGACGATCCTGGCCTGGACCGGGGTGGCGCCGCAGCCCGAGGACGGCGACCTGCCCGGCATGCCGCTCGACGAGATCGTGCGCGGCGCCGCCCCACGGCGCACGGTCCTCAGCGAATACCACGCGACCGGGGCGGCGACCGGCGCCTTCATGATTCGCCATGGGCGGTTCAAATTCGTCTATTACGTCGGCATGCCGCCGCAATTGTTCGATCTCGACGCCGACCCGCAGGAGGCCCGCGACCTCGCCGGCGAGCCCGGCTGGCAAGGCCTCGTCGCCGAATGCGAGCGCGCCCTGCGCCAGGTCGTCGATCCCGAAGCCGCCGACGCTCAGGCGCGCGCCGACCAGAGCGCGCGCATCGCCGCTTTTGGCGGGCGCGAGGCAATCCTCAGCCGCGGCAGCTTCGCCTATTCTCCGGCGCCGGGAACGCAAGCGATCTTCGCCGCAGAGACAACCAGCGCGGCGCGGCGCGCACCACGCTTGATGAAAATACGGCGAAGACCGTAGGCACGCGGGCCGGAGCCATGGCAGAACCGCGGCGGTGGTCGTGTGAATTTATTGCGGTTAGCAATCAATTTAAGGGTTTGCCGTCGGCTTGCAGTTCGCTTCGATGGGGAGGGTTGATCGCAGCGGGATCGGGGTATGGACGAGGCGCCATTGTTGGAGAACCTTGCCGATCAGAATGCCCCGGAACGGCGGCGCGGGCATCCTGGGTTTCAGGTGCCGCAACGCAACCTGATCGAGCTTCGCGTGTTGGATCTGGATGGGCCGGTGGCGGCCGATAACCCGGTACGCGACGTGTGGGCTTATATCGAGACCAACCGTAATCAGACCAAGCAGCAGGAGGGAGCCGCGCGCCTCGACCGCCGACCGATAGGCGCGGATGATAAAGATGCCGGATGGCGGCTTCCGGCCGGCCTACAACGGCCAGCTCATCGCCGAGCCGACCTTAAGAAAACGCCTCATCCTCGATGCAGGACGGCGATCAAGCCAAATCGATACATTCACGCGCTCTGAGAGCGCCGGCTTCGGCTCACCCCCAGCGGTGCGGGATCAGACGGGTGACGTGGCCCATCTTGCGCCCCGGCAGGATCTCGCCCTTGCCGTAGAGATGCAGCCGGGCCAGAGGGTCGTTCAGCGCATCGCGCCATTTCTCGACATCGTGGCCCAGCAGATTTTTCATGATCGCATCGGAATGGTGCTCGACCGAACCGAGCGGCAGGCCGCACAACGCCCGCACCAGCTGCTCGAACTGGCTGGTGAGGCAGGCGTCGATCGTCCAGTGCCCGGAATTGTGCGGCCGGGGCGCCAGCTCGTTGACCAATAATCCGCCGTCCTGCGTCACGAACATCTCGACCGCGAGCACGCCGACGAGATCGAGCTGTTCGGCGACGCGACGGGCGATCGCCTCGGCCCGCATCGCCGTCTCGGGGGGGATCCGCGCCGGCGCGATCGTCGTGTCGAGGATATGGTCGGCATGGCGGTTTTCGACCGGCGGGTAGGTCGCCCATTCGCCGCCGCGGCCGCGTGCGACGATGACCGAGATCTCGCAGGCGAAGTCGACAAAGCTTTCGAGGATGCCGACGGCGCCGCCGATGCGCTGCCACGCCTGATCGAGCCGGCTCTCCGGCGTCAACATCGTCTGCCCCTTGCCGTCATAGCCGAACCGCACGCTCTTGAGCACCGCCGGGTAGCCGAAATCGCGCATCGCCAGGGCCAATGCCGCCGGATCGGCGATCTCGCGATAAAGCGCGGTATCGATGTCGATCGAGCGCAGAAAGTCCTTCTCGCGCAGCCGGTCCTGGGTAATCTCGAGGATCTCCGGTCTCGGCAATACCGGCGCCGAAGCGGCCACCAGGCGGACCGCCTCGGCCGGAATGTTCTCAAACTCGAAGGTCGCGACATCGACGCTGCCGGCGAACCGTTTCAGCGCCTCGCAGTCGGTATAGGCGGCGACGGTGGCCGCGCCGCAGACCTGCGCTGCCGGGCTGTCGGGCTCGGGGGTAAAAACATGACAGCGATAGCCGAGCCGCGCGGCGGCCAGCGCCGTCATCCGGCCGAGCTGACCGCCCCCCAATATCCCGATCGTCGCACCCGGGGCCAGGACCGGCACCGGCATCAGCGCGCTTCCGGCCGATCGGCGACAGCCTCGGTCTGCGCCTGCCGCCAGTCGTCGACCGCCCGCGCCGCGGCGGCATCGCCAAGTCCCAGGATCGCCGCGGCGAACAGCGCGGCATTGACGGCGCCCGCCTGACCAATGGCAAAGGTCGCCACCGGCACTCCGGCCGGCATCTGGACGATCGACAACAGGCTGTCCACGCCCTTCAGGACCCGGCTTTCGATCGGCACCGCCAGCACCGGCAGCGGGGTCAAGGCGGCGGTCATTCCGGGCAGATGGGCGGCGCCGCCGGCGCCGGCGATGATCACCCGCAGACCGCGCGAGCGCGCCGAGCGGGCGTATTCGAACAGCCGCTCCGGCGTGCGATGGGCCGAAACGATGCGCGTTTCGCAGACGATCCCGAGCCGCTCGAGGGTCGTCGCGGCGTGCTGCATCGTCGACCAATCGGATTGGCTGCCCATGATGATGCCAACCGCCAAGCCGGCCTCGCTCATTCGACCCCGAGCCATCTGCTGTACCGCCGCTCGATTATAGGGGGCGTACCCGCCGGCACAAGGACGCGGGGGGAACGATGGCGCGCGGCATCTGCCGGCGCTAGGCGATGATATCCGGCAGCAATTCGCTTTCGATCTTCGAGATCTGGTCCTTGAGCAGCAGCTTGCGTTTTTTGAACCGCTGGAGCTGGAGCTGGTCGAACGGCGCGCGCTCGGCCACGCGGGCGATCACCTCGTCGAGATCGCGGTGTTCGGTCTTCAGCGCAGCCAGCTTGGCTTTCAGCGCTTCGGTATCGAGGTCCATGGCGGTCGGCCTGAAATTCGGCGATCATCATAACACCCGAGCGAACCATCGCCATGACCAAAAAGAGAACATCCAGCGGCGCCGCAGCGCTGCCGTCCGACGCCGCGGAACTGTGGCGGTTCTCATCGGCATTCTACAAATCGCCCGGGGTCGGCGCCGGCCCTGATCGCGCTGCAGGATTGCCGCGGCCTCGACGTCAATCTGATGTTGTTTGCGGCGTGGCTCGGGCTGTCCGGCCGCGGGCTGCTCGACCCGGTCGGGCTCGCCGCCGCCGATCGAGCCGCCGCCGGTTTGCGAGCCGAAATCGTCGAGCCGCTGCGGGGACTGCGCCGCCGGCTCAAAGCCAGCCCGGACGCCGATGTTCAGCGGTTGCGCGCCGGCGTGGCCGCATTGGAGCTTGCCGCCGAGGAAATCGTCCAGCGGCGTCTGGCCGATCTCGCCGGCCCGGCGGCAGCGACCGTGAGGAACGCCCGCATCGCCGCAGCCCGGGCCAATCTCGCACTCTATCTCGGCAGCGAGACCGTCGGGAGCGCCGCGGCGGCGGCGATCTGCGAGGCCCTCGGCGGGTTTGCAGCGGATTGCTGAGCCCCGCCCTCACCCGGCCCGGCCCGGTTCGGCAACAGGCGGCGGCTCGGCCGGCGGCGTCGGTTCGGGTCGGCGGCAGGCTCTCCCCAGCGCCGCACGGTCCCGGTATCGAAGCCATAGAGGTCGAGGACACGGCCCAAAGTATGGTCGACCATCTCGGCGATCGTCTGCGGCCGGGCGTAGAAGGCAGGGACCGGCGGTGCGATCACCGCGCCCATTTCGGCGAGCGCCGTCATCGTGCGCAGATGGCCGGCGTGGAGCGGCGTCTCGCGCACCAGCAGGACCAGCAGCCGGCGTTCCTTCAGCACCACATCGGCCGCCCGGCTCAGCAAAGTCGTCGTGACCCCGCTGGCGATCTCGGCCATGCTGCGGATCGAGCACGGCGCCACGATCATGCCGATGGTCTTGAACGAGCCCGAGGAGATCGGCGCCGCCAGATCGCCGATCCCATGGACGAAATCTGCGCGTTCGCGCACCGCCGCCGGCTTCAGCCCGGTCTCGAGGGTCAAGGTGATTTCGGCCGAACGGCTGATCACCAGATGGGTTTCGACCGGCAGCGGCCGCAGCAGCTCCAGCAGACGCGCGCCGTAGACCGCACCCGACGCGCCGCTGATGCCGACGATCAACCGCGGGGTCGAGACCGACGGCCGGGTTAAGGATATTTCACGCATGGCCCCCTCTGGGCAATTTACCGTCGCCGCATATTTCTGTAGCAAGAGTTCCGACTTGGCCGGCGGTCGCGGCCGGCGTTACCATCGGCCGGCGCCGTCGTCCAGCGGGAGGAGCATGCATGTCGCTGCAGGATCGGATCGAGGCGCTCAGAGAAAGGCACGCCGAACTCGAGCGCGCCATCGACGAGGAGAGCCGACACCCGCTGCCGGACCAGGACGCGATCTCCGACCTGAAGCGTCAGAAACTGCGCATCAAAGACGAGTTGTTCGCGCTGGAGCGGCACTGAACCCACCGCCGTTTCCCCGGCCCGACTTTCGCAATCCCGAAGGACCATGACGCGATCAGGGTGCTCGGCCCTGGCCGGTCCAGACAATGATCAGAATGGCGGCGACGACGGCGACCGCGTCTTCGAGGAGGGCGATCGGCAGATCGTAGCCGCCGATCGCCTTGACGAGGCGGGCGCGGAATTCGTAGCCGCCCAGGGTGCCGGCGACCGCACCCAGGCCGCCGGCGACGAGCCCCCCTATCAGGGCCTCCCTCGCGCTGCCGAGTGCGGCGCCGCACAAGCCGCCGCTGACGATGCGGACGACAAACGGCATGACCGCCTTGCGGCTCGGGGTCTGCGGCAGCTTGTCGCCGACCAATTCGACAATCGCCAATATGGTCAGCACATACGGCGTCGCCGCAAAGCCGAGAAACGCCAGCCAGGTCCCTTGCAACGGCAGCCGGGCGAGGCGCGCGGCCCAGCTGACCGCAGCCAGTGGGGTCCCTGCCCGCAACCCGGCGACCACGCCGATCAGAAACGCCCAGACCCAGACCGACATCGAACCCTCGCTTGCGTCGAAGACCGGGCGAACTGCCGATTTGCCGCGGATACGACGCCCGCCACCGCGCACCGGTCCGGCAAGATACATCATTGCCGCTCACGCGACGCGATCGCAGCCTCGGCGGCGACCCCGTCCGGCCGGCCGGCGATCGGCGCCGGCCCGGCGACCCCGTACGCGACGCGATCGGCCGTCGCCGGCGCCGGGGCGACAGGTTTTGCCGAGCGGCCAAGCCACGACTAGGGTGTTGACGAAGACGGCCGCGCCGCGCGTCATAAGATCGACGATCGAGACGGCAAACCAGCAGCGGAGGATCTGGAAGATGGCGATTTCCGACGTAAAAGCCCTTTGCTTCGATGTGTTCGGCACGGTGGTCAACTGGCGCGACAGCGTCGCCCGCGAAGCCAAGGCCGTTCTTGCGCCGAAGGGCTATGACAAGGATTGGCACGATTTCGCCGATCGCTGGCGGGCGCGCTACCAGCCGGCGATGGCCAAAGTCCGCAGCGGCGAGCGGCCGTGGGCCCGGCTCGACGATCTGCACCGCGAAAATCTGGTCGGATTGCTGCCGGAATTCGGCATCCGCGGGCTCAGCGAGGCCGAGATCGATCACCTCAACCGCGCCTGGCACCGGCTCGACGGCTGGCCGGATACGGTCGAGGGACTGACCCGGCTCAAGCGCAAATTCATCCTGGCGACCTGCTCCAACGGCAATGTCGCGCTGATGGTCAACATGGCGAAATATGCGGGTTTGCCGTGGGATGCGATCCTCGGCGCCGAGACCGCCCACGCCTACAAGCCGCAGCCCGAGGCCTACGATCGCACCGCCGCGTTTCTCGACCTGCCGCCCGGGCATTGCATGATGGTCGCGGCCCACAACGGCGATCTGGTCGCCGCCGGCGGCCGCGGGTTCCGCACCGCCTTTGTCAGCCGGCCATTGGAGCACGGCCCGAACAAGACCCGCGATTTTAAGGCCGAGCACGATTTCGACGTGATCGCCGTCGATTTCGTCGATCTCGCCGCCAAGCTCGGCTGCTGACCCGTATCGATGAGCGACGATTTCTCGAAGCTCCGGGCCACCGTCGTTTCTGCGGTATCGGGAGAACGATCGGAAGCAGCACAGATAGCATTATCCCGATTCGCGGCGCTGATCGACCAACTCTCGCCCGCAGATTTTGACAAGGTGCGCACGCAGCTCGATTCCGTATTGCCGGCCTTGACCGCCGCCCCACCGAATATTGCCTTCGCCGAACGAGCCATAGCAAATATCGGAAATACGTTACTGAGATCGGGCGGCTGGGTGTCTCGCATGTTTTATACAATTACCAACGGATCGCCAATAGTCACTGTCTATTGCGCCCTTAGTTGGTCTCTTATCGGTTTTGTGACGTTGATTGGGTTTTATATGATCATCAAATCAACATCGCTGCCCCCAGGGACGCTATGGTTCATAACGCCGGAATTTCTTACTACTGTCAGTTTTGGATTTCTGGGTGCGATGGTCAGCATCGCCTTTCGTCTGGATACGACCGAGATTGAACGGGTTGGGCTGGTCCCATTGTTCTTGACCAATCTTGCAAAGCCGTTTATCGGCGCGATTTTTGGAGTGGTCGTATACTGCATACTTCAAACAAGGATCATCACGATTGCCGGAATAAATGCCACGCCGATTGAGACGCTTGCCAAGATTCAGGCGACCACCTCATCCGATCAAGTTTGGACCTCTCAGGGATATTTACTTACCGTACAAGATTATTTGTTTTGGTTCATTTCGGCGCTGGCTGGATTTTTATCGGGTTTTAGTGAACGCTTTGCGACCGATCTGATCGAGAAATCTTCGCAATCATTCCTCGGGGGGACACAGGGACGACCCGGCGCCAGAACTGATAACCCGTAGCCGCGCGGGTCAGGCCCGCGGGTCGCAATGACAGCGTAAGTGCTTGTCATTGCGAGGAGTACAACGACGAAGCAATCTCGGTCAAGGTACGCACGTGAGGGAATAATCTGCCTGATTTGCACCACTGGCGGTGTTTTGCCTCGTAGAAGAAGATGCCGGCAACAATATCCCGTCCGTGATAGGTGCGGCATGAGCCAAATTGACGAAGACTTTTTTCTGATGGCCAACCTGTTTCCGGCTGACACCGGGCTGGCGATGGTGGTGTGGGTTTCGGAGCGCGGTCATGCGCGCCATGATGTCCGGATCAAGGTCAACCAGTCGCACGGCACACGGATGTTGCCCGGAAATCTTGCGACGATCGCGGTGCGCCCGACACCGCGGCTCATAGCGGGCCGATTGTCGGCCGCCGACATGCAAGCGGTCAGCGAGTGGATTCGGCTCAACGAGGCGGCGCTGGTCGCCTATTGGGAATATCAGATCAGCACCGCCGGATTGATGCAGCAATTGCGGCGGCTGCCGTGACTGATCGCGTTGGCGCAACCCGCGGAAGTCAGAGCTCGGCTCGAAATGAACCCATTCATTGCAATGGCTTACCGTCGACCCGCGCGGAAAGCGGGGGTCCAGGGCGACCGCGGGAGCCCTTGCAACTCTAGATTCCCGCTTTCGCGGACACGACGAATAAGCTGCGCCAAACGCGCGAGGCATTAAGACGCAACGGGGACCATCTGTCCGGTCCGTGCCACGACGATACGCCTCTGCCCTTTGAGCTGCCGGCGGCAGCGCCGACATGACGTTGGCCGGCACAGCCTGGACCGGCCCCAGGGAGACCGAGCATGACCGATTGGCGGAAGGAAACCGACAGCCTCGGCGAGGTCGAAGTCCCGGCCGACAAACTCTGGGGCGCGGAGACCCAGCGCTCGCTCGAGCATTTCAGCATCGGCAAGGACCTGGTCCCGCGCGAGATGATCGGCGCCTATGCGATCCTGAAAAAGGCCGCGGCCAACGCCAACCGCGCCGGCGGCCGGCTGGACGACAAGACCCACGCGCTGATCGTCAGGGTGGCCGACGAGATCCTCGGCGGGCAACATCAGGACATGTTCCCGCTGCATGTATGGATGACCGGCAGCGGCACCCAGTTCAACATGAACGTCAACGAGGTCATCGCCAACCGCGCGAGCCAGATCGCCGGCACCCCGCTCGGCAGCAAAACGCCGGTGCATCCGAACGATCACGTCAACATGTCGCAATCGACGAACGACACGTTTCCCTCGGCGATGCACATCGCCGCGGCGCTCGGCGCGACCGGGCGCCTGGTCCCCGCGGTCGCGGCGCTGCGCGATGCGATCGCGGCGAAAGCGGCGGCGTGGCAGGGCATCGTCAAGATCGGCCGGACCCATATGCAGGACGCGACGCCGATCACGCTCGGCCAGGAATGGTCGGGCTATGCCGGCATGCTGGCCGACGATCTGGAGCGGATCGACGACGCGCTGAAGGGGGTCTACCGGCTGGCGCTCGGCGGCACCGCGGTCGGCACCGGGATCAACGCGGCGCCGGGCTTCGCCGAGGCGGCGGCGGCCGAGATCGCGCGGCTGACCGGGCTGCCCTTTGCCGGTGCGCCGAACAAATTCGCCGTGCAGGGCGCGCATGACGCGCTGGTGCACCTCTCCGGCACGCTGCGGACCCTGGCCGCCTCGCTCTACAAGATCGCCAACGACATCAGGCTGATGTCGTGCGGCCCGCGCGCCGGCTTCGCCGAATTGCTGATCCCGGAGAACGAGCCGGGCTCGTCGATCATGCCGGGCAAGGTCAACCCGACGCAGGCCGAAGCGCTGACGATGATCGCCGTGCAGGTCATGGCCAACGACGTGGCGGTAGGGTTTCGGCGGCGCCGGCGGCGATCTCGAGATGAACGTCTACAAGCCGCTGATCATCTTCAACATCATGCACTCGATCGCGATCCTCGCCGACGGCTGCACGAACTTCCGCAGATTCCTGATCGAGGGAACCAGGCCGAACCTGAAGAAGATCCAGGAATACGTCGACCGCTCGCTGATGCTGGTGACGGCGCTGACGCCGGTCATCGGCTACGACAAGGCGGCAAGGATCGCGCATCACGCGATCGACCGCGACCTGACGCTGAAAGCCGCGGCGCTCGATCTCGGCTATGTCAGCGAGGCGGAGTTCGATCGCATCGTCGATCCGACCAAGATGGTCGGACCCTATGTCGCAACCGAAAGACCGCCGAGCGGTTCTTGAGCCCCTATACTATCCGGAACACTGTCATTGCATGGCCGTCGCCACGGCTGTCCGGTTCAGGAAACGCGGTTGCTCAGCTGCGGCCGGACCTCAACTCATGCTCGTCATGCCCGTGCTTGTCACGGGCATCCACGTCTTCGCTGCCAAAGCTGGGTCCGTGGATGCCCACGGATCAAGTCCGTGGGCTGAAGGCCCACGGAACGGGTCCACGGCTGTCCGGTTCAGGGAAATTGGTTGCGAAAGCGCCGCCAGACCTCAACCCCCGCTCGTGATGCCCGTGCTTGTCACGGGCATCCACGTCTTTCGGCGCCGGGGGCAGGGTCCGTGGATGCCCACGGATCAAGTCCGTGGGCTGAAGGCCCACGGAACACAGTCCGGCCATGACGATGTTTGCCGGCGATACGCCCGTATCGTATTTCCACTCGACGAAGCTGAACCGGACAGCCGTGTGGCGGCCCGCAGGCCGCCAAACAATTTCGTTCCCGGATTGAGGCCCCTTCCGCCCGAGATTGCTTCGCTGCACTCGCAATGACCGCGGAGGACTTATGTAACGTGCCTGGTTCCAACCATCCGGCGCCGACCGGCGCATCGTCCGAGCACTTGTGCTAGAATTGGGGCGCAGGAGGAGTGCTCGGCCATGGCTGTCGTCGGCTCGATCTCACAGCAGATCTGGGACATGAAGTATCGCCTCAGGGCGCCGGCGATCGGGGACATGCCGGGCGTGCCGCTCGACAAGACGATCGAGGATACTTGGCGGCGGGTGGCGACCGCGCTTGCCGCATCCGAGCGCGATCCGGCGCTGTGGGCCGAGCGCTTTTACGATGCGATGACCGATTTCGCTTTTTTGCCGGCGGGACGGGTCGTCGCCGGCGCCGGCAGCGGCCGATCGGTGACCTTGTTCAACTGCTTTGTGATGGGGTCGATCCCGGACGATCTGAGCGGCATCTTTGCCCATCTGCGCGAGGCGGCGCTGACGATGCAGCAGGGCGGCGGCATCGGCTACGATTTCTCGACCCTGCGGCCCTCGGGTGCGCCGGTCAAAGGCGTCGGCGCCGATGCTTCCGGGCCGCTGTCGTTCATGGATGTGTGGGACGCGATGTGCCGCACGATCATCAGCGCCGGCTACCGCCGCGGCGCGATGATGGCGACGCTCGCCTGCGACCACCCGGATATCGAAGCCTTCATCGAGGCCAAGCGCGAGCCGGGCCGCCTGCGGATGTTCAACCTCTCGGTGCTGGTCAGCGATGCGTTGATGAAGGCGGTCGACGAAGACGCGCCTTGGCAGCTGTCGTTTGACGGCGCGGTCGCCAAGGTGCTGCCGGCGCGCGAGTTGTGGGACAAGATCATGCGGGCGACCTACGCCTATGCCGAGCCCGGCGTGATCTTTATCGATCGCATCAATCGTCGAAACAACTTATGGTATTGCGAGACGATCAGATCCACCAATCCTTGCGGCGAGCAACCCTTACCGCCCTATGGCGCCTGCCTGCTCGGCTCGCTCAACCTGGCGCGGCTGGTCGACCGCCCGTTCACCGCCGCGGCGCGGCTCGATATCGAGCGGCTGCGCCGGCTGGTGCCGGATTGCGTGCGGATGATGGACAATGTCATCGACCTCTCGCGGTTTCCGCTGGACCGGCAGCGCGACGAGGCGCTGCAGAAGCGCCGGATCGGTCTCGGGGTCACCGGCCTCGGCGACGCGCTGATCATGTGCGGGCGGCGCTACGGCTCGGCGAGCGCGGTCGCCATGGTCGAAGACTGGCTCGGCACGATCCAGCGCGAGGCCTATCTCGCTTCGGCGGCGCTCGCTTCGGAGAAAGGCCCGTTCCCGCTCTTCGATCGCGAGCGCTATCTCGCCGGCGAGACCGTCGCCGGGCTCGACGGCGAGGTCAAGGACAGCATCGCCGCGCACGGCATCCGCAACGCTCTCCTAACCTCGGTCGCCCCGACCGGCACGATCTCGCTGTTTGCCGATAATGTCTCCTCGGGCATCGAGCCGGTCTTCAGTTTCCGTCACACGCGCAACCTGCTGCTGCCCGACGGCACGCGCCGCGAAGAGGAGGTGGTCGACTACGCCTACCGCCTGTTCCGCCGGCTCTGCGGCGAAGAGGCGCCGTTGCCGGACTACTTCGTCGATGCGCAGGTGCTGACGCCGAAGGACCACCTCGTCATGCAGGCGGCGGTGCAGAAGCATGTCGACAGCTCGATCTCGAAAACGATCAACGTCCCGGCCGAGATCCCGTTCGACCAGTTCAAGGATGTCTACCTCGAGGCCTATAGGCTCGGCTGCAAGGGCTGCACCACATACCGCCCGAACGAGGTGACCGGCGCGGTGCTGGCGGTAAAGCCGGCCGCCCCCCCTTCAGGCATCGGCGACACGCCGCGGCAGCCGGAATTGCCGCTGCCGCCGCCGGCGATTTCGGCAAAACCGGCGGACCTCTTCGAGGCCGGCGGCGTCGTCTATATGACGCAGCCCTTGAGCCGGCCCGAGGCGTTGCCGGGGCAAACCTACAAGCTGATTTGGCCGGACAGCGAGCACGCCCTCTACATCACCCTCAACGACATCGTCCAGGACGGCAGACGGCGCCCGTTCGAGGTGTTCATCAACTCGAAAAACATGGAGCATTATGCCTGGACCGTCGCGCTGACCCGGATGATCAGCGCCGTCTTTCGCCGTGGCGGCGACGTTTCGTTTGTCGTCGAGGAGATGAAGGCGGTCTTCGACCCGCGCGGCGGCGCCTGGGTCGAGGGCAAATACGTGCCGTCGTTGCTGGCCGCGATCGGCGACGTGATCGAGCGCCACATGATCGATATCGGCTTTCTGCCGGCGGGCAACCGGCGGCCGGCCGTCGTCCATCAGCAGCAGGCGTCGCTGCAACAGGCCGGGGCGGACAGCGCCCCGATCGCGGGTCGGCGGCCGGCGCGTGCGCGCCTGGCGCAATGTCCTAAATGCGGGCAGGCCGCGCTGATCCGCGTCGAGGGCTGCGATCAGTGCACCAGCTGCGACTATTCCAAATGCGGATAGGCGTCGAGCATCAACCGAGGTTCATCGAGGCGGGCTCATGGCCGCGACCGCGACGCGGACGAGTTGCAACGAGCCCCGAAACGCCGACTTTTCGACCAGCAATTCCACCGTCTGCCCCGGGACGCTGCCCCCGATCAGACTGAGCAGCGACGCACGGTCGATGACGGGTTGATCATCGACCGCGGTTATCACGTCTCCCGGCTGCAATCCGACAGCGGCGGCGGGGCTCCCGGCTTCGACTGTGCGGATCACGACCCCTTTCGACTGGAGGCTGCCGATCGACTTTGCCGTCTCCGGGGTCAGGTCGGCGATCGCGACCCCGATATGACCGCGAGACCCGGGCTTCCAATTTGCCGCGGCGCTTTTCGCGGCGACCAGTTCGGCCGGCGAGATTTCCCGGGACAGCCGGTCGAGATTGGTCGCCGCCTTGGCGCGATCGTCGGCGTCGGACCAACGCTCGGTTATGCCGTACCAGAGATAGGCGGCAATCGGATTGCGCGGCATCCCCCAGCCCTTGTCGTAGGACAAGGCGAGGTTGAACAGAGCCTGCGGCTGGGCGCCCTGCACGGCCCTGCGAAACAGCGCCACCGCCTGCTTGAAGTCGAGCGGCACGCCGTCACCGCTGACATACAACGTCCCCAGTTCGTTTTCGGCGTTGTGGTCGCCCTGATCCGCCGCCTTCCAGTACCACCGCGCCGCCTCCGCATCGTTCTTGGCCACACCATGTCCGAGATAGTAGAGGCGGCCGAGCTGGTATTGCGCCGCCGCAAAACCCTGGTCCGCCGCTTTCCGGTACCAAACAGCGGCCAGCGCATCGTCCTGGCCGACCCCCTCGCCCCATTCGTAGTAATTCGCCAGATTGAACTGCGCCATTTCATGGTCCTGGTCGGCCGATTTCCGATACCAGCCGACGGCGGCGGCGGCGTCCTTTTGGAAACTGACCGTCGGTATCCGGGGATCGTATAAGGTGGCCATGTAGAATTGCGCCATTGCGTCGCCCGCATCGGCACGCGTCCGGAGGTCGTTGAGCGCGACCGGGTCGCTGGCCGCACGATCGCGCAGCGACTTGAGATCGACGGTCGGGGCCGCGGGCGGCTGAGCGCGGGCCTGCGGGACCGGCGCCGCCGGCTGGGCGCTTTGAGGGGCCGGCACCGCGGGCGGCGGCAACGGCGCCGGCGGAGACAGGACGATAACCGCCATGGTCGCAGCAAACGCGACCGCCAGCGCCACCGGCGCGGCTATCATGCTCGCCCGATACAGCGCGTCGTTCTCGGTCAAGTACCGATGCGCCGCCCGAAGCCGCGATTGATTGCCGTCGAGCAAATCGCTCAGGACGCAACCTCCATCGTCTCGACGGCCTGATCGAGATCCTCGATGGTCAAGGCGCTCAGGTCGGCATCGGCGTCGGCGGCAATCCGCGCCGCCTGAGCTTCGCGGACGCGCTCGACCAACGTGCGCATCGAGCGCGCATTGCCCCAGTCTTCCCGACCCTTTGCGCCCGCGATCCACGGCCGGACCCGCGCTTCGAAGCCCGATGGGAGCACCAACTGTTCCTGGGCCGTCAGCCGGGCAAAGATCTCGACGAGTTCGTCCTCGCCGTAGGGCGGAAAATCGATCCGGCGGGTAAAGCGGCTCGACAATCCGGGATTGCTGTCGAGAAAACGGCGCATCTTATCGGGATACCCGGCGACGATGACGACGATGCGGTCGCGATTGTCCTCCATGAATTTGAGGAGCGTCGATATCGCCTCCTGACCGAAATCTCCCTGGCCGCCGGTGATCAGCGAATAGGCTTCGTCAATGAACAGGATCCCGTTGAGCGCGTCCTTGCAAAGGGCAAGCGTCTTGGTGGCGGTTTGGCCGATATAGCCGGCAACCAGTCCTTCGCGATCGACTTCCACGACGTGGCCTTTGCGCAACAGGCCGATCGCCGCGTAAATGTTGCCGAGAGCGCGCGCCACCACCGTCTTGCCGACGCCCGGCGGCCCGGTGAAGACCATGTGCAAACTCATCGGCGTGACCGGCAACCCTTGCTCGCGGCGCCGACGTTCGACCTGGAGCCGCGCAGTCAGCCGATTGATCTCCTCTTTGACCTGCGCCAGGCCGACCATCGCGTCGAGTTCGGCTATGGCGCGATCACCCGGTCGCGATTGCGGTTTGGGCGGTGGAACGTGAAGCCGCGGCAGAGGTGCGGCATCGGGCGCGGGGCCGACCTGCAGAACGCCGCTCGCCAATCGCTTGGGCCAGCTCTGGACGATCCGCAACCCGAGATAGAATGCGGCCAACACTCCGGTCGCGCCCGAGACGGCAGCGATCCACGGGAGCATCTGGCGCGAGACATGTCCGATTGCACCGCCGATCCCCGCCAGGTTCGCCGTCACGATCGCAGCCGCGACCCCGGAGACCACAATGAGCGTGAAGGTCGCCGCCATCGGGTGGCGCTCCAGCAAACTCCTTCGCTGAGTGTTCATGGGCAACCCTCGACAGGCGTCCACCATACCTGGATCGGCACAGATCCCTTCAGTTCATTGCTCATATATTGCGGTCTCAATGCGACTATAACGTCGTTCGCCTCGCCGACCAAGGTTAAGATCCCCCGCCCACTGGAATAGGGGGCAGGATACGGAAATGCGACCAGGCTCGGCGCCGTCGTCAACGCAAACGGCGGCGACTGATAGCCGCGCGATACAATTCTGACCGTGCCGCCGCGGGTATTGGGACTGTGCCAGACGGCAATCCGGGCCAGCGGCTCGCGGCAGCGGCGGGCTTCCTCGATGATCTGGGCCGCATGACTGGGCGTCAGCGTGCCCTGTACTTGCGGGAGCGAGGCCGTAGGCACCAACTCCAGTTGCCGGCTCTCGGTACCCCCGGGTTTTGTTCCGACCAGAGCGCCCACCATCCCGCCGATGACGCCGCCTCCGACGACCCCTGCCCCGACGATGGTCAGCAAGCGGCGGCGGGTCATCGGGCCTGCCGCCGACGGCTGCGTTTCGGCTGCTCCGCCTCGATTGCCGCCGATCATCCTCGCCGATGTCCCTCGCCCGGATATCGCGAGCCAAGCACTAGCCGGTGTGGGAAGTTGCAACAAGAGGGCATCGCCGGGCGCGAAGCCCGGAGGGAGCGGTCGGCAGCGGCCTGCCGAAAGTGAGCCGGACGGCGGGCGAGCCGGCCGGTGCGGCTAAGCTGCGGTCAGTCGGCGCGGGCGGTCGTGCTGGTCAGCATCTCGGCCTTGTGGTTCAGCGCCGCGATCAGACCGTCGACGCCCTGGCTGCGCAAGATCGCGGCAAATTCCGAGCGGCGGGTCGCCAACTCGCTGATCGTGCCGTCGAGATAAACGTCGGAGATCAGCCAGCTGTCGCCGCTTTGATGCAAAAGGTAGTCGACCTCGACCGGTTCGCCGCTGGTTTTGACGATCTCGCTGTTGACGATGACGCCGGCGGCGGCGGGCCGCTGGCCGGTCACCCGTAGTTTCTGACCTGAATAACTGTCGAAACGCTCGGCATAAGTGGCCGAAATATAGCGCCCGAAACTCTCCGTCAGCTGCCGTCTCTGGTTGTCGCTCAGAGAGACCCAGGCCGGTCCCACCGACAGGCGCGTCATCAGCGGCAGATCGAAGGATCGACAAATCACCGGCTGCAAACGCAAGAAGCGCCCGGTCTGCCCTAAGGTCGGGCCGTTTCTCATCGTCGTCAGCAGCTCATTGTACAGGCTTTGTATAGTATCGCCGCTGCTCGCCGCCAGGGCAGGTCCGGCGACGGGCCCCATCGCCACCGCCATCATTACGGCAATGCCGGCAACCTTGGGCCATATCCGGCTCAATTTCACGCGCATGTCGAAAACATGCTGCTTTTTTGACGCAAACAACTCGACCATAGTGAGTTACTTCAAGCCTCCTTGCCGTCCCAGCCTAGGTGCGCACGCGCAGCGGACTTTCAAGCTCTCGGCAGAGAGTTGCCGAGATTTTCCGTCGACGCCTTTGACGATCGCTTCGCGTCCTCGGCGCGCTTATTACCTGATTGATTAGACATACGAAATACGGACGGTCAGGATCGGCGGCATCACGTCCGGGGACAAAATGTCGCGTGTCAGAACCTCGTCAAACACATCCCAACCATAACCCCACCAGATGGCTGCCATGCATTCTCCGTTTGATCTGTTCGCATTTCTATTGGCGCTGGCAGCAATCTGCGGCTGGTTGAACCAGCGGTTGCTGAAATTGCCGCTGACGGTCGGGCTGCTGCTGCTCGCTGTCGTCGGGACCGGGCTTTTGATCGCCGTTGATGCCGCGATGCCGGAATTCGCGCTCAAGCCGGCGCTGCGCGGTGTGCTCGGCAGCGTCAATTTTCCGGCGGCGCTGCTCAACGGGTTTTTGAGCTTTTTGTTGTTCGCCGGCGCGCTCGAAGTCGATTTCGCCGAACTCTTCGCGCGGAAATGGACGATCCTGATGCTGGCGACCTTTGGCACGGTACTGTCGACGGCGCTGATCGGGGCGGCGCTGTTTGGCGTGTCGGCGGCGCTGGGCATCGGTATTCCGCTGGTCTGGTGCCTGGTCTTTGGCGCTCTGATCTCGCCGACCGATCCGGTCGCCGTTCTGCTCGTCCTGAAGCGGGTCGGCATCCCGAGCGACCTGCAGGCGACCTTTGCCGGCGAAAGCCTGTTCAACGACGGGATCGGCGTCGTTCTGTTCACGCTGTTGCTGTCGCTGGCGGTCAACGCCGGGAGCGCCGTCCAAAGCCCGATGACCGTCGCCGGGCTGTTCCTGTTGGAGGCGGTCGGCGGCGGATTGCTGGGGCTCGGCCTCGGCTATGTCGCGTTTCTGCTGATCCGCGGGGTCGACGATTACAATGTCGAGCTGATCATCTCGCTTGCCCTGGTAACCGGCACCTACAGCCTCGCCGGCATACTCGATGTTTCTGGGCCGGTCGCCGTCGTCGTCGCCGGGATTCTGATGGGCAATCACGGGATGGAACGGGCGATGAACGAACTGACCCGCGAGCATCTCAAGACATTCTGGCTGCTGGTCGACGATACCCTGAACGCCTTGTTGTTCCTGCTGATCGGCCTCGAGATCGCGGCGATCGATCTGGCGGGGCGCGCATTGCTCGCGGCTGCGGCGATGGTGCCGATCACGCTGGCGGCCCGCTGGCTCAGCGTCACCGCATCGGCGCTGCCGCTCAATCTTCGCCTGCCGGGGCGGTTCGGCGCGTTTCTGGTCTTGACCTGGGGCGGCTTGCGCGGCGGCATCTCGGTGGCGCTGGCCCTCGGATTGCCGCGCACCCCCTACAGCGACGCGATCCTGACGATCGCCTACGGCATCGTCCTGTTCTCGATCATCGTGCAGGGTTTGACCCTCGAATGGGTCGCCCGCCATACGCTGGCGGCAATGCCCGAGACAGCGCCGGCGGAACCCGGATAGCGCGGTTTCGGCGGCCCCGGAAAAAGCCCCGACATCGTCGTGCCCCCGGATAGAATGCCGCATGCGCTGGCGAGGCCGAGGGCGAGTCGGGGAGCGGGTTCGCGAGATTTTGCGTGCGGACGCGCCGGCGCCCTCGGCCCGGCTGTTTCGCGGGGTTCATCATGCAATGGCGGCTGCCGGAATCGGCGTCATGCTGGCCGATACGGTGCCGTCATGGCAGCGCACGCATGATGCGCTGCTCGACGGCGCCTTTCACCTGATCGCCCTGTTCTTCGTCGCGGAATTTGCGGCGCGCGTGATTATCGCACCGCTGGCCGTCGCCGATCGGCCGGCCTGGCGGGCCCGGCTTGCCTTCGTCGCCTCGCCGGGCGGAATCTTCGATCTGCTCGGTGCGCTTCCCGGCGTCCTGGTCCTGATTTTCGCCGCGCCGGATGCGATGCTGTCCGGCATCGTCTGGGTGTTCAAATTCGTCCGCTATACGCCGGGTCTGGCCGGCCTGCACCGGGTGGTCAGCCACGCGCGCGAGCCGCTGGCGTCATTGCTGCTGGGCTTCGGGGTCGTCCTGCTGAGTTCGGCAAGCCTCGAATATCTGTTCGAGCGGGCCGCCCAACCCAATCGGTTCAGCTCGATCCCGGCCGCACTGTGGTGGGCGATCGAGACGCTGACGACGACCGGGTATGGCGACAGCGTGCCCGATACCCTGGCAGGACGGGTGCTGGCCGGGGCGGTGATGATCTGCGGGATCATGGTGTTGGCGCTGACCGCCGGCATTCTCGCAACCGGCTTTGCCGAGGAGATGCGGCGCTTTGCCTTCCTGAGGACTTGGAGCATCATCGCGAAAGTACCGTTTTTTCAGGGCATTGGGGCCGAGATCATCGCTGAGGTCGCCTGGCTGCTGCGGCCGCGCGACTATCCGGCCGGGACCGTCGTCGTGCGCCGCGGCGAGCGTGGCGACTGCATGTATTTCATCGCCACCGGCGAGGTCGAGATCCGGGTGAGCCCGCATCCGCTGCGCCTGGCGGCCGGCGATTTCTTTGGCGAGATTGCGCTGCTGACCGGCGCGCCGCGCACCGCAACGGTGGTCGCAGCCGAACCGTGCACGCTGTTGAGGCTCGATATCGTCGAATTCCGCGAGCTGATCGGCCGCCGCCCGGATCTGGCCCGGGTCATCCTCGACGCGGCGACGCAGCGCCTCGGCGCCCCGGCCCTGCCGGTCCCCGAGCCGGGCGCGGGCATCGGCTCCGATCTGACCGCATGATGCCGCGGCGGCGCCGCCGCGGCATCGACCGTCAACTATATATCGCATAGCGTACAGACCGAACGCCGAGGTCGGGACGACATGGACAAGAAGATCCACATCAACTTTTGGTACGTCATCGTCGCGGTTCTCGGGATGCTGTGGGTCCAGAGCCTCTATCTGCAAAGCACCGAACGCACGCCGATCCCCTACAGCCGCTTCCAGACCCTGCTCGCTCAAGGCAAAGTGGCCGAGGTGGCAATCGCCGCCAATTACATCAGCGGCTCTCTGAAGCAGGCGGAGCCGGACGGATTGAAGGATTTCATCACCACCCGGGTCGATCCCGATCTGGCGCAGAGCCTCGACAAACATGGGGTCGTCTACAGCGGGGTGGTCGAAAGCCACCTCATTCGCGACTTGCTGTCATGGGTCCTGCCCGCGATCATCTTTGTCGGCATCTGGATGTTCGCCATCCGCCGCATGGGTCAGGGCGGGCTCGGCGGCATGATGACGATCGGCAAGAGCCGGGCCAAAGTCTATGTCGAGAAGGAGACCAAGGTCGCTTTCGCCGATGTCGCCGGGGTCGATGAGGCGAAAGAGGAACTGGTCGAGATCGTCAACTTTCTGAAGGACCCGCCGCGATACGGGCGGCTCGGCGGGCGGCCGCCAAAGGGCGTGCTGCTGGTCGGCCCGCCCGGGACCGGCAAGACCTTGCTCGCCCGTGCCGTGGCCGGCGAGGCCGGCGTCCCGTTCTTTTCGATCTCCGGCTCGGAGTTCGTCGAGATGTTCGTCGGCGTCGGCGCCGCGCGGGTCCGCGACCTATTCGATCAGGCTCGCCAGCACGCGCCGGCAATCATCTTCATCGACGAACTGGATGCGCTCGGCCGCGCCCGCGGGCCCTTCGCCGGCGGCGGGCAGGACGAGAAGGACCAGACCTTGAACCAGTTGTTGGCGGAGCTCGACGGTTTTGACCCGACGAGCGGCCTGGTGTTGCTCGCCGCCACCAACCGGCCCGAGATCCTCGATCCGGCATTGCTGCGCGCCGGCCGGTTCGACCGCCAAATTCTCGTCGACCGGCCCGACAGGAGGGGCCGCGAGCAGATCCTGGCGGTCCACCTGAAAAAGGCGAAACTCGGCCCCGACGTGATGCCGGAGGAAATCGCGGCGCTGACCCCCGGCTTTACCGGCGCGGACCTCGCCAATCTGGTCAACGAGGCGACTTTGCTCGCCACGAGACGCAATGCCGACGCGGTGACGATGGCCGACTTTACCAACGCCATCGAGCGCATCGTTGCCGGGCTCGAAAAGCGCAACCGCCTGTTGAACCCGCTGGAGCGGCGGGTCGTCGCCTATCACGAACTCGGCCACGCCATGGTCGCTTTGGCGTTGCCCGGTACCGACGCCGTGCACAAGGTGTCGATCATCCCGCACGGCGTGGGGGCCCTCGGCTACACGATCCAACGGCCGACCGAGGACCGCTACCTGATGACCCGCGCCGAACTCGAATACAAGATGTCCGGGCTGCTCGGCGGCCGCGCTTCCGAAACGCTGGTTTTCGCCGAGGTGTCGACCGGGGCCGCCGACGATCTTGCCCGCGCCACCGACATCGCCCGCGCGATGGTGCTGCGCTACGGCATGAGCGAGGCGCTCGGCAACGTCGCCTATGACCGCGACCGCTCGCCATTTCTGCAGCAAACCTTTCCGGCGCCGCCGGAGCGCGTCTACAGCGAAGACACGGCGAATGTCGTCGATCACGCCGTGCGGGCGCTGATCGACGACGCCTTTGCCCAAGCTACCGCGGTATTGCAGCAAAATCGCGCGCTGCTCGACCGCACCGCGGCCGCATTGCTCGAAACCGAGACCCTGGCCGAAGCCGATATCGAGCGGCTGAAGCAGGAGATCGTCCCGCTGCCCGCGGCATTGCCCAACTCCGACGGCGGCGGTGCCCGCGCCGCCGCGCCGCATGCCGCGATCCCGGTTTCGGCGGCGGCCCGGGCCACGCAAAACGATATGCATTGAACCCCCTTTCCGATTATGTGAGCGGTGAAGCGCAAACGTCCCGCGCCCTCAGGCGGACATGTCGTTCAGGAGGCTGCAACCATGTTTGCCCCGCCCGCAGCAAAGCAATCGGCGGTCAATCCGGCGCCCGCGCACCAGCAGCGCATCGGCAAGCGGGGGATGCTTCGGCTGCCGGCTCAACGCGCGACCGCGGTTCGGCGCGAGCCGGAATTGCCGGAGAAGGAGAATGCCGGCGCGCGCGGGGCGGCCCACCCCGCAGCGCCGTCGTGGGATTTCAGCAAAATCCCGGTCTTTTCTCTCGGTTGCGCGGCGCGGGCGCAAAACCCGCCTCCGCGTCCTCCCGGCGCCGTTCAAGCAAAACTTAAAATCGACGCTGCCGACGATCCGCTCGAACATCAGGCGGACCGCGCCGCGGACCAGGTGATGCGGACGCCTGAGCCGCGGCCCCGGCGCGTTTGCGCCTGCGGCGGAGAGTGCCCAGAATGTCAGGCGGAGAAACCGGCCCAGGGGCCTGCACGCTTGCAGACAAATAATGTCGGGGCCGGCGCTCTGGGATCGAACGCAGCGCCGCCGCTCGTCCACGAGGTATTGCGCTCGCCCGGCCAGCCCCTCGATGCCGCGACACGCGCCTTTATGGAGCCCCGTTTCGGTCACGACTTCAGCCGTGTCCGGGTGCACACCGATGCGACGGCGGCGGCGTCCGCCGATGCGGTCCATGCGCGCGCCTACGCCGTGGGGTCGAATGTGGCATTCGCGCGCCAACGAGTATGCGCCGGCCAACGCGCGGGGACGCAAACTCCTGGCGCACGAGCTGGCGCATACGCTTCAGCAGCAGCGCGCGCCGGGCTCGCCGTTCTCGCCCGCCGCGATCGGTCTGTCGCGGACACCGGCCGACGACGAACGCGCCAAGGCCGTCGCGGAGGCAGAGGCCGCCGCTGCCCGGATCGACCGCGAATTGGCCGACGTCGACAACGACGATGAGCGGGACACGAAACCGACCGCACGGCCGAACAAGGCCTCGTCGAGGTTTTCGCCGGGTGGCTTCACGGACGAGGAGGCCGACGCGCTTTCCCGCGAAGCGGAGAACCGGGTCAAACTGGGCTCGATGGCGCTCGCGCTCGCGGAGAAACAGGCCCGAAGGCGCGAGTTCTGGGACGGCAATCCGTCCTACAACAGCGCCGACGTCAAGGAAGCGTTCGACCTCGACCTCTACTGGGACCCGAAGGAGGAAGGGTTCATTCGACAACCTTATGTGAGCAAGTCGGAGGATGTGGTCCTCGCCGATCCGGAAGCCCGCCGTCTTTACAACGACCACTTGTTTGATCTCACCGAAAACAAGCCGGTTACGGAATCCCGGTTCAGGAGGGCCGTCCACTTCGTGTGCGAGCACACCGAACCGTGTTCGGGCAACATCGAGCAATTTCGCCGAGACCGCGACAGCGGCATGTCCCGCGATGAGGCATTGAACCGCGGGATGGCCAGGCTCACCGTTTTCGCGGAGACGATGGCGCTGCCGGGACCGGGCCCGAGCGGGCCGATCGAGATCGGCCCGGGCGGCGGCGGAGCCGGCGGCACGCCGTTCAACGTGCCTGCGACCGAAGGCGCCGGACTGGGCGGCGAGGAAAGGCCGGCGGCGCCGACCTCCAAACCCCTGTTGACGACCGGCCCAAAATCCGGGGGGCCGCCGCAAGGCAAAGTCGCGCCCGTGGAACCCGCCGTTGCCGAGCCGACGGCGCTGTCGGAACCGCAAAAGGCAACAGAGCTCGAGCCGACAAAACAGGAACCGGGGGTCGAGGCGAAGGCCGCCTCCGAGAACGGCCCCTACGCGAATATCACCGATGGAACAAAGGTGGAGCCGGGTAGAGCTTTTCAGCCCCAGCAAAAGGTCAAGATTCTCGCAGAAAATGCGAGAAGGAATGGAGGCGTGCTTCGTTCCGACAATCCGGCTGATCCCTGGTTCGGTAAGGACCTGGCCCCACCCCCTCGAGGGCCTTTCGAGCCTGGCAAATACCCTGAGGTCCCGGACAATCAGGCCCAGGTCGATCACATAGTCTCCAGGATAGGGCCTGACGGAAAGCCCCTTGGTTCGAACTCCTACGACAATGCCCAAGTCGTGTCTGCAGAGTACAACAATGCGAAAAGTAACAAATAATAGATTAGGCATGGTTCCGATGATAATGGCGCCATGACGACAAACTCGGAATACCCTAGAGCAAGTGTTTTAAGGCGCGGGGTTATTTTGAGATCCACAGTGAATGCGATTATGGTCGCCAAAGAACCGGATTTTGCACGATTTTTGAGTTGGGATGGAAAGAACTACGTTCTCAACAACGCAGACGGCACCTATGGAGCAATCACCTTCGTAGGCGCCGGTGTCGTCGGCGTGTTCTTTGACTCGGAAAGCAGCCGCAACCCGTATGTTTCGAACGGGCGCTACGACATTGATGCGTACTTTCGGGGCATGCCGTCGCCACTGCGCTCGATAGCCGAGACTCGGACCCTTAGATACAACCGCCAGGTTTATCGAGGAGAAACCGTTCCAATGGTAACGGCTGCATTTTGGAGCGAGGGAGACTATCTGACTGCCGCATTTCCCTGGCCGGATGTGTTCCGTAACGGTGCGCACATCGTACGCGTCGAGCTGCTGGAGGACGCAGAAGCGGCATTGCAAGAGTGGCAGGATAGTTACCAGTGCTCACCGGACGAACTCGCCTTTGCATGCTCGCTGTTCTATCGCCGGACGGCTGATCCATCGACGCCTCTGGTTCTGAGCGCGTCGGAAGTTGAATGGCTGCAGGGCCTCGCGAAGGATTTAAAGGCTTTCGCAGACTGTCTGAACGCGCTGGAGCCATTGGAAATTCTGCCGCCGCGTTGCCGCTGAAGGGCCAACAGAAATTCGTCCGATGCAGCGACGTTTCGAGGGAGCGAGCGCCGCCCCGCTCTCCAACCCCGCTGCGGTCGCCGTCCTTATTCGTTCGATTAAACTCGCTCGGCGAGAGCTCTGGAAATCCCAGGCCCTCGCCGAGCCTCACGCGACCGGCAACGTCTAACTTGCCCTTCTTAGGTCTATGGTCAACGACACGCTTTCGGTCAGACGCTGTAATACATCTGGAACTCGATCGGGTGCGGCGTGTGCTCGAAGGCGTACACCTCTTCCCACTTCAGCTCGATATAGGCTTCGAGCTGCTCGCGGGTGAACACGTCGCCCTTCAGCAGGAAGGCGTGGTCGGCGGCCAGCTCGCCGAGGGCCTGGCGCAGCGAGCCGCACACGGTCGGAATGTCCTTCAATTCCTCCGGCGGCAGATCGTAGAGGTTCTTGTCCATCGGGTCGCCCGGATGGATCTTGTTCTGGATGCCGTCGAGCCCGGCCATCAGCATTGCGGCAAAGCCGAGATACGGGTTGGCCGCCGGGTCGGGATAGCGCACCTCGACCCGCTTGCCCTTGGGGCTGGCGACATACGGGATGCGGCACGACGCCGAGCGGTTGCGCGACGAATAGGCGAGCAGCACCGGCGCTTCGAAACCCGGGATCAGCCGCTTGTAGCTGTTGGTCGTCGGGTTGGTGAAGGCGTTGATCGCCTTGGCGTGTTTGATGATCCCGCCGATGTAGAACAGCGCGGTTTCGGACAGATCGGCATAAAGATTGCCGGCAAAGGTCGGCCGCTCGTTCTTAAAGAGCGATTGGTGGACATGCATGCCCGAGCCGTTGTCGCCCTTGATCGGCTTTGGCATGAAGGTCACGGTCTTGCCGTACTGATTGGCGACATTATGCGCGACGTATTTGTAGATCTGCAGATTGTCGGCGGTGCGGACCAGCGTCGAAAAGAGGAAGCCCAGTTCGGCCTGCGACGGCGCCACCTCGTGGTGATGCTTTTCGACCTTGAGCCCCATATCGTTCATCACCGACAGCATCTCGGCCCGGATGTCGCTTTGACCGTCCACCGGCGGCACCGGAAAATAGCCGCCCTTGATCGGCGGCCGATGGCCGCTGTTGCCGTCCTCGTATTTTTTGGCGCTGACGTAGGGGCCCTCCTCGCTGTCGATCTCGTACATCGCCCCTTGCATCGTGCTGGCATAGCGCACGTCGTCGAAGATAAAGAATTCGGCCTCGGGGCCAAAAAATGCCTGATCGCCGATGCCGGTCGAAACCAGGTATTTCTCCGCCTTCTTGGCGGTCGACCGCGGATCGCGGTGATAGGGCTGGCCGGTCAGAGGCTCGTGCACATCGCAAAACACGATCAGCGAGGTCATCGCCGCGAAGGGGTCGAGCACAGCTGTCGCGCAGTCCGGCACCAGCATCATGTCCGAATCGTTGATCGCCTTCCACCCGGCGATCGACGAGCCGTCGAACATCACCCCCTCGTTCAGGAAATCTTCGGTGATCGTGCGCACGTGATGCGCCAGATGCTGCCACTTGCCGCGCGGATCGGTAAATCGGAAGTCGACGAATTTGACGTCGTGCTCCTTGATCATATCGAGGACGTTTTGGGCATCAGACATCGTAAGGTTCCGTTGCACTGGTTGACGGTGGACTAAGTAGAGCGGCAAAGCTTCGGCCGCCGCCCGCAGGCCGCTGCCCTTTTACCCGGGGACCGGTAGGCGACGTCCAGGCGTCGGCTGATCGCAGAGCATGAGAACTCCCCTTCACCATTCGCTCGGAAGCCGCAAAGCAAGAGTCGGGCCGATCGAGCGGCCACGCGGCAGCGGGCCGAGACAACCGCCGCCGCCGCTGCTCCGGGACCCGATCGCCCGGCTTTTAACACAACCGGAGGGCGGCGACGAGACCCTGCCGCCGACACATGGCCGCACCCCGGATGCCGGGGCAGGGCCCCTCAGATGGCGTCGCCGCCGCGCTCGCCGGTTCGGATGCGGATCGCCTCGTCGATCGACGTGACAAAGATCTTGCCGTCGCCGATCCGGCCGGTATGGGCCGCCTGTTGGATCGACTTCGACCGCACGTTCGACCAGCGAATCCTCCATCACGATCTCGAGTTTGACCTTGGGCAGAAAGTCGACGACGTATTCGGCGCCGCGATAGAGTTCGGTGTGGCCCTTCTGGCGGCCGAACCCCTTTGCCTCGGTGACGGTAATGCCGCGGATCCCGACCTCGTGCAGCGCCTCCTTGACCTCGTCGAGCTTGAAGGGCTTGATGATCGCCTCGATCTTTTTCATCGGCTTCTGGTCTCTCCCTGCGGAGTCACGCCCCCGGCGCTCGTTCCGAGCATAGACCGTGCCACCGGTTTGTTCGATAGGGAGGGCGAGCCGCCGCGCTGCACGGCCTGAAATCGAGGCTGGCGAGCCTGCTGTATGCCCAATATTTAGGCATTCTGCAAACGGTCATCCGGATCGCGCCGGGGCAGATCGCCGAGAAGCGCACCGATGCGCCGCAGCGCCTCGTCGATCGCCGCGAGATTGTTGGCATAGGAAATCCGCAGATAACCCTCGCCGAGTTCGCCAAAGCTGGTGCCGGCGATCGTCGCGACGCCGGCCTCTTCGAGCAGCCTGCCCTGCAAGGTGCGGGCATCGAGCCCGGTCCCGGTCACATTCGGAAAGGCGTAGAACGCACCGCCCGGCAGGGCGCAGCGCAGGCCCGGCGCCCGGTTCAGCCCGGCGACGATCGCCTCGCGCCGCTCGGCAAAGGCGGCGACCATCCGGCGGACCGGCTCGCGCGGACCGGTCAATGCCGCGATCCCGGCGAACTGGGCGGCGGCGTTGACGCAGGAGTGGCAATTGATCGCCAATCGCTCGGCCGCGCCGATCAGCGCCTCGGGCCACACGCCATAGCCGATCCGCCACCCGGTCATCGCGTAGGTCTTGCTCCACCCGTCGAGCAAGATCAGCCGGTCGCGAAGCGACGGGTAGCGCAACAGGCTGACATGCTCGGCGCCGTCATAAAGGATCTCGCCGTAGATCTCGTCGCTCAGCACCGCGACCTGCGGATGGCGCTCGAGCCCGGCGACGAGCCGGTCGAGCTGATGCCGCGGGACGACACCCCCGGTCGGGTTGGCCGGGCTGTTGATGATCAGCAGCCGGGTGCGCGGCGTGATCTTGTCCAACACCTCGTCGGCGTCGAACGAAAAGCCGGCATCTTCGGCAAGCGGCATCGCCACCGGGGTCGCGCCGGAAAACCGGATGACGCTCTGATAGATCGGAAAGCCCGGGTTCGGGTAGAGGATCTCGACCCCGGGCTCGCCGAACATCAGGATTGCGAAAAACATCGTGACCTTGCCGCCGGGGACGACCAGGACCCGGCCCGGCGAAATTTCGGTCCGATGCCGCCGGTAGAGATCGGCCGCCACCGCGGCTCGCAGCTCGGCGATGCCGTTGGCCGCGGTGTAGCCGTGATGGCCGTCGGCGAGCGCCTTGCGGCCGGCCTCGACGACATGCTCGGGTGTCGGAAAGTCCGGCTGTCCGATCCCGAGATTGACGATCGAGCGCCCCTGCGCCGCCAATGCCTGGGCGCGCGCCAGGACCTCGAACGCGGTTTCGGTGCCGAGGACGCCCATGCGCCCGGCCATTTTGAGCATTTCGGTTACTCCAATGATGTCCGGCGCGCGCCGCCGGCCCCGCGGCGGCGGCCGGGGCGGCGGCCGGGGCGTCGGGTTGTCGCCTATTGCCGCTGATACTTGACGATGCGGCGCACCCGGCCCCATTCGCCCGGCTGCACCACATAGAGGTCCTTGTGCGAGTCGCACCAGATCCCGTGACAAGAGCGATGGAGCGGACCGCCCCAGCGAGCCAGCCTTTCGCCGTCGAGGGTCAGGATGCTGACCATGCCGGCATTGTGCTCCGGGATGTAGACGATGTCGTCCGCATCGACATAGAAGAAAGCCGGGCCGATCAGCTCGGTCGGCCAGACGGTCAGCAGTTTGCCGCTCTGATCGAAGATCTGCACCCGGTCGTTTTCGCGATCGGCGACCAGCAGACGGCCGCGGCGGTCGATCCATACGCCGTGCGGCAGGTTGAATTGTCCGGGCATCTTGCCCGGCTCGCCCCATGAATACAGATGTTCCGCGGCCGCCGAGAATTTGTGGATTCGGGCGTTGCCGTAACCGTCGCTGATAAAGAACTCGCCGTTCGGGGCAAACGCTATATCGGTCGGCAGGTTGAACGGGCCGCCGCCATGCGTCACCTTCTGCCACGCCGAGGAGCTGTAGTCGTCTTCGGGCACGCCGGTATCGGAGCGCTGGCCCTTGACGCCGATCGTCTGCACCAGTTGGCCCTCGGTGGTGAATTTCATGAACTGCCCGTGATATTCGTCGGCGAGCCAGACGAAATTCTGTTCGTCGATGCGGATCGCGTGCGGAAACGAGAACAGCCCCGCGCCCCAGGACGACAGGAAGTTGCCGTCCCGGTCGAAGATCAGCACCGGGTGCTCCTTGACCCGATTGAAACAGTAGACCCGGTCCTGCGCATCGACCGACACGGCGCATGCCCGCATCTCCACCCCCTCGGGGAGGCGGGCCCAATCCTCATTCACCCGGTAGGTGTAGTCGCCGCTGCCAACGATCGGTTCCATTGGTGTTTCCTTCCTTTTTTATCTCGGCATGCGCCGCCTGATCGACGCGCTCACGATAGCAGAAACCATGCATAATAGCAGGCTGGCGACGGTGGAGGAAAAGATGACCTACGAGCATATCCTGGTCGAGCGCGAGGACGGGGTCGGGATCGTGACCCTCAACCGCCCCGAAAAGCTCAACGCGATGAACCGGCAGCTGTCGGGCGAATTGCACGATGCGGTCCGACAGATGGACGCCGACGCGGCGATCGGCTGCATCGTCGTCACCGGCGCCGGCGACCGGGCGTTTTCGGCCGGCGGCGACATCCACGAGCAACGCGAGGACGACCGTCGGCACACGCCGCAGGAACTGGAAGCGCGTCGCGGCCGAGCCAGCTACGAGATCGCCGCCGGCATCAAGCCGACGATCGGGATGATCAACGGCCTCGCCTATGGCGGGGCCGCGGTGTTGGCCTCCTCGCTCGACATGCGGGTCGGGTGCGAAGATACCAAATTCCGCTTTCTCGCCGCGGCCTATGGAAGGATCAACAGCACCTGGACCCTGCCGAACCAGGTCGGCTGGCCGATCGCCAAGGAATTGCTGTTCACCGCCCGCGTCGTCGAGGCCGACGAAGCCTATCGCATCGGCCTGCTGAACCATCTGGTGCCGCGCGGCGAGCTGCGGGCGAAGACCATGGAGCTCGCCCGCCTGATCGCCGGCAACCACCGCGCCGCCGTCCAGGGGGTCAAGGCATTGTTGCTGCAGCAGAAGGGCCAGAACCTCGAACAGCAATGGAACGAAGAGCGCGACTATACGACCCACGTCGTCAGGGGAGCGCGCGCCGAGGAAGCATTTCCGGAATTCATCGCCCGCAGAGGCCGGCCGCTCGGCTGATCCGTCCGGGCGAAGCGGGCGCTCGGGTCGGTTGCACCGGAACTGTCCGGCGGATAGGGTCGGCGCGTTTCGTGTGGGGGAGTGGCCGAAAATGATCGTCGTCCGTTGGTTCGCGGCGGCCGTGCTGGCGCTGGGCGCCGCCGCCTGCGCCAGCCCGTCGGCCCAGGTCGGGCAGAAGGAAGACCTCTTGGCCGCGGCCGGGTTTCAGGTGCGGCCGGCCGATTCGCCGCACCGCGTCGCATCGATGAAGCGGTTGCCGCCCAACCGCTTCGTCACCAAAATCGTCCACGGCAACCCGCTTTATCTCTACGCCGATCCGCTGGTCTGCCGCTGCGTCTATTTCGGCACCCAGCAGAACTGGGACGCCTACAGGCAGGAGATCTTTGCCCAGCAGCTCGCCAACCAGGCCCAGATGACTGCGATTCTGAACGAGGAGGAATGGGACATCGAGCCGTGGGGCATCGGTCCCTGAAAACCGGCGCGGCGGACGACGCCCGCGAGCTGCGCGATTTCGACCGAAATGGAGCGATGCTGCGAGGTTGCCTTTTGCCGGCCCATTCCTCGATAAGGCGGGGTAAGCAGCCTCAGCCGCCGCAGCAGGGAGAGCGTTTCAAATGAAGCCCCGTCTTTCGGCTATCGGTCTTGCTGCGGGTGGCCTGCTCGGCATGGCCGCCTTTGCCATGCCGGCCCACGCGGCCCCTGGCGAGACCGAGAGCGCCGCCGTCAACGCCTATGTCTATGGCTACCCGCTGGTGACGATGGAACTGACCCGTCGCAGCTTTACCAACGTGGCCAAGCCCGACGGCAAGAGCGCGCCCATGGGCTACTTCGTCAATGTGCCGAAATACCCGCCTGCATCGGACAAGCGGGTAACCGCGCCAAACGCCGATACGCTCTACTCGACGGCATGGATCGATGTCGGCAAGGAGCCTTACATCCTGCATGTTCCGGCTGAAGACGGCCGCTACTACCTGATGCCGATGCTGTCCGGCTGGACAAACGTGTTCGCCGATCCCGGCAAACGCACCACCGGCACCGACGCCGCCGACTTCGCCATCACCGGCCCAGGCTGGTCGGGAACGCTCCCGCCCGGAATCAAGGCTGAATACAAGGCGCCCACCAGCATCGTTTGGGTGCTGGGACGCACCTACTCGACCGGCACGCCCGACGACTATGCCGTCGTGAACGCGATCCAGGCGCAATACAAGCTGACCCCGCTCAGCGCTTGGGGCAAACCCTATACCCCGCCCGATGGTGTGGTAAATCCCGCCTGGGACACGAAAGACCCGGTGCGCGACCAGGTCGACTCGATGGACGGCTCAACCTACTTCAGGCTGCTCGCCGAACTGATGAAGACCAATCCGCCGGCGGCAGCGGATGCCCCGATGATTGCGACGATGGCAAAGATCGGCCTCGTTCCGGGTCGGACCTTCGATCCCAAAAAACTGACCGCCGAGCAGACCGCCGCGATACAGGCTGCCCCCCGACCCGCGCAGGGCTCGATCATGGGGCTGCTGAAAGAAGTCAAGTTGACCAATGGCTGGACCGTCCTGTCCGCCGGCATGGGAAGCTACGGCGTCGACTATCGCTTGCGCGCCTTGGTGACCGCCATCGGACTCGGGGCCAACTTACCGCAAGACGCGATCTACCCGATTGCCCAGCTTGATCAAGATGCCAAGCCGTTTGACGGCGCTGACAACTACATCATGCATTTCCCGGCGGGACAGCTTCCACCCGTGGATGGGTTCTGGTCGCTGACGATGTATGACGGGCAGTATTTTTTCGTGCCGAACAGGCTTAATCGCTACACGCTGAGCGCCCGCAATGCGCTCAGTAAGAACGCAGACGGGTCGGTCGATCTCTACCTTCAGGCAAATTCGCCCGGCGCGGCGAAGGAATTGAACTGGCTGCCGACGACGCAGAGCGGAAAGTTCATCCCGATGCTGCGGCTCTATTGGCCAAAGGAAACACCGCCCTCGATCCTCGACGGCACCTGGAA
Source organism: uncultured Alphaproteobacteria bacterium (assembly GCA_963701815.1). GTDB lineage: Bacteria > Pseudomonadota > Alphaproteobacteria > ATCC43930 > CGMCC-115725 > AP-15. The sequence goes on from CAVPBN010000041.1 coordinate 39,475, forward strand.
GCCACCGGCAATTCGGAAAGCCGCCGGTCCGTAGGGCAAATATTCGGGCGGGCGGGGTCACGCAGGGGTCTCCAGGCTGGTGGTGCAAACCAGACAGATGATTTCCTTCGGTGCGCCGGGCAAAAATGGCGTCGCGCGACAGGCGCTCGACGCGCACCGGGCGGCTGGCATGAATGCGGCCGAGGTCCTACATTCGATTGCGATGCTGCCATTGCTCGTCGCCGAACGGCCGCAGGCCGATATCGGCCAGGAATTCGCGCTCGCTTCCGAGTTCAGCCCGGCCGGCGACCAGCCGCAGGCGATCGAGGAATTGTGCGCGGGGCTGCGCCGCGACGAGCGCGACCAGGTGCTGCTCGGCGTCACCGGCTCGGGCAAGACCTTCACGATGGCCCATGTCATCGCCCGCACCCAGCGGCCGGCGATCATTCTCGCCCCGAACAAGACCCTCGCCGCCCAGCTTTACGGCGAGATGAAGAGCTTTTTCCCGGGCAACGCGGTCGAGTATTTCGTCTCCTATTACGACTACTACCAGCCCGAGGCTTACGTCCCGCGCACCGACACCTATGTCGAGAAGGAATCGTCGCTGAACGAGGAGATCGACCGGATGCGCCATTCGGCGACGCGGGCGATCCTCGAACGCCGCGACGTCGTCGTCGTCGCCAGCGTGTCGTGCATCTACGGCATCGGCTCGGTCGAGACCTATTCGCAGATGATCGTGCCCTTGGCCACGGGCGACCGGGTCAACCGCACCCAGCTGCTGGCCCGGTTCGTCGAGCTGCAATACCGGCGCAACGATCACAATTTCTTCCGCGGCACGTTCCGGGTGCGCGGCGACACGATCGAATTGTTCCCGGCGCATTACGAGGACCGGGCCTGGCGCCTGTCGCTGTTCGGCGACGAGATCGAGGCGATCCACGAGATCGACCCGCTGACCGGCGAGAAGACCGCAGCCTTGCAGTCGATCAAAATCTACGCCAACAGCCACTATGTGACGCCGCGGCCGACGCTGCTGCAGGCGATCGAGCAGATCAAGCGCGATCTGAAGCTCCGCCTCGAAGAGCTGTTCGCTCAGGGCAAATTGCTGGAGGCGCAGCGGCTCGAACAGCGCACGACCTACGACATCGAGATGATCGACGCGACCGGCAGCTGCGCCGGCATCGAGAACTATTCGCGCTATCTGACCGGGCGCCGGCCGGGCGAGCCGCCGCCGACCTTTTTCGAATACATGCCGCGCGACGCGCTGGTCTTTGTCGACGAATGCCATGTCACGGTGCCGCAATTGGGCGGCATGTTCCGCGGCGACTGGATGCGCAAGACGACCCTGGCCGAATACGGCTTCCGGCTGCCGTCCTGCACCGACAACCGGCCGCTCAAATTCGAGGAGTGGGAGGCGATGCGCGGCCAGACCGTGTTCGTCTCGGCGACCCCCGGGCCGTGGGAGATGAACCGCGCCGGCGGCGTCTTTGTCGAGCAGATCGTGCGGCCGACCGGGCTTGTCGACCCGCCCTGCATCATCCGACCGGTCGAAACCCAGGTCGACGATCTGATGGCCGAATGCCGCGAGGAAGCGGCCAAGGGCCGCCGCGTGCTGGTCACCACGCTGACCAAGAAGATGGCCGAGGCGTTGACCGAGTATCTCCACGAAGCCGGGCTCAGGGTGCGCTACATGCACTCCGACGTCGACACCCTGGAGCGGATCGAAATCATCCGCGACCTGCGGCTCGGCGTCTTCGACGTGCTGATCGGCATCAACCTGCTGCGCGAAGGGCTCGACATCCCGGAATGCGGGCTGGTCGCCGTGCTCGACGCCGACAAGGAGGGCTATCTGCGATCGCGCACCTCGCTGATCCAGACGATCGGGCGGGCGGCGCGGCATCTCGACGGCCGGGCCCTGCTCTACGCCGACCGGATGACCGACAGCCTGAAGGCGGCGATCGGGGAAACCGACCGGCGCCGCGAAAAGCAGCAGGCCTACAATGCGGCGCACGGCATCACCCCCGAAAGCGTGCGCCGCGGTATCGCCGACATCCTCGAAAGCGTTTACGAGCGCGATCACCTCACTGTCGGCCTGTCCGAGGGCGAGGCCGCGCATTACCAGGGCGCCGATCTGAAGACGGTCATCGCCGACCTTGAAAAGCGCATGCGCGACGCCGCCGCCGATCTCGAATTCGAGGAAGCGGCGCGGCTGCGCGACGAGATCCGCCGGCTCGAACAGGTCGATCTCGGCCTGCCGGCGACGCCGGCCGGCGCGGTCGGACCGCGCCGCGGCGAGGGCGAGCGCGGGCGCTCTACAGCGGGGCGCGCCGGAGTCTCGGCCCGCGATGTCGTCCGGGCCAAAATGCGCGCCCGCAAGGAACGCCGTGCCCGCCGCTGACCGCGAACCGCCGGTCGAGTTGCCGGTCGAGCCGACTGGGGCGCGGCCGGCCCCGCCATTGCCCAAGGCAGCTTTGGTGACCGGCGGCGCCAAGCGAATTGGCCGGGCCCTCGCGCTGGCATTGGCCGAGGACGGGTTTGCCGTCGCCGTGCATTATCACCGCTCGAACGAAGCGGCCGAGGCGGTCGTCGAGAAGATCCGGCGCAGCGGCGGCGACGCGCTGGCGCTCGGCGCCGATCTCGCCGACGAGGACATGGTGCGCGGCCTGCTGCCGCAGGCCGAGCGGGCATTGGGGCCGATCGGCGTGCTGGTCAACAATGCCGGCGTATTCGGCGACGATACGGTCGAGACCGCGACCCGGCAGGGTTGGGACCTGCACCTCGCGGTCAATCTGCGGGCGCCGTTTGTACTGATGCAGGATTTTGCGTCGCGGCTGCCGGCGGACAAAGGCGGTGCGATCGTCAACATGCTCGACGAGCGGGTGTGGTCGTTGACCCCGTTTTTCGTCTCCTACACCGTGACCAAAGCAGCGCTGTGGGCCCTGACGCAGACGATGGCGTTGGCGCTGGCGCCGCGCATTCGGGTCAACGGCATCGGCCCCGGACCGACCCTGCCGAGCCCGAGGCAAAGCCCCGAGCAATTCGCCCGGCAATATGGAATGATGCCGTTGCAGCGCGGCACCAGCCCGCAGGAGGTCGCGGCAGCACTGCGCTTCATCCTGTCGGCGCCGGCGATGACCGGTCAGATGATCGCGCTGGACGGCGGACAGCACCTCGGCTGGGGGCAGCCGCAACCGCCGCCGAACCCCGAATAGCGCCCTCGGCGCCCCCGCCGAAATACCCGCTGAGGTAGCGACGAATATGTCAGGATCTTGTTCAGGTGTAGCTTGGGCGGCGGTTCAGCAGCGAATTGTACACAGCGAACGTGACGGTTGCGCGACGGTTTTTCAAACCGCCGGCCCTGCCGGATTTTTCTGGAAAATTAACCATAGAGGAAAAAACAACAACGTTTTCAATAGCTATATATACGTGCCTAAATTATAGGCAAAGACCGAAAACGCCAGGGTAGGCTATGGTCGCACCGCAATGAGCCGGGTTTTTCAACAAAGTTATCCACCGAAATCGTGGATATCGTCGGAGCGCCGGTAATTCGCATGACGGCGCAACCGGTTGACGATCCGTTGACCAAGATTGGACCGGACGGGGCGGGTGCGCGACGGGCGACGCGACGGCCGAAAACGCTGCCGATGGACCCGCGCCGGGCGCCGGACGGGGTCGTCGCCGACCCGGCATCGGCGCAGGAGACCGGAGCCGACGACGCGGCGGCGACGCCGCGGACCGGGATCGCGGCAGGCCTCGCCGCGATCCGCGCCGCACTCAACTCGATGCCGCCTTCTCCCGGTGTTTACCGTATGCTCGACCGCAGGGGCGACGCGCTCTACGTCGGCAAGGCGCGCAGCCTGCGAAACCGGGTGCAGAACTATATCCACGCTGCCGGGCTGTCCAACCGGTTGAGGCGGATGGTGGCCGAGACCGCGACCATGGATGTCGTCCTCACCCACACCGAAGCCGAGGCGCTGCTGCTCGAGTGCAACCTGATCAAGCGGCTGATGCCGCGATACAATGTGCTGCTGCGCGACGACAAATCGTTTCCGCTGATCCATATCGGTGGCGCTCACGACTTCCCGAGGATCACCAAGCATCGCGGCGTGCGCGGCAAAGAGGGCAGCTATTTCGGCCCGTTTGCCTCGGCGGGCGCGGTCAATCGCACGCTGGTGACATTGCAGAAGGCGTTCCTGCTCCGCTCGTGCAGCGACAGCGTGTTTGCCGCCCGGACCCGCCCTTGCCTGCTGTTTCAGATCAAGCGTTGCAGCGCGCCCTGCGTCGGCCGCATCGGCCGCGAAGACTATGCCGCTCTGATCGAGGAGGCGGACGGGTTTTTGTCGGGCAAGAGCGATGCGGTGCGGCAGCGTCTCGCGGGCGAGATGCAGACAGCCGCAGGCGCGCTCGATTTCGAGGAGGCGGGGCTGATCCGCGACCGGATTCGCGCATTGACCTTGGTCCAGGGCCATCAGGATATCCACGTTCCCGGCCTGGTCGACGCCGATGTGATTGCCGCCCATCAGGCCGGCGGTCAAACCTGCATCGAGGTATTCTTTTTTCGCGGCGGGCAGAATTGGGGCAATCGCGCGTATTTCCCGAGCCACGACCGGCAGCTTTCGGTCGAAGAGGTGCTGACGTCGTTTGTCGGACAGTTTTACGACAACCGGCCGAAACCGCCGCTGGTTCTGCTGAGCCATCGCCTGGTCGAGCAGGAATTGGTCGAGGAGGCGCTGTCGCTCGGCGGCGTCAGCGTCGCGCTCGCGGCGCCGCAGCGCGGCGACAAGAAAAAACTGATCGAGCGGATCCTGCTGACCGCCCGCGAAGCGCTCGCCCGCCGATTGGCGGAAAGCGCCTCGCAGCGCCAATTGCTCGACGGCGTCGCTGCGGTCTTTGGCCTCGACGGGGCGCCGAACCGGATCGAGGTCTACGACAACAGCCACATCCAGGGCACCAACGCCGTCGGCGCAATGATCGTCGCCGGCCCGGACGGGATGATCAAGAACGCCTATCGAAAATTCACGATCCGCGGCCCGGCGCGCCGGACCGACACCCCCCTCGCCGGCCGGCGGCAAGCGCCGGTCGGTCCCGAGGCCGGGACCGATCATGCCGGCGGCGACGATTACGCGATGATGCGCGAAGTGCTGCACCGCCGGTTCGCGCGCGCCCTGAAGGAGGACCCTGAACGCGATCAGGGCAATTGGCCCGATCTCGTTCTGATCGACGGCGGCCAGGGACAGCTGAGCGTCGCGCAGAGCGTGATCGAGGAACTCGGCATCGCCGATCTGGCCATCGCCGCAATTGCCAAGGGGCCGGACCGCAACGCCGGGCGCGAGCGTTTCTTTCTGCCCGGCAGACCGCCGTTCTCGCTCGATCCGCGCGACCCGGTCCTGTACTTCCTGCAGCGCCTGCGCGACGAGGCGCATCGTTTCGCGATCGGCACGCACCGGGCGAGGCGGGTGAAGGCGATCGGCCAATCCCCGCTCGACGAGATCGCCGGCATCGGCGCGGCGCGCAAGCGGGCCTTGCTGCATCATTTCGGCTCGGCGCGGTCGGTCGCGCGCGCCGGCCTCGCCGATCTCGAACGGGTCGCCGGCATCAGCACGGCCGTCGCCAAAAAGATTTATGATTATTTCCACACCGATGAGTAAGATCGGCCGAGTTAGATCGGCTGCGGCCGCGCTGCCGCCGGGAGCGATATGTGCCGCTGACGAGCCTGCCCAACTTGCTGACCCTGTCGCGGATTCTGGCGATCCCCGCGGTCATCGGATGCTTTTATGTCTCCGGCAATCCCGCGCGATGGTTGGCCTGCACGTTGTTTACCGCGGCGGCGGTGACCGACTGGCTCGATGGCCACATGGCGCGCAAATGGCAGCAGCAGTCGGAAATCGGCCGGTTTCTCGACCCGATCGCCGACAAGCTGCTGGTGGCGGCGACATTGTTCATGCTGACCACCTTCGGCCGGCTGTCGCCCGCGGCGGTGTTCCCGGCCCTGGTGATCCTGTGCCGCGAGATCCTGGTTTCCGGCTTGCGCGAGTATCTGGCCGGCTTGCGCGTCGGCATGCCGGTCTCGCGGTTGGCCAAGTGGAAGACGACGATCCAGATGGTGGCGATCGGCTTCCTGATCGTCGGCGATGCCGGCCCCGGCTTTCTGCCGGTCGCCATGATCGGCGAGGTCCTGCTGTGGATCGCCGCGTTGCTGACCCTGGTGACCGGCTACGACTATCTGAGCGCCGGCCTGCCGCATATTACCCGCCCGCGTCCGAAGGCGGGCGCCCGCCGAAAATCGGAAAATCCGGCATAAACCGCCGGCGCATTGATCGGGCCGCGCTTACTCCCCAGGTGAGGCAGGGACAGGCAGCGATGCGGGTTTTCGGCCTGGCCGGCTGGAGCGGCAGCGGCAAGACGACGCTGATGACGGCGCTGATCCCCGAATTCGTCGCCCGCGGCGTCACGGTGTCGACGGTCAAGCACGCGCATCACGCTTTCGACGTCGATCAGCCGGGCAAGGATTCCTGGCGTCATCGACAGGCCGGGGCGCGGGAGGTGATGGTCGTATCGGAACGCCGGTGGGCGCTGATGCACGAACTGCGCGAAACACCCGAGCCGCCGCTCGGCGACCTGATCGAGCATATGAGCCCGGTCGATCTGCTGCTGGTCGAGGGCTTCAAGCGGCATCCGCATCCGAAACTCGAAATACACCGCCCGTCGCTCGGCAAGCCGCGTTTGCACCCCGACGACCGGTTCATCGTCGCCGTCGCCGCAGACGAGGCGATGCCGGGCCTGGCCTTGCCCTGGCTGCCGTTATCCGATGCGAACGCCATCGCGAGCTTCATCCTCGCGCATCAGGGTCTCGCGTGATGGCCCAGCTCACCGACGACTGCTTTGCCTTTGGCGACGATCTGCTGACCGTCGCAGCGGCATTGGCGCGGATCGATAAGCGGGTCGCCGCCGTGGTCGGGGCCGAGACGGCGCCGCTGGCGGCGGCGGTCGGCCGCATCCTCGCCCGCGACATCGTCGCGACGATGGACCTGCCGCCATACGCGAACAGCGCGGTCGACGGCTACGCGCTCGCCCATGCCGACCTGCTGCCCGATCGCGACACGGTCCTGCCGGTCGGCGGGCGGGCCGCCGCCGGCCATCCGCTCGATCGCGCTCTACGGCGCGGCGAGGCGATCCGGATCTTCACCGGCGCACCGATGCCCGAGGGGGCCGACACGGTGATGATGCAGGAGGATTGCGTCGTCGAGGCCGGGCGGGTGCGGCTGCGGCCCGGGCCTTCGCAAGGGCGCCAACCGGCGCCCGGCCGGCGAGGACGCGGCCGAAGGGTCGGTCGCCGTCGCCGCCGGCCGGCGGCTGACCCCGCCCGATCTCGGCCTTGCCGCCGCGCTCGGCTATGCGGCGTTGCCGGTTTTCCGCCCATTGCGCGTGGCCGTGCTGTCGACCGGCGACGAAATCCGCGAACCCGGCACGGTATTGCCGCCGGGGGCGATCTACGATGCCAACCGCCATGCCCTGATGGCGCTGCTCGACGGCCTCGGCTGCGCCGTCAGCGATTTCGGCATCCGTCCCGATCGCGAAGCGGCACTCGCCGATACCCTGGCGGCGGCGAGCGCCGAGCATGATCTGATCGTCACCTCGGGCGGCGTATCGACCGGCGAGGAGGACCATGTCAAGGCGGCGATCGAACGGCTCGGCAGCCTGCATTTCTGGCGGCTGGCGATCAAGCCCGGGCGGCCGGTGGCATTGGGCCAGGTCGGCGGCGTGCCGTTGATCGGCCTGCCCGGCAATCCGGTCGCGGTGATCGTCACCTTTGTCGTGCTCGCCCGGCCGCTGATCCTGAAGCTGGCCGGCGCGAGCGATGGCGCCGCCGCGGCTGTTTCCGGTCGTGGCCGGCTTCGATTACCGCAAAAAGCCGGGGCGGCGCGAATATGTACGGGCCAGCCTCGAACGCGACGGAGACCGGGTCAGGGCCGTCAAATACCCCAAGGACGGCGCCGGTATCCTGTCTTCGATCGTGCGCTCCGAAGGCCTCGCCATCCTCGACGAAACGGTCGGCGATCTCGTCGCCGGCACGATCGTCGATTTTCTGCCCTTTGCCGAGGTGATCGGGTGAAGATCCTTTATTTCGCTTGGTTGCGGGCCCGCATCGGCCATGCCGAGGAGGAGATCGCGCTGCCGTCGGGCATCGACGACGTAGCCGGGTTGCTGGATTGGCTGGGCGCGCGCGGCCGCAAATTATGCCGATGCGCTGCAGAACCGCGCGGTCGTGCGCGTGGCCGTCAACCGCGAATATGTCGGGTTGGGCCACCCGGTGCGGGAGGGCGACGAGATCGCCATCTTCCCGCCGGTCACCGGAGGTTGAGGCGATGATCCGCGTGCAATCCGAGGATTTCGACATCGGCGCCGAGTTGGAGCGGCTGACCGCCGGCAATCGCCGGATCGGCGGCGTCGCCAGCTTTGTCGGACTGGTGCGCGATCTGGGCGGCGGCGACCGGATCTCGGCGCTGACCCTCGAACATTACCCCGGCATGACCGAGAAGAAGCTTGCCGAGATCGAACTCGAAGCGCACCGGCGCTGGCCGCTCGACGCATCGCTGATCATCCACCGCTACGGCCGGCTCGAACCCGGCGACCGCATCGTTCTGGTCGCCACCGCCTCGCCGCACCGCGAGGCGGCGCTGGCCGCCTGTCACTTCCTGATCGACTGGCTGAAGACCGACGCGCCGTTCTGGAAGAGCGAGCAAACCCCGCAGGGCGAGCGTTGGGTTCAGGCCCGCGCCGAGGACGAATTCGGCAAAAGAAGGCTGGTTCCACGACCGGGATTAGATCGCCGGGCTGAATAGCCGGGCCCGGTCGCGCCACCGTCACCGCACCGGAATTTGCACGGGCTAATCCTACTGGCTAACCTAAACGTTCGGGGCGGGAACAGGGTGCAGCCGCATGAAGGCTGTCGTCGCCTTGCCGGCGCGCAGCTCGGCCTCGGCCGGCCCGGGGGCCTGGGATACTCCCAGCAGCAGGCCGATCAACAGCCCCTCCCAGAGAAGCCCGAGATACTGCGCCGCCATTTCCGCCGCGTCTCCCAGGCCCAACAGCCCGCCCGACTGCGCGCTCGCCAAAAGCCTGGCGAGCGCATCGCGCGCGCCATTGCGGCCGGCCGCGTCGAGCGTTTGGGCAATCTCGGGCGAGCGCGACGCCTCGCCGATCGCCAGGCGGAATACCGCAATCACGGAAGCCTCGGAGATCTCACGCACGAGGTTGGCGGCAAATGCCGTAAGGGCGGCGGCCAGCATCTGCCGGTCGCGCGGCGCCGGCAGGTCGGGCAGCGCCTGCATCCGCTCGGCGCGGCGCCTGATGCAGGCGGCGAGCACCGCGTGCTTGCTGCCGAAGCTTGCATAGAGATCGCGTTTGGAAACCTTGGCGCGCCTGGCGATGTCGAGCGTGCTGGTTGCGGCGTAGCCCTGGCCGGTGAACGCCTCGAAGGCGGCTCCGAGGATGCGATCATGCGTTGCCGCGGCGTCCGGCGCGGACCGGGTGGATTTTTTCATGCTCGCCAATGGGGGCCCTTGCGTTGGTACTATTCCGTACCATAATATCGGTACTCCGTGGTACCGGTCAACCTTGCGCCGAGGCCCCCCATGAGTGTCCAGCCCACTCCCTCCCGCGACGCGCAAAGCCGGCGAGGCGGCGCCGGCGCGGCCGACCGCGGCCGACCGCTGCGGGCGGCCTGGCTGATGGTCGGCCTGCTCTTTCTGTTCATGTTGATCAACTTCGCCGACAAGGCGGTCATCGGCATCGCCGCCGTTCCGCTGATGACCGAGCTGCGGCTGAGCCCGCGCCAGTTCGGCTTGCTCGCCTCGAGCTTTTTCCTGTTGTTCTCGCTGTCTGCGATCGTTACCGGCTTTATCGTCAATCGCGCGCAAACGCGCTGGGCCTTGCTGGTCATGGGCCTGATCTGGGCGTTGACGCAGTTTCCGATGATCGGGAGCGTCGGGTTTTTCACGATCGTGGCCTCCCGCATAGCGCTCGGCGCCGCCGAAGGGCCGGCCTACCCCGTTGCGCTGCATTCGACCTACAAGTGGTTCCCGAACGAGCTGCGCGCCCTGCCGACCGCGATCGTTGCGCAAGGCGCAGGCGTCGGGATCATGGTCGCGCTGCCGGCGCTCAATTGGTTCATCGTGCACTATTCCTGGCACTGGGCGTTCGGCGTGCTCGGCGTTGTCGGGCTCGCCTGGAGCGCAGCGTGGCTGGTGCTCGGCCGCGAAGGACCGCTGGCCGCCGCCGGCGCGAATAAGGCGGCGCGGACGCAACAGAGAGTTCCCTACCGGCTGCTGCTGCTCAGTCCGACCATGATCGGGTGCTGGTGCGCAAGCTTCGGCGCCCAATGGGGATTGTCGCTGGCGCTGTCCTGGCTGGGCGCGTTTTTTATCAAAGGGCTCGGGCTGTCGCAGGGTTCCATCGGCCTGCTGGGGGCGTTGCCGGCCGGTCTCAGCGTGATCCTGGTAATCAGCGCGGGTTGGGGCTCGCAGCGCCTCCTCGCCCGCGGCGTCTCGAGCCGAGTGGCGCGAGGGATGCTCGGCGGCGCGTGCGTCGCGCTCGGCGGCGCGGCAATGGCCGTCATGCCGTACGCGCCGGGGATCGCCGCAAAAATCGCCCTGACGACGATCGGGGTGGCTGTGCCTTCGGCGATTTACGTGATCGGCCAGACCGTCGTCGGTGAGATTACGCCGGTGGCGCAGCGCGGCGCGCTCCTCGCGATCGGTACTGCCGTCAGCACCTCGGCGGGGCTGCTCGCGCCTTACGTGATGGGCAGCATCGTCGAACGGGCGCTGACGCCGCTCGCCGGGTTCAACACCGGGTTCGTGATTTGCGGCGTCATCATGCTGGTCGGCGGCCTGATCGGGATGGCGCTGATCCGCCCCGAGCGCGAGGCCGGCCGATGGCTCCCGGAAATACCGGAACAAGCGATCGGAACTGCATGAGGCGCGCGTACGTTTCGCCCAGCAACCTGCGGCTGGGAACGGCTCAAAAGAACCTTCGAGCCGCCTCGACAGCACCGCGCGCCGCCCGGCGGATCGGCCAGCCGTTTCGGGACGCGACGACCATCCGAGGCGCCGGCCGCAATAGCCTTGTGCTTATCGCGCTCCACATGGCTGGTTCTTTTACCGTGCCGGATCTTTAGCATGCCGGAACGCCGCGGGCATGCCGCGGCCGCGCCCGACATGTAGGATCGAGGGTCGATGTCCTTCTTGACTTCGCGGCAGCAAATTTCCCGGCAGGGGATCGGCAAATCGGTTCGGCGGCGCGAGGACGCGCGGTTGCTGACCGGCGCGGGGCGCTATGCCGACGACATCGACCTTCCGGGCCAGGCCTATGCCTATCTGCTTCGCTCGCCGCACGCGCATGCGCGGATCGCCGGCATCGATGTCGGGCCGGCGGCCGGCATGCCGGGAGTGATCGCGGTGCTGACCGGCGACGATACGGCAAGGGACGGCCTGCGGCCGATCCCGCACCGGCCGGTGCCGACGAACCCGCACGAGGTGCCGCTCAAGAGCCGCGACGGCTCGCCGTTTTTGATCGCTCCGCACCCGGTTCTGGCCGTCGAGAAAGTCCGCTATGTCGGCGAGCCGGTCGCGGCGGTCATCGCCGAGACGCTCGCTCAGGCGATGGACGCTGCCGAGCACCTCGCGGTCGTCTACGACCCGCTGCCCGCGGTCGTGCGTTCGGCGGATGCGCTGGTGCCCGGGGCCCCGGTGCTGTGGGAGGTGCTTGGCGCCAATTTGTGCGTCGATTCGGAGGCCGGCGACCAGGCGGCGACGGAGGCCGCCTTCGCGCGGGCGGCATATGTCGTGCGGTTGGCGACGGCGATCAACCGGGTCACCGGCGTGCCGATGGAGTTACGCGCGGCGATCGGCGTCTACGACGCGGCGGCGGCGCGATACACCGTCCATACCGGGGCCGGCGGCGGCGTGGTTCGGCAGCGCGACGATATCGCCGCCGTCCTCGGCGTGCCGACCGCCGCGGTCCGCGTGGTTTCCGGCGACATCGGCGGCAATTTCGGCATCCGCAACAACACCTATCCGGAGTTCGCGCTGGTTGCCTGGGCGGCCAAACGGGTCGGGCGGCCGGTCAAGTGGTCGTGCGAGCGCCGCGACGCGTTCGCCACCGATTTCCACGGCCGCGACCTGACCTCGCGAGGCCGAGCTGGCCTTGGACAAAGACGGCCGTTTCCTCGCCCTCCGCGCGACGAACACCAGCAATTTGGGCGCCAGCGCGATTTCGTTTGTCCCGCTCGCCAAGGGAATAGCGGTCTCCTCCAGCGTCTACGACATCCCTTGCTCGTATATGCGCGGCCGCGCGGTCGTCACCAACACCGCCCCGACCTCGGCCTATCGCAGCGCCGGGCGCCCGGAGGTCATGTTCGTCCTCGAGCGCCTGATCGACATCGCCTGCCGGCGCCACGGCTTCGACCGCATCGAGATCCGGCGGCGCAATCTCGTCGAACCGGAACGCGATGCCGTACCGCAATCCGCTGGGTCTGGTCTACGACAGCGGCGACTACCCCCGCGTCGCTGCGGCGTGCGCTCGAATTGGCGGATTGGGCCGGGTTCGCAGCGCGGCGCGCCGAAGCGCGTCGGCATGGCCGATGCCGTGGGATCGGCATCGCCAATTCGATCGAACTCAACACCGGCGCCCCGCGCGAGCGGGCCGAGATCACGATCGATCCCTCTGGTGTCGTCGAGCTCGTGCTGGGGACGATGTCGGCGGGTCAGGGCCACGAAACGAGCTTCGCCCAGGTGATCGGCGAATGGCTCGGGGTCGAGCCCGACCAGGTCAGGCTGGTGACCGGCGACACCGACCGCGTGCAGGCCGGCGGCGGCTCGGCCTCGGCGCGGTCGATGCGGCTCGGCTCGTGGGTCATCGCCAAGGCCGCGGACGAGATCGTCGAGAAGGGGCGCCGGATCGCCGGCGCGATGCTCGAAGCCGCCGAGGAGGATATCGAATTTGCGCAGCAGCGCTTTGTCGTAAAGGGGACCGATCGCGCCGTCGGCCTGTTCGAGGTCGCCGGCGCGGCACTCGGCGACCGCGTTCCGGCCGATCTGCGCGGACCGCTGAAGGGTATTTCCGACGAGACGATGAGCATCCCTTCCTACGCCTACACCTCGGCGGTCTGCGAGGTCGAGATCGATCCGGAGACCGGCCTCGTCGAGATCGTTCGGTATGCCTCGATCGACGATTGCGGCCGGGCGGTGAACCCGATGCTGATCCACGGCCAGAGCCATGGCGGCATCGCCCAGGGGATCGGCCAGGCATTGTGGGAGGAGTGCGTCTACGACCGCCGGACCGGCCAGCTGCTGTCCGGCTCGTTCCTGGATTACGCGATGCCGCGCGCCGACCGGCTGCCGGCTTTCGACACCGAGATCAGCGAGGTCCCGTCGACGACCAACCCGCTCGGCATGCGCGGCGGCAGCGAAGGCGGGATCACCCCCGGGCTGGCGGCTGTGGCGAATGCGATCGTCGACGCGCTCGCCGAATTCGGCGTCGAGCATATCGAGCTGCCGGCGACGCCCGAGCGCGTCTGGAGGGCGATCCGCACCGCGCGCCGCTAAGGTCGGCAATTGCGCGGCGGTTTGCCGAGAGCGCGGCCGAACACCGACCCTTAAACGGCGGCGCGAGCGTAGAACCGTACAGCGTTGTCCCAGAGCAATTTGCGCCTCCGAATCTCGGACATGTCCCACCCCAGCACGATGCCGGCGGATTCGGGAAAGTGGCTTTCGCCGTGCGGATAATCGGAGGCGTACATCAACACCTCGTCGCCGACCAGATCGGCAACCGCATTGGTCAGCCGCACGCCCTCGGGGATCTCGATGCTCTGAAAATACCGACCGCTGCAAACAAACTCGCTCGGTTTTCCGGATAGCGGCGGCAGCGCCGCCTTGATCGTTTCGGCATGCTCATCGAGCCTCGCCATCCAGAACGGCAGCCAGCCATGACCGGCTTCCAAGGTGCCGACGCGCAGGCTCGGGTAGCGATCCATGACGCCGCTGCCGATCATCGCGGCCATGTTGCGCATGCCGCACCATGGATGCGCCGCCGAGCGCTGCAGCCACAAATTGTCCCAGGTGTCCAGACCGCCGGGCGCATAAGGCGGCATCACCGTAAACGTATGGAGCACTATCGCGAGATCGAGCGCCGCGGCCTCCGCGTAAAAGGGCTCCAAGCTGGGGTGGTCGAGCGGCAGGCCAACCGGGGCGTAGACCATCAGGCCCCAGGCCCAGCCGGACCTGCCCCAGCGTCTGATCTCGGCAAGGCCGCCGTCGATGTCGCGCGCGCCGGCGAGAACGACCCCGCCGAGCCGCTTTGGAAAGGCGCCGCAATAGTCCGCCATCCAGCGGTGATAGGCGCGGTACATCGCCATTTCGAGGGCGATGTCGTCGCCGGCGCTCCAGGTGCCGAACCAGCCCGACGGCAGGGTCAGGTTTACGTCGACGCCCTCGAAGTCCATGTCGGCGATGCGCGCGGCCGGAGCGGCGTCAACCTGCGGCGAGGGCTCGCGCTTACGCTGTACCCCGGCAAACCCGGCCATATACCCGGCCGGCGCCGTATCCGGTTCGGCCTCGCCGAGGCGGCGGCGATAACGGCGCTGCCCCTTGGTGTAGGTGATCCTGCCGTGGCGGTCGCGCGACTCGAATTCGGCCCAGCCCGCCAGGCGGTTCTTCTCGGCGGCGCTCAGATAGGCAGAAAGGATGGCGGCATCGGGGCCGACATGGGTGTCGGAATCGAAAATCCGGTAGCCGTCTCGCGCCATTACCCGTCTCCTTCCGTCTCGCTGAAATAACGCCGTTCGAGTTCCTGCTGCTTGGCGTCGCCTTCGCCGTCTACCGGTGTCTCGGGCGTCGGATAGGGCTTGTCGCGCCGGCTTTCCACGAAATCCTCCCAGGCCTTCGTGCCCTGCGCCTCGAATGCCTTCATAAAATCCCATAGCGCGGCCCAGGTGACGGCATGGGTGAAGCCGGGGTACCAGGCGATGTTGACGCCAAGGGCAAGATGCTCGTCGAGGCCGAGGTAACGGCCGAGCTTGCCGCGCATAAAGGAGAACGGGCCCTCGATCGCGGCACGCGCCGCCTTGATCTCATCGACCGAGTGCGGCGACTCGAATTGCACCCAATCGACCCCGGCCTGCTCGCGATAGGCCGTCAACCTCGTAATCGTGTCGTCGAGCGTGCCGCCTGCGGCGTCGCGAGCGTAGCACTGGGCCATCACGACGAAATTCGGGTCCAGCTCGTTCTTCATGTCTACCGCGGCGCGATAGCGAACGACAGCATCGCGCAACGGAACCACGTCGATCCCGGCATTCTGGGTCTTGCGCTTGCCCTCGATCGGCTGATCGTCGATGCGGATCCCGGCAAGTCCGGCACGGATGCTGTCGCGGATCAGCCGACGCACCGCCATGATCCCGCCGTGGCCGGTATCGCCGTCCACCATCACCGGGATCGACACGCTGTCGGCGATCCATCCGGCGATGGCGATGCATTCGCTCATCGTCGCGGTGCCGACATCGGCAAGGCCCGTGTACGCGCCGACCACCCCGCCGGTTCCGACAAACAGCGCCTCGCAGCCGGCCTTCTCCATGATCCGCGCATGTGCTGCGCTCGGCGGATGGAGCACCGCCAGCACCTTGTCGGGGCGGTGGATCAGCTCCTGCAACCGAACGGCGCGGCTGTTGGGCATCCGGTCCCTCCCTATGGTCGATCAAATGATGACGGCGCGGGGAATGCGCGGACCGCGGAGTGAGATGGCGGGTGGCGACCGCTCATTCCCGCAGCATCTGCGCTACCTGATCGAGGCTCCGGATGCGCGCGTACATTTTCATCGCCTTGTCGAGGCTGTAGGCGTGGGCGGCCGCGTCGCCGCTCCAGCAGCATTCGCGCACCACGACGGACGCGAGGTCGAGGTTGAACGCCTCGCGGACGCTCGTTTCGACACCGCGGTTGGTGGCGCCGCCGCCGATGATGATGACGTCACGCCGCAGCATGCGCAGGAGCTCGGCGACGCCCGTTCCGTAGAAGGCGCTCGGCCGACGCTTGAGGAAGACGTAATCCGCGGGCTGCGGGGCGATCTCGTCGGGGAAGCCGGCCTCCGCCGACCCCTCGATGCCGTTGGTGAGCGGCGGCACGCCGGTCTCGGTCGAAAGATCGGTCGGCAGCAAGACAACGTCGGCGCCGTCGGGGCGGCTGACCGGCGTCGTGTAGATCACCGGCACGCCCGCCATCCGCGCGGCCGCGATCATCTGCACCCAGGCATCGAGCACCGGGCGCATTGCTGCCCTCCGTGTGGGTTCCGTCGGGGTCAGAGCGTGCCGGCAGACGTCATAGGCGATCAGTGCCGTCCGGCGCCGGTCGATGCGTTCAGGTTCGGGCATCGCAACCTCCTCGGATCAAAAGACCCCCGCCGGCGAATTCGCCGTACTTTAATTGCGCCGACAGCGCACGCCATTGCCGTTATAGCCCAGCGCACGGCGGACGGTACGGCCTTCAACATTGCGGTTGACCCCGGTCTGCCGGGAATCGGCCCGGCTTGCTGTGACGGCCGCCGCGGCGCTGGTCGCGCCCTGGCGCGGCCCCGGCTTATCTGTCATCGTCGGCGTATGAGCGACAGCGAACTTCGCCCCGGCGAGGTGGCGGTTGATTTGCCACCGACGACCGATGCCGCAATCCATTTCATCGGCACGATCCGCACGCCGTGGCATACCCGGCAGGAATGCCCCAAGCGCGGCAGCCTGGACGGTCCGTCATGCACCATCGTCATCGACGAGCGGTGGCGCGAGGCGCTGACCGGCCTCGCCGGCCATAACCGCATCCAGGTGCTTTACTGGATGGACCGGGCGCGGCGCGACCTGGTTCTGCAGACGCCGTTCGGCAAGGCGACAACCGGCACCTTTGCACTGCGTTCGCCGGTGCGGCCGAACCCGATCGCCTCGTCGATCGTCGAACTGGTGGCGATCGAGGGTACGAACCTGCAGGTGCGCGGGCTCGATTGCGTCGATGGCACCCCGCTCCTCGACCTGAAGCCGGAACCGGGAGGCGGCGACGGCGACCGATCATAGATCGAGCTTCAGATCGGCTTCTCCGCTCGGAGCGGATCGCGCCGCTCAGGTGGTGGCGAACCGGGGCGATGGAACAGGATCGCGTTTGCGGGTCGGCCCACCCGCCAGGATCTGAACAACGCCCGCCCCGAAGCCGATCAAGACGCCGATATGCCAAGCGTGATCGTAAGAACCGAATCTATCGAAGATCATGCCCCCGCCCCAGGCCCCCAGCGACGACCCGACCTGGTGCATGACAAAAGCAATACCCAGCAACGTCGCCATGTAACGGGTGCCGAACATCTCGGCCACCAATCCGCTGACCAGCGGCGCCACACTGAGCCACAGCATCCCCATGGCGGCGGCGAACAACAGCGTGCTGGCCGGCGTCGGCGGCATCACGAAATACGCGGTGAAAACAAAGGCCCGCAGGATGTAGAGAAGACCCAACAGAATGTGCTTCGGGTATTTCCCGCCGAGCCAGCCGGCGGTAATCGAGCCGACGGAATTCATGCCGCCGATCACCGCGATCGCCTCTGCGCTCAACAGCGGGTCTTGGCCGCAAATCGCCAGATAAGTCGGCAAATGGGTCGTCAGGAACACCAGGTTCAGCCCGCAGACGAAATAAGCCCCCGACATTACGAGAAACGGGCGATGCCGGACGGCCTGACCGAGGACCGTGCGCATCGTCATCCTGGTCGCTCCCCGGTTCGGCATGCGGTCGGACCCACCGGCGAGAAAGCCGGCCGGAAGCATCGCGATCGCCAGGGCGACAAAGAACAACGCGCCGAACTGCCACGCCGCATGGGCGAGGATCGATTGGGTGGTGATCGGAATCATCAGCGTGCCGAGCGATCCCGCCGCCGAGACGATCCCCAGCACCTTGCTGCGGTTCTTTTCCGAGACGGCGCGCGCGCAAGCGGTCATCACCAGCGACGACGCGGTACAGGACAACGCCACGCCGATCAGCGCGCCCGACAGGATCAGCAATGCCGCCCCGTTGGCTGCCGCCATGACCAGCAGCCCGACAACATAGATTACCGCACCGGTCAGCATCATGACGCGCAGACCAAAGCGGTCGGCGAGCGCCCCGATCGGAGCCTGTGAGAGGCCCCAAACGATATTCTGGACGGCGATGGCCAAGGTGAAGCTCGCCGCCGTCAGCGCCAAGTCATGAGTAACCGGCGTCAAGAACAGCCCGAGGCTCTGGCGCAAGCCCATGCCGAGGCTCAGCAGCACCGCTGCGCCGAGCAGAATCCGTCGGGTCTCTTTGCGGGCAGCGCCGGTCGTCGTAGTCGTCATACCCGAAGCGGCCCCGCGTTCAGCGCCATCTCGGCCAATCTGCCCGATGATCCCGGCTGGACCGAGTAATTTGTGCCCACCAATGAGGCATAGGTGACCGGCGTCATCGGCGAGTGCCCGCCGAGCGATCGACGAGGTTCAAGGTGCGCGGAACTCGAACGCCCGGACGGGCGTACAGTTACTCGACCCGAACCACGGAAGTCAGTGCGCCCGCGACTGCCCTAATTTACCTGCGGCTTCACCTCGTGCATGAAGCGCTCCATCGCGTCGAGGAGTTGGTCGAGGTCGCGGTTGCCGTGGAAGTTGATCTGGAACGCGTCGAGACCCGCGGCCTCACGGTAGCGCGTAATTTCGCCGGCAATTTCTACGCTGGTGGCCTTGCCGAAGTCGACCCGGAAGCTCATGCGGGTTTCCGGCGCCTCCCGGCGGCCGATCTGATCGCTCGCCTTCTTCAATGCCGCCATCCGCTCGACCAGATCGGCAAGCGGCATCGGCGTCGGCTGCCATACCGCGGCAAACCGGGCAGCGCGGTCGAGTGCTGCGTCGCTCGCCCCTCCGCTCCAGAACGGCGGATGCGGCTGCTGTAACGGCTTGGGGCTGACATGCATGTCGGAAAATTGAACGAACCTGCCGGCAAACGACACCCGGTCCGGCCCCCAACACGCCTGCCATACCCGCAGATACTCGTTGGTGCGGGCGCCGCGCTGATGAAACGGCACACCGAGAGCGGCGAACTCGGCCTCGTTCCAGCCGGCCCCGACGCCGGCGATCAGCCGGCCGCCCGAGATCCGGTCGATCGTCGCCAGCATCTTGGCGGTGGCGATCGGGTTACGGTACGGCACGATCAGTACCGAAACGCCGAGACGGATGCCGGTGGTGTTGGCGGCAATACAGGGGAGCACGACGAGGGGCTCGTAGCAATTGGTCCACGGCGCCGAGCGGGGCGACCCGTCGACGATGATGTGATCGTTGGCGAAGATCGCATCGAAGCCCAATTCCTCGGCTTTTCTCGCCGATGCGACGATGGCCTCGGGCGAGGCCTCAAAACCGAGGTAGTCGGTATTGGGGCAGCGGCATGAAAACCGGACGGTCATGATTCCTCCCGCGATTGCTGCGGCCGGATTAGCCTGATTCCGGGGCGCGGTCCATCGAGGGTCGACTCGTTTCGGCATATCGTCATATTGTATTGAACATAGCGAGCCGTCCCTTCGGAGCCCAACCATGCCCGCCGACGCGTTTCTTCGTGCAGGAGGCGATCTATGAGCGCTTCACCATGACGTTTGCCGAGAGGGCCAGGCAGATCGAGATCGGCGTCGGGCTCGACCCCGACACCCAAATGGGTCCGGTCGCCAACGACCGCCGTCTCGCGGCGATGGAAATGTTCGTCGCCGATGCGAGGGCCAAGGGTGCGCGGATCGTCGCGGGCGGTAGCCGCATCGGCAATCGCGGCTATTTTCATGAGTTGACGGTGCTCGCCGACGTGCCGGACGCGGGTCGAGGTCGGCAACCTGTCGATCAACCACCTGACCGCGTCGTTCGCCGAAATGTCATTCGGCGGCGTCAAGGGTTCGGGCTGCGGGCGCGCGAAGGCGGCACAGAAGGCCTCGAGTGCTGCACGGTCGCCGAGAACGTCTCCCATCTGGTGCTGTGACTCGTTGCGAGGAAAACCCGATGTATTCCGACATATCCCTGTTTATCGACGGCAATTGGACCAAGGCCAACGCCGGTCGCACGATCCCTGTCGTCAATCCGGCGACAGGCGAGGATATCGGCACGGTCGCGCATGCCGACAAAGCCGATCTCGACCGTGCTCTCGAAGCCGCCGACAAGGGCTTTCGCGCGTGGCGCAAGATATCGGCCTTCGACCGATCAAAGATCATGCGAAAGGCGGCGGAGCTGTTGCGCGAGCGCGCCGATGCCGTCGCCCCGCTGCTGACCCTCGAACAAGGCAAGCCTCTGCCCGAGGCCAAGGGCGAGACGTTGGCCGGCGCCGACGTCATCGACTGGTTCGCCGAAGAGGCGCGCCGCGCGTACGGGCGCGTGATCCCGGCGCGGACCGAAGGCGTCTACCAGCTCGTCGTCAAAGAGCCGGTCGGACCCGTCGCCGCTTTTACGCCGTGGAACTTCCCGATCAATCAGGTCGTGCGCAAGTTGTCCTGTGCGCTCGCCGCCGGCTGCTCGATCATCGTCAAGGCGCCCGAGGAAACCCCGGCTTCGCCGGCTGAGCTGATCCGCTGCTTCGCCGATGCCGGCGTCCCGGCGGGGGTCATCAATCTCGTCTACGGCGTTCCGTCCGAAATCTCGGAATATCTGATCCCGCATCCGATCATCCGGAAGATTTCGTTCACAGGCTCGACCGCGGTCGGCAAGCAGCTCGCTGCGATCGCGGGCGCGCATATGAAGCGGGTTACGATGGAACTGGGCGGCCACGCGCCGTCGATCGTGTTCGACGATGCCGATGTCGACCTCGCCAGCCGGTTGCTGTCGACCAACAAATTGCGCAATGCCGGCCAGGTCTGCGTCTCGCCGACCCGGCTCCTGGTGCAGGAGAAAGTCTACGACGCTTTCGTCGGCAAGTTCACCGAGGCGGTCAAGGCGGCCCGGATCGGCGACGGCATGGCGAGCAGCACGCAGATGGGGCCGATGGCCAACCCGCGCCGTATTGCCGCGATGGAGGCCTTTATCGGCGACGCGGTCCAAAAGGGAGCGAGCCTGAAGATCGGCGGCCACCGCATCGGCAACAAGGGAAATTTCTTCGAGCCGACGGTCCTCACCGACGTGCCGATGGACTCTCGGATCATGAACGAGGAGCCGTTCGGCCCGGTCGCGGTCATCGCGCCGTTCCACAGCTTCGAGGATGTGGTGGCCGAGGCCAACCGCCTTCCCTACGGTCTTGCGGCGTACGCCTATACCCGATCGGCCAAGACGGCGCAGGCGGTCGCGGCGGCGGTAGAGACGGGCATGATCTCGATCAACCATCATGGGCTCGCTCTGCCCGAGGTGCCGTTTGGCGGGGTCAAGGATTTGGGCTACGGCTCCGAGGGTGGCACCGAGGCGATCGAAGCTTACCTGAACACCAAATTCGTCAGTCAGGCCGGTCTGTGAGACACTCGTAGGGTGCGGGTCCCGACCCGCACCCTACGGTTTCGAGAGGTGAGAGATGGCTGAGGACGAATCGCTGTTCCAAAAAGGCATGCCGATCCGGCGCGAGGTGCTGGGGCCCGAATATGTCGACGCCTCGATGGCGCGGGCGGACGAGTTCATGATGTCGTTCCAGCGCGCGACGACAGCCTGGGCCTGGGGTTGGGCCTGGGGCGAAGGGACGCTCGACCGAAAGACGCGCAGTCTGATGAACCTCGCGATGCTGACCGCCTTGAACCGAGCTCCCGAGATCAAGCTGCATGTGAAAGGCGCGCTCAACAACGGCGTAACCGTCGACGAGATCAAGGCGGCGCTGCTGCACGCAACGGCTTATTGCGGTATACCCGCCGGGCTCGACGCGTTCCGGGCGGCCCATGAGGTGTTGGTCAGCGAGAACGCGCTCGGCCCGAGACCGTGACGCAGCCGCCGGGGGCGCGGATCTCTCGCTGTCCAGACGGCCGGGTCTTGCCAAGGGGCTCGACGATGGCGGGTGACGTCGACGCGATCCACGATTTGGCTGAGCTCGCACTCGGACTGATCCGACTACATGATTGCGCGGTGTAGAGCCTGCCGGGAACTCGGCTTTGGCGATTACGAAGGGGCGCGGGTGGATTATTGACGCAGTAAGACTAACGGGCCTGTTGTTGTCGAAATGTAGGATGGGTTGAGCATCGCGAAACCCATCACCTCCTCTGCACCGCAATGACGGGTTTCGCTGCGCTCAACCCATCCTACAGGCTACAGGCCGATGGGGCTGAATCAGCTGAATGCATCTAAGCGCTAGCGGGCACTGTTTTTGTCGAGGTCGGCGAAAAGCTCCTCGGCGTCGCGGAAGCGGAGTTTCTTCGAGCGTATGATCTCCGCCGCCTCCGCCATTGCCGCACGCGTCTCGGCGTTCGGCGCCTTCAGCTCGAGCGGAAACGCCTGGTCGGCGGCGATCCGGTGAAACAGCAGGCGCACCGCGTCGGATGCCGAGAGGCCCATCGCCTCGAGCGCCGCAATCGCCTTCGCCTTCACCTCGTCGTCGATGCGGACATGCAGCATCGAGCTGTGCGCGCCCATCGTCATTCTCCGTATCTCAAATGAGAGACATGGCTTTGATCACGCCTGCCGTCAAGCCGCGCCCACCCCCTTTTTCGCTAAGCCCTTCCCCCTACCCCCTGCACCCTTCTCGGCGGTCATCCGGGTATAAAGCTCAAACAACTTCTCCAGCCGCTCGGCCTTGGCAAATTGAATTCGTTGTCACGAAGGCGAATGAGGGTCGCAATATTCCAAATATCTACGAGCTTTATAAAAGAATCCAAGAATATAATCGAACGATTTCCATGTGAGGAACGTGGAACCGAACACGGATTCCATATCACTCTTTTGAATCGCATCCTGTTCAGTCCCGCCCTTATACGGCGGATTTCCACAAATATACGTCTCGCCTCCTTCGTTCGCGAAATCGATCTGCACCTGATCGAGCGGCGCACCGAACAAGTCGTCAGCATAAATCTTCCCGCCACCAGTACCTTCGGCTCACAGACGCTCAACCAATCGAGCCGCAGGGCGTTGCCGCAGGTGATCCAGTTCTCGGCCTTGAGCGGCAGGAATTCGATCCGCGCCTCTTTCTGGCCGCGATAGAGCACGTCGCACTGAAATTCGGCGATGATCAGCGCGAGGCGCGCGATCTCGGCCGGGAAATCGCGCAGCTCGATCCTCCGGAAGTTGGTGAGCGGGATGTCGCCGCGCCGGTCCGGTTCGCCGCGCCGCTTGTTGATCTGGGCCTCGATTTCACGCATCGCCTTGTAGGCGATGACCAGGAAATTGCCCGAGCCGCAGGCCGGATCGAATACCCTGATCCGCGACAGGCGCCGGCGCAGGTTCAGCAGCATGCGGGAATTGTCCCCGGCCTCGTCCAGCCGCGCTCGCAAATCGTCGAGGAACAACGGATTGAGCACCTTCAGGATGTTCGGCACGCTGGTGTAGTGCAGGCCGAGCGCGCCGCGCTCCTCATCCTCGGCGACAGCCTGGATCATCGAGCCGAAGATGTCCGGGTTGATCTTTGTCCAGTCGAGACCGCCGATATGCAGGAGATAGGAGCGCGCGATCCGGCTGAAGCGCGGCACCTCCAGGCCGCCGGAAAACAGCCCGCCATTCACGTACGGAAAGACATCGGCCCAAGGGCGCAGGTTGGCGGCGGCGCGATCCTTGATCGGCGTGTTCATCGCCCGGAAGATCGCACCGATCACCTCATGGGTATTGGATGAGTCCCGCCCGCTCATCTGCTCGATCGTGGCGGTGAACAGACCGGCGCCGTTGAAGATGTCGGTGTCCTCAGCGAAGAAGCAGAAGATCAGCCGCGCCATGAAATGGTTCATGTCGTGGCGGCGCGCGGCCGTTCCCCAGTCGGGGTTGTCCTTCAGCAGCTCGACATAGAGCCGGTTCAGCCGGCTGGTGGCCCGGATGTCGAAGGCATTTTCGGTGATCTGGCGGACGGTGGTGATGCCGGCGAGCGGCAGGAAAAAGCCGAAATGGTTCGGAAAGTCCCGATAGGCGCAGGCGACCGTCTCGCCGCCCGCCAGATCCTCGGCCTCGAACGTGTCGCCGTCGGTCGCCAAAACGAACTTCGCCTTGGCCCTGGCCGTTGCCGGGCTGGCCTTCAGGGCGGTGAGGGTCTTGGTGACCTCGCCGCTGGCGGCGACGGCGATATGGATGTTGTTGGTCTGCAGGACACCGTCGAGGTCGGACCTGTTCGTTTCTCGCTTGCGCAGGCGTTTGAGGGTCGTTTCCTTGTTGCCGAAGGCTTGCAGGAAGGCGAACGGAAACTCGCCGGCGTCGAACGGGCCCTCCGCCAGAGCGGATATGGCCTCCTCAATCTCGACGGCGTTCATATTTCCCCCGCCTTTTCGTAATCCGCTGCACCACTACGCGGACAGGCTCAACTCGGCCTTGTCGGTCCGCTTCGCCGACCGCGGCTAGAGGCTCATCGCCGCGCCGCGCGGATTGCGCGCCACAGGCGCTCGGGGGTGGCCGGCATCGCGATGTCGCGGATGCCGAGCGGCGACAGCGCGTCGATCAATGCGTTGGCGACCGCCGGCATCGCCCCGACCGCCCCGGCTTCGCCGGCGCCCTTGACGCCCAAGGGGTTGGTCTTGGTCGGGACCGGGTTGTTGTCGAGATCGATCGCCGACAGATCGCCGGCGCGCGGCATCGCGTAATCCATAAACGACCCGGTCAACAATTGGCCGGTCTGCGGGTCGAAGCGGATATCCTCCATCAGGATCTGCCCGACCCCCTGCACGACGCCGCCGCAGATCTGGCCTTCGAGCAGCAGCGGGTTCATGACCGTGCCGACATCGTCGACGACGCTGTAGCGCAGCATCTCGACGGCGCCGGTCTCGGGGTCGATTTCGAGCTCGCAGATATGGCTGCCGTTCGGGAAATTCTGCTGTTTCGCGGTGAAGGCGGCGGCGGCGATCAGCCCCGGCTCCATATCGTCGGGCAGGCTCGGCGGGTTGAACGATTCGACCGCGATCTCGGCCACACTCAGCGCCCGGTTCGAACGCGGCGCGGTGAACAGCCCATCGGCGAAATCGACCTCGCCCATCTCGGCATTCAGCAGATGCGCGGCGATCGCCTTGGCCTTGGCCACGATCTTCTCGGCGGCGAGATAGACCGCCGACCCGCCGAGAGCGGCCGAGCGCGAGCCGCCGGTCCCCTCGGCATTGGCGACCTTGTCGGTGTCGCCCTGGACGTAGTGCACGTGATCGGGGTGGATGCCGAGACGGTCGCACAGCAATTGCTTGTAGACCGTCTCGTGCCCCTGGCCCTGGGTGATCGAGCCCGACACCAGGGTCACGGTGCCGCCGCGGTCGAAACGGATCTCCGCCGCCTCGTAGCCGCCGGCGGCGGCGCGCTCGACCGTGTTGGAGAGGCCGATGCCGCGCAATTTCCCGCGTCGCCGCGACTCGGCGCGGCGGCCCTCGAAACCGGCGGCGTCGGCGAGCTTCAGCGCCATCTCGAGGTTCTTGGCGAATTCGCCGCAATCGTAGGTGAAGGTCAGCCCGGATTTGAACGGCATCGCCTCGGGCGGGATCATGTTGCGCCGGCGCAGTTCGACCGGGTCGATGCCGAGTTCGGCGGCCGCCTCGTCGACCATCCGTTCGATGACATAGGCGAATTCGGGGCGGCCGTTGCCGCGATAGGGCCGCATCGGATTGGTGTTGGTGTAGACCGCAGTCACCTCGGCGCGCACCGCCGGGGTGCGGTAGACCCCGGCCAGGGTCCCGAGATTGGCGACAAAGGCGTTGGAGCCGACCTGCGGATAGGCGCCGACGGCCGAGATCGTGCGGGTGCGCAAAGCCAGGAAATGGCCCTCGGGGTCGAGCGCCAGTTCGGCCTCGGTGATGTTGTCGCGCGCCTGCGCGTCGCCGAGAAAGGCCTCGGACCGGGTGCTGGTCCATTTGACCGGGCGGCCGACGGTCTTCGCGGCCAGCAGGACCAGCGCCACCTCGTTGTAGATCGCCGATTTCATGCCGAAGCTGCCGCCGATATCGCCGGCGACGACGCGGACCCGGCTTTCGGGGACCTTCAGCACCTGTTTGGCCAATTCCGCGCGGTACGAGTGCGTGCGCTGCAGCGTCGTGTAGATCGTCCAGCGGTCTTCGGCCGGATTGTAATCGCCGATCGCCCCGCGCGGCTCCATCGACGCCGCGGTCACCCGGTTGACGACGAGCCGGCGGCGGACCACACGCGCGGCGCCGGCGATCGCCGCTTCGGCAGCCGCGGCATCGCCCTCGGGGTGGAAGAACGCGACATTGCCCGGGCATTCGTCCCAGACCAGCGGGGCATCGGGCGACACCGCGCCGGCGGTCGACACGATCGCCGGCAAGGGCTCGTAATCGACCGCGATCAACTCGGCCGCGTCCTCGGCCTGATGCCGGGTCAAGGCGACGACGAAAGCGACGTAATCGCCGACCCAGCGCACCCGGTCCTTGACCAATGCCGGAAAATGCGGCCGCGCCGCCGGCGAGCCGTCGCGCAGGCGCAACCCGCCGGGCACCGGCAGGTCGCCCCAGCCCGATGCTTGCCAATCCGCCCCGGTCAACACCGCCAGCACCCCCGGGGCGGCCTTTGCGGCGGTCGCGTCGATCGCGCGGATGCGGGCATGCGCGTGGGGCGAGCGCAGCACATAGCCAAAAGCCATGCGCGGCAACACCATGTCGTCGACATAGCGCCCGCCGCCGCGCAGCAGCCGCGGATCTTCGAACCGCGGCACCGCCTGCCCCAGCGCGAACTCACCCATGCTGATTCCTCCCGATGCCAGTCGTTATCGAAACGGGTTGACGATCACCACCCCGTCAACCTCCTGGCCGTGGCTCATGTCTTCGGAATAGAGTTCATGGCATCCAAGGGCGCGGGCGGCGGCGATAATCGCGCTGTCCCAGTAGGAAAACCCGTGCGCCGCCTTGATTTCCAGGGCGCCGGTAAGGATCGAAAGGGTGATCTCCTGGACCTTGAACCGGGTCCATGCGGTAAGAAGGCCTACGGCGGTCTCGTGAGGCAGCGGGCGGGGGCGCGTGGTCCGCGTCGCCTGAACATAGAATTCTTGCAGCACCTGCACCGACAACGCCCCGTCGTCTCGACCCAATAGCGCGATGGCCCGCTCCCGCTTGAGGGCGTCGGCCGGATTCCGGCTGATCGAGTAGAGCAGGATGTTTGTGTCGAGGAAATGCGGCACTGCTCAGGCCCCGCGGCGGTGAACATCGTCGCGGGACAGCCGATCGGACGCGTCGAAGTCGGTAATGCGCTCGCGCAATTCGCGCTCCTGCCGCTTCAGCCGTTCGCCTTCGCTTTCGGCCGAGGCGAGATCGAGCAGGAATCGCTTCACCAGCGCCGAGACAGACGTATCCCGCTGTGCCGCGAGCATACGAGCCCGGCGGTAGGTGGCGTCATCCAGTGAAACTGTGATGTTTCTCATAGTTTCACTATATCAAATTTAAGCATAGTCCCGTCAAGGGACGCCTCGGGTCCGCTCGTCGACACGGCGCTGCGCAATCAGCCGCGTAACCTTGCCGTGATGCGTCTCAAGCGCGTGCCTGCTCGATCGGTGTCGCGATCACTGGGCCATCCAGCCGCCGTCGACGTTGTAGGCGGCGCCGGTGACAAAACTGGCGCGGTCCGAGCACAGCCAGACGACCATTTCAGCGATCTCCTGCGGGTCGCCCATCCGCTTGAGCGGGGTCTGGGCGAGGATCGCCGCGCCGCGCCGTTGCATCGTTTCTTCGGTCATCGGCGTTTTGATATAGCCGGGGCAGACCGCATTCACCCGGATGCCGGCTTCGGCGTATTCGATGGCGGCGGTCTTGGTCAGCCCGACGACGCCGTGCTTGGCCGCGACATAGGCCGAGGAGGTCGGCAAACCGGCGAGCCCGGCGATCGAACCGGTGTTGACGATGGCGCCGCCGCCCTGCGCCAGCATCTGGACAAGCTCATGCTTCATGCACAGCCATACGCCTTTCAGATTGACTGCGATCATCCGGTCGAAGGCCGCCTCGGACCATTCGGCGGTCTTCTTGCCGGCGGCGTCGACATGCCAGCCGGCGATCCCGGCATTGTTGAAGGCGCAGTCGAGCCGGCCGTAGGCGCCGACTACTCCCTCGACCATCGCCCGCACCTCGGCGTCGCGCGCCACCTCGCCGGCGAGCGATATCGCCTGCCCGCCCGCGGCATTGACCAGCGCGACAGTTTCACGCGCCGCCTCCGCCGCGATATCGGCCACCGCGACCCGGGCGCCTTCGCGGGCGAAGGCAAGCGCGGCCGCCCGGCCGATGCCGCCGCCTCCGCCGGTGATCAGCGCCGATTTTCCGTCCAGCAGCCCGGCCATCGCATCCTCCCGGTCGGTCCCGGCGATCAGCATAGCGCTGCCTGCCGCCGGCGGTACCGTGCCGAGTCGACGATTTGCAGACGGATGACTCATGCTCGACGATCGCGAGAGTCGCGCGGCCGAGTGGCTCGCCGCATGGGATTCGCAGGGAGCGCATCGGACCGCGACGGCGGGCGACGAAGCCGGCGCCGACTGGCTGATCGGCGCTGCCGCACGCTTCGGCGCTATGCCCTCATCCGAGGATTTCAAGCTCGCCCGGCTCGACCCGGTGACGACCTATCTGGAGGTCGACGGCGCCCGTATCGCCGGCGTGCCGGTATTCGATGCCCCGGCGACGACAGCCGAGGGCATTTGCGGCGCCCTCGGACGGGTCGGCGGGGGCGCAGACATCGCCGTTGCCGAATTGTCGCCCTCGATCGTCTATACTCCCGAATACGAGCGGTTGCGGCGCGACCAGTCACATCGCGGTCTGGCGATCGTCTGCCGCGGCGCGCAGCCCGGCTTGGGTTTGCTGAACGCCGAACAGTTTCGCCGCCCCTACGGCGCCCCGGCAATTCATGTCGCGAGCGAGGCGCGGGAGATGGTGCTGGCGGCCGCGGCGCGGGGAGCGACCGCGTGCGAACGTCGTGGCTCGATCCCGCCGTCCCGCTCCACGCGTGCGCGCACGCAGCTCATGCGGCAATCGACCGCAGAGCGCGGCGGCGGGCTCGTCTGCTGGCTCGAATCGCTGCGGCGCTGATCGCCGCACCGCCCGGCGGCGACGAGGTGGTCTTTACCGCCAATAGCGGCCACGAGCTTGGCCATCTCGGGCTCGATGCGTTTGTCGAACGCCGTCCCGGCTGGGCCCGGCCCCGCGCCGCAGGGGGCGCGGTGTGGGTGCATTACGGCGCCAATATCGGCGCGGTCGGCGGCGAGCTCGCGGTGCAATCGGCGAGCGCCGATCTGGCCGTGCTCGCCTGCGAAACGCTGGCGGCTGCCGGCCGCAAGCCCGATCGTATTGCGCCGCCTTCGCTGGTGCCCAGCGGCGAGACGCGAGACATCCATCGCGCCGGCGGGCATTACCTGACCCTGGTCGGCAGCAATCCGCTGTTCCACCTGCCGCAGGACCGCTGGCCGCACGCCGTCGACGCCGGCGTCGTCGCGCGGATCGCCGCCGGCGCCGCCCGCCTGGTGGTGGCGCTGACCCGCTGACGGTCGGCGAAAAAAAGGCCGGCATCCCGCGCGGATGCCGGCCTCGAACCAGCGGGAGGACAGGTTTTAGAAGTCGTCCATGCCGTCCAT
Organism: uncultured Alphaproteobacteria bacterium; assembly: GCA_963701815.1. Lineage (GTDB taxonomy): Bacteria > Pseudomonadota > Alphaproteobacteria > ATCC43930 > CGMCC-115725 > AP-15. Next base: position 69,129 of record CAVPBN010000041.1, read on the forward strand.
GCCGCCGCCATGCGGCATTGCGGGCATCGGCTTCTTCTCCGGCTTTTCGGCGATCATCGCCTCGGTGGTGACGAGCAGACCGGCAACCGAGGCCGCATTCTGCAAGGCCAGCCGGACGACCTTGGTCGGATCGATGATGCCGGCTTTGACCATGTCGACATAGTCGCCCGACTGCGCATCGAAGCCGCGGTTGGGATCGTTCGAGTCGAGCAGTCTGCCGACGACCACCGATCCCTCGCTGCCGGCGTTTTCGGCGACCTGGCGGATCGGCGACTGCAGCGCGCGGCGGACGATATCGATCCCGACCTTCTGGTCGCTGTTTTCCGGGGTCAGTCCGTCGAGCGCCTTGGCGGCATAGAGGAGGGCCGTGCCGCCGCCCGGGACGATCCCTTCCTCGACCGCGGCGCGGGTCGCGTGCGTCGCATCGTCGACCCGGTCCTTGCGCTCCTTGACCTCGATTTCGGTCGAGCCGCCGACCCGGATCACCGCCACCCCGCCGGCGAGCTTGGCCAGCCGCTCCTGCAGTTTCTCCTTGTCGTAGTCCGAGGTCGTCTCCTCGATCTGCTGGCGGATCTGGGTGCAGCGGCCCTGGATGTCGTCCTTGGCGCCGGCGCCGTCGATGATCGTCGTGTTTTCCTTCTCGATCCGCACCCGCTTGGCCTTGCCCATCATGTCGAGCGTGACGTTTTCGAGCTTGATGCCGAGGTCTTCCGAAATCACCTGGCCGCCGGTCAGGATCGCGATGTCTTCGAGCATCGCCTTGCGCCGGTCGCCAAAGCCCGGCGCCTTGACCGCCGCGACCTTGAGCCCGCCGCGCAGTTTGTTGACGACGAGCGTCGCCAATGCCTCGCCCTCGACATCCTCGGCGACGATCAGCAACGGCCGGCTCGACTGCACCACCGCTTCGAGCAACGGCAGCAGCGACTGCAGGCTCGACAACTTCTTCTCGTGCAGAAGAATGTACGGCTCGTCCAATTCGGCGACCATCTTCTCGGCGTTGGTCACGAAATAGGGGCTGACATAGCCGCGGTCGAACTGCATGCCTTCGACGACGTCGAGTTCGGTCGCCAGGCTCTTGGCCTCTTCGACCGTGATCACGCCCTCGTTGCCGACCTTCTGCATCGCCTCGGCGATCATCTTGCCGATCTCGTGGTCGTTGTTGGCCGAGATCGTGCCGACCTGGGCGATCTCCTCGTTGGTCGACACTTTCTTCGAGCGTTTTTCGATGTCCTTGACCACCACCTCGACCGCCCGGTCGATGCCGCGCTTCAGATCCATCGGGTTCATGCCCGCGGCCACCGCCTTCGCGCCTTCGCGCACGATCGCCTGGGCCAGCACGGTCGCCGTCGTCGTGCCGTCGCCGGCGAGATCGCTGGTTTTCGAGGCGACCTCGCGCACCATCTGCGCGCCCATGTTCTCAAACTTGTCGGCGAGTTCGATCTCCTTGGCGACGGTGACGCCGTCCTTGGTGATCCGCGGCGCGCCGAAGGATTTGTCGAGTACGACGTTGCGGCCTTTCGGTCCCAACGTCACCCTGACCGCATTCGCCAAAATGTCGACGCCGCGCAACATCCGCTCGCGCGCGTCGGCATGAAACCGGATTTCTTTTGCTGCCATGATCTTCTCTCCCTCACGCGGCCTCGACCACGCCCATGATGTCGCTTTCCTTCATGACGACGAGGTCCTCGCCGTCGATCTTGATCTCGGTGCCCGACCATTTGCCGAACAGCACCCGGTCGCCAATCTTGACGTCGAGCGGATGTAACTTGCCGTCATCGCCGCGAGTACCCGGCCCGGCGGCGAGGACCTTTCCTTCCATCGGTTTTTCCTTGGCGGTATCGGGAATGATGATGCCGCCCTTGGTCTTCTCTTCTTCCTCGATGCGGCGGACCAGCACGCGATCCTGCAGCGGACGAAAAGTCACCGGATTCCTCCATTGAAATTTCCACGTCTCGCATTTTCGGATAAGCACTCCGTGAGCGAGAGTGCTAACGATATATACCGGCTCGTCCGAGGCTGCAAGCGCCGCCTGGCAAGGCCGGCGGGGTGCTCGTCGGCGTCGATCGCACCGTGCATCGCACTCTGCGACATCCTTTGCGCAGCGCCGCCGAGGCGGTAATTTCGCCCATTCATCAAGCGACGACGACACCAATCGATGACCCTCGACAGTTCCGGCCCGACTTCGCGCATCTATTTCTCGCAGCGGTTGCGGCTGCACTACGTCGATTGGGGCAATCCGGAAGCGCCGCCCTTGCTGCTCGTTCACGGCGGGCGCGATCACTGCCGCAACTGGGACTGGGTCGCGAGCGCGCTGCGCCGGGATTGGCATGTGCTGGCGCCCGATCTGCGCGGTCACGGCGACAGCCAGTGGTCGCCCGACGGCAACTACACGATCGCGGGCTATGTCTACGACCTCGCCCAGCTGATCCATCAGCAGGAATTGGCGCCGGTCACCATCATCGCCCATTCGCTCGGCGGCGTCATCGCGCTGCGCTATGCCGGGATTTATCCCGATCTGGTCCGCAAACTCGTCGCCATAGAGGGGCTCGGGGCGTCGCCGCGCCGCACTCGCGCGCGCCGGCAGCGCCGCATCGCCGAGCGGATGCAGAGCTGGATCGACGAGCAGCGCGGGCTGTCCGGCCGCCTGTCGCGCCGCTACGCCTCGATCGAGGACGCCTTTGCCCGGATGCAGGAAGCCAACGGCCACCTGTCGCCGGAGCAGGCCCGACATTTGACCCAGCACGGGGTCAACCAGAACGAGGACGGCAGCTACAGCTGGAAATTCGACAATTATGTCCGCGCCGAGCCGCCCTACGAGATGACGACGGCCGAGATCGAAGAATTATGGGGCCGCATCATCTGCCCGACGCTGCTGGTATACGGCAGGGAAAGCTGGGCCTCGAACCCGAGCGACGACGGCCGGATCAGCCATTTCGGCAACGCCCGGGTCGTGACCTTCGATAACGCCGGCCATTGGGTGCACCACGACCGGCTCGATTCGTTTCTCGACCTTGTACGAGGTTTTGTCTGATCCGGTCCTGTCGATCGGGCCCCGCTAGGACCCGCGGAGCACTGCACGCGGGCGGCCTATTCCCGGCGGATCGGCTGTCGCGGGAAAGCTCAGATCACGGGGCGGTGCCGAAGATCGGATACAACACCCGATCGCCGGGCTTGATGCCGAGCCGCGCGGCGGTGCCGCCGTTCAGCTCGATTACCGCACGCACCGGTGCGATGGCGGCTATTACATCGTCTGACTGCGGCACCGCGCGTTCATGGATATTGACGATCGTGCCGCGGGCATCGACGAACAGCATGTCGAGAGGGATCAGCGTGTTGTGCATCCACATCGTCGCCACAATCGGCTGTTTGTAGTCGAACAGCATGCCGGCGTCGGGGGCCAATGCCGGACGGAACATCAGACCCTGCTCCATCTGTGCCGGCGTTTCGGCAATTTCGATGGCGAAACGATGATGCCCGGTGGCGCTGACGATGGTCAGCTTCAGAGGTCGCGAAGCTCTGCAGCGGTGCGGCCGCGAGGGCGGCGGACATAACGGCGGTGAGCAGGATCGGCAGCAGAAAGAGGGCGCGGCGGGTAAGCATGCGGAACCGATTCATCGAGGTGGATAGTCTCCAATATGGCGTCGGCCGGGGGCTGCGTGGCAAGGTCGGCGGTGCCAAAAAGGCCGCAGCCGGCTGCCCTGCATTGCAGTTTGAGGCATCCTGACGATTGGCTGAAACCGGAACGGGGTTCCGGTTCGATCCGAAGGACCCGTGATGCACGAAACCGTCCTGACCGTTTTTGCCGTCACCGCGCTCCTCGGGCTGATCAGCCTGCTGCTGCCGTTGGCCGAACGGTTCGCGATACCCTATACCGTCCTGCTCGCCGCGGTCGAAATCGCCATCGGCGTCGTAACCCACCTGCCAGCGGTCGACCGCCCCGGCGGCATCCTCGGCGATATCGTCGGCACCCTGCGCGATTTCGGCCTGAGCGCCGAATCGCTCCTCTACATCTTTCTGCCGGCGTTGCTGTTCGAGGCGGCGCTGAACCTCGATGTCCGCCAGCTCGGCGACGAGGCGGCGCCGGTCCTGCTGCTGGCGGTCATCGGCGTCATCGTCTGCACTTTGATCGTCGGCTTGGCGCTGTGGCCGATCGCGCCGGTCGGCCTGCTGGCCTGCGTTATTCTGGGCGCGATCATCGCGACGACCGACCCGGTCGCGGTCGTCGCGATCTTTCGCGACATCGGAGCGCCGCGCCGGCTGTCGACCCTGGTCCAAGGCGAGAGCCTGTTCAACGATGCGGCGGCGATCGCGATCTACTCGCTGGCGGTGGCGATGCTGACCGGCGACCGGCCGGCAGCGCCGATCAGCGGGATGCTGACCTTTGCGCGCCAATTCGGCGGCGGTCTCGCCATCGGTTATCCAGCCGGGTGGGCGGTCGCCGCGTTCATGCCGATCCTGCGCTCGAGCCGGCTGGCCGAGGCGACGATGACGATCGGCTTCGCCTACGCGATTTTCATCATCTGCGACCATTACCTCCACGTCTCCGGCGTCGTCGCGGTGGCGGCAGCCGCCCTCGCGCTGAGCGCCGAGGGGCGACGCCGGCTGTCGCCGTCCCATTTCGACAGCCTCGTCGTCACCTGGGAGCAGCTGGCCTTCTGGGCCAGCTCGCTGATCTTTCTGTTTGCGGCGATGCACACCCCGGAGCTTCTGCTCCACGCGAGCTGGGCCGATTTTGCACTGCTGGCGGCGCTGGTCGGCGCCGCGCTCCTCGCCCGCGCGGTGACCTTGTGGGGGCTGATACCGTTTCTCAGCGTCGCCCGCATCGCACAACCGATCGACGGCAACTACAAGCTGGTCATGCTGTGGGGCGGGATGCGCGGCGCGGTCTCGCTGGCGTTAGCCCTGGCCGCCACCGAAAACATGTCGCTGCCGCCGGAAATCCGCCAATTCGTCGGCGTTCTGGCTACCGGGTTCGTGCTGTTCACCCTGCTGGTCAGCGCGCCGACGATGCGGCCGTTGATGCGGTTGCTCAAGCTCAGCGATGCGCCGCCGGCGGAGATCGCGCTGCGCGAAAGAGTGATCGGCCTGTCGCTCGGTTCGATCCCGGAGGAGATCGAAACCGTCGGGCGCGAGCACGAGATTCCGGCGGATGTGATCGACGAAGTCACCGCCGTCTATGGAGCGCGCCGCCGCGACCCGGCGGAGATCGCCGAAGAGAACGCACAGATCCCAACCGCGCTTCGGACGCGCGCGGCGTTGACGGTGTTGGCCGACCGCGAACAGGAATTCTGCCTCGAATATTTCGAGGGGAGAACCGTGTCGCGGCGGGTGGCGGCCGTGTTGCTCGCGCATACGGCTAGGCTGCGCGACGCGGCGCGCATGCACGGCCTCGACGGCTACAAGCATGCATCGGCGCGGATTCGCGCCTTCGGCCCGGGCTTTCGCCTGGCCCTCGCACTGCACCGGCGGATCGGCATCGCCCGGCCGCTGGCGCGTCAGATCTCCGATCGGTTCGAGGTGCAGCTCGCCGCCCGGATCGTGCTGAAGAACCTGGCGGTTTTCAACCGCGAGCAAATCGCTCCATTGTTCGGGACCGGGCCCAGCGCGGCCATGGCCGAGCAGGTCGGGCTGCGCCTCTCCGAGATCGACCGGGCAATCGCGGCCATCAAGCTGCAATATCCGAACTACCTGCGCCAGCTCGGGACCCAGTATCTGGCCCGCATCGCGGCCCGCTTCGAGGAAGAGCGGTATCAGCGGCTGCGCGCCGAATCGATCATCAGCCAGGACGTCCATGAAGATCTGCTGCGCCAATTGCGGCGGCGGCGGCGCAGCGTCGAACGCCGGCCGGTGCTCGATCTCGGCCTGCAACGGGCCGATCTTGTCGGCAGCGTGCCGATGTTTGCGGCGCTCGACGCAAAGGCGCGACGTGCGGTCGCCCGGGTTTTGCGGCCCCGTCTCGCCGTTCCGGACGAGGTCATCGTGCGCCGGGGCGACCGCGGCGATGCGATGTATTTCATCTCGTCCGGAGCGGTCGAAGTCCGTATCGCCCCGATACCCGTCCGGCTCGGCAGCGGCGATTTCTTCGGCGAACTGGCTTTGCTCGTTGCCGATCGGCGCAATGCCGATGTCGTGGCGCTCGGCTATTGTCAGTTGCTGAGCCTTGCGGCGCGCGACCTCAATCGGCTGTTCGCGAGCGAGCCGGCGCTGCGCGAGCATATCGAGGCCGTCGCCCAGGCCCGCACCGCCGCCGCCGAAGCCGGATAAAGGTATGCCGATGCCCGACAAAACGCTTCACCCCGCGACCGGCGGCGTCGTGCCGCCGCTGCACGTCGCGACGACGTTTCTGCGCGACCCCGATAACCGATATCGCCGCGGGCACAGCTATGGGCGCGCCGACCGAGGCTGCCGTTACAGCATCCCCAGTTCGAGCCTTGCTTCTTCGCTCATGCGCTCGGGGCCCCAAGGCGGCGTCCAGACCAGCTTGACGCGAACGTCGTCGACGCCCGGGACCGTGCGGATTGCCGCCTCGACCTCGCCCGGCATGCTGGCGGCGACCGGACAGGCGGGCGTCGTCAAGGTCATCTCGACAAAGACTATGCCGCCGCGCTTGACGAGCAGTTCGTAGATCAGGCCGAGTTCGACGAGATCCATCGGGATTTCCGGGTCGCGGACGGTCTTCAGCGCCGCCAGCACCGGGGCCATCAGGGCCGGGTCGTCCTCGCCGCCTTCCGGACGTTCGACCTCGGCGCCGGCTTCCGCGGCAGGTTCGGCCGAACCGAACTCGAAGGGATCGCGATCCATCCTGCTACTCCGTCTTGATCGTGGCGCCGGGGTCGCCGCGCTTCAGCGCCGCCTCCAGAGCGTGCCATGACAACGTCGCGCATTTGACGCGGGCCGGAAACGCCTTGACCCCGGTCAGCGGTTCGAGCCGCTCCATGTCGTCGGCCAGCGGCTTGGACAGCGCAGTGTCGGCACCGCCGGTCACGCGGGCGTGGAAATGCGCGAACAACTCCTGCGCCTCGGCGATGGTCTTCCCCGTCAGCACCTCGGTCATCAGCGAGGCCGCCGCGGTCGAGATCGCGCAGCCGCGCCCTTGGAAGGCGACATCGGCAATATGGTCGCCGTCGAGCGTCAGGTAGACCGTGACCCGGTCGCCGCACAGCGGGTTGTGACCCTGCGCCGAATGCGTCGGGTGCTCGATCGCACGGAAATTGCGTGGATGGCGCCCGTGATCGAGGATGATGTCCTGATAAAGTTCGCGCAGATCCATCACCCGAACATCTCCCGTGCCGTCTCGATCGCCGCCGCCAACGCGTCGATGTCGCTCTCGTGGTTGTAGACGCCGAGCGACGCGCGGGTGGTCGCCGGATGCCCGAGCCTTTCGAGCAAAGGCTGGGCGCAGTGATGCCCGGCGCGCACCGCGACGTGATGGCGGTCGAGCACCGTGGCCAGATCGTGCGGATGCACGCCCGCGAGATCGAAGGACAGGATGCCGAGCCGCCGCTGCCCGGCGCCGACCAGGGTCAGGTCGGGAATCCGCGACAACCGGTCGACGCCGTATTCGGTCAATGCTTCCTCGTGTTCGAGGATGTTGTCGCGGCCGATCGCCTCGATGAAATCGATCGCCGCGCCAAGTCCGATCGCGCCGGAAATGTCCGGGGTACCGGCCTCGAAGCGGTGCGGCGGTTCCTGGAACTCGGTCTTCTCAAAGGTGACGTTGAGGATCATCTCGCCGCCGCCCTGCCAGGGCGGCATCGCCGCCAGCAATTCGCGGCGGCCCCACAGCACGCCGATCCCGGTCGGCCCGTAGGTCTTGTGCCCGGAGAAGGCATAAAAGTCGCAGCCGAGCGCCTGCACATCGACCGGCAATCGGGGTGCGGCCTGGCAGCCGTCGATCAGCACCTTGGCGCCGTGACGATGGGCCAGCCTGGCAATCGTTTCGACCGGCACCAACGCGCCGGTGGCGTTGGCGAGATGGGTGACCGCGACAAGACGGGTGCGCGGCGACAGCCTCGTCTCGAAAGCGGAGATGTCGAGCCCGCCGGTAACGTCGATCGGCGCCACCACCAGTCGGATGCCGAGGCGGTCGCGCAGCAGCTGCCAGGGCACGATGTTGGAGTGGTGCTCCAGTTCGCTGATCAGCACCTCGTCGCCGGCTTCGAGGAAAGCGCCGCCCCAGCTCTGGGCGACGAGGTTGATCGCTTCGGTGGCGCCGCGGACAAAGACGATCTCGCCCGCATCGGCGGCGTTCAGGAATTTGCCCACCTTGCCGCGCGCTTCCTCGAACAATTCGGTCGAGCGGGCGCTGAGCCGGTAGACCCCGCGATGCACGTTGGCGTAGTCGGTCCGGTAATAATCGGCGACCCGGTCGATCACCGACGCCGGCTTCTGAGCGCTGGCGCCGGAATCGAGAAACACCAGTCCCGGGTTGTTGGCGAAGATCGGAAATTCGCGTTTCACTTCGCGCGGGTCGAACCCGCCGGGCCCCGGATGGACGCTCCGCAAACTCGCCGTCGTCATCCTTGTTCCTCCAACGTCGCCAACCGACGGGTAAGCCGCGACTGCAGATGCGCACGCAGCAGCGGGTGATCGACCAGGTCGACCGCCTCCCGCAGAAACGCCTCGATCAGCATCCGACGCGCCGCACCGCGCGGAATGCCCCTGGCGAGCAGATAGAACAACGCCGCGTCGTCGAGGTCGCCGACCGTCGCGCCGTGGCCGCACTTGACGTCGTCGGCAAGAATTTCGAGCTCGGGCTTGGTGTCGATCGCGGCGTGCCGGCCCAGCAGCAGATTGCGGCTGACCATCTGGGCATCGACCTTCTGGGCGCCTGGGCGCACCGTGATTCGGCCTTGAAAGGCGCCATGCGCATGGCCGGAGGCAACCCCTTTGAACACCTCGCGGGTCTCGCCGCCCGGCGCGGTGTGATCGACCGTGGTGACGATGTTGGCCTGCTGATGGTCCGACGCCAGAAAGGCGCCGCTGAGCCCGCAACGCGAACCTCCGCCGCCGGCGTGCACCCTCGCCTCGTGCCGCATCATGCGGCCGCCCAGCAGCAGGACGCAGCCGTCGAACGCTGCCTTGGGGCCGAGCGTCGCCGACAATTCGGCGAGATGCACCGCCCTTGCCGATTCTTCGATCAGCGATATCCACGCCAGCTCGGCGCCGGAATCGAGCCGAAGCTCGGCGACATCGTTGCGCCAATAGCTGCCGCTTCCGGCAAAGGTCTCGATCAGGGTGATGCGGCTGCCGGCGCCGACGGCGACGAGATTGCGGGTATGCAGTGAGCCGCCGGTATCGCCCGATGCCAGATGGACGATCTCGACCGGGCTGTCGAGGGTAACGCCAGGGGCCACGTCGAGGACGAAGCCATCGCCGAAGAACGCGGCGTTGAGCGCCGCGAACGGACCGCCGCCGTCGCCCGGCTCGGCTTCGAGCCCGGGCCGAACCAGCGCCGGACGCTCGGCTATCGCCGTCGCCATCGAGCCGAGCGACACCCCGGCCGGCAAGCCGTCGAGCGTGGACAGGCCGGGCCGGTAATATCCGTCGACCAGGACCAGGCGGCAGGCCGCTTCGGCGAAGCCGAGTTCGGCGAGCAGGGCCCGTGCTGCGGCAGTGTCGATCTGGCGCCGGGCGCCGGCCGGAAGCATCGGCGTGCGTTCCAGCGAATGCAGATCGAGATATCGCCAGGCTTCGCTGCGCCGGCTCGGGAAGCCCTGCTCGGCAAACCGGGCCAGGGCGCGCCGACGCTGCCGGGCGAGCCAATCCGGCTCGCTCGACTGCCGGGCAAAGGCGTCGAGATAAGGCCGCGTCTCGGGCCTGGCCGGAAACTCGACGACGGCGCTCATCGGTGGGCCATCGTCGGCTCACGCGGCCTCGCCAAAGGCGCCGTAACCGCGCCGCTCCAGCTCGAGCGCCAGCGACTTGTCCCCCGACTGGACGATACGGCCGTCCTGCAACACATGCACCCGATCGGGCTCGACATATTCCAGCAGGCGCTGGTAGTGGGTGATCATGACGATCGCGCGGTCGGGCGCGCGCTGCCGGTTGACGCCGGCAGCGACCACTCGCAGCGCGTCGATGTCGAGGCCGCTGTCGGTCTCGTCGAGGATCGCCAGCCGCGGCTCCAGCATCGCCATCTGAAAAATTTCGTTGCGCTTTTTCTCGCCGCCGGAAAACCCGACATTGACTGCGCGCTGCAGGAGATCCTCGCCGATGTCGAGCTCTTTGAGCTTGGCCCGCACCGCGCGCAGAAACTGCCCGGCATCGAGTTCGGGCTCGCCGCGGTGGCGGCGCCCGGCATTCAGCGCGGTGCGCAGAAAATACATGTTGTTCACGCCCGGGATTTCGACCGGGTACTGGAACGCCAGAAACAGACCTTCGCGCGCCCGCTCGTCGGCCGGCATCGCCAGCAGATCGCGGCCGAGATAGGTGGCGCTGCCGGCGGTCACCTCGTAGCCCTCGCGGCCGGCGAGGACCGCGGCGAGCGTGCTCTTGCCCGAGCCGTTCGGCCCCATGATCGCGTGCACCTCGCCGGCATCGACCGCAAGATCGACGCCCTTCAGGATCTCGCGGCCATCGGCGAGACGCGCGTGCAGGTTGCTGATTTCAAGCACCTGCGCCTCCACAAGCCACGACGCCTAGCCGCCGGAATTCAATTAGCTGGGCAAATGTCGAAACATCGTCCTGGCCCTTCAGGCCTCCCCGGAATGACGGGACGAAGAATAGGCGAGTTGTGGCAGTCAGGGTCATCGGCCTCAACCGACGCTGCATTCGAGGAGCTTTTGCGCCCCGACCGCGAACTCCATCGGCAGTTCCTTCAGCACTCCCTTGCAGAAGCCGTTGACGATCAAGGATACCGCGTCTTCGGCGGAGAGCCCGCGCCGGTGACAATAGATGATGCGGCCCGGCCGTCCGGGACGGCGAGTTGAGCGCCATCGATCGGCCGATCATTCGCGAACACCCTGCCGCTCGGCGATGCGCACGATCAGCGACAGCATCCGCGACATGCGTTCTTCCTGCACGGCAAACCGTCGCTCCATCGCGGCAAAGCGGTTTTCGAGGCCGGCGAGGCGGCTCTCCATTGCGGCGAACCGCGCTTCCATCCCGTCGAAGCGCGGCTCCAGGCCATCGAAGCGCTGCTGTAGGTCCCGCACGTCGGCGGTCAACGCCAACAGGCGCGCGCCCACGAATTCGAGGGTGACGGTTTCCTCGCTCATATTGTCATCCGACGCTGCCTTCGAGGCTGACCGCGAGCAGCTTTTGCGCCTCGACCGCGAATTCCATCGGCAGTTCCTTCAGCACTTCCTTGCAGAAGCCGTTGACGATCAGCGACACCGCGTCTTCGGTGCTCAAACCGCGCTGGCGGCAATAGAACAGCTGGTCGTCGCTGATCTTCGAGGTCGTCGCCTCGTGTTCGACCCGCGCCGAGGGGTTGCGCACCTCGATATAAGGCACGGTATGGGCGCCGCAGCGCTCGCCGATCAGCAGTGAATCGCATTGCGTGTGGTTGCGCGCGCCTTGCGCCCGCGGCTGCACGCGAACCAGGCCGCGATAGGTGTTCTGGCCATGCCCGGCCGAGATCCCCTTCGAGACGATCGTCGAGCGGGTGTCCTTGCCGATATGGATCATCTTGGTCCCGGTATCGGCCTGCTGGCGGTTGTTGGTGATCGCCACCGAATAGAACTCGCCGACCGAATGGTCGCCTTCGAGCACGCAGCTCGGGTATTTCCAGGTGATCGCCGAGCCGGTCTCGACCTGGGTCCACGAGATCTTGGCCCGGTCGCCGCGGCAGGCGCCGCGCTTGGTGACGAAATTATAGATGCCGCCCCTGCCCTCGGCGTCGCCCGGATACCAGTTCTGCACGGTCGAATATTTGATCTGCGCGTCCTCGTGCGCGATCAGTTCGACGACCGCCGCGTGAAGCTGGTTCTCGTCGCGCTGGGGTGCGGTGCAGCCTTCGAGATAGCTGACATAGCTGCCCTTGTCGGCGATCAGCAGCGTGCGCTCGAACTGCCCGGTCTTGGCCGCATTGATCCGGAAATAGGTGCTGAGCTCCATCGGGCAGCGCACGCCCGGCGGGACATAGGCAAACGAGCCGTCGCTGAACACCGCCGAATTCAACGCAGCAAAGAAATTGTCGTTCTGCGGCACCACCGTGCCGAGGTATTTGCGGACGAGTTCCGGATGCTCGCGCACCGCCTCGCCGAACGAACAAAAGATGATGCCGAGCTTGCCCAGTTCGCCCTTGAACGTCGTCGCCACCGAGATGCTGTCGAACACCGCATCGACCGCGACCCCGGCCAACGCCTCGCGCTCCCTGATCGGGATGCCGAGCTTTTCGTAGGTGCGCAGCAGTTCGGGATCGACCTCGTCCAGCGATTTCGGACCGTTGTTCTGCTTTGGCGCCGAGTAATAGCTGGCCGCCTGATAGTCGATCGGCGCAAGATTGAGCTTGGCCCAATTGGGCGGCGTCATCTTTTGCCACGCGCGAAACGCCGCGAGCCGCCAGTCGAGCAGCCATTCCGGCTCATCCTTCCTGGCGGAGATGAAACGGACCGTGTCCTCGTTGAGGCCGGGCGGCGCCTCGTCGACCTCGATGTCGGTCACGAAACCGTATTTGTAGCCTTCCTGCAACGAGCGGACGGTGTCGATGGTATCGAGCGAAGCGGCCATGCGGGTTATCCGGCCTCGTCAGGTTGCTGCGGCGTGGGCGTGGTTCGGCATCGGGCGGGCGAAGGTCGGCGGGGCGATCATCGCATCGAGCGAAACCGCCTCGAGCGCCTGCTCAACGGCGCGATTGATCGCCGCCCAATGCGGGCGGGTCGGACAGTAATTGGTGCGGGCGCATTCGGCGACATGCACCGAGCACTGGGTCAGGCCGATATCGCCGTCGATCGCGGCGACCACTTCGGCAACCGAGATCGCCGCCGGCCGCCGCGCCAGCCTATAGCCGCCGGCCGATCCCCGCGTCGCCGCGACCAAGCCGGCATGCGCCAACGCCTTCAACACCTTGGCGGCAGTCGCCGGCGGCAGGCGGGTCTCGGCCGCGACCGCCGCGGCAGTCACCTGCCGCTCAGGAAAAGCGGCCAGGTGGCTGGCGACGATGACGCCGTAATCGGCAAGCTTGCTGAGGATGATCATCCTGGTCGGCCCGATTTCGTACCGGATTGGTCCGCTATAAGTCGTCGTTGAAAATTCCGCGTCAAGCCCCGAACGGCACGCCGTGTCGGCGGATTGCCGCCCGGGCGGCGAATTTTCGGCCCGCTTGCTCCGATCGCAGACGCGTACCACTTGACCGTTGGCGTCAGACGATCAACCGGGGAAGCCAGCCCAAATCATGAAGCTGCTCGTCGTCGAAGACGACCGCGAAACCGCCTCTTATCTGGTCAAAGGCCTCGGCGAAAGCGGCTATACGGTCGATCGCGCCGGCGATGGCCGCGAGGGGCTGTTTCTGGCCAGCTCAGGCGGCTACGACGCGATGATCCTCGACCGCATGCTGCCGGGCATCGACGGGTTGTCGATGCTGGGGGCATTGCGTGCGGCCGAAATTCGCACCCCGGCGCTGATCCTGAGCGCGCTCGGCAGCGTCGACGATCGGGTCAAGGGCTTGCGCGCCGGCGGTGACGACTACCTCGTCAAGCCTTTCGCCTTCAGCGAGCTGCTGGCGCGCATCGAGGTATTGCTGCGCCGCGGGACGGGGCCGTCGGCGACGACGATCTTGACGGTCGGGGATCTCGAACTCGACCTGTTGACCCGTTCGGTCAAACGCTGCGGCCGGACGATCGAGCTGCTGCCGCGGGAATTCCGGCTGCTCGAATATCTGATGCGCAATGCCGGCCATGTCGTCACCCGCACCATGCTGCTCGAACATGTTTGGGATTATCACTTCGACCCGCAGACCAATGTCGTCGACGTCCATGTGAGCCGGCTGCGCCAAAAGATCGACAAGAACTTCGAACGGCCGCTGCTGCACACGGTGCGCGGCGCCGGCTATTCGCTGCGCCCGCAGGCGTAGCCGCCGACGCCCGCGGTTGCCGTGGTCGCCGACAAGCTGCACCTCCCCGCGGCGAATTCCCGGCGTCTGGCGCGACAGCTGTTCGGCGCCGTGCGGCGGTTGGTGCGGACCCATGCCTTTCGCCTGGCCGCACTCTATTTCCTGATCTTCGCCGCATCGATCCTGAGCGTCCTGCTTTTTGTCTACTGGACGAGCGCCGACTTCGTCGAGCGCCAGACCGAAGCGACGCTCAACGCCGAGATTACCGGGCTGGCCGAGCAATACGCCGAGAGAGGGTTGAGCGGGCTGGTCCAGATCGTGGCGGCGCGCAGCGCCGGCGACCGCGGCGACATGATGCTGTACCTGGTCACCGATCGCGCCGGCGCGCCGCTGGCCGGCAACATCGCCGGCTGGCCGGCCGGCGCGCCGCCCCATTCGGGTTGGCTGTCCTTCACGATCGCGGCGCGCGACAAGGGCCGGGAAGAGACCCATCCGGCGCGCGGCACGATCTTTGTCATCCCCGGCGGCTATCGGCTGCTGGTCGCCCGCGACATCAGCGATGCGGCCGCGTTCCGCAACCGGGTCAGGTCGACGCTGCTGTGGGCCGGGCTGGGGGCGCTCGGCATCGGCCTGCTCGGCGGTACGGCGATGAGCCGCAACCTGCTGCGCCGGGTCGAGCTGGTCAATCGGACGAGCGAGCGGGTCATGGCCGGCAATCTGTCGGACCGTGTCCCGCTCGATGGCACCAGCGACGAATTCGACCAGCTCGCGGCGAACCTCAATCGCATGCTCGATCAGATCGAACGGCTGATGACGGCGATGCGCGGCGTGACCGACGATGTCGCCCATGATCTGAAGACGCCGCTGGCGCGGCTGCGGGCCCGCCTCGAATTGGCGCTGATCGGGCCGGCCGACGCCTCGGGCCAAGCCGACGCGATCCGGACCGCGATCGACGAGGCCGACCGGCTGCTCGCGACCTTCAATGCGCTGCTCGGCATCGCCGAGGCCGAGGCGGGCGCCGCGCTCGACCGGATGGAAGCCGTGGACCTGGCCGAAATTGCGCGCGCCGCGGTCGAATTCTACGAGCCGGTCGCCGAAGAGCGCGGGTTCGTCCTCTTGCTTGCAGCCGAGCCCGCCGTCATGATCCGCGGCGATTGGCACCTGTTGTCTCAGGCGCTGGCCAACCTGATCGACAACGCGCTGAAATATGCCGGCGGCGGCGAGGTCCGAATAAGCGTGTCCCGCCGCAATGGCCGCGCCGTGCTAAGTGTGGTCGATCGCGGTCCCGGCATACCCGAAGCGGACCGCAAAGCGGTATTCGATCGGTTTGTCCGTCTGGAACCCAGCCGCACCACTCCCGGCAACGGCTTGGGGCTGAGCCTCGTGCGGGCTGTCGCGCAACGCCACAATGCCGGCGTGACCCTCTCCGACAATCGCGCAGCAGGGCGCCCGGGGCACCCCGGACTTCGGGTCGAACTCGAATTTCCGGAGCGGGTGGGTTAATCGTCCCGGCCCGGCGGCGCCTCAGCCGTCGCTCCGCCGCTCGCGATCATCGAGCCGCCTGGCGGTTTCCGCCATCAGTTGGCGAAATTCGTCCCGATCGAGACCTGCGCTGCGCAGAACGGGCAACATCATTACTTCGTCCGCCAGCAGATCGTCGAGTTTCGGCTCATCGCGGCTGCACCGGAGACGCCCGTCCATGATGTCCCTCCATACCTCTGAATTGGTATGCAGCATCAACGGAAAGCGTGACCGGATTATGTCTCAGGATCGGAATTTTCGCGGCAATCAATCATCCGGCCGCCGATATTGCCGCGATGATGGAGGGCGGCGCCCAACTTTCAGCAGCCCGACGCCCTGAGATCGCCATAGCTCGCGAGGCTGATCCCGGTTTCGGCGATCCGACGCTCGACCGCCGGGCTCAGCAATGCCGCCAGCTCTTCAGGGTGGCGATAGCGCGGCATCGCCGCAACCAGGCGCGGCGACCGCTCGGCGGCCGGGTGAAAATACATCTCGCTGATCCCGTCGGGCAGATGCGGAACCAGCCGCAGCACCCGGTCTTCGACCATCGCCCCGCTCCAGGCGAGACCAAAGACATGGTCGTTGACCAACAAGCCGGCCCGCCGCAGCCGCAGCCGCAGTGCTCGCGTCCACGGGCCGTAGAGCGGCGCCCGGCGACGCTCGTCGGGGAACGCGAGGCGCAGCGCCGCGACCGGCTCCGCCGGAACGCGCACCGCATACATGCCGTAATCGCGGCCGATCTCGACGATCAGCCCCGCAACCGTCGGGTGCAGGTGCATGTGCTTATGGGCGTTGACATGGTCGAGCCCGAGGCCGGTCGCGCGGAACGCCTCGAACTGCGCCCTGATTTCTTTTGCCAGCTGCCGGCGAATTTGCGGCAGGAAGAAAAACCGAACACCGGCGCGCGCCATGTTCCGATCGAATTTGCCGTCGGCGCCCACCAGCCCGCCGACATCGCCAGCCGGCAGGACCGGCCGGCCGTCCACCAGCACGAGGTGCAGCCCGACCCTCAATCCGGGAAGCAGCCGCGCCCGCGCTACCGCGTCTGCCGCCGCCGGGCCCGCGACCATCAGGCTCGCGGTCGACAGAATGCCGTGCCGGTGCGCCCTTTCGACGGCCTCGTTGACCGCGGGGTCGAGCCCGAAATCGTCGGCGCAGACGATCAGGCGTTTCAGCCGGTCATCTCCCGGTGGCGCAGGAAGTGGAAAAACTCGACGCCCTCGCGCAGGCGGCGGCGCATCATCTGCGGGCTCCGGATCATCTCGGCGACGAGTGCGGCGATCTTCTTCCGCCGAAAGTAGAAGCGCTTGTAGAACATTTCGAGCGACTCGAAGATCTCGGTGTGCGACAGGTGCGGGTAGTGCAACGGCGCGATCTGCACGCCCGCGCTCGTCGGTCAGCTCGGCATGGCCGGCGTCGAGCCAGCCGTTTTCGACCGCCTGCCGATGGAGTTCGGTTCCGGGATAGGGTGCGGCGAGCGAAACCTGGATCGTGTGCGGGTTGATCTCGCCGGCAAAACGGATCGTCTCCTCGATCGTCTCTCTCGATTCGCCCGGAAGTCCCAGGATGAACGTGCCGTGGATCGTAATCCCGAGTTCGTGGCAATCCTTGGTGAAGCGGCGGGCGATGTCGATCCGCATTCCCTTTTTGATGTTGTTCAGGATCTGCTGGTTGCCCAATTCATAGCCGACCAGCAGCAGCCGCAACCCGTTGTCGCGCAAGATTTCGAGCGTCGCGCGCGGCACATTGGCCTTGGCGTTGCACGACCACGTCACCCCGAGCCGGCCGAGCTCGCGGGCGATCGCTTCGGCCCGCGGCCGGTCGTCGGTAAACGTGTCGTCGTCGAAAAAAAACTCCTGGACCTGCGGGAACCACTCCTTGGCGAGGCGAATCTCCTCGATGACGTGGCCGACGCTGCGGACCCGGTAGCGGTGTCCGCCGACTGTTTGCGGCCACAGGCAGAACGTGCATTTCGAGCGGCAGCCGCGACCGGTGTAGAGCGACACGTAAGGGTGTTTGAGGTAGCCGATGAAATAGTTTTCGATCCTCAGATCGCGCTTGTAGACTTCGGTGACGAACGGCAGCCGGTCCATGTCCTCGAGCACCGCGCGGTCGCGATTGTGAACGATCGAACCGCCGGCGCTGCGGTAGCTGAGCCCGTCGATCGCGTCGAGGGCGCGGCCCTCGGCCGCCTCCTTGATCGTGAAATCGAACTCCTCGCGAGCGACGAAGTCGAGCGCCGCCGACGCCCGCAGGCTGTCCTCGGGCTCGACCGCAACCTTGGCGCCGACGAGCCCGATCTTGAGCCGCGGATTGGCGTCCTTCAGCGCCTCGGCGACCTTGACGTCGGAGGCGAAGGACGGGGTCGAGGTATGCAGGACCGCAAGTTCGTAATCGCCGGCCAGCGGCAGCAGGTCGGCGAGTTTGAGCCGGGCCGGCGGTGCGTCGATCAGCCTGCTGCCCGGCACCAGCGCCGCCGGCTGGGCCAGCCAGGTCGGATACCAGAACGAGCGGATCTCCCGCTTGGCCTGATAACGCGAACCGGCGCCGCCATCGAAGCCGTCGAACGATGGCGGGTGCAGGAACAGGGTCTTCATCATCGCGCCTTGCTCCGTCATGGCCCCTCGTCTCCGTCGACTGTCATCCGGCCGCTCGGCTCGACGCGGAAATGCTGGTCCCGCCAGATCACCGTCCGCCCGAAAAAGCTGGCAACGAAGACCGCGAAAGACAAGGCGTCGCGCGCCGGCAGCAGCCACAGCCGCCTGCCGGGAAGGCCGAGCGCGACGGCGATGGTTCGCGCCGAACCCCATCGCAGCAGCCACGAAATCGCCAGAAAGATGCAGGAGGTCAAGCCAAATCCGGCCGCCGCAGCGCCGAGTGCGGCGATCGTCGCCGGGTGCGCCAGCACCGATGCGGCGAAACCGACCGGGGCGACGGCGCGCACGGTGCGCGCCCAGCGCAGTTCGTGACGCCACAATCCGGCGAATGACGGCTCGGTCACCCGCGCCTCGACCAGATAGGGCGAGAGCGCCACCGTCAGACCCCGCGCCCGGACCAGATCACCGATCCGATGATCGTCGGCAAGCTCGTCCCGCAGCACGGCAAAGCCGCCGATCCGGTCGAGAGATTCGCGCCGGAGCGCGATCGTCGCGCCGAAGCAGCCATTGCCGATCCCGAGCGCATCCGCCAGCAATGCGCCGGGCAGAAAGCCGAAATTGATGTGGAGCGCGCCGAGCCGCGACCAGATGCCGCCGGTCGATTCGCCCTTGTACAGACAGGTGACGATGCCGATCCGCCGATCCCGCAAGGGCGCCGCGACCGCGCCCAGATAGCGCCTATCGACCCGCATGTCGCTGTCGGCCAGCACGAGAAGCTCGTGGCGCACCGCCGGCATCATATTTTCGAGGTTCGCGATTTTGCCGTTGCTGCCGGCGATGCGCGGATCGACGACCAGCGCGATGTCGCTCTGGGGCAGGTCGCCGATCAACGCGCGGGCCGCCGCCAGCGCACCGTCGTTCGGGTCGTTAACCCCCAGCACCATTTGCAAAACGGGATAATCCTGCTCAACAAACGAACGCAGATTCTCGTATAAACCGGGCTCGGCGCCGTGCAGCGGTTTCAGGATCGAGATCGCCGGCTTTTCTTCGGCGCTCGGCGAGGGCCGGCGGGAAAAGCGGATTGCAGCGGCGGCGGCGGCGATCAAATAGACCCATCCCGGCGCCAGCAGGATTGAAAAGACGAGCGCAGCGTTCATCGACGACGGGCCGGGCGCCGGTACAATTGTTCCGCCAGCCGATAACGGGATGTGGCAGGGATGGCGTTTTCGCCTATATCCATGCTGGCGCGGGCTCGGCCGGCGGATTGAAGAGAGGTGATCATGCGGGTCGTGCTAGCCCAGCCGCGCGGATTTTGCGCCGGGGTCGAGCGGGCGATCGAGATCGTCGAGCGCGCGCTCGAAAAATACGGGCCGCCGATCTATGTCCGCCACGAAATCGTGCACAACCGCCACGTCGTCGATCGTCTGCGCGCCAAGGGAGCGCATTTCGTCGACGAAATCGACGAGGTGCCGGCCGGCAGCGTCACGATCTTCAGCGCGCACGGTGTCGCCAGCACAATCGAAAGGCGGGCGATCGAGAGCGGGCTGCCGGTGATCGATGCGACCTGTCCGCTCGTCTCGAAAGTGCACAGCGAAGGCCAGCGTTACGCCAATCAGGGTCGGGAGATCGTCTTGATCGGTCATGCCGGGCATCCCGAGATCGTCGGCACGATGGGTCGGATCGACGGGCGCGTCCATCTGATCTCGACCCCTGAGGAGGTCGCCGGCCTCGACGTCTCCGATCCCGAGAAGCTCGCCTTCATCACCCAGACGACGCTCAGCGTCGATGATACGCGTGCCGTCATCGAGGCGCTCAAGCTGCGTTTTCCGACGATCGTCGGCCCCGACACCAAGGATATCTGTTACGCGACGCAAAACCGCCAGCGCGCGGCGCGCGAACTCGCCAGGATCGTAGACGTCGTTCTCGTCGTCGGCGCGCCAAACAGCTCGAACTCGAACCGCCTGCGCGAGATCGCCGCCGAGAGCGGCGTGCCGAGCTATCTGATCGAAGACGCGACCGCGCTCGATCGCAGCTGGCTCGAAGGCGCGGCGGCGGTCGGCATCACCGCCGGCGCGTCCGCTCCGGCCGAACTGGTCGAGCAGGTCATCGCCCGGTTGCGCGAGATCGCCGACATCGATCTGGCGGAACTTCCCGGCGTCACCGAAAATGTGCGCTTCCGAATGCCGCCGCAGCTCGCCGGCGGCGCCGGCTGAGACCGGCTCGACATCATTCATCTGCGAGGAGTAGCCGTGGCCATTCCGCTGCGTCAAACCATCCGGGTCGGGGCCTATGTCCTCGGCCGACACCTCCGCGGCGTCGAGCGCTACCCGTTGGTGCTGATGCTCGAACCGCTGTTTCGCTGCAACCTTGCCTGCGCCGGTTGCGGCAAGATCGACTATCCCGACGCGATCCTCAACCAGCGCCTCAGCGTCGAGGAATGCCTGGCCGCGGTCGATGAATGCGGCGCCCCGATCGTCGTGCTGGCCGGCGGCGAGCCGCTGTTGCATCGCGAGATCGACAAGATCGCCGAGGGCATCATCGCGCGGAAAAAATTCGTCTATCTGTGCACGAATGCGCTGCTGCTCGAAAAGAAGATCGACCTGTTCCGGCCGAACCCGTATTTCGCCTGGACCGTGCATCTCGACGGCGACCGCCAGGATCACGACCGATCGGTCTGCCAGGACGGCGTTTACGACCGCGCGGTCGCCGCCCTCGCGGCCGCCAAGGCGCGAGGTTTTCGAGTCAACATCAACGCCACCCTGTTCGACACCGCCGAGCCGGAACGGATCGCCCGCTTTTTCGACGCGATCGGCGAGATCGGCATCGACGGGATCACCGTGTCTCCCGGCTACGCCTATGAGCGGGCGCCCGACCAGGAGCATTTTCTCAATCGCCGTCGCACCAAGGAACTGTTCCGCGGCATCTTCGCGCGCCGCAGCCGCCGCTGGTCGTTCAACCAGTCGAGCCTGTTTCTCGATTTCCTCGCCGGCAACCAGTCGTACCGCTGCACCCCCTGGGGCAATCCGACGCGCAATTTCTTCGGCTGGCAGCGGCCCTGCTATCTGCTCGGCGAGGGTTATGCCAAGAGCTTTCGCGAGCTGATGGAAGACACCGACTGGGACGCCTACGGCACCGGGAATTACGAAAAATGCGCCGATTGCATGGTCCACAGCGGCTATGAAGCGACTGCGGTCGTCGATACGGTCCGTCATCCGCTGAAGGCGGCGGCATTGGCGATCCGCGGCATCCGCACGACGGGCGAGATGGCGCCGGAAATCCCGCTCGACCGCCAGCGCCCGGCCGAATACGTCCGGTCGCGTCATGTCGAGGCGGCGATGGCGCGGCTAAAGGCCGGCGAGCATCTCGCGTAGCGCCCGGGCGGGCCGCTCCAGCGCGGCCAGCGCCCGCCGCGTCTCGCAGGCGAGACCGAACAGCGCGCCGAGCTGCTGCGGTCGCCGCAGTCCTGCGCTGAAGACCCGCATCAGTCGAGGCGTTCCGTCGGACGACAGCGGGACCAGCGCCGCCGCGGGCAGATCCCGGCCGGCGGGGTCGGCGATGGTGCGCAGGACCACGAACGGCATGTCGGCGGCGGCGGCGAGACGCGCAACGACGGCGCTTTCGAGATCGACGGCCAGGGCGCCGGTTTGGGTCCGGGCGCGATGCTTGTCGGCTCGGGTTGCGAGAATCGCCGAGGCGCCGAGCACCGGCCCTTCGACTGCGCCGATCGCGCCTGCCAGACGGGCCAGACGATCCCGCAAATCGTCCGACCCCGGCCAACACAGGGTTTCCGAAACTACTCTTCCGGACAGGACCACGTCGCCCGGTCGCAGTTGCGGCGCCAGGGCGCCGGCAATGCCGAAACTGATCAGCAGCGACGCCCGCGGCACGGCCCGCTCGACGAGTTCTGCGGTGCGGCCGGGATCGCCCGCGCCGACGACGACGGAAAACCCGGTCCGCCGCGCAATCCTCGCTTCGGCGGCGAGGCCGCACACGCACAATCCCGACTGCCTTCGGTCGCCCGAACTCCGTAGCCGTCGTCAAAGCCCGAGGGTGACTTTGCCCGCAGCGTCGCCGGCAAGGCGCCGGTAGCGGGCAAGCGCCCAGAGCGGGAAGTAGAGGCGATACCCGTGATAGCGCAGATAGAAAACGCGCGGAAAGCCGATGGCGGTGTACCACGGCTCGGCCCAATTGCCGTCCCGGTCCTGCGTCTCGATCAGATAGGCGATGCCGCGGGCGACCGCCGGGTGGCCGATTTCGCCGGCCGCCATCAACCCGAGCAAGGCCCAGGCGGTCTGCGACGGCGTGCTGTAGGGGGCCTCGCCATGCGGCGCTTCGGGCCAATACGATTCGCCGCGTTCGCCCCAGCCGCCGTCCTGGCGCTGGCGGGCCAGCAGCCAGCCGACCGCGCGCCGGATTTCCGGCGCCTCGGGTGGGATGCCGATGGCGTTGAGGGCGGCGAGCGCCGACCAGGTCCCATAGAGGTAGTTGGTGCCCCAGCGACCGAACCAGCTGCCGTCCAGCTCCTGCTCGCGCCGCAAAAAGGCCACCGCCGCAGCGACCGCGGGCTGCGCGGCCGAGTAGCCGAGCTGCGCCAAAAAGCCGAGGCAGCGCGCGCTGACATCGGCGGTCGGCGGGTCGAGCAACGCGCCGTGATCGGCAAACGGGATATGGTTCAGGTAGTAATGCGTGTTGTCGGCGTCGAAAGCGCCCCAGCCGCCGTTTCTGCTCTGCATGCCGACGACCCATTCGGCCGCGCGCTCGACCGCCGGCCGATACCCATCGCGATCGAAACGGTCGAGAGCCAACCCGACGACCGCGGTGTCGTCGACATCGGGATAGTGCGGGTTTTCGTATTGAAACGCCCAGCCGCCGGGCCGCAGCCCCGGCCGGGTCGCCGCCCAGTCGCCGACCAGCTCCAGAACCTGCTTGCCGTCGAGCCAGTCGAGCGCCCGGCGGATCGCCGGCTCCAGCCTTTGGTCGTCGGCTTCCATCAGCGCATGACAGGCGAGCGCGGTATCCCAGACCGGCGACAGGCAGGGCTGGCAATAAGCCCGCTCGCCATCGACTGCGAGCAGCTTGCGGATCGCCGCCGCTGCGGTCCGAAAATCGGGATGGTCGGTCCCATAGCCAAGACAGTCGAACATCATCAGGGAGTTGGCCATCGCCGGGAAGATCCCGCCGAGGCCGTCCTCGCCGTTCAGGCGTTCGGTGACGAAGGCCGCGGCCCGGTCGATCGCGCGCCGGCGTGACCCGGCCGGAAAAAACGGCTCGGCGACGCGCAGCAGCCGGTCGAGAATGCCGAAGGCGGTCGACCAAAGCGAAGAGGTCGGCCCGGCGATCCAATTGCCCACCGATTCCGGCGGCTCGACGAACAATTCGCGCATCGAGACGCCGTTGGGATTGCGGGCGCGGGGCCGCAGCGCCATCAGCACCAGCAGCGGCACCAGCACGGTGCGCGACCAGTAGGAAACCTTGGCGATGTGGAATGGCGACCAGCCGGGCAGCAGCATGATCTCGACCGGCATCATCGGGACCGCGCGCCATGGGACCTCGCCGAAGAGCGCCAGCAGCACGCGGGTAAAGACGTTGCAGCAGCGCGCCCCGCCAAGCGCCAAAATCGTCGCCCGGGCCCGCGCCATGTGCGGCGCCTCGGGCGAATCGCCCGCCGCCTTCAATGCGAAATAGGCCTTGACCGAGACGCTCAGGTCGAGCGTGCCGCCGTAAAACAGCGGCCAGCCGCCGTCCGTCCCCTGAATCCGGCGGATGTATTTTGCGATCCTCGCCTGGAGCCCCGCCTCGACGCGGCCGAGATAATGCTGCAGCAGAATGAATTCGGACGGTATCGTCGCATCCGCTTCGAGTTCGAAAACCCAATGCCCGTCAGAGCGTTGGCACGCCATCAGGGCAGCAACCGCGCGGGCGACCGCCTCGCCGAGGCGGGCCGTTGCCGGCCGGCGGCTCAATACGGGCGGCTGTTCCGCCGAGATTCCATCACTCATGGAAGCGCGCGCCGCCTTCCCGCTCTCTTGCCGGTGCTCCAGGAATGGACACTCTCGCCGTCCGACAAGACGGGATGCTGCCTCGGCGCGCCACCTGCCGCGCCGCAGCAAAGCCTGAGCGGATAGCGCCTTCGATCGTCGCGGGCAAGCCCGTATTCGTGTAATCGCCGGCCAGCAGCAGGTTTTGCCAGGCCGTGACCGGACCCGGACGAAGCGGCAGCTGATCGGGACTGGCGCGGAATGTCGCGCGCCTTTCCTTAACGATGCGCGCCGGCGGAACCGGGTGCGCCGGGAGCCGATAAGCCAGCGCGACCTCCGGCCACAGCAGATCGCGCAACTCCGGCGCCGGGCGGTCGACGAACGCGTCGGCGGCGCTGATCGTCACCGAGAGCACCTCCCGTTTGCTGAAGATCCACTGCGCGGCGGCGCCGACGACGCCGATGAACGGCGGCAGACCCGGGGGTGCGGCGATCCGGAAATGTGCGTTGACGATCGGCGAGACGGCATCGGGTATGACCAGTCCCGGGACCAACCGCGCCGCCGCCGCTGCCGGCACGGCGAGGATCGCGGTGTCGCCCTCGCCGAGCACCACTTCTCCGGCGTCGAAACGGAGCGCGCAGACACGATCCGCGCCGAACGCCAGCGTGCGCAGCCGCGCGCCCATTTCGATCCTCGCGCCGCGAGCGCCGAGCCAGCCGAGCGCCGGATCGACAAAGGTTTCCGACAGCCCGGCGCGGGGCAGCAGCGGGCGGCACGCCGCCCCGCCTCGACCGAGCGTAACGGTCAGGATCTGCCAGAACAGCCGGGCCGACGCCCGCCGGGCATCGGTGTTCAACGCGGCGACGGCCAGCGGCTCCCACAACCGGTCGAAGAGCGGTCGGCTACGGTCGAGCACCTCGGCAACCGTTGCCGAAGCAGGTGCACGACGCAGGGCAAGCACGGCCAGGTAGTCGCTTGCCGCGGTGTCCGGCACGCGCCTCGCCGAACTCAAGATCCACCACGGCAACGCTCCGCGATTCGGCCGCACCGTCCAGCGCTGCCCGGTCGCCTTATCGAAGAACGTAAAGACCGCCTCGGGCGGTCCGTCGATCGTGTCGAGCGCGCCGATTTGCCCGAGATAGCCCAGAGCAGCCCGGTTTCCGGCGAGAAGGAGGTGGTTGCCGTTGTCGACCCGGCAGCCGAGTTCGGCATCGAAATAAGACCGGCATCGTCCGCCGGCATAGGCGCCGGCCTCGTACAGGGTCAGCTGACGCCCCTCGCCGCACAGCGCCACCGCGGCGGCGAGCCCGGCGAGCCCGCCGCCGACGACATGGACCCGCCCGGCGCTCACACGAGCCCGTGGCGCAGCACCAGCCACAGCTTCAGCGGCTTCGTCAGACTGGCGCGCGCCGCCGGGTCGCGCCAGTCCCGGCGCAGCAGCTCGCAAAGGGTGGCGCGATAGACGGCGCTCATGACCGCCGCCGGCCGCATCGCCCGGCGCCGGCAGCGCGCCATCATCCGCTCGGCGTCGCAGAAGTGACTTTCGGCGATCGCGGCCAGTTCGCGGCAGGCCGCCGGCAGCGCCGGATGCTGCAACGCGGCAACCGGGTCGCTGCGGCAGATGCCGTGACGATCGAGGATCTCGCGCGGCAGATAGAGCCGGCCGCGGCGGGCGTCCTCATCGAGATCGCGCAGGATGTTGGTCAATTGCAGCGCGCGGCCGAGCGACCCTGCGACCTGATGGGCCGCCTCGCCGGCATCGCCGAATATGTGGACCGAGAGATGGCCGACCGCGGCCGCCACCCGGGCGCAATAGAGGTCGAGGGTGGCCAGGTCCGGCGCGCGAATGTCCTCTCGGGCGTCCATCTCCATGCCGTCGATGACATCGAGAAAATCGCTGCGCCGCAAATTGTAGCGCCGCAGCGGATCGCGCAAGGCCTTGGCGACGAGATGGCGGGGTCGCCCGGCATAGAGCGCGTCGATCTCCTCGCGCCAGGCGGCGAGCGCGGCGAGCTTGGCCTCGGTCGGCCGGTCGCCGTCGGCAATGTCGTCGACCTCTCGGCAATAGGCGTAGACCGCATACATCCCGTTGCGGCGATGCTGCGGCAACAGCCGCATCGCCCAATAGAACGAGGTCCCGGCGGCTTCGACCCGCCGGCGAATGGCCTGGCGCAAGTCCGCTTCGTCGCCTTGGCCGGCGATCGCTCTCCGCAGCCGCGTCGCTCATCGCCGGGCCTGCCTCGCCACGCCGCTCAAAAACGCCATCAGGAAATCGGATCGGCGCAGCTTGACCCGCGCCGCCAAAGGGTCGCCGCGGCGCAGGCGGCGGGTCAGCCGCTCGGCGAGGGCCACGATGACGGCGCATTCGCAGCGCAGCCCCGCGGCCTCGACCCATGACGGCAGACCGCGGGCGATCTCGACCAGCTCCGCGGTGCGTTCGAGCAGATTGTCGAGCACCAGGCGCAGCCCGGGACCGGTGGCGCCCGCCGCCAATGCCGCCGCACCGATCCCGGCAGCCGCAAGCTCGTCGGCCGGCAGGTAGATTCGGTCGAGCCGGCGATAATCGTCGGCGCAATCCTGCAGATGATTGAGGACCTGCAAGGCCGCGCACAGCGCGTCGGAAGCCGGCCAGGCCGCGCGATTTTCGCCGTGCAGGTCGAGCAGTTGCCGCCCGACCGGGGCTGCCGAATAGCGGCAATACTCCATCAGATCGTCCCAGTCGCGGTAGCGCTGGTTTTCGGCGTCGAGCCGGAATGCGCGCAGCACGTCGTGGCAGTGCTGCGCCGTCACCCCGGTCGCGCTCAGGCTTTGCCGCATCGCCGCAGCGGCGGGAGAGCCGCCGTCTTGCGCACCGTCGAGCACTCCGGCCATGCGATCGAGCCGGCGGATTTTGTCCGCGGCGGTCAATGACGGGTTGTCGGCGATGTCGTCCGCGTTTCGGGCAAAGCGATAAAACGCGTGCACGTGCGGTCGCAGATCGCGCCGGATAAGCCACGATCCGACCGGAAAATTTTCATCCCCGCGCCATTTCCCCGATGGGGTCTCGACGGTCGCGGTCCCCTCCGCTCGTGCCTCGGTCGCTGCCGCAATCATGTGAGGTATCCGTTGGCCTCGAACCAGCTGACGGCGTCGACGATCGCCTCGCGCGCCGGCCGCGGTCGATAACCCAACTGGCGCGCTGCTTTCGCCGAACTGAAATACATCTTCTTTCGCGACATGCGAACGCTGTCGAGCGTGACCAGCGGCGCACGCCCCGTGACGCGCGCCGCCAGCTCGGCGCCGATCGCCACCGGAAACGCCACCATGTAGGGGACTTTGAGCCGCGGCGCGCGCCGGTGGACGAGGTGCGCGACCTCGGCCAGGATCTGCGCCAGCGGCATGTTCTCGCCGCCGAGAATATAACGTTCGCCGGTCCCGCCCCGCTGCGCCGCCGCGAGATGACCGGCGGCGACATCGTCGACATGCACGATATTGAGACCGGTATCGACGTATCCGGGCAGGCGTCCGCGAGCCGCTTCGAGAATGACCCGGCCGGTGGGCGTCGGTTTCAGGTCGCGCGGGCCGAGCGGGGTCGAGGGGTTGACGATGACCGCCGGCAACCGGCGCGCGGCGATCAGGCCGCGGACGACTTCCTCCGCCGCGAATTTCGATCTTTTGTAGGGACCGATCATGTCGTCGAGGCGAGAGGGCGTGTCTTCATCCGCCGAACCGTCGGCAACGAGACCGAGGGTCGCGACGCTGCTGGTGTAGACGATGCGTTCGACATCGGCCTGCAATGCCGCGGTCATCAGCGCGCGGGTCCCCTCGACATTGGCCCGGAACATCGCCGCCGGATCGGGGACCCAAAGACGATAATCGGCGGCTGCGTGAAACAGATACCGGCACCCGGCGACGGCGCGCACAAGGGATTGCGGGTCCTCCAGCGAACCCTCGGCGATGTCGACCGTCAGACCGGCAAGGTTACGGCGATCGCCTCTCGGGCGCGCCAGGACCCGGACGCGCTGGCCCTCGTCGAGCAATGCCCGGGCCACCGCCGATCCGATGAACCCGGTCGCCCCGGTCACCAGACATAGACCCGCTGGGAGCGACATAGCCGATCGATCCGTCTCCGCGGTTGCCGGTCAACGCAACCCGTCGAGTTTTTGCTGCACGATCCGGCGCTGACCGTCACTCGGCGGCAAGGCGGCGAGCAAGCGGGTCCAATAGCCGGCCGCCCGGTATCGGTCGCCGCCCTGCGCCGCGGCGAGCCCGAGATACCACAGCGCATCCGGCTCGTTGGGATCGAGCGCATTGACCCGCGCCGCGAGATCGACGAGTTCGGCAGTCGGCCGGCCGTCTTTGCCGCCCGCGGCGAGGGCGCTCATGTAAGCCTCCAGCAGCGCGAGGTTGCCGGGAAAGTGTTGATTGGCCTGCTTCAGAGCGGCAAGGGCAGCCTCGGTCTGCCCGACGCTCTGATCGGTACGCGCCAGATCGAGCCATCCCTTGGGGGTGCTCGGGGCGGCCGCGGCGCTCGGAGCGGCCGTGGCGCTCGGATTGGGCGGGGCGCTCGGATTGGGCGGGGCGCCGGGGACCGGGGCCGAAACGGTCGCCGGAGCGCCGACCGCGGCTTCGCGAGCGCGTGCGGCTTGCGCTTTGTCGGGCTGGCCGAGCACGTCGTAGGCGCGGGCAAGGCGCTCCCAACCCGGCTTGTCGTTCGGGTGCTGTTCGAGACGCTGCGCGAGGCGATCGACCATGCCGCGGATCATCGCCTGCCGCTGCTCGGGCGTCATCGCTTGCGCGGCGGCGACCTCCTGCTCGGTCGGTCCGGCGGGCGGCGCCGGACCCGGGGCGCTCGTCTCCGGCGACAATTCGGCCAGCCGATCGGCGACTGTCCGGCGCCACGCCGCATCGGCCGGCGCATCGGCCAGCATTGCCTGCAATTTCTGTCGGGCCGCCGCCCGGTCGCCGTGCTGCAAGGCCGCCTCGGCGCCGTAGTAGCGCGCCCGCGGATCGCCGGGCGCCTTGGCGAATTCAGCCTCAGCCGCCGCGGTCACCGTCCCTTGCGCTTCCATCACCAGGATCTCGCCGAACTCGCCGTGCAATCGGCTGTCGCCGGGCGCCAGCGCGATCGCGTGGACGTAAGCGTCGTGCGCCTCGGCGAAACGGCCGAGCGAAGCCAGGCTGCGGCCGAGCAGGGCCCAACCTTCGAGATCGCCCGGCGCCTGCCGCAAATGGGCCTTGATGCGGTCGGCGGCGGCGGCCAGTTCGGCGGCGCCGTGCGGCGCGGCAGAGTCGGCGACGGGTTTGCGGTCGATCGCCGTCGGTGCGCCGACGGCCACGTAGACCGCGAACGCCGCGGCCGGCAACAACCCCGCGATCGCGATGGCAACGCCGATCCGCCGCGACGCCTCGGCGGCTGCGCCGCCGGCCTCGGTCGGCGCCGCCGCGCGGCTCTCGGCGGCTGCGAGCAGACGGCGGGTGATCTCGGCGCGCGCGGTCTCAGCCTGATCGGCGTCGATCCGGCCCTGCGCCGCCTCATCCTCGAGCGCGGCAATTTGGCGGCGGTAGAGGGCCGCAACCGGCTCCTCCGCCTCCTCCCCGCCGGGTCGAGGCCGGCGGATCAGCGGCCGCAGCAGAACCGCCAGCGCCGCCAGCACCAGCAGCCCGGCGACGGTCCAGAACACGATCATGCGCGATCGCCGAACAGGGCCGCGGCGCGCGCGTTCTCTTCGCCGGTCAAAGCGGGCATGGCCGGATCAGGCCGCCGCCGCGCCCGCAGCAGCAATGCCATGCCCGCACCCAGGACCAGGGAGGGCGGACCCAGCCACAGCAGCCAGGTCGTCGGCGCGAACGGCGGGTCGAGCAAGACAAAGACGCCGTAGCGCGCGACAATGTAATCGAGCACCTGCCGATCGGTGTCTCCGGCGACCAGCCTTTTGCGCACCAAGAGGCGCAGATCGTGGGCGAGCGGGGCATTCGATTCGTCGATCGACTCGTTCTGGCAGACGAGGCAGCGCAGTTCCGCGCTGATCGCCCGGGCGCGCGCTTCGAGCCCCGGATCGGCGAGGCGTTCGGAGGGCTCGACCGCCCAGCTCGACGGCGTTCCGACCGCAGCCAGCAGCAGCACCGCCAGGACGAGACGCCGGATCATGCCGGGTCCACCGGCTGGAGAGCGATCGTCGGCCCGGTGTGGGCGGCCGGCGCTCGCCGCCGGGCCCGCCGATCGCTCAACGAGACGAGCCCGCCGAGCGCCGCCAGGATGGCGCCGAACCAGACCCACGGTACGAGCGGGTTGTAATAGGCGCGCAACACCCAGCCGCCTTTGCCGTCCCCCTCGCCGAGCGCCAGATAGAGGTCGCCAAGCCCGTTGGTGGTGATCGAGGTATTGGTCGTCGAGCTGCCGGCGATCGGATAAAACCGGCGCTCGGGATAGACCGCGAACGGCGCCCGGCCGGGTCGATCGACGATGATCTCGGCGCGCTGCACCTGATAATTTTCGACGCGGCCCTCGCTCACGCCGACCAGATGCAGATTGCGGCCGGCGATCTGGATATCGCCGCCGGGGCGCATCGTCTCGATCCGTTCGCTGCGCCAAGCGGTCGAAACGGTGATTCCGGCGATCAGCACGCCGACCCCGAAATGGGCGATCGCATAGCCCCAGGTGCCGCGCGGCAGATGGCGCAGTCGGCGCAGCACCACAGCCGGCGGCAATTTGCCGACGCCGGTGCGATCGGCCAGATCGGTCAGCACGCCGAGCATCGCCCAGACGGCGAGCGCGACGCCGCCGAGTGCGGGCAGCGAGGCGTTGCGGTCGAACAGAAAGACGGCCAGCGGAGCCAGCAGCGCACCGATCAGCGCCGGCAGCAGCCGGCGCAATGCCGCCGCAAGGTTGCCCCGGCGCCAGGCGAGCACCGGTCCGATCGCCATCGCCACCAGCCCCGGCACCACGATCGGGACAAAGGTCGTGTCGAAATATTGCGGCCCGACCGACAGTTTGGCCCCGCTCCAGACCTCGGCGAACAACGGATAGAACGTGCCGAGGAACACCGTCGCCATGCCGGCCGCCAGCAGCAGGTTGTTGACGACGAGCGCCCCTTCACGGCTGACCGGGGCGAAGCGGCCCCCGGCGGCAAGGCTCGGCGCGCGCCACGCATAGAGGAAAAGGCCGCCGCCGACAACGAGTGCGATCAGCACCAGGATAAAGACGCCGCGGGTCGGGTCGACGGCAAAGGAATGGACCGAGGTCAACACCCCCGAGCGCACCAGAAACGTGCCGACCAGGCTCATGCCAAAGGTCATGATCGCCAACAGCACGGTCCAGCGCGGCAGGCCGCCGCGCTTTTCGACGACGGCCGCCGAGTGCAACAGCGCGGTGCCCAACAGCCACGGCATGAACGAGGCGTTCTCGACCGGGTCCCACGCCCACCAGCCGCCCCAGCCGAGCACGTAATAGGCCCACCAGCTGCCCATCGCGACGCCGAGCGTCAGCCCGCACCATGCGGTCAACGCCCAGGGCCGCACCCAGCGCGCCCAGACGGCATCGACCCGGCCTTCGAGCAGCGCCGCGATCGCGAAGGAGTATGCGATCGAGAACCCGACATAGCCGAAATAGAGGCAAGGCGGGTGAAACGCCAACCCCGGGTCCTGCAACAGCGGGTTCAGGTCGCGGCCGTCGGCGGGTGCGGGGAACAGCCGGGCGAACGGGTCCGAGGTGCCGATGATGAAGGCGAGCGTACCAAAACCGAGCAGGCCCTGGATCGCCAGGGTGCGGGCCCGCAGGCTCGCCGGCAAGGTGCGGCCGAAGAATGCGACGAGCCCGCCGAACAAGGCCAGCATGAACACCCACAGCATCATCGAGCCTTCGTGACTGCCCCAGGCGCCTGTGACCTTGTACAGCATCGGCTTCGAGGTGCTCGAATTCTCGAATACATTGAGCACCGAAAAATCGGAGACTATGTGAGCGTGAATAAAGATCGCGAACGACAGCGCCACCAGACCGAGCTGCAACAGCGCCGCCGGCCGCGCCAAGTCCATCAATGCCCGGCTGCGCGCGTGCGCGCCGGCCAGCGGGACCACCCCCTGCACCGCCGCCACCAGGAGGGCGAGGATCAGCGCGAAGTGACCGAGTTCTACCAGCATCGCTGAGCGTCCGCGCGGCGCGGCGGCTT
This sequence comes from uncultured Alphaproteobacteria bacterium, assembly GCA_963701815.1. Classification (GTDB taxonomy): domain Bacteria; phylum Pseudomonadota; class Alphaproteobacteria; order ATCC43930; family CGMCC-115725; genus AP-15. The sequence goes on from CAVPBN010000041.1 coordinate 101,368, forward strand.
CATCTTTCCCTGCCCTGTCCCGAAGGCGGCGAAAACTCTCCGGCCGGTGCGCAATCCGGTCCGGCCAATCGGCAATGGGCGTCGATATTCGAGTTCTTACATAGCCAGAGGGTCGTCATTCGGTGCCTCCAGATCCCCGCGGCGCAAGAACCGACCAGGGAATCGCAGCCCTCGATTTTACCGGAAGATGGCGGCGACGGTATCCGGATGGAAGGGCGACATCCCTGCCCGGGATTATCCGTCGGCATCGCCGAGCAGCATGCGGCCATAGGGCGCCATCGCCGCCAGCCGGCTCGCGGCGGTGTGGGTCAGGATCGTCATCACGTCGCGGCGGATCGAGCCCAGTTCATCATTGTCATAGACCCAGCGGGCGCCGTCGATCTCGCACAACCGGTCGAGCGCCCAGCCGACCTGATGCTGGGCGTAGACCATGTCGCGCCGCGCCCGCAACGCCTCGGCCTCGGTGATCCTGCGGCCCGAACTTACCTCCGCGGTGCTCGATTCGCGCCCCGTATGGAGCAGCAAAGTCGCGGTGTCGATCGCGGCGGCGGCCTCGCCGACAGCCATCTGCACGAATTCGGACTCGGCCACCCGGCGCACTCCGCGCGACACCCTGCCGGCCAACGAGCGGCACGCCACATCGAGGGCCCGCCGGCCGAGCGCGATCGCCACCGGCGGCAGCGAATACGAGACCAGAAAACCGCGCGGCGCGCGCAACACCGGGTAGTCGGGATGCACCAGCGCGCCCGGCGGGGTGCCGGCAAACAGATCGCTGACCATCACCGAGCGGTGCTCGGGCACAAACACGTCGCGCAATACCAGCGATTTGCTGCCGGTGCCGGCGAGGCCCAAGGTCTGCCAATCGTCGACGATCTCGATCTCGGCGAACGGCACGAGCAGATAGGCGATATGCCGCGGATCGCCCATTTGCCCCAGAAAGGCGCCGATGATCGCCCATTGCGCATGATCGCAACCGCTGGAGAAGGTGTAATGCCCGCTCAGCCGCCAGCCGCCGGGCACACGCTCGGCCGCGGCGCGCGGCGCCAGCGAGGACGCCGCGACCGCCTCGGGATCGTCGCCCCAGACGTCGATCTGCGCCTGCTCGGGATATTGGGCGATGATCCACTGGTGTTCGGCCAATACCGCGTAGACCCAGCCCGAGGAGGCGCAGCCCCAGGTCAATTCCTCGACGATCCGCGAGAACAGGCTGAACCGGCCCTGCATCCCGCCAAACCGCCGCGGCTGCAGGATGCGCATGATTCCGGCTGCGCGATAGTCGGCAATCGTCTCCGCCGGCACCTGCCGCGCCGCCGCCGCTCGCGGCGCCCGTTCGGCCAGAAGCGGGATCAGCGCCCGCGCCCGCTCCAGCACCGCCCGCTCCTTCTCGGGTAAATCGGTGTCGTCGCCGGAGAGCGAAACCGGGTCACGGCGCGTCATGGGGTTTCGCCATCGGGCATGCGGTCCTCGCCGTAGCCTCCGTTTGATGCTTCTGGTTCAGCCTGCATCGGGGACGGTGGCCGAGCAAGAGGTAGTGGGCAAGCACGTTTCCAGTCGGCTTACGGAACGACCCCGCACAGCGGCGCCCGGCGCGGCCGCCCCAGCGGCGCCGAGCAGGTCGGGGAGGGCGCCGAGCCTGGCTCCTCGGCTTCCGGTGATTTTTATCAAGTATGTAGAATGTTTTTGCCATATTTATATTTAATTTGATTAGATTGACCACTTAAACGATCATTTAATTATTGACAATCTCTTAATATAGGATAAAATTCGGCGCATCTTAAGACTTTCGATTATCGCAGTTCGAGCGCCCTAGGGCGCCCGATAACCAGGGAGCATCGGCGTGGCTCTGATCTATCCGAACATCGTCCCCGAAAACAATCTCCGCCTCCTCGACGCGCTGACCATCAAATACGGGCCGGCGCCGCTGCTGGCGCGCTTTCTGCTCGAAGGCGACAAGGCGGCGCGGCGGATCGGGGTCCGCCTGCGTTTGCGGCATGATTTCGATGAGTTGCTCTACGTCAACAAACAGCAGATCGCTCGCGGCAACTGGTATCGCCTCCCAGACAATTTCAATTCTGAATATTCCGAGTTATCGGCGGAGAATTCGTACTGGATTTCAGGTGAGGACGAACACGGGGAGATAGTCCTGACGCAGGCCGGTCATGTCTATTACTGGCCGGACACGACCCTGGAGCAGGAAGCCCATGCGATGTTCTATGCCGGTCGGGGCAAAGATCAGCTCTGTCGGGTCACGTCGCCGGCTGCCGAATTGATCACCGGGGTCGTGTTTTGCGCCGGCTCGCACTGGATTCGGCCGGATTACCGAGGGAACAGACTATCTCATCTGCTCGCCCGCTTAGGTCGGGCCTACGCAATTTCGCGCTGGCCCGTCGATTGGGCGATTGCCCTCGTCGCGCCGGTGCTGGTGGAAAAAGGAGTGAGCGCCGGCTACGGCTACAAGCACGGCAGCCGCAGCATTTTTTTCCCGGATTCGCCGTGGGGCAATCTCGAATTCGTGCTGGCCTATCTGAGCGCCGACGAGGCTTATGCCGACCTCGCGCAATTCCTTGCCGCCGGAATTTCGCGCGCGGCAGACCGCGATTTTCACGGTTGTGTCGGGTCCGAGGCAGCCTTGATCCCACGCGACGACAATGTCACCAGGATTTCGTCCGAAGGCGTCTTCCACGGCAGCAGCAACCGCTCGTAGCGGGTAAAATAAGTATCCGGACGGCTGCCGATGGCCGCGGTGACGTAATCGTATCTCGGTTCGCCGGTTCGGGCCACGTTTTTGTAAAATTCCGAAACCCATGCCCCATAGTCTTTGTCCGGCAGGTTTTCGAGCTTTTCTCCGATCGCCCGGAAATGGTAGTCGGTTTCGAGCCAGTTGCCGTGACCGTCGCCGATGAAGCGGAACGTCGGTTCCGGACGGCGCGGCCGGATGCCGGCGATCATCATCCGCGACAGCAGGTCGTGCTTGATCGCGAACGAGATGACGCTCGGGTCGAAACATCCGAACGACATCCGCCATTTCTGCGCCATCAGCCGCAGCGGACTTTCTGCGGTGTCGAAGAGGCGGGAGAAATTCTGCGGCTCCACAAGAAATTTATCCTCGATCGCCGGCGCGTAGCGCGGCGAGCACAATTCCGACAGCCGAGACACCGCCAGTTCGGGAGAGGACAGAATCTCCGATCGCCACGCCGTATCGAAGTACCTGATACGAAATAATTTGATGCGGGTCGACAATAGTTGCTGCTGAACCGCGAGCAGGGCCGGCAGTTCTACATTCCATGGATGCAGCTCGATTTCGATGACCGATCCGTCCAATTCCTGGAATTTGACGAAACCGAGGTTTTTCACCGCAAACGCGGCAGCATCATAATCGGGATCCGGATCGCCCAACGCCGCGAGAAACTCGGCGCTGTCCTCGAGCACCCATTGCCCGTCCGGCGTGACCAACATCGTAAGCCGCTTCACCACAGCCCTCGCAGCGTTGACCGGCGGTCTCGGGGCAAGCCTCGTCGCCTGCCACGCTATCGGCGGAAGGTTAATCGATGATGAACGAGCGAGCGCACAGCGGCTGGCTCGTCCATGCCGGGGCTGCCCCGTCGCGATACATTCACGCGCTCTGAGGTCGCGCACGCGGCTACCGAGACGGCCGGGCGCCGCCCCGGCGGTTTTATCCAAAGTATGCGAGGTCCTCGGGGCGCGGCTTCCAGTCGGGATTGCCCGGCCACTCCTTGGTTCTTCCGGACATCGCGCCGCCGTAACGCACGCGGAACAGCAGCGTGCGCTGCGGTCCGTTCCGGTATTCGTGCAATTCGCCGCGCGGGTGGACGACGAACGCACCCGGCGCCACCGCGACCGTCTCGGTCGGGGTGCGCATCGTACCGCCGCCCTCGAAACAAAAATAGATCTCGGTCGCCTCCGGGTGGCAGTGATAGGGGCTGGTCTGACCCGGCTCCCAGCACGCGATCGTGAAATCCCCTTCCCCGGTCGCGCCGAGCACCTTTTCCATATGTTTCTTCGGGTCGAAGACCTGCTCGGCCCGCAGATTGAAACTGTACATCGGGTCCCCTCGGCGGTTTGGCCGCAATCTAGCCGCCGCCCCGGCCGCCATCAAGCGGGGGGCCCGGGAATGCGCTGGACGCCGAACCATATCGGGGACATAGCTCTGTTCGACCGATCGAGCGGAGGAAACCATGGCCCAATCAAGCCGGCTGCGTGAACTGCTGCTCCGGGACGCGATGGTCGTGGCGCCGGGCGCCTATGACTGCATCACCGCCAGACTGATCGGGCAGGCCGGGTTCGACGCGGTCTACATGACCGGCGCCGGCACCGCGGCGGCCCTCGGCTATCCCGATTTCGGCTTGATCACGATGTCGGAGATGGTCGGCAATGCCGAGCGGATCGCCGCCGCCGTCGATCTGCCGGTTATCGCCGACGCCGACACCGGCTACGGCAACGAACTCAACGTCATTCGCACGGTGCGCGAATATGAGCGCAGCGGCGTTGCCGCCGTTCATATCGAAGATCAGGGGTTTCCGAAAAAATGCGGCCATCTCGACGATAAGGAGATCGTCCCCCGAGAGGACTGGCTGGCCAAAATCCGCGCCGCCGCCGCCGCCCGGCATGACCCGAATTTCGTGATCATCGCGCGCACCGATGCGCGCGCCGTCGCCGGGTTCGACGAGGCCGTCGCGCGGGCGAACGCGGCTTTGGCGGCCGGCGCCGATATGGCGTTTGTCGAGGCCCCGCAATCGACCGACGAAGTCGCCGCGGTGCCGCGCCTGGTCAAGGGACCGTGCCTGCTCAATGTCGTCCGCGGCGGCAAGACCCCCGACCTCGATCTCGCCGAGGCCGAGAGGATGGGCTACAAGCTGGCGATCGTGCCGGCGCTGCTGCTGCAATCCGTCGTCGGCATCTGCGACGCACAGCTCGCCGCGCTGAAGGCGGCACGCCGCCATCCCGCACCGTTCGCCGAGATGAATGTTCGAGAGATGTTCGGGCGCTTCGGCGCCGAGGAATGGGATGCGCGGCGCCGCCGGTTCCGCACCGCCGCCCAGACCCTCGACGCGGCGCAATAGCGGAAAGAACGATCTTGCCGGCGGCATCGCGACCGCGCCCCGCCCCTCCCGCTCCGCGGGTCCCTCCCTCCCCCGCGAGCGGGGGAGGGTTCGGGCGGTGGCTCACTCCCCGAGTGCTCTATCGCGACGGGCTGATTCTGGTCATCGACAAGCCGGCCGGGATCGCCGTGCATCCCGGCCCCGGCGGCGGCCCGGATCTCGAAAGCGGTTTCGGCGCGCTGCGCTTCGGTCTGCCGCACCCCCCTGCCCTCGCCCATCGCCTGGACCGCGACACCAGCGGCTGCCTGGTGCTGGGCCGTCATCCAAAGGCTTTGCGGCGCGTGGGATCCCTGTTCGCCGAGGGCAAGGTCGAAAAGACCTATTGGGCGATCGTCGAGGGCCGCCCGCCGGACGACGAGGGGTCGATCGAAACCGGGTTGCGCAAGCTTACACGCGGAAACGGCTGGCGAATGATCGTCGACCCGGCCGGGCAGCATGCGGTTACCGATTATCGCGTGCTCGGCCATGGCGACGGCCGTACCTGGCTCGAACTCCGCCCGCGCACCGGCCGCACCCACCAGATCCGCGTGCATTGCGCCGCGCTCGGCTGCCCGGTGGCCGGCGATCCCGTTTATGGCCGGGGCGAGACCGGGCCGCTGCTGCTGCACGCGCGCGCCATCGCTCTGCCGCTCTATCCGGCGAAGCCGCCGATCGCCGTCACCGCTCCGCCGCCGCCGCACCTGCTCGCGGCGCTGGCGCGGCTCGGCTGCAATCCCGCCCCGGGCGGTTGCACGGAATTGAAATGAGGTGAGCGGCGCCCGGATCGAAGTGCGAGGCTTGCTGCCGGCGGACGGCGCCTCCTATCGCGGGATCCGGCTGGAGGCGCTGAGAAGCGTCCCCGAAGCGTTCGGCAGCACGTTCGAGGCGGAAAGCGCCGAGCCGTTGAGCTGGTTCGCCGCCCGGCTCGACAGCGCGGCGGTGTTCGGCGCCTTCGACGGCGGCGATCTGATCGGCATCGCCGGCCTCTTTGTCAAAGAGGGTCGAAAGGAGGCGCACAAGGGCGTGCTGTGGGGCCTCGTATGTCGCGAAGGATGCGCGGCGGTCCGGCATCGGCCGACGCCTCGTCGAGGCGGTCGTCGAGCATGCGCGCCGGCGCGTCGAATTGCTTCAGCTGACCGTGGTCAGCACCAACGCGCCGGCCAGGCGCCTTTACGCCGAACTCGGCTTTGTCGAATACGGGACCGAAAGGCACGCCTTAAAGCACGACGGGCGTTACTGGGATGAGATATTGATGGTCAAACCGTTATTGCCCGACGAGGCGACCCGGTCATGATCCCGCGCTACAGCCGCCCTCGGATGGCCGCGATCTGGCAGCCCGAGAACTACTTCCGCATTCAGTTCGAGATCGAGGCGTACGCCTGCGAGGCGCAAGCCAAGCTCGGCGTCATTCCGGAAAGCGCGGCGCGCGCCGTGCGCGAGCGCGGCGCCTTCGAGGTCGAGCGCATCCGCCAGATCGAGCGCGAGGTCCACCACGAAACCATCGCCTTGCTGACCAACCTCGCCGAGCACATCGGTCCCGAGGCCCGGTTTTTGCACCAGGGTATGACCTCGAGCGACGTGCTCGACACCTGCCTGGCGGTGCAGCTGAAGGAGGCGGCCGACCTGTTGCTCGCCGATCTCGATGCGCTGTCGGCGGCGCTGAAGCGGCGCGCTCTCGAGCACAAATACACGCTCACCATCGGCCGCAGCCACGGCATCCATGCCGAGCCGACGACGTTTGGCCTCAAGCTTGCCGGGCACTACGCCGAATTCGCCCGCAATCGGCAGCGTCTCGCCGCGGCGCGCGCAGAGATCGCGACTTGCGCGATCTCGGGCGCCGTCGGCACCTTTGCCAATATCGACCCGGCGGTCGAGGCCTACGTCGCCGAAAAGCTCGGCCTTGCACCCGAGCCGGTCTCGACCCAGGTGATCCCGCGCGACCGGCACGCGCAGTATTTCACGACCCTGGCCTTGATCGCCGCCGGCATCGAGCGGCTGGCGACCGAGATCCGCCACCTGCAGCGCACCGAGGTGCGCGAGGCCGAGGAATATTTCGCGACCGGGCAAAAAGGCTCCTCGGCGATGCCGCACAAGCGCAACCCGGTGCTGTCCGAGAACCTGACCGGTCTCGCCCGGCTGGTCCGCTCGACCGTGGCGCCGGCGCTCGAAAACGTCGCGCTGTGGCACGAGCGCGACATCTCGCATTCCTCGGTCGAGCGGGTCATCGCGCCCGATGCGACGATCGCCCTCGATTTCGCGCTGGCCCGGCTGACCGGGCTGATCGACCGGCTGGTGGTCTATCCCGAGCAGATGCGCCGCAACCTCGAATTGATGGGCGGGCTCGTCGATTCGCAGCGCGTGCTGCTCGCCTTGACCCAGGCCGGGATGAGCCGCGAGGACGCCTATCGCCGCGGTCCAGCGCCACGCGATGGCGGCCTGGCACGGCGCCGGCCGCTTTGCCGATCTGCTGAAGGCCGACCCGGAAATCGGCGGCCATCTGTCGCCGCAGACGATCGACGGGCTGTTCGATCCCGCCTATCATCTAAAGCATGTCGACACGATCTTTCGCCGGGTCTTCGGCGAATAGCCTTATCGGAGGAGAAACCGAATGAGTTCGCTGCGCCGACGCGACGGCCCGCGCATCAAATACACTGCCGACGACGCCGGCCCCTACGACACGATCACCGTCGACAAGCTGACGCCGATCATCGGCGCCGAAATCGGCGGCGCCGATCTGTCGCGACCGCTCGGCAACCGCACGATCGACGAACTCCATCGCGCGCTCGCCGAGAACCAGGTGATCTTTTTTCGCGACCAGCATCTGACCCAAGACCAGCATCTGGCGTTCGGCCGGCTGTTCGGCGACCTGCACATCCATCCGGCCGCGCCGGCGGTGCCGGGCAAGCCCGAATTGATGATCATTCACGCCGACAAGGATTCGCCGCGCGCCAACGGCGAGGGCTGGCACAGCGACGTGTCGTGCGAGCCCGAGCCGCCGATGGGCAGCATCCTCTACATCAGAGAATGCCCGCCCTATGGCGGCGACACCCTGTTCGCCAGCATGTACGCCGCCTATGACGCGCTGTCCGACCGGATGAAGATCTATCTGGACGGGCTGACCGCCGAACACAGCGGCGATCATTATCGCGGCCAGTACGCCAATTACGGCATCGCCGACAAGGCCGAATACCCGCACGCCGAGCACCCGGTCGTGCGCACCCATCCGGTGACCGGCCGAAAGGCGCTTTACGTCAACAAGGGCTTTACCCGGCGCATTCTCGGCATCCCGATCGACGAGAGCGAAGGCATGCTGCACTATCTTTACGAGCACATGGCCAACCCGCTGTTCCAGTGCCGCTTTCGCTGGCGGGAAAATTCGATCGCCTTCTGGGACAATCGCTGCGTCCAGCACCACGCGATGTGGGATTACTGGCCGCACACCCGGTCGGGCAACCGCGTCACCGTCAAGGGCGACCGGCCGGTGTGAGATTGCAATCGGCCCCACACAGATCAGCCAAAAAGATGCTGAAATGGCCAAATAAAAATTGGGCTGGCATTTATTCTTGGCCTGGTGGGTTCTTACCCGGACCTTTGGTCTTAACCGGAATTGATAAAGGCTAAGGACATTAAGAGCCTCAAGCCCCTCTCCCGCATTGCGGGAGAGGGTGGCCATCGCGAAGCGATGGGCGGGTGAGGGGTTTTCGAGTTGGCGGTGTAATGCCGAACCAGCGTGCGCGTGAATTTCGCCGAGACGCCACAGATGCCGAGCGGCGGCTCTGGGCTGCGCTTCGCGACCGCCGACTGAGCGGGTACCGGTTTCGCCGGCAATATCCCGTCGCCAATTTCATCGTCGATTTTGCCTGCACCCGACACCGCCTCATTGTCGAGGCAGACGGCGGTCAGCATGCCGACAGCGAGGCTGATCGCGACCGCACGGCTTGGCTGGAACGCGAGGGCTGGCGGGTGCTCCGATTTTGGAACAACGATGTCCTCGCGAACACCGATGGCGTGGTGAGCGTCATTTTGCGCGAGTTATCGACGAGGTAGGCTCTCCCTCACCCTCCCACGCCTCCGGCGCGGGCCCCTCCCTCTCCCGCAGCGCGGGCGAGGGGCATGTAATTAAAATTTTTCGCTGCTAAAGTTCAGGTTCCTAAGGGCTATTCCCGCAGCAGCTGGCGTCTCGCCTGCGCCGTAAAATGCTCCAGCTCGAACTTGACGCGGGCGGCGGTGATGGTCTGGTCCTTTGCACCGAGATCGGCGGCCACCTTGTCGATGACGTTCTTGTCGCCGCCCGGCGCAAGCTGGGCCTCGACGACGCGTTTGCTGTAAGCGTCGGCAGCCTCCCCGAGCAACCCCAGGAGCTGCGCGGCCCATAGGCCCAGCAGGCGATTGCGGCGGGCGGCGACCTTGAACCGAAATTCTTCGTCGTGGCTGAACCGGGCCTCGTGTTCCTTTCCGCGATCGGCGAGGGTGGGCATGGCCGGTTCACCTCGAATGGCAACGGCGCCGGGGATCGGTGCTTCCCGAGATATGGCGCGTTGCTATTATGTCGGCAAGCCGGGCTATGGCAGGGTTGAATGTGTACCGTGGTGATCCTGCGCCGGCCCGACCACCGCTGGCCGGTATTGATCGGCGGCAATCGCGACGAGATGATCGATCGTCCGTGGCAGATGCCGGGCCGGCACTGGCCCGACCGGCCGGAGGTCGTGGCCGGGCTCGACCTGACGGCCGGCGGCTCGTGGCTCGGCATCAACGATTGGGGCGTCGTCGCCGCGGTGCTGAACCGGACCGGATCGCTCGGGCCGGCGCCGGGCCGGCGGTCGCGCGGCGAACTGGTGCTCGAAGCGCTCGACCACGCCGATGCGGTCGCCGCCGCCGAGGCCTTGTCATACCTCGACCCCGCCGCCTACCGCACCTTCAATCTGATCGTCGCCGACGACCGCGACGGGTTCTGGCTGCGCCATGCCGGCGGCCGGCAAATCGAGGCGCATCCGTTGAAGGAGGGCTTGTCGATGATCGCCGCCGGCGACATCGACGATCTCGGCGCCCGGCGGCTCGAACTGGCGCTGCCGGCCTTCCGCGCCTGGCCGGAGCCGGAGCCCGAGCAGGGCAATTGGACCGGCTGGCAGGAACTCCTCGGCAGCACCCGCGCCCCGCCCGGCGAGCCGGCGACGGCGGCGATGCGATTTCGCACCGATGGCTACGGCACCGTGTCGAGCGCGCTGATCGCGCTGCCGGCACACAGCGAGCCGGAGCTGAAGCCGGTCTTTCGTTTTGCCTCGTGGCTGCCGCAAGAGACGCCGTGGCAGGACATTGCGCTGACCTGATCCCGGAGCGGCCGACCTTGTCCGATCCGACCCCGGCCGCCATATCCGAGCTTGAACAGCGACGACGGCGATCGCGATGAAGGCACGCGTGCACGTCACGCTCAAATCCGGTGTGCTCGATCCGCAGGGCAAGGCGATCGGCAACGCGCTCGCCTCGCTGGGCTTTGCCGGCATCGGCGAGGTCCGGCAGGGAAAGCTGATCGAACTCGATCTCGACGAGGCGGATCTTGCGCGCGGGCGGGAACAGGTCGAAGCGATGTGCAAGGCGCTGCTCGCCAACCCGGTCATCGAAGACTATGCGATCGAGGTCTGAGCCGGCGGCTGAACCGAACTTGCGATGGAGGCGGACGGAATGCGAGCCGCCGTCGTCATCTTTCCCGGCTCGAACCGCGAGCGCGATGTGTGCCTGGCGCTGAAGCGCGCGACCGGGCATGAGCCCGACCGGGTCTGGCACCGCGAGACCGATCTGCCCGAGACCGACCTGATCGTCCTGCCCGGCGGCTTTGCCTATGGCGACTATCTGCGCTGCGGCGCGATGGCGGCGCATTCGCCGATCATGCGCGAGGTGCGCGAACGCGCCGCGCGGGGCACGCCGGTGCTCGGCATCTGCAACGGCTTTCAGATCCTGACCGAGGCCGGGATGCTGCCGGGCGCGCTGCTGCCCAACCGCTCACTGCGTTTCATCTGCCGCGACGTGCATCTGCGGGTCGAGAACAACCAGACGATCTTCACCTGCGGCTATGAGCCGGCCAGACGATCCGGGTGCCGGTCGCGCATCACGACGGCAACTACACCGCCGACCCCGAGACGCTCGACCGGCTGGAGGCGAGGGGCTGCGTCGCCTTCCGCTATTGCGCGGCCGACGGCAGCCTCGACGACGCGGACAATGTCAACGGCTCGGCCCGCGCGATCGCCGGCATCTTCAACGACAGCCGCACCGTGCTCGGCCTGATGCCGCATCCCGAAAACGCCACCGACCCGCTGCTCGGCGGCACCGACGGCAGCGCCTTCTTCGCCGGTCTGGTGGGCGCGCTGCAGTGAATCGATGCCGCCGATCGCGAAGACCTGCGCCCAAACCGTCCGATCGCGCTTTCTCGCCTGCTCCCTCGCCGCGCAAAGGGAGAGGAAGATCCTGGTGCCGCGCTTCCGATGAGTGCAGGCAGCAACGTCACCCCCGCGCTCGCGGCCGAGCACGGGCTGACCGCGACGAGTTCGACCGCGCCGTGGCGATCCTCGGCCGCACCCCGAACCTGACCGAGCTCGGCATCTTCTCGGCGATGTGGAGCGAGCACTGCTCGTACAAATCGTCGAAGGTCTGGCTGAAGACCCTGCCGACCGACCGGCCCGCGGGTGATCTGCGGGCCGGGCGAGAATGCCGGGGTCGTCGATATCGGCGACGGCGACGCGGTCGTCTTCAAGATCGAGAGCCACAACCACCCCTCGTTCATCGAGCCCTATCAGGGCGCGGCGACCGGGGTCGGCGGCATCCTGCGCGACGTGTTCACGATGGGCGCGCGGCCGATCGCGATCCTCAATTCGCTGCGCTTCGGCAGCCCGGACCATCCGCAGACGCGGCATCTCGTCGCCGGCGTCGTCGCCGGGATCGGCGGCTACGGCAATTGCGTCGGGGTGCCGACGGTCGGCGGCGAGTGCCAGTTCCACCCGCGCCTATAACGGCAACATCCTGGTCAACGCGATGTGCGTCGGCCTCGCCCGCGCCGACCGCATCTTCTATTCGGCCGCGGCCGGGCCCGGCAACCCGGTGATCTATGTCGGCGCCAAGACCGGGCGCGACGGCATCCACGGCGCGACGATGGCCTCGGCCGAGTTCGGCGAGCGAGGCCCCGGGAATGGCGAAGCGGCCGACCGTGCAGGTCGGCGACCCGTTCACCGAGAAACTGCTGATCGAGGCCTGCCTCGAATTGATGGCAGGGCGACGCGATCGTCGCGATCCAGGACATGGGCGCCGCCGGCCTGACCTCGTCGGCGGTCGAGATGGCCGGCAAGGGCGGGCTCGGCATCGAGCTCGACCTCGACCGCGTGCCGGTGCGCGAAACCGGCATGAGCGCCTACGAGATCATGCTCAGCGAAAGCCAGGAGCGGATGCTGATGATCCTGCGCGCCCGGCAGCGAGGCCGAGGCGCGCCGCGTCTTCGAGAAATGGGAGCTCGATTTCGCGGTGATCGGCCGGGTCACCGAGACCGGCCGGCTGGTGCTGCGCATGCACGGCGAGATCGCCGCCGACATCCCGGTCGGCCCGCTGGTCAGCGAGGCGCCGCTCTACGAGCGGCCCTGGCGGCCGCCCGACCCGGCGCCCGACATCGACCCGGCGGCCCTGCCCGCCCGCGACCCGCTCGACTGCCTGAAGCGGCTGCTCGCCTGCCCCGACCTCGCCTCGAAGCGCTGGATCTGGGAGCAGTACGACCATCTCGTGCTGGGCAACACGGTGCAAGCGGCCGGGCGGCGACGCCGCGGTGATCCGCATCGGCGAGCAGGCAAGGCGCTGGCGCTGGCCACCGATTGCACGCCGCGCTATTGCCGCGCCGACCCGGTGCGCGGCGGCGCGCAGGCGGTCGCCGAAAGCTGGCGCAACCTGACCGCGGTCGGCGCACTGCCGCTGGCGCTGACCGACAACATGAATTTCGGCAACCCGGAAAAGCCCGAGATCATGGGCGAGTTCGTCGGCGCCATCGAGGGCATGCGCGCGGCCTGCCTGGCGCTCGACTACCCGGTCGTCTCCGGCAACGTCTCGCTCTACAACGAGACCAGCGGCAAGCGCGATCCTGCCGACCCCGGTGATCGGCGGGGTCGGGCTGATCGCCGATGCGCGGCGACGCGGTCGATCTCGCGCTGAAGCGCGACGGCAACGCGCTGATCCTGATCGGCGAGACCAGCGGCCATCTCGGCGTGCTCGCTCTATCTGCGCGAGATCGAGGGCCGCGAGGACGGGCCCGCCGCCGCCGGTCGATCTCGCCGCCGAGCGGCGCAACGGCGATTTCGTGCGCGCCGAGATCGCCGCCGGCCGGGTCGCCGCCTGCCACGATCTCTCCGATGGCGGGCTGCTCGTCGCGCATCGCCGAGATGGCGATGGCCGGCGGCACGGCGTCGCGCTCGACCCGCTGCCGACCGCACTCCGCTGCATCGCCTGGCTGTTCGGCGAGGACCAGGCGCGCTACCTGATCGAGACCGCCGATCCCGACGCGGTCCTGGCGGCCGCGCGCGCAGCCGGCGTCGCCGGCGCGCGTCATCGGCGCGGTCGGCGGGCGCCGCGTTGACACTCTCCGGCGCCGGTGCCATATCCGTTGCGCAACTGAAGGCCGCGAACGAGGCTTGGCTGCCGGGCTATATGGCGCAGCTCTGAGCGGAGGGAGCGAGGTCGATGGCGATGGACGCGGCGACGATCGAGCGGCTCATCAAGGAGGGCCTGCCCGACGCGCGGGTCTCGATCGAGGATCTGCGCGGCGACGGCGACCACTACGCCGCCCATGTCGTCTCCGGCGCCTTCCGCGGCAAGAGCCGGGTCCAGCAGCACCAGATGGTGTATCAGGCGCTGCGCGGCCGGATGGGCAACGAACTGCACGCGCTCGCGCTGCAGACCAGCGCTCCCGAGGATTAAGGCCCAGTCCCGGAGGACTCCCGATCGAGCGATCCGATCACCGCTTTCGCAATCGAGGACCGAGACGATGGACACCACCACCCAAGATCGCATCCGCCAGCAGATCACCGACACGCCGGTCGTGCTGTTCATGAAGGGCACGCCGGTCTTCCCGCAATGCGGCTTCTCGGCGGCGGTGGTGCAGATCCTCAGCCATCTCGGGCGTCAAGTTCAAAGGCGTCGACGTGCTCGCCGACCCGTCGGTGCGCCAGGGCATCAAGGAATTCTCGAGCTGGCCGACGATCCCGCAGCTCTACGTCAAGGGCGAGTTCGTCGGCGGCTGCGACATCATCCGCGAGATGTTCGAGACCGGCGAATTGCAGCAGGTGCTCGAAGAAAAGGGCGTCCCGGTCCGGGCGTAGCCGCGGGCTGACGGGCTGTCACTCGCCGCCCTGCAGGCGGCCGGGGTCGAGGCGAAACAGCAGCGGAAAGAACGGGTAGCGCAGCGGAAAGTGGCGCACCCCGGTCTCGGAGACGCCCCACAGGCAGCCCGCGGGATCAAAGGCGATGCCCTCGATGCCGCCGGGAACCCGGTAGCGCGCTTCGATCCTGCCGGTAATTCGGTCGAGCCGATCGAGGATGCCCCAGGCGATTTCGCCGCGCGAGATCCACACTCTCCCGGATCGATCGACAGCGGCGCCCTGCGCGTAACTCGAGATCTTCAGTGCCGCTGTCGCCATGTCCGCTGTGAGCACGGCGTCGTTCGGCAGGGATCGGAGGGCGGCGACCTCGTATTTCAACATTTTGGCCGGCTGTCCCTGCCGGTAGGCGCCCAGCCAGATGCTGTCTTTCCCGGAAACGGCGAAGGCGCCGCCGACCCCGCGGCCGAGCCGCAGGATGTGAAAGGCCGGCGCAGATCCGGCAAACGCGGTGCGCAGCGAGACCGCGAAGAAGGTGCGGGTATCGGCAATAAAGAGCGTCGCCGGTTCGGCATAGGCGAGACCGCCGGCATGTCCGCAAGGCGGCGGTACGTCAAAATGCCCGGTCTGACGGCCGCTCGCCGGATCGAGGCGGAACACGCGGCACGGACCGCGATCCTGCCAGAAGTGATCGCTGCGATAGGCCGAGACGTAAAGACTGCCTTCGGCGAACGCCAGGCCCTGCGGATCCCAGCCGGCATCGAGACCCGGCATCCAGATCAGCCGGTCGATCGCCGCCAGGTTCGGCACATCGCCGGCCGCGTCCGGGCCATAGCCCGGCCTTGTCCCAGAATGGCGCGATCGACCGCAACCCGATCACGGCCCGGGGACGACAATCCGCCGGCGCCGATCAGCGCGACGGCAACGGCGATCCGCGCCGCCCGACGCCACCGCAATACCGCCGCTTTCTTAACGCTGTTGCCGATCCTCCTCGCATTTGCCATCGGTGCGCCCGTATCTTCGGCTAAACTCCACGGTCATGAAACGCAATCGGCATGCCCTGGCGACCCGCGTCGTCCATGGCGGCGGCGAAGCGGACCGCGAGACCGGCGCGGTGACGGTGCCGATCTACGCTACCTCCACCTATGCGCAGCAGAGCCCGGGTGTGCACCGCGGCTACGAATATGCGCGCACCCGCAACCCGACCCGCGAGGCCCTCGAACGCTGCGTCGCCG
>CAVPBN010000042.1:0-50604 GCA_963701815.1 uncultured Alphaproteobacteria bacterium
CCCGCCAAGTGATCTGACGCGGTACCCTGGGAAGGCGTCGCCGCCCGAAGCAGCGGCGACGCTCGGTATGCCGGGCCAACCCTTGGTCGGGCTTCGAGGCCCCAGTCCGAGTAAGGACCTCACGGTGCAGATTTAGCGTTGCGGGAAGGTTTGCGCATCGGCCCAATGCGCAATGCGCGGGTCTGCGTCCCGTCGGGATCTGCGACAATATGTCCGCTTGGGGAGGAGAGCGGAAAATGATGTTCGGCTTCAGCGGGCGCGCCACCCGGAATTTCCTGATCCTCCTCGTTTCGATGCACTTCATCCTGTTCGTGGACCGCGTCAACCTGGCCGCTGCGGCGAGCGTCATCCAGAAGGACCTGGGTCTCAGCAATATCGCGCTCGGCATCGCCTTCTCGGCCTTCAACTACGCCTATGCCCCGTTTCAGCTGGTCGGCGGATGGTTTGCCGACCGTTTCGGGGCGCGGCGCACGCTCACGGTCTGCGGACTGGCGTGGTCGATCACGACCATCGTGACCGCGGCGGTTACCGGGCTGGCTTCGCTGTTTGCCGTGCGCTTTGTGCTCGGCATGGGAGAGGGCGCCACGTTGCCGGCGGCGACCCGTGCGCTCTCGAAATGGACCTCGCTCGCCTCGCGCGGCACAGCGGTCGGCATCACCCACGCCGCCGGGCGTCTCGGCGCCGGAGCGTCGGCGCCGATCGTGGCCTTTCTGATCGCATGGTTCTCCTGGCGTGTTTCGTTCGTCGCGCTCGGCATGGTGTCGGCCCTTTGGGCCGCCGTGTGGTGGTGGTATTTCCATGAGGATCCGCGCCGACATCCCGGCATCACCGCCGCGGAACTGGCCGAATTGCCGGTCGCCGATCCGGCGAGGCCGATCGGTTCCGGCCCGGTGCCGTGGCGGCGCCTGATCCCGCGGGTGGCGCCGTTGATGATCGTCTATTTCTGCCAGGGCTGGACCGGCTGGCTGTACGTGACTTGGATGCCGTCCTTGTTCCAGAAGAATTACGGGCTCGACCTGAAGAAATCGTCGCTGTTTTATGCCGCTATGCTTTTATCCGCGATGATCGCCGAATTCCTCGGCGGCGTGACCACCGACTATCTGTTCCGCCGCACCCGGAGCCTGCCGATCGCGCGCTCGCTGTTGATCGCATGCAGCTGGGTGCTCGCCGTAGTGGGGTTGGTGCCGGCGATCATGATTCATGATCTGGTTATCGGCCTGGCCGGCTTCACGATGGCGCTGTTCTTTCTGGGCTTCGCGATTTCGCCTTTGTGGACCGCGACCATGGACATCGCGCCGAATTACGCCGGCTCTTCGAGTTCGCTGATGAATGCCGCCGGCGCTGTCGCCGGGATATTGTCGCCGGTCGCGTTCGGCTGGATATTGCAGCGGACCGGCAGCTGGACGACACCGTTCGCGTTTTCCGTCGGGCTGTTGTTGTTCGCCATCGTGATGACCTGGTGGATCCGCCCGGACCGCCCGATCGATGAAATGTCCGCCGCGGATCGCGGCTTGGCCGTGGCGCGGGGGTAGCCGCGGCGAGAATGCCCGGGTGCGTAGCGCCCCGCCATCTGCCACAATCGGGCGACCCGGACGATTCTCCCAGCAACGAGGAACACACGCCGCCATGCTCGACCAGCCCTTGACCAGCAAGATGATCGCCGAAAAGGACGGCGCCGTCGGCCATCTGATCTTCAACAACCCGGCGCGCCACAACGCCGTCTCGCTCGAGATGTGGCAGGGTGTGGCGCAGATCGTCGACGATTTCGAGAGCGACGACGCGATCCGGGTCATCGTCGTCAGCGGCGCCGGCGGCCGGGCGTTCGTCTCCGGCGCCGACATCTCGGAATTCAAGGAGCGGCGCGCGTCCGAAGAGGCGGCGGCCGCGTACGCCAAGATCTCCGAGGCGGCGCGCGTCAAACTGCAGGAGACCTTGAAGCCGACACTCGCGATGATCCGCGGCTATTGCATCGGCGGCGGTCTCGCCACCGCTCTCGCCTGCGACATTCGCATAGCCGCCGAGGGCTCGCGCTTCGGCATTCCGGCGGCGAAGCTCGGCCTCGGCTATGCCTATGACGGCGTCAAGAAACTGATCGATATGGTCGGGCCCGCCCATGCCCGCGAGATCTTCTACACCGCGCGGCAGTTCACAGCGGAAGAGGCGCTGGCGATGGGGCTGGTCAACCGTCTGGTGCCGGCCGACGGATTGGAAAGCTACGTCAAGAACTATTGCGACATGATCGCCGCCAATGCGCCGCTGACGATCCGCGCCGCCAAACAGATCGTGCGCGAGGCATTGAAGGACGAGTCGAAACGCGACATGGCGCTGTGCAAGCGCGTCGTCGACGAATGTTTCGCCAGCGAAGACTACACCGAGGGCCGCACCGCCTTCATGGAAAAACGCCGGCCGATGTTCAAGGGCCGCTGAAACCGCGGTCCCAGAGTCTCAGCCCCTCTCCCCGCTCCGGAAGGCGCAGGGCTGTCCGGGGAAATTTCCCATAGATGCGCATAGGAGTGTGCAAGGAGTCTTGTGCGACTTAAAGTTGTCATGGCCGGACTTGTTCCACGGCTGTCCGGTTTAAGCTTCGTGCAGCGGAAATACGATACGGACTAATTTGGCGGTTGTAGTGAAGCACCAGTACCCCGTGGCCGGGCTTGACCCGGCTACCCACGTCTTTTTCTTGCAAGCCTCTCCATTGCAAGACGTGGACGGCCGGGTCGAGCCCGGCCGAGGGGAGGATGTGCTTCGAAGCATTTGAAGATCATCGTAAATCTGGACCGGACAGCAGTGAGACCTGTTCCGGCCATCCGCGTCCTTGCAAAGGGCGCGGGCAGCACTCGCGACCGCGTGGATGCGCGGGTCGAGCCCCGCGCATGACGACTTTCGGTTGGTCCCGGTCAAGATGCGACAACCCGTTACCGTTCCCCGGACAGCCCTGCGCGAGCGGGGAGAGAGAGCGTCAACGGAAATTCCCTCTCCCCGCCTCGACGGGAGAGGGCTAGGGTGAGGGGCAACTTTCGAGCCCGACACCTCAATGAAACTCCCTGCGCACAGCCGCTACGACTACGCGCCGATCCACAAGCGGCCGCAATACGACTGGCCCGACGGCTCCCGCCTCGCCGTCACCTTTTGCAACAATATCGAGCATTTCGCGTTCGGCGCCGGGCTCG
The DNA here is from genome assembly GCA_963701815.1 of uncultured Alphaproteobacteria bacterium. GTDB lineage: Bacteria > Pseudomonadota > Alphaproteobacteria > ATCC43930 > CGMCC-115725 > AP-15. Next base: position 3,171 of record CAVPBN010000042.1, read on the forward strand.
GCAGCAATTCGACCGGCGCTGCATCGCCGCAGAGCCAGCGCAACTATGCCTGGCGCGATTACGGCAACCGCGTCGGCCTGTGGTACTACCTCGATCTGCTCGACGAATTCGGTCTGCCCGGCGCCCACAACGTCAATTCTGCGGCGCTCGAATACTGTCCCGACATCGTCGAGCGGCTGAATGCCCGCGGCGACGAGTATGTCGGGCACGGCCGCACCAACTCCGAGCGCCAGGATGTGCTGTGGGAGGAGGATGAGGCGCGGCTGATCGCCGAGTGCACCGAAATCGTCGGCCGGCTTTCCGGCCGGCCGCCCGAGGGCTGGCTCGGCCCCTATATCGCCCAGAGCGCGGTCACCCTCGATTTGTTGAAGGAGGCCGGCTACCGCTATGTGATGGATTGGGCGCTGGACGATCAACCGGTCTGGTTGCGCACCCGTTCCGGGCCGATCCTGTCGGTGCCCTATCCGCTCGAAATCAACGACTCGCCGTCGCTGGTCTACCGTCGTCATACCGGCCGCCAATTCGCCGAGATGATTGTCGACCAATTCGACGAGATGCTTGAGCAGTCGCGAAAATACCCGCTCGTCTGCTCCATCTCGGTGCATCCGTTCATTATCGGCCAGCCGTTCCGGCTGCGCGCCTACCGCGACGCCGTCCGCCATATCCTGCGGCATCGCGACGATTTGTGGATCACCACCCCCGGCGAGATCGCGCGCTATTGCGCGAGCCTGCCGAAGGGGACGGTCCCCGGCTCGGATTAGCCCGCTACCGTGTCGGCGGGTCGGCCGGGGTCCCGGCCAGCCGGGCGCCGAGGCGCAATAACGGGACGAGCATGAAGATCAGTGCGGTCGAGGCGGCGGAGACGAGGATCAGCGGCCTCAGCTCGTTGTGAAAGACATGCTCATAGAGGAAAGAGCCGAGATTGTTCGACAATGCCGAGGAAAGGTTGAGCAACGACATCAGCGCGGCGAAGGCAAAGCCCTCGGCCCGTTTCGGGCAATAATCCGCGGCGAGGCTCAACGTCGCGACAAAGGCGATCATGCCGGCCATGCCGCTGCAGAAATTGATGATTACCGCACTCGCTTCGTTCGTCAGCAGCAAAAAAGCGGCGGTGGAAGCGGCGCCCGCGAAGATACTGCAATTCAACAATTGCTTTGCAGTGATCTCGCCGAGAAATTTCCGATACAGTACTGCACCGACAACCCAGCCGGCCGAATTGACCGCGCCGAGGATGCCGATAAATTCCTGCGAGAACTTCAACGTGTCGGTCATGTAGTAATAGAGCGGCAAGCCTAACCCGGGATTTAGATAATACAAAAACAAGAACAGGCCGATCAGCCAAAGCTCCTTGAGGGCAAAGGCGGCGAGCAGGCTGCGAAAGGTGCTTTTGAGTTCGGCGAGATCGAGGCGGCTCGGGCTTTCGTCGACCAGGAACAGGGCCCCGACGACCGCGGCGAGCGGCGCGGCGGCGACGATCGCTGCGGCAAAATGCAGGGCCGCGGCAGGCGACAGCCGCTCGACCAGCTGGCCGCCGACAAAGGCGCTGGCCATCGCGGCGATGTTGAACCACAACCATTGCTGATTTACGAACCGGTCGCTCGCGCCCAGCCGTTGGCCGTTCTCGACCAACAGGGCGCCGCACAAGGTGCTGGAGATCGCCATTGCATAGGCGGTCGTCAGCAAGGCGAGGATCAGCCGGCCAGGCGTGGTCAGGAACGCGGCCCAGCCGGAGGCGGCCGCCGCCGCCAGATTGGCGAGGACCAGATAGGCTTTGCGCCGATAACCAAACAGCGGCACGAAATCGGATGCGATCCCGTAGACGGGCTTGATGATCCACGGCAGGTTGAGGACAGTCAGATAAGCGGTGACCTGTACCGGGGGTCCACCCATAGGCCTGTTTTAGAAAAAAGTTCAGCGGCTGGGCGATCAGCCCGCCCGCCTGCCCGAAACCCTCGACGACATAGACGACTGCGAAAAACAGCATCAGCCGGCTGACCTGCTGGTGCCGAACCGCACCTGGGGCGGCCGGGGCCGTCACCGGAACTCGACCCTCGCCGCCGGCCGGCAAGACGCTTCCGCCTCTCGATTGCGCCGCAGCCTATCGAGCAGGCGCGCCGTCACCTGACCGCGACGACGAGCTCGATCTCGACCGGGATGCCGCCCGGCAACGAACTCATGCCGACGGCGGAACGGGCATGCCGACCGCGTTCGCCAAACACCTCGACAAACAGATCGGAGCAGCCGTTGACGACCTTGGGATGGTCCTCGAAATCGGCGGCGGCATTGACCATGCCCAGCACCTTGACGATGTCTTCGACCCGGTCGAGGTCGCCGTCGAGCGCATCCCTGAGCACCGCGATCAGCACCAGCCCGACGCCGCGGGCATGCCGATAGCCCTCTTCGACCGACATGCCGGCGCCGAGTTTGCCGCGCGGCATGCCGCCGTCGACATTCGGCGGGCCTTTTCCCGACAGATAGAGGAGATTGCCGGTCCGCTTGGCATGGACATAGTTGCCGATCGGCCCGCCGACCTCCGGAAGTACGATCCCCAATTCCTGCAATCGTCGCGCAACGTTCATCTTGTCTCCTCCGAAATCTGGCGGCGCCGTATCTTCGAGCTCAAACCGGCGGGCCTATAGAACCAGCTGGGTCTGGGTCACCAGCGCGACCAGCCGGCCATCTGCGGCCGAGACGCGCGTCTGCCAGATCATCGTTCGTCGGCCGCGGTGAATGGGCGTCGCCTCGCCGATCACCTGGGTCCCGACCGGCGCCGGGGCGACAAAGTTGGTCTTGCTCTCGATCGTCGTGGTGCCGGCGCCTTCAGGCAGGTTGAGGATTGTGCCGGTGGCGCCGAGCGTATCGGCAAAGGCCATGATCGCGCCGCCGTGCAGGACCGCCGGGCGGGTGCAGAGATCGTCACGCACGGTCATTCGAGCAACGATCCTGTCCTTCGAGGCCTCGACGAACTCGATGCCCAAGAGGTTGGCGAACGGCAGCGCCTGTGCCTTGACGCTGTCGAGCATGTCCATGCGGAGCTCCCGGTGCAAACGAGCCGCGGCATAAAGGGCGGCGACGACCATGGTAATGCCATGATCTGTGGGCTAGGGTTACCGCCATCGGGCCTGGGTTGCTGACATGCTGTTTCGGTGGAGGATGGTGGGCGTGCGTCGATTGGCGATGGTAATCCTGATAACCGCTTTTGCCGTCCCGACCAACGGCGTTGCCCAATCGCAAACCGGCAAGGACACGGTTTATGACCAGCTCAATCTGTTCGACGACGCTTTTGAGCGGATTCGCCGGGATTCGGTAGATCCGGTCCCGGACAGCAAGCTGATCGGGGCGGCGATCACGGGGATGCTGTCCGGGCTCGACCCGAACGCCGCTTATCTGGACCCCGGCGCGCTGAAATCGCTGCAGAACCCGGCAACCGACGGACAGCCCGGGATCGGGCTGGCGGTGACGCTCGACAATGGCGATTTGAAGGTGATCTCGCCGCGCGACGGTTCGCCCGCGGCGCAAGCCGGGATCAAGCCGGGAGATCTGATTTTTGCCATCGACAAAGAGCCGATCTACGAGCTGACCCTACCTCAGATCGAACAGAAATTGCGCGGACCGGCCGGCAGCACGGTAGCACTGATCCTGCGCCGCGGCACCGGCTCGCCGATCCGGCTCTCGGTCAAACGCGCCGTCTCCGAGCAGCCGACGGTAACGGCCCGCATCGCCGACGGCAACATCGGCTACCTGCGCATTGCCGGCTTCGATGGCGGCACGCACGCCGCTTTGGCGGGTGCGGTCCAGGATTTGCGCCAGCGCACCGGCGGTAAGCTCGCCGGGCTGATCCTCGATTTGCGCAACAATCCCGGCGGCGGCTTCGATGCCGCGGTCGCCGTTGCCGACGCCTTTATCGACCACGGCGATATCGTCGTCATCAAGGGCCGCAAACCCGACAGCGTCAAGCGGATCGCCGCCACGCCGGGGGATTCCGCCAAGGGGCTGCCGATCGTCGTCATCGTCAACGGCGGGACCGCGCGCGAGGCCGAACTGGTCGCCGGCGCGCTGCAGGACGCTCATCGTGCGGTACTGCTCGGCACCAGGACGTTCGGCGAGAGCAATATCGAAACCCTGATCCCGCTCGGCAGCGGCGGCGCGATCCGGTTGACCACCTCCAGGTTCACCACCCCATCGGGACGCGAGATCGAAGGCAAGGGTCTCGTCCCCGATCTGACGGTCGAGCCTCTAAAACTCGAAAAGTTCGGCGAAGACGGGATCCGGCACGAGGCCGATCTGCCGGGTGCGCTGAAAAATCCTGACCCGGCGACCCCCACCGCACCGGTCACCGGCGCACCGCCGACCAGCGCCCTCCCGCCGGCCGGGACATCGCCGGCCAGCTCCGCGCCGCCGGCTGGCGCCAACCCGACTGCGGCGGCAAAATCGACCTCTTCGGTTGCGACCGGCGACATCGGCTCCGCCGGAGACGAACAACTGACCCAGGCCCTCGACGTGCTGCGCGGCCTCGCCGTGTTCAACCACCGCATTGCGGGCTGAGGCGGGGCCTCGGCCCGGGCGACGAGCGCCTCTGGCAGCAAGGGCTTGCGGGCTTGTTGTTGTAACGAGCCCGGCGCCATGACGTACCAGAGCGCTTTGTTGCCGGTTCTCGTTCCGTGTTGGTCTTTCGCGTGGCGCCAGAGCAACGGAGATAACCGCAAACGCGAGGGGCGGGATGGTTGATTTGATCGCGGAAGCTCGGCGCTGGTATGCCGCGGAATTGCGCTACACCGCCAAGGTCGGCTCTCTGGCGGTGATTGCAGCATTCGCCAAGGTGCCACGCGAGCGTTTTGTCGGGCCGGGACCCTGGCGGGTCAAAAGCCCGATGAACATGGCCGAGTATTGGTCGACCGAGGACGCCGATCCGCGCCATGTCTATCATGACGTGCTGATCGCGCTCGACGAGGCTCGTGGGATCAATAATGGCCAGCCGAGCCTTTGGGCTCGCCTGTTCGACCAGCTTGAAATCGCCGGCGGCGAACGGGTGCTGCATCTCGGCTGCGGGACCGGTTATTATACCGCAATCGCCGCCGAACTGGCGGGGCCAGCGGGCGCAGTCACGGCGGTCGAGATCGATCCGACGCTCTTTGAGAGGGCGCGTTGCGCTCTCGGCTCCTGGCCGCAAGTCACAGTCGACAACGTCGACGGAGCCAGCATCGCCCCTGATCCGATCGACGTCGTCTTCGTTAGCGCCGGCGCCACCCATCCGCCGGACGCGTGGCTCGACGCGCTGCTGCCGGGCGGGCGGTTGTTGTTCCCGATGACGGCAACGCGAGCCGGCCCCGGCGGGATGTTGCTGGTGACTCGCCGGGCAGAGGCCGGGTATGCGGCCCGCTTTGTATGTCGAGCCGGGTTCATCGATTTCCGTGGCGCGCGGGACCAGAACACAGGTGGCCGGCTGACCGCCGCCCTCGTGCGCGACTGGGGCGAAGCGGTGCGATCATTGCGTCGCGACGATCACGCCGAAGACGCAACCTGCTGGCTGCATGGCGCGGGCTGGTGTCTCTCCTGCCTCGCTCCGGGCCGGGCGGGTTCTGCGGTATCGTGATCGCGGCGGATCGATCGACGCGGGCGCAAACTGCGGGATCTGGACCGCGGCGGTGCGGGATTAGGCATTGATCCACACCGCGGCGCCGCGCTATCTGGGTCGGGCGGGCCTGGGCGGGATCGGCCTCGCCAATCGACCGCCACGACGCCGTCAGGGAGAGGCTTTCTCGAATGTCGATTGCCAGCGATCCGATTACCGGCCCGAGCGCCTGGCGGCGCCGCGATGTTCGTCCCGAGGATTATCGGATCGAACTGTCATCGGTCTGCCTGGACGAAATCCGCCGTGCCGCCGAGGAGTTGCGCGACTATCCGCTGCCGGCGATCGTGCTCGGCCCCGACGATTTCGCGATGCCGGAATGCCGCGATGCGATGTCGAGGGCGCGGCGGGTTCTCGATCGCGGGGTGCGATTTGCGATCGTCGACCGCCTGCCGGTCGGCGAAATCGGCGCACCGGCGGCGACCGCGATTTATTGGCTCCTGTCGAGCATGATCGCCCGCCCGGTGGCGCAAAAACTCGACGGCACGCTGATCTACGATGTGCTCGACACCGGACGGCAGGCGCTGCCGGGATCGGGAGTGCGGCCCGACAAGACCAATATCGAAATCCGCTTTCACAACGACAATGCGTATAACCGCACGCCGCCCGACTATGTCGGTCTGCTGTGCCTGCGGCCGGCGATGAGCGGCGGCCACAGCCGGGTGATCAGCTTCCACACCACCCGCAACGAAATCTCGGCGCGCTGCCCCGAGCTGTTGGGGCGCCTTTACCAGCCGTTCTGGTTCGACCGCCAGCGCGAGTTTCATCCCGGCGAGAGCCCGGTCTTGGCCGCTCCGGTATTCGACGCCGGCGACGAGCTGCGGGCGCGGTTCAGCGTCCACCAGATCAACGGCGGCTATGCGCTGAGGGGCGAGCCGGTCGATGAGGCGGGGGAAGCCTCCCTGTCGGCAATGCTCGACATTTTCGAGGACGACGCCCTGTCGATCGATTTTGACCTTGAACCGGGCCAGATGCAATTTGTCGACAACCGGGCGCTGGGACACAGCCGCACCGCCTTTGTCGACTACCCCGATCTTGCGAAGAAACGCCATCTCGTGCGCCTGTGGCTGCGCGACCGCGGCCGCCGGGCTTATCCCGGCTGACGCAGGCAAAGGACGTTCTGCCAGGGACCGAGTAACCGAACAGCCGGCGTGGCTGCCGCGATGTCTTCGCTGACGATCACGGCTATCGTCCTCGGCTGCCTGATCGTCGGGTCGTTGCTCGGCATGTGGTTCGGCGCCCGCCTGCCGGAGCCTTCCCGCTCTCGTGAATCGCGTGACGCGGTCAAGCTCGCCACCGATATACTTTCGGTATTTGCGGCGCTGGTGCTGGGGTTGTTGATCGCCGGCACCAAGAGCGCGTTCGACGCCACCGACGCACAGATCCGCCAGTTCGCCACCACCCTGATTCTGCTTCACCAAACACTGGCCGACTACGGACCGGAGACGGCCGAACCGCGTATGATGCTGCGCAATTACACCGCGCGTGCGCTCGCCGACAACTGGCAAGGAGATCGGGGTGCGCCGAAAGAGCTCGAGGATGTCGAGGCGGGCAAGCTGCTCGACGGGGCGCGCTCCGCAATATTGAGGCTGCCCGGCGGCAGCCCGCGACGCGATGCGCTCCGTACCGACGCCGCTTCCGAAATCGAAGACGCGCTGAAGATGCGCCTGCTTCTCGTTGAGCGCCCCGAAACCTCGATAAATCCGCTTTTCCTGGAAATCCTGATCGCGTGGATCACTCTGATCTTCTTCAGCTTTGGCTACACGGCACCGCGTAACGCGACAGTGGCGACCGCTCTTTTCCTGAGCGCCGCGGCGCTCGCGGCCTGCATCCTTCTGATTGTCGAGATGGACACGCCGTTCGAAGGGCTGATAAGGGTGTCGAGCACGCCGATGCGCAACGCACTGGCGCACATGACTTCAGAACCGGGGGCGTCGGACAGGACGCAGTAATCGACCCCCGGTTCTCCGCAGAAGACACACCTTCGTCATTGCGAGAGCGCGGCGACAAAGCAATCTCGATCTGAGAGCGGCCCGAGGGTATCGTTCCCAAACCAGTCACGGAGCGATGCACCGGATGACCCAGACCTACGCCGCCAACATCGATCTCGCCGCAGCACTTGCCGAGGCTGAAGCGCAGTATCGGGAGGGAAACCCGAACAGCCTCGCCCAGCACCGCGAAGCCTGCGCCGTAATGCCCGGCGGCAACACCCGCGCCTCGATCCATGTCGACCCGTTCCCGCTGACGATGGCGCGCGGCGAAGGGGCGCGGCTGTGGGACCTCGACGGGCACGAATATGTCGATTTTCTGAGCGAGTTCACCGCCGGGCTTTTCGGCCATTCACACCCGCTGATCCGCCGGGCGATCATTGCCGCGATCGAAGGCGGGCTCAATTTCGGCGCGCAAAACCAGGCCGAGGCGCGGTTCGCCGCGGCGATTTGCGCACGCTTCCCGTCGATCGAACTGGTGCGCTTCACCAATTCCGGCACCGAGGCGAATTTGATGGCGGTCAGCGCCGCCCGCGCGATTACCGGCCGGGCCAAGATCCTGGTTTTTGGCGGCGGCTATCACGGCGGCGTCTTCTATTTTCGCGGCCATGGCAGCGCCATCAACGCGCCGTTCGAGTTTCTGCTCGGCCGCTACAACGATCTTGCCATGGTCGAGACCTTGGTCGGCCCGCATCGTCGGGACCTCGCGGCGATTCTGGTCGAGCCGATGCAGGGCACCACCGGCTGCATCCCGGCCGAGAGCGGTTTTCTCGCGGGTCTGCGGAGCTTGGCGACCGAGACCGGCGCTTTGCTGATCTTTGACGAAGTGATGACCTCGCGGCTGGCGCCGGGCGGGTTGCAGGAGGCCCACGGCATCCTCCCCGATCTGACGACACTCGGCAAATATGTCGGCGGCGGCATGAGCTTTGGCGCGTTCGGCGGCGGCGCCTCCATCATGGGGCGCTTCGACCCGCGGCGCGCCGACTCGCTGCAGCACGCCGGCACCTTCAACAACAACATATTGACGATGAACGCCGGACTGGTCGGGCTGACCGAGATCTATACCCCGCAGCGCGCCCGGGAATTGAATATTTTCGGCGATCGCCTGCGTCGGCGGCTGAACGAGATCGTGCGACGGCAGGGGTTGGCGATGCAGTTCACCGGTCTGGGCTCGATGATGTCGGTCCATTTCAGCGACCGGCCGATCCGCTGCGAAGAGGATGCGCTGCAAGGGAATGGCCGGCTGCGCGACCTGTTCTGGTTCGACCTGACCGCGCGCGGATTGTGGTTCGCCAAGCGCGGCATGTTCGCGTTGTCGATCGCTCTCGACGAAGCCGACGGCGACAGGCTCGCCGATGCGGTCGAGGAATTCGCTCACTCCCGAGCCCCGCTGTTCGACCGGTGAACCCGCTAGCATAAAACGCCGGGACAGAGCCGCAGGTCTGGCATAAAATAAATGCAAGGCCCCCATAGGGAGGGGCCGGAGGGGAGGAGGCGATGGGATCATCCACCGGCCGCCGCGCGGCGGCGGACTTGATCGGCGCGCGCAACCGCGTCTCCCGACGAGACGTATTTGCCCTGGCCGCTCTCGGCCTGGTCGGCGGTCCGTCCGGTGCGGCCCGCGCCGCCGGGGCCCCGCAAGGACAACTGACCTGGGCGATCCACGTCTCACTGGCGCCGACCTGGTTCGACCCGGCCGACACGCAAGGGATCATCACCCCGTTTATGGTGCTCTACGCCTTGCACGACGCGGTGGTGAAGCCGATGCCGGGGCAGCCGATGGCGCCGTGCCTCGCCCAGTCCTGGACCGCATCGGAAGACGGTCTGACCTACGAGTTTGTATTGCGTGGCGACGCCAAATTCCACAACGGCGAGCCGGTCACCGCCGAAGACGTAAAATTTTCGTTCGAGCGCTATCGCGGCGCCTCGCATGAGCTGATCAAAAGCCGGGTGGCCGAGGTCGAAGCGCCTGACGCGCAGCATGTGCGCTTCAAGCTCAAATCGCCGTGGCCCGATTTTCTGACCTTTTATGCGGCGGCGAGCGGCGCGGGCTGGGTGGTGCCGAAGAAATATGTCGAGAAGGTCGGCGACGCGGGGTTCAAAAAGGCCCCGGTCGGCGCCGGCCCCTACAAATTCGTGTCGTTCACGCCCGGCGTCGAGCTGGTGCTCGAGGCCTTCGACCAGTATTGGCGCAAGAGGCCGACCGTCGAGCGGATCGTGATGAAGGTGATCCCCGACGAGACGACACGGCTTGCCGCCCTCCAGCGCGGCGAGGTCGACATCTGCTATTCGATCCGCGGCGAGCTTGCCAAGCGGCTGCGCAAGACCCCCGGCCTGACCTTGAAGCCGGTGATCCCGCAGGGTCCGTGGTGGATCTATTTCGCCGACCAGTTCGACCCGAAATCACCGTGGCACGATCCGCGGGTGCGCCGCGCCGCCAGCCTGGCGATCGACCGCAAGGCGATCGACGAGGCGATCACGCTCGGCTATTCCAAAATTACCGGGAGCATCATTCCCTATACGTTCGAATTCTTTTGGCAGCCGCCGGCGCCAGTCTACGACCCGCAACAGGCCAAGCAGCTGTTGGCCGAAGCCGGCCATGCCGAGGGCTTCGACGCCGGCGAGCATTATGTCGACTCGTCCTACGCGAATTTTGGCGAGGCGGTGCTCGACAATTTGCTGGCGGTGGGCATCCGCGCGAAATTGCGGCCGCTCGAACGCGCCGCTTTTTTCGAAGGCTATTCCAACCGCAAGTTCCGGGGCATCGTCCAGGCGGCGAGTGCGGCCTTCGGCAACACCGCCACGCGCCTTGCCGCCTTTGCCGTCAAGGGCGGCCCCTACGTTTATGGCGACTATCCTGAAATCGACGCGCTCTACGCCCGTCAGGCGGCCGAGCTCGACCGCAACAAGCGCGCCGACATCCTGGGCCAGATGCAGCAGCTGATCGACCGCGACACGGTCTACGCCCCGCTTTTGCAGCTCGCCTTTATCAACGGCGTTGGGCCCCGGGTCGGCGAGTCGGGGTTCGGCCTGATCCCCGGCTTTGCCTACACCGCCCCCTTCGAGGACATCACGATCAAGCAGGTGTAGCAGCGGCGCCGATGCGGGCCTGAGCTTCTTCCCTCGATCGGGCGCACCCGAGGCGATCCGTTCGCCGTCGTCGGTCGGCCGGGTCGGCGAGCCGGCATATTCGTGGAGACAATCCCACAGGGCTGGTCTACCCTCCGCGCTCGCCCGGCGGTCGTAAGGCGCACGTAAGGCTAGGAGGAGACGCAATGGGTTCGGCTTTCAGCAGCCGGGGCGCAGCAACCACCGGCTCAAAAGCAATCGATCTGACGCGCAGAGATGTGCTGGCCTTGACCGCTCTCGGGCTGGCTGCGGGGGCCCCGACGATCGCGCGGGCCGCGGCGCCGGCGGGCGAGTTGACCTGGGCGATACACGTGTCGCTCGCCCCGACCTGGTTCGACCCCGCCGATACGCAGGGGATCATCACGCCGTTCATGGTGCTCTACGCGCTGCACGACGCGATGGTGAAGCCGATGCCGGGCAATCTGCAGGCGCCTTGCCTGGCCGAGTCGTGGTCGGCTTCCGAGGATAATCTCACCTACGAATTCGTCGTCCGCGACGGCGTCAGGTTTCACAACGGCGAGCCGGTCACCGCCGAGGACGTCAAGTTCTCGTTCGAGCGCTATCGCGGCGCCGCCCATGAATTGATGAAGAGCCGGGTGGCGGCGATCGAGGCGCCGGATCCTCGGCATGTCCGCTTCAAGCTCAAAACGCCATGGCCCGATTTTCTGACCTTTTATTCGAGCGCCAGCGGCGCCGGCTGGATCGTGCCCAAGAAGTACGTCGAGAAAGTCGGCGACGAGGCCTTCAAGCAGGCGCCGATCGGCGCCGGCCCCTACAAATTCGTCTCGTACACGCCGGGCGTCGAACTCGTGCTCGAGGCGTTCGACGGCTACTGGCGCAAAACCCCCAGCGTCAAGCGCCTGGTAATGAAGGTGATCCCGGACGAGTCGACGCGGCTTGCGGCCTTGAAGCGGGGCGAGGTCGATATTGCTTACTCGATCCGCGGCGAACTCGCGCAGGACCTGCTGCACAGCCCGGGGCTCGGTCTCAAGCCGGTCGTCCTGCAGGCGCCGAACTGGCTCTATTTCCCCGAACAATGGGACCCGAAATCGCCGTGGCATGATCTGCGGGTGCGGCAGGCGGCCAATTTGGCGATCGACCGCGACGGGATGAGCAAGGCGCTGTTTCTCGGCTATTGCAAGATCACCAACAGCATCGTCCCCTATACGTTCGAATATTACTGGCAGCCTCCGGCGGCCGTTTACGATCCCGACAAGGCCAAGAAGCTGATGGCCGAAGCAGGCTATGCCGGCGGCTTTGATGCCGGGCTGCTTCATTGCGACAGCTCGTACGGGAACATGGCCGAGGTTTCGATCAACAATCTTCAGGCGATCGGCATCCGCGTCCGGCTGCAGCCGATCGAGCGCGCCGGTTTCTTTGCCGGCTATTCGGGCAAGAAATATACCCGCGGCATCATCCAGGGAGCCAGCGGTGCGTTCGGCAACGCCGCGACCCGCCTCGCCTCCTTTATCGTCAAAGGCGGCGCCTTTGCCTACGGGAATTATCCCGACATCGACGAGCTCTATTCGCAGCAGGCCAATGAACTCGATAAGAAGAAACGCGCGGCGATGCTCGACAAAATGCAGCAGCTCGTTACCGACAAGGCAATCTACGCACCGATCTGGCAGCTCGGGTTTCTCAACGGGACCGGCCCGCGCGTCGGCGAATCCGCTTTCGGCCTGATCCCGGGTTTCGCCTATACGGCGCCGTTCGAGGACATCACGATCAAGAGCGTCTAGCTGCATTCGGACCCCACCGATCCGTGGCCTAAGGAGAATCGCCGAGACATTTTTGCGGGGTTCATCTACAGTAGGCGGAATGTTTCATAAGGTTGGTGTAAGGGGAGGCGTATGAGTCCGGCGGTCGGCAACGACAAGAAAATCGGGATCGAAGGTGTGTCGACGCGGCTGACCCGGCGCGAACTCATGGCGCTGACTGCCTTCGGTGTCGTCGCCGGCGCCGCCGCGCCGGCCGAGGCCGCTGCCCCGGCAGGGCAATTGACCTGGGGCGTGCACGTCTCGCTTGCGCCGACCTGGTTCGATCCGGCCGAGACTCAGGGGATCATCACCCCGTTCATGGTGCTCTACGCGCTCCACGACGCACTGGTAAAGCCGATGCCGGGAGAAATCCGGGCGCCGTCCCTTGCCCAGTCGTGGTCGGCCTCCGAGGACGGGCTCAGCTATGAGTTCGTGTTGCGCAAGAACGCGAAATTCCACAATGGCGACCCGGTGACGGCCGAGGACGTCAAGTTCTCGTTCGATCGCTACAGGGGGGCCTCGCACGATCTGCTGCACGGCAAGGTGGCGGCGGTCGAGACCCCCGATCCGCTGCACGTGCGGTTCAAACTGAAGGCGCCCTGGCCCGATTTCATGACCTTTTATGCGACCGCCAGCGGCGCCGGTTGGATCGTCCCCAAGAAATACGTCGAGAAGGTCGGTGACGACGGGTTCAAAAAGGCGCCGATCGGTGCGGGGCCGTACAAATTCGTCTCGTTCAATCCGGGCGTCGAGCTGGTGCTGGAGGCCTTCGAAGGGTATTGGCGCAAAACACCCGCGGTCAAACGCCTGGTGATGAGGGTGATCCCGGATGAAACGACGCGGCTTGCGGCCCTGAAGCGCGGCGAGATCGATATCGCCTACTCCATCCGCGGCGAGCTGGCCAATGATTTGCGGCACACGCCGGGGCTCACGCTCAAGCCGATCGTTCTTCAGGCATCCAATTGGGTCTATTTTCCCGAGCAATGGGACCCGAAATCGCCATGGCATGATGTCCGGGTGCGGCAGGCCGCCAATTTGGCGCTCGACCGCGACGGTATGAATCAAGCGTTATTCCTCGGCTATTGCAAAATCAACAACAGCATTGTACCCAACTCCTTCGATTACTATTGGCAGCCGCCGGCCGCCCAGTACGACGCGGCCAAGGCCAAGAAATTGCTCGCCGAGGCGGGCTATTCCGGCGGCTTCGACGCCGGTCTTTTCTATTGCGACAGCTCGTACGCAAATATGGGCGAAGCCATCGTCGACGGCTTGCAGCAGGTCGGCATCCGGACGCGCCTGCAGCCGATCGAGCGGGCCGGCTTTCTCGCGAGCTACGCCGGCAAAAAGTTCACTCACGGGATCCTGCGCGGGGCGAGCGGCGCCTTTGGCGACGCCACGACCCGGCTTGCCGCCTTCGTCGTCAAGGGCGGTCCCTATGCCTATGGCAGCTACCCGGAGATCGACGCGCTGTTCGCACAACAGGCCGACGAACTCGATCCGAAAAAGCGGACCGCGATCCTCGCCAAGATGCAGCAGCTCGTATACGACAAGGCGATCTTCGCGCCGGTCTGGCTGCTCGGCTTTCTCAACGGGGTCGGTCCGCGCGTGGGCCAGTCGGCATTCGGCCTGATCCCGGGGTTTGCATATACCGCCCCGTTCGAGGACATCACGATCAAGGCGGCTTAACCGCAGTGGAGGACCGGATGAATCGCCGGAAGGCGAGGATGCCATGAAGCAGTACATCGCCAGGCGATTTGGCTACGCGCTGTTGTCGCTGTTTCTGCTGTCGCTGACGATCTTCTTTTTTGTCCGGGTGACCGGCGACCCGGCGGCGCTGCTGGTCGAGCCGGGCGCCAGCCCGGGCGACATCGCCGCCATTCATCACCAGTTTGGCCTCGATCGGCCGTTGTGGGTGCAGTACGGGATCTTTATGGCGAGCCTGCTTCACGGCGATCTGGGCCAGTCGTTTTACTACCAGGTGCCGGTCATGGGACTGTACCTGTCGCGGCTGCCGAATTCGCTGATGCTGGCCGCGGTCGCGATGACCTTCTCGCTGTTGATCGGCATCCCGAGCGGCATTCTCGCCGCAGTGCGGGTGGGCCGCTTCTGGGACAGCTTCGGAAAGCTGTTTGCACTGCTCGGCCTCTCGATGCCTTCGTTCTGGATCGGGCTGTTGATGATCCTGCTGTTTTCGGTCTACCTCGGCTGGCTGCCGTCGTCGGGGGCGGGCAGCCCGGCCCATATCATCATGCCGGCCTTCGCGCTCGGCTGGTACTTCGCCGCTACCCATATGCGCCTGACGCGGTCCTCGATGCTCGAGGTGCTGGGCTCGGAGTATGTCAAGCTGGCCCGGATCAAGGGCCTTCCGCAATCCCTCGTCGTCGCCAAGCATGCGTTCAAAAACGCGCTGATCCCGGTGCTTACCCTGGCCGGGATCAACCTCGTCATCATGGTGAATGTGGCGGTGGTGGTGGAGACCGTGTTCGCCTGGCCCGGTATCGGCCGCCTGCTTTACGAGGGCATCACCTTCCGCGATTTCCCGATCGTCCAGGGCGTCGTGCTGCTGGGCGGCGCGATGATCGTAATCGTCAATCTGTTGATCGACATTCTCTACGCGGTGATCGACCCGCGCATCCGTTTAGGGAGCTGAACCGTCATGACCATGACCTCGCCGGCTGAAACCGTCGGCCTCGCCCTGGAGCGCCCGCCGCGTCTGACGCTGATCCGGCTCGACGATTTCCCGATTGTGCCGAGCGCGATTTTCGTCAGCATCGCCCTGGTGGCGATCTTCGCCAATGTGCTGGCGCCGCACAATCCGGAGGTCGGCACGCTGGCGGCGCGTTTTCGCCCGCCCTTTTGGCAGGCCGGCGGCAGCACCCAATACCTGCTCGGCACCGACCAGCTCGGCCGCGACGTGCTCTCGCGGCTGATCTTCGGCGCCAGGGTGTCGATGGTGGTCGGCTTTACCGCGGTCATCTTCGCCGGTTTCGTCGGCACCGCGCTCGGCATCATTTCGGGCTATCTCGGCGGCTGGGTCGACCAGGTGATCATGCGCCTGACCGATACCTGGCTCGCCTTGCCGGCATTGACCTTCGCGATCTTCCTGGCCGCCATCGTCGGGCCGAGCATGTGGAACATCGTCATCATCCTCGGCGCCGTCTATTGGACCCGCTATGCGCGCATCATCCGCGCCGAGGTGCTGTCGCTCAAAGAGCGCGAATTCGTCCGCCTCGCGATCGTCGCCGGCTGCTCGAAATCGGCGATCATGCTGCGTCACATCCTGCCCAATGTGATCAACTCCGCCATTGTGCTCGGCACCTTGATGCTGGGAGTCGTCATCATCGCCGAGGCGTCGCTGTCCTTCCTCGGCGTCGGCGTGCCGCCGCCTCAACCCGCCTGGGGGCTGATGCTCGCGGACGGCAAGGAGGGGTTGATGGTCGGCTATTGGTGGCTCACCGTGTTCCCCGGGTGCTGCATCATGCTGATGGTCCTTTCGGCAAACCTTCTCGGAGACTGGCTGCGTGTCAAACTCGACCCCCAGCTCCGCCAGCTTTGAGGCGCCCGAACGCGGTATCCGGCAGACCGGGCACCCGTTGCTCGAGCTGCGGAACCTCTCGACGCATTACGTCTCGGCACAAGGGACTCGGGTGGTCCGCGCGGTCGACGACGTGTCGTTGTCGATCAACGCCGGCGAAACATTGGGCATCGTCGGCGAGTTCGGGGTCGGGCAAAAGCACCCTGGCGCTGACCATCCTGCGCATCCTGCCGCCGGCCGCCCGCATCGTCGGCGGCAGCATGCTGTTGGAAGGCGAGGACCTGGTCCGCAAGTCGGATGCCGAGATGCGCCATGTCCGCGGCAAGAAGATCGCGATGATCCTGCAGGACCCGATGGCCTCGCTGAACCCGCTGTTTACGATCGGCGATCAGGTGGCCGAGCCGATCCGGGTGCATGAGGGCGCCTCGCGCGCCAGCGCGTGGCGCCGGGCCGTGGGTCTGTTGAAATCGGTCCGTATCCCCTCGCCGCAGACACGAGTGCGGCAATATCCGCATGAGATGTCGGGCGGCATGCGCCAGCGCATCGTCGGCGCCATCGGCATCTCGTGCGAGCCGCGCCTGCTGATCGCCGACGAGCCGACCACCAGCCTCGATTTGACGATCCAGGCCCAATACCTCAACCTGCTGCGCGATTTGCAGCGCGAGCACCACCTCGCCCTGATCTTCATCACCCACAATCTCGGCATCGTCGCCAAGATGTGCGACCAGCTCGCGGTGATGTACGCCGGCCGCGTCGTCGAGTTCGGGGCCGGTGTCGCGCATCTTCAACGCTCCCGCGCATCCCTATACCGACGCGCTGCTCAACTCGATCCCGCGGATGACCGACAATCGGCACCGCCTGGCCGCGATCGACGGGCAACCGCCGGATTTGGCCGCCCTGCCGCCCGGCTGCGCCTTTGCCGCGCGTTGCCCCCGCGCATTTGCCCGTTGTCGTGAAGAGACGCCGCCGGAGTTCAGACTGGATACAACGTTCGGCGCGGCCCGGACCGCACGATGCTGGCTGGCCGCTCCCGGCGCCGATACGGCGGAAATCGGCATCCGGAGCGAGGCTGTCTGATGGTCGTGCTCGAGGCGGCGGGGCTCAGCAAGCTCTTCGAGTCGAAGCGCGGGATCTTTGGCGGCAACCGCGGCGTGGTGCGGGCGGTCGACGGGATCTCGTTCACGGTCGAGGCCGGGCGGACCTTGGGCGTCGTCGGCGAATCCGGCTGCGGCAAGACGACGACGGCGAAGCTCGTGCTCGGGCTCGAACAGCCGACCGGCGGAAGCATCCGTTTCGAAGGCCGGGATCTGCGGGAGCTCGATACCGCCGGGCGCCGACACTACCGCAAATCGGTCCAGGCCGTCTTTCAGGACCCCTACGCCTCGCTCAACCCGCGGATGCGCATCAGCTCGATCATCGCCGAGCCGCTCGTCACCAACGAGTCGCTGCCGGCCGCGGCGGTGCGCCAGCGCGTTCTGCGCCTGCTCGATCTCGTCGGGCTGCCGGCGCGTTCGGCCGATCTGTTCCCGCACGAATTCTCGGGCGGGCAGCGCCAGCGCATCGCGATCGCCCGGGCCCTGGCGTTGTCGCCAAAGCTCGTGGTGCTCGACGAGCCGGTCTCCGCCCTCGACGTATCGATCCGGGCCCAGATCCTGAACCTGTTGCGCGACCTGCAGGCCGATCTCGGGCTGTCCTATCTGTTCATCGCCCACGACCTGGCCGCCGTCGCGCATATGAGCCACACGATCGCGGTCATGTATCTCGGCAAGATCGTCGAGAGCGGCGACGCCCAGGCGCTGGCCCGAGCGCCGATGCACCCCTACACCGAGGCGCTGTTCTCGGCCGCGTTGCCGAGCCATCCCGACGAGCGGCGCGAGGAGATCATCCTGACCGGCGAAGTGCCGAGCCCGCTCAACCCGCCTTCCGGCTGCCGCTTTCACCCGCGCTGCCCGCAGGCGATGCCGCGCTGCGGCGAGGACGAGCCGGTGCTCGCCGACATCGATACCCGCCGGGTCGCCTGCCATCTCTACGACGCCACCGGCAAATCTGGTATCGCGCGGCAACAGACGGTGCCGCTGGCGTCATAGCCGGGATCGGCGCGATCGCGTCGCTTAGCGGAAGGGAGCGGATCATGGCGATCCAGATAGAGATTGTATTGGTGGCCGGGGTGGTAGCCATTGGCTTGATCGTCTTAGGGAGGGCTATCGCTACCGGGCTTGCCATTTCTCGCCGCCCATCCCACCACTTGGCTCAAGAAACCGGCGCGTCGCCGGTGCCGCCAGAGGCCCAAATCCCGCCCTCAAATCACGGTTAGACACGCGATCCCGCGAGGGCCCCGAGGCGAAAAGCGCCTCGCCGATGCGACCGGCAATATTCTGGGCCTTGATATACCTCGCCGGATCGAGCGTCTTCGTGCGGTGCACCAGCCCTGGCCAACGTGGCACCGCATAAATAGGTTTGAGCGCGGTTTTGTTGGTACTTGGCCACGCATTACACTGCAACCTCGACATATTCGACCTGGCTCAACGGTTGCGGGATGGGCAATCCGTCCTCGCGCAGCCCGTCCAAGTGCAATTCCACGGCTTCGCGGATCAGCTGCTCTGTTTCTTCCAATGTCGTACCGGTCGCGACGCAGCCGGGAAGGTCCGGCAGGTAAGCGGAATAGTTGTTTCCGGCTCTCTCGACAACAATCGTATAGCGCATGGAGACAACCTCATTGGCAAGCCAGTCTCAAACACAAGCACCCATGTTTTGCATTGCCGGCTCCGACCAACCCGACGACGCTGTCGTAGAATTTGCCAGGCACGCGCTTTTTTTTCTAGCCCTCGAGGAATCGTCCGTTGGGGAGTTGGTGTCAGGAGCGGGAGGGGCGATAGCGCGTGTCGAGACCGGGCGCCCCGTCGCTTTCGACGATGCCGCGCGCGACGAGATCGATCAGATGCGCGTGCACGGATCGCCCGGCAGCCCGGCGCAGTCCCGGCGAGAGGCCGAGATAGAGGCGCTCGACGATCGCGTCGATCCGTTCGATGCCGCCGGCCAGGCAGTCGAGGATGCCGGCCTCGCGCTCGCGGCGATGCGCGATGAAGGCATGGACATGAGGCTGCGGCTCGGTGATCGCCGGACCGTGGGTCGGCCAATACACCCGGTCGCAGCGTCCGAGCAGTTTATCGAGCGAGGCCATGTAGGCGGCCATGTTTCCGTCCGGCGCCGAGATCACGCTGGTCGACCATCCCATCACGTGGTCGCCGCTGAACAGAACGCCGCTGTCGGGCAGGGCAAAGCAGAGATGGTTCGAGGTGTGGCCAGGGGTGTGCACCGCTTCGAACCGCCAGCCTTTTCCGGCAACCTGCTCGCCGTCGCCGAGCACGACATCGGGAGCGAAATCCCAATCGCCGCCCTCCTCGACCGCGGCGTCGCCGCGCCGGCCGCCTGCGTGCGGACCGAAGCCGTAGGTCGGCGCGCCGGTCGCCGCCTGCAGCGGCCGGGCCGCCGGCGAATGGTCGCGATGGGTGTGGGTGATCAGGATGTGGGTCACCTGCTCGCCGGCGAGCGCGGCAAGGAGAGCCGCGACATGCTCGTCCAGATCGGGACCGGGATCGATCACCGCAACCTCGCCCTCGCCGACGACATAGGTCCCGGTGCCCTTGAAGGTGAACGGACTGGGGTTGCGCGCGACGATGCGGCGGATGCCCGGCGCCACCGGTTTCGAGCCGGCCGTATTCGAACGAAATATCGCGGCGAAATGGGATCTCTACGGTCATGCCGGCTAAACTACACTCGTTGTCCAGGTTTGTCGCCGGATGCGGATTCGGCCCGACTACAGGCGATTTTTGTGCCGCTGCCAGCCGATGATTTCGACCACCCCGGGGTCCCGGCAGGACCATTTCGCCGGCATGTGCTCAATCGCCTGCGCACCCCCGATCCCGGGCGATGACGATCCTGCTGGTCCGTCACGGCGAGACCGAGTGGAACCGGGAGAGGCGGTTTCAGGGCTGCCTCGATTCTCCATTGACCGAGCGCGGCATCGGGCAGGCGCGGGCGATCGGCCGATGGCTGGCGCAATCGCCGGAACGCAATGCCCCGATCGTCGCCAGCCCGCTCGGCCGGG
The DNA here is from genome assembly GCA_963701815.1 of uncultured Alphaproteobacteria bacterium. Taxonomy (GTDB): domain Bacteria; phylum Pseudomonadota; class Alphaproteobacteria; order ATCC43930; family CGMCC-115725; genus AP-15. Next base: position 23,317 of record CAVPBN010000042.1, read on the forward strand.
CGCGGCGCACCGCCGAAATCATTCGAGACGAAATCGACAGGCTCGGACCGATATCGACGCTCGGGGCGGCCGGGGCGCTGCGGCTCGACGATCGATTGCGCGAGCACTCGCTCGGCGGGTGGGACGGGCTCACCTATGGCGAGATCGAGGCGCGCGCGCCGGGGATCTTCGACGGGGATGGCCGCCATGAATGGTATTTTCGCGCGCCGGGCGGCGAACGATATGACGCATTCGCCGCGCGGATCGGGGATTGGCTGGCCGAACAGAACGACGCTCTTCCGCTGATCGTCGTCGCCCATGGGCTCGTCAGCCGGGTGATGCGCGGCCTTTACGCCGGGTTGCCGCGGGCAGCGGCGCTGACCCTGCCGGTCCCGCAAACCCGGATCTTCCGGCTCGGCGGCGGCACGGTCGAGACGATCAAAGTAACCGCGCACTACACTCCACAACCGGGATGACGGCTGAATTAGATAATGATCGAGTTTGCCGAGGCGACGGCCACTTTTCGGAATCCGCAATGGCGTTTCCGGTCGAATTGCGAGTAACCTGAAGCATGAGCGACGACCAAGACCGTAACGACCCGGGCCATGACCGGCGGATTTTGTTCCTGTTCCGCCACGGCGAGACCGATTGGAACCGCGAGGGACGCCTGCAAGGGCATACCGACACCGCGCTCAATGCGACCGGCCTCGCTCAGGCCGAGGCATTGAGCCGCCGGCTGCGCCCGCATCGCCTCGATGCGGTGCTGTCGAGCGATCTTGCGCGCGCCGCGACCACCGGCCGGATCGTCGCCGACGCTTTGGGGGTGCCGCTGCTGACCGATCCCGGATTGCGCGAGACCAATGTCGGCCAGGCCGAGGGTTTGCTGTGGGCCGAGGCCAGGGCCCGCTTCGGCGCGGAATTGAGCGAACGCTGGTACGCCGACGAGGATGTCGCGTTCCCCGGCGGCGAGACCGGTCTGGCGACCCGCACCCGCGCTCTGGCGGCATTGCGCCGCTGCGCCCTGACATATCGCTATCGACGGATCGGCGTGTCGACCCACGGCGCCCTGGTGCGCCAGTTGATGAAACACGCGATGCCGCCCGAAAGCACGCCGGTCAGGGCGCACAACACCGTGCTTTTCGTCCTCGATTACGAGCCGGCGGCCGGCCGCCTTGCGGTAATCGACGATTCTGAGCTGCCGGGACCTTTCGACGAACTTTGAGCCAGGAAGCAAAGCGGAGTGGTCAGAACGGCCGATCGCCCTTGATCTGCGAACGGTGCATCAAGCGCCGGCTCGCCGGATCGAACTCGTCGCGGCGATGCATGACGCAGCGATTGTCCCACAGCACCAGATCTCCGACCCGCCACTGCTGGTACCAGGTCAGCTCCGGCCCGGTGGCATGCGCCCACAACGCATCGAGCAGCCCTTCGCTGTCGTCGAGGGTCAGACCGTGGACATAGGCGTTGCGCCGCCGCCCGAGAAACAATGCCTTATGCCCGGTCACCGGGTGGGTGCGGACGATCGGGTGGTCGGCGCCGGGCGCCTGCCGCGGATCGGTGACCTCGGCGCCGCCGCGGCGCAATTCGCCGGCGCTGTTGCGGCTCGAATCATGCCGGCACAACCGGCCTTCGACCTGATGGCGCAACGCCGCGGGCAATGTGTCGTACGCCAGATACATGTTGGCAAAGCCGGTGTCGCCGCCCGCCGGCGGGACTTCGAGCGCGTAGAGCGCGCTGCCGATCGGCGGCTCGGCATTGTACGACATGTCGGTGTGCCAGATCGCCTCGTAGGCGCCGAGCGCGCCGATCGCGACCCCGTTCTCGACGATGTTGGAGATGACCGAGATGTATCGCCGCCCCTCCTCGGCGGCATCGACATAGCGGTCTTCGCCGCGGATCTTGACCCGGGCGGCGGCGATGACCGGCGCGTAGTCGAGTTCGCCGAACTGAGCGCTGAAGCGCATCAGCCGGTCGTCGTCGAGGTGCTGGCCGCGAAAGCGCAGCACCAGATGGTCCGACCATGCCTGCTTGATCGCATCGATCGTCGCCGGAGCGAGGTCCCGCGCCAGATCGACGCCCTCGATGTCGGCGCCCAGCGCCGCCCCGGTCGGCCGCACCGCGACCCGCTGCCCTTCCAGAACCGCCGCCATCTCGCCGCCTCCTCCGCTTCGATCCATTCTGCTCGACCGATCGCGCCGATGCAAACCCCTCGCCCGTCTTACGATCAACTGACGCGTCTGTGGTTGATGGGCGTCAACCTTTTCGTTAACCTCAACAGGATGAGCCTGACGCCGGGTCGGCAAATCCGCCGCGGGCTCCGGCCAATGCGTTGATCTTTCGCAGGGAGGGAGGAATGTCCGAAGTCAAGATCAGACCATTCGTCGGCGCGGACCGGCGGTCCGAGATCCTCTCGAAGCTTGCGGCTCGGGCCGCGGGGAAAACCCCGGCAACAAATCCTGCCGATGTGGCCGCCGCCAACATGACGACAACGGCGCGGCCATCGGCCAACAGCGCATTGAAGGACTATCTGGCGGAAGCCGCAAAAGATTTGAAAGAAGGCGCCAAGGACCACAAAGACCACAAAGAAAATAAAGAACACAAAGATCATAAAGAAAATAAAGAACATAAGGAAAGCAAGGAAAACAAAGACCATAAGGAACACAAAGAACATAAAGAGACCAAAGAGGAGAAGGACATAAAAGAGCACAAAGAACATAAGGATTTACACAAAGAAGGCAGCAAGGACCACAAAGAATCCAAAGACAGCAAGGAATTCAAGGACGACAAGGAATTCAAAGACGGCAAGGAAGACAAAGACGATAAAGACGGCAAAGAGGGAAAGGACGACAAGGACGGGAAAGAGGACAAAGACGGCAAGGAAGACAAGGATGAGAAAGAGGACAAGGACGGCAAGGAGGATAAGGACGATATAGAGAAGATCGCCCATGCGGAAAAGGAGCCGGACAAGGACGATATCGACAATGGCGACGGCGGGGACGAACCAGCCCGGCGCGCCGGGCGCGCGACGCCGACGCCGCGATCGCGATCGCCGCGCGGTTCCCGCACCAAACCGGCGACGCTGCTGTCGGCCCCGCCATTGGTCTGAGCAATGGGGCTCGGGACGGAAATTCTGATCGTCGCCGGCCGCGAGGATCGTGTCGCCGATCGGTTGCGCCGCGATCTCGCGAAGAGCGGCCGCCGGAGCCGCTCGATCGACGGCCCCGGCGCGGCCCGACTGTTCACGATCCGCGTGCAGCCGGACAAAGTCACGGTGACGCCGACGCCACCGGTTTTCGCGCGGGCGAGCGCCTGGTGGTACGATGACGACGCGGCAGACGCCGACGAGCGGTTTCTGCGCGCCGAGGCCTATGCCGCATTCTGGGCGGCCGCAGCGCTGTCGGGCGCTCCGGTGATCAACCGCGCCGGCCGCGGCGGAGGCACCGGACGGTTGACGGCCGGGTCGATTGCGGCGGCGATCGGAACACCCGATTTGGCAGTCGACATCTATGCCGGCAGCCCCGAGATGGCCGAGACCGCGGCCGAAGACGGGTTGTGGGGCGAGGACCTGGAGTTCAGGACCGGACCGGTCGGCTCATTGCCGCCGGGCCAGCCGGTTCGCGCGCGCCGCGTCAACCCCGCGGCCCTCTACGAGATCATCACCGTGGTTGGAGATCGCGCGTTTCCGGCTACGACCGATCCGCGGTCCGCCGAGCTGGCTCTGGCGGAACGCAGCCTCCTCGCCTGCCGTCGGCTTCAGGTTCATTTTGCGACGATCACCTGGGCGATCGATGAACTGGGCGCGACACCGGTGCGGCTCAACCCGGCACCGGAGGAGGCCGAATTACGCTATGCCTGGGCGGACATATCACAGGCGTTGCGTGCGGATCTGACCGCATGATCGTGGCGATCGGCCTCGACATCGACGATCCGTTCGTGCGCTTTGTCGAGGGCGCGGTAGCGGCCGAAGTGCCGCTGCGGCTGGTCAATCTGCGCGCAGCGGTCGACGGCGATTGGCGCTTCGAGGTGCCGGCGCACGGCCCGGCGACGATCATACAGGCGCAGCAATCGATCGAACTGCAGCCGGATGATGCGTTCTTCTGCCGGCTGATCGACCTCTCCCAGCAATCCATCGATCCGCAAACCGCGCGACGCTGGCAGGGGCTGCTGAGCGGGTTGCGGGCTTGGCTCGACGGTGTCGTCGGACCGGTCGTCAATCGCAGTCTCGCCGGGGCCCACAACAGTTCCAAACCGTTGCACGAAGCGATCCTGCAGGAATTCGGCTTCCGCGTGCCGGAGAGCATCACCGGCTGCGATGTCGACGAATTGCGCCGGTTCGTGCGCGAGGGTCCGACGGTGTCGAAGACGGTGTGCGGCACCCGTGCCGAGACCGTTGCCGTCAGCGAAGCCGATCTCGAAGATTTTGTGCCGGAAAGCGGACCGATCCATCTGCAGCGCCGCATAGCCGGCGCGGACGCACGCATTCATGTCGTCGGCGAGACCGTCATCGCGCAACGCCTGTCCGCCGACGCCGTGGATTACCGGCGCGGTGGGGCAATGGACGATCTCGCGATTTTCGGGCCGCCGGCATCGATCTGCGATCTGACGATCGAGGCGACCCGGCACATTGGGCTCGCCTTTGCCGGGTGGGACTTCAAAATCGACGACGACGACCAGTATTGGTGCCTCGAAGTCAATCCGATGCCGGGTTACTCGCCCTACGATATCCGATGCGACGGCGCCATCACCCGCGCCCTGCTGCGCCATCTCGGCGCCGAGCTGCCGTAATGACGAGCCATCAGGAAGAGCTGCCGCTGAGCCAGCACGACATGCTCGATCTGGACGATTGCGTCGCGATCGCGCAACGCGTATTGGCCCTCGAGAGGCATTGGACGGTACGCTCGCCGGGCAGCTTCTACACATTGGGGGCGGCGTCCTATCTCGACGCGCCCGACAGGCACGAAGCTTATCTTGCCGCCGCCCAGGCGACGAACCCCCTGCTGCGTCGAGAATTCGCCGATGCCCATGAACAGGTCCGGGAATTCTTTGAGGAATGGCTCGGCGACGCGGTCTTTTACAACAGTGACTGTGCATTGCCCGGCTTTCACGTCTTCGTCACGCAGGGCGGCGAGCCCGCCCGGGACGAAGTCGCGCAGCGCGCCCATTTCGACATGCAGTGGGAGCACGCCATCCCCGGTCGGGTGCCGCAGGGGACATTGTCCTTCACCTTGCCGATCGAGATCCCCAAAGGCGGCGCCTCGATGGCGGTCTGGCCGGCCCGCTACCAGGACGCGGTGCGTCTCGGCTTTTCGGCGCGAAGCTACGCCGCGACGCATCCCTGTCGGCTGGTCGAATACGAGCCCGGCCGCATCGTGGTCCATGACGGCTGGGTGCTGCACGCGATCGGCCCGTCCCCGGGCCCCAGAGGATATCGGATCACCCTGCAAGGCCATGGCGTGCGCACCCCCGACGGATGGATGCTGTATTGGTAGCATCCGGTCCTCGTTCTCTGCCGTCACCAGTCTGGTGGTCAAGACCTGACGCTTGGTAACCCTGGCGCTGCGCTGGAGTTCGTGAAGGGTTTTTCGGATGCCTGCCGGGCGCAGGCGCGAGCGGATGCACGGAGGCAGGCGTCCGAAAACTCATAACGAAAGCGGGCATTTACGCTCATAGCAATGAGCCGTTGTTTCGGGCAACCCGGCGCGGCGCAGGCTCTTCGGCCCAAATGTTGCTTTTCCTGATTTGCCGACCTGCACCGTCGTGACTGGCAGCTGTTATTTACCAATTGGAATAACTTCAGTCAGGCCGCCGCGGTCAGCTGCGGGTTTTGATGGGGAAGTAACCACCCGGTCGACGGCCAAATCGAGGCGGCCCGCGAGGCCGCCTCGTCTCAGCGAGCCATCAGCGATCGTCGGCGTCGCGGCCGGCGGAAGCAGGGACGGCAGGCGCTACACCTACCCTCTGGCCGCTCAGAACCCAGGCTCGCTGGCTTGGAGCAAACCGTGGTGCCACCAGCCCGTCATTGATTTCCCGGGTAACGGCGAAGCGGTTGAAGACGGTCGGCGACAGGTAGAGCCGGGAATTGTCAGCAAACCCGTCGGTCGCGGTGTCGACATCTCCCTGGACGGCAGTGACGATGCCTTCATTATTACCGGAGACGCGCTTTACCTCTGCTGCGTAGGCGTCAAACAACCGCTTCTGTAGATTTCGCACCTGCGGCTCAAACGACGCCCGTCTTTCGTAGACGTCCAGATAAATCTCGTTCGCCAGGCCGCTCGGAACCCCGCGTTCACGAAATTCACGCTGACCGTCGACAGTCCCATCGAATTTGTCGGGATCTCTCGGGAGATTCGGGTCGTCACCGACGACATTGGCCTTGTTCTGCGCCCCGCCAGGTCCCGGTCCTGGGACGATCGATTGCAGCGCACCGATTTCGCCGTCTTCAAAGGCGTCGGGGGCCTCCCCGAAATTGTCCGGGAATCCGCCGGTAAACGGCAACTCGTAAAGCGGATGCACCCAATTCGTCCCTAGATAGTTGAATTCCCAGTACGAGTGGACATCGGACTGCTGCATCGCGTTGTAAGCTCCCATGCTCACATAGAGCGGCACGACGTTAGTTTGCACGTCGGGAAAATGGTCGGATGCTCTGGGGAAATGCGGCGCCCGACCGTCGACCGTAAGTGCATTTCCCGGCGTGTTGTTGCCGGTGCCCATGCTTGCCAGGATTTTGGCATCACGCTCGGTCAGCATCCCGAATTGCGCGTGGCCGTCAGGGCGAGGAGCGGCAACGGCCGGGACGGTGATATCATGGATCATCCATCCCTCGTACCAGCCGCTCTCGTTGTTGATGACGAATAAGGGGCTGAGGTCTGTGAAGATGTCGATAAAGGCGCGCGGATCCCGCGGATCGGTGGGCAGTCCGGGCTTCGGTTCCAGCACCAAACGCACCGCGCCCACGGTCGGCAGTCCGCAGTCTCCCCCGGTGGCCGTCAGCTCGACCGTGTCATTGACACCCTTGAATCTAGCGGTGAACACGTTTGGCTCGAAGCCCGTCGTGTCCAGCAAATAGTATTGGAACAGTTGGCTCGGCTTGTCGGCTTCGGCAAACGCCTGCATTGGAAGATAGGTGTGCGGCCGGTCGGCCAGCCTGACCAGCCGATCTCTTAATGGCTGAGGCAGCTTCGCGACATCCCCGCGACCGGCAACCTCGGCCCGGTCCCTGGCAGCATTCGGATTTGGATGGCAGGGCGGCGGCGGCTGTTCCGCTTTAGCATAATCGATGCCCGAGACCGCCGAGGCCGCAATCGCCAAGGCCGAGCAGAGCTGGGCCAATCGTGCCCCTATTGTCGCTGATGATTTCATAGTCTCTTCCTCCGGTTCCTATCTCGTAGGCCTGACTTCACCGCCCGGAGGATGCCGACCGACCGTTTGCGCGCGCGTGTTAGCGGGCGTGGAAAGTCGTCGAGAAAGCGTGGTTTTCCGATAATTGGTGACGCGAGCGGACCCCGCACGCTGTGCATTGATGGGTGACACCGAACGCGCGGCCGCCGAGTTGGCCGAAGCCCTGAAGCTGGTCAGTGACGAACGTTACGCCTCCATCGCGCGGTTTCGAGATATCTCACACAGGGGGTATCTGAAGTCTCGGCTTTGGCAGACCGCACTTATTTTGCCGGGCTCGCCGCTCGGGAGCGAGGCGAGTCGGAATCGCACAAGCGCCTGCCACCGTCGAACCGGCGCTGCGCGGTATCAGCGGACCTTCGGGCCCGGTACCAAGCGTTGGATTTTGGCTACTAGAAACGGCACATTGTCGGGTTCTGCGGCGGCTGCGGTTGGTCGAGCAAGGCGCCGAGCACGGACAATTCGAGAACCGAGTATTCCATCGGATCGTCGCGGGCCAGACACAGCGGTTGTCGCAGCCCGGCCTCGGTGTTGCTGATGATCCGCGGCGGGCCGCCGCGCTTGAAACCCTTTGTATGAAACAGAAAGGGGTGCGCCAGGACCACATCGCCGGCTCGCCCGGTGATCTCGTGGAAGTCGCCGAGCGGTTCTCTCAGCACCTCGCGAAAGAGGTCGCGGTGATGCATCCCGTCGGGATGCTCTGCGAGGACCCGTGCGGTCCGCTTGTGCGAGCCGAGCGCCAGGACGGTCCCGCCCCAGCCCGGCTCGACATCGGAGAAGAGGCCGATGACCAGCAGTCCCTGGTGCGGGCTGTCGATTGTGTGGCGAAACCAGTTGCCGTCGACGTGCCACCCGGTGCTCGGATACGCCTCGGCGCGATCGGCCCCAAACGAAAAATTGACCGGCCACAATCCCCAGCGCCGATCGCCGCGCCAGCGGCCCGGCCCGAGAAGCTGCTCGACCGCGGCGGCGAGCCGGTCGGTAAAGCAGGACGTCGCCTCCGGCGCGCCGAGATGTTCTTCGATGTCATATTTGGCGGGCCAGGTCGCCGGATCGCCGGCTGTGATCCCCGCCTTTTCTTCCATGCGGCGCCACAGGCTGCGGCAGGCCGCATCGGCCTGCTCTCGGGTAAAAGCCCTCGACAGGGTGCAAAAACCCCGGTCGATGAAGCTGTCGATTTGCGCAACGCTCAGGGCCGCGGCGCTCATTCGGACGGCTCCGGCATCGCTTGCTCGATCTGGGGCGCGAGCCCGAGTTTACTCGAATTGCATGCTGATGGTCTCGGCGACCAATGCCGGGCGGGCCGCACCTTCGACCTCGATCGTGTTCTCCGAGGTGATGCGGACCCCGCCGCCGACCGGCTCGACCGATTTGATCGTCTGGCGCAGCCGGATGCGCGAGCCTGCCGGCACCTGGCCGGTAAAGCGGATCCGGTTCGAACCGTAATTGAGCCCGCGCGAACGCGTCTTGACGCGGTAGAGGGTGGCGCCGAGCCGCGGCACCAGGGACAGGGTCAGATAGCCGTGGGCGATCGTCTTGCCGCCCGGCATTTCGCGCCGCGCGCGCTCGACATCGACGTGAATCCATTGATGGTCGCCGGTTGCCTCGGCGAACTTGTCGATGATCTCCTGATCGACGGTGAACCAGTCGCTGACGCCGATCTCCTTGCCGACATACCGGGCGAGATCGGCCGGCCGCTCGACTTCGATCATGCTCTTCCCCTTTGTCGTCCCGGTGGCGCAATTCTGCGTGCAGCGAGATTAGGAGCCCGGTCCGGCGTTCGCAACGGATGCGCTATACCAAGATTGCCCTCTTGACCTTCGGCGCCGGCCTGTTGCTCGGGCTCGCGGTCGTCGCGGCCGAGATCGACGCGCTTTCCCGGGTGGCGAGCCTGACGATGGCGCTCGGCATCGCCGCGTTGCCGGTCGGAATGATCGTCGATTGGCGGCTGGCGACGCGGTCCGCCCGGCCGCCGCAGGCGCGCAATCCGGCCAGACCCGGACCGGCGGGCTTCAAGACGATAGGCCGGCGCGGCGCGCCCGGCTTGCCGCCTCGCACCGGCCGCCGCAGCAGACCGCGCAAGCCGGCCCCACCGAAGCGATAGGGTGACGCGGCCCGCCTTGCGGTACTAGGATCGTCCTCGAAGCACGCGGCGCGCTGGGCCGCGACCCCGATGCGGAGGAAGACGCGATGGCAAAGCAGAAGATAGCGATCGTCGGCGCAGGGGCGGTCGGCGGCTATGCCGGCGCCCATATGGTGCAGGCCGGCGAGGACGTGACCTATATCGATCCATGGCCGGAAAACGTCGAAGCCATCCGCAAGGACGGTCTGCGGATCACCCATATCCGCGATGTCGAGCCGTTCACGGTCAAGCCGCGCGCCCTGCACCTGACCGAGGCGCAGCAGCTCGCCAAGGAGGCGCCGATCGACATCGCCTTCGTCTGCATGAAATCCTACGACACCGCCTGGGCCACGATGATGATCAAGCAGTATCTGGCGCCCGGCGGCTTTATCGTTTCGCTGCAGAACTGCATGAACGAGGAGACGATCGCCGGCATCGTCGGCTGGGGCAAGACACTGGGCTCGATCGCCAGCTCGATCACCGTCGAACTGCATGCGCCGGGCGAGGTGCGCCGCGCCGCCGGCAAGTCGGGCACGCGCCATACCGTGTTCCGGGTCGGCGAGGTGCATGGCCGCGTCACCGACCGGGCCAACGAGATATGCAGGCTCCTCAGCTTCTCCGACAGCGCGATGGTGACCGAGAATTTGTGGGGCGAGCGCTGGTCGAAATTGGTCACCAACGTGATGGGCAACGGGTTGTCGGCCTGCACCGGCATGATTTCTCGCGACATGATCAAGAACGACGCGATCCGCCATTTTTCGACCCGGCTCGGCAGCGAGGCGATCCGCGTCGGTCAGGCGCTGGGTTATCATTTCGACGAGGTCAGCCATTTGGACCCGGAGACGATCGCCCGCGCCGGCGAGGGCGACGCCGCGGCGACCCGCGAGATCGACGAGCATCGGCTGGCCGAGGCCAACCGCCCCGGCGGCGGCGAGCACCGCCCGTCTACCGGCCAGGACATGTTCAAGGGCCGCCGCACCGAGATCCAGTTCCTCAACGGCTTTGTCGCGCGCAAGGGCGAGGAAGTCGGCATCCCGACACCGACCAACGCGATCCTGACCGACATCGTGACCCGGGTCGAGAAGGGCGAGCTGAAGCCCGACCCCAAGCACATCGTCGATCTGCGGCTGAACTGACGGGGCCACTGGACGCCCCTCACCCTCCCGCAGCGAGGGTCGCAGCCCTCTCCCCGCATGCGGGGAGAGGGCAGGGGGTGAGGGGCTCGGAACGGAAGATCAAATCGAAAGGCGTCCGATGCGCGCTCTCGTCAACACGCCGAACGGGCCCGGGCCGGTCGAATTGCGCGATGTGACCGAGCCGGCTCCGGCTGCGAACGAGGCGGTGGTCGAGGTTCGCGCCTTCTCGTTGAACCGCGGCGAATTGCGGCTGATGCAGATCCGGCCGGAGGGCTGGCGGCCGGGCCAGGACATCGGCGGCGTAGTCGTGCGCGCGGCTGCGGACGGCACCGGCCCCAAGGAAGGCGCCCGGGTCGTCGGGTTGATCGATGGTGCGGGCTGGGCGCAGCAGGCGGCGGTGCCGGCGCACCGGATGGCGGTATTGCCGGATAACGTCCGCTTCGAAGAAGCTGCGGCCCTGCCGATCGCGGGGCTGACGGCGCTGCGCTGTCTGCGCCACGGCGCGCCGCTGCTCGGCAAGCGGGTCTTGGTCACCGGTGCGGCCGGCGGCGTCGGCCACATGGCGGTGCAGATCGCCGCGCGCTCGGGCGCCCATGTCACCGCAATCGTCGGCTCTGTCGAACGGGGCCGGCATCTGCGCGGCGCCGACACGATCGCAGTCGGCATCGACCGGGCGGAGGGTCGGTTTGCCTTGATCCTCGAAGCAGCCGGCGGCCCCTCGTTGGCTGCTGCGATCGCGCGGGTCGAGGCCAAGGGCACGATCGTGATCTTCGGCAATTCCTCGGGCGAGCCGACGGGCGTGAGCTTTCGCGACTTTGCCGAGCACCCGAACGCCCGCATCCAGAGCTTTTCCTATTTCACCTCCGAGCCCGAGGAACGGTTTGCGCCGGACCTCGCCCTGCTCGCCTCGCTGGTCGGCGACGGTTCGCTGAAACCGGCGCTGGTCGAAAGCAGCTGGCGCGATCTCGCTCATATCGGCCCGCAATTGCGCGAGCGGCGCATCGCCGGCAAGGCGGTCTTTCGCGTCGAGCACAATTGAGCCGCGCCCGGGACGGGGCCGAGATATGCCTCGCTTCAGAGAGCCGCGCCGGCCGATCGGCGTGCTGCGCGAGACCGCGGTCTCGACGCTCTACGACGGCGGCAACAATGTCGGCATGCTGGCGCCGGCTCGGCGCTCGACGCGCTTGCCGCCTATCACCGTTCGGCATCGCCCGGCGGCGGCGAGCCGTTCGGGTAGGCGGCCTCGGCCTCGCGGCGGAAACCTAAGCCACTTCAAATCAGTCGCCGACACGCTGGCGGCGACGGCTCGGGTCAGCGCGCGCCGGCGCCGAGATGGGCGATCGCGTCGATTTCGACCCTCAGCGACGGCATCGCCAGGGCCGCGACCTGCACCAGCGTCGAAACCGGGAAATTGCCGGTGAAGAATTCGCGCCGCGCCTGCCAGACCTTTTCGCGCTGGGTGATGTCGGTGACGAAGATCGTGACCTTGACGATGTCGGCCATGGCGCCGCCGGCAGCCTCGACCAGGTGGCGGATCTTGCCGAGGATCGCCCTGGCCTGAACGTATTCGTCGCCGTTTTCCTCGCCGCCCCGCGCGGTCATGCCGGCAATGTAGGCGATACCGCCGGCGACCAGACAGTTCGACCAGGTGCCGGCCGGCGGCTCGCCGACCTCGGGGCTGACGGCGCGTACGATATTGCTCATAACCTCGCCTCCTTTCGCTGCCCAAACTTACCGCCGCAGGGCAGCGGCCGAAAGCGCGACGAGATTTTCGTTCGGATCGGGACCTCGGCGTCGCGGACCCGCACCTTGGTTGCGCGGCTGGACGGCTCTGCGCTATTGACCCGCAGCCGCGGCGAAAAAGGACCACCCGAGCATGGCGCAACAAGGGCCGCTTTCCGGCTTCACCATCGTCGATCTTTCCCGCATCCTGGCGGGCCCTTACTGCACCCTGCTGCTGGCCGAACTCGGCGCCCGCGTGATCAAGGTCGAGCCGCCGCCCGGGGGGGACGACGCGCGCCAATACGGCCCTTTCAAGAACGGCAAATCGACCTATTTCGCTTCGGTCAATCGCGGCAAGGAATCGATCGCGCTCGATCTCAAATCGCCGGACGGGCGCGACATCTTCGACCGGCTGCTCGACAAGGCGGACGCGCTGGTCGAAAACTTTCGCCCCGGCACGATGGAAAAGCTGGGTTACGGCTGGGACACCCTGCACGCGCGCTATCCGCGGCTGGTCTATGCCGCTGCTTCGGGGTTTGGCCACAGCGGCCCGTATTCGCATTACCCGGCCTACGACATGGTCGTGCAGGGTCTCGGCGGGATCATGAGCATCACCGGCCATCCCGGCATGCCGTTGACCCGGATCGGCACGTCGATCGGCGATCTCGGCGGCGGCCTGTTCAGCGCAATCGCCATCAACGCCGCATTGCTGCACCGCGAACGCACCGGCGAGGCGACCAAGATCGACGTCTCGCTGTTCGACTGCCAATTGGCGCTCCTGGAAAACGCGATCATGCGCTACACGACGACCGGCGAGATTCCGGGGCCGATGGGCGCGCGCCACCCCTCGATCACCCCGTTCGAAGCCTTCGCCACGGCCGACGGCAACATCATCATCGCCGCCGGCAATGACGGGCTCTTCGGCAAGCTCGCTCAGGCGCTCGACCGCGCCGATTTCGGCCAAAACCCGAACTATCGGACGAACGCGCTGCGCAACCAGCATCAGGCGGCATTGAAGGACGAGATCGAGGGCGTGCTGCGCGGCGCCGGCACCGATCATTGGATCGCTGTACTAGAAGCGGCCGGAGTGCCGTGCGGCCCGGTCAACAACATCGCCCAGGCATTGGCGCACCCGCAGACCGCGGCCCGCAACATGCTGATCTCGGTCGAGGATCCGGTGACCGGCCCGCTGCAACTCGCGGGCAATCCGATCAAGCTGTCGGCTTTTGCCGACCCGCCCAGCCGCGCGCCGGCGCCCGATCTCGACGCCGACCGCGACCGGATCCTGCGCGAACTCGGCCTCTGACGCCGGCCCCTGCCCCACCCGGCTCGCTTGTCGTCGACCGATCCCGATGAGCGAACCCGAGACCCTGCCGACCACCCTGCTGACCGGGTTTCTCGGCAGCGGCAAGACGACGTTGCTGCGCCGGGCATTGGCCTCGCCGGCGCTCGCCGATACTGCGGTGATCATCAACGAGATCGGCGAGATCGCGATCGATCATCACCTCGTCGACTTTGTCGAGGGGAGCGTCGTCGAATTGCCGGGGGGTTGCCTGTGCTGCGCCGTCCGCGAGGATCTGGCGCGCAGCCTGCGCAGCCTGCTGGCGCGGCGCGAGGCCGGCGAGATCAGGCGGTTTCGCCGGATCGTCATCGAGACTACCGGTCTCGCCGACCCGGCCCCGATCCTCTATACGCTCGGGGCCGACCCGGTTCTCGACTATTCCCTGCACCTCGCCCGGGTCGTCACCCTCGTCGATGCGGTGACCGGCGCGCAGAACCTCGACCGCTTTGCCGAAGCCGCGCGCCAGGCGGCGCTCGCCGACGCGATCGTCATCAGCAAGACCGATCTCGCCGCCTACGGCCCCGAACTGGCCGGTCGGCTCGATCGGCTGAACCCGCGCGCGGCGCGCCTCCTCGGCGGCGCGGCGACAGATCCCGCCGAGGCGCTGTTTGCCGGGACGGCGCCCCCCACCCAACCGACGACGCCGGATGATTTGAATATCGGCCCGGCGGGGCCTGCGGCTGCCCACACCCACGGCATCGACACCTTTGCGGTGGTCCTCAACGGCGAGATCAGCCGCCTCGATTTCGCCCGAGCGCTCGGCGGGCTCGCCCGCGAACGCGGCCCCGACCTGCTGCGGGTCAAGGGGATCGTGCGCTTTGCCGACCGCCCCGAGCGGCCGGCGCTGGTGCAGGCGGCGCAACACGCGATGTTTGCACCCGAATGGCTCGACCACTGGCCCGACGACGATCGTCGCAGCCGCCTCGTCTTTGTCGTGCACGCGATCCCGCGCGCCGAAATCCTCGGCTATTTCGCCGCCGCGATGCCGACGCTCTGGGCCGCCGGCGTCGTCGAACACAAATAGCCGCAACCCCTCAGTAACGGCCGCCGAGTTTGCCGTGGTCCCAGCTCATCGTTTTGAGCGGGGTTATCTTGAGCAAGACCCGTTTCGGAGCGGTGTCGAGCGAGGCGCTGGGGCTGGCGCCGCCGCCCGATCCGGACGCGGACCCGCTGTTGCGCCGGTGGGCCATCGCCGCGCGCACCGTCTCGGTATCCTCGATGATCTCGCAGGTGCCGCGCACCACGACGCCGCGCAGTTCGGCATAGGCCTTGCCGGTCTCGACCATCAGCCCCACCCGCGGGTCGCGCCGGATGTTCAGCACCTTCTGGGCCTTGGCGTAGGAGGTCATCCAATAGGCGCCGTCGGCGTAATAGAACCCCATCGCCACGACATGCGGAAACCCGTTCTGGTCGATCGTGGCGAGCGCCGCCTTGCCGTTTTCGCGCAGGAATTCCGTCATTTCGTCCGGCGTCAGACGGATCTGCCGGCGCCGGTTGACCGATTGGTTCATTCCGCTGCCTCTCGGTAACGCCTAAGGCCGGTTGAAGGCCGGCATCACGTCGCGGGCAAACCAGCGCAGCTGGTCCTTGAATTCGTCGGGCGGCAGTCCTTCGGCCCAATGGATCATGAAATCCTCGAGCCCGGGGTATTTCGCCTCGATCGATTTGATGCCGTCGATAATCTCGGCCGGCGGACCGCAGAACCACGCCTTTTGGGCGACCCCGTCGGCCAATGACGGCACCCGCACCGGCGCGCCCGGGGTGCCCCAGGTGCGGCCCTCGGCGTCGGCGTAGCGGACAAAGCCGAATGGTGCAAACCATTTGTAGCGCTCGTCATGCGACGGCTCGACCCGCAGCATCGCCTCGGCGCGGCTGTCGGCGAGATAGAGGCCGGCGCCCCAGATCATGTCCTGGCCGAGCGCCACGTCGCGGCCGTGGCGCCGGCAGGCGGCGTGATAGGCGCGGACCACGTCGTCGAGGATCTTCTCGCCGTTCAACGTCACCATCGCCTTGATGCCGTATTGCGCCATCATGTCGATGGTCCGGCCGCTGGCGATCGGCATCCAGACCTCGACCGGCAAGTGCTTTGGCCGCGGCACGCAGGTGATCTCGTCGAGTTCATAGCCGCGATAAGGGACCCGCGGCGGACATTCGAAATACTTGCCCTTGTGGCGGAACGATTCCTCGTTGAAGCATTTCAACAGCAGCTGCAGCCCCTCTTCGAAGATCTCGCGGTTGGCTTCGGCGTCGAGCAACGGCGCGCCGAAGGTCTCGACCTCGCGGGTGTGATAGCCGCGGCCGACCCCCATGATGACGCGGCCATCGGTGACGATGTCGGCCATCGCATAATCTTCGGCCAGCCGGATCGGGTGCCACATCGGCAGGATGTTGAAGCCGCAGCCGAATTTGAGCCGCCGGGTCTGGGTGGCGAGCCACAGCCCGAGCTGGATCAGGTTGGGCAGGCACTCGTAGCCCTCGCGCTGGAAATGATGCTCGGCCGACCACAGCGCGTAATAGCCCTCCTCGTCCATCAGCCGGGCCACGTCGCGCGCCGTCGCGAACACTTCGGACAGCCGCTCGTTCGTATAGCGGCGATCGTTCGCAGGAGTGCCGCCGGCGCCGATATTGTCGAGCGCGATCTGGCCGACGTAAAGGGCGTGGAACCTTTTGATCATGGCATTCCTCGACCTCGGCGGCGGAGCAGGTCGTCCGGCAAGATCCCGAACGACGCCCGGCCGCTGAAAATGACGCCCGGCATCTTAAATGCGGGCGGGCGCGCGTCAACCGAGGCGAGCGCCGCGTTGCGGCTGGCTCATGTCAGATGGGCAAAAACGCCGGCCATGCGCCGAGGCATCGCTATGAATTGGCGCAGCCGCGGTAGTACAGTTGCAGGGACCGGTACCCTTCGTCACGCAAGAGCGGGGAACAATCCATGCAATACCGCAGAATCTCGGCCGACTGCCATCTCGACATGCCGTGGATGCCGCCGGATCTGTTCGTTTCCGAGGCGCCGCGGGAATTGAAGGACCGCATGCCCTATGTCGAGGACGGCCCGCAGGGCCCGCAATGGGTGGCCAAAAACGGCGCCAATTTCGGGCTCAAAAACGGCGTCGGCCCGGGCGGCGCGCTGTTTGTCCCCGGCCAGAACCACCGGGTCGACAAGATGGCCGAGATGGGCATGTACGAGGACGGCAAGCGCGACATCCGCCGCTGCAGCGATCCGCATCTGCGGATCAAGGACATGGACCATGACGGCGTCGACGCCGAGGTCATCTACGGGATTTTCGGCGCCGCCTCGCGCCTCAACGACCGCGAAGCCTCGAACGAGATGCTGCGCATCTACAACAACTGGCTGAAGGAATTCTGCAGCCACTACCCCGATCGCGAGATCGGCCTCGCCTGCCTGCCCTATGGCGACATCGACGAAACGGTCAAGGAAATCCACCGGGTCGCCAAGATGGGCATCAGGGGGCTCGAATTGTCGTGCTCCTGGGACATGGAGCCGATGTGGCACCCGGTCTGGGAACCGTTGTGGAAGGCGGTCGAAGACGTGCAATTGCCGTTGCACTTCCACACCTTTCCGACGACCTCGCCGCGGGCGCGCGAAGGCGTTTCCCCGCAGGTCCGGCGGGCGGCGATGTTCACCGGCGTCTCGTCGTTCCAGATGGGCCTGATAAACATCATCGCCGCGCTGATCGGTGCGGGCGTGCTCGAACGCCACCCGCGGCTGCGCGTCTCGTTCGGCGAGAGCGGCATCGGCTGGCTGCCCTATGCCCTCGACCGGATGGATTTCGAGTATGAGGACCGCTTCCGCGACCTGATCAAGATGAAGCCGAGCGAATACTGGCGCCGCCAGTGCAAGGCGACGTTCCAGTTCGACCCGATCGGCACCAAGCTCTACGAGGACATCGGCGTCGAGACCCTGATGTGGGGCTCCGACTACCCGCACACCGACGGGGTGTGGCCGGAATCCTCGAAATACATCGAGGAGCAGTTCGCCGGCCTGCCCGCCGACATCGTGCACAAGATCACCTGCGAGAACGCCGCCAAATTCTACGGGCTGATCAACTAGCCCGATCAATGCACGAGAAAATTACATGTATAGATCGTTGATTAAAGTGGTCTCGTTTTGGTTGTGAGTGTCGAGATCGGGCGTGGGAGATCGATGCCGCCACGGCGGATTTGTCGGTTGGGACCGGGTAGACGTTGGGGGTTGAGAGGAGCAGGCGAGTTCGGGGGCATGCCCCGTCGGTCAGGTGACGAGGCGTGGCAGGCGGTCAAGGAGCAGGGCAAAGATCGCCTGATCGGGAGCGCTCGACGGCAGATGGATTTTGAGTTGGGTTTTCAGTTCGACGACGCGGGCAGCGAGTTTGATCAGGCGCAGGCGCAAGGTGTCGAACTGCATGACCCGCCAGGCCGAATATTTGGGCATGATCCGGCGCATCGACCATAAGAGCCAATAGGCGCCGGAATGCAGGAATAGGCGGAACTGGTTGGCCTCGGCCATGTGGCAGGAGGTGCGGTCGTGGGTCTTCAGCCCACGGGCTTGCCCGTGGGGGCGAGGTGGTTCTTCCACGCCTTGATGTGGTTCTCGGCCTGGCCGCGGGCGCAGTAGAGCCGCTCGTAGAGGTGCTTGGCGCGACCACCTTCGAGGTTGGTGACGACGAAGCGGGTATCGCTCCCCTCGGGTCCGGCCTCGACCCGGGCAATGATGCGCTCGACCCGGCGCCAGCTCTGCGCGGCGTCGTAGAATTGCCCGAAGCGCCGCACCTTGCCGCGCCCAGGCGCCGCCTTGAACCGCGCGGCGGTGCTCGCCTCCAGCATCGTGACATGGCGGCAGAGCGCCGCGTTGGGGGCCGGGCCCGGCACCCAATCCACTCGGTTCTCGCGGCACCAATCGAACACTTGCGGCGCCGCGTAATGGCTGTCGGCGCGCAGCAGAATCTCGACCCTGGGCCAATGGGCGCGGATGGCGCCGATGAGGCGGCGTAGAAAGCCGCCGATCTCCTGCCCACTCGGCCGCTTGCCGGGGCGCAGCAGCGCGGTCACGAAACGCCCCTCCCCGTCGAACACGACAATCGGCTGGAAGCCATAATCGTCATAGTGGGCGTTGAACAGGCGCAGCTGCTGGCCGCCATGCACCCGATCGAAGAGCCTGCCCTCGCGAAAGCGGGGGTATCGTCGATATCGAGGACGATGCGCCTGGGCACCGCCCGGAACGAGCTGCAATACTGCTCGACGAGCGCCCGCCCGAGGCGTAGCAGCGCCCGCAGATCGGGTAGGTTTTCCAGCCGCGAGATGGTCGATTGCGAACACAGCTCTTGATCCGAGGGCAAGCGATCGAGCGCCAGCTTGAACCCCGGCCTTCGAGCGTGTGAAGGATTTCCTGGTTTGGGCGGTTGTGTGATGCTCTGCGCGGGGTCGGCGGGGGGCGGCGATGTTGGGCGCGCGGGTGCTGGAGGCGAACCGGTCGCAACTGTGCTGGGATTTGGTGGATTTGGAGGCTTTGCTGCCGGCGGACCATCGCGCCCGGCTGGTGTGGCGGTTTGTCGAGACGCTGGATTTGACGGGGTTCTACCAGGCGATTCGCGCCCGCGACGGCGAGGCGGGGCGTCCGGCCGCTGATCCGAAGGTGCTGCTGGGGCTGTGGCTTTACGCGACCTTGGAGGGGGTGGGGGCCGCGCGCGAGCTGGACCGTCTGGTCAGCCGGGACGTAGCGTATCGCTGGCTGGCGGGGGGTGTGCCGGTGAACTACCACGGGCTTTCGGATTTTCGGGTTGGCTGGTCTGAGGAACTGGATCGGCTGTTGACCGAGAGCGTCACCGCACTGGTCTCGGAGGGGCTGGTCGCGCTCGACGAGATCGCGGTGGACGGGACCAAAATACGCTCGCCGGCCGCCGCGCGGTCGTTCACGCGTGGGCGACGGCTGGAGCGGATCGAGCGCCAGGTGGTCGAACGGGTGGAGCGGCTGAAGCGAGAGCTGGCGTCCGATCCCGCGGCATCGAGCCGGCGCCGGCAGGCGGCACAACAACGCGCGGTGCGGGAGACCGAGGCGAAGGTGGGCAAAGCGCGCGCGGCGCTCGACCGATTGCGTCGGGAGAAAGCGGCGCGCGAGAAGACGCATCCCCAAGAGGAACAGCACAAAGGTGCCCCGGCAGTGTCGCTGACTGACCCGGAAGCGCGACGGATGCGCTTTCCCGACGGGGCGGTGCGGGCCGGCTACAATCTGCAGACGGCGGCGGTTCCCGATAAGGGGCTGATCGTGGCGGTCATCGCCACCGACCGGCGCAATGACCAGGGATTGGCCCGCCCGCTGGTGGACGAGGTGGCGCGCCGCTATGGACGCGCACCGCGGCGGGCGCTGTTCGACGAAGGCTACGCCTCGCGCGCCGATATCGCCGCCCTGGCCGAACATCCGCTGGGACCGGTGCGTGTTTACGCGCCGCCACCGGGTCAGAAGCCGGAAACCGCGCTCGATGCGGCGGCCCGCGCCAGCCGTCGTTACAAACGGGCGCGAGAGCCCCAGGCGGTGCAGGACTGGCGGGCGCGAATGCAGACCGCCGAAGCGCAGGCGATCTTCGCCCGGCGCAAATTGATCGAACGCATCCACGCCCATTACAAGAACCGCGGCCTCGACCGGCTGACCGTGCGCGGCCTCCTCAAGACCCAGGCGGTGGCGCTCTGGCATGCGCTCGCCAACAACCTCATGGTCGGCCATCGGCTCAGGATTGCAGCCCTGGCCGCTTAGCCCGGTCCCATCAGAGCGACTAGCGACCCGCCCGCCACCGTCACCTAACCCCACCCTTCACCTTCTTCATCCCAGCAATCCCCGCGCCATCGTCGCAAGCCTCTCGCCACCTCCCAACGCTCCTCGAACCAAATCCTTCACACGCTCCTGCGCCGGGGCAGGCTCTGGGTCGTCGCGCAGCGTGTCGGCGTCATTGCCGTCCTCGTAGCCGGCCGCGATCATCAGCATGCGAAACCGGATGATCTCCGCCAGGCGATGCACCACCTTCTCCGGCATCCGCGGGTCCTGCAGACAGGCCGCCAAGCGGTCGGCCAGCCCCAGCCGGCGTTCGATCTCGCGAAGTACCAACAAGCCGCCTTCCGAAGACAGCCGGCCGCCATCAAAACGAGCGACCACGGCCTTGCCTTGCACCGGTGACAGACCACGGAGAAACGGCGTAACATCAACCATGGCGGGTGTCGCCTCCGGCGATCGGCTGGTTCAGTCTCGACAACCGAACCCTATGCCTAATCAACGGCTTGCGCTACACCCGCCAACCCTCGTGCATTATCCGGGCTAGTAAAGCGCCGCCGTGAGCGGCGCTTTACGTGCGTCTATCCCATAACATGACCGCTTCGCTTTGCGCGCCTGGCCTCGTGGTTCGAGGCCGGGCGCGCCGTTACTGGATCCTGGCTAGCTGACGCCCTCGACGATGAAGGCGCGGCCCGTCGAGTTGTCGAGCCGCAAAAGCTCTCTTATCCCCAGTTGTCCCGCGCCCATTGGATAAGCTGTACCATTGCCGGTCCCGCCGCGGCGACATTATTTTCATCCTCGAAGGGCCAGGTCTTAAATGGGTCAAAAACGAATTCGGTTTCGCCGCCATGGTCCACGCCAACGACATAAGGAAGGCCGTCCCACAGCGCAAAATATGGTCCACCCGAGTCGCCACCGCTGGAATCGGCATCGTGAGTTTCCAACTCCATCGCTTGGCCAAAATCATTGCTGTCTTCGTCATCGTCATGAAAACTTATGCCAAGCTGAAACGATGGCTCATTTCCGCCAGCGACAAGAAGGGGATAACCGACAAGCGTCCAGAAATTGCTATCGTTCCAACCGTCGTCGTAGGTTTTAGAGCCAAACCAACCAAGGCTATCGCCGAGTTGGTCGTCCAGACGTAGCACTGCAAAGTCAAAGGCAACAGCGGGCGAACTGCTCGCGTCATAGGAGGATGCATCAACCACGAACGAAGATACATCGGCGCCGAGCGTGGAAGTGCCATCAAAAAAAGCAGGCGTGAAAGAGACCATTGCCGGATTGGCGTCCCACGGCACTACATGTGATGCGGTCAGCACGGTGTTGGGACCGACGAGTGTGCCTGTCCCCCACGAAGACGGCACGAAGCTGTACGGATTCGAATATACGTCCAGCCTACCGATGCATTGCCACGGGTATCCCGATGGAAAAAATGGCGTCCGGTCGTCGCCGTTGAAGATGAACCCGTGCGGGCGCGTAAGCTTGCCGGACCTTCGGCGCATCTTCGATCGAGAGGTTCTGGGTAACACCTTCGGATGATAGATTTGGTCAGCCCAGTCGGGTCGCATGGGCGGAGGCAGCGGTAGCGTTGGCGAATCGACGTGGCTACCGCCTTTTTGTTGAATGAATTCTCGGATTGGAAGTCCCCGGATAATTTTATGGCTGCCATCAAGTCGCCAGGCGCTCATGCCATTTGGCATTTTCACCTTGTGGCTGAGGTCCTCCAACTTAGGGGTGCCTGAGGCAGCAGGGAACGTAAAACTGTAGGGAGACTTCAATTTCTTGAGTTCTTCCGGCGGTGCGAGATTTTTCACCACATTGTCCAATCGAAGCACTTCATTAGGTGTCATCGGGGGTGGTGATGTGGGCCGCCTCTCTGTTCCGCGTCGTTTCTGAACCATGTGGATCTCCTTTTTAAACTTGGGTGCCCATGAGGAAGACACTTACAACGCCCTGGTATGGTGAATGTGCAGCTCCGCCTTTGTGAGGTAGCTCACATTCCGAGGAAAATTTGTACACCTGACTAAATGAGCGGTACCCGGTGTCGCCAATCTTTCAAGTCCAGCCAGACCTCGTGGA
Source organism: uncultured Alphaproteobacteria bacterium (assembly GCA_963701815.1). Classification (GTDB taxonomy): domain Bacteria; phylum Pseudomonadota; class Alphaproteobacteria; order ATCC43930; family CGMCC-115725; genus AP-15. The sequence goes on from CAVPBN010000042.1 coordinate 45,852, forward strand.
CATCTGATCCGCAGCGTGCCAGCGAGGCGCCGCCATAAGCGGCGCTTTGCGCGCGTCTATTCCATAACCCGACCGCTTCGCTTCGGCGCGCCCGCCCTCGTGTCCGGGGACGGGCGCGCCTTGTCTGGATCGGCTGGCTAGCTGACGTCCTCGACGATGAAGGCACGGCCGGTCGAGTTGCCGCATCGGCAGGATTTTCTGGTATTCCCGCGAATTGTACCAGCGCTTCACCGCCTCCTTGTCGGCGAATTCGAGGATGATGACCCGTTTCGGCCCCGGTCCGCCTTCGATCAGTTCGGTCGCGCCGCCCCTTGTCAGGAAGCGGCCGCCATATTGCGTGATCGTGGCGTCGACCTGCCCGGTAGGGACCCATCCCGGCCGGGTTGGTGATCTCGAGTTCGGCAACGAAATAGGCTGGCATGTTTGCCTCCCATTGCTGACGTTTGCGGAGCGGTCAGCTAAAGGGTCGGCGTCTCAAAGCAACGCCAGGTTCGCAAAACGCTCTTCGATAAGCAGGTATTCAAAATCCTCGGAAATTCGGCGCGCGTTCGGCTGACGTCGGTCGGGCTCTACTCGCCCGCCTTTGGCTGGCTCCCCGAGCCGCCCAAGAAGGCGTCTCGGCCATGCGGTGACGATCCCTCGCGCGGGTCCGATCCGCCACCCTGCGGCTGAATTCATCCCATTGCGGTCAATAGCGCTTTTCTAAAGAAGAGGGGCCTGCGGCCCCGAGGCTGTCAAGGCCAAGCCCTTTTAAGGGCGGCGCGGGGCGTATCCCCGGTCTTCCTCCATTTTTGTTTGTAGCCGCCTTCGCCGTTGGCTTCGGCGGGGGAGCCGTTCCGTGCAGACCGGGTGATCCCCCTCGACCCCGCCGCCGGCCTTGACAGCCGCACCCCCGCTCATTGGCGCGGGCCTAGTCGGGTTGCAGCAGCGCAACCCGGTTTTGAAGGAGAAAGCCAATGAAAACCGATCTTTATCAGCGCGTCACCGATCAGATTGTGTCGAGTCTGGAGCAGGGGGTCAGGCCATGGATGAAGCCATGAAATGCCGAGCATGCGGCGGGACGCATCACAAGGCCGTTGCGGGCGAACGGTCTGGCCTATCAGGGGATAAATGTTCTGGTGCTGTGGGGCGAGTCGTCGACAAGGGCTACAGCGCCCCGATCTGGATGACCTTCCGGCAGGCGCTGGAATTGAACGCCCATGTCCGCAAAGGCGAGCGCGGGGCCATGGTGGTTTATGCCAGCACGTTCACCCGCAGCGGCACCGATCAAGAGACCGGAGAGGAAACGGAACGGCGATCCCGTTCCTCAAATCCTATACCGTGTTCAATGTCGAGCAGATCGAAGGCTTGCCCGCGCATTTCCATGCAGTCGCCGAGCCACGGCTCGATCCGGTGCAGCGGATCGAACGCGCCGAGGCGTTCTTTGCCGCCACCAAAGCCGATATCCGCCACGGCGGCAATATGGCCTATTACAATATCGGCTCCGACTTCGTGCAGATGCCCCCGTTCGAGGCGTTCCGCGATGCCGAAAGCTACTACGCCACGCTGGCGCATGAATGCACCCACTGGACGCGCCATAAATCCCGGCTCGATCGCGATCTGGGGCGCAAGAAGTGGGGCGATGCCGGTTACGCCATGGAGGAGCTGGTGGCCGAACTTGGCTGCGCCTTCCTCTGCGCCGATCTCGACCTCACCCCGGAGGTGCGCGAGGATCACGCCGCCTATATCGCCTCGTGGCTGGAAGTGTTGAAGAACGACAAGCGGCCGATATTCAGCGCGGCGGCGCATGCGCAGAAGGCGGCTGATTATCTCACGCGATTGCAAGGTGAAGGAGAGCGAACAGCAAGCGGCTTGAAGCGTAAGCGGCAGCAGGCAGGGCGGATACGCGCCGCCGGTGCCGGTTTAAAACGGAATATCGTCGTCGAGCGGGCAGACCAGAAATGTCAGCGCTCGAAATCGTCCTCGCGTTCGCGTGGCCGGCAGCGCGCTTTGGGACCGCTCCTCGGCGCTGGCGCGTCCTTACGGAAGAAGCGCATTGGGTTGTCTTGTTGCTGGTCGGGCGCGGACGTTTCACGTTTTGCGGCCGGTTCCGGACGCTCAATGACATCGCGTGGCCGCTCTTTCGCGGCATGCTTGCTGATTCCGGCAGCCTTTCTGCGCGGACATTTCTCGCCGCCGGCCTGGCTGTCGCGTTCGTCGGACTTCTGACGGGCAATAATCCGCCCGCGCGGTGTCTCGTAGACAAGGCCGCCTTTCAGGAATTCGGGCATGTCGGCGCCCGGATAGACCTCCTCAATAGGTATGCCCCTGGTATCCTTTGGAAGGCGGTAAACGCGGCGTTTGGTGTAGATATATTTGTAGTCGTCGTCAGTCATCGTGCTTACCGGGTTCCCGAGATACCATGCCATCCTTTGCGCCGGTGGCGGCGCGCCGTCCGGTCAGAACGGAATATCGTCGTCGAGCGAGCCGAGCCTGCTATGCAGTTCCTCCCGCTATTCCGGCGTATCATCGGCCAGTTGCTCGGCTGTTTTGATCATGTGTTTGAGAGAGGCTCGCGCCCGCTCGATCACGGCCAAGTCGAGCGGCGGCGCGGAATCCTGCCCCGGTTCGGGCAGGCACAGGCGAATGGCGGTCGCGACGATCTCGCGATGCGACCCGGGCGCTTCAAGATGCGCCTGTCGATCTTGCGGGTAATTGGTGGTGGCAAAGGGATTCGAACCCTCGACCCCAACCTTGGCAAGCGCAGGTGCAATCCATAACTGTCTGAATTTATTAGTATTTGTATGAGCGCCTGGGAGCCGAAATGAGCCATTCGGAGCCCGAAAGAGCGCGGTTACGCGCCAGTTTCGCGCCAGCGATCGGGCCGATCAGGGGCCGAACCCGGATTGAGGTGGGCGCTTGGGAGTACCCGCAAAATGTTATCGGCCGGTGACTTTCTCAAAAGTGATCGATCGGTGACATCTTGACTTGTCACCGTTCGGTGTCATATGATAATGTAACCGAATGGTGTCAATAATGTTGATCAGAACCCCACTAGACCTTGGCTCCGCGATCCGCGAGCGGCGGCGCCGGCTCAATCTCGACCAGGACGGCCTCGCCCAACAGATCGGCGTCAGCCGGAAATGGATTATAGATGTCGAGAAGGGAAAGTCGCGCGCCGAAATCGGCCTTGTCCTCCGGACGCTCGATGCACTGGGGCTTCGCCTTTCGCTCGATCCCGGCGAGATGACCTCCGGCGAGGATAGCGCGACCCCCGCCGTTCCCGTGGCGGACATCGACAAGGTTCTCGACCGGGCGCGGGACAAACGGCCATGAACCACGAACTCACCGCTGTTCTCAATGGCCGCGCGATCGGCCGCGTCGTTCGCGACAGCCGGGGCCGCTTGACCTTTATATATGAGGAGGATTGGCGCGCCGCCCGCGGCGCCACGCCATTGTCGCTCTCAATGCCCCTGGTCGCGGCCGAACACGGCCATAGGCCGGTCGAGGCCTTCCTCTGGAACCTGTTGCCCGACAACGAAGCCGTGCTCGCCCGCTGGGCGCAGCGCTTTCAGGTGTCGGCCCGCAATCCTTTCGCGCTGCTCTCCCATGTCGGCGAAGACTGCGCCGGCGCGGTCCAGTTTGTCCGCCCCGACCGGCTCGATGCCGTGATCGGCGAGGGGCCCTCCGCCATCGAATGGCTGGACGAGCGAGGCGTCGCCGAGCGGCTCCGGGCCTTGCGCGACGATCACGCGGCCTGGCGGACCCCGCGCGATACCGGGCAATTCAGCCTCGCGGGCGCCCAGCCCAAGACCGCGCTTCTCTGGCGAGAGGGGACGCTGGGGCGTGCCGTCGGGACGCATGCCGACCACCCATATCCTGAAACCGCCGACCGGCGAATTCGACGGTCATGCCGAGAACGAGCATCTGTGCATGCGCCTCGCTTCGGCGCTCGGCCTGATCGCAGCGCATTCCGAGGTCAGACGGTTCGAGGATGAGATCGCCATCGTCATCGAACGCTACGACCGCGAAAGAACGCCATCCGGCATCATCCGCGTGCATCAGGAAGATCTTTGCCAGGCCCTGGCCATCCTGCCGAGCCGCAAATACGAGAACGAAGGCGGTCCGGGCGCGCGCGCAGCCGTCGAGCTTCTGAGGACCTTCTCCGGCCGGTCGCAGGAGGATGTGCAGCGGTTCGTCGATGCGCTGGCCTTCAACTGGCTGATCGGCGGCACCGACGCGCACGCCAAGAACTACTCCTTGCTGATCGGCGCGGAGGGCCGCGCGCGTCTTGCGCCGCTCTACGACATCGCGAGCATCCTGCCTTACGATTTCGACGTGCAGAAGGTCCGGCTGGCCATGAAAGTCGGTGGCGCCTATCGGCTGCGTGACGTCGGCCCGCAGCAGTGGCGGAAGCTCGCGGCCGATCTCCGGCTGAACCCGGACGCGCTGCTTGCAGCGCATTCGCGCGCTGGCGGTCATGCTTCCCGATCACCTCGCCGACATCCGCCAGGCCGCGGAAACGGAAGGCCTCGATCATCCGCTGATGACGCGGCTTTCGGACGCGCTATCGGATCGTGCCCAAAGCTGCATCCGGGCGATCGATATCAATGCCGCCGCCGCGGCATCGGATGAATGACGCAAAGGCCCCGGATTTTCCGGTCGGAGGAGCAAACCGCCGGTTGCCGACCCCGCGTCGAAATAAAGCGGGATCGGCAAAGCGTGACGAGCCAGCTTAGGGCGTCGGACGCAGGTGCGCCTGCCGGGCCAGGCA
>CAVPBN010000043.1:0-8600 GCA_963701815.1 uncultured Alphaproteobacteria bacterium
AGCTACCTTTATCAGCGCACGAGCTCGTTGGTGTTTCATTGGCCGGATTTCAGGTTAAAGAAAACGACTACCGAGCGATCGTGGCATTTGACTTCCAACGTCACGCCGCCTTCGTTAGGTTTATTGGTACGCATGCCGAGTATGACAGAGTCGACGCGCTTACTATGAACGTCTACTCTACAAGGACATCTAGTGATCAGACGCAATCATATGATGACCTTCAGCAGTAAGCAAATTTAGGATGGGTTGAGCGTCGCGAAACCCATCGCAAACGCCGGCAGCAGATACGAGTTTCGCTGCGCTCAACCCATCCTCCTGGCTATTTAAAGGGCTACAGGGCAATGCGGCTGGCACTAGGCAGGTAGTGTTTGGTGAAGGACATAACCAAGTCGATCGCACCGTTCGGGACGAAGCCAGCCATTGTGATGCGCTGGCTCAGATCGAGCATTTGTGGGGGAGCGCGCCGGACACGCCCGATGGCAATCGCCTCGACATTCTAATGGCTCTTGTCGATGACTACGAGCGTAACAATTGGCCAGATGAACCTCTCGATCCAATAGACGCAATAAAGGTTCGGATGGAAAATTCAGGCCGCACTCGCAGGGACTTTGAGAAGCTTGTAGGTTCATCAGGTAGAGCGTCCGAAATTCTCAATCGCAAACAACGTCTCACATTGCCGATGATTTGGCGGCTTGTAGCCGAATGGAAGATATCTGCGGAACTTCTAGTACGTCCTTACGCTCTCACGTTGCAAACAACCAACAATAAGCATAACACAAGGAAAACTCGGCTCGCCTCGTGAGTATCCGCCGCGCTGCCTGGGTGACACCAGCCCCGACGGGCTGATCCCGCGCGAGGCGTTCGAATTGGTCTACCGGCTGAACGGACTGGTTGCGGAATAGGGCTGGTCAGGTGCCGGCTATCGCAGCAGCCGTAACAGCGCCGCGACGCCGCCGAGGATCGCCAAAGTCTGCACGCCGACGGCGCCGAACAGCCATTTGAGGATCTCTCCCTTGGCCTCGGCCAATTCGACTTTGGTCGCCATCGTGGCCCGGATCTCGCCGAACCGCAAATCGATCTCGGAGCGGGTCTGGTCGAGACGCAGGTCGAGGTAATCCCGGGTGACCACGGCGTCGCCGATCGTCTCGGAGAGGGCGCGCGCGACATCCTGCGCCTGCTTTGCCGGGAAGCCCGCCGCTTCCAGCCGCTGGGCGAGTTCAAGGGTATCGAACGCTATCGGGCTCATCGGCGCTACCAAACGCGGACCCCTCTGCGTTGTCAACGAACGATGCCGGAATCCGCCGGCCGAACTCCATGCAATGTGCCGGCCTTTTGCGGCTTTGGGCCGTGCCTTTCCGGGTCTCGCCGGTTATCCTGCCGCGCATCTCGCCGCAGCAATGGAAGGACCGCCGATGACGTTGCCCAACCTGCCGCTCAATGGTTTCTTCGTGCTCGACCTGACCGCCCATCGCGCCGGGCCGACGGCGGTGCGCCAGCTTGCCGATTGGGGCGCCCAAGTCATCAAGATCGAGCCGCCGGGCGAAGCGGTCGACGCTACCGGCAGCCGCCGCGACGGCCCGGATTTCCAAAATCTGCATCGCAATAAACGGTCGATGACGCTCAATCTGAAGAGCAAGGAGGGGCTCGAAATCTTTTTCAAGCTCGCCGATCGTGCCAACGTCATCGTCGAGAACTACAAATCCGACGTCAAGCACCGCCTCGGCATCGATTACGAGGCGGTTAAAAAGATCAACCCGCGCATCGTCTACGGCAGCATCTCCGGCTTTGGCCAGGACGGGCCTTACGAGGGACGACCCGGCGTCGATCAGATCGCCCAGGGGATGGGCGGGCTGATGTCGATCACCGGCCATCCGGGGCAGGGGCCGGTGCGGGTCGGCATCGCCATCAACGACACTTCGGCCGGCCTCTTGCTGTCGTACGGGATCGTGCTGGCCCTGCTGAACCGGGAACGCACCGGCGAGGGCCAATGGGTCCACACCTCGCTGTTGGAGGCGCAGATCTTCATGCTCGACTTTCAGGCGGCGCGTTATTTGATGAAGGGCGAGGTCGCCGGGCAGGAGGGCAATTTTCACCCGACCTCACCCGGCACCGGCATGTTCCGCACCGCCGACGGCTACATCAACGTCGCCGCCTCGGGCGACAGTCTGTGGCGGCGCTTTTGTGAAGCAGCCGACGCCCGCGACCTGCTCGCAAACCCCGATTTCGCGACCGTCGTCGCCCGCGCCAAAAACCGCCCGGCGCTCAACGCGCATCTCGACGAGATCATTCGCCGCCACCCGAACGCCTATTGGGTCGAGCTGCTGAACAAGGTCGGCGTCCCGTGCGGCCCGATCAACACGATCGACCAGGTTTTTGCCGACCCGCAGGTGCGGCATCTCGGCATCGCCCGGCCGGTCAGCCATCCGGAACTCGGGCCGCAACAGGTCGTCGGGCAGCCGATCCATTTGAGCGATTATCCGCAGCCCGACCAACTGCAGCCGACCCCGAGCCAGGGCCAGCACACTGACGAAGTGCTGGCCGACCTCGGCTACGATCCCGCCGGGATCGAGGGATTACGCCGGCGCGGCGCGATCTGAAGATCTCGACCGCCCGATCTCGTCAGATCTCCTGCGGGTACGGCGCGGGGCCTTGCTGGCGACGACGTTCTGCCATGAATTCGTCGAATTCGGCCTTGTCCTTGGCATGGCGAAGCCGGTCGAGAAAATCGATGAACTCGCGCTGCTCGTCTTCGAGCCGGCGCAGGGTCTCGGCCCGGTATTCGTCGAAGGCATGGTTGCCGGTGGCGTTGCGATGGCGGGTGCTGGAGCCGCAGCCCCACCACGGCGCCGCCGATTGCGCCCGCCCCATGCGCCGCTGCCAGCGCCCGGCGCTGCCCTGTGTCCAGCATGCCATTCGCCCACTCCCTACCAGATAGCTCAGAACGACGAGGCCGAGCGGCCACCACAACACGAAGCTCAGAATCGTCAGACCGATCCAAGCCGGCTTGCCGATGTCGTCGAGACGCTCGGTGAGATGATACATGGTCGCCTCATGTAAATGTATCTAACATTCACATATAATCGCACCCGCCTTCTGTCAAGACGTCCCCGGTCGGGTTTCCGAGCCGGCCGGCTCGGCGATCAGGCCGAGGCCGCGCAGATAAATCAGCACCGCGGCTTCGAGCAATTCCTCGGGCATCATCGGCAGCCGGCGCCGGCCGCCATCGCCGCGGGCGAACAGCGAAGCGATGCCGTGCGACAAGGCCCAGACGTGCAGGCTCATCATCAGCGAGGGCGGCCGCCGGTCCGGCGGCAACCGGGCGCACAGCGTTTCCGAGGCGCGGCGCAGCACGGCAAAGCTGCGCTCGGCCGCCTGACGCAATGCCGGGTCGTCGTCGAACGACAAGCCGGCCTCGAACATCGCCGAATAATAGGCAGGCTCGCCGCGGGCAAAGGCGAGATAGGCCCGGCCGACATTTTCGAAGGCCGCGAACGGCTCGGGCCGCCCGTCATTCCAGGCCTGGTCGAGATGGACCGCGAACAGCTCGAACCCGCGGCGCGCGACATCGGCCATCAGCGCGTCGCGGTCGCGAAAGTGCCGGTAGGGCGCCGCCGAGCTGACCCCGGCCGAGCGGGCTGCATCGGCAAAGGTGAACCCGGCCGGCCCTTTCTTGGCGATCAGGTCGAGCGCCGCCTGGATCAGCGCCTCGCGCAAATTGCCGTGATGATAGCCGCGACGCCCACCCGCCGGCCCTTGCCCCGACCAGTTCATCCATCGGCCCCGCTCATGTAAGTGCCTTTTACATCGGATCGTGGCCGCTCGGCAGCGCAATTGCGGAGATAGTCGGCCGATTCTTGTTCCGACTACGGACAATGTCGCCGGCTACCACACGAACGGCACCAGGCGGTAGCGTACCCGGGCGGCGTACTCCGAATAACCGGCGAGGCTCGCCTCGAGCTCGCGTTCCTCCAAAGGAACGCGGCAGGCAAGCCCGCCCAGCATGACAAGGGCCGCCGCGAGCCCTGGCCAGGAGCCGAGCATCAGCGCGACGGACGGGATCAGGATCGCCGCGCCGGCATACATCGGGTGACGCACGATCGCGTAGGGGCCGGTCGAAATGACACGATGGCCTCGCTCTTTCTGGATTTTCACGACAGGCGCGAGGAACGTGTTTTCATCGAGGACGCGAGCAATGATCGCATATCCGAGCGCGATTCCCGCTGCCCCCGCAGCCTGCAGCGGGACCGGGAACACCGACCACCGAAAACGTGCATCGAGCCCGATCAGCACCAGCCAGCCGATCCAGACCAGCGACATGGTTGCCAAAAAGATCTTGTCCCAGAGCGGCTGGCCCCGCTGCATCGGCGGCTTCAACCGCTCGGCGAGCAGCGCCGGATCGCGATACGCGAGACGCAGCATCACCCACTGCGAAAGGCCGAAGAACACCAGGATGAACAGCCAGGCGGCCGGCCAATTCAATCGGCCGGCGGCGGCGAACAGCAGCGCGGCAAAGACGAGATTTGTCGCCGCGTTGGCAATCGAGGCCCTGGCGATCATCATGTCCTCGCAACGCTTTGACGGATCGCGCGGCAGCCAATACATTGAAATTTGTCTATGCCGATAGATAGGTTCGTCTATGTGCCCTTTCATGTCGGGGATCCGGCGACCGACACTGCGGTCCGGCGTCCGGCGGGCAAGGTCTTGACCGCGAGGGATAAGGGCCGAGCTTTTTCGCGCACCGACATCCCGGCCGCTCGATCACCGGGGGCAACGTGACGGTCTTTTTCACCGGCGATACGCATTTCGGCCATGGCGGCGCGCTCGGCTTTTATCGGCGGCCGTTCGCCTCGGTGGCGGCGATGAACGCCGCCCTGATCGCGCGCTGGAACGAGACGGTCGGCCCCGACGACGAGATCTGGCATCTCGGCGATTTCGCGATCCGCCGTCCGGCCGCCGTGGTTGCCGACCTTCTCGCCCGGCTGCAGGGCCGCAAGCACCTCGTCGCCGGCAACAACGATCCCGCGGCGACCACCGGCTGCGACGGGTGGGCGAGCGTGCAGCCTTATGTCGAGATGACGACCGACGGCGTCTCGCTGGTGCTGTGCCACTATCCGTTTCGTAGCTGGCGCGGCATGGACAAGGGCTGGATCAATCTGCACGGCCATAGCCACGGCCGGCTGAAGCCGCAGCCGCGGCAATACGATGTCGGCGTCGATGTGCGCGACTTTCGCCCGGTCGCCATCGGCCAGATTCTCGCCGGCAGAAGGCGCGTGAAACCGGGATTGTGAAATCGCCGCTGCGCGTGCAGGATCGTCGCTGAAGCCATCAAAACAAGTCCGCTGAAGCGATAGGGAGGGTGCCGTGCAGCTGAGCCGCGAAGAACTGCTCCGGGCTTACCGCTCGATGGCGACGATCCGCCGCTTCGAGGAGCGGGTGCAGGACGAATTCTCCAAGGGCGGCATCCCCGGGTTTGTTCATCTCTACGCCGGCGAGGAAGCCTCCGCGGTCGGCGTCTGCTCGCACCTCGGAGACGCGGATTACATTGCCAGCACCCACCGCGGCCACGGCCACTCGATCGCCAAGGGGTGCGATCCGGTGCTGATGATGCAGGAATTGTTCGCCCGAAAGGGCGGGCTGTGCGGCGGCAAGGGCGGCTCGATGCACATCGCCGACCTCGACCGCGGCATGCTCGGCGCCAACGGGATCGTCGGCGGCGGCCCGCCATTGGTGGTCGGCGCGGCGCTCACCGCCAAGACCTTGGGCCGCGGCACGGTCGCCGTCTCGTTTACCGGCGATGGCGGCTCGAACCAGGGCACCACCTTCGAGGCGATGAATTTGGCGGTGGTGTTGCAATTGCCGGCGATTTTCGTTTTCGAAAACAACCAATACGGCGAGGGCACCGGCGTTGCCTACCACGTCGGCAGCCACGACATCGCCGGCCGCGCCGCCGGTTTCGGCATGCCGGCGGTCAAGGTCGACGGCGACGATTTCTTTGCGGTGCACGACGCCGCCGGCGAGGCCGTCGAGCGCGCCCGCAGAGGCGGCGGCCCGAGTGCGATCGAGGTCGATACCTGCCGCTTTTACGGCCACCATTCGGGGGACGCGCAGCTCTATCGCGGCAAGGACGAGGTCCGGCGATTGCGCGCCGAGCGCGACTGCCTAAAGCATTTCCGCCGCCGGGTCGGCGAGGCGGCATTGCTCGACGACGCCGCGCTCGACGCGGTCGATGCCGAAGTCGCGGCAATGATCGAGCGCGCCGTCGAGACCGCGCGCACCGCGCCGCCGCCGGCGGAGGCCGATCTGTTGACTGACGTCTATGTGTCGTACTGAACGACGAAAACAAAGGCAATGATGCAACGGTACAAAGGGAACATCGAATATACAGAAAGACAAAGGGGTGACATCCACTCAAGCTCGCTATCAGCGGATCGCACCGTTTTACGATGTTCTGGATTTCCCCTTTGAACGGCGGCGCTATCGCGCCTTGCGACCGCTGATGTTCGAGGACCTCGGTGGTCGGCTGCTGGACGCCGGTGTCGGCACCGGCCGCAATTGCGCCTTCTATCCGCCCGAAGCGATCGTTTCCGGCATCGATACGAGCCCGGCCATGCTGGCGCGCGCGCGTCGCCGCTGCCCCGTCGTTTCGGCGGCGGGCCGGCTCTACCGCATGGATGTCACCGAGCTGGAGTTTCCGACGGGGTCATTCGACGCGGCGGTCGCGACCTTCCTGTTTTGCGTTTTGCCCGATCGGCTGCAGGTGCCCGCGCTCCGGGAGCTTGGTCGAGTGGTCAAGCCGAGTGGGCTTATCAGGCTTTTGGAATATGTGCGGCCCCAACGCATGCTGCGCCGCAGCATGTCGCGCCTCTGGCAGCCGTGGATCGCGTGGGCTTACGGGGCGAGCTTTGACCGACATACCGAAAGCTGCGTCCCTGCCGCCGGCCTCGATCTGATCGGAAGCCGCTACGTTGTCGACGATCTGATCAAATTGCTCACGTTACGCAGCAGGTAGCGGTCGGCCCGTCAAATGATGTGGCCTTTTCTGGAGGATGAGCGATGCCGCAGAAATCGATCCGCCAGGCGTTGAACGAAGCCTTGGCGCAGGAGATGCGCCGCGATCCGCGCGTCGTCGTGATCGGCGAGGATGTCGCCGGCGGGGCCGGGACGGACGGCCAGCGCGATGCTTACGGCGGGGTCCTCGGCGTGACCAAGGGGCTCTTTGCCGAATTCGGCGAAGCTCGGGTGATCGACACGCCGATCACCGAATCGGCGATCATGGGTGCAGCCGCCGGTGCGGCGATGACCGGATTGCGCCCGGTCGCCGAGCTGATGTTCTCCGATTTCTTCGGCGTCTGTTTCGACCAGATCTTCAATCAGGCAGCCAAGTTCCGCTACATGTTCGGCGGCAAGGCCACCACTCCCTTGGTCATCCGCACGATGATCGGCGCCGGGCGCAGTGCGGCGGCGCAGCATTCGCAGAGCCCCTATCACATCTTCACCTCGATCCCGGGACTGAAATGCGTCGTGCCGTCGAACGCCTATGACGCCAAGGGGCTGTTGATCCAGGCGATCCGCGATGACGACCCGGTGATGTTCTGCGAGCACAAGCTGATGTACGATTTGCGGGCCGAGGTGCCGGACGAGCCGTACACGATCCCGTTCGGCGAGGCCAACATCGTGCGCGACGGCGACGATGTGACGGTCGTCGCGCTCTCGCGCATGGTGCATTTCGCCGGCGAGGCGGCCGAAGTCCTGGCCGGCGAGGGGATCGAGTGCGAGCTGATCGACCCGCGCACGACCTCGCCTTTGGACGAAGACACGATCCTCGAATCGGTCGCGCGCACCGGCCGGCTGGTCGTCGTCGACGAAGCCACGCCGCGCTGCAACATGGCGGCCGACATCGCCGCACTCGTCGCCGAGCGGGCGTTTGCCGCGCTCAAAGCCCCGGTCCGGCGGGTGACCGCGCCCCACACCCCGGTGCCGTTCGCCCCCTCGCTCGAAAAGCTCTACATCCCGAGCCCCGAGCGGATCGCCGCCGCGATCCGCGACGTGCACGGCTACCGCAAATAGTTGTGCGCCACCCCCAGGAAAGCGGCGCGGCTGTCCGGTTTAGCTTCGTCAGGTGAAAATACGGTTGAGGCGTATCGTCTCCCCAACCACAGATGGTCATGGCCGGACAGGTTCCACTGCTGTCCGGTTCAGCTTTACGATGATCTTCAAATGCTTAGAAGCAGATCCTCCCCCTCGGCCGGGCTCGACCCGGCCGTCCACGTCTTGCAACGGAGGGGTCTCGCAAGAAAAAGACGTGGGTGCCCACGGAACCAAGTCCGTGGGCTTGACGGCCCACGGGTCAAGCCCGGCCACGGGGTACTGGTGCTTCACTACAACCGCCAAATTAACCAATATCCGAAACCGGACAGCCGTGGACAGGTTCCGGCCATCCACGGACCCAGCTTCGGCGGCGGAAGACGTGGATACCCGTGACAAGCACGGGCATGACGAGCGTGGGTTGAGGTCCGGCCGCAACGGCGCAACCGCGTTTAGTGAACCGGACACTCCCGCGAAAGCGGGGGCCCAGAGAGGGGCTGCCCCTGGGCTTGAAC
>CAVPBN010000044.1:0-29655 GCA_963701815.1 uncultured Alphaproteobacteria bacterium
GCTCGGCCTGCATTTCGAGTAACGCCCGCCGATAATCCTTCGGCATCACCTTGACGAAGCAGCCCAGCGCATTGTTCCAGTCTTCGAGCAGCGTACGGGCGCGGGCGCTGCCGGTCAGCAGATGATGGCGTTCGAGCAGGATGCGCAGACGCGCCGCGTCGAAGCGCAACAAATCGCCCATGCCGGCGTCCTCGACACTGGGCGAACGCTGGTGCGGCCGATCGGGGTCCTCGCTCTCGCCCGGATCGGGGGCGACAACCGCTTCGAGATCGACCGTCGCAAGATTGCAGAGGCTAGCGAACCGGCCCTTCGGGTCCCAGACATAAGCGATCCCGCCCGACATGCCGGCGGCAAAATTGCGCCCGGTGCCGCCGATCACAACGACGACCCCGCCGGTCATATATTCGCAGCCATGATCTCCGGTGCCTTCGACGACCGCCACCGCGCCCGAGTTGCGCACCGCAAAACGCTCGCCGGCGACGCCCTCGAAATAGGCCTCGCCCGAGATCGCCCCGTAGAGCACGGTGTTGCCGATGATGATGTTTTCAGTCGGCTCGCGCGTGGACTCGGGCGGCTGGCGAACGATCAGGCGGCCGCCCGACAGCCCCTTGCCGACATAGTCGTTGGCGTCGCCGTAGAGCTCCAACGTTACGCCGCGCGCCAGGAACGCCCCAAAACTCCCCCCGGCATTGCCGCGAAAGCTCGCCCAGATCGTGTCCTGCGGCAAACCGGCATGGCCATAACGCCGCGCCACCTCACCCGACAGCATGGCGCCGACGGTGCGGTGAACATTGCGGATCGGGCGCTCGATCCGCACCGGTTCGCGGGCGTCCAGTGCCGATTGCGCCGCCGCGATCAGCTCGTTGTCGAGCGCCTTGTCGAGATGATGGTCCTGGGTCTCGCAATTATAGACCGTCACTCCCGGTCTCGGCGCCGCCCGGTGCAATACCCGCGACAGGTCGATGCCCCTGGCTTTCCAATGCCCGATCGCCGAGACCATATCGAGGCGGTCGGTGCGGCCGATCATGTCGTTGAATTTGCGGAAACCAAGCTTCGCCATCAGCTCGCGCACTTCCTCGGCGACGAAGAAGAAAAAGTTGATGACGTGCTCGGGCTGGCCGGTAAAGCGGGCGCGCAATACCGGGTCCTGGGTGGCGATGCCGACCGGGCAGGTATTGAGGTGGCATTTGCGCATCATCACGCAGCCCGCCGCGATCAGCGGCGCCGTCGCAAACCCGAACTCGTCGGCGCCGAGCATCGCCCCGATCACGACATCGCGGCCGGTGCGCAGCCCGCCGTCGACCTGCACCGCGATGCGGCCGCGCAGACCGTTCAGCACCAGGGTCTGCTGGGTTTCGGCGAGGCCGATCTCCCAAGGCGAGCCGGCATGGGTCAGCGAGGTCAGTGGGCTGGCGCCGGTGCCGCCCTCGAACCCGGAGATCGTCACGTGGTCGGCGCGCGCCTTGCTGACCCCGGCGGCGACGGTGCCGACGCCGACTTCGGATACGAGTTTGACCGAGATCCGCGCCCGCGGGTTGGCGTTCTTCAGATCGTGGATCAGCTGGGCCAGGTCCTCGATCGAATAGATGTCGTGGTGCGGGGGCGGCGAGATCAACCCGACCCCGGGCGTCGAATGACGCACCCGGGCGATCGCCTTGTCGATCTTGTGCCCGGGCAATTGGCCGCCCTCGCCGGGTTTGGCCCCCTGCGCCATCTTGATCTGCAGATCGTCGGCGTTGACCAGGTATTCGGCGGTGACGCCAAACCGGCCCGAGGCCACCTGCTTGATCGCCGAGCGCATCGAGTCGCCGTTGGCCAGCGGCTTGAACCGCGCCGACTCCTCGCCGCCCTCGCCGGTGTTGGACTTGCCGCCGATGCGGTTCATCGCGATCGCCAGCGTCGTATGCGCCTCGCGGCTGATCGAGCCGAAGCTCATCGCCCCGGTGGCGAAGCGTTTGACGATTTCGCTCGCCGGCTCGACCTCGTCGAGCGGCACCGGCTCGGCCGCGAAGTCGAAGGTCATCAACCCGCGGATCGTCAACAGCCGCTCGCTCTGGTCGTTGATCGTCGCGGCAAAGGCCCGGTATTTGTCCGGCGAGTTGCCGCGCACCGCATGCTGCAGGTCCGCCACCGTCTGCGGCGTCCAGGCATGGTCTTCGCCGCGCAGGCGAAAGGCATAATCGCCGCCGACATCGAGCAACTCGTCATAGATCGGGTTGGCGCCGTAAGCATGCCGGTGGCGTTCGACCGCTTCCTCGGCGATCTCGCGCAGGCCGACGCCCTCGATCGTGGTTGCCGTGCCGGTGAAGTATTGCTCGACAAAGCCGCTCGATAGCCCGACCGCGTCGAAAATCTGCGCGCCGCAATAGGACTGGTAGGTCGAGATCCCCATCTTGGAGATGACTTTGAGGATGCCTTTGCCGATCGCCTTCAGATAGTTCTTTTTGATCTCGGCGGCGCCGAGCGGCAAATCGTTCTCGACCCGGATCTGTTCCAGGGTGGCAAGGGCGAGATAAGGGTTGATCGCCTCGGCGCCGTAGCCGGCCAGCGCGCAGAAATGATGCACCTCGCGGGCCTCGCCGGTCTCGACGACGATCCCGGTCGAGGTGCGCAGACCCTCGCGGATCAGGTGATGATGCACCGCCGAGGTCGCCAGCAATGCCGGTATCGGCACCCGATCGGCAGAGATCGCGCGATCCGACAGGATCAGTATGTTATGCCCGGCCTGCACTGCCGCGGTCGCCTCGGCGCACAGCCGGTCGAGCGCCGGGGCCATGCCGGCGGCCCCTTCGACGGCCGGCCAGGTCGCGTCGAGCGTGTCGGTGCGGAAGGCGGGGACCAGCCGCTCGATCGCATGGATCTTTTTCAGATCGGCATCGGTCAGGATCGGTTGCGACACTTCGAGCCGGTGGTGGGTGCCGGCCTGATGCCCGAGCAGGTTCGGCCGCGGCCCGATCATCGAGACCAGCGACATGACCAATTCCTCGCGGATCGGGTCGATCGGCGGGTTGGTTACCTGGGCGAAGTTCTGCTTGAAGTAATTGTAGAGCAGCTTGGGTTTGCGCGACAGCGCGGCGATCGGCGTGTCGGTGCCCATCGAGCCGACCGGGTCGTCGCCGGCGCACCCCATCGGCTCGAGGAAGAACTGCATATCCTCCTGGGTATAGCCGAAGGCCTGCTGCAGATTGAGGTGCTGCGTCGGGTCGTTGGCGGGCCCCGCCGTACGGTCCGGCGCGGCCGGCTCGTCATCCGGCAATTCCGGCAATTCGGCGAGGTTGAACTGCGTCGCCTGCAGCCAGCTCTCGTAGGGGTGCGCGGCGGCGAGTTCGCGCTTGATCTCGTCGTCGTCGATGATCCGCCCCTGTTCGAGGTCGATCAGCAGCATCCTGCCCGGCTGCAGCCGCCATTTGCTGATGATCTTCGCTTCCGGCACCGGCAATACGCCGGCCTCCGACGCCATGATCAGCTGGTCGTCTTCGGTGACGACATAGCGCGCCGGCCGCAGACCGTTGCGGTCGAGCGTGGCGCCGATCTGGCGGCCATCGGTAAAGGCGATCGCCGCCGGCCCGTCCCACGGCTCCATTACCGCAGCGTGATATTCGTAGAACGCGCGGCGTTTCGGATCCATCAGCGGGTCGCCGGCCCAGGCTTCCGGGATCAGCATCATCATCGCATGGGCCAGCGAATAGCCGCCGCCGACGACCAGCAATTCGAGCGCGTTGTCGATGCAGGCGGTGTCGGATTGGTTCGGCCCGATCAGCGGCACCATCTTGGCCAGATCGTCGCCGAGCAGCTCCGAGGTCATCGCCTGGCGGCGCGCCGCCATCCAGTTGACATTGCCGCGCACCGTGTTGATCTCGCCGTTGTGGCAGAGAAACCGGTAGGGATGCGCCAGCCGCCACGACGGGAAGGTGTTGGTCGAAAACCGCTGATGCACCAGGGCCAGGGCCGAGACCGTCAGCGGATTGGACAGATCGCGGTAGAAGCTGCCCACCTGCGGGGCCAGCAGCAGCCCCTTGTAGACCAGCGTCCGGCTCGAAAAAGACGGGATGTAAAGCTCGGCCAGGCCCGGCAGATCATGCTGGGCGGCGAGCGCGACAACGCGGTTCAGCACCTGTTTGCGGATCGTCAGGATCTTGCGCTCGAACGCGTCCTGATCGGCGAGCGCCGGATCTGCGGCGACGATTGCCTGACGGATCGCCGGCATCGTCTCGACCACCCGGCTGCCCAGCCCCTCGGTATCGGTCGGCACGTCGCGCCAGCCGAGCAGCGACTGCCCCTCTGCCTGGATCAACTGCTCGATATGCCGGATCGCAAAATCGCGCGCCGCCGCGTCGCGCGGCAGAAAGCACATCGCCACCGCATAAGAGCCGGGTCCCGGCAGGACCAGCCGCCGAGTCGCCGCCCAATCGCGCAGCAGCGCATCGGGCATCTGGATCAGGCAGCCGGCGCCGTCGCCGACCGACGGATCGGCGCCGACGGCGCCGCGATGATCGAGATTGACCAGGATCTGCAGACCGCGCGCAATGATATCCTGCGATTTTCGTCCCTTGATGTTGGCGACGAAGCCGATACCGCATGAATCATGCTCGTTGCGCGGGTCATAGAGGCCCTGTCTCTCAGGCAATGCCATCGCGGATGCTCTTCACCCGAAGCTGTTTTGCGGAGCGCCGCCGCGGGGGCCGGAAGCGCACGGTTGATAATAGGCATGTTGCGTTGCGCGAATCGAGGTTAAAACTTCTCTAATCGACGAGGTCCCCGGCGGCGCGGCAAAACCCCCCGATCGATCGAAATCGGCGGGGGCTTTTCGTCGCAATCGAGTAAAAATGAGCGAAATTCGGCAGCCGGAACCGTCAAAATCGTCCTGGAGACGACCGCCGGACGATTTGTCCGTTTTGCCGCTGGACGACGCCGGCGACTGCGTCAGCGGTCAAGGCGCGGCGCCGTAATAGCGGGCGGCGGCCGCGATCTCGGACGGGCTCATCCGGCGGACGACGTTGCGCATCTGTTCGCTGATGTCATTGTGTCGAGCGCCGGATGCGAAGGCGAGCAGCTGCGCCCTCAGATAATCGGCAGGCTGGCCTCCGAGCCACGGACTCCCGGTTTTGTCGTCGAGTTCGCCGTGACACGCGCCGCAAGGTGGAATATTCCGCATCGGCGCGCCGCCGGCGACGATCCGCGGGGCTGCCCTGTCGCCGGCCCGACGAAACTGCGGCCGCGGCAAATAGGCGTAATAGGCCGCCAGGTCGCGCATGTCGCGGTCGCTGAGGTCGACGACGAGCGGCGCCATGATCGCGCTGGCGCGCGCGCCCGACTTGAAGTCCCGCAGCTGCTTGTACACCACCGCGGCGTATTGCCCGGCGAGGTTCGGCGAGTTTGCGTCGCTCAGCCCCCGTGCGCCGTGGCACATCGTGCAGCGCAGCGCCAAGGTGGCGCCGCGGCCGATCGAGTCGGGGCTCGGGTCGCGGAACATCCCGGGAGAGAAGACCACCGCGGTGACCCGGTAGCCCGGCTCGACGACCGGCCCCGTCGCCGGCAATCGGCCGAGCGCCCCGGCAGCGCTGCAGATCGCACCCCAAAGCCCGAGCAGGCGCGTCTGCGGCTGCAGCATCGGCAGCCAGACGAAACCGACAAGGGCAGCGGCCAGAACGAGCGCTGCGGTGATTGCGACACTGACGGTAAACCAGGGGTTTCGGCGGGAAAAGACCGGTTCGGCCGAGGTTGGCGGGCGGTTCACTTGACGGCCCGCACCGGAACAATCGGGACGGCAACGCCCGGCGCCGCCAGCAGGTGAACGATCGGAAACCCGTAATTGACGACGGTCAGCCCGACCATCAGGCTGAGCCAGAGCGCGTGGCCGTTGAGCGCGGCAGGCAAATTCCGCGGCTCGTGCACGGCGATGCTGAACCGGTAGGCCCCGGGTTCCGTATGCGGCGCCCGTTGGCCCCGAAGCAGAACGACGAGAAACAAAATGCCCGAGACCACCAGGATCGCGCCGCCGAGCACCGAGATGACGACCGGTCCTGCCTGGCCGGCGAGCGCGGGATCGGCGTAATCGTAGAATGCCATGCGCCGCGGCATGCCGAGAATGCCGACCCAGTGCCACGGAAAGGTCAGCAGGATCATGCCGACGAACCAGGTCCACAGCTGGGTCCGCATCAGACCGAAGCTGTCGAGCGCCCGCCCGGTCAAATGCGGCCAGACATCGTAGGCGATCGCGAAATACATGATCACGATCGCGCCGGCGAAGATCAGGTGGAAATGGCCGGTGACCCACTGCGTGTTGTGGATCGTCGTATTCAGCTGATAGGTCATGTTGATCAGCCCGCCGGCGCCGCCGAAGCCGAGCAGGATAAAGGAAAACGTCGCGGCGAGCAGGATCGGGTTGCGCCAGGGCAGCACGCGCAGCCAGCCGAACCAGCCGCTCCCGCCGCGCAGCCGTGCGGCGATCTCGACCGAGGCGCAGATCGTAAATACGGTCAGCAGGGTCGGCAGCGCCACCAGTGCGGTAAACGCCGAATGCAGGAATTTGAAGCCGGCGCCGACCTGCGGGTCTTCGAAGGCGTGATGTATGCCGATCGGCATCGCCACGACCAGGAACAGCGCAAAGGCGATCCGCGCCATCTGGTCGCTGAACAACCGCCCGCCGATCGCGCGCGGCAGGATCAGGTAATAGGCGATGTAGGTCGGAAACAGCCAAAAATAGACGATCGCGTGCAGGGTCCAGGAAAAGAATACCCGTGCCAGCCCGGCATCGATCGTGTCGGTCAACCCTAGGGAGGCCGGCAGGATCTGGCACAGCAGCTCGATTGCGGCGCCGACCGCGGTCCAGGCCCACAGATAGGAACCCGCGACATTGGCGAACATCGCCAGCGGTACCGGCCGTCCGGGATTGTCGCGCTTCCACCGGTACAGATTGACCGACATCAGTGCGACCCAGATCCACGAGCCGACAACGACCAGCACGATGCCGATGTAATAAAACGGGCTGCCGATCAGCGGCGGGTAGAAGGTGTAGAGCACCGAGGCGAACCCCAGCGCCACCGGTACGACCGCGGTCACGGTGCCGACCGCCACCAGCGCAAAGCCGGCCCAGGCCCAGGCGCGCCCGATCAGCGGCCGTTCGAGCGCTGCCTCGGTGATGAAATAGCCGAACCCCATCGCCACCAGGGTCGGGAACACATAGGCCATGGTCGTGCCGTGCGCCGTCACCGCGCGGTAGTACCATTCGGGGTCTCCGATCCAGGCACGCAGCGGGCTGCGCACATACATCTGCCACTCGCCCAACCCCAGGGCCGCGGCAAAACCGGCAAAGGCGAGCCAGAAATGCGCCAGGATCAGCCGCCGGCTAGTCAACACAGTCCAGCCTCCGGCGATCGGCCGTCAGCCGCGCGAACGCCGCCTTGTCGATGACTTTCACGTTGCCCCACATTCCCTGGTGGCCGACGCCGCAGAATTCGTGGCACGGCATGCGATGCTCGCCCGGCGTCGCGAACCGCGCGGCAATGGTCGAGACGTAGCCGGGCACCAGCATAGTATTGACATTGGTGCCTTCGATCAGAAAGCCGTGCACCACGTCTGCGCTGGTGGCGCGCATCGTGATCCTGGTGCCGGCCGGCACCAGGATGCATTGCGGCGTGAACGAATATTGCTGGCCGATCGCCCGCACAGTCACCGAGCCGTCCGGCTCGAGCGCGCTGCCCAGATTGCTTTCGATGAATTCGCCCGCGAGATGCAGGGTGCCGGGGTCGACGGTCTCGACGCGGTATTGCGGCATCGTCGCCAGATGGATGCCGGCGACGGCGGACACGACTACCAATACCGTGAGGATCGTGGCCGACACCGCGGCCCAACGATGTTCGGTCCCCGCCGCCCGGGTGGCGCTGCCTTCGACACCCCCGTCTGGGCCGACCGGAACCGTCACGGCACGCTGGCGCGGGACACGAAGATAAAGAAATAAAAGGCGAACCAGATCGCGACGACCATTGCGGTCGCCACCCCGGCCAGCGCGACTGCCCCAGGCGCGCCGGCCCCGACGATCCGGTGCACCGCCTCATCCGGCGATGCCGGGTTTTCTGTCGCCCGGTGATCCGAGTTGATCATTGCGCCCAAACCCTCAATCAAGCGGCGCTTTGCGCAGTTCGTTAGCCTGAGGGGCGGACACCGCTTCGCCGCGATTGCCCCAGGATGCGCGGATAAAGGTGACCACGGCCGCAACTTCGTCGTCGGAAAGGGATTGCGCAAACGGCGGCATGCCGTAGGGCATCGGATTGCCGGCGGTGGCCGGCGGAAACCCGCCATTCAGCACCATGCGGATCGGGTTTACCGCCGAAACCATCTGGATCGACTGGTTGCCGGCGAGAGGCGGGTAGTTCGGCGGCATCCCACGCCCGTCGGCCGCATGGCAACTCGCGCAATGCGTGTCGTAAACGGTATTGCCCAAACTCATCAGCAAGCTCCCCTCGGCGGCTGGAATCGGCGACGCGGAGCCGGCGGCCGGCTCGTTCGGGGCCAGGCTCTTCAGATAAACCGCCATCGCCCGGGTGTCTCGATCCGTCAGGTATTGCAGGCTGTTGTAGGTGACTTCGGCCATCGGACCATAGACCGCTCCGCGGCGGGAAACCCCGGTGCGCAACATATCGGAGATGTCCTTGATGCTCCAGGTGCCGAGCCCGCCTTCCTTGTTCGAGGTCAGCGACGGCGCGTACCAGTTCTGCATCGGGATCAGCCCGCCTTGGAAGGCCTGCGATTGCGGGCTGCCGCCGAGGGCATTGATCGGCGAGTGGCACATCGAGCAATGTCCCAGTCCCTCCACCAGGTAGGCTCCGCGATTCCACTCGGCGGATTTGCCCGGGTTCGGCCGATATTCGCCCTCATGAAAGAACAATGTCCGCCACCCCAGGATCAGAAAGCGATTATTGTACGGGAATTGCAGATCCTGCGACCGGTCTGCCTGATGGATTGCCGGGACCGTGCGCAGATAAGCAAAGATCGTGTCGCTGTCCCTGCGGGTAACTTTGGTGTAGGAGGCAAAGGGCATCGCCGGATAGATCAGCCCGCCGTCGGGCGAGCGCCCGGTATGCATGACCTGATAGAAATTGTCGGTGGTCCAATTGCCGAGCCCGGTTGCGGGATCTGGGGTCAGGTTGGTCGAATAAAGCGTGCCGAACGGCGTCGGCATCGGTCTGGCGCCGGCAAACAGCCGCTCCCCCGGTGCGGTATGGCAGGCGATGCAGTCGCCGGCGCGCGCCAGGTATTCGCCCTCTCCCGTAACCGCCGGAGCGGACGCGACGGGCGTCTCTTGCGCGTTTGCCGCTGCGTCCGCGGCCGGCAGCGCGATCAGGCATGTCGCGACATTGAGAAGGACCAGGCGTGTCGCGACATTAAAAAGACGGTGAAACAGGCGTCCGCGATCCGACACGGCTCGCTCCGTCAATTGGGCTCGCTGCCGCATGCGAACGGCATCGGCAGGGTCCCGTGCGGCACCGGCGACGGTTCGGCGGGGATCGGCAGCGTGGCGAGCCATGCGGCGACTGCCGTCACGTCGCTCTCGGTCAGATGCCCGGCAACGATCTGCATGCAGTCGGGCGCGAAGGCGGTGCGGGTGCCGTAGCGCCAGGCCCCGAGTTGTGCTGCGACATAGCTCGGCGGCAGCCCGATCAGCCCCGGGATCGCCGGCTCCATGCCGGTGAAGGACGGCCCATGGCAACTGGCGCAGGCGGGGACGCCCAGCTGCGCGTCGCCTTGCCGGGCGATCGACTGGCCGCGGGCGAGCACCTCCCTGCCGGCCGCCGAGATTGGCCGGGCAGACAATGGCGGGCGCTGCGCGGCGAAAAACTCGGCGATCTTTTGCAGGTAGCCGTCCGTCTGGTATTGGAGGAGATAATTCATCGGCGGATATCGGCGTCTCCGTCGCGGAAAGCGACGAGCTGGTATCGAGATAGCCTGCCGGCTTGCCGGCCAGACGCGGAAAATAGTCGTTGGTCGTGCCGCGGCCCTGATCGCCGTGACACGGGACGCAGGCGGCGAGGCGCGCCTCCATCGTATCCGGCGCCTGCCGGGCCGGCTCGGCGTGCAGCCCGGGAGCGCCGCACGGCGCCAGCAGAACGAGCGCCGCCGCGCCGCGCAGCACCAGCCGGACCACTACGGCCGCGCGCCTCAACGGACCCGCCATTCCGCCCCTCTCGCCGAGTGCCGGTCGCCATATTCTACACTTGTATCCTATCGTATCGGCGGCCGGGGCCGCCTGCAAAGCCGGTTTTCGTCACCGGAGTCTGGAATGGCCGAGGTGCCGGTGGCCGGCGCCGGTCCGGTCGGCGGTGTTTCTGATCCGGCCCGGGGGTCATATCGGCTGCCGCGGCCGTTCCTGCGCCGAGCCGCGGCTCGCCTCATATCTGCGCGAGGTGTTTGTGCCAGCCACAATCGGGGCTCTGCCGCCGATGTGACGGGCAGTCGCCTGCGGCGTCGGCGCGCCGCCCGCCCCATCCCGAATTGTCCCCGCTGCCGCAGGGCTGTCCGGGGAAATTTTCCGATAGGTGCGCACTTGTTCCACGGGGGTCCAGTTCACGAAACGCGGTCGCGCAGTTGCGGCCGGACCTCAACTCCGGTTCGTCATGCCCGTGCTTGTCACGGGTATCCACGTCTTCCACCGCCTAAGCTGGGTCCGTGGATGGCCGGAACGGGTCTTGGACAAGCCCGGTGATGACGACTGTAAGTAGAAGCAGGTTCGTCATCTGCAGCCGAATTCTCGGAACCGAACAGCCGTGATCAAACTGTGGGCGTCCAAATTCCGGTTACCGGATAGGCTTCGTTGGCGCCGGGCCAGGGCGGCATCGTGACGGCGACGGCGCGGAGCGGCTCGGCGCCGTCGCAGCGGAATTGGAAATGCACGCTCGCGGGGATGCTGATCGATACGCCGGGGGCGAGTTCGACGGTTTCCTGATCGTGGCCGAGCCGGCGCCACATGCGGCCATGCCCGGAAACGATGTACCAGATCTCTTC
The DNA here is from genome assembly GCA_963701815.1 of uncultured Alphaproteobacteria bacterium. Lineage (GTDB taxonomy): Bacteria > Pseudomonadota > Alphaproteobacteria > ATCC43930 > CGMCC-115725 > AP-15. The sequence goes on from CAVPBN010000044.1 coordinate 11,002, forward strand.
GACCGTCCGATGAGCGACCGCCCGTGCGACCGTATCGGATGGCAGCGTGAACATCGCCATGCCGCCGCCCGCCAGCCAGCACAACACCCGAACCGCCGATCCGTCCGGCGCCGTCGTCTCGGATGCGGCGGCGACATGCCGGGTATCGAACCTCATCTCGATGCTCCGTAAAAATGGCTTCGGCCGCGGCCGGTGCGGCTCGTCGCTGTTCAGTTCCCGGCAGGCTCGCTAAGCTGTGGCCCCGCGCATATTGCCGAACTTGGTGATGCCACTCGATAATCCCGACATCTCGCGTCTCGAATCCCGGTTGCGCCGCGAAATCCGCGGCGAGGTCGGGTTCGATGCGTTCACCCGCGGACGGTACGCGACCGACGCCTCGATCTACCAGATCGAGCCGCTGGGCGTCGTCGTCCCGCGCGGACGCGCGGATGCGGCGGCGGCGATCGCGATCGCCCGCGAGGAGGGCGTGCCGGTCCTGCCGCGCGGCGCCGGCACCTCGCAATGCGGTCAGACCGTCGCCCGCGCATTGGTGGTGGACTGCAGCAAGTATATGGACGGCATCGTCGCGGTCGATGTCGAGGAGCGTCGGGCGCGGGTCGGGCCGGGGGTGGTGCTCGACCGGCTCAATCGCGCGCTCAGGCCGCACCGGCTGTTCTTCCCGGTTGACCCGTCGACCGCCAGCCGGGCGACTTTGGGCGGCATGACCGCGAACAACAGCTGCGGCTCGCGCTCGCTGCGTTACGGCAACATGGTGCACAACGTGCGCGGCATCGACGCACTGCTGGCCGACGGCACCACGGCTTGGTTCGGCGAGGTGCCCGGCAATTTTTCGGATGATCCCCCAACTCCGTCTCACGAGACCGCGATGGCGGAGCGCTATCGCGACCTGGTCCGCCGGATGCGGGCGTTGCACCGGCGCGAGGCCGACGAGATCGCCCGCCGCTTCCCGCAAGTGCTGCGCCGCGTCGGCGGCTACAACATCGACAGCATCGACGGCGACGGCTCGCGCGGCGGCCACAATATGGCCCGCTTGCTGGTCGGCTCCGAAGGCACGCTCGCCTTCTTCAACGAGATCGAGCTCGATTTGCAGCCGATCCCGGCGCATCGGGTGCTGGGAGTCTGCCATTTCCCGAGTTTTTACCGCGCGATGGAGGCGACCCGGCAAATCGTCGAATTGGGGCCGAGTGCGGTCGAGCTGGTCGACCGGACCATGATCGAATTGTCGCGCGACATTCCGATGTTCCGCGCCGTCGTCGACCGCTTTGTCGTCGGCGAGCCGGCGGCGATCCTGATGACCGAATTCTCCGGCGACGACGCCGCGGACAATCTGCGCCGCCTGAAGGAACTGGGCGAGTTGATGGCCGATCTCGGTCTGCCCGGCTGCGTCGTCGAGGCCATCGAACCGGGTTTTCAGCAAGCCGTCTGGGAGGTGCGCGCACAGGGCCTCAATATCATGATGTCGATGAAAGGCGACGGCAAACCGGTCTCGTTTCTCGAAGATTGCGCGGTGCGCCTCGAAGACCTGGCCGAGTATACCGAGCGGCTGACCCGTATCTTCGAGAAGCACGGCACCTACGGCACCTGGTATGCCCATGCCTCGGTCGGCTGCCTGCATGTGCGGCCGGTGCTGAACGTCAAACAGGAGCTCGAGGTCAAAAAGATGCGGGCGATCGCCGAAGAGGCGTTCGCGATGGTGCGCGAATACAAGGGGTCGCATTCGGGCGAGCATGGCGACGGGCTGGTGCGCTCGGAATTCCACGAGGCGATGTTCGGATCGCGCATGGTCCGCGCGTTCGAGGAGGTCAAGGACGCGTTCGACCCGGAAGGTCTGTTCAACCCCGGCAAGATCGTCCGCGCGCCGCGGATGGACGACCGCAGCCTGTTCCGCTTCAAGCCGGATTACCGGCCGTTGCCGCTCGCCGCCGGGCTCGACTGGTCGGAATGGGGCGGGTTCGCCGGCGCGGTCGAGATGTGCAACAACAACGGCGCCTGCCGCGCGCGCGACGCTGCGGTCATGTGCCCGTCGTTTCGCGCCACCGGCGACGAGCAGCATCTGACCCGCGGCCGCGCCAATACGTTGCGGCTGGCCTTGTCGGGCCAGCTCGGCCCCGACGCGCTCGTCTCCGAAGACATGCGCGAGACCATGGCATTGTGCATTTCGTGCAAAGGCTGCAAGCGCGAGTGTCCGACCGGCGTCGACATGGCGCGGATGAAGATCGAGTTCCTGCACCACTACCGCCGGCGTCACGGGCTCACGCCACGCGACCGGCTGATCGCCTGGCTGCCGCGTTATGCACCTTACGCCGCCCGCATTGCGCCGCTTCTCAATCTGCGAAACCGGCTCCCGTTTCTGGCGCAGTTGGGCGAACGGCTATTTGGGCTCGCCGCCGCCCGCAAATTGCCGGTGTGGTCTGCCCGCCCCTATCGCGGAGCATCGTCGGGGAGCGGGCGCGAGGTCGTGCTGCTGGTGGACACCTTCAACCGCTATTTCGAACCCGAGAATGCCGGCGCCGCCGAGCGTGTCTTGGGGCGCGCCGGGTATCGTGTCATCGCCCCCGACCCCGCGCGCGGCCGGCCATTGTGCTGCGGCCGGACCTTTCTCGCCGCCGGCCTCGTCGACGAGGCGCGGGTCGAAGCGCGGCGGACGGTCGAAGCGCTCGCGCCCCATGTTGTCGCCGGGACCCCGATCGTCGGTCTCGAACCCTCCTGCCTGTTGACCCTGCGCGACGAATTCCCGGCGATATCGCCAGGCGCCGAAACCGAGGCGCTGGCGGCCCAGGCTCAGCTTTTCGAGGAATTCGTCGATGCCGAACGCGCGGCCGGCCGGTTTCGGCTCGCGTTGAAGCCGATGCCGGGCCGCACCGCCTTGTTGCACGGCCATTGCCACCAGAAGGCCTTCGCCACGGTCGGCGCCGCGGTCAAGGCGTTGCAGCTTATCCCCGATCTGACGGTCGAGACCTTCAATTCGACCTGCTGCGGCATGGCCGGCTCGTTCGGCTACGAGGCCGAGCACCGCGAGATGTCGCTGAAGATCGGCGAACTCGGCGTCCTGCCGAAGATGCGCGCCGCACCTCCGGACACGCTCCTCGCCGCCTGCGGCGTCAGCTGCCGCCACCAGATCGCCGACGCCACCGGGCGCGACGCCCGCCACATCGTCCGCCTGCTCGACGACGCATCAGCGTGAAACGAGCGGCAGGGCTTGAAGAGCGCGTGCGCCGGGCTAGATATTCATGGTTTGTTCTCAAGGGCGGGAGCGTGGATGTTCAAGCTGGCCGAGAGCCGCGGTTCCAGCCGCGGCCTTTACTGCGGCTCCGACGGACTGTTTCTCGGGCCGAGCCCGCTGATCGAATTGCACGATGGTGTCTATCGGGTGCGGTGCCGGGACGAGGTGGCGACGCTCGTCGCCGCCGCCTATGATCGGCCTCCCGATAAGGCAAAGCTACTTCCCCGGCTGCACGCGATCGCCGCCGATCTGCAGTGCGGCGATATTGGGCGGGCGATGATCTCGGCCGTGATGCTCGGGTTCGGCGAGATGTCGGATGACGGCATGAACCGCCTTACTCGTGCCGAAGCGCTCTCCAAATTCAACTTCAACCCGGCCGAACCGCGCGACCGCCAAGGCCGATGGGCACGCGACGAGGCGGCCGGCTTGATCACGCCGACGCGGGCCGGCGGCCCCTCCGCGGGCAGTCCTGGCCGCGTCGGCCGCGCCTGGGAAAGCCAGCCCAACGCCGACTTTCGCAATCGGCTCGCCACCGCTGAAGGCAACGCCGACAAACCCAATTTCGGCTATGGCGAGGTTAACGAAAAGGGCGGGGCTCTCGGCCGGTACCAGATGAAAGCGGCTGCGCTCCGCGCCATCGGCATGATCTACGCCGCCGGCAATTGGACCGGAAAATATGGCGTTCACTCCCGCGCCGAGTTCCTCGCGAACCCCGAGGCGCAGGAAAAGGCGCTGACCGACTATCTCAAAGACACCGAACGCCAGCTCGAAGCGAACGGGTCGTTCAATTTTATCGGCAAGGGCATAGACGGGCTGCGCGCCCGCTTCACCGTCACCCGCGCCGGACTGATCGCGGCAGGGCACAGGGAGGGAGCGCGGGCGGTTCACAACTATTTGGATCGTATCACTCGAAACGGATCTACCAGCCAGGGTCTCGTGCTGACCCGAGACGAGCGTGCCATCGAAACTCGCCTTCGTACCTTCGCGGATGCAGCTTATGACTAGGTTCGGTTTGCGGACTTGCGGGTGGGTGCTTGCGGGCATTTGCTCGAATGCGCTGATGACAACTGTAGCGTATGCCAAACCGCTTCATTGGGCTGCAAAGCTAAATTCTGACGAGTTACATTGCTTTAAACAAATTTATCGCGCCAGTCACTGGAATGGTTCTCACTGGGAAAAAGATATGCTGGCGGATGCGAAGGTTGCTTCAGCCTATCTCGACGGGAGCGGCCGCAGAGATTATCTCTATCTGATCGAAGGTGAGGGCTGGTGCGGCAGCGCCGGCTGCAAGCTGTTGATTGGGGAGATGGAGAGAGACGGTATCTGCCGTCTACTCTACGACGATGACGGTTTTGACAACATCACCGTCCTCCGCCGGCGCGACTACGGGTATCGCCGGCTCTACACACCTTGCGAGGTTCGCTACGACGGCCGCCAATACCAGCAGCTCCATCCCGAGTGTCCCACCGTCGATGTTCAGCGCTGAGTTCCTTGGACCTGCGCGCCCGTCGTTGGCCTTACACCACTTTGCCCAGGAATTGCTGCATGGATGGGCTGCGATCCGCGCCATCGGCATGATCGACGCCGCCGGCAATTGGACCGGAAAATATGGCGTTCACTCCCGCGCCGAGTTCCTCGCCGACCCTGAGGCGCAGGAAAAGGCGCCGACCGATTTTCTCGACGATACGGAGCGCCAGCTACGGGCAAACGGCGCCTCTGATTTCATCGCTTGCACTATCGATGGTCGCGTCGCCCGCTTCTCCGTCACTCGCGCGGGTCTCATCGCGGCCGGACACCGGGAGGGCGCAACGAGAACCCTTCACTATTTACGAAGGGTTGGCGGTAATGGGTTGAGCAGTCGCAATCTGGCTCTCGATCGCGACGAACTAGCCATTGAGACTCGCCTGCGCACCTTTGCGGACGCATCCTATGAATAGCCTCGCCGCCGTTTTTGCGATCATCAGCTGCTGCAGTGCCTTGATCGCGACCAGCTCCCGGGGAGAGAGATTGCTTTGGTCAAGGGAGCTTGGGGCGCGCGACCTGCAGTGCGTGAACAGTCTGATCCGCGGCAGCCATTTCGCAGATGTTACCCCTGAGGAACGGCGCGACCTAATCATGGCGGCAAGGGTGAGTCGCGCCCAACTTGATGGCGATCATCGAAAAGGTTACTTCTTTTTATTCGACAATATCGGCTGGTGCGGCAGTGCAGGCTGCGCCTTATTGATCGGCGAGGGGCCGACCGGCGGGGCCTGCCGACTGCTTTTCAGTGGTTCCGGATGGTACACCGCTACTGTGCTCCCTTGGCGAGACCATGGCTATCATCGGCTGTATCTGCCGTGCGAGGCTCGCTACGACGGCCGGCAATACCAGCAGGTTCATCCTGAGTGTCCCAATGTCGATCCAGCACTGAGCTCGGGAGCGAAGGCGTCGTCGCAGGCAACCGAATGCCGCCGCGCCGCCGGCATGCCTTGCCCAGAGATTGCAGCATGTTCGATATCGCCAAGCGCATGTACCGGTGACAATCAACTGATTCGGAGGCTGGGATGAAAGGTCTCGAGATCGTCTTCGAGCCGCTGCCGAGTGAGGCCTTGAGCCGGCTGGTAATCGACGGGCTGGATGCCCACGCCATCGCTGCAACCGGTATCGCGCCCTGGTATCCCGTCGGCTTTTTTCTGAAAAGCGGGCGCGGCGAGTGGTTGGGCGGTCTCATGGGCCATCTCTGGGGCGGTTGGCTCTATGTGAGATTTCTATGGGTGGCGTCGCCCGCGCGCGGCTGCGGCAATGGCACCCGGTTGCTCAAAGCGGCGGAGGAATATGCGGTCGAACGAGGCTGTTTTGCCGCAACCCTGGAGACGGCGAGCTTTCAGGCACGCCCCTTTTACGAAAAGCTTGGATACGAGGTTTTCGCCATGCTGGAAGATTACCCACCGGGACATGCAAAATTCTTTCTGCGCAAGCGGCTGATCGACGGAGGCGCGCCGTGAGCCTCCCCGAGCGGGCGCAGGCGCCGATCGATTTCTGGTTCGGGCCGCCCGGCGACCCCGACCGCGAGCGGCATCGCGAAATCTGGTTCAGAAGCACCGAGGAATTCGACGCGGCGTTGCGCCGCGAGTTTCTGGCCGATTATGAAGCGGCCGCCGCGGGGGAGTTGGAGTCATGGGAATCCTCGCCCGAGGGGGCGCTCGCACTGCTCCTGCTGCTCGACCAGGTGCCGCGCAACATTTTTCGCGGCACGCCGCGCTCGTATGCGACCGACGCGGCGGCGCGCGCCGTCGCCGACCGCGCGCTCGCCCGCGGCTTCGACGAGCGGGTCGCGCCGGCCTGGCGGCTGTTCTTTTATATGCCGTTCCATCACAGCGAGCTGATCGCCGACCAACGCCGCTCGGTGGCATTGTTCGCAGCGCTGCCGCGAAACCCCGATCGCGGCGGGTCGCTGCGCCGCTACGGGCACCCTTATGTCGAGGTCATCGAGCGCTTCGGGCGGTTTCCGCACCGCAACGAGATTCTCGGCCGGCAATCCACGCCGGAAGAGCGCGCCTTCCTCGCAGAATGCGAACGGCGCCGGGGACAACCCTCCGACGGGTCGGCATCTGCCGGCGGAGTTTGACGCCCGCCCGCCGCAGCTCGGTGGCTAAGCCGCGCCCGAAGCTTTCCGGTTGCGGACCCCGATCTGCGCTGCGGGCGTCGCCGCCTCGGCCTCGGCGCCCCCTGCCGCCGCCCCTAGGGGTTGACGGCCGCGACCTGCGGTTCGGTGAACGGCTCGGTGCGGTGCACGACCCCGTCGGCGTATAATCTATCTATGGCCCCCTCGGACAGGTCCAGCATGCGCGCGAGAATGTCGGTCGTATCGTCGCCGATCGACGGCGCGCCGCGCCAGATCCGCCCGGGGGTCAACGACATTTTCGGCACGACGCCGTAGACGCGGATCGGCACGCCGGACTGGCGGTCCAGCACCGGCACCGTCATCTCGCGCGCCGCGTAATGAGCGTCCTCATATTGGTCGCGGGTGTTGAACACCCGCGCGCAGCCGATCTTCGCCTTATTCAACTCGGTTTCGACCTCGAGCGCCGTGTGCGCCGCGCAATACTCGCGCAACCGCCGGTCGAGCTCGCGGCCCTTCTCGGAATTCACCGCCGCCGCGTCCTTCGAGCAGGCGTCATAGCTATATTCGGCCGGGTCGAGTCCAAGGAAACTGGGCACCCGGTTATAAATCGCCCCGCCTAGCGCGCCGATATAAACCCAGCCGCCGTCGCTACATTTGAATGTGTCGTAGGGCTGGAAGAACGGCGGACGGTTGCCGGTATGTCCGTAGAAGGCGCCTTCGCCGGTGTAGAGCGGCAGGGTGTTGCCGTTGGTCTGCGCCACCGCTTCGTATTGCGCGAGGTCGACCACCTGGCCGCGCCCGCTCTTCTTTGACCTCCCACAGCGCCATCATCGTCGCCGCCCATCCGGTCAGCGCGGTGAGGTAGTCGCCGGTATAGGTCTTGGCGCGCTGCGGTGGTCCGGCGGGGTCGCCGGTGAGGTTCATCATCCCGCCATAGGCCTGCGCGATCGCGTCGTAGCCCGCCCGCCCGAGATATTCTTCCTTGCCGTATTGCCCGTAGGTGCTGACCCGCACGATGACGAGGCTGGGGTTGACCGCCAATGCCAGCTCGTTGGTGATCCCGTTGCGTTCGAGTGTGCCGGGCATCGAGGATTCCATCCAAACGTCGGAGATCTTCCACAGCGCCATCAGGAGCTCGATCCCGCGAGCGTGCTTGAGATCGAGGCCCATCGACAGCTTGTTCTTGGTGACCTCGGCCTCGTCGCAGCCGTGCGGACGCGGGCCGCGGGTCAATTGCGGCGCGGTAAAGCGGAACACGTCGCCGCCGGGGCGTTCGATATGGATCACCTCCGCGCCGAATTCGGCCAGCTTCGTGCCGATATAGGGCTGCGCGATCAGCTGGCCGGTGCCGACCACACGAATTCCTTCGAGCGGCCCAAAGGCGGGGACGACGCACGGCGTCGCCGGCCGCTTGAGGTTCTTGATCCAGTCGGGGATAGCCGGTTTCAAATCGTCGATTGCGTCCTCGTGTTTGATTAGCTTTGGATCGTGCGTCATGCTTATCGGCCTCCCCGAAATGTGCCGTATCGTGCAAGCGCGCGCCCGGGCGCTTCGACGCCGCAGGTTAGCGACTTTTCCACACGGCCATCAACGGTTTGGCCGCCGGGAGGCGCGGGGCCCTTGCGGTCGCGCGGTAGGGGCGGCGTGATGCCGATCCGGGGCCGTGCTGCGGGTTTAATATCCGCGTGCCCAGTCGATCACGTTGCGCAATGGCCGGCCGTCGAGATAGGCGCGCAGATTGTCGCAAAAGACCGCCATCGCGCCGTGCCGGCCCTGGTCGCTGGCGCCCGAGACATGCGGGGTGATCAGCACCCTCGGATCGGACCACAGCCGCGCATCCGGCAACCGCTCGAACTCGCCGTCATAGACGTCGAGTACGGCGCCGCGAAGGCGATTGCCGGCCAGGGCATCGGCGAGCGCATCCTCGTCGACGATCTCGCCGCGGGCGACATTGACCAGCACGGTGCCGGCTTTCATCAGGCCGAAGCGCCGGTGGTTGAAGAGGCCGGTCGTCTCCGGCGTCCATTGGCAGCAGATGACGACGAAATCGGCGTCGGGCAATAATCGGTCGAGATCGCCGGCACCGCCGAGTTCGGCGAACCCCGCCGGCAGCTCTTCTCCCGGTCTGGCGGTGCGGCGGGTGCCGACGACCCGCATGCCGAGTGCAGCGCACAATCTGCCGACCTCCAGCCCGATGCCGCCGGCGCCGACCACGCACGCGGTCTTGCCCTCCAACAGCAATGGCCGGTAGGCGCGCGGGTTGAACCCGCCGGCGGTCCGATCGGCTGCCGCGTGATGGAAGCCCTTGGCGAAATAAACCAGACCGGCCACCGCGTATTCGGCGATGGACAGCGCGTTGCCGACGCCGCGCGAGGTGGTCACGATCACATCGCTGCCCCACAGATCGCCATTGCGCAGATTGCTGGCGCCGGCCGGGCGCTGATGAAACCATTTCAGCCGCGGCGATCGGGTGCGCAGGTCGAGCGGGAAGGGGAAACCGCCGATGACGATCTCCGCCTCGGCGAGCAGGCGGTCGCGCGCTTCGCGGGTGCCGGCGCCGATGGCGCCGGCCGGCAGATAGCGGGCCGCGGCGTAGGCCGACCAGGTCTCGCGAATTTCACCGTCGAACCAGCCGCCTGCATCTCTCAACCGGACCGCCGGATCGACAGCCTCGATCTGCGCCCGGTCCGCGGCATTGAGCCGCTGAATACTGAGAATGTTGAGTTCCGGCATCGGCTGGTTCCTCGGATTGCCCGCGGCATCGGCAGGCGGGTGCTGTAATTATGCCAGCCTTAGCGGACCGGCGCATCGCGGCAGCGCGGACCCGGCTGTTCGATTTTTGCGCATGAAGGCGAGCAGTCCCGACCCGGAGGGCAAGTCGTCGCGGGCTGAGCACGAGTGGGATGCGCCTCCGCCCCGCTCGCTCACTCCGAAACCAACCCGGCGCCGGCTCGGCGGAGACCCAGCGCATGCTTGGCCATTTGCCGCGCAATCTCGTTCTCGCCCATGATGACGAGATTGGCGCCGCAACGCCTCAGGTGCTCGACCTCGGCGTCGGAGTGAGCGCGCGCGACAATCTCGATCTTCGGGTTTATCGCCCGTCCCTGCTCGGCGATCTGCCCGGCCTCAAACCCATCGGGAATGGCGATCAGCAGGCAATGCGCGCCGGCCAAATTCGCCGCTCCTATTACCTCGGGCGCGGCAGCATTGCCGTGGATGGCCTCGACGCCTGCGGATCGCAGTTGGTCTACCAACTCGCGACGGTCCTCGATGACCAGGAACACCACGTCGCCGCGCCTCAGGTCTTCGCCTACGCGGCCGCCGACCCGGCCGTAGCCGACCAGAACCGTATGTCTTTCGAGGCTGGTGGTCGGCAGGTCGGTGGATGCCGGCGAGGCCGCCTCCTGCTGGGTCGCCATGTTGGCGCTTCTCGAATCGAGCCAGGGACCAAGGCGATCGAGAGCGGCGAAGAACAGCGGATTGAACAGAATCGACAGAATTGCGGCAGCGAGGATCAGATCTCGACCCTGTTCCGGCAACAGCCCCAGCGCAACCCCGAGCCCCGCCAGGATGAACGAGAACTCCCCGATTTGCGCCAGGCTCGCCGCGATCGTCAGCCCGATCCGCAATGGATGCCGGAATGCGAGCACGATCAGCAGGGCGGCCAACGACTTGCCGAAGACGATGATCAGCAATGTTGCGACCAGCGGTCCCGGCTCCCGCAGCACGATCGTCGGGTCAAACAGCATCCCGACCGAAACAAAGAAGAGCACCGCAAAAGCGTCGCGCAGCGGCAGCAATTCTTCGGCAGCCCGCTGGCTGAGTTCGGATTCGGCAAGCACCATGCCGGCGAAAAAAGCACCCAGCGCAAATGAGACGCCGAACAATTCCGCCGCCCCATAGGCAACCCCCAATGCCAAGGACAAAACCGCAAGTCGAAACAACTCCCGCGAGCCGGTGTGCGCCACATGGTGGAGGATCCAGGGGATGACCCGCCGGCCGACCAGGAGCATCAGAGCAACGAACAGGGCGACCTTGGCGGAGGTGATCCCCAGCGCCGCCGCGATGCTTCCCGCGCCGGCGAGGCTCGATCGCCCCCCTGGCGGCGCCGAGCAGGCCCGAGATCGGCGGCAGCAGCACCAAAGTCAGCACCATCGCCAAATCCTCGACGATCAGCCAACCGACGGCGATACGCCCTTGCTCGGTCTCGACGAGATGCCGTTCCTGCAAGGCACGCAGCAGCACCACCGTGCTCGCGACCGAAAGCGCGAGCCCAAAAACCAGGCTCGCGCCGAACTTCCAGCCAAGAGCCGACCCCAGCCCCATCCCAAGTGCCGCGGCAAGGACGATCTGGGCGAGAGCGCCCGGCACGGCGATGCCGCGAACGGACAGAAGATCCTTAAAGGAAAAGTGCAGACCGACACCAAACATCAAAAGAATGACCCCGATCTCGGCGAGGTCGCCGGCCAGTGCCGGATCGGCAACGAACCCCGGTGTAAACGGGCCGACCAACACACCGGCGAGGAGGTATCCCGCGAGCGGCGAAACACGTAGTCGATGGGCCAATGCACCAAAGATGAAGGCGAGAACGAGGCCTCCGACGATCGTGGCGATCAGGGGCGTGTGATGCGGCATAAAACTGTTCCCTTCAGTGCCCCTCGGCGGCGCCGCCGCATCTGGACAATCGCCGACCGCCAATGTTTGCCGTTGTGATGTGACGCAGCAATGGCTGCCGTGATACGCCTATCAGCTGCGACGGAAGCTGCATACGGGATGGGAATTCGGTCATGCCCATTGTCGAGATCAAGATCGATGCGGTCGAGCCATTCGCCGACGGACAGGTTTTCGGCGAGGCCGGCGCTTACCTGAGAATCAAGGGTGTTGCCAAGGGCGAACTCGACCCGGCGGCGCCCGAAAACCAGGTCATCGTCGATCTCGACAAGGCGCCGCGCAACGAGCGCGGCAAGGTCGAGTACGAAGCCGATTTCTTCATCCTGCGCCCGGCCGAGCCGCGGCCCGGCGGGGTCCTGGTCTATGACGTGACCAATCGCGGCCGCAAGGTGATCCTCGGCCGGATCGACGAGGCCGGCGGCGACGCCGACACCAACAATCCCAAGACGGCTCGGGATGTGGGAATGGGTTTCACCCTCGGGCGCGGCTACAGCCTCGTGTGGTCCGGCTGGGATTCGGCGGCGCCGCGCGTCAATAACGGCATGATGGCGAGGCTGCCGCCGGCGCTCGGCAGCAACGGCGAGCCGATCGTGCGGCGGATCCGCGACGAGTTCCATATCGGGACCCGCGCGCCCGGCAAGGGCGATGTCGTGCGGCTCAAATACCCGGCGGTCTCGACCGAGCCGGGCCAGGCGCGGCTGACCGTGCGCGACCGCGAAAGCGATGCCCGCAGCGAGATCCCGGCCGATGGCTGGGAGTTTGTCGACCGGCAATCGATCCGGCTGTTGCCGGCCGGGACCCAATTCGCCCCCTACAAGATCTACGACCTCTGGTACGAGGCGACCGGTTCGACGGTGGCGGGCGTCGGCTTCGCCGCCACCCGCGATCTCGTCGCCTTTCTGCGCTATCGGCGCGCCGACCGGATCGGGACGCCGAACCCGATGATCATGCCCGCACGGCCGACGGAGGCGCCGGGCGATCTGCGCGGAGTCGCGCACACCCTGGCGTTCGGGGTGTCGCAGGCCGGCCGGTTTCTGCGCCACTTTCTCGAACTCGGCATGAACGACGACGGGCACGGGCGGCGCGTCTTCGACGGCGTGCTGAGCCATGTCGCCGGCGCCGGCAAGGTGTTCGCCAACCACGGCTTTGCGATGCCGGGCCGCACCGCGACGCAGCACGAGGACCGGCTCTACCCGGAAAACTGGTTTCCGTTCGGCAACGCCATGACCACCGATCCGTTTTCCGGCGCCCGCGGCGCCATCCTTAGGGGCCGGCCGACCGATCCGCTGATGATCGAGGTCAACACCTCGACCGAATATTGGCAAAAGGGCGCCTCGCTGGTGCATACCGACCCGGCCGGCCGGAACGACGCCGATCTGCCGCCGACGGCGCGGGTCTACCTGATCGCCGGGACGCAGCATGGCGGCGGCCCGGGGACCGATCCGAGCCCGGGCCCCTGCGTCAACCCGCGCAACCCGCACAGCGCCAGCCCGGCGTTGCGGGCGCTTGCTGGTGGCGCTCGAGGAATGGGTCAAAACCGGGCGGGCGCCACCGCCGAGCCGGGTCCCGTCGATCGCCGCCGGCACCCTGGTCGCGGCCGAAACGGTCGAGATGCCGGCCGTGCCGGGCTTCGCCCCGGCGCCCGGCAGCCAACCGCATCGGCGCACCCGTCGATTGGGTCGACCCGCCCGCGCGCCTCGACAATTTCTACGAGACCGGAGTGTCGGCGGTCGACGCCGACGGCAACGAGATCGCCGGGATCAGGCTGCCGCCGATCGCGGCGCCGCTCGGCACCTATACCGGCTGGAATGTCTACCGCGCCCAGCCTTGCGAATTGTGCGACCGCGACGGGTCGCTGATCCCGTTCGCCCGGACCCGGCGGGAGCGCGAGGCCGCCGGCGACCCGCGGCCGTCGCTCGAAGAACGCTACGGCAGCCGCGAGGCCTATATCGCCAGGGTCAAGGCCGCGGCCGACGCGCTGGTCGCCGACCGCCTGCTGTTGCCGGCCGACGCCGCGGCCTATGTCAAAGCCGCAAGGGAATGCGATCGGTTCTGATGGCCGTCTGCCGCGGCGGTCAGGGGTGCACGCTCGGGAACAGCCTTAGTGCCGGGCCGCGTTTCGTCGCATAACCGCTGTTCTGGAAAATCGATCACGATACTATCCACCTATGGCTTGCTTAAGAAAAGAAGTCAGTACCCCGATAAAAAATCCATCAGAATGTCTTAACTATATCATTCGTAGCAGTTCGTCGACTTACATTTTCCGGTGTATCACGAAGCACTAGGACTGCTACCACTGCGGATAAAAATACAGCGAGCATGACTATTAAAATCGCAGGAAGCATATATCCAGAAAAAGTTGGACCGGCGTAGTAACCTGCGCTTGTACTTCGGATGAACGCGGTAAGGGCTGGGCGTAGGCAACGATCGACAGATTTAAAATATCGTGCCAATTTCCTAGCCATGCAGGCCGTTGGTTCGTAAAAAAATACAAAAGAACAGTGACTCCTGCCGCCAACGTGGATATTACAGCAATAAGCAAATTAATTACAAATAAAGAGACCGGTATATACAGCAAGAAATGACATTAGAAGACTTAATATCAGCTGAGAAATAATTTCTGACACGCGAATATTCCTCTTACACTACGCCAATCTCGCGCCTGTAGCCGCTTCACGGCGTAAGCCGCGAAATCGTGCTTTTGCCCACGCCGTAGCTGCGCGCGAGTTCCGCAAGCGTCGCGCCCTGCGCCCGCCGCCGCCGGGCCTCGGCCTTCTGCGCGTCGGTCAATTTCGGCGGGCGGCCCATGTGCTGCCCGCGCTTCTGCGCCCGGCTGCGGCCTTCGGCGGTGCGGGTGCGGATAAGGTCGCGCTCCACGTCCGCCAATCCGCCGAGAACGGCGATCATCAGCCGCCCGGTGCTGGTGCCGGTGTCGGCCCACGGCTCGGCGAGTGAACGGAATTGCGCCTTGGCGTCCACGATCTGCTTGACGATGGCGAACAGGTCGAAGGTGCTGCGCGCGAGGCGGTCGATGCGCGTCACCGTCACCACGTCGCCGGGGCGAAGGGTGTCAAGCATCTTAAAAGTTCGCGCCGGTCGTTGTGCGCACCCGTCACCTTCTCGCGGTAAATCTTGGTGCAGCCGGCGCTGCGCAGCTGCTCAAGCTGGGCGTCAAGCGTCTGGCCGTAGGTGCTGACGCGAGCATAGCAATGGGGCATACTCGTTGAGAAGCCCGACAAGGTGGCGGGGACGGGTGGCGGGCGGTCCTACGAAGTTGTTCACCGTGGATCATCATTAAATGGCGTCTTTCCGGACCTGCCGCGATTTTCAGCCTAACAAGACCAAGCCGAAAAGTAGTGGTCGCAATACCTTCAGACCACGAGCGACGGATGATTGACGCACTTCATAACGTTCAATAGATCACGCATCGGGAAAAACAACCCAAAAATGTGGTGACTTTATGGCACTTTTTAGACCCAGTTCAATCGCGCTGACGGTTTCAGGCCTAAAAGGCTAATCAGACGCTGAATAGAAAATGAGCTTCGAGAAGAAGCTATCAGGTGCTTCAAGAGCAACTGACGATAGGGAGGAGCCACGATGACCAGAAGCCGACGGGTGTTTCGCGTTGTTAGCCGATCTCTCCTAGCGTTAACTATGGGAAGCACGATCGCCTACGCACAGGTGCGTCAACCGCCGCACACGCAAGTGCCGATGTCATACAGAAATTGGCTGCAGTTGCGCAGCGACCCGGCACGCATGAGTTGATTACTGTCGCGTCCAGCTCCGGTCGTGGCGCAAGCACCCGCTTTGGGCGGCGTCGTAGTCGGACCGTGGCAGAGTTTAACTACCCCGCTACCCGGCGGAAACGCGGCTAATCCGCTGTTGCTGACCAACGGAAACGTCATCGTGCACATCGACTCGAACGTCGTTCTTGGTGGCAGCTGACGCCCGACATCAACGGCAGCTATGTCAACGGCACCTGTTCCAAATGTGCTATCTTGCTGCCGTCCGGGCTATGAGACCGAGGTTTTTTGCTTCCCAAATACTTTCTGACGGCCGGGTCATCGTCAACGGAGGAGAATACAATTCGTTCGTCCAGGCCTGGACGAACCTGGGCGCGATCTACGATCCTCTTCTCAACGTATGGAACCCGGTAAATCCCCCACCGGGATGGCAGTCAATCGGCGACGCGCAATCCATCGTGCTAGACGACGGGACCTACCTGCTGGCCAATGCACTGACAAGGGAGCAGGCGTTGTTGACCGGATTCGACAAAAGACATTTCCGGGGCAAAAGCTCGACGTTTACCTGGGCGGCAACTGGCATCGGCAAGGCCGACGGCAACGACGAAGAGAACTGGAGCTTGCTGCCGGATGGGAACGTGCTAACTGTAGATGCATATACCGATGCCACCTGCGACACAGGCTCGGAGCTGTACGACGATGAAAGGGGACTTGGTTGAGTGTCGGCAGTACAATTGTCCAACTTGCCGATTGCAACGGAAACCGGTCGTTCGAGGTCGGGCCACAGCTGCTGAGGCCTGATGGCACGGTAATTGCCTTTGGCGGCACGACTACCGGGAGCGCACATACAGCTATTTTTGACTCGTTCACTTACACTTGGACTGTCGGTCCCGATGTCCCCTCTATCGGCGGAACACCATATACTCTCGCTGACGCTCCCTCGGCTCTGCTTCCGAGCGGCAACGTGTTATTCGCCGCCAGCCCTAGCAACTGGCCAGCGAGCAACACCTTTCCGCCTCCGACTCACTTCTTCGAGGTGAGTTTGTCGAACACCATAACCCAAGTGACGGACAACCCTGATGGGGCAAACCTTAATTCTTTCCAATGGAATTTCCTGGTATTGCCGACCGGTCAGGTATTGGCGACCGAAACTGACACGTCGAACATTTGGATCTACACGCCCGCCGGCAGTCCTAAGCCGAGCTGGATGCCAATTATATACGCCTGGCCGCCAATCATCGTCCGTGGGCCCGCCGCCACCTATCGACTGACCGGCACGCAATTCAACGGGCTCTCTGAAGGTGTGTCTTACGGCGATGATGCTCAGGCCGCTACCAATTTTCCGATTGTCAAGATCGTCAACGACGCGACGAAGCACGAGTTCTATCAGCGGACCTTCGGCTTTACAAGATCGGTCGCATCCGGCGGGGAGGCGGGGACCTCGACGGATTTTACCGTGACCGCCACGACCGAGATGGGCGCGAGTTCTACGTAATCGCCAACGGCATCGCCTCGGATCCCGTCCCTGTAGTGGTCCAGCGATATAAGAAAGCCGCTCTGTCAAGATTGAAATAGCCATGCCCATCCTAGCACCGGGCTGCCGAAGGCAGCCCGGTGCTCCTGTTTGGCGGCGAGCCTCAGGGAGCAGTCTGGGTTTTTCCACACGAGTTCGGCAGGCCGAGCACGCGCTTCGGTAATGCAGATCAACATTGCCTGCGAGTTGCCCGGCGCGAGGCATGCCAAATAACGCTCGCCTTGCGACCTATGTTTGAGATTGTCCTCAGCATTGCTAATTGCTATCGGCCAGAGGTGCAGATATTTTGTTTACAGACGGGTTTCCAATACGCGCAAGGACATGGAGGACGCGGGTGTTCACACTCTCGTTGGTACAGAGCGACATATTCGTCGAGCTTTGCCTTGTTTATGGCGTCATCGGGAGAAACAACAGCAATCCCGCATGTTACGATATGGGAGCAATCCGAATCTTGCCGGCAATTTTTCCATGCACTGGGTATCTCTATGTCCTTGGCGGTTGCGCCGCTAACCGACACTACCGAAACCGAGGCTACGATCAGAAGGTATAGATTTGCGCATTGATCCGTCTCTTCGCTGAGAGCCTGGCGATCGTACCACTTTTCGCTCCTCGCAAGCGGTATATCAAGCTTTAACTGGTTGCGAAAAAGTCGCGATTTGGAAAAAACAGCCATGAAACGAGCTCGGCACGGGAATTCTGGTCACCTTAGATCAATGGGTTACAGACATGCGCCGGCCGATGAATGCCGCCGAAACGACGATCAACCGACTTTTCCGCACCCTGTTAATGCTCATCGCGGCGGGATTTTTGCTCGCAGGAGCAGCGTGGGCGGATGACAGTAGAGGTAGTGAACGGAAGCGACGGTCTGCCGAATTTCAAAATTCGAGCGCCAGGCAAACGAGATATCACGACGGCGGCTGCGTTGCGGAACGGTGCTGGCGGGACGCCGGTATCAAAAGAACCTCAGGGTCACGGACGTGTGCACGTGCTTTACGTCACTTTCTCGGTACAAGGAGATGTTCACAACGGATCAGCATTGTTGATGAACGCCACGGTCGACCGGGAGAAGTTTCCGCCCTTTCGCCACCCGGGCGGAGCACGAGAAGTGTATAGTGTTGTCGTGGCAGTCATCGGTCCCGCCTCCACCGTCGTTGCAGTTATTGGGGGGTTGAATGGATCAGCGAGTTGGTGGGCGGAATGAAAACGCATACAACCCGTCTGCACGTGTGGACCGCCGCCCCCAGTCTCTGTCTGTCCCGCTAGCGGTTCATACAATGTACCGACATCGAGCGCTCGACGATCTATACCGACGGGCAGAAGGACGAGAAACGCAAGTTTTGCGTTGGAGTGGGCATGGAGTTGCACGAATAACGATCTATGGTCGCGATACCCACGATAGCCCCGCTTCTATCATCCAAAGCTGCAATGTCTCACGGCCGAGCGTTATCCCATGAACCTCACGTAGCTCCTCGGCCGCCAATGTCGGACCGAAATCCCAGCACCATTCTCGAATGATCGCCAGCACCGCTTTCCGCAGCGCCTCAGGCTTGCGCCGGTTGCTGCGGCGACCGCGTCGCTTCGAGATCAGGCCCGCCGGACCCGCGGTGCGATACCTTTCAACAGCCGGAACACCTGACGCCGCTCGAGCCTCAACAACCGCGCCGCCGCCTCGGTCGTCAGTCGTCTCTGATCCAAATCCCGCAGCACTTCGAGCCGCGTCAGCTCCCCGTCGCTCATCAGCCGAACCGTCACCCCAGACACCCCCCGGAAAACCCCTGGGAAGTGTCATCTCTAATCGGCAGAGGGGTGACATTTTGATCCGGCGCCTACATCAAAACGAGCAAACGACCGATAATGTGCATTATGAAAACCGTTTAGA
>CAVPBN010000045.1:0-11603 GCA_963701815.1 uncultured Alphaproteobacteria bacterium
GGCCGCTCGACATCAGCATCGGCGGAACGGACCGAACTGGAGAGCGGCCGAGGCGGCTAGGTCCCCGGCACAGTGCTGCGCTTTATCCGGAGTTCCGATTGCCTTACGCCACCGCTTGGGCCGTCCTGAGATGCAGCCGGTCATCCAACCGACGCCTGCCCCATGCGTCATTCATCCGGCACCCCGGCCCGGCGCAGACCGGCAAGATAAGTGGTTTCCAGCAGAGCTCTGGTCGCCGGCAACCTGAAATCCTTCACACTTGCGGCCCGTTCGGCGGCGATGTTCGCGGGCCGCCCGTTCGGGCTGAGCCGGCGCGCTTCCGCAATCTCGGCAGCGGCGCGGGGCAAATCGCCTTTGAGCCCGTAAGCAGCGGCCAGCCAGGCAGGAACGAACTGTAATGCAGAATTTTCGTGTGCTTTTTCGAGCCACTCGATCGCCTCGTCGACACGCGACTGCAGCAGCCTCGCTTGACCAATCCGAAAATCCCAAATCCCCAAAAAGGGGCCGCGCGGGCTAAGGCGGATCGCTTGCTCTTCGAGCGCCACCCCATCGTCGATCCGTCCGAGATAAATTTTGCACCGGCCAATATTGCCGATCGCGGAAAGCGCGTTGCGGTTGGCGGCCAGGACCGTCTCGTATTCGGGGATCGCCGCGTCGCAATGATGCCGCGCCCGCAGCAGTTGCGCTTTGGCAAAATGCGCCAGTGGGCTATCGGGTGCGGTGGCCAGGGCCTGCTCGACCAGCCGGCCCGCCCTGTCGAGGTCTGATTCGGTCGTGTCGCTCATATTGTCGAGAGCCCGGGTGGCGAGCGCAACAGCCAACCGGCCCTGCGCCTCGACAGAGCCGGGGTCAAGCGCAAGCGCCTGCTCGTACTCGGCCATCGCCTTCTCGAAATCTCGCCGCGAGGCCGGTTTGTACATCTCGGCCCGCCCCCGAAAAATGTGGTCGAGCGCGTCAGCGTGCTCGTTCGGCCGGGCCGCCTCCGACGCGATGAGCTTTACATCGAGGGCGATTGCGATGCGCCCAGTGATCTCGCTCTGCAAGACCAGCAGATCGCCAATGGAGCGGTCGAACCGCTCCGCCCACAGATGTGTGTCGGTCTCGGTATCGATCAGCTGGGCGTTAACGCGGACCGTGTTCCCGGAGCGCCGGACGCTGCCTTCGAGCACATAGCGGACGCTGAGTTCGCGCCCGATCCGTTTTGCATTGACCGGCTTGTCCTTGTAGGTGAAGGCCGTGTCGCGCGATATCACAAGCATATCGGCGAGCCGAGACAGATCGGTCGTCAGATCCTCGGTAATGCCATCGACGAAATATTGCTGCTCGAGGTCGCCGGTGAGATTGACGAACGGCAGAACGACGATCGACAGAGGCGGTACCGGGGAACCGGCCAGGAACCGGCCCAGCGGCGCCTTCCAGGTTGCAGCCGCTGCGGCGACGAGCAGCAGCGCGCCGATCAATCCCGAGACGATGACGCCTCTGGCCCAGTAGCGCGACCGCGATTGCTGGCCGATCAGGAAATTGGCGAAATTCGGTTCGCAAGGGTCTGACGGCCGAGCTGACACCGGTTGCGCAGGCCGGCTCGACCGAACCACCGGCGCGACGAACCGATAGCCACGGCGGGGAATGGTCTGGATGCAGCTTGAGGCCGATCCTCCGCCATCGAGCACCCGGCGAAGCGCGGCGATTTGCATGTTCAGATTGTTGTCCTCGACCACCGTCTGCGGCCAAGCCGCGACGATGATCTCGTCCCTCGTGACCAGTTCCCCGGCACGCCCGACCAAAACCTCGAGAACATCCAAGGCTCGTTGGCCGATCGGCGCCGGGACAAAGGCGCCATTTTCGTTGCCCTGGAAGAGGCCGCCGCCCCGCCGGTCGAGGCGAAACCCGGCGAAGAGAAAAACGTCGTCCGGTTCTGCCCCCTCCATGCCCTATCCCAACCGCGCCTCTTGCGACGAATTGCGCGCAATTTAGAACTTTTTATCACCGCCCCATAGCGCGGGTAGGGTCACGCAAGGTCCGATCAGATGTCGGTCTGCTGCCGCCTCGGGCGAGGTGCCCGTCGTCGGACGAAATCAGCCTTTACTAGCGCGGAAAGGAAGAGAACCCATGCGTATTGGAGTGAAAGGTGCGATGTTTGCGCTGGCGGCGAGTGCCTTGTTGTCGGGGCTGGGACCGCCCGCAGAAGCGGCCGATACCGCGGTGACTTGCAGGCAGCCCTTCGCTACCGTGAACACCGGACAAGATGGCACGCCTCCGCGCTTTACAATTCACTGCGACGGTGGATCTTCGGCTGGAAACATTACGTTTTTTGCCTTTCAGATTTCTACCAACCCAACCGTCGCGCAGTTGCTCTCCCAAGCCTTTGAAACGTACATCACCCGCTTCGCCGGCAGTGCTCCCGGCAAAGCGATCGGGCTTTCTTCCAATTTGAGCGATACCTCGGGGAACGCGTGGGGCTGCGGCGCCGGCAATTGCCAAATCATCGACTATGGCTTTGACATACCGGCGCACTGAGTCTCGACACTAAGCCACGACACCAAGAGGCCGTCGCCGTTCGGGCTCAGTGGCACGGATGGCGATGGTCGTGTCGCCGGTCGGTAAATCCAACTCGACGCCGGCGGCGAAGATCGTCAACGCCGGAATCTTTTCCGCGCGTTCGACGAGACACCGCGAAATTTAGGGTATCGTCAATCCCTTGCACCCGCACCGATGCAGGGTAGATTGATGCGATGAACACCCCCTCCCTTCCCCTCCCCGAGCCCAAGGACCCGCGGCTGCGCCGGATGGCGAACGCGCTGCGGGCCTTGGCCATGGACGCGGTCGAAAAAGCAAAATCCGGTCATCCCGGCATGCCGATGGGCATGGCCGACATCGCCGCGGTGCTGTTCACCAAATATCTGCGGTTTGACCCGCAGGCGCCGGACTGGCCCGACCGCGACCGCTTCGTCTTGTCGAACGGGCATGGCTCGATGCTGCTCTACGGCCTGCTGCACCTGCTCGGCTACCCGGAAATGACGATGGCCGAACTCGAGCGGTTCCGCCAGCTCGGCAGCCGCACCGCCGGCCACCCGGAGCGCGGCCACGCGGCCGGCATCGAGGTGACGACGGGTCCGCTCGGCCAAGGGCTCGCCAACGCCGTCGGCATGGCGCTCGCCGAGCGGATGCTGGCGGCCGAGTTCGGCGATGCCGTCGTCGATCACCATACTTACGTTTTTTGCGGCGACGGCTGCCTGATGGAGGGGATCAGCCACGAGGCCATGTCGCTCGCCGGCCATCTGCGCCTGGCGAAGCTGGTCGTGCTCTACGACGACAACTCGATTTCGATCGACGGGCCGACCGACCTCGCGGTCTCCGACGATCAGCTGACCCGGTTCCGCGCCCATGGCTGGGCCGCGGAGCGGATCGACGGGCACGACACCGATGCGATCGCCGCGGCAATCGAGCGCGCGCAGCGCAGCGACCGCCCGAACCTGATCGCCTGCCGCACGATCATCGCCTTTGGCGCGCCGACCAAGGCCGGCACCGCCGCAGCGCACGGCAGCCCGCTCGGGGCCGCCGAGATCGCCGCGGCGCGCCAGCGGCTCGGCTGGGATTATCCGCCTTTCGTCGTCCCCGAGGACGTGACCGCGGCCTGGCGGCAGGCCGGTGGCCGCGGCGTGCCGCTGCGCCTTGCGTGGCAGGCGCGGCTCGAAGCGCTGCCGCAGCAGCGGCAAGCCGAATTTCTGCGCCGCCAGCAAGCGGCGTTGCCGGCCGGTCTCGACGCCGCGATCGCCGAAATCTGCGACGGATTCCGCAAGGCCGACGCCAGGATCGCCACCCGCCAGGCCTCGGGCGCGGTGCTCGACGCGCTCGTCGCGGCAGTGCCCGAACTGGTCGGCGGCTCGGCCGACCTGACCCCCTCGAACAACACCCGGGCCAAAGGCCAGACCGAATTGCGCCCGGGCGAGTTCGCCGGCCGCTATGTCCATTACGGCGTCCGCGAACACGGCATGGCGGCGGCGATGAACGGCATCGCCGCGCATGCCGGGTTTATTCCCTATGGCGGGACCTTTCTGACCTTTTCCGATTACTGCCGCCCGGCGATCCGGCTGTCGGCCTTCTCGCATCTCGGCATCGTCTATGTGATGACCCACAATTCGATCGGGCTCGGCGAGGACGGGCCGACGCACCAGCCGATCGAGCATCTTGCGGCATTACGGGCGATGCCCGGTCTCGACGTTTACCGTCCGGCCGACTCGGTCGAGACCGCGGAATGCTGGGCGTTGGCGCTGCGCCGGCGCGACGGCCCGTCATTGCTGGCCTTGACCCGGCAGGCATTGCCGCTGCTGCGCCGCGACGCCGGGTCCGCGAATTTGTCGGCGCACGGGGCCTATGTGCTGGCCGAGGCCGACGGCCCGCGCCAGGCGACTCTGCTCGCCACCGGCTCCGAGGTGTCGATCGCTATCGCCGCGCGGGACATCTTGGCCGGCGACCGCATTCGCGCTGCGGTGGTCTCGATGCCGTGCTGGCGCCGGTTCGAAGCCGAGACGCGCGAATACCGAGACGCCGTCCTCGGCAGGGCGCCCAGGGTTGCGGTCGAAGCCGCTGTGCAATTCGGCTGGGAGCGCTGGATCGGCCGGCGAGGCGCCTTTGTCGGGATGGAGGATTTTGGCGCGTCGGCCCCCGCCGAAGCCCTCTATCCGCATTTCGGAATCACCCCGGAAAAGGTTGCCGAAGCCGCCCGTTCTCTCCTGTGAGATTTCGGGGAGATGCTCTCTGGAGCGGGTCCAGGATGACCTCGTCGCGCGGTTTCCGGACCCTCCCGCCCTTACCCCGGAACAGAGGAAGCAGCGACCGATGCAGTCGCAGCACAGCGTCCAAAAGTCGCTTCCCAGACGAGTGAACCTCGTAGCCAGCTCTGGGCAGAACAGAAATCTGGACTGCCCTCCACGAGCCACCCAACCGTCTTTCGCGCCTGCGACATTGTGTTTAAGCTGCCGCGGCATTCGCCAAACCTGACCAATCCTGCATTGCTCGGTACGGTTCGATGATGAAAAACATTGCGGCGGTCCATAGCAACAAAGAGATTTTGGGGGGAACGCCAGTATTCATCGGGACGCGCGTACCGTTGCGCAATCTTATCGATTACCTCGAACGAGGTTATAGCCTGGACGAATTCCTTGACGCCTTCCCGTCGGTTTCACGCGAACAAGCGGTTGCCGCACTGGAAGCAGCCCATGATGCGCTTTCTGCTGATGCGCATTCTGCTGGATGAGCAGCTGCCACGTCAGTTGGCCCAGGAAATTCCGAACCACGAGGTTCGAACGGTCCAACAGCAGGGCTGGGCTGGGTTGGGCAATGGTGAATTGCAGCGGCGCGCCGCTGCAGCGGGGTTTGAAATCTTTGTCACTGCTGACCAAAATCTGCAGTTTCAGCAGAACCTCCGCGGATCGCCGCTGCGCGTCGTCGTTCTGGCCGCCCGGAGCAATGCACTCGCGGATCTTCTCCCATTGATACCCGCTATGCTGGCGGCCGTCACAAGGGCGCAGCCGGGCGACGTGGAGCGGGTCGCCAAGTGATAGTCGGCGTGCTCGATGCGTGTTCTACAGGATGACTGGGATCAGTTGCCGCGCCGCTTCCTGCGCCGGCCGAATCTGTTCTAAGCTGAAACCAGGGTCACGCGGAGGATATGAGATGGCGTTGCGGGTGGCGATCAACGGGTTCGGTCGGATCGGGCGGCTGGTCATGCGCGCGGCTTTGGAGCATCCGGAAAAGCAGCTCGAGATTGTCGGCGTCAACGATCTCGGGCCGGTGGCGACCAATGCCCATCTATTGAAATACGATAGTGTGCATGGCCGCTTCTCTGGCGAGGTCACCTCTGGCGACAACTGGATCGACGCCGGCCAGGGCAAGATCCGCGTCACCGCCGAGCGCGACCCGGCGAAATTGCCATGGAAGGAACTCGGCGTCGACGTGGCGCTCGAATGCACCGGCATCTTCACAAAGCGTGAGGCTGCGGCGAAGCATTTGGAAGCCGGCGCGAAGAAGGTGATCGTCTCGGCCCCGGCCGACGGCGCCGATTTCACGGTTGTCATGGGCGTCAACCACGACGGGTTGACGCCCGAGCACACGGTCATTTCGAACGGGTCGTGCACAACCAATTGCCTGGCGCCGGTCGCCTATGTGCTGAACGAGGGCCTCGGCATCGAGCGCGGCTTTATGACGACGATCCACGCCTATACCGGCGACCAGAGCCTGCAGGACACCTTGCACAGCGATCTGCGGCGAGCGCGCGCCGCCAATTTATCGATGATCCCGACCTCGACCGGCGCGGCGCGGGCGATCGGGCTCGTTCTGCCGGCGCTGAAGGGCAAGCTCGACGGCACCGCGATCCGCGTGCCGACCGCCAACGTGTCCTTGATCGACCTGACCTTTGACGCCTCGCGCGACGTCGATGCCGGCGAGGTCAATGCACTCATGGAAGAAGCGGCGAAGTCGAACCGGCTGAAAGGCATTCTCGGCATCAACAAGGCGCCGACCGTGTCGTGCGACTTCAATCACGACCCGCACAGTTCGACCTTCGACGTGACCCAAACCCAGGTCCTCGACAAGCGCTTTGTGCGCGTCCTGTCGTGGTACGACAACGAATGGGGCTTTTCGAACCGGATGGTCGAAGTGGCCGCCTATGTCGGCGGGCTCGCCTGAACGGGGGGTCAGCTCGGGCCGGCGCCGGTTCAGCTGCCGCGCAGCGGGATTTCCTTCAAGCCCAGCGCGCCCAGCGTGGTCACCGCGGATATGACCGCGGCGTAGAGAAAGACCTGCGCGAAGGCCCGGTGAAAGGTGTGCATCAGACCGGCCAGCAGGTCGGCGCTCAGATTGTCCTGCTGGTCGAGATGCAGCAGCGCAATCCCCGGATCGGCGCCCAGCACATCGTGGCCCGGAACAGCCAGGGCGCCCGCATTGAGCTGGCCCACCAGCAGCGCCG
Source organism: uncultured Alphaproteobacteria bacterium (assembly GCA_963701815.1). Lineage (GTDB taxonomy): Bacteria > Pseudomonadota > Alphaproteobacteria > ATCC43930 > CGMCC-115725 > AP-15. Next base: position 6,968 of record CAVPBN010000045.1, read on the forward strand.
TCAGCAGGGCGACACCAAAGGCGCCGCCGAGCAGGCGGAAGAACATGACGACGCCCAATCCGATCCCGGTATCCTGCAGCTCGAGCGCGTTCTGCACCGGGATCACGACCGGGGCGAGCTGAAAGCCGAAGGAAAGGCCGAGACCGCCGGTCAGCAGGATGTCGAGCGGGATCGAATTGCCGAGACCGAAGAGCGAGATCGCCGCACAGCCGAGCGTCATGGCGCCCGCGCCGAGGATCGGATAAATCCGGTAGCGTCCGGTCCGGGTCATCAGTTGCCCGGCGATGAACGAGCCGAGGACGGTCCCGCCGGTCATCGGGATCAGGCGAATCCCGGCCTGGTTCGGCATCAGCCCGGCGACCAGCTCGAAATCGAGCGGGACCAGGATGATCAATGCGATCATGACCATCGACATCGTGAAGGTGATCAGGCAGGCCACGGCAAAGATGCGGTTGGCGAAGAGCCGCAGCGGCAGCATCGGGTCGCGCGCCTCGCGCTCCCATACCAGGAGCCCGCCGAGGAGCAGCAGCCCGACCCCGAATAGACCGAGGATGTCGGGCCGCAGCCAACCGCCGGCGCCCTCGACCCGGCCGATGCCGATCAGGATCGGCGTCGTCGAGGCGATGATCAGCGCCGCCCCGAGCCAGTCGACGACCGGCTTGCGCCGCGGCTTTGGCAGCCGCCGCAGGTTGCGGTTGCACAGAAACAGCGCCAAGGCGCCGAACGGGATGTTGATCCAGAAGATCCAATGCCACGACAGGTAATCGGCAAAAAAGCCGCCGAGCACCGGCCCCAGCACATTCGAGACCGCCATCACGCTGGCGAGATAGCCCTGGTATCTGCCGCGTTCGCGCGGCGGGATCACATCGGCGATCGCCGCCTGCGACACCGAGCGCAGCCCGCCGCCGCCGACGCCTTGCAGGATGCGCGCGCCGATCAGCTGCGGCATGGTCTGCGACAAGGCGCACAGCACCGACGCGGCGACAAACAGCCCAATCGAGATCAGCAGGATCGGCCGCCGCCCATAGAGGTCGCTGAGCCGGCCGTAGATCGGCGTCGTCACCGTCGACGCGACAAGATAGGCCGACACCACCCACGACATCAGGGCCCAGCCGTTCAGCTCGCGCGCCATCGTCGACAGCGAGGTGGCGACGATCGTCTGATCGAGGCTGGCCAGGAACATCGCCAGCATCAGACCGGACAGGATCGAGACGATCTCCGAGCGAGAGAAATGCAGCGTCGCGGGTTGCGCCAGCTCGGTCATCGGCGCCATGTGGTCGCCCCGCCGGTCGCTGCAAGACCGCAGCGGCGCGCGGAACAGCCGGGTTGCGTTTGCGCGGCGTTGGCGCGAGGCTGCGCCGATCGGGCAACAACGGGCGCGAGAATTCGCCGATGGACGACGGCCGAACTGCGGCGACCTGGCAGGACGATCTCTACGACCTGCTGCGCCGGCACGATGTCACGCAGTTCGCCTATGTGCCCGACGCCGGTCACCGCGTCCTGATCGATCGATCGCTGGCCGACCCGCAGGCATTGTCGGTGGCGCTGACCACCGAGGAGGAAGGGGTGGCCCTGCTCGCCGGCGCCGATCTCGGCGGCGCCCGCGGCGTATTGCTGATGCAGTCGAGCGGCGCCGGCAATTGCATCAACATGCTGTCGCTGATCAAGGGCGGCCGGTTTCCGTTTCTGACGCTGGTCAGCATGCGCGGCGATTTCGGCGAAGGCAATCCGTGGCAATACCCGATGGGCCAGGCGGTCGAGCCGGTGTTGCAGGCGATGGGCGTCATCTGCCTGCGGGCCGAAAGCCCGGAGGAGGTCGTCCCGACCGTCGGCGCGGCATTGACGATGGCGTTTCAGGGCGGCAATGCCGTCGCCGTGCTGCTGACCCAGAAACTGCTCGGCGCCAAGGCGTTTTGACGCGTTCGCTCGAAATGAAGGCGATCTATCCGGCATCCTACTGCTCCCGCGGCATTGTCGATTGCAGAGATGAACAGAACCACGACGCCTATCTCGTCATGGCCGAGCACGACCGGCTCGACCCGGCCGTCCACGAAAGACGTGGATACGCGGGACAAGCCCGCGCAAAACGATCGCATCTTCGATCTTGCAGCGTGGAGGCCCGCATTGCCGTCTCCTGATTTTGTTCTCGACCGCTGCCGGGCGGTGCCGGCGCTGATCGGCCGGCACGAGGATTTTCTGATCGTCACGGGGCTCGCCGGCACCGCCCGCGACATCGCCGCACTGACCCGCGACAGCGCCCGCACCTACACGATGGCCGGGGCCATGGGCGGGGCCGCGATGATCGGGTTGGGCCTGGCGCTCGCCCGCCCCGACCAGCGCGTCCTCGTCGTGACCGGCGACGGCGAGCTGTTGATGAATATCGGCGCATTGGCGACGATCGCGGTCATGAACCCGGCCAACCTCGCGATCCTGTGCGTCGACAACGGCCATTACGGCGAGACCGGCTACCAGAAGAGCCATACCAGCCTCGGCGTCGACCTCGAAAAGATCGCGATCGGCTCGGGCATCAAGGCGACCCGCACGATCGGCGCCGACAATGAACTGGCCGAAGGGGCGCGGCTGTTGCGCGCGGGCAACAGCGCCGCCTTTGTCGTGTTGCGGGTCAAGCCGACCGACCCGCCGGCCTTCAAGCGCAACCTGGATCTGGCCCTCTGCCGCAACCGTTTCCGCGCCGCCCTGTTCGGCGGCGACTGATCTTTCGAGGAGACACCGCCATGCTCGCCACCCCCGGCTTTCATCACCTGCATCTGAATTCGGTCGATCCGGAGCGCGCGATCGGCTTTTACGCCCGCCAGTTCCCGAGCACGGCAAAGGCCGGCTGGGGCGGCTTTCCGGCGCTCAAATCGCCGAACGACGTGCTGGTATTGTTCACCAAGGTCGCCGCGCCGCCGCCGACGATGCCGCAAAGTGCCATCTGGCATTTCGGCTGGCATGTCACCGACGCGCGCCGCAGCCTCGAGACCTACAAGGCATGCCCCGAAGTCGAATTGTTGCCGCTTTACACGACGGATGAGGGCGGCGCGGTGCTGATCAGCAGCGACACCTGGCCCAATGTCGGCAACGTCCTCGGCCTGACGCGGGCGCAGATCGCCGAGGCGAAACAAACGGGGCGCCAAGCCGCCGGGCGGCGGCGGGTTTTCCTACATGCGCGGCCCCGACGACGCATTGGTCGAATATGCCGGCAACCATCCGGTCGAGCGCTTCAACCATGTGCATCTCTACCAGGAAGACCCGATCGCCGCGCATGCCTGGTACCAGCGGCACCTGAACGCCCCCAACCGGCCGGGCTATGCGCCGACCGCGGCGCCCGGCGCGGCGGTGCGCGGCGCCGACCGCACCTGGCCGGCGTTGAACCGCGGCGGCATGTTCCGCACCCCGCGGGCCGGGGTCGAATTCGGCGACGTGTCGATGATGTGGTACGCCAACCAGGGCGAGACGCCGCTCGTTTCCTCGCGCGGCCAATTGCAGGACCACATCGCGCTCAGCGTCGGCGATCTCGACGCCTGGGTCGACAAATTGAAAGGCGAGGGCGTGACCTTTCTCGAAGAGCCCTACCCGCTCGGCGACACCCGCGCCGCGATGATCGAAGGCCCGAGCCGCGAGGCGCTGGAACTGGTCGAGGTCGGGTAATATCCGGGTCTGTGCTCGGAGCACTGACACAAAGCCCAGCAGCCCAGATGGCGGTTTTCCCCGTCGCGGTGTCGACACCCACGCCGTCTGGGAAGCGGCGCGAGTTAATTCTCTGGCCAGTGGCTTCGTCTTAATAAATCGGAGCGTGGAGTGGTTGACAGTGTCGATCAATACAATCTTTTCGATCCCAATGCCGACTTAGCCCTCAAAGACATTCCGCGTCTATCTGCCAGAGCCTGGTCATTGATGGTACGTAACAAAACAAGATTTTTACTCAAAATAGGATATACCAATGTGATTGGAGCGATAGAAATTTTAGCCGGTATGGAATACCACCACGAACGAATATGCCAGATCTCTATGGATATTGCGAGGGCAAGCATCGACAAACATCGGAAGTAAATCATGAAGCAGTCGCCTATGTAAATCGGATGGGACAATTTTACTATTTTGCGATTTCTAAATTCGTGAAAAGCGTAGTTCCCGATCCGCTTGACAAAATTCCCAAAATTCAAAAATATATCGTGTTTCGTATGAAGCACAGCGCTCACCGATCAATAGATGCCCCAAAGAATGGACGGAGGATCTGAAGTGGTCGCATGCAATGCTCTCTGGCATCGATGCCCGGCAGGTTCTTCATGCTAAAGCCATGCGCTCGCTCGCTGACGTTCACCCAAGGTGTGAGCAAACGGGCATTTCAAAAACGTTTATGGGAAAACTACTGTACGTCTTTCCAAATTTTGAACGGAGATACAGGGGAGTATGTAAATTTAGCTATTGAGATAGAACATGCGGCTATTTCGGGCTGAATGTTACTCCATTTTGGAGAGGATCATCTCGCATCAGTGATTTACCATCCCTGATAGGGGATTTGCGCTTTACGGTTTGCTCTCGCCCCGTCCAGTCTTCCCCGAGACCAGAGTAGAACTGAAGATGGCGCGGCGCGGGGCTTCCGGTCATGCACCAATTGTCGCCTTATGCCAGC
>CAVPBN010000046.1:0-321643 GCA_963701815.1 uncultured Alphaproteobacteria bacterium
TAGAGCAGTTTTCGATCAGGTCGAACCGCGGTGCCACGTTGTCGTTGCGACCTGCGGGCCTGACCGCGGGCAAGCAATCTCGGGCGGCATCGCTCGTCCCATCGAGATTCTTCGTCGCCGCGACGCTCTCCTAACAAGAAACCTCACCACTGTAGCATGACGAGAGGATCAAGCTGCGTCGGCAAGCGGTTGGAGTTGTGCTGCGAAGCCGAGCTTGGCGAGCTGGGCGAGCAGACGTTTGGCTTTGGCTTCGGGCGTGCGGCGATCGAAGTAGTCGGCACCGAGGTCGCGATGCGGCGCGCCGGATTTCAGCATGTGATAGATGGCGGTCAGGATCGAAGCGGCGACGGCGCAGATCGCTTTTTGCGGTCCGCGCCGGCCCCGCAGGCGATGGAACTGCGCCCTATAGTAGCTGTCCTTGGCGCGTTTGGCGGCCCAGGCACATTGCACGAGCATGGTCTTCAGCCACGGGGCGCCGCGGCGCAGCCGCGCGGATTTGCGTTTGCCGGCACTCTCGTTTTGGCCGGGACACAGCCCGGCCCAGGCGACCAGATGTCCGGCGGTCGGGAAGCGGCCCATGTCGCGGCCGATCTCGGCGAGAATGGCGGTCGCCGACAGGCGAGCGACGCCGGGGATCGCAGACAGGCGATGGATCAGCTCGCAAAAGGGCGGCTGCCCGTCGGCTGCCTCCGCGTCCATGCGCTCGATCTGCCGGGCGACTTGCCGGTCGATCTCTCGGATCGCTGCATCGAGCGCGTCCCACTGCCGAAGATGGACCTTCAGCAGAAAGCGGTGATGCTCGCGCAGCCGGCCATGCAGGGCGTCGTACAGCGCTTTTGGCGAGGCTTTGATGGTGCGCTCGGCCAAGCCTGCCAATCGATGCGGGTTGCGCTCGCCGTGGGCCTTCAGCCCACGGGCTTGACCCGTGGGGATCATCGCTTCGATCATCCGCCGACCGCTCACCCCCATCAGGTCGCTGATCACCGCGCCGAGCTTGATGTTGGCCTCTTCGAGGGTTTTCTCGATGCGCTGAACATGCCGGGTCTGCTCCCGCACCAGCTGCTTGCGGGTCCGGGTCAACGAACGCAATTCCTGGACGTTTTCTTCCGGCACGAAACTGGCCTTGATCAGCCCGCACGCCTGCAAGTCGGCAATCCACATCGCATCGTTGATGTCCGTCTTGCGGCCCGGCACCTGCTTGATGTGCGCCGCGTTGGCCACGACCAACTCGAACTCGCCCTCGCTCAGGATCTTCCACACCGGCGTCCAATACACACCGGTCGCTTCCATCGCGACATGCGTGACCCGGCTCGCCGCCAGCCAGTCCCGCAAGCCCAACAGACCCTCGGTCGTCGTCGCAAAGGTCCGGCATTCCCGCGCCGGCCGGCGACCAGCCATCAGTCGCACGCAGGCCACGACCGTCGCCCCCGCCTTCGCGAGGGCAGGCTCTTGTGGACATCGAGACCGGCTACCCGTTTGTGCATTACTTCCATGTCGTTTCCTCCACACCTGTGCCGCCGGGGTGGGAGCCTCCAACAAAACGAAATCTAACAAGCGCGCTCCAGGCGTTGCCGCCCTGGCACCAGGGGGGGTCTTCGAGGCTCCGCGGGTCCAACTCGCAACCGGGCTTTCCAGCACCAAGGAGCGTCGACCTCTGTCCGACGGCGGGCCATCATACTCCCGCTCCGCCACCGTGCCGGTTTCATCCAGGGCGGGTCGGCCGCAGGCCGGTCAGAAACTCGCAATGACAAGCACTTACGCTGTCATTGCGAGCGCAGCGAAGCTGCCGCTCAACAAGAAGCGGATCGAAGGCCTCTAACGCGAGGTTCAGTTGACGGTACGCTCGACCGGCCGTGGGCAGCCGAAGCGGCTGGCGCGCCGATTGGCGAAGGATTCGCTGACGGAACTGGGCCGCATCGCCGAGCGCCACCCGGACTCCGCCTGACGATCGAAGCCCCTATCGACCGGCCCGCAGTCGGTAGGGCGTATAGGCAACACGTAGTCCGCCGACCGGGCTGGCGGAAGGCGCTGCCCGCCCACCTGCAAGATTTGCTACGCATTCGGCGATCGAGAACCAAAATGGACATCGCCTCACAGAACTTCTGGCTTTTCGTATCCCAGATGCTTCAGGGCTTCGGACAGGCCGGGGCGGCAACCGTAGCATTTTATGCGCTCTGGTTAGTGCAAAAATACACACGGCAGAAAGATGGCGCTGACTTCATACGCAACAGGTGGAACGAGCAGGCCCAGTTTAACATAGCCTGCCTTCAAAGTGACGAAGTTCTCAGAGCACATGAAGAAATAGTGTATGGTCAGTCAATTGTTAATGTATCACGGTCTGGCTTATGCACGAGCGTCCGGTTGGTCTGCATTTTGTGTACAAAAGAGGAACATCGGTGTAAGACCCTGACCCGTAGAGGGCGGTCGGGGTGGTCGGGATGTTGGGGTGTGAGAGCCGGTTTCCAAAGTCGTTGATCGAGTTCCAGGGTTGCCTTGCGACGGAGAGCGCCTGCGCGGCGTACCTGTTTGAGCGCGCTGGCCGGAAGGGTTTGTCTGCCCCGGTTGCGGCGCGGACCGTGCCTGGCTGCTGCGGACCAAGGCGTTCACCTATGAGTGCGCCGCTTGTCGGCGTCAGACCTCGGTGACGGCCGGGACCATCATGCACGCCAGCAAGCTGCCATTGACGATATGGTTCTGGGCCGCGTTTTTGATGGCGACCCACTCGAACGGGATCTCGGCGCTGCAACTGCAGAACCAACTCGGCCTCGGCTCGTACCGGACCGCCTGGATGTTGTGCGCCAAGCTGCGCCGGGCCATGGTCAACCCAGAGCGCGAGCCACTGTGCGGCTTGGTCGAGGCCGATGAGACGATCATTCCGTTCCGCACCAAGCAAGACCCGATCGTGCTGCCGGCGGGCCGCAGCGCAGTCGGCAAGATGCTGGTCGCCGGCGCGGTCGAAGTCGCTGGCGGTACGCCGCGGCGCGCCCGGCTCAAGGTCATCGAGAGCTTTGGCAAGGACGAGATCCATGCTTTCGTGCTGAGCGCGGTGGCGCCGCAGACCCAGTTGGTGACCGATGACTGGCCGTCCTACCAGGGAGTTCCCGGGGTGGGGCACAAGGCGATCACGATCGGCCCGATGGCGGCGCATGTCGCCCTGCCCTGGACCCATCGGCTGTTCGCAAACCTCAAACGCTGGGGCCTCGGCGTTTACCACGGACTGCGCCGAACCAACCTCCAGCACTACCTCGACGAGTTCGTCTTCCGCTTCAATCGGCGCCGCACCCGGCATGCCGCATTCGACGCCCTGCTGCGGATCGGCGCCCGCACCGCACCAGCGCCCTACCACCTGCTGATCCGCAACCCCGCTTAGCCCAAATCAACAGGTAGCGACACCGGATGAAACCTTCATGCCGGTATTTTATTATATTTTCGATGCTTAATCAAATACAGCATCTATTCATTGCCTGCCAACATAATGTCATCGATAAGGATGAGTTTGAGAATTATGCCATGCAGACAATCAGGTTGCTCAAGCGCGAGCAACCCACCGTGACTTATCTTCTAACCCAAAGAGGTTATTCACAAAATTTTAAGGACGCCATTCTTCCCCTTTTCGGCAGAGCATCGGCGCCGGAATTGCCGATAGCCGCCCCCAGCAAGGCCGGGGTGCTGCAGTCTTGAGCGAATTGCCGTTAATCGCGATACATGCCGACCACACCGGCGAAGGCCGGTGCCCATTTTCGCCATGGGTCCCGGCTCTGCGCCGGGATGGGTTCCGGATTGGCGTCAACGTCGTTGGCCGCATCAAGATCAGGTACCGCCAGCGGCGATTTTCGCGCTCGATCAGGTTGATCTTCCAGCCCCGCTTCCAGTCCTTGATTTGCTTTTCGCGCTGCACAAGATCGGATGTCGTTCCGGCGGTTGACGGCACGCTCGACCGGTGGTGGGCAAGTCATATTGGCTGGTTCCGCCATACGTATACCGTCATAGACTTGCTTCATCTTGAGGAGCGTCCCGGCAAGGCCTGGGCGCGTCTCGAACCACGCACGTTGCCGATGCGGCGCAATTGTTGCCCGGCCTCGCAGCGCATTCCGCCGAATTGCCGTCATCGCAGTAGATGCCGACCACACCGGAGAAGGCCGGTGCCCATTTTCCGCCATGGGTCCCGGCCTGCGCCGGGATGGGTTCCGGGTCGGCGTCAACGATCGAGAGTTCCATAGGGCTTGCCGGCGGGCAGGCAGACGTAGAACATTGCACCTGCCATCGAGAGGGGTCCCGGTCTTCCCCACGGAACAAATCCGCGGGTTGAAGGCCCGCGGGGTGGAACTGAAACGCTGCACACAAAAAGGAAATTCTCAAATGAAAACCAACACAAGGGGAAAGCCGGTCGCGGTGGTGGTCGGCGCCACCTCGAAGTGGCAGTCGGATGGGCGCAACACGTTGCTGGCGCACGGCCACACGATAGACGACGGCGAACTGCCGGTCGGCGTGCGCTGGGGTGTCGGCGGCGCGGTCGCGCAGAAATTCGCGCAGGAGGGGTTCTTCACCGTGCTGACGACCCGCAAGGAGGCCAACGCGTCGAGGCTGGCGTCGGCAATCCGGGAGCAGGGCGGCGACTGCATGATCGTCGAGCTGGATCTCGTCTCGCAGGACTCGATCGCCGCGGCGTTCGCCACGGTCCGCGGCGAGGCCGGCGATCCGGACGTTCTGGTCTACAATGCGGGATACCTCGAAGGCCGCGACCTTCCGCCGGACAAAGAACTGCTCGAGTACATCCCGGTGGAGATGTTCGATACAACGCAGCACATCGCCTGCCGCGGTCCGTTTCTCGTTGCCAAGGAAGTGTTGCCGGCGATGCGGAAGAAAGGCGCGGGGTCGTTTTTCTTCTCCAACAACTCCAGTTCGCTGCGCGGCAAGAAGCGCATGACCGGGCAGTCGCTGTACTATCCGCGGGTCATGATGCGGACCTTGGCGCAGGTGCTGACCGAGGAGTATTCCGAGCACGGCGTGCACGTCGCCAACATCGTGATCGACGGCAGCATCGATTCGCCCGGCAGCCGGGCGTTGCCGCGAAACCAGAACCGCCCCGACCTGCAGATCAATCCGGTCAAGATCGCCGAGGCGTTCTATTACCTGCATACCCAGGACCGGTCATGCTGGACGCACGAGCTTCAGCTGACGCCGTTTTCGACCAAGCCGAGCTTCTGACCGCGCGCAGAGAACTATCCCTCGGCGAAAAATTCTTGGAGGAGGCGGCGGGCGGCGGCGGCCGGGGCGCGGGTGCCGGCCATGACCTCGTTTTCGATCGCGTCGAGACCGGCCGCGACCGAGGCGGCGTTGCGGAAATGCCTGAGCAGACCGGCGTCGATCTCGGACCACAAGGCGGCGCGCGCCTGCTCGCGCCGACGCCGCGACCACGCGCCGGTCGCTTCGAGCGCGGTGCGGAAACGCGCGACGTCGTCCCAGATCTCGGCGATGCCGGTGCCTAGGAGCGCGGATACCGTGCGCACCGGCACCGGCCATTCGGGCAAGGGCTGGCGGGTCAGCCCGAGCGCGCTGGCGTAATCGACGGCCGAGCGCCGCGCAGCTTCGGCGAATTCGCCATCGGCCTTGTTGACGAGGACCAAGTCGGCCAATTCGACGATGCCGCGCTTCAACCCCTGCAATTCGTCGCCGGCCGCCGGCGGCAGGATCAGCAGAAACATATCGACGATCCCGGCGACCGCAGTCTCGCTCTGCCCGGCGCCGACGGTCTCGACCAACACCGCGTCGTAGCCGGCCGCCTCGCATAGGAGGATCGCCTCGCGCGTGCCGCGGGCAACGCCGCCCCGGCTGTCCCCGGCGGAGGACGGGCGGATAAAGGCGGCGGGCGAGCGCCCCAGTTCGGCCATCCGCGTCTTGTCGCCGAGAATGGCGCCGCCGCCGCGTTTTGACGACGGGTCGACGGCGAGTACCGCGATCCGCCGGCCGAGCCCGATGCCGGCGAGGCCGAAACCCTCGATGAAAGTCGATTTGCCGGCGCCGGGCGGCCCGGAGATGCCGAGCCGCACCGCCGCGCCGGCATAGGGCAAGGCCGCGTCGACCAACGCCTCGGCTTGCGTGCGATCGTCGGGCCGGGTCGATTCGACGAGGGTGATCGCGCGCGCGAGCGCCCGCCGGTCGCCGTCGCGCAACGCCGCGATCAACACCGGCCCAGCAGCGCTCGCCGCGCCGCCGTCATGCGTCCGCGAGGGCCGCCTCGCGGCGGGCCGCCTCCTGCTGGCGCGCCCACATCGCGGCGTAGGCGCCTTCGCGCCGCAACAGGCCGGCGTGATCGCCGCGCTCGACGATGTGTCCCTCTTCGAGCACCAGGATCTCGTCGGCGTCGACGATCGTCGACAGCCGATGGGCAATGACCAGCGTGGTGCGGCCGGCCGAGATTTCGGCGAGGCTCGCCTGGATCTCGCGCTCGGTCTTGGTATCGAGCGCGGAGGTCGCCTCGTCGCAGATCAGCAATTTCGGCGCTTTCAAGATGACCCGGGCGATCGCGACCCGCTGCTTTTCGCCGCCCGACAATTTCAGCCCGCGCTCGCCGACCGTCGTCTCGTAGCCGTCGGGCAGGCCGGCGACAAAATCGTGGATACGGGCGCGCCGCGCGGCCTCCTCGATCGCGGCGCGCGTGGCGCCGGGACGGCCATAGGCGATGTTGTAATAGATCGTGTCGTTGAACAGCACCGTATCCTGCGGCACCACGCCGACCGCGCGCCGGAGGCTGTCCTGGGTCACCTCGCGGATATCCTGGCCGTCGATCTCGATGATGCCGCGATCGACGTCCCAAAAGCGAAAGACGAGGCGGGCGATCGTCGATTTGCCGGCGCCGCTCGGCCCGACGATCGCCAGCGTGGCGCCGGCCGGAATGCGAAAATCCACGTCGTGGAGGATCGGGCGCTGCGCATCGTAGCGGAAATCGACATGGCGGAAAGCCAACATGCCGCGTCCGGCGACCAGCGCCGGCGCCCCCGGCCGATCCTCGATCTCGGGCTTCAGCGCCAACAGCGCGGCCATCTGCTCGAGATCGGTCAGCGACTGCTTGAGGTTGCGATAGACCATGCCGAGAAAGTTGAGCGGGATATAGAGCTGGATCAGATAGGCGTTGATCATCACAAAATCGCCGATCGTCATCCGCGAAGCGGCGACGCCCTGCCCGGCCATGATCATGATCGCGACGAGGCCGGTGGCGGCGATGACCCCCTGGCCCAGATTGAGCAGGGCCAGCGTGGTCTCGCTGCGGACCGCGGCCTGCTCATAAGCACGCAACGCCGTATCGTAACGTTGCGCCTCGTGTTCCTCGTTGGCGAAGTACTTGACCGTCTCGAAATTCAGCATGCCGTCGACGGCCTTGCTGTTGGCCTCGGTGTTGCGCTCGTTCATCTCGCGGCGAAAGCGCACCCGCCAATCGGTGACCGAAAAGGTAAAAGCGACAAAGCCGATGATCGTCGTCAGCGTGACCGCGGCAAAACGCCAGTCGAACAGCCGCCACAGTATGCCGCAGACCAACAGGATCTCGACCAGGGTCGGCACCACGTTGAACAGCATGAAGGACAGCAGGAAATCGATCCCGGCGGTGCCGCGCTCGATCGCCCGCGACAGCCCGCCGGTGCGCCGGTCGAGATGAAAGCGCAGCGACAGGGCGTGGACATGGCGGAAGGCCGACAAGGCGATACGCCGGACAGCGCGCTGCGCGACCTTGGCAAAGGCGGCGTTGCGCAGCTCGTTGAAGCCCTGCGACATCACCCGGCCGAAACCGTAGGCGACGATCGCCGCCACCGGGATCGCGACCGCGGCCGCCGGCAACCCGCTCTTGACCGGCGCCAGTACGTCGACCGCATGCCGGTAGAGAAACGGCAGGTAGATGTTGACGAACCGCCCGGCGATCAGAAACACCACCGCCAGCACCACCCGTACCCGCAGCTCGATCGATCCGCGCGGCCACAGATAGGGTGCGAGCCCCCGCAAGGCGCGCAGCTCGTCCTTGAGACGGCCCTTCTGCCGCGGCGGGCCCGGCGTCACCGGGCGTCCCCGCCGGCTCACTGCGCCGGACCGAGCGGCGGCTCGGGCTCGGCGATCGGTGCGGCGCCAAACCCGCCAAACAGATTGAGCGCCAGCAGAAAGGCGATCGCGACGGTCACCGCACCCCACAGAAACGGGCTGCTATGGCTCAGATCGGCAAACAGATAGCCGGCCAGGGGCGGCCCGATCACGCGCGCCAGGCTGCCGATCGATTGCGTGACGCCCAGCACCTGGCCCTGCTCGCCGCCGCCGGCCCGACGCGAGATCAGGCTGTTCAGCGCCGGCTGGGTCAGCCCGAGGCCGACCGCCAATGCGGCGAAGGCGCCGCACAGCACCGTCAGATCGCCGGAGAACGGCACGATCGCCAGAGCCGATGGCGAGCAGCACCAGGCCGCACAGCAACAGCCGCTCCTCGCCGTAGCGCTTGGTCAGCCGACGAGTCAGCCCGCCCTGCATGATCGCCGACAGCAGACCGAGATAGGCAAAGACATAGCCGACCTTCTCCGGTCCCCAATCGAGTTGCCGCAACGCCCACAGCGCAAAGATGCTCTCCATCGCGGCGAAAGCGAGAATGACCAGAAAAAAGATCACGATCAGCCGCGACAGGACCGGGCGGCGCAGCGCGCCCCGGATCAGGCCGACCCGGCCCGGCGGCGGCGCCAGCCCGCGCCGTTCGAGCGGGTGGCTCTCGCGCAGCACGAACAGAACGCCGCAAAGGGCGGTGAGCGACAGCCCGGCCGCGAGCCAGGCGGGGGCTTGGAGATTGGCCGTCGCCGGATCGTTGCCGGCGAGGAACCCGCCGAGCGCCGGCCCGAAAATAAATCCGAGGCCAAAGGCGGCGCCGATCATGCCCCATGCCGTGGGCGCGCTCCTCGGCTTGGTGATATCGGCGATATAGGCTTGGGCCGCCGCGATGTTGCCGGCGCAGGCGCCGGCCAACGCCCGCGCCGCAAACAGCATCCACAGCGTGTCGGCGCAGTCCGAGCCACAGGTAAGCGAGCGCCGAAGCGGTCATGCTCGCCATCAGCACCGGCCGCCGTCCGACGCGATCGCTGAGTCGTCCCCACAGAGGGGCCGCCGCCAGCTGCGTCAGCGAATAGGCGGCGAGCAGCCAGGTGACTTCGGGAGCGGTCCCGCCGAACCGCACCGCATAGAACGGCAGCAGCGGGATGACGAGGCCGAACCCGATCAGGTCGATCAGAACGATGAGGAAAAGGGTCGGCATCTCTGCTGCTTGATATCGCGCACCCGGCGCAGCGGAGCAAGCCTCCGGTCGCCGCCGCGGGCGCCGCGGCGGCGTTTCGCGCGTTTTCGGCCGCCGATGCCGCTAGAGGCGGCCGGATTTTTTACGCCCGATCTCCAGCGCGGCGAAGGAATAGGCGGGCGCCGGCATCAGATAGCGAAAGCCCTTTTCGAGCAGGGTCTCCACGTTCCGGCTGTCGACATGCGGATGGCCGCAGGCGACGTTGTGCTGTTTGCAGATCGCCAGGATCTCGTCGATCGCCGAAGCCACGGTCGGGTGCTCGTACTGGCGGGGATAGCCGAGATCCTGCGACAGATCGCCTTCGCCGACGATGACGACGCCGATCCCGGGCACCTCCTCCAGCATTTTCGGCAGGTTGCGAATCGCCCGCACCTCCTCGCACATGATCGCGACCAGGACCTCGCCCTGCGGGTTGAGCGGCCAGACATCGGCGCGGGTGTAATAATCCTGCTGCGAGAGGCCCCAATAACGCGCCGCCGCGGCCGGGGCGTCGCCGCGCTGTCCGGCCGGCGCGTAATAGGGCGCCTCGCGCGGCCGCGGATAGCGGCAGGCGGTGACCGCGTTCAACGCCTCCTCGACGGTGCTGACATGCGGCCAGACGATGCCGTAAACACCCTGGTCGAGCACCTGCTTGGCGATCCACTGGCTGGTCTCGCCGCCGTTGGGCGGGATGCGCACGAACGGCGTCACCGCCGGCGCCAGGCTGCCGCGCTGCAGGATCTGCCGGCGGTCGAGCATGAATTGCAGGCAGTCGCGCAGAGCGCGGATATCGTAGGGCCGGTGCTCCATCTCGAACACGACGCCGTCGTAGGGCGCGGCGTTGACCGCCTGCGCCATGCCGATCTCGGCCCCGGCAAAGGTCACGAATGCGGGTTTGCCCTGTTCCAGGGCCCCGATCACGCCGTTGAGACGCGGTGTTTCGGCCATCGCGGCACTCCTTTTCCAAGCAGCCGATCGTAGGGCCGCCGCTCGCGGCCGGTCAACCGAGGGTGCGCGGCAGCGCGTTCGTCCGGCCGCCGCAGCGGGATGGCCCGGAAAATCTGGTGCTGCCGGTAAGGATTGAACTTACGACCTCCCCCTTACCAAGGGGGTGCTCTACCACTGAGCTACGGCAGCGACAGGACCGCCGGCGGTGCGTCGGGCGGCGTCAACCGGATACACGTCGCGCCGACGATTGGCAAGGCGAGCCGATCGCGGCGCCCGCGACTGTGCTGCTTCATACCCGTCTGTCGCGGATTGCGAACGATTGCTTGACAGCCGCGCGATCGGCGTCATCGATTCGGGCGATGAGCAAGGGGCCGACCCTGACGCCGCGCAAAGAGGCCGAGCGGGCCGCCGCGAGAGGCGCGTCTGGCGGCGGCGTTGCGCGACAATCTGCGGCGGCGCAAGGAGCAGGCGCGCGGGCAGGATCGGCGGCCGGCAGCGCCGCCCGAAACGCCGGCCGGCTTGAGCCCCGGCGTAATCTACAGTAAAAACGGCGCCGGCGGCGGCCGGACCGAGGGTTGATCTCCGCCGCGGTCTCGGGCTGATTTGCGTTCGGCCGGCCCGGGGGCAGGCCGATCAGCGTGGGACCGGGGGCGATGGACAAGATCCGCATCAGGGGCGGAGTGCCGCTCGAAGGGGCGATCCCGATCGGCGGCGCCAAGAATGCGGCATTGCCGCTGATGGCGGCGGGTCTGCTGACGACCGAGACCCTGACCTTGCGCAATGTCCCGGCTCTCGCCGACATCGCCACGATGACGAGCCTCTTGGTCCAGCACGGTGTCGGGGTCTGCCTCGGCGAGGCGGACCAGCATATTCTGCACCTGTCGGCCGCGCATATCACTTCGACCACCGCCCCTTACGATCTCGTCCGCAAGATGCGGGCGTCGGTGCTGGTGCTCGGGCCGCTGCTGGCGCGGTGCGGGCGGGCGCGGGTGTCGCTGCCGGGCGGCTGCGCGATCGGGACGCGCCCGGTCGATCTGCATATCGAGGGACTGCGCCGGCTCGGGGCGCAGGTCGAGCTGAACGGCGGCTATATCGAGGCGCGCGCTCCCAGGGGGCTGCGCGGTGCGGAGATCGTCTTTCCGTCGGTGTCGGTCGGCGCCACCGAAAATCTGCTGATGGCGGCAAGCCTCGCCGAGGGCGAGACGGCGCTGATCAACGCCGCCCGCGAACCCGAGATCACCGATCTTGCCGACTGTCTGGTGGCGATGGGCGCCCGGATCGACGGGATCGGCAGCGACCGGCTGCGGATCGAGGGCGTCGGCCGGCTGCACGGGACCGGGCACACGATCATCCCCGACCGGATCGAGACCGGGACCTATATGATGGCGGCGGCGGCGACCGCCGGCGCGGTGCGGCTGACCGGCGCCAGGCTCGACCTGGTGGCCGCGGTGGCGCGCATCCTCGATGCCGCCGGGGTCGAGATCACCGAGACCGCCGACGGGCTGATGGTCCGCCGCCGCGACGGCCGGCTCGTCGGCGTCGACATCATGACCGAACCCTATCCGGGGTTCCCGACCGATCTGCAGGCCCAGATGATGGCGCTGATGGCGGGCGCGGAGGGCGCCTCGATGATCACCGAAACGATCTTCGAGAACCGCTTTATGCATGTCCCCGAACTGGCGCGGATGGGGGCGAACATCAACGTGCACGGCGCCTCGGCGATGGTGCGCGGCGTGCCCGGGCTGATGGGGGCGCCGGTGATGGCGACCGATTTGCGGGCATCGGTCTCGCTGGTCGTCGCCGGGCTTGCCGCAGCGGGGGAGACGGTAATCAACCGCGTCTATCACCTCGACCGCGGTTATGAGCGGCTCGAGGACAAGCTTTCCGCGTGCGGCGCCCGCATCGAGAGACAGCGCGATGGCGGCTGACGCGAGCGTCGCCGGTCTCAAATTGCGCGCCGAGGACACCGACGATCTGGCGGTGCTGTCGGCCTGTCTGCAGGACGGCTTTGTCGCGGTCCGCGATCTGGCGTATGCTCCGGAGGATCGGATCTTTGTCTTTGTCGCCAACCGGTTCCGCTGGGAAGGCGCCTACGGGGCGAAGGCCCGCGGCCCCGGCTATGAGCGGGTGCTGTGCGCGATCACCTTCGGCTCGGTGTCGGGGGTGTCCTACCGCGGCTTCCGCCGCAACGAGGACGACCGAATTTTGTCGCTGCTGACGATCCGACCGGAGCCCGACGGCAAGACCGGCGCGTGGCCGGCACAGGGCGGCGGTGCGGTCTATCTCGAATTTTCGGGTGGGGCGACGATCCGGCTCGACATCGACCGCATAGCGTGCCGGGCCGAGGATTTCGGCGAACCGTGGCCGACCCGGTGGCACCCCCGCCACGACGCGGCGGAGGCACGATGACGCGGGCCGCGCCCTGGCGCGGACAGGCCCCGCACGAAGCGGGGGAAGACCGGCTGATCATGGCGCTGCCGGTCGGTCGGATCCTCGGCGAGGTGATGCCGTTGCTGCGCCGCATCGGCATCGAGCCGGAACCGGCCTTTGACGATCCCGGATCGCGCCAACTGCGCTTTGCCACCAGTGCCCCCGGCCTGGAACTCATTCGCGTGCGCAATTTCGATGTCGCGACCTTTGTCGCCTTCGGCGCCGCCCAACTCGGCATCGCCGGCAACGACGTGCTGATGGAGTTCGATTATTCCGAGATCTATGCGCCGCTCGACCTCAATGTCGGGCACTGCCATATCGCGGTGGCGGCGATTGCCGACGCGCAAACCCGTGAGGGCGAGGGGCGCCAGGACGTGACGCGGCGCAGCCACATCCGGGTGGCGACCAAATACCCGGAGATTACCCGTCGGCATTTCGCCGCCTGCGGCGTCCAGGCCGAATGCATCAAGCTCAACGGCGCGATCGAGTTGGCGCCGCGGCTGGGTCTGTGCCGCCATATCGTCGATCTGGTGCAGACCGGCGCCACCCTGAAGGCGAACGGGCTGATGGAGATCGAACGCATTGCGGAGGTCAGCGCGCGGCTGATCGTCAACCGCTCGGCGGTCAAGACGCGGCCGCAGCGGATCGGCGCCTGGGTCGAGCGGTTTCGCGGCGCGATCGCCGGTCCGGCGTTGCGCCGATCGGAAATATGAGAGGCCGGAACGCCGATGCCGGTCACCCTCTCCACCCGCGATGCCGGCTTCGAAACGGAGTTTGCCCGGCTGTTGGACGCCAGGCGCGAGAGTGCGGCCGACGTCGACGCGGCGGCGGCGGCGATCATCGCGGATGTCGCACGGCGCGGCGATGCGGCTTTGTTCGACTATACCCGCCGGTTCGACGGGCTCGACCTTGCGGCCGGCGGGTTGCGCGTGCCGCATCGCGAGATCGCCGCAGCCGCAGCCGCGGTGCCCGCCGGCACGATCGCGGCATTGCGCCTTGCGGCCGAGCGGATCGAGAGCTTTCACCGCCGCCAACTGCCGCCGCCGATCGATTACGTCGATGCGCAAGGGGTCCGGCTCGCCGCCCGGTGGCGGCCGATCGCGGCGGTCGGGCTCTATGTGCCGGGCGGCACCGCCGCCTACCCGTCCTCGGTGCTGATGAATGCGATCCCGGCAAAGGTGGCCGGCGTCCCCCGCCTGGCGATGACCGTGCCGGCGCCGGACGGGGTGCTGAGCCCGCTCGTCCTCGCCGCGGCCGAACTTGTCGGCATCCGCGAGATCTACCGGGTCGGCGGAGCGCAGGCGATAGCGGCCCTCGCCTACGGCACCGAGACGATCGCCGCGGTCGACAAGATCGTCGGACCGGGGAATGCCTACGTCGCAGCAGCCAAGCGGCGCGTCTTCGGCCAGGTCGGGATCGACATGATTGCCGGCCCTTCCGAGATCCTGGTCGTCGCCGACCGCCGCAACCGCCCGGCATGGATCGCTGCCGATCTGTTGTCGCAGGCCGAGCACGACACGGCTGCGCAGGCGATCCTGATCACCGACGACGCGGATTTTGCCGCAGCGGTCGAGGCGGCGCTCGAAGACCATCTGGCACGGTTGCCGCGGGCCGGGATCGCACGGGCGAGCTGGCGGGCACATGGCGCGATCCTGCTGGTCGCCGATTGGCGCGAGGCGCCGGCGCTGATCGATCGGATCGCGCCCGAACATCTCGAGCTGGCGCTCGACGACGCCGACGCCCTGGCCGAACAGGTGCAGCACGCCGGCGCCATCTTTCTCGGCCGGTGGACGCCCGAAGCGGTCGGCGACTATATCGCCGGCCCCAATCATGTGCTGCCGACCGCGCGCGACCGCGCGCTTTGCCTCCGGCCTCAGCGTGCTCGATTTTCTGAAGCGCACGTCGCTGGTGCGCTGCGACGCGGCGAGCCTCGCCGCGCTCGCCCCGCCGGCGATATGCCTGGCCGAGGCGGAAGGGCTCGACGCGCATGCGCTGTCGCTGTCTATCCGGCTCGGCCCGCAGCGCCCGATCTAGGCCGGAGCCGCGGCGATGGACGGCGCGAACCAACGGATTGCCGAGATCTCGCTCGACGAGCACACGGTCGTGCGCCGCAATGCCGAGATCGAGCATGAGCGCGCCACGGCGATCGCCGACCTGCTCGAAGAGAACAGCTTTGCCCCGGTTTCGGAGCTGCATGGGCCGTTCCATCTGCATCTGGCGATCCAGGAGACCAGGCTGAACCTGGATATCCGCTCGCTGGCCGATGGGTCCGGCGAGAACGTGATGCTGTCGGTGACGCCGTTTCGCGGCATCGTCAAAGACTATTTCATGGTCTGCGAGAGCTATTACGAGGCCATCCGCCAGTCGCGCCTGACCCAGGTCGAGGCGATAGACGTCGGTCGCCGTTCGCTGCACGACGAAGGCTCGCGGCTGCTTCAGGAGCAGCTCGGCGACAAGGTAGCGATCGACCACGACACCGCGCGCCGACTGTTCACCCTGCTCTGCGTGTTGCATTTGCGGGGATGACCGCGGGGTGACGACGGCGGCTTTGGTTCTCGCCTCGGCGTCGCCGCGACGGCTCGATCTGCTGCGGCAGGTCGGGCTGGAGCCCGATCGGATCGACCCGGCCGAAATCGACGAGACGCCGCGCCCGGGCGAGCAGCCGCCGGCCCACGCGCTGCGTCTCGCCGCGGAAAAGGCGCAGGCCGTCATGGCGCGCCATCCCGGCGCCTATGTTCTGGCCGCCGATACGGTCGTCGCCTGCGGCCGCCGTATCCTGCCCAAGCCGGCCGACCCGAAGCAGGCGCGGGCCTGCCTGGAACTGTTGTCCGGGCGGCGTCATCGCGTCCATTCCGGCATCGCGCTCGTCTGCCCCGACGGACGGCTGGCGGTGCGCCGGGTCGACAGCCGGGTTGCTTTCAAGCGCCTGAGCGAAACCGAGATCGCAGCCTATCTCGACACCGGCGAATGGCACGGCAAGGCCGGCGGTTATGCGATTCAGGGCCGCGCCGCGGCGCTGATCTCGTGGATCTCCGGCTCCTACTCGAACGTGGTAGGGCTGCCGATCTTCGAGACCGCCCAGCTCCTCGCCGGCCGCGGCTATCGCCGGTGCAGCGCGACCTGATCATCGCTGCGGGGCCCGGCGAATGGCGCGCGGCACTGCTCGAGGACGGTGTCGCGGTCGAGCTCTTCGTGGAGCGCGGCGACCGCGCCGAGAGCGGCAGCATCCATCTCGGCCGGGTACGGCAGCGAGTACCGGCGCTCGCCGCTTGCCTCGTCGATATCGGCGGCGAGCGGCCGGCTTTTCTGCCGGAGCGCGAGATCGTCCCGCGCGGTCGGCGGCTCGACGAAGGCGAGCGCGTGCTGGTCCAGGTCCGCCGCGAGGCCCAGTCCGGCAAGGCGGCCAGGCTGACGATGGCGGTCAGGCTGGGAGGCATGGCCGTCGCAACCGCTGCCGGCCGCTCCCGGTCCGCCGCCGGCGAGGCGCTGACGCCCGATGCGGCAGCCCTGTTGCAGCGTTGGTACGACATAGAGGATCGAGCCGCCCGGCTCGAACCGCCGGCCCGGCTCGAACCGCAGGCAGGCTTTGCCGCGGCATTGGCAGGTGCGCCGGCGGCCCCGCCGAGCCGGATCCTGGTCGACGATCCGGCGGCGGTACCGGAGATTCGGGCGAGTTTTGCCGGTTGCGCGGTCGCCTCGCTCGGCGAGACCGAATGGCCGATCGATCTCGATGCCGCCTTCGACCAGGCCTTGTCGACGACGATCGCGCTCGATGGCGGGGGCATGGTGCATGTCGAGGCGACGCGGGCCGCGGTGCTGATCGACGTCGACAGCGGGACGCCAGCCGCCGGGACGCCCGACCGCACCGGGCTCGCGGTCAATCTCGCCGCCGCCGCTCTGATTGCGCGGCAGATCCGGCTGCGCAATCTGGGCGGCGGGATCGTCGTCGATTTTGTCGGGCTCGACCGTCCGGGACTGCGCGACCGGGTGCGCGCGGCATTGGCCGAGGCGATCGCCGACGACCCGGCGCGACCGCAAATTCTCGGCTGGACCCGGCTCGGCCATCTCGAACTGGTGCGGCCCCGGAATGGCCGCCCATTGGCCGAGATTTTGCTCGAACCGGCCGGGGACGCCGCGGTCAAGACCGCGCTGACCGTCGCCTACGAAGCGCTGCGTCGGTTGCGGCGCGCGTCGCGGGCCGAGCCGGGGCGCAATTTGCGCCTGACGGTGGCCCCGGAGGTCGCGGCGGCGCTCGGCCGCGGCGCCGCCGACGCTCGCGCGGCGCTCGAACGGCGATTGGGGCGCGCGATCGCCTTGATCGCCGAGCCGGGCCGGCGCGCGCGACCGGTTCGACATCGACCCATCGTGATTATATCAGTGGTGTGATGCCCCCCAATTCGCCGATCCCGTCCGCGCGCCGCTGCCCGATCTGCGGCAAACCGGCAGTGCCGCAAAACCGGCCGTTCTGCTCGCCGCGCTGCGCCCAGATCGATCTCGGCCGCTGGCTCAAGGGGAACTATCGCATCCCGACCGAGGAAATGCCCGACGACGACGATGGCGTTGGGCGCTGACCGCGCTCTCCGAGAAATCGTGTTGACCAGGCCGGCGGCGAGGCGCGAGCATTTCCGATGCCGGCAAAAACTCGGTCTCTCGCATCTCCACCGTCGGGGCAGCGTCGATGAACCTCTCGCCTCGGCCCAACCATTACGGCGTCGTCTATGCCGACCCGCCCTGGACCTTTGCCTCCTATTCGCACAAGGGCAAGGGGCGGAGCGCCGAGGCCTATTACGATTGCATGACGATCGCCGACATCCAGGCATTGCCGGTGGCCGAATGGGCGGCGCGGGACTGCGTGCTGTTGATGTGGATCACCGACCCGATGCTGCAGACCGGGATCGAGGTGATCCGGTCCTGGGGCTTCACCTACAAGACCGTCGGGTTCTACTGGGCCAAGCTGAACAAATCGGCTGACCCGGCAATCTACAACGATGCGAGCTTCTTTACCGGTCTCGGTTTTTGGACGCGCGCCAACCCGGAACTGTGCCTGCTGGCGACCCGCGGCCACCCGCATCGCCGCCGGGCCGATGTCCGCAAGCTGATCGTCTCGCCCCGCCGCGAGCACAGCCGCAAGCCCGACGAAGCCTACCGCCGCATCGAGGCATTGTGCCCCGGGCCGTACCTCGAAATGTTCGCGCGATCGTCGCAGCCGGGCTGGGACAGCTGGCCGAGCGACCCCGGGCTGCGCCGGATCGAGCCGCGGCGGTGGCGCGCCGACAGTTATCCGCAAGCCCCCGAGACCGCCGATTAGCTGCCGCTTAAGCAAGGCTTAGCTGCTCACGGCGAAGATCCTCGGGCGGTTCGTCGGAGCGCTGATGTGATCGGCTGGGCATTGCGGTGGGCATTTGTGTTGGGCGGCATCGCCCTGTTCTGCGTCGGCATTTTCGACCGCGGCGCGGCACTGCTGCCGAACCCGGCTGCATTGCCGCGCCCCGACCCGTCGATCGGAAAACCTGCCGCGGCGCCGGCTGCCGGGGCGGTCGATACCCTCGTTTATCAGGCCGATTCGCGCGGTCAGGTGTTCGTCGATGCGGTGATCGACGGGGCGTCGATGCGGCTGCTCGTCGATACCGGTGCGAGCCTCGTCAGCCTGACTTTTGAGGATGCCCGCGCGGCCGGTCTCGATCCCCGCCGGCTCGTCTTCAGCGGGCGTGCCGACACCGCGAACGGAACGGTTCGCGTGGCGCCGGTCATGCTGCGCGAGGTGCGGCTCGGCCAGTTTTCGCTGGACGACGTGCCCGCCGTCGTGCTCGACCATCTCGACGTATCGCTGCTCGGGATGAGCTTTCTGCGGCGGCTGCCGAGCTACGAGATGCGCGACGGCAAGCTGACCATAACCTGGTAGCCGGCGCAGGACGGCAATATCGCGGACGTCGTTCCGATGAAAGCGGGCGCGGATGACATCTCAAGTCGCGGGTATGCGGAAATGGCCGGGCCTTTGAGGACGCCGCGCAACAGGTCAGGGCAGGCATGATCCGGCGCATCGCCGCCGGCCTCGCTGTTCTGCTCGTTATCCTCGCCGGTGGATCTTACCTCTATCTGCGCTCCTCGCTGCCGCAGACCGATGGGCGGATCGTCCTCGCCGCCGGGCCGAAAGCCGAGATCCGCATCGCGCGGGACGCCGACGGCGTCCCGCAGATCATCGCCCGCGACGACGAGGACTGCGCCTTCGGGCTCGGTTTCGTCCACGCCCAGGACCGGCTGTTCCAGATGGAATTGCTGCGCCGCTATGCCGCCGGGCGGCTGGCCGAGATCTTCGGACCCGAAGCGGTCCCGGTCGACCGGCAAATGCGTGTCCTCGGCCTATACCGCGCGGCGGAGCAGGAGGTCCCCTCGCTGTCTCCTGCGGTGAACCGGGCCCTCGCCGCCTATGCCGCCGGGGTCAACGCGTTTCTGTCGTCGCGCCACGGCCCGCTGCCGCCGGAATTCCTGCTGCTGCGCTTTTCGCCGCGGCCGTGGCGGCCCGCCGACAGCCTCGCCTGGGGCAAGCTGATGGCGCTGCAGGTAGGCGGCAATTACCGCGGCGAATTGCTGCGCGCATCGATGGCGCGGACGATTTCGTCGGCCGACCTGGCGGTTCTCTACCCCCAATATCCGAAAGGCGCGCCGATAACCTTGGCGGCGATGCGGCCGATCTATCGCCGGCTCGCCCTCGGCCGACTGCTCGACGCGTTGCCGCCGGCGGTCGGGCCGCGTTACGCTTCGAACAACTGGGTCGTCGACGGCAGGCACAGCGCCAGCGGCAAGCCGCTCCTCGCCAACGATCCGCATCTCGACTTCGGCGCGCCGGGTCCCTGGTATCTGGCCCGCCTGACGACGCCGGAAGGCGATGTTGCCGGCGCTACCGCACCCGGGCTTCCGTTCGTCGTGATCGGCCACAACCGGCACATCGCCTGGGGCTTTACGACGACGACCGCGGATGTCGAGGATTTGTTCATCGAGAAAATCGACCCGGCCGACCCCACCCGTTATCTTACCCCCGACGGCAGCGCCGGGTTTCTCGCGCGCCGCGAGAAGATCATCGTGCGCGGCGCGGCGCCGGTCGACCTTTTGGTTCGCGCGACCCGGCACGGGCCGGTCCTGTCCGACGTATTGTCCCCCGGCACGGCCGACCCGGGTTACGTACTGGCGCTGTCCGCGACCTTTCTTCGACCGCAGGACCGCAGCGCCGAGGCGCTGTGGGACGCCAGCCATGCGGTGAACTGGGCGGGCTTCCGCGCGGCATGGCGGAATTTTGTTGGACCGGTTCAGAACATCGTTTATGGCGACGACAGCGGCACGATCGGTTTCATCGCGCCCGGTCTGGTGCCGATCCGCAAGAAAGGCGACGGCTGGCTCCCGGCGCCGGGCTGGACCGGCGAATATGATTGGGACGGGTTTGTTCCGTTCGACGCGCTGCCCAGCGCCGTCAACCCGATTTCGGGGCGTTTCGTCAGCGCCAACAACCGGATCGTGCCCGACGGCTATCCCTATTTTCTCAGCCGCGATTGGGATTTGCCCGACCGCGCCGAACGGATCAACGCCTTGCTCGACGCGACGCCGATGCAAACCCCCGCGACGAGCGCCGCGATCCAGGCGGATACCTACTCGCTGATGGCCAAGCAATTAGTACCGCTGATGACGCGCATTGCCCCAGCCGACCAATTCTCGCGCCAGGCGATCGAGCTCCTCCGGAACTGGGATTTTCGCATGGACCGCGACAAGGCGGCGCCGTTGCTGTTCACGGCCTGGCTGCGCCAATTCAGTCATGCGGTGCTGTTTGGCCGCTTTGGCAATGTGGTGGCAGGCTATTGGGGTTTGCGGCCGGAGGTCATGGAAGCAGTGCTCACCGAAAGACCGGATTGGTGCGACGACGCGAAGCGACCGGGGACCGAGACTTGCGCGGGCCGTCTTGCGCAATCGCTGGCGGCAGCGCTCGCCGAACTCCGCCTGGCCTATGGCGACGACATCGGCGAATGGCGGTGGGGGCGGGCGCATGTCGCGGTTTTCGCCAACCCGGTCTTCAGCCATATCCCGATGTTGCGCGACCGGCTCGACCCGGCGATCGCGACCGGCGGAGCCGGCGACACGGTCGATCACGCCCCGAGCCTCCTGCGCAACGACCGGAATCCGTTCGAGCAAACCTTCGGCGCCAGCCTGCGCATCATCACCGATCTGGCCGCACCCCGCGATTCGCGGATGATCATCGCCCCCGGCCAATCCGGCAACCCGTTTTCCGGTCATTTCGCCGATCTGCTCCGACGCTGGCGCGATTTCGGCCTGCTGACCCCGGCTCGCGCCGCCGCCGCGTCCACCCTCGACCTGGTGCCCGCGCATGAATGATCTGCCGGTCGCGATCGCCGACATCCGCGATGCCGCCGCAGCTTTCGCCGGAGCAATCGCCCGCACCCCGACCCTGGCGGCGCCCGCGCTGTCGGAACTCGCCGGCTGCGACATCCACCTGAAGCTCGAAACCCTGCATCGCACCGGTTCGTTCAAGGAGCGCGGCGCGCTGAACAAATTGCTGACGCTCGGTCCGGCCGAACGGCGCGCCGGGGTGGTGGCGATGT
This sequence comes from uncultured Alphaproteobacteria bacterium, assembly GCA_963701815.1. GTDB lineage: Bacteria > Pseudomonadota > Alphaproteobacteria > ATCC43930 > CGMCC-115725 > AP-15. The sequence goes on from CAVPBN010000046.1 coordinate 21,277, forward strand.
CGGCCGGCAATCATGCCCAGGGGGTCGCCTACCACGCCCGCCGCCTCGGCATACCGGCGACGATCGTGATGCCCGAGGGAACGCCCTTCATCAAGATCGACCGCACCGAGGCGTTCGGCGCCCAAATCGTGCTGAAGGGCGACAGCCTGGTCGCCGCGCGCCGGGCCGCCGAGGCGCTGGCCCGCGAAAACGGGCTGGTGCTCGTCCATCCCTATGACGACCCGGCGGTCATCGCCGGTCAGGGAACGATCGCGCTCGAACTGCTGGCCGATCGTCCCGACCTCGACATCATCGTTGCGCCGATCGGCGGCGGCGGGCTGATTTCCGGGATCGCGGTTGCCGCCAAAGCGGTCAAGCCCGAGATCGCGATCGTCGGGGTCCAGTCGACGCTTTATCCCTCGATGTATCGCCTGATGCGAGGCGAGGAGCCCGGCCCGCCGGCCGCCGCGGCGACTTTGGCCGAGGGGATCGCGGTCAAGGAGCCGGGGCGATTGACGCGTCGCATCGTCAAGGCATTGGTCGACGACATCCTGCTGGTCGACGATATGATGGTCGAAGCGGCGGTGCTGACCTTGCTCGATCGGCAAAAGCTGGTGGTCGAGGGCGCCGGTGCGGCCGGGCTCGCCGCAATCCTCGCCGCTCCCGCGCGGTTTGCCCGCAAACGGGTCGGGATCGTCATCTGCGGCGGCAATATCGATGCGCGGCTGCTGGCCTCGATCCTGATGCGCGGGTTGGTGCGCGAAGGGCGTTTTGTCCGGCTGCGCGCCGAATTGCCCGACCTGCCGGGCGCCCTGTCGCAGATCTCGGGGGTGATCGGCAATCATGCCGGCAACATCGTCGAGGTCCACCATCAGCGGCTGTTCCACGATACGTCGGTCAAACGCGCCGAGCTGGACGTCGTCGTCGAGACGCAAAACCGGCGTCATGTCGAAGTATTGATCGCAGCGCTGAACAAAGCCGGTTTCCCGACCCGGCTATTGTCGGGCGCGGCTGACGAAATCGATTAGCCGGCGCCCTCGACCAGGATCAGCCGGCCAGTCGAGGCCGACTGCCGGATTTTCAGCGCGGTCTGATATTCTGCGGAACCGTACCAGCGTCGCGCGGTCTCGATATCGGGGAATTCGATGACGACGGTCCGGGCCGGCGCCGGCGCGCCTTCGAGCAGATCGGCCATGCCGCCGCGCACCAGGAAGCGTCCGCCAAATCGGGCGATGCTGGCCGCGGCGAGCGGTTTGTACGGTTCGTAGCCGGCCGCATCCGTTATCTGAACATCGGCGATGACATAGGCCGACATGCGATCCTCCAAATCCGCGTCGCCTGCCGCCGCCGACGCGCGGGCGGTACCTTACACGATTTCGGGCAGCGGCTTGCCCCTGGTTTCTGGTAGGAACGGCGCGGCAATCACGCCGACGATGAAGAACAGACCGACGATCGTGGCCGCCTTGCCATAGCCTCCCATACCGACGATCAGGGCGCCGGCGATCAGCGGACCGACGCAGGAGATCCAGCGCGGTGCGTTGAAGCAGAAGGCGACGGCGGTACCGCGCATCCGCGTCGGAAACAGTTCGGGCAACCAGATCGGCGCCCAGGCCCAGATGCCGCCGGTGAAAAAGCCGAACACCGTAACCGCGACGAGCAACGCCCCCATGCTCTGCGCCCACAGATAGACGACCGGCGTCAGGATCAGGCACATCGCGTAATAAAGCATCGCGGTCGGCTTGCGGCCGATCGCGTCGGCAAGAAAACCGAGCGCGATAAAGCCGAAGATCGCGACCCCGGTACCGAGCAACCCGGCCACTGCCGAATAATATGCCGCCGACAGCCCCATTTTGGCGGCGACGGCACCGACATAGGTCGGGATGAAGGTCGCCACGCCCCAGAAGCCCAAGGTCACCGACAGCATCATCATAAACGCGGCGACGAGTCGCCGACGGACGCTCTTATCGAGAAACATGTCGGTGAGCGTGAAGCGGGTCAGCGCTGCGGCTTCGCCTTCGAGCACTGCCCCGCTGCGCTGCTGCGCCTGGGCCGCGCGACGCCGTTGGTTGGCGCCTTCCCAGCGTGTCGATTCGGGCATGCCGCGCCAAATCCACAATACCAGGAGCGCCGGCAAGACGCCGACCAGATACATCCACCGCCAGGCATTGGGGCCGAAACCGCCGACCAGCAGCCACACCCCCGAGGCGAGAAAGCTGCCGATCCCGGCGCCGCTCTGCAACAGCCCACCGCCTTTGCCGCGAGCATGGTCGGGCCACAATTCGGAGACGATCGAAGCGCCGGTGACCCATTCCGAGCCGATGCCGACGCCGACCAGAAAACGCAGGATCGCGAAAGACTGCCAATTCCAGGCAATGGCGCTGAGTGCTGTCGTCAGTGAATAGGCGAGGATCGCCAACATCATCGTACGCTTGCGGCCGATGTAATCGGCGATGATGCCGCCGATCACGCCGCCGGTCGCCCAGCCGAACACCGTGGTGGCCAGCACGTAGCCGGCATAGCGCGGGATCGCCGCGTATTGCGCCGGTTCGAGCAACTGGTGCAGCGCGAAGCCGACGGTCAGGAACAATGCGTAGATTTCGAAGCCGTCGAACAGCCAGCCGAGGTTCGAGGCGAACAGCACGTGCCATTGCTCGCGGTTGAGGGTGCGATACCACGGCAGATAGGCGACGGCGGCGTCTTCCTGCATGACACTCTCCTGTTCCAGCAAGGCCGGTTGACCGGCCAGCGCGTTGTTGATTCAGCGTAGAATCGCGCAGACGACCTGTCAAATCTTCGGCCCACGCCACGGTGATGCGGGTGTACCCGGAGCGGTGCGCGTTGGGGGGTTGATCCGGTGTCGACCGAGCCCTTATTGCTGTTGCCGATGACGCCCGCTTCGCTGTTTCATCCCGCGGTCGCGCGCTGGTTCGAGCGCAGCTTTGCTGCACCCACGGCGGCGCAGGCGGCGGCCTGGCCGGCGATCCAGGCCGGCCGGCCGGTGTTGATCGCGGCCCCGACCGGCTCCGGCAAGACCCTGGCCGCCTTTCTCGCGGCGATCGACGGGCTGGTCCGGCAGGGGCTGGCCGGCGAACTCGAAGACGCGACGCAGATTGTCTACGTCTCGCCGCTGAAAGCCTTGTCGAACGACATAAGGCGCAATCTCGAAGCGCCGCTCGCCGGCATCCGCGAAGCGTTGCGCGAGCTTGGCCTGCCGGAGGTCGAAATCCGCAGCTGGGTGCGCACCGGCGACACGCCGCCGGGCGAACGCGCCGAGATGCGCCGACGACCGCCGCACATCGTCGTCACCACCCCGGAATCGCTCTACATCCTGCTCGGCTCGCAATCCGGCCGGGCGATGCTGGCGACGACGCGCACGGTCATCGTCGATGAGATCCACGCGGTGGCGGCGAGCAAGCGCGGCAGCCATCTGGCCTTGTCGCTCGAGCGGCTGGCGGTGCTGACCGGCGACCGGCTGTTGCGGATCGGGTTGTCGGCGACGCAAAAGCCGATCGAATTGATCGCCCGGTTTCTGACCGGCGCCGGCGACTGCACGATCATCGACACCGGCCATCGCCGCGCCCGCGATCTGGCGATCGAGGTGACCGCCTCGCCGCTCGAAGCGGTGATGTCCGGCGAGGTCTGGGGCGAGGTCTACGACCGGCTCGCCGAATTGATCCGGGCGCATCGAACGACAATCGTCTTCGTCAACACGCGCCGGCTGGTCGAGCGGGTCACCCGCCATCTCTCGGAGCGGATCGGCCCCGAGCGGATCGCCGCGCATCACGGCAGCCTCGCCAAGGAACAGCGGTTCGATGCCGAGCAGCGCCTGAAAGGGGGCGCGTTGCAGGCGCTGGTCGCGACCGCCTCGCTCGAACTCGGCATCGATATCGGCGAGGTCGATCTGGTTTGCCAGATCGGCTCGCCGCGGGCGATCGCCACCTTTCTGCAGCGAGTCGGCCGCTCCGGTCACGCGATCGACGGCACGCCGAAGGGGCGGCTGTTCGCGCTGTCGCGCGACGAGCTGGTCGAATGCGCAGCCCTGCTCGACAGCGTCCGCCGCGGCGAACTCGACGCGCTGACCCTGCCCGAGCAGCCGCTCGACGTGCTGGCGCAGCAGATCGTCGCCGAGGTCGCGGCGCAGGAATGGGACGAGGACGCTCTTTATGCCCTGGTCCGCCGCGCCTGGCCGTATCGGGCGCTGATGCGGGCGGATTTCGACGCCGTCGTCGCGATGCTGGCGCAAGGGTTCTCGACCCGGCGCGGACGGCGCGGCGCGCTCGTCCATCACGATGCGGTCAACCATCGGCTGCGCGGCCGCCGCGGCGCGCGGCTCGTCGCGCTGACCTCGGGCGGCACGATCCCGGACAATGCCGATTACCAGGTCTTGCTGGAGCCGGAGAACCAGACGATCGGCACGGTCAACGAGGATTTTGCGGTCGAGAGCCTGGCCGGCGACGTTTTTCAGCTCGGCAACAATTCCTATCGTATCCTGCGCGTCGAGCGCGGCACGGTCCGCGTCGCCGATGCCGAAGGCCAAGCTCCCAACATCCCGTTCTGGCTCGGCGAGGCGCCGGGGCGCAGCGACGAGCTGTCGGCGGCGGTGTCGCGGCTGCGCCGGGAGATCGCAGCGCGCAGCCCGGTCGCGGCGGAATGGCTCGGCGCCGAGGTCGGGATCGACGCGCCCGCGGCGGAGCAACTGGTGGAGTATCTGGCTGCGGCGCGGGCGGCGCTCGGCGAATTGCCGACCCATGACACGATCGTTTTCGAGCGCTTTTTCGATATGACCGGCGGCATGCAGCTGGTGATTCATTCGCCCTACGGCAGCCGGCTCAACCGCGCCTGGGGCCTGGCGCTGCGCAAGCGCTTCTGCCGCAAGTTCAATTTCGAACTGCAGGCGGCCGCGACCGAGGACAACATCCTGCTGTCGCTGACCACGGCGCACAGCTTCGATCTCGCCGAGGCGGCCCGCTATCTGAATTCCGCGATGGTCCGGACATTGCTGACCGAGGCCCTGCTCGACGCGCCGATGTTCGCCACCCGCTGGCGCTGGGTCGGCGGCGTCGCCCTGGCCTTGCCGCGCTTTCGCGGGGGCAAGAAGGTGCCGGCTCCGTTGGCGAGGATGGAGGCCGAGGATCTGGTCGCGTCGGTGTTTCCGGACCAGTTGGCCTGCGCCGAGAACCTGACCGGCGTCCGCGAGATCCCGGACCATCCGCTGGTCCGGCAGACGATCGCCGACTGCCTCGGCGAGGCGATGGACATCGCCGGTCTGGAGCGGTTGCTGGCGCGGATCGAGGCCGGCGAGATCCGCATCGTCGCCCGCGATCTGGTCGAGCCGTCGCCGCTCGCCCTCGAAGTGCTGTCGGCGCGGCCCTATGCCTATCTCGACGACGCGCCGCTCGAAGAGCGCCGCACGCAGGCGGTGATGGGCCGCCGCTGGCTCGCCGCCGGGGAGGCCGAAGAACTCGGCCGGCTCGATGCCGACGCGATCGCGCGGGTGCGCGGCGAAGCCTGGCCCGACCCGGTCAATGCCGACGAATTGCACGACGCGCTGGTCTGGCTCGGCTTTCTGACCCACGAAGAAGCCGAGGCCGGGCCGGGGTGGCGGGAATGGCTGGCGAGGCTCGCCGCCGAAAAGCGCGCCGCGCGGCTGTTTATGCGGCCCACACCAGCGTCCGCCGCCACCGCGCGAGCGGGGGTCGAGACCGATCGGCATGACGCCGGCAAATCGGATTCCCGCCTCAGCGCGAATGACGAAATCGGTGCCGGCGGGGGAACGGCGCTGTGGATCGCGGCCGAGCGCCTGCCGTTGTTCCGGGCCCTGTGGCCGACGGCGGGTCTCGATCCGGCGATTGCCGCTCCTGCCTCGTGCGAGCGCGACTGGGAACGCGGCGAGGCCCTGGTCGAGCTGCTGCGCGGCCGCCTCGAAGGCCTGGGACCGGTCGCGCAGGCGGCACTGGCGCCGCCGCTCGGGCTTGGCGACGGCGATATCGCTGCCGCTCTGGCGGCGCTCGAAACCGAAGGCTTCGCGCTGCGCGGGCGTTTCAATCCGGCGGCCGAGGGTCAGGAATGGTGCGAGCGCCGGCTGCTCGCCCGCATTCACCGCTATACGATCAATCGGCTGCGCGCCGAGATCGAACCGGTCGCGGCGCGCGATTTCCTGCGCTTTCTATTGCAGTGGCAGCGGGCGATGCCCGAGTCGCGGATGGAAGGCCCGGATGCGCTCGAAGCGGCAATCGGCCAGCTCGAAGGCTTTCAGGCGCCGGCCGGCGCCTGGGAAACCGAGATCCTGCCGGCGCGGCTGACGGAATACGAGCCGGCTTGGCTGGACGAGCAATGCCTCGCCGGGCGCATCGCCTGGGCGCGGTTGCGGCCGCCCGGCGGACGGCCGGGCGAACGCGCCGGAGAACGTCACGCCGCACCGGTCCGGGCGACGCCGATCGCGTTGCTGCCGCGCCGGCAGGTGTCGTTATGGGCGGCGTTGTCGCCGACCCCGGAGACGGTCGAGCCGAGCGGGCGCGCCCGCGCCGTCGCCGATTGCATCCGCGAGCACGGCGCCTCGTTTTTCGACGAACTGGTCGAAGGCGCCGGGCTGCTGGCGCCTCAGGTCGAAGAGGCGCTGGGCGAGCTGGTGGCGCTGGGCATCGTCAATTCGGACAGTTTCGCCGGATTGCGCGCATTGCTGATGCGGTCCGACAAGCGATCGCGCCGCGGCCGGCGCCGGGCGATCTTCGGCATGGCGGATGCCGGCCGTTGGGCGTTGGCGCGGCGCAGCGCCGGCCGTCCCGCGGGCGAGATCGTCGAGCACATCGCCCGCGTCTTGCTGCGGCGCTACGGCGTCGTGTTCTGGCGCTTGCTCGAGCGCGAGGCGCCGTGGCTGCCGCCTTGGCGCGAATTGCTGCGCGTCTATCGCCGGCTCGAAGCGCGCGGCGAACTCCGCGGCGGCCGTTTCGTCGCCGGTTTCGCCGGCGAGCAATACGCCTTGCCGGAGGCGATCGGGCTGCTGCGCGAGATCAGGCGCAAACCGCCCGGCGACACGCTGGTGTCGCTCTCCGGCGCCGATCCGCTGAACCTCGTCGGCATCCTGACCCCCGGCCCGCGGCTCGCCGGCCTGACCGGCAACCGGGTGCTTTACCGCGACGGCCTGCCGATCGCACTCTATTCCGGCGATGCCGCGCAGTTTTTGGTTGGCCTCGACGTCGCCGAGGAATGGCAGGCCCGCAAAGCCCTTCGCCGCAGCTCGGTTCCGGCAGCGCTGGTCGACCTCGCCTGAGCCCGGTGCGGGCTGTGCTGCGGGAGCGCGGTTGAGTCGGTGCGGCGCGGCCCTATAATCCCGCCAAATCCGCCCAGTGCCGCAACGGAGGAAACGCCATGCCGGTCGTGCTCGGAACAGAAGGCTTCCGCTACGAGGTCGTCGACGGTTGGGCCAAATTGCCGCCGGGCTACGAATTCAACGCCGATGTCGCCGCGGTCGGCGTCGACAAGAACGACAACGTCTATGCCTTCAACCGCGGCCGGCACCCGATGTGCGTGTTCGACCGCGACGGCAATTTCCTGCGCAGCTGGGGCGAGGGTGTGTTCTTGCGGCCGCACGGCGTCCATATGGCGCCGGACGACACGATCTGGCTGACCGATGACGGCGATCACACGGTGCGGCACTGCACGCTCGACGGCAAGGTGCTGACGACCATCGGCATCCCGGGCAAGCCCGCGCCCTATATGAGCGGCGAACCGTTTCACCGCTGCACTCACACCGCGCTCTCGCCGCAGGGCGACCGCCTCTACATCTCCGACGGCTACGGCAATTCCCGCGTCCACAAATACACGCCCGACGGCAGGCGGGTGATGTCGTGGGGCGAGCCGGGCACCGATCCCGGCCAGTTCAACATCGCCCATAACATCTGCTGCGACCCGGATGGCTGGGTCTACGTCGCCGACCGCGAAAACCACCGCGTCCAGGTGTTCGACGGCAACGGCAAATACGAGGCGCAGTGGAACAACATGCACCGCCCCTCGGGCCTCTACATGGAGACCGGCACCCGGACGCCGCATTTCTACGTCGGCGAGATCGGACCGGACATGGCGGTCAATATCGATTTGCCGAATTGCGGGCCGCGGGTCAGCATCTATACCCACAAGGGCGAACTGTTGGCGCGGCTCGGGCACGCGCATGCCGGGCTCGAATCCGGCCAGTTCATCTCGCCGCACGGGATTTCGGTCGATTCGCGCGGCGACATCTATGTCGGCGAGGTCACGTTCACCAATTGGGGCCGCCGCGTCCGCGCCAAAGGCGAACCGATCCCGCCGGGCCTGCGCAGCCTGCAAAAGCTGGCGCAAGGTAAGCTGAGTTGTAGATTTAAAAGAACCTTCGTCATCCTGAGGAGCCCACGCAGCGGGCGTCTCGAAGGACGCGATCTTGATGGGCGCCTACCTCTATATCCTCCACTGCTCTGACGGCTCGTACTATATCGGGACGACGGCTGCTGGATTGGAGCAGCGGCTGGCCGAGCATCAGGCCGGTGCCTTCGACGGATACGCCGCTCTGCGGCGACCCGTCGAACTGGTATTCTATCAATATTTCGCCCGCCTCGAAGATGCTGCTGCCGCCGAGCGGCAAGTCAAAAGCTGGCGGCGGGAAAAGAAAGAAGCGTTGATCCGCCGAGATTTTGCGGCGCTGCCATTTTTGGCGCGCCGTGGTGCAACGGCGGTGCGTCCTCGAGACGCGGCCCTGTGGGCCGCTCCTCAGGATGACGACAGTAATACAAGATGATTTGATCCAGGGGTAGCAAAATTAGCGGAGCTGGAAGATGCCCGACAATCCGCGCTGGAAGCGCCGCCCGCCGGGCTCGACCTGGGGCGATTGGGGGCCGGACGACCAGCTGCGGCCGCCTCAATCTGCTGACCCCGGACAAGGTGCTCAAGGGCGTCGCCGAGGTCCAGCGAGGGCCGGACCTTCTGCCTGAGCCTGCCGCTCGATTATCCCGGCGGCACCGTCGTCAACCCGCGCCGCCATCCGCCGCGGCTGATCGCCAACCAGCGCAACGGCATGCCGTATATGACCTATCCGCTGGCCCGCGAGGACCCGCGGCTGATCGACGTGATCTGCGACGACATCGTCGAGATGACGCTGCAATACTCGACGCAGTGGGACAGCCTCGCCCATGTCGGCCAGCTGTTCGACGCCGACGGCGACGGCGAGCCCGAGATCGTCTTCTACAACGGCTATCGCGGCGGCGAGCACATCATCGGCCCGATCGATTACCGCGACGGCGGCGCCGTCGCGCGCGGCGAGCATGTCGGCGCGCACGGCGCTCGGCATCGAGAACATGGCGGCGCACGGTGCAGGGCCGCGGCGTCATGATCGACCTCGAGCACCATTTCGGCCGCGGCGAGAGCTTCGTCGGCTACGACGAGCTGATGCGCATCATGGAGGCCGACAAGGTCGCGGTCGAGGAGGGCGATCTGCGTCTGCTTCCGCACCGGCTACGACCGCGTCATCCTCGGCATGAACAAGAGCCCCGACGCGACGTCCTCGCCGCCAACCCGTGCGCCGGGCTCGACGGCCGCGACGAGCGGCTGCTGAACTGGATCACCACAGCTCGGGCGCCGTCGCCCTGATCTCCGACAACCGCGCGGTCGAGGCGATGCCGTCGCGGCCGTGCGAGAGCGACGACCATTGCGCCTCGCTGCCGCTCCACGCGCACTGCCTGTTCAAGCTCGGCGTCTATCTCGGCGAGATCTGGTGGCTCTCCGAACTCGCCGACTGGCTGCGCGCCAACGGCAGCGCTCGCGCTTCCTGCTGACCGCCCCGCCGCTGCGCCTGCCCGGCGCCGTCGGCTCGCCGGCCAATGCGGTGGCGACGGTCTAGCTTACCCCATCGTCGAGTTGAAGGCGCCGCCGTCGAGCAAGCAGGTTCTGGCCGACGATGAAGCCGGACGAGGCGGCGCACAGAAAGGCGCAGGCGTCGCCGAATTCGGCCGGGTCGCCGACCCGGCCGGCCGGGTTCGCCTGGCCGCGCTTGGCCAATAATTCGTCGAACGAGATGTTCTGCCGCCGCGCCTCGAACTCGATCCCCGAGCGCAGCCGGTCGGTCAGAAACGGTCCCGGCAACAGACCGTTGATCGTCACGTTGTATTTCGCCACCTGGCGGGCGATGCCGGCGCAGAACGCGGTCAGCCCGGCGCGCGCGCCGTTGCTCATGCCGAGATTGGCGATCGGCGACTTGACCGAGCCCGAGGTGATGTTGACGATGCGGCCGAATTGGCGGGCGCACATGCCGTCCACCGTCGCCTTGATCAACATGATCGGGGTCAGCATGTTGGCGTTGACCGCCTTCTGCCAATCCTCGACCGCCCAGTCGCGAAAATCGCCGTGCGGCGGGCCGCCGCAATTATTGACGAGGATGTCGGGCTCGGGGCAGGCGGCGAGCGCCGCCGCGCGGCCGGCTTCGCTCGAAATGTCGCCGGCCACCGCCGTCACCTTGGCGCCGGTCTCGCGGCGGATCTCGGCGGCGGTCTGTTCCAGAGTCTCGGCGGTGCGCGCGGTGATCGTCAGCTCGACCCCGGCCCGTCCCAATGACATCGCGCAGGCCCGCCCCAGTCCTTTGCTGGCGGCACAGACCAGCGCCTTGCGGCCGCGTATGCGCAAATCGAGCATGTCGTTCTCCCGCTCTATGGATCGGCTGTCCGCCGCCGGTGTACCCTGGTTCGGCCATTCCGGCGATCGAAAAAGCAACGCGAGACTGTCGCGATGAAGCTGACCCTGATCCTCGATCCGGCGCCGGCGGGTGTGCGCGCCCGATTGGTGGAAGAATGGGACGAAATCGATCGGGCCGCGATAATGGCGCCGATGGTGCGCCATTTCGAGCTGGACGAGCAGGCGATCGTGTGGGCGCGCGGGCTGGCGCGCCGCCGCGGGCTGGGCCGGATCTACCTGATCGACAACCGGAAATCCGCCTGACGCTGATCGGCCGGGCGACGGTCAATAGCCGGGCGGCGGGCCGTAGCCGGGCGGCGGGCCGCCATAAGGCGGCATCCCGGGCGGCGGCGCGAACCCGATCACGACGTTGCCGTGCCCCGCCATGCACGAGGCGTAGAGCGCGTCGAATTGCTGCTGCAACGACAGCTGCGTCCAGCCGGCGGCGCCTGCGTTCCCTATGCCGCCGAACGCCGCACCCGAGGCCGCACCGATCGCCGCGCCGCGCCCGCCGCCGATCGCCCCGCCCAAACCGGCCCCCAAAGCGGTGCTGAGCAACGTGGTGCCGACCGCCTGGTTGTTGGCCGCGGCCGCCTGCGGTGCGGTCTGCGAATAGGCGTATTGCTGACAAACCGCCTGGTCGGAGTTGAACGCGGCGGCGCTCCTGCCCGGCCCGGGCGCCACCGGGATCGTCGGCGCCACCGGCGGCGCGACGCAGCCGGCCAAAGCAACGACAATCGCCAGAGCACCGGCTTTGCGCGGATCGATACGGTTCATCTTTCCCCCTGATCGGCGAACGCCATCCGATCTTGCGGCGATACCTGCGAACTAAGCAAGCGATAACAAGATCTTTGTCCAGTAACCCGTCCCTTGCGGCGGCCGGCTCAGCCGGCGAATTCCGGCATGATTTCGCGAGCGAAGGTGCGCAACGCCGACAATGAGCCGCCGACATCGATGATCATGACATATTCGACGCCGCCCGCTTGCAGCCGCTCGAGCCGGCCGACGATCTCTTCGGGCGTGCCGATCAGCGCGTCCGCCTCGGTCGCCCGGCGCATGTCCTCGGCCGACATCGCGGTGCGGCGTCGGCCGAGCGTCGGCGATTCGCCGGTCGGCGACAGCGACAATTGCTGAACGTTGCGCATGAAGGCCATGCGCAGCTGATGCGCCGCCTCGCGCTCGGACGGGGTCATCGCAATGTGCAGGGCGCGGGTCAGCCCGACCGTCATCGGGTCGAACTCCCTGCCCTGGGACTCGACCGCCCTACGGTAGATGCCGATATTCTCGGCGACGAGATCCGGGCTCCCGGCCTGGCCCAGCAGCAGGTTGAACCCGTTTTCCGCGGCATAGCGGATCGACGGCGCGCTTTGCGCCCCAACCCAAAGCGGCGGCGGCTTCTGCACCGGAGCGGGCTCGATGACCACGTCCTCGTAATGCCAGCGCTTGCCGTGATGCGAGAAGCGGCCGGTCGTCGTCCACGCCTTGCGCAGAAATGCGACCGCTTCGTCATAGCGCTCCTGGGCTTCTTCCATCGGCATGCAGAAGCCGTGGAACTCGCCCCAGCGATAGCCCTTGCCGATGCCGAGATCGAGGCGCCCGTTGGACAGCAGGTCCAGGGTCGCGGCCTGCTCGGCGAGCAAGGCCGGATTGTGCCACGGCAATACCAGCACCGCAGTCCCGAGACGGATTCGCGACGTCTTGGCCGCCAAATAAGTCAGAAAATTCAAAGTCGCCGAGATCTGCCCGAAGCCGGTGAAGTGATGCTCGACCAGAAATACGCTGTGAAAGCCGAGCGCTTCGGCCTCGCAGATGTAATCGACGTAATCGGTGTAGATCCGGCTGTCGCTGGCCCGCTCGCCGATTTCGGTCCTTGCCCCGCCAAACAATCCGAAGCGCATGATGCGGTCCTCTTTCGCATTTCGCGGCCATTCTCGCCAAAGCGGACATCCAGGATCTTCAGATCCCCAACGTGCGGGCATAGGCCACGGGATAGCGCGCGCCGGCGGCGGCGCCCGGCCGGAAGATATTGCCGAGCGCCGACAATGTCGCCACCGAAAGGTCAAGCTCGGCCGCCGCGGCATTCTCTTCCAGCCGATGGCGGTGGCTGGTTCCCGGTATCGGCACGATATGATCGCCGCGCGACAACACCCAGGCGATCGCCAGCTGAGCCGGGGTACACCGTTCGGCCGCCGCGAGCCGGCGCAATTGCGCCAGAAGACCGAGGTTGTGCCCGATGTTCTCGCCTGCGAAGCGCGGCATGTTCCGCCGCGCGTCGTCGGCGCCGAGATCGTCGGGCGCAGTGACGGCGCCGGTCAGAAAGCCGCGGCCGAGCGGGCTGTAGCCGACAAAGCCGATGCCGAGCTGTCGGCACAGCGGCAGGATCGCGTCTTCGACCTCGCGCGACCACAGCGAATATTCGATCTGGACCGCGCTCAACGGATGGACGGCATGAGCGCGGCGGATCGTCTCCGGTCCGGCTTCGCAGATCCCGAGATAACGGACCTTGCCGGAGCGCACCAGGTCGCCCATAGCGCCGATCGTATCCTCGATCGGCACCTTTGGATCGATGCGATGGATGTAATAGAGATCGATGACATCGGTGCCGAGCCGCGCCAGGCTGCGCTCGCAGGCCGCCCGCAGATATTCGGGCGCGCCCTCGCCGGCCGCCGAGCCGTCGGGATTGCGCCCCATATTGCCGAATTTGGTGGCGACCACATACTTGTCGCGGCGCCCCTTCAGCACACGCGCAATCAGCTCCTCGTTGCGGCCCCGGCCATAGGCGTCGGCACTGTCGAGAAAATCGACGCCGATATCGGCGGCGCGTTCGAGCGCGGCGATCGCCGCCGCCGGATCGGGCTCGCCGTAGAACGGGGTCATTGTGGCGCAGCCGAGGCCGACCGCCGAGACTTCCAATTGGCCGAGCATCCGGCGTTTCATCGTCTCTCCTTTCTGTCCGCGACAGGTCCGCAGCCGATCGTGCGGCGCGCAGCGCCGGCAGCGTCATACCGCCGCAGTGAGGCGGGAGCGCCACGACGGCGATACTGCCGGCGCCGAACATACCGCAACTGCCGTGGGCGTGCAGATGACAGCCCCGCCGCGGCGCATTAAGGTCCGATGATGGACGGCGAGTTCGGTTGCAGCATTCTCGAGCTCAGGCAGCCGACGGTTCGCCGGCTGCCGCTGATCCTGGCCTCGCCGCACAGCGGCTGCGAATACCCGCCCGCGTTTCTCGCCGCCTCGCGGCTCGACCCGACCGCGCTGCGGCGATCCGAGGACAGCTTTGTCGACGAATTGTTCGCCGTCGCCCCCAGCCTCGGGGCCCCGTTGCTGGCTGCCCGCTTTCCGCGCGCCTATCTCGATGTCAATCGCGAGGAGTACGAACTCGACCCGACAATGTTCTCCGATCCGCTGCCGCAATTCGTCAATGCCGGCTCGCCGAGGGTGCGGATGGGCCTCGGCACGATTGCCCGCATCGTCGCCAACGGCGAGGAGATCTATGCCGACAAGCTGTGTTTCGCCGAGGCGCAGCGACGCATCGAGGCGCTCTATCGCCCCTATCATCAGGCGCTGCGCCAATTAGTCGAAGAGACCGCGGCGATGTTCGGCGGCTGCCTGCTGATCGACTGCCATTCGATGCCCTCGGCGACGGGCTATTTCAGCCGGCGAGACGCGGCTGACATCGTGCTCGGCGACTGCCACGGCACCGCCTGCGCCCGTGAAATCGTCGAGGCCGGTCGCCGCTTTCTGGTCGAGCGCGGCTTTGCCGTCGCGGTCAACATTCCCTATGCCGGCGGCTTCACCACCGGTCATTACGGACACCCGAACCGGAGCCGCCATGCCCTTCAAATCGAGATCAACCGCGCCCTCTACATGGACGAGCGCAGCCACGATCGAAAGCCGCGCTTCGCCGAACTCGCCCAGGACATGGGCGAGCTGGTGCGGCGGCTGAACGCGGCGATGCAGCGGAGCTTGGCCGAAACCGAACCGCTCGTCGATTGATCCGCCGCAGCGCCATCCTCATTTGGGAGAGGGTGCGAAAGCGGAGAGGTCGATGCCCGACTTGCCGGCGGATTTCACGATCGCGCAAAACTGGGCGGCTTACAGCGGCGAGGAGCACGCGATCTGGCGGCTGCTGTTCGAGCGGCAGCAAAGGCTGCTGGTCGGGCGCGCCTGCGAGGAATACCGGAAGGGATTTGCCGCGCTCGGCATGGCGGCGGGCGGCATCCCCGATTTCGCGCGTCTGAGCGATCGGCTCGAGCGCGCTGCCGGGTGGCGGATCGTGGCGGTGCCGGGTCTGGTGCCGGACGCGGTCTTCTTCGCCCATCTCGCCGGCCGGCGCTTTCCGTCGACCTGTTTCATCCGCCGTCGCGATCAGCTCGATTATCTGCAGGAGCCGGACGTTTTTCACGACATCTGCGGCCATGTGCCGTTGCTGATGAACCCGGTCTTTGCCGACTACATGCAGGCTTACGGTCGAGGGCGGGCTCAAGGCCTCCGGGCTCGGCCATCTGCGATATCTGGCGCGGCTGTACTGGTACACGGTCGAGTTCGGGCTGATCGCCACGCCGGCAGGCCTGCGCATCTACGGCTCGGGCATCCTGTCGTCGGCCGGCAAATCGATCTACAGCCTCGACGATCCGCGCCCGCATCGGATCGGGTTCGATCTGCGCCGGGTCATGCGCACGGATTATCGCATCGACCGGTATCAGCAGACCTATTTCGTCATCGACGGCTTCAGCCGGCTGTTCGATGCCACCCGACCGGATTTCGCCCCGATCTACCGCGAGATCGCTGGTATGCCCGATCTCGCACCCGGCGCGTTGCTCGCCAGCGATCGGCGGTTCGCTGCCGCCGCGCTTGGACCGCCGACCGCCGCCGGAAAAGAAAAAGGGTCGCCGTTACGGGCGACCCAAGTTTAGGGAGGAAACGCCTAGAAGACGTACGGTAAGACCACAACCGGCGATCGTTACCGCACTGCACAATTTAGGGCCTCGCGCCCGAATGTCAAGCGGCTTTTTAGAAAGGTTTGGCAACGTTGAGCATTCCACGCCAGATCAAGCCCCTGCGGTACACTCGTTCCAGCGTCAATGTGCGACGCACAAGGGGCGGATTTTTGACGGCGGCTGGACGCTCGGCGGCGCCGAGCGGGCCAAATTTCTACGATCGGGATAATTCGGGCACCGGTCTCGCCGCCGGCCGGGGGCGGCCGTGATGTCGGGTCGCGGCGACCGCATGACCTGGCTGGTCGGCGATATCGGCGCCACCAACGCCCGATTCGGGCTGATGTCGCCTCAGCGCGAGGTGCTGCATACGCGCATCCATCCATGCGCCGAGTTCCCGACCATCGAGGACGCTATTGCGGCCTATCTCGGCGAGCGCGGCGAATTGCCGATGCCGCGACAGGGGGCGATCGCAATCGCCTCGGCGATCACCGGCGACCGCGTGGCGATGACCAATCATCCGTGGAGCTTCTCGATTTCGGCGCTGAAGGCCCGGCTCGGGTTCGAGCGCCTCGAGGTGATCAACGACTTCACTGCGGTGGCGCTCGCGCTGCCGCATCTGGCGCCGGAAGACCGGCTGCCGGTCGGCGGCGGCACTGCGGCGCCCGACGCGCCGCTCGGCGTGTTCGGCCCCGGATCGGGTCTCGGCGTCTCGGGTCTGGTGCGCTGCGGCGGCGGCTGGATCGCGCTGACCGGCGAAGGCGGTCATGCCACGATGGCCGCAGCCACCGATCGCGAGAGCGCCGTGCTCGACCGCATGCGTCGGGTGTTCGACCACGTCTCGGCCGAACGGGTCCTGTCGGGTCCGGGGTTGGTCAATCTCTACAATACTCTGGCCCTGGTCGACGGGGTCCCGTCATTGGGCTTCACTGCGCCGCAAATTACCGATCTGGCGCTGCGCGGCACCGATCCGCTCTGCGTCGAAACGACGACGATGTTCTGCGCGATGCTCGGCACGATGGCCGCCAATTTGGCGCTGACCCTGGGCGCGCGCGGCGGCGTCCATATCGCCGGCGGCATCGTGCCGCGGCTCGGGCAGTTCTTCGTGCAATCGCCGTTCCGTCGGCGCTTTGAGGAGCAGGGCCGGTTCCACGACTATATGGCGGCGATCCCGACCTCCGTCGTGACCCATCGGCTGCCGGCTTTTCTCGGCTGCGCCGCGCTGCTCGGCGGCTGATCGATCATGACCCGCGCCCGGCGAGTTGCAACCCGGCGACGCCGATCACGATCAGCGACAGGCACAAAAGCTTGCCGATCCCGGCGCTCTCGCCAAACCAGAGGATGCCGATTGCCGCAATCAGCGCGGTGCCGGCCCCGGACCAGACGGCATAAGCGGTCGACAGAGCGATGCCGCGCAATGCCAGCGCCAGCAGCGCAAAGCTCGCGCCATAGCAGACGACGACCGTCAGCGATGGACCGATTCGGGTGAGCCCATCGGACAGCTTGAGCGATGTCGTGCCGCAGATTTCCAATGCGATCGCCGCGGCGAGATAGAGGACGCTCATCGCTGCAAACCCTTATCGCCGCCGGGACATTGCCTTGGATACCGCCGAGCGGCTGCCGCACCGGCGGAGCGAGGGCCGCTTTGACCGCCAACCCGGTCAGCAGTAAAAGTATGACGTGCAGGGGTCGGGCGACATGACGAATTTATCGGACGATCGGAGCATCGAGGCCGGCCGGCGCGAGCGGCTGCGGTTCCGCAGCGGGGAATTCTGCGGCCCGACCGCCGGGTTGGCGCCGGGCAATGTCCAGGCCAATCTGGTAATCCTGCCGAAGGAGCTGGCGCACGACTTCCTGCGCTTTGCCCAGGCCAACCCGAAGCCGTGCCCCGTGCTGGCGGTGTCGGAAGCCGGCGATCCGCGACTGCCGGTATTGGGCGAGGATCTCGATTTGCGCACCGATCTGCCGCGCTATCGGGTATGGCGCGATGGCGAACTGGTCGAAGAACCGACGGAACTCTGTCATGTTTGGCGGGGCGATCTGGTCAGCTTTGCACTCGGCTGCTCGTTCTCGTTCGAGCAGGCGCTGATCGACGAAGGCATCGAACTGCGCCACGTCACCCGCGGCACGAATGTGCCGATGTACCGGACCGCCATCGCCTGCATGCCGGCGGGACGGTTCGCCGGCCCGCTCGTCGTCTCGATGCGGCCGCTCAAACCCGGCGACGCGATCCGCGCGGTCCAGATCACCTCGCGCTTTCCGTCGGTGCACGGCGCGCCGGTGCATCTGGGCTTCCCGGCGGCGATCGGCATCGACGATATCGCCAAGCCCGATTACGGCGATCCGGTCCCGGTGCATGCGGACGAGCTGCCGGTGTTCTGGGCCTGCGGCGTGACCCCGCAGGCGGTAATTGCCGAGGTCAGGCCGGAATTCTGCATTACCCACGCACCGGGCAGCATGCTGATCACCGATCTGCGCAATACCCGGCTGGCGAGCTCATAGCGCCGTCGCTCGCGCAATGGGCTCGGCAATGGGGGCTGAACCGGCCGATCCCGCGGATCCGCGATCGCTCGTCGACGCGATCGAGCGGACGATCCATGTCGATGTCGGCCGCAACATCGGGGCCTTGTTCGATGCTGCACGCGGCGGTCTGTGGAGCGCCGCGGCAGCGTTGAATTCGACGCCGTCCGGCAGGATCGGGCTGATTACCGGCTTCTACGTCCCGTCCGGCATGCCGCCCGCGGCCGAGACCGACGGTCCGGTGGGTGCGGCTCTGCTCGCCAAGGGCCTCACCGAAGCCGGCATACCGTGCCGGCTCGCCACAGACGAACCCTGCCGCGGCGCCTGCGCCGCCGCGCTCGCCGGGGCCGAAGCCGCCGCGGTGCCGATCGACGCGGTCGCCGTCGGCGCGCCGCTCGCTGAACTGATCGATACCTGGCGGCAGGCCGGGATCAGCCACGCGATTTCGATCGAGCGTTGCGGACGAAGCGCCGACGGCGCGCCGCGCAACATGCGCGGCTTCGACATCGGCTCCCATACGGCAACGCTGGACGATCTTTTCTCGGCCGGGCCGTGGCAGACCATCTCCATCGGCGACGGCGGCAACGAGATCGGCATGGGCGCCTTGCCGCGGTCGTTGATCGCGCGGCACGTCGCGCATGGCGACCGCATCGCCTGCGTGACGGCGGCGCAGCATCTGATCGTCGCCGGCGTCTCGAACTGGGGCGCATATGCATTGCTGGCGGCGCTGGCGGCTCTGCGCCCGGATTGGCGCACGGTCTTGCTCGCCTGTCTCGACGAGGCGCTCGACCGGCGGGTGCTGGAAGCGACCGTGGCCGACGGACCGGCGGTCGACGGCGTTTCAGGCCGGCGGTCGTTGACCGTGGATAATCTGCCGCTCGACACCCATCACCAGATCTTGCGACGCTGCCGCGCCGTCGTCGAAGGCGGGGGATGACCGAGAACGCTTTCGTCTTCGAAAGCTATGCCTACGATCCGGCAGGCGGCGTGCTGTCGCTGCGCTACCGCTTTGCCGACGGCCCAGGCTTTGAAGAGCGACTGATTTTCGATTTTGCCGCGCGGCCGTTGTCGCCGGCGGCGGCAGCGGCGCTGGACCGGGTGTTTCGCCTGATCTTTTTGGTCTCCGGCGTCAGCTATTACAAAGCCCTGTTGCCGCCGGTGCTGAGGTGCGAGGCGTTTGCGCTCGATCGCGAGACCGCAAATTTCTTGCAGAACTTCTACGAAAAGGGCCTCGCCGAATTTGCGTTCAAAAACCGGATTCCCCTACAGGGCCATTTTCGGTTTCTCTCCGATCCGAACCCGCCAGACGCCCCGATCGCGTTCGACCTGCCGCGCCGCAGCTGCGTACCGGTCGGCGGCGGCAAGGATTCGATCGTCACCCTCGAATGCCTCAAACGCGCCGGCGAGCCGCTGGTCTTGTTCGCCTTGGGCGACGCCGAGCCGATCGCCGCCTGCATCGCCCAATCCGGACTGCCGTTCATCCGGGTGCGTCGGCAGCTAGACCCCGCCTTGTTCCGACTGAACGAGCAAGGCGCGCTGAACGGCCATGTCCCGATCACCGGGATCCTGAGCGCGGTCGCTCTCGCCGCCGCGGTGCTTTATGGCTGCGACACGATCGCGATGTCGAACGAGCACTCGGCCAGCGCCCCCAACCTTGCGACCGCCGACGGCGAAATCAATCATCAGTTCAGCAAATCCCTGGAGTTCGAACGGCAATTCGCCGAATACATCGCAGGTCATATCTCCCCGAGCCTCGCCTATTTTTCGCTGTTGCGTCCATTCTCCGAAATCGAGATCGCCCGCCGGTTCGCGCAATATCCGGAGTATTTTCCGATCTTTCGCAGCTGCAACACCGCCTTCCGGCAGATGGCCGGAAGGCGCAGCCGGGTGTGGTGCGGCGACTGCCCGAAATGCCGGTTCGTCTTTCTGGCCTTGGCCCCGTTTCTCGCTAAGGCAGAGCTGATCGCCATCTTTGGGCATAATCTGCTCGATGACGCGACGCAGGGCCCGGGGTTCGCCGCGTTGTGCGGTTTTGGCGAGCACAAGCCGTTCGAATGCGTCGGCGAGGTGGCCGAAAGCGCCGCGGTGACGGCGTATCTCGCCGACCATCCGGATTGGCGGGACGACGCCGTCCTGCGCCATATGCGCGACGCCTTCCCGGCGCTGTGGCCGCGCGACCCCGGCGCGTTCCACGAATTGTTCGAGATCAGGCAGCCCGCACCGGGTGCCCGGCGCCTATCTGGCGATGCTCGATGCGCGTCGCTGATTTTGCCGGGCGCCGGGTGGCGATCTGGGGGCTCGGCCGCGAAGGCCGGGCGGCGATAGGCCTGATCCGTCGCTGCCACCCGTCCATCCCGCTGCTGCTGCTGGACGATCGGACCGTGGCCCCGGCGCCGCCGGAGTTCGACGGGGTCGCTTGCGCTTTCGGCCCGGCGCGGATCGCCGAGGCGCTCGGCCATATCGACGTCATCGTCAAATCGCCGGGGGTCAGCCTCTATCGCAGCGAGATTCGCGCGGCCCAGGAACGCGGCGTCGCGGTCACCTCGTTGCTGAACCTCTGGTTCGCCGAGCCGCGCGATTTGACGACGATCTGCGTCACCGGCACCAAGGGCAAGAGCACGACGGCGGCGCTGATCGCCCATGTGTTGACGAGGCTGGGCCGCAAGGCGGCGTTGGTCGGCAACATCGGAGTGCCGATCACCGAGACCGAGCGCGCCGAGGCAACCCATGCCGTCATCGAGGTATCGAGCTATCAGGCCGCGGATTTTTCCGGCACCTGCGATGTCGGCGTGCTGACATCGCTCTATCCGGAGCATCCCGACTGGCACCTGTCGATCGACAATTATTACCGCGACAAGATCAATTTGCTGCGCCACAGCCGGTGCCGCATCATCAGTCATGACAGTGCCGCCACAGCCGGGCCCTTCCTGACGACCCCGCTTTCGCCGATATCCTGGTTCGACGCCGAGACCGGGATACACAGTTGCGGCACCGATATTTGCGACGCGCCGGTCCGCCTCGGGCATGTCGGGAATCCGTATCTCGCCAGAGCGCATAACCGGTCGAACCTCTGCGCCGCGCTTACGGTGGCCAAAGCGCTCGGCGTCGATCCGGCCGCAGCGCTCGCAGCCAGCGCCGATTTTGCCGGGCTGCCGCACCGGCAGCAGGAGTTGGGCTCGATCGCGGGCGTCCTGTTCGTCGACGACAGCATCTCGACGATCCCCCAATCGACGATCGCGGCGTTGGCCGTCTACGCCGGCCGTGACATCGCGGTCATCGTCGGCGGATTTGACCGGGGGCTCGACTACCGGGATCTCGTCGCCGAATTGGCCCATGGCGCGGCAAAGGCGGTCATCTGTCTCGGTCCCAGCGGCCAGCGGATCTTCGGCGAATTGCAAACCGCGGCGGCCAACTGCGCGATCCATCTGGCGCCGTCGATGGCCGATGCGGTCGATCGCGCGCGCCATATGACAGCGCCGGGCGGCGTCGTATTGCTGTCGCCGGCAGCGCCGAGCTATGGGACGTATCGCGATTTCGCCGAGCGCGGGCGCGATTTTGCATATCGAGCCGGTTTCGCCCTGCCCTCGGTCGGCGGACACGGATGAAACGGCTGTCGATCCTGGGTCTGATCGGCGGTTGCATCGTCGCGACGATCCCGGGCTGCGCCGGCCCGCGCCCTTTCCTGTTGCAGGGGGATGCGAACTCCGCCGAAGTCGGCTATGGCGGCGATCCGGCGACGACCGCCGACGTAGCCCGGCAGCATTGCGCCCGTTACGAGCGGGTTGCCCGCTTGTCGCAAACTCAGGAAAACGTCGCTTATTACCTATGCGTCCGGCCATGAGCCCCGGTCATCTTAAAATCCGGGTGCAATCGAAAGGCATGACATGATGCCCTTGTCCAGATTCGCATGGGCCGCTTGCGCCCTGTTGCTGCTCTCGGTTGCGGGCCGGTCGGCGGGCGCTGCGACCAGCTGCCCCGATGACCAGGCGAAGGGTCCCGCCCGCAGCGCCGTGATCACCCTTACCGCCGCCGATCTCTACGATTCGGACCGGAGCGAGATGCGCACCTTTGTCGAGACCGGCAGCCTCGGCGAGGTCGAGGCCAGGCTGATCTCATCGACGCCGCACGGGATCGTCGGCTCGCTGGCCGCGAATCCCGGGATCAGCCGGCTCTCGCCTTATTTCGGAGAACACCTGAAGGGGATAAATGTAACCGTGTCGCTGCTGCATCTCGGAAAATCGCCGACTGTTCGGATTCGGCTGCGCCAGGTTTGCGCCAAACGGATGGTCAATACATTCCTTTACTATTAAGATTGAGGCAACCAAGCGGCCCGGCAACCGCTGCGGCAGAACCGAGCCGCTTGAAGCAGCGGCCGCGGTCGCGCCGGTGCTGGGGCAGGGTTTAGCCGAGAGCCGTTATTGGAGGCCCGATGAGCATCGAACTTCACACCTGGAACACCCCGAACGGCCGCAAAATCAGCGTCGCCCTCGAAGAGATGGGGGTGCCTTACACGGTGCATCCGATCAACATCTCCAAGAACGAGCAGTTTGCACCAGCCTTCTTGAAGATCAGCCCGAACAACCGCATCCCGGCGATCGTCGATCCCGACGGTCCCGACGGCTCGCCGATCAGCATTTTCGAGTCCGGCGCAATCTTGATCTATCTCGGCGAGAAGACCGGAAAATTTTGGCCGGCCGATCTGCGGCGGCAGGTGCCGGTGCTCGAATGGCTGATGTGGCAGATGGGCGGGTTTGGGCCGATGCCGGGACAGGTCCATCATTTCCTGCAGGTGGCCGACGAGCAGGATCGGCGCTATGGCCTCGAACGCTATTCGAAGGAGACGCGGCGGCTCTACGGCGTGCTCGACAAGCGGCTCGGCGAGGCCGAATTCGCCGGGGGCGAGGTTTCGATCGCCGATTTCGCGATTCTCGGCTGGGCTTGGCGGCACGAGCGCCATCAGGTCGACCTCGCCGATTTTCCCAACGTCAAACGCTGGTACGAAACGATGCTCGCCCGCCCGGCGACCCAGCGCGGGCTTTCGGTCGGTTTGAGCTGACCCGGCGCCCCCAACCGGGGACGGCAGCGGGCCGATTGGGTGCCGAACGATCCGGGGGCCGCCAAGGCTGAAGATCCGGCGGATCCTACCGCTCCAAGCCGGATCGGTGTAACCTCCCCTCCTCAGGCGGACGCAGGCGGTCGACATATGCTCGGGACCCGACGCCGGTTTGCGGTCCACCGCCTGGCGAGCTCCGCCTTTGCCAACCCGCTGCTGACGGGCCCGCTGCTGACCGGCGTCTACGTGCTGACCGGCAAGCTGGGCGTTCTGCTGGCCGTCCCGCCCGGTTACGCCACGCCGATCTTTCCGCCCGCCGGCATCGCGACGGCGGCGGTCCTGATCGCCGGCGGGGTAAGCCTGCCGTGGATTTTTCTCGGGTCGTTCCTGCTCAATCTGTCGATCGGCTACGCGAACGACCACCACCTCGATCCGACCTGTATCGCCGCCGCGATCGTGGTCGCCGCCGCGTCAACGCTGCAAGCCGTAATCGGCGGCAACCTGCTGCGGCGAGCGATCGGGCATCCGACGCCGCTCGATAACGGGCGTGACATCGCCCGCTTTCTGCTGCTGGCGCCGTTGTGCTGCCTGACGAGCGCCAGCCTGTCTGTCGGCGGGCTGTCGGTGCTCGGCATCCTCGGCCGCCGCGATCTGGCGTCGAGCTGGATATCGTGGTGGATCGGGGACACCCTCGGCGTGCTGGTGGTGCTGCCGCTGATGCTGGTCCTCGCCGGGGAGCCGCGCGCGCTGTGGCGCGGCCGGGCCTTGCCGGTGGCATTGCCGATGCTGCTGTCATTCGCGCTCTTCGTCGTCATTTTTGTTCGCGTCGACAAGTGGGAGCGCGATGACGCGCTGCTGGATTTTCGGCTGCTTTCCCGTCAGATCGTCGATGAGATCCACACCGGGTTGGAAGAGGAGGATGTTTTTCTCGAGCAATTGGCTCGTTCATTCACCGGACCCACGCCGGTATCGCGATCGGACTTTCATCGTCTCGCGCAAAACCTGCTGCAGCACGTGCCGACGATTCAGGCGGTCAAGTGGGCGCCGCGTATCGATCCGCCGCAACGCGCAGCTTTCGAAGCAGCACAGCAGGCAGACTTGCCCGGTTTCGAGATTCACCAGGACGATCCTTCGGGGCATCAGCATCGGGAAGGCGCGCGGGCGCATTTCTATCCGGTGACCTATGTCGAGCCGGTCAAGGAAAATCGGGCGGTTTTGGGGCTCGACCTCGAATCCGCCCCGGATCGCGCGATGGCGACGGAGGCCGCCGTCGCCTCCGGGGCGGTCGCCGCCACAGCGCCGATCCGCCTTGTCGATAGACGCGGATCGCAGACCGGGGTGCTGCTGATGTTCGCTGTACACGACGGGGCGAACGGACCGGGCGTGCTGGTGGCGGCGTTGCAGATGGACACGTTTGCCGAAGGGCTGCTCGCCCCGGTGAAGGCGATGATCGATGTCAGGCTCGTCGATCTCGACGCGAAAACACCGCTGTACTGGAATTTCTTCTCCGCATCCGGCGATACAATTTACGATGGGAAATTCGGCTTTGGCGGGCGCCACTACGACGTGCAGACTGCGCCGACCGCTTCCTATCTCGAGCGTCATCGCCGTTGGCAGAGTTGGGGAGTGCTGGTCGCCGGGGTGTTGAGCACCGGGTTGCTCGGGGCCCTGCTGATGCTCAGCACCGGCTACACGCGCCGTATCGAGAGCGTCGTCGACCAGCGCATGCGCGACCTCGAAGCCACCAATCAACGGCTGCAGATCGAAATACGCGAACGCAAACAGGCCGAGGCCGCGCTGCGCCAGGCGCAGCGGATGGAGGCGATCGGCCAGCTCACCGGCGGCATCGCACATGACTTCAACAATTTGTTGACGGTGGTCAGCGGCAACGCCGAGCTGATGCGCGACAACTCGCCGGACGATGCGGTACGCCGCCGCGCGGCGGCGATCATGCGGGCCGCCGAGCGCGGCGAACGCCTGACGCGGCAATTGCTCGCGTTCTCGCGGCGGCAGACCCTGCGGCCCGAGCCGGTAGATCTGCGGCAGCGCACGCGCGAGATCGCCGACATGCTGTCGCGGTCGCTGCGGACGGACATCGTGATTGCCGTCGACCTGCCGGAGCAGCTCTGGCCGGTCGCGATCGACCCGGGCGAGTTCGAACTGGCGGTGCTGAATGTCGCGGTGAATGCGCGCGATGCAATGCCGGAAGGCGGTCGTTTTCGGGTCATGGCCGAGAACATCGCAATTCCCGCCGACGATCCGACGCATGGCGGGCTGTCGGGCGACTTCGTCGCCGTGACCTTGTCGGATACCGGCACTGGAATGACGCCCGATGTGCTGGCA
Source organism: uncultured Alphaproteobacteria bacterium (assembly GCA_963701815.1). GTDB lineage: Bacteria > Pseudomonadota > Alphaproteobacteria > ATCC43930 > CGMCC-115725 > AP-15. Next base: position 46,804 of record CAVPBN010000046.1, read on the forward strand.
CACGCCTTCGAGCCGTATTTCACGACCAAGGAGGACGGGCTCGGATCGGGTCTCGGCCTGTCCCAGGTCTACGGCTTTGCCAAGCAGAGCGGCGGCACCGCGACGATCGAAAGCGCGCCCGGGCACGGCACCTCGGTCACCCTGCTGCTGCCGCGGGCGAGCGCGACCGCCGCCGCTGCCCGACCGCTTGCCGCGGAGGGGCCGGCGACCGGAACGGGAGCCCGCATCCTGTTCGTCGAGGACGATGCCGAGGTCGCCAAGGTGACGGCCGAGCTGTTGCAGGATATCGGCTACTACCCGGTCGGGGCGGCGCACGCCGATGCCGCGCTCGCCGTCCTCGAACAGGAGCCGGCGATCGAGCTGGTTCTGTCGGACATCGTCATGCCCGGAGAGCGAAGCGGTCTCGAACTGGCGCGGTTGCTGCGCGATACCCGCCCCGAACTGCCGGTTCTGCTCGCCACCGGCTACAGCCGGTATGCAGCGGCAGTGGCAAGCGAGGGGTTTGTGCTGGTCGAAAAGCCCTATCGCCGGGATGCCCTGGCGGCCGCGATCCGGAATGCCATCGAGCACGGTCACCGCGAGCGCGTCGGCTGAGCCGATCGCCGAGACCGAGCGGCAGCGGCAAGCGACCGCCGGCCCGGACAGGCGAACAGACCGTCGGGGACCTGATCCGGCAGCGGCAAGCGACCGCCGGCCCGGACAGGCGAACAGACCGGCGGGGACCTTTGTCGGCGATCAATCGCCGTCCGCAGCGCCCCGCATTTCAGGCGGTTTGCCGACATTCCCGATCGCATCGATCACGACGTTGCGGGCGACCTCGCGCAGCAATTGCCGGTCTGCCTCGGGGGTTGCGGCCGGCGGGATGCCCGAGACGACCCGGTCATGGGCAAAGGTGGCGATGACCTTGCCATGCCCGCCGTTGGGTGCGGGATCGGCGCCCGCCTGGGTCGCCCGGATCGCCTGCCGGATCATGTTGCGCATCATGATGATGCCGCGGTCGGTAGCGGCGAGATGCTCCAGCCCGTGGCTGGACATACCGCCGTGGATGCTGACCTGCGCGTCGTAGTCGCCGGGCAGGCGCTGACGCTCCTCGTAGGACCGGGCGCCGTCCTGGCCGAAGCCGGGGCCGCGGCGCGGCTCGCGGCCCTCGGGGGCGCGGTTATAGCCGATCTGCATCGTATGGGTGTCGTCGAGCGGCACCGCCCAGGTCGTGGCCTGCGGCCGGCTGATCGAGTTGCGCTGCGCCATCGGATCGGCGTTGGGCGGGAATTGGTGGATGTTCGGCAGGATGAAATCGGCAACGCGGACCCAGACCCGGTCGCCCTGCCGCCTGGTGTCGATATAGACCATGCCGACCGGCGTCTCCAGCCAGTCCCATTCGCCGAGGGCTTTCAAGTCATCGGTGAACCCGTCGCTGCCCGGCAAGGTATGGAGAAACGCGAGATGCGCCGGGTCCATGCTGTTTTCCTTGACCTGCAGCCAGTTGCACTCCCACAGCGTGGGGGCGCGGGCGACGAGCCGATAGCCGGGCAGGTCGTAGGTGTCGAGCATCGGGAAAGCGGGCATCTTGTCCGGCGGGCCCATATAGGCGAAGACGAGCCCTTGGTGCTCGTGCACCGGGTAGGCGCCGTGGAACAGCCGATCCTTCAGGGTGCTGTCGGCGGGCTCGCCGGGCGTTTCGAGGATCGTTCCGTCGCAGTCGAACAGCCAGCCGTGATAGCAGCAGCGAATACCGCGGTCGCCGATCAGGCCGAATTCGAGCGACGTGCCCCGATGCGGGCAATGCAGCTCCAACAAGCCGATCGCGCCGCTCTTGTCGCGGAACGCGACGAGGTCTTCGCCGAGTATGCGCAGCCGCCGCGGCAGATTGCCGAGCTCCGAGGTTTGGATGACCGGCTGCCAGAAGCGCCGCAGATATTCGCCGCACGGCGTGTCCGGGCCGACCCGGGTCAGCTCTTCGTCAACCGCCGGCCGCTGCCGGTGACGATAGGCGCTGTGAACGGTGCTCAGAAACGGCGCTCTCTCCGGCATGGTGGCGCTCCTTCGGCTCGCTTGCCCGGCCGGTCGACGACCAAGCCGGGGCGCGGCAGTGCAGCGAGTTTGGCCTCGCCGCGTCGCCGCGGTCAAGCCGCGCCGATCGGTCGGAGCGCTCCTCGTCAGCCGTTCGTTTTAGACGGGCGCGGCGCCAGCGCGTCGAGGAGCGCCTGGATGTAGCCGTAGCAATAGGCAAAGGCGACGCCGGACGGGTCGCGCCCGTCGATCTGCGGCACGTGGTCCGGCATCAGCATGTAGGGATACCCGACATCGCGATAGGCGGCGAGCGCCTTGGCCATGTCGATGTCGCCTTCATCCGGAAAGGCCTCGACGAAATCGAGCTTGCGGCCCTTGATGTTGCGGAAATGCACGTTGAACAATTTGCCGCGTTCGCCGAACCAGGCGATCGCGTCGAAGATCTCGTTGGCCGGGTCGTCGAGCATTTCGGCGACTGTGCCCTGGCAGAAATTGAGCCCGTGATAGGGGCTCTCGTGCATCGTCACAAAGCGCTTCAACCCGTCGACGGTGCCGAGGACGCTGGTGACGCCGCGCCAGCCGGGCGGCGTATAGGGGTCCTGCGGGTGGCAGGCGAGGCGCACCTTGGCGGCGGTCGCGACCGGCACCACCGCCGCGAGGAAATGGTCGATCCGCGCCCAGTTCTCCTCGGCCGAGACGATCCCGGCCCGGCCGGGAGGCGCCGTCCGATCGGCGTCGCGCCAACGAAAGGCGGCGTTGCGCGAGCCGCCGCGGCCCGGCTCGCGCGCGGTGCGGGGGATGCCGAGCAGGGTCAGATTATATTTCGCCGCCGGGATGCCGGCCGCGGCGAGCCGCTCGATCAGGCCGCAGATGCTGTCGATTTCGCGCTGCCGTTCCGGCTCCCGGCCGAGCAGGATGTTCGGGCTCTCCTGCCGGTCGAGCGGCGCCGACGACAACGGCAACTGCACCATGTCGAGCGACAGACCGAACGACTCGACATGGTCTTTGTGACGGCGCAGATCGTCGAGGCTCCAGCGATGCGGATCGCCCGGCGGATCGACGCAGACATGGGTGACGCCGAGCTGGGCCCAGACCCGATAGTCGCTGTCGTCCCGCGGCCTGATCTGCGTCCCCACATACATGACCGTCCCTCCGCTCTGCACCCGAGGGTACACCCTCCGCTCCACTGGGAGATCGTCGATGATCACCGGCGTCAGCGCCGTCACCCTCGCCACCCACGACATGCGGCGCGCCGTCGGCTTTTATCGGCTGTTGGGGTTTGAGATGCTTTACGGCGGCGAGGCGGCGGGGTTCACCAGCTTCAAGGCGGGCGGCACGTTTCTGAACCTGATCGCCCAGCCGGCCGAGCGGCGCTGGTCGTGGTGGGGCCGGGTGATTTTTTACGACGACGATGTCGACGCGCTTTATGACCGGCTCGTCGCCGCCGGCCATCGGCCGGATACGGCGCCGCGCGACGCCGAATGGGGCGAGCGGTTCTTTCACCTGACCGATCCCGACGGGCACGAACTCAGCTTTGCCTGGCCGCTGCGACGGTAGGCGGCGAACGGCACCCACGGTCTGGGCGAATGGCTGCCATGTTTCGGTGCAGCCGGAGATAATCTGCGCCCGAATATCGGCTATCCTCGCCGGCAGCGGTCGGCGGGAGCCGGGGCCGGACACATCGGAGCGCAATCGTTCATGAGCATTTTGGCGTCTGCGGAAAGCGGCAAAGCGCGCCGCGTCACTGAAGGCGCGGCCTTCTCGATCATCATGGCGCTGAGCTTTTCGCATTTTCTCAACGACATGATGCAGTCGCTGGTGCCGGCGCTCTACCCGATGCTGAAGGGCTCGTATGGGCTCAGCTTTGCCCAGATCGGGCTGATCACGCTGACGATGCAGGTGACCTCGTCATTATTGCAGCCGATGATCGGCCTCGGCACCGACCGGCGGCCGCAGCCTTATTCGCTGGCGATCGGCATGGGCGTGACCCTGATCGGCCTGCTGTTTCTCGCCCATGCCGGCAGTTACCTGCTGTTGCTGCTGGCGGCGGCGATGGTCGGCATGGGGTCGGCGGTGTTTCATCCCGAAGCCTCGCGGGTGGCGCGGATGGCCTCGGGCGGGCGGCACGGGCTGGCGCAATCGGTGTTTCAGGTCGGCGGCAATATCGGCTCGTCGCTGGGGCCGATCCTGGCCGCGTTCATCGTGATTCCGAAAGGCCAGGGCAGCATCGGCTGGTTCTCGCTGGTGGCCTTGTTGGCGATGACGGTGCTGTTTTCGGTCGGCAACTGGTATCGCCGCGAGCGCTCGGCGCCGCCGCGGGCGAGAACACGGCACTCGGCCGCCGGCCCGGCATTGTCGCGGCGGAGGATCGGCTGGGCGATCGCGATCCTGATGATCCTGGTGTTTTCGAAATCCTTCTACACCACCAGCCTCAATACCTATTTCACGTTTTACCTGATCGACAAATTCCACCTGACCTTGGCCCAGGCGCAGATCCATTTGTTCGTCTTTCTGGCGGCGGTGGCGGCCGGCACCCTGATCGGCGGCCCGCTCAGCGACCGGATCGGGCGCAAATACGTGATGTGGGGCTCGATCCTCGGCGTCCTGCCGTTCACTCTGCTGTTGCCGCATGCCGATCTGTTCTGGACCGGCGTGCTGACCGTGGCGATCGGATTGATCCTGGCCTCGGCCTCGTCGACGATCATCGTCTATGCGCTCGATCTGGTGCCGGGCAAGATCGGCACGATCGCCGGGCTGTTTTTCGGCCTGTCTTTTGGCCTGGCCGGGGTCGGTGCGGCCCTGCTCGGCCGACTGGCCGACGCTACCAGCATCGGTTTCGTCTACCAGATCTGCGCGTTTTTGCCGGCGATCGGCCTGTTGACCGCATTCCTGCCAAATCTCGGCCGGCCGGTGCCGCCTGCCGCGGTGCGATCGCCAGCGGCGGGGTAGGGGCTCAGGCCGGCACGTCTTCCCGCTGCTGCCGGCGCAGGCTCTCGATCCGCGCCTGCATCTCCGGTCCCGGCCAGTCGTCGAGCAGCCAGCCCGGCAATGGCTCGCCGGGGCCGCTGACCGCCAGCGTCTCGTCCTGATCGGTGCGGCCGTCGGCGAACAGCAGCAGCGCGTGCGGCATCTCGTAATAGATCTCGAGCGTGTTGCCGTCCGGATCGGCGAAGTAAAAGCTGCGCTGATTGACATGGTTGGTCGCCCGCATGATCGCGACGCCGTTCCCGACCAGATGCGCGTAGGCGTCGCGCAGCGCGGCGTAGCTGGCGACCTGAAAGGCGATGTGGCCGAGCCCGATCTGCCCGCGCTGCGGCCGCTGCGCCTCGCCCGGCGACGGATGCTGGCCGATGTCGAGGGTATGAAAATTCTCGCCCAGGGTCATGAACACGCCGCCATGATCGGGGTCTTCCTCGGCGATCGCAAAGCCCAGCACATCGCGATAGAACCGCTTCGACAACTCCTGGTCGGCCACCCGCAGATTGACGTGGCCGATGCCCTTCAACTTGATCATCCGACCCTCCGATGACGCTGTCCTAATGCTCTCGGGCAGCAACTGGTGCCCGTACGATACCCCAGTCACCACAACCCGCATATCTTGCAATCGGCCGCTGGTCGCCTGCCCCTCACGCCGCCAGGCGCTGCTTTTGGATCAGCGACAGGATCTCGGCGGCGGCGCGGGGGATGTTGGTGCCGGGGCCGAAGATCGCGCTGACGCCGGCTTTTTTTAAGAAAGCGTAGTCTTTGGGCGGGATCACCCCGCCGACGACGACGAGGATGTCGGCCGCACCCTCGCGCCTCAGCGTCTCGATCAGGGCCGGCACGAGAGTCTTGTGGCCGGCCGCCTGGCTCGACACGCCGACGACATGGACATCGTTCTCGATCGCCTGGCGGGCGGCTTCCTCCGGGGTCTGGAACAAGGGGCCGATATCGACATCGAAGCCGATATCGGCAAAGGCGGTGGCGATGATCTTGGCGCCGCGGTCGTGACCGTCCTGGCCGAGCTTGGCGACCAGCATGCGCGGCCGCCGGCCTTCGTCGCGGGCGAAAGCGGCGATCTCGCGCTGAATGCGCAGAAAGCCTTCGTCGCCCTGGTACTGGCCGCCATAGACGCCCGACACCGCGCGGATCTGGGCGCGATGGCGGGTGAAGACCTGTTCGAGCGCGTCGGAGATCTCGCCGACCGTCGCCCGGGCTCGCATCGCCTCGATGGCCAAGGCCAGCAGATTGCCCTCGCCGCGATCCGCCGCAGCGGTCAGCGCGGCCAGCGTCCGCCGGCATTGCCCGGCGTCGCGGCCCCGGCGCACCCGGTCGAGACGCGCGATCTGGGCCGAGCGCACCGCGCCGTTGTCGACGTCGAGCAGGTCGATCTCGGCCGCTTCGCCCGATCGGTATTTGTTGACCCCGACGATCGTCGCCTCGCCGCGGTCGACCGCCGCCTGGCGCCGCGCCGCGGCCTCCTCGATGCGCAGTTTCGGCATCCCGGCCTCGACCGCCCGGGTCATCCCGCCCATCGCCTCGACCTCGTCGATCAGCGCCGTCGCCGCCACGGCGATCGAATGGGTCAGGGTTTCGAGGTAATAGCTGCCGCCGAGCGGATCGACGACGTGCGGGATGCCGGTTTCCTCGGCCAGGATCAGCTGGGTGTTGCGGGCGATGCGCATCGAGGCCGGGGTCGGCAGGGCCAAGCGCCTCGTCGAACGAATTCGTATGCAGGGATTGGGTCCCGCCCAGCACCGCCGCCAACGCCTCGATCGTGGTGCGGACGATGTTGTTGTGCGGGTCCTGTTCGGTCAGGCTGACGCCCGAGGTCTGGCAGTGGGTGCGCAATGCCAGACTCGCATCGTTCGCCGGTGCGAATTGGCGCATCAGCCGCGCCCACAACACGCGGGCGGCCCGCAATTTCGCGATCTCCATGAAGAAATTCATGCCGATCCCGAAAAAAAACGACAGGCGAGGCGCGAATTCGTCGATCTCGAGCCCGCGAGACAAGGCCGCACGCACGTATTCGAGCCCGTCCGCCAAGGTAAAAGCCAATTCCTGGACCGAGGTCGCGCCGGCCTCTTCCATGTGATAGCCGGAGATCGAGATCGAATTGAATTTCGGCATGTGCCGGGCGGTGTATTCGATGATGTCGGCGACGATGCGCATCGATGGCGCCGGCGGATAGATATAGGTATTGCGGACCATGAACTCCTTGAGGATGTCGTTCTGGATCGTACCCTGCAGCTTCGACCTGGGCCACCCCCTGCTCCTCGGCGGCGACGATGTAGCCGGCCAACACCGGCAAGACCGCGCCGTTCATCGTCATCGACACGCTCATCCGGTCGAGCGGAATGCCGTCGAACAGGATCTTCATGTCCTCGACGCTGTCGATCGCCACCCCGGCTTTGCCGACATCGCCGACGACGCGCGGATGGTCGCTGTCGTAGCCGCGATGGGTGGCCAGATCGAAGGCGATCGACAGCCCCATCTGCCCGGCCTGCAGGTTCTCGCGATAAAAGCGGTTCGAGTCCTCGGCGGTCGAGAAGCCGGAATATTGCCGGATCGTCCACGGCCGGTTCGCATACATCGTCGCCCGCGGACCGCGCAGATAGGGCGGGAAGCCGGGCAGCGCGTCCTTCAGCGCAAACCCGGCCGCCTCGATCGCCGCGAGGTCGGCGGCGGTATAAAGCGGTTTGACCCGGATGCCTTCGGGGGTCGCCCAGTCGAGGCCGGCGAGCGGTTTGCCCTTTAGTTCGGCTTCGGCGATCCGGACCCAGTCATCGTCGTTTTTTGCCGGAAAGATGCCCTGATCGGCCATCGCCTCCTCCTGCACGGGGCCGAAACTATAGGGCCGAAGGCAGTTTCGCGTCCATGACCGCGCGCCGACGCAGGGTATGGCGCAGGACGATCGCCGTGGTCAGCAGCAGCACCGCCCCCGCCTGGTGCGCCGCGGCGAGCGGGATCGGCACGACCAGCAACAGCGTCGAGATGCCGAGACCGACTTGCACCCCGGCAACCGCCAGCAGCGCATGCAGGGCGAGGCGGGCCGGGCGCGGCAAGACGGCATGGCGGGCGGCGAGCCAAAGCAACGCCGCTGCCGCGCCCGTCGTCATCGCCAGCAGGCGATGGTCGAACTGCACCGCCGCGACGTTCTCGAACCAGTTGCGCCAGAACGGGTGCAGGGCGCCGTAGCCCGCGGGCACCAACCGGCCGTCCATCAGCGGGAAAGTGTTGTAGGCGAGCCCGGCGCGGGTGCCGGCGACAAACCCGCCGGCGACGATCGTCACGGCGACGAGCGCGATCACGGCTTCGGCGCTGCGCCGCCATCCGGCGCCGGTCCCGGCCGATGCCGGCGCGCGAACCAGGCCCAGCGCCAGCCACAAGATCGAGCCGTAGATCGCCAAAGCCAACGCCAGATGGGCGACGAGGCGGTACTGGCTGACCTCGGTCCGGTCGGCGAGCCCGCTCTCGACCATGTACCAGCCGAGCAGCCCCTGCGCGAAACCGAGACCGAGTATGCCAACCAGCGCCGGAACCTGGCGCCGCGGCAATCTGCGGCGCAACCAGAACCAGATCAACGGCAGGGCGAAGACGACGCCGATCAGCCGGCCCAGCAAGCGGTGTCCGTATTCCCAGAAATAGATGTATTTGAACTCGGCGAGGTCCATGCCGAAGTTTATCGCCCGGTATTGCGGGATAGCCTGGTAGCGGGCGAACTCGGCGGCCCATTGGCCGGCCGTCAGCGGCGGGACGACGCCGATGACCGGCTGCCATTCGGTGATCGACAGACCGGAGAGGGTGAGCCGGGTGATCCCGCCGACGACCACCATGGCGAAGATCAGCGCACAGCACAGAAACAGCCAGGCGGCGACTTTGCTGCGGCCTCCTTCTGCTGTGCCGGACGCCATTGCCGCCGGCGGTGCGGTCGAGACAGACACGGGCCCGATCCTCAATCGGTCGATTTTACGAAACGTGAGGTCGACATTGCCCGGCTGCAAGCCAAAGCACGGGCGGCGAATTACCGCGACGGAAGGCGGAGCGCCGCCGGCCGAAAAGATCGGTTCGGATGCCCGCCGAACTAAACCGGAAAGCGGGCGGAAGCCCGATGCCGGTTTATGCCGAAATCGCCGATGCGAGCGCAGCCGGCGAGACCGGGGGGCGTCGGGCTTCTCGGCGCCGGGATGCCCGTCTTTTCTGCAAATTTGTGCGTGTCGACCGATCGACCCGCCGTCTTCACGGGGAGGTTGCCGCCGTCGCCGCGCCGGCGCCGGTGCTGCCGCCGGTGCCGGTGCCGATCGGCCCGACTTCGGTGGTGATCAGCGGCGTCACCTTGTTGTCCATATAGCGTTCGATCGCGGCGACCGTGGGTTTGCCGAGCGCCGGCCCCAGCGGCCGTCCGACGTCGAGATCGGCCGGGTTCGCGACCATCAGTCCGAGGTTGGAGTTGACGGCGCAGCCGAAATTGCTCGACGCCTCGTTGGTAAAATCGGATGCCGACGGCTTGCTGAAATTCGGACAGGGCGGCAAGACCACGGCATAACGGCCGATGATGACGATCGCGCGATCGGGCGGCAGTCCGGCCAGCGGGCGGCTGTCGGCGACGATGCCGTAACGCAGCAATTCGCCGGAAATGGCGGCGAACCGTTGCTCGGCGAGGCCAGGGCTGCCGGCCGCCGCGATCGTCACGCGATCGGCGGGGCGGATGGTGCCGTTCGCGATCAAATACCGCAGCCGCGCCGCCTGGCCCGCGGGCAGCCGAGCCGAGCGGGCGGCAAAAGCCAGGGTGACCTGGCTGTCCGAACCGTGGACGCGCAACTCGTTCGACGCCTCGGTTTTGGTGTATTCGGCGACGCCGGGCACGCATGCCGCAAGCGCCAGCACCAGCAACAGGGCCATCGGGTACAGGCGGTTCTGCACGACCGTACTCTCCTCAGTTCAGACGGAAACCGGCCGAGCCGATCAGACCCTGGCCGCCGGCGCCAACGGGGCCTTGCGGCGGCCCCGGCAGTTTTTGCCGATAGGTATCGCTCATCAACACCTGCTGCGCGTCGTTGGGGAACTGCAACCCGGCGAGCGGGGTCGTCAACGGCGTGTTGGAAGGGTTGACGAGATACGGCGTGACCAGGATCACGAGCTCGCTCTCGTTGTGCTGGAATTTGTTCGAGCGGAACAGCGCGCCGAGGATCGGGATATCGCCGAGCCATGGTATCTTGGAGATGTCCTGTTCGGTCGTAGTGTTGAGCAGCCCGGCAAGTGCAAAGGTTTGACCGCTGCCGAGCTCCACCGTCGTTTCTGCCCGGCGGACGGTCAAGGCGGGGATCACAAAGCCGCTGATATTGACCGCGCCTTGCGAACTCAGCTGGCTGACTTCGGGCCGGACCCGCATGCTGAGGTGGCTGCTGTCGATGATCGTCGGGGTGAATGCCAGCTGGACGCCGAATTGCTTGTACTCGACGGTGATGGTCGGCGCCCCGGCGGAAACCGATTGTACGACCGGGACCGGGAATTCGCCGCCGGCAAGAAAGCTCGCGGTCTGGCCGTTGACTGCGGTCAGGTTCGGTCGGGCCAAGACGGTCAGAAAGCCTTCGGTCGCGAGCGCCTCGACCGTGGCGCTGATCTGCTGCCCGAATAACGACGGCAGTGTTCCGATGGTGATCGTGTTGGTGCTCGGCGGGGTGGTCAGCGGCGTCGGGTTGTTGACCGTGCTGAACGACACCTCAGGCCCGCCGACGCCCGGGGTGGTGCCGATCTTGCTCCAGTCGACGCCGATCTCCTTCAGGATGTTGCGGTCGACTTCGGCAATGCGAACCTGCAGATTGACCTGGTTCGGGGTTGCGATGGTCATTCGATCTATCGCATGCGCGCCCTTGAACGCGCCGGCGGCCGTGTTGGCGAGCGTACGCGCCTTTTCCGCCTGCACGGCGCTGGAAACGACACCGCTCAGCACCAGGTCGCCGCCGACGGAGCTGACCGAGATCTGCTCGCCCGGCACCAATTGCCGAAGCGACTGGCGCAGCGACGACAGGTCGAGCTGGACGCGGATCGGTGCATTCAACAGCACGTTGTCCTCGGCATCCACCGCATAGATCACCGTCTCTCCGGCCGATTTCGCGCTGACATAGATCAGGTTCGGCGATTTCACCTGGACGTCGGCAATATCGGGGTTGGCGACAAAGACCGTGCTTGCCGCACCGCTGAGATGCACCAGCGTGCCCTTGTTCACCCCGAGGACGATCGGGGCCCCATTGGCCGGTATCAGGAAGATCCCGCCTCGCGGCCCCGAGCCGGCGGCGGCAGCCGGCGTCGCGGTAGGCGACTGCAGCCCGGCTGCCTGAACCGCGACAGCCAACGCTAATAAAATCATCGATCCGGTGAGACCGATCAGCGATGATTTACCCATCCGAAGCCTCGACGCGTGGGTATGACGCGCCAAAATTGCACCGTTTTCCTTTCCCGCGCAATACGCCCGAGAGATCCGCGTCAAAGGATTTTTCATCGGTATATGGACCTGCGCCTGGATCGAGCCGGCCGGGTTGGATTCAATGACTTGGGGATCATGCGATGCCCGGTGCCGCCCGGGCCGCTCCGGCTGCCGGTGCGGCTGTGGTGGTGCATCCTTGGAGGCGTCCGTCAGATCGATTCCAACAGTTTGCGGCCATGCCGACACTTATCGGGATCGAAAGTCAAAAAAGCGTCCCACGCATATCTCGGGCAGGTTATTCGATCCGTCGTTGAAAATGCGGGGGCCGCCGAGGCGGTAATTGCCGAGAAGGCCCGCGGCTTCCTCCAGCCGTGTCGGCGCGACCAACGGAAGGGCCGACGGCGAGGGTCGGCAGACTTCATCTGCCTTTGGCGCGCCGATCGTCTTCCGTTGTTCCCGGGGCCGCAGCCGTCGTCAGCGTAATTGATGCATGCGTCGGCATCGACACGATCGATGGAGGATATGTTATTTATTTATTTGATCGATGATATCAGAAGTCCGATATCCCCTGTGATAAACTGCGCCCGGACGACCCAGAGGAGATACAGATGCCGTCTGATTTTCACCCGCAATTGTCGCATTGCGGCGTCTACGCCCGCGACGTGTCGAAGATGGTCGGGTTCTATACCGACGTCGTCGGGCTGGTCTGTTCCGACCGCGGCATCAGCAGCCGCGGCGGCGAACTCGCCTTCATGACCGGATCGCCCGGCCATCACCACCAATTCGTCATCGTCTCCGGCCGCGCCCCCGAAGGGGTCAGCACGGTCAACCAGTTGTCGTTCAAGGTCCCCGATCTCGACGCCTTGAAGACGCTCTACGGCCGCGCCCGCGAGGCCGGCATCGACAACATCCGGCAGACCAGCCACGGCAATGCGTTGTCTTGCTATTTCCCCGATCCCGAAGGGAACACGATCGAGATCTATATGGACACGCCCTGGTACGTGCCGCAGCCGCACGGCGTGCCGATCGATCTGTCGCTGCCGAACGAGGCGATCATGGCCGAGACCGAACAGCACTGCCGCGAGACCCCCGGCTTCATGCCGCTCGACGCGTGGCAGGCCGAGGTCGCCGGTCGCCTGAGCCGCGCCTGACGAGCCTCTGATCCAGCTAAGCCACAGCTAAGCCGGGATTTGCGCGGCGTGGACATGCGCCGCGAGCAGCGCCGGCAGTCGCGCCGGATCGCCGCGCGCCATGCCGCATTCGGTGGCGACGCCGCCGACGCGCGCATGGCGGCGCGCCGCGGCAAGGCGCGCCCTATCGCCTTGCGCGTCGCCGTGATGGACGAGGCCGAGATAGAGGTCGGTCTCGGGGTGTAGGCGCAGATCTTCGAGGGGCGCGAAATAGGCGTCGTCGGTGCGGCCCTTCGGCACCGGCATATGAAAGAACTGGATCGGGCGCGCGACGCCGGCACAGGTGGCGTTGGCGATCTCGACCATGATCCCCATGTCCTTGGGCTGAACGCAGTGCTCGTCGGCCGGGCTGCCATAGCACAAATGGTAGCCGAGCTCGATTTCGGCCGGCACGGCGGCGCCGATCCGGGTCAGCACCGAGAGCGTTTCGCTGCGGAAATCGACGGGTCCCGGTTCGTAATAGCCTTCCCAGGCCAGCACCTCCTGGCAGACGTCCCATTGCAGCGCGAGGCGATCGTTGGGAATGGCCGCGGCGATCTTCCCGACCTCGCCGAGCAGATGCTCGGTCAGCGCCGGCAGAACGAGCGGCCGGTCGGCCGGCAGCATGTTGTTGTAGGTCGGCGCGATCGGCGTCGGCAGCGAGACCTGAAACTTGATCGCCGCGGGAATGACGCCCGCCTGCTGCAGGCGTTCGAACACGCCCCAGGACGCGATCGCCATCTCGGCATAGCCGGTAGCGAACGAGGCCGGATCGAGGCGGGCGCCGGGCTTGACGCGCAGGCGCGGGATTTCGCGCAAGAGTTTGCCGTCCCATTGCGTGAACTTGAACGGCGGAACGTCCGCGCCACTTCGATCGCCGGGTTCTCGGCGAGTACGCCTTGCAAAAAGCGGATCCAGGTCTTGCGGATGCCGGTCTCGCCGTCGGGGAGACGCAGAAGACGAGGCCGCCGCCGCTGCGGCGAGGGTACGGAACACGGTTTCGGCATCGGGCAACGGAATGCTGCCGACAAAATGCACGATCGGTTGCGCGATTTCAGCCATTCGTGTCCTCCCGGCGGATAATCCGGCTGCGCCGATCAGGATTCGAGGTGCTCGGCGAAATATTCGTCGGCCGCGATCAGCCGGCCGACGATGCCGAGGTCGAAGGCCTGACGGCAGAAGATGTCGATCGTGCGCCGGTTGGGCTCAAACCCGTAGGGATGGAAGTCGGCGCCCATCAGCGCCTCGGTTTCTTCGAGTTCGATGTCGAGCCACGGCGAGACATAGGGAAAGTTGCGCTGTGCGGCGGCGAACTGCGTGTTGGCGCGAATAAAGGCCTCGGTCAGGCTGCGCGCGATCCATTTGCCGCGCTCCCACACCTCGCGACGCAGGACCACCAGATGCTGCGGCGGAAAACAGCCGGTGCTGCGGAAATAATCGCGCTCGACCGCGCGGATGTCGGAAAAGAGGCGGATGATCGGCCCGTCGGTGGGGTGGTAATGCCGTGGCCGCGGCGGGCTCATGATCGCGTCGAGTTCGCCCGAGATCAGCATCTCGGACAACGAACGCCCCGGCGGCGCCGGATGCACGCCGGCGGGCAGGGCATAGACATGGGTCGGCGGGCGCGGCGCGTCGATGTCGCCGATCCACCATTGGAGGCTGGCGGGCGGCACGTCGATAAAGTTCAGAAAATGCCGGTACCAGATCGACCCGCTCGCCACCCAGTCATACATGCCGACGCGCTTGCCGATCAGATCGGCCGGCGTTTTGACCGGGCCGCCCTTGCGGACATAGAGGTCGCGCGCGGTAAAGTTGCGCAACGGGAAGACCGGGAGCGCGACATGACTGCGGTCGCCCTGATCGAGGCGGCGCAGATGGCCGGCCATCGACGCCTCGCCGCCTTGCACATCGGGGTCGTGCAGCGCGCGGCGCAGCATCTCCGCCCGCATCTCCCACGACCCGCCGGCGCCATGGACCAGGGTCAAGGCGATGCCGTCGGGTTTGACGTCGCCGGTCGCCAGCGGCATCACCCGCGCATAGTCGGCGCAGGTCAGGGTCAGCGGCAGGTCGGACATCGGCGGCTCGCTTTCTCCGGCATCCCGCGGCCGGCCGCGCTTACAGAAACTTGGTCGGCCGGATCAGGGTGCGCCACATATGCGCGACCGGGCTGTTGTCGAAGCCGAGCCCCTCCTTCGGCTGCTTGAAATTGCGGCCGATCACATCGGTGAAGTCTTCGAGATCGACCACCACGTCCGGGTCGAACGAGTAGATGTCGTGCACGGTGATCAGCCGCGCCGTCATGTACCATTTGTGATTGCGGGCGCGGTTGTATTCGTCCTCGATATAGGGGTCGGGCCGGTAGTCGGCGCCGAAATTCTTGACGTAGGATTTCGGGATAGGAATAGCCGGCGGCTTCGTCGGCGTAAAACCGCAACGCCTGATGCGCGCGGATCGCCCAGGTCACCTCCGGCTCGACATAGGGCTCGACCAGCTGGGCGCCCCAATAGCCGTGATCGGCGCGAATAAATCCGATGACGCCGATATCGTGCAGCAGGCAGGCCAGCACGATCTTCTCGTCCATGCCGGCCCTGACCGCATGCCGGGCGCTCTGCAGCAGATGATTGGCCGGGCCAAAGCGGTATTTGAAGAAATCGACCAGGGTCGGCCGCTCCGGCATTTGCGGCAGGCGCGGATCGTCGCCCATCAGCATATGTCGGCCGGGGTTTTTGGCCATCAGCGCCGCGCCGTTCGGGAAGCTCATATCGCCGTCGGCGAGGTTGAACAGGCGCGATTTGACGATGATCGCCTGGTCGAGTTCGCGCATCATCTTGTGCTCGATCGCGTCGGCGCGCTCGGCCAAGCTCAGTGCATCGTTCATGTCCCCGGGGCCTTTTTCTAAATTGCCGGATGATCGAGTTTAACAGGACCGCGGCCTCGCCCGCCAGCACGGCATAGGACCATTGACCCCATGATTACCGGGTCATACGTCATAACGCCTGGAAAGTATGAGGTATGACGATGGCGGCGATGGTTAGGGCGCGCCTCGGGGTCAAGTCCCAAATGGTGCTGCCGAAACGGGTTCGCGAAGTGCTGGGTCTCGCGCCCGGCGACCAATTCGCCTTTGTCATCAACGGCAACGAGGTCAGGGTCGTGCGCGCCCCGGCCGAAGGCGAGGACCCGTTCGCCTGTTTCACCGAATGGGCATCCGAGGCGGACAGGAAGGGTTATGCCGACCTTTGAGCGGTACGACGTCGTTTCCGTGCCGTTTCCGTACACCGACCGAGCGGCCCTCGAACGGCGCCCGGCTCTCGTCGTTTCAGAAGCGGCTTTGGAGAGCCGGTTCGGATTGCTGTGGGTGCTGATGATCACTTCCGCCGAGAACCGATCCCGGCATGGCGACGTGGCGATCCCGGACCATGACGCGGTCGGGCTGCCGATCCCATCGATCATCCGGACCGCCAAGATCGCAACGGTCGAGGCGGGCCGCGCACAGATCCGGGGCCGGCTCCCGGAAACGATCGCCGCTGCGGTCGCCGCCGCGGTAAGATCGATCGTTCCTTGAGCCCGCCGACCCAACCGAGACCAAAATCGAAAGGCCCGCGACATGACCCGTCATTTCGGCTTTCTGATCCCGTCGACGAACACCACGGTCGAGATCGAGTGCCGGCTGTTGCCGATGAATTACCAGGCGCATATCGGGCGGCTGCTGACCAGTTCGCCCGGCCACACCTTCGCCTCGCCGCGCGACGAGGATGTCGACTATCAGTCGCGGCTGCTCGGCACCGCCAAAGTCGAATTGGTGATCCTGGCGCAGACCTCGGCGAGCCTGTTCGCCGACGATTACGACGAGGTCGTGACCCGGCGCATGAGTGCCGGCGCCGGCGTGCCGGCGGTCACCTCGGCGCAGGCGGTCGGCCGCGCCGTACGCGCCTTGGGATTGCGGCGGATCGCCCTGGTCTCGCCTTATACCGAGGTGGTCAACCAACGCGCAGCACATCTCTTCGCCAGCAAAAACGGGGTCGAAACGGTGGCGTTCGAAGGCTTTGGCGCCACCAATTCCTATGCGATCGGCAATCTCGGCCCGGAGAATGCGCGCGACGCCTTTGCCCGCATCGACCGGCCGGAGATCGAAGCCTTTGTCGTCCCCGGCGGCAATTTCCCGACGATGGCGTCGATCGCCGGCTGGGAACGCGAATTTAAGAAGCCGGTGATCACGACGAACCAAGCTTCGCTGTGGGCGATGCTGGTCATGCTGAACAGCGGCGACAAGATCCCCGGCTACGGCCGCCTGCTCGCAGAGGTCCCGGCCGGGTGACCCCTCACCCCGACCCTCTCCCCGCGAGCGGGGAGAGGGAGGGACCCGCGGAGCGGGAGGGTGAGGGGCGGCACACGATTGCGGCAGCCCTTACGGTAGGTAGTGGGCGAACACGACCGGGGAGACGAAGGCCCAGGTTTCGATAAAGGTGGCGCGGTCGGGCTTGCGGCCGAGTTCTTCCATCGCCCCCAAAAGGCAGAACCAGTTCAGTACTTCATGCTGGCCGCTGTCCTCGATCTGGTCGGTCGTATAGCGGCGCCAGGTCGGCGTAGTCGCCCTTTTCGAGCGCGTCGTACAGAAGACGGTCGGCGGGCACATCGGGCCACAACTGAAAATTCTTTTCGGTCAGAAACGAATGCGACCAGCTCGACGAGGCCAGGATCGCGGTGCGCCACGGGCTCTGCGCCATGATCCGCGCCGTGGCGGCGCCGACCGCCATGCAGCGCCCTGGGTTGGGCGAGGGCGGATCGAGGTTGCGGATCTCGCCGCGCATCGCCAGCGGCAGCCGCAACCCGCGCGCCGCATTGACCCGGCGCCCGTAGCAATTGACCGAAAACGGGACCAGCGGGTAGTCGAACCCGACGCGCTCGTCGTCGAGTAATAAGAGCGTGTTCTCGAAAGCGTGGCCGAGCGGGTTGTGCAACGGCTTATAGGCATAGGCGGCGTCGATCCCGGCCTCGATCAGACCGGTGGCGAGGTATTTGCCGGCCTCCTTGTGGCCTCTGACGCGAAACGCGGTATCCGCCGGCTCGCCCCATGGGTTGTACGGGGTGCGCCGATGCTGCCAGGGCCGGATCTCCTGGTCCTCATAGGCCAAGACGGCAAAGGGCGGGACGATGTCCTCCTTGAAATTCTCGTATTGATCGTCGCCGAACATGACGATCACGTCGGGTTTGAAGTCGTCGAGCGCGCGGCGCGCCTCGGCGAAGTGGCGGCGATAGACCTCGCGCGCCCGGCCCGCCGCAGCCGTCCCCCAATCGTTGCCGAGTTCGGCGCGCAAGGGTGCGGGCCAATTTGCCGGGTCCTTCATCTCGACCGGCATATCGGGGTCGTCGAGCGAGGCCCGCATCATAAAGGTCCAGTCCTCGTCGCGTCGCAGCATGACCGGCCGGTGCGTGCAGCCCAATCCCAGAATCTCGGCCATTTCCCTGTCCTCCTGCTCGGATACCCCCTCTTCGTTATGCGCGGGCTTGTCCCGCGTATCCACGCCTTTTTCGTTCCCGCTCCAGAAGTCGTGGGTGGCCGGGACCAAGCCCGGCCATGACGACGGGGGCTGATGGCGGAGGGAGCGGACCGTCCGCCATTTTCTCACTCAGCCGTGGTTGGCGTGGTAGTGGGTGTTGCGCAGCACGCGGCCCGGCAACGCGCCGGTGTGCTTGCCTTCGCTGTACAGCACCTGGCCGTTGACGATTGTGGCGAAGACGCCCTCGGCCGGTTCCTTGATCCGCCAGGCGCCCTTCGGGAAGTCGCGGACGACGACTTCGTTGCCGCATTTGACGGTGGCCGGATCGAATACGGCGATGTCGGCAGCGAGCCCCGGGCGCAGCAGACCGCGGTCATAGATGCCGAAGGTCGAGGCCGAGTCGAAGGTCAGCCGCCGCACCGCCTGCTCCAGGGTCATCACCTGCTTCTCGCGCACCCATTCGCCGAGGAGCTTGGTCAGGTAGCCGTAGCCGCCGTGGAACTGCACATGGGCGCCGCCGTCGCCGAGCCCGATCACCGCGTTGGGATGGGTCAGGATCTTGGTCAACGCCGCGTCGTCGACATTGTTCTCGGCCTGCAGAAAGCGGGTTTCGAGCTTTTCCTCGACGACCAGGTCGAGGAAGGCGTCGATCACCCGCTTACCCTGCTTCTCGGCGATCTGGCCGATCGACTTGAACTGCATCCACCGGTTCTTTTCGAGCGCCGGCTCGTTGACCCACATGTAGTTCCACCAGGTCTTCGAGAAGCCGACCGCGCGTTTCGGGCTTGTTGACGACGGCTTCCTCGTGGAGCTTGGCGCGGATTTCGGGGTCGGCATACGCCTTCATCTTCTCTTCGTCCGACGACAGCAGGATCGGGTGCCAGGTCGGCAGGCCGCGGAACACCTGGCAGTTCTTCATCGTGAAGTCCTGCGTGACCCGGTTCGGGCTGCACATCGGATAGGCGCGGATGCCGAGTGCGGCGGTCTCCTCGACCCGCGCCATATGCGTCTTCCACTCGTCGGGCTTGCGCATCGTCTGCGACAGGCTGTTGTAGACGACGGTCCGGCCGGTCGCCTCGGCGAGGCGGCGGATCATGCCGTCCTTCAGCTCGACATACTGGCCGCCGCCGGCCTGGATCGTGCCGGTGCCCATCTCGCGCAAGACATCGCCCAACGCGAAAATCTCCTTTTCGTCGGCCCACAATGCCGGGATGTGGCAGCCCTGCGGATCGTAATGGCCCTGCTCGCGCGACACCGAGAGGCCCAGCGCGCCGGCCTGCATGCCGTCGCGGACGACATCCTGCATCGCCTTGATCTGGTTGTCGGAGGCGCCCGGCTTCTGGCACTCGTCGCCCATCACGTAGTGGCGCACCGCGGTGTGGCCGATCAGATTGCCGACATTGATGCCGAGGCGTTTGTCGAGCTTGTCCATGTACTGGCCGGTCGTTTCCCAGTCGAAATCGACGGTACGCAATACCTCCATCGGGATCGCTTCGACATAGCTCAGGAACTCGGCCAGCCGCTCTTCGGTGCCCTTGCGCACCGGCGCCAACGACAAGGAGCAATTGCCGAAGATCACGGTGGTGGCACCATGCTCGGGCGAAAAGGTGCACAGCGGGTCCCAGGTGACCTGCGCGTCGTAATGGCAGTGGTTGTCGATAAAGCCCGGGGCGACCGCACGGCCGTCGACGTCGACGATCTGCTCTGCCGCGCCGCTCAACCTGCCGATCTCGACGATCTTGCCGTCCTTGACGCCGACATCGCCGCGAAACGCCGGCAGACCCGAGCCGTCGACGATCCGGCCGTTTTTGATCAACAGATCGTACGCCATCGGTTTCTTCCTTCCGTCACGCCGAACCGCCCGTTGCGGCCCGCCACTTTCGAGCCGCGAGTGTAATCCTCCGGCCCGGCGAAACAACGGCCGTGCCGGGGTGCGGCGGGGTCGAGCCATGACGAGAACGCGGGGGAGCCTGCCGCAAATGCACAGCGGCGCCGCGGCGGCCAAATGGCCGCGCCGGCGCCGGCGTGCTAAAGCCTCCATCCTGCCTGCAAGCAACCGCGCCAATTGCCGACGGAGTGCCCGACGAATGACCTTATCGAGCGACGAATATCGCGATCACCTGCAATCCACTTCGGTACGCGCGGGGTTCGAGTTCGACGAGGTGGAGCTGCCGGAGGAACGTCACGTCGCCGTCAACGGGCTGCGGTTCCGTTATCTCGATTGGGGACGCGACGGCAAGCGGCCGATCCTGTTTCTGCACGGCGGCGCCCTGACCGCCCATACCTGGGATTTGTGCTGCCTCGCATTGCGCGACGATTACCATTGCCGGGCGCTCGATCAGCGCGGTCACGGCGACAGCGACTGGGCGCCCGACTCCGATTACACGATCTCGGCCCAGCGCGAGGACGTCAAAGGCTTTGCCGACGCCGTCGGCATCGACAAATTCGCGCTGGTCGGCATGTCGATGGGGGCCATCAACGGGCTCGCCTATGCGATCCAATACCCGGAAACCCTGTCGGCGCTGGTATTGATCGACGCCGGCCCGAACATCCGCCGGCCGGGCTCGAGCCGGATCCGCGATTTCGTCAACGGCGGCTCCGAGCCGGCCTCGCTCGAAGCGATCATCGAGCGGGCACTGGCCTTCAATCCGCGGCGCGATCCGCTGATTCTGCGCCGCAGTCTGATGCACAATCTGCGGCAGCAGGAGGACGGCAACTGGGTCTGGAAGTACGATCGGCGGCGGTTTCAGGCGATGGGCGGCGATCGGCACTCGGCCGAGCGGCGCGGCCTGGCGGACGGGCTCGGCAGGGTGGCCTGTCCGACACTGGTCGTCCGCGGCGCCGAAAGCGACGTGTTCCACGACGAGGACGCCGAAAGATTGTCGACGAGCCTGCCCGATGGACGCTGGATAAAGATCCCCAAGGCCGGGCATACCGTGCAGGGCGACAACCCGAAGGAGCTGGTGGCGGCATTGCGCAGCTTTCTCGATTGAGGCGTCCGCCGGCCCGGCCTCAACCCGGCCGGATCAGTTTGCGGATTCGGTGGTTCTCGGTGTCGCCGATATAGATCGCGCCATCCGGGCCGACTGCGGCGCCGTGCGGGCGGCCGAGGCCGGCGGCGATGGCCGGGCCGTCGTCGCCGCCGCTGCCCTTGCGGCCGCCGGCGATCGTATCGACCGTACCGCGGGCGATGTCGAGAAGGCGGATCGCGTGGTTCTCGGTATCGACGATCAACAGATCGCCGCCCGGGGCGAGTGCCATCTCCTTCGGCGCATCGAATACCGCGGCGAGCGCCGGGCCGCCGTCGCCGGAATAGCCGCGGGCGCCGGTGCCGGCAACGGTGGCGATGACGCCGGTGCGTCGATCGACCGCGCGCAACGTACTGCCCTGGCGTTCGAGGATGTAGACGGTGCCGTCGGCGGCGACTTTGACGGCGCGGGCGCCCCACACTCCGGCCGCAGCTGCGGGTCCGCCGTCGCCGCTGTGCGCCGGAGCACCGGTGCCGGCAAAGGTCGCGATCGTCCCCGCGGCCAGATCGACGACGCGGACCCGGTTGTCGGCGACGTCGGCGATAAAGAGCCGCTGCTGCGCCGGGTCGAAGGCCAGCCCATTGGGCTCGACCATCGCGGCGTGCGCCGCCGCCCCGCCGTCGCCGCCGGACCCGGCTGCGCCGTTCCCGGCAAAGGTTATAATGGTGCCGGTCGCGCCGTCGACCCGGCGAACGCAATGATTGTGCCGGTCGGCGATATAGACATTGCCCGCCCGATCGACGGCGATGCCGTAGGGCTCATTCAAGCGGGCCTGCGTCGCCGGGCCGCCATCGCCCGAATAGCCGGCCTCGCCGCAGCCGGCGATCGTCGAGATTATTCCGGCGCCCGCCTCGACCCGACGGATGCGGTGGTTGAACGTATCCGAGAAGTACAGATTGCCCGCGGGATCGAAGCCGATGTCGAAAGGCCCGTTCAGCCGGGCCAGGGCTGCCGGTCCGCCGTCGCCGCCGAAGCCCCGTTCGCCGGTGCCGGCTGCGGTCGTGATGATCCAGGATTGAGCCGCCATCGTTGGTCGTTTCCTCTTTTCCTCGGTCTTGATCTTAGCACCGCGTTTCCAGCCGGGGGCCGGCAATGTAAGTTGGTCGAATGCTGATCCTCCGCCTCTCCGCTCTGCGCGCGCTGCCGGCTGCCGCGGCATTGCTCGCGGCGGCGTTTCTGACCGGCGCCGCCGCCCCGCAGGAACCCGGCGGCAGCTCTCTCGCCGGGCAATTGCTGATCGCCGCGCCGACGATCGGCGACCCGCGCTTCGATCACGCCGTCATCCTGGTGGTGCGCGACGACCAGAGCGGCGCTCTCGGCATCGTCATCAATCACCCGGTCGGCGAGCGCTCGATCCGGAGCCTGCTGCAGCCGAACGGGGATCAGGGGGCGGGCGTCGACGGCAACCTGCGGGTCTTTGCCGGCGGGCCGGTGCAGCCGGAACTCGGTTTTGTGATCCACAGCGCCGAATACCGGCGCCCGGAGACGCTGCAGGTCGACGGCCGGGTGGCGATGACCGCCAGCCCGCAGATCCTGCGCGACATCGGCAGCAATCATGGGCCGAAACAAAGTCTGTTCGCGTTCGGCTATACCGGCTGGGGGCCGGGCCAACTCGAGGGCGAGATGGCGCGCCACGACTGGTTCGTCACCCCTGAGGAGCCGAAAATGATCTTCGACGACGACCGCGGCAATTTGTGGGACGATGCCATGGCGCGCCGCACCCGCGAATTGTAGGTTCGACGGCGCTCGAAACCGAGCGCGGCACGATCGGGCGCTGACCGGCGGCGCCGGCGAGGAGAGCGGGAGCGATGAGCAACAGGACCAGACCCACGCGCGCCCTTGCTGTCGCCTGCGTCGTCGCGGGCGTCTCGCTTGCCGGATGCAGCCAGGGCAACGGTGTCCGGGTCACAAATTTTGCCGCCGGAGGAGCCGGAACATTCACTTTTGCCGCGCAAACGAACACGGTGATGACCGCAAATGACGACGGCGCCGCGGAGCGTATCCGCCGCGACTGGCTGGCGGGGGCGCTGACCGGCCGAGCGCTGTGCAACACCGGCTATGTCGTCGAGGATCGCCGCTTCCTGCCGGTTCAGGACGGCGTCTTCGGCAATGGCGGCGACATCGTCTACACCGGGCATTGCCTCTAGAATCAGAGGGCGCCGCCGGCTGTCTTGGATATGCTTATTGCGGGGCGCCGTCGCGGCGATACGGGCAGATTCGCTTTCGCAGCGCCGCACCCCTGGACGAGGCCAGCGTCAGCCGCGGATAAGGGAGACCACCGAGCCGATGGCGGCGCCGATCCCGACCCACAGCCCCAGCGAAAACAGCAACGCCACGGCCCAGACGAGGGGCTTGCCGATCCGATATTCGTAACACTCGTCGATTGCCTGCACGCTTTCGGCAACGCCGGCGCCGAGCCGGCGTGCGTCGGCGGAATAAACGTATTGCGGCGCGAACAGGCTGTTCACTTGTTCCCCCCTCCAACGATCGGCCCCGTGCCGGACCTGGCGTCTCGCAGTTTCCGGCTCGACCGTCACCCTTGTGTCACCATAGCGTCAGTAACCCGTCATTAACCAGTTGCTCCGATATCGGGGTCCCGGCTTCGTCGTGGGCGGCGCCAACCCGATCTTGGCGAGCGTTGTTGGCCGGCCGTATCGTTTTTTTCATCGTGTTTTAACAATTTTGCGTAATTCTCGGGCGCGCCCGGGGTAATCGTGCAAACGGCAACGCGGCGGCGCTAAGCTTCCTGTCCAGAAGCGGTCTAAAATACCGGATGAATTACTGATAAATTGCCGGAGATATACGTTGCTGTCGCAGTCTTAGTACTGTATTCGGAAACCATCAGCTGGAAGTCAGCAGCGAAAGGTCGCCGGCCATGTCGCAAGTCTATACCGCCTTCACCTCGCTGGCCGCTGACTACGAACGGCCGGCCGACGAAAAAAAACTGCCGCCACCTATCGCCCTGTTGGTGTTCACCGGCTTGGGGCTCGCCGCGTGGGTGCCTGTACTGCTGCCGCTGTACTTGATTTTCGGTCGGTGACGGACGCGGTCGAAGCCTGACGGTTCGGACCACGAATCGCCCGGCAGCGGGGGCCCCGACGCCTTCGCCTGAGCGCGGGCCGGCCTCTTGTGCCGATTGCGCTCGACCGGTTACCGCCGCACTCGGCATATTGCGCGCTTGATCTTCGGGTTTGGCCGACCCGGCTGGGCGCGAGCGCGCTACCGGCGAGGCGGGGTGCCACGCGATGTACCGCTGCCCTTCGCCGTGCACGGCAGCGCAATCCCGCCGCCGACCGCGCCTCCCCGTCGATAGGCCTGCTGCTGCGATCGCCCGACAGCCAGGCCGGACCGAGAGGGAAGAACCCGCGATGCGGCCATCGATAATCGTCTCGACCGGGGCGCTGGGCGCGTTATTCGCCGCCGCATTGGTCGCCCGACCGGAACTGTCGATCATGCCGCGCTCCGAGATCGTGCCGGCTTTACTGCCGCATCTGGCCGTGCTGGTCCTGGTCCTCTTCGCCGTCTATGCCTTGGCTGCGATCGTTGCGACGACGGCCGGCCTGATCTTCGATGCCCTCGCCTTGCGTCGCCGTATCGGGCGCACCCCCGGTCGCGGAAGCGCGGTCATCGATTTTTATGACGCCGTCGACACGAGCGCGCTGCGCTCGCTGGCGCCGAGGCCGGCCCCGGAATTCCAGCCATCGGCGAGATCGGGCGAGGCGATCTTGATCGAACGCCGCTTTGATCGGCGCGAAGCGAGAGCCGAGGCCGCACGGATCTTTTATATTTCGCTGGCGCGCAGCCATTTCTTCAGCGCGCTGATCGGCCTGGCGACGCTGGCGATGCTCGGTCTGGCGCAGCATTCGGGGCCGGTCCCGTTTCTGCCGGAGGCGATCCCGACGATCCCGGCGGCGCTGCTTCTCGCCGGGCTGGTGTTTCTGGCCTTGCTCGCGCGGCTTGCCCTGGACGTGACGATCGAACCCTTGGTCGAAGCGATGTCGCGGATTCCGAACGGGCCGGCGGAGATGGGATTGCTGCGCGAGCCGGCGGATCGGTTCGGATCGGCCCGCTTCAACGTCGCGACGGGCCGCGCAGGCGCCGCGACAGAGCCGGGTCCGCTGACCGATCGGCTCGTCGGCGTGCTCGAAGAAAGCCATCATGCTCTGATCGAGGCCGTCGGGCATCTATCGACGGCAACCGATGCGCTGGCCGCGCAGATGCAATCGTCGGTCGAGGAGTTCCAGGCGATGCTGCGGCAAATTGCGCTGCCGGCGCAGCCGGTCATTGAATCCTCAAATATCGAGGAGCTGCGGTTCGCCGAGTTGCGCAGTGCCGTCGAAGCATTGACCGTGGCGCTGCGCGAGGTGCAGGCATCCGCAGCGATGACGCAACAGACCAATACTGCGGCCGATCTCCCTCCCGCGCCCGAAGCTGCCGGGGCCGGCCTTGCTTTGGAGCTGAAAAAGCTGCTGGAGGAGATGTAGACCGCGGAACCGGCGTCGTCAGTCCGCCGCCTGCAAGCCGGCGGCGGCGGGACGATGCGATACCGGATCGCTTTGTTCCGGCCCGTCGCCGGCCCCGGCGAGCGCATCCCGGTGCTGATTGAAAAGTCCGCGAATCCAGTCGATCACCGCACGCACGCAGGCGGCGCGGCGCAGGTCGCGATGGACGATGACCCAATAATCGGCGGCCAGTTCCGGCACCGGGCCGGTGGCCCGCTCGAGCAGCGGATCGCTGTCGCCAGCGTAGCAGGGCAGCAACCCGATGCCGAACCCGGCCCGGATCGCCTCCGCACGAGCTGCCAGATTCGCCGCGCGGAGCACCACATGCCCGCCTGATTCGCGCACCTGCTGCTCCAGCCAGCGGGCGCTGACATAGTGGCCCTGCTCCTCGGTGTAGGTGATCCAGCGCTCCCCGAGGCCGAGCCCGGGCCCGCCGCAGCCCCGTTGCCGATAGAGCGCGCCGGCGATCGCTCCGACCTTCGAAACATAGAGGTTGCCGGCCTCCGGCACGCCATGGCGCAGCGCCAGATCGGCATCGCGGCGCGCCAAATTCGCGGTTTGCGGCGACTCCACGAGCTCGAGGGTAATCCTGGGCGGCAGCCCGGTCGCGTTGGTTCGGCCGAGCTGCCGGGCCAGCAGGCCCTCCGCCCATTCGCCGACCGAGACGCGCACGGTGCCGCTGAGTTCAGGCGAAGCGGCGACCCGCCGCCGTTCGAGCGCCAGTGCGGCGCTCTCCAGCCGCCCAGCCGCCGCGACCAGCGCTTCGCCGGCCGGGTTGAGCCGCAATCCGTCCGGCAGCCGGTCGAACAGCGCCGGGCCGCCGAACGACTTCTCGAACGCGGCGAGACGCCGCCCGACCGTCGGTTGGCTCAGACCAAGCGCGCGTCCGGCCGCGCGCAGCGAGCCGTGCCGCGCCACGGCAAGAAAGATGCGGATGTCGTCCCAGTTCATCGGCCCGCCTTGATCGAGAGATGAGATGAATATGTATCGGACGATCTTAAAAATGTCGATGGCCGCCATCCAATCGTATCGCTAATCTCGCGTCATGGATTGGGCCGGCCGCGCCGATCGATCCAACCGGCAAACCGCCGGCTGCCCACCGTCGCGGCCGGCGAGGAGGAGAAGCGATGTATTTCGATCGGCGCCTCTGGCGGCTGACGCGCGGGTTGCGCGGCGCGATCGGTTTTGCGATCGGGCTCGGGCTGGTGGCCGCGGTGGTCGGCATCGCCCGCTTCGCGATCCTGGGCGTCTTGCTGTCGCATGTCTTCGCCGGCGCCGGCTTTCTCGGCGTCGCGGTCCCGGCCGTCGGGGTCGCCGCCGCGGTCGTGCTGCGCGGGTTTATCGAGCATCGCCGCGCGATGGTCTCGCATCGCACCGCGACCACGGTCCAGGAAACCTTGCGCGGCCGTCTTTACGACAAGATCGCCGAACTCGGCCCGGCCTGGTTCGCCGGCGAGCGCACCGGCGGGGTCATGCTGTCGGTGGTCGACGGCGTCGAGCAATTGCAGACGTTTTTTGGCCAATACGTGCCGCAGCTCTCGATCGCGGTGCTGACGCCGTTGGCGATCTTTGCCTTCATCGCCTTCTGGGACGTGCCGGTCGCGGCGGTGATGCTGGTCTTTGCGCTGGTCACGTTGGTGGCCCCGACCGTCTTCGTCCAGATCGAGCGGCGCAGCAGCCACGGGCGGCAGCAGGCCCTCAAATCCTTCGGCTCGGAGTTTCTCGACGGCGTCCAGGGGCTGCCGACATTGAAGGCCTTTGGTCAGAGCGCCGCCTATGGCAGGCGGCTCGCCGACAAGGCGCGCGATCTGTGCGACAGCACCTTGCGGGTGCTGTCCACCGGGGTGATGACCCGCGGCATCACCGATTGCGGCGTCTCGATCGGCGCCGCCGCCGCGCTGGGGCTGGCCGCCTGGCGCGTATCGCACGGGCTGATGAGCATCCAGGCATTGCTGATCGTGCTGATGGCCGGCACCGAAATCTTCCGGCCGCTGCGCGATTTGCGCATGGTGCTGCATCAGGGGATGGTCGGACAATCCGCCGCCGCCGGGATCAATGCGCTGCTCGCCGCCGAGCCGCTGGTCGCCGCGAATGTTGCGGGCGAGGGCGACGAGCGGCCGGCATTGTTGCCGACGATCGCCTTCGAGGATGTCGGCTTCGCCTATCCGGGCGGGCGCGGTCCGGCGCACGACGAACTTTCCTTCACCGTTGCCGCCGGCGAGAAGATCGGCATCGTCGGGCCGAGCGGCTCGGGCAAATCCTCGGTCGCACGCCTGCTGCTGCGCCTCTTCGATCCGCAGCGGGGCCGGGTCAGGATCGGCGGTCACGACCTCAAGACGCTCGATCCGGAAAGAGTGCGCCGGATGATCGCCGTGGTGCATCAGGACACCTATTTGTTTTACGGGACGGTCGAGGAGAACCTGCGGCTCGGCAAGCCCGACGCCGATCGGCACGAGATCGAGGCGGCGGCGCGTCATGCCAATGCGCATGAGTTCATCGCGCAGCTGCCGCAGGGCTACCAGACGATGATCGGCGAGCGCGGGATCATGCTGTCGGGCGGCCAGCGCCAGCGTCTGGCGATCGCCCGCGCTCTGCTGCGCGACGCGCCGATCCTGATTCTCGACGAGGCGCTCTCCTCGGTCGATGCCGAGAACGAGGCGGTGATCCAGCAGGCGATCGATCGGCTGTCGGCGGGCCGCACGACATTGATCCTGGCGCACCGGCTGTCGAGCGTGATCGGCGCCGACCGGATTGTGGTGCTCGATCGCGGCCGCGTCGTCGAAACCGGGTCGTCATGCCGAGCTGATCCGCCGCCGCGATGGGCCCTACCGCCGGCTGATGGGGGCGCAGGCCGACGAAAGCGGCGACGATACGGTCCTTGTCGACGAACCCGCCGTGTCGGGTGACGGCGATCGCGCGAGCGTCGAGATCGCCGGCGAGACGGCGACCGACAGGATGGCCGCAGCCGCCGCGGCGATCGGCTGGGGTGCGACCTTCGGCGCCCTGCTGCAGATCATCAGACCGTGGCGGCGGCGCTTTGGCGTCGTCGTCGCTTCCGGGATCGCCCGGGTCGCCGCGTTCATCGGCGTCGGCGTCATCAGCGCGCTCGCCGTGGCGGCGGTCAAGAACAACAGCCCCTTTGCCTATCTGCTGGTCCTGCTGGCGTTGACCGCCCCGCTCGCCGGGCTGCTTCACTGGCTCGAATCCTGGCTCGCCCACGACATCGCCTATCGGCTGTTGGCCGAGATGCGGATCGCGCTGTTCGCCAAGCTCGACAGCCTGGCCCCGGCCTATCTGGTACGGCGCCGCTCCGGCGATCTGGTGGCCCTGGCCAACCAGGACGTCGAGACGATCGAGTATTTTTTCGCCCACACGGTAGCGCCGGCGCTGGTCGCGGTATTGGTGCCGTCGGTCGTGCTGGCTGTGCTCGCCGTCGCCGCCTGGCCAATCGCGCTGGCGTTATTGCCGTTCGTGCTGTTTGCCGGCTTGGCCCCGGTGCTGACGCGGGCGCGGATCGATCGCCTCGGCGCCGAGGCGCGCGAAGCGCTCGGGCTCTTGGGCGCCTATGTCACCGAGACGATCCAGGGCCTCTCCGACCTGATCGCCTTTCAGGCGGTCGGCGGCCGGCGACAGGCCTTCATGGAGCTGGTCCGCGGCTATCAGAAGATCCGCCTCGAATTGCTGAGCGATCTGTCCCGGCAGACCGCCCGGCTCGAAACCGTGACCGGGCTCGGCGGCCTCGCCGTCGCGGTCGTCGGCGCGCGCCTGGCGGCCGAGCATCAGCTCGCCGCGACCACGCTGCCTTTGCTGATCCTGCTGGCGCTGGCGTCGTTTCTGCCGATCTCGGAGATCGCACAGGTCAGCCGGCAGCTTGCCGACACGATCGCCTCGACCCGACGGTACTGCGCGGTGCAGCGCGAACAACCGGCGGTGGTCGACGGGCCGCTCTTTCCGCCCGAGCCCGCCGGCGGCTCGGCGCTCCGTTTCGAAGGGGTGAGCTTCGCCTATCCCGGCGCCCGCCGGCCGGCGCTGAGCGATGTCGGGCTCGACATCCCGGCAGGCGCGACGATGGCGCTGGTCGGCCCGTCCGGCGCCGGCAAGACGACGATCGCCAATCTGCTGCTGCGCTTCTGGGACCCGAGCGCCGGGCGGGTGCTGATCGACGGTGTCGACCTGCGGGAATTCGCGCTCGATCATCTGCGCCGCCGGGTCTCGCTGGTGTCGCAGGACACCTATCTGTTCAACGACACCCTGCGTGCAAACGTGCTGCTCGCCCGGCCGGAGGCCGACGAGACCGAGATCCGCCGCGCGCTCGAGCAGGCGGCCCTCGCCGAATTCGTCGAAAGCCTGCCCGACGGGCTCGACACCGCGGTCGGCGAGCGCGGCGTGCAGCTCTCCGGCGGCCAGCGCCAGCGCATCGCGATCGCCCGCGCCTTTTTGAAGAATGCGCCGACCCTGATCCTCGACGAGGCGACCTCGCATCTCGACGCGGTCAGCGAGGCGCAGGTGCGCGGCGCCCTCGACGCGCTGATGCGCGACCGCACGACGATCGTCATCGCCCACCGCCTGTCGACGGTGCGCAACGCCGACCGGATCGCCGTGCTCGATCACGGGCGTATCGTCGAGACCGGCAGCCACGCCGAGCTGCTGGCCCGCAACGGCCTCTATTCGCGGCTGATCCGCCGTCAGACCGCCGGCGGCCGGCAGGTGCTGCGCGCGGTCGGGGATTAGGCTCGAACTCGCTTCGCGCTCGGCGCGCTGTCCGGGCGCAGGTCGGCTCCCCGCTATCATTAACGGATACTCAAGAGGATGGGACGGCGCCGTGCTGATTTTCTTGTATTCGTAAGAATAATGTTATAAAATGGTTCGGACTTTCGAAGATTCGGTCTTTGACAATGGCGCGGGCGACGCCTCGGATCGACGCCGGGCCACGGCGCGGCAACCCGGGAGGCGGGACATGAGCCTGGCGAGAAAGCTGGGCACCTTTTGGCGACGGGGGCGGCCCGCTCGCTCTGTTGTCGATCGAGGCGGCGCACCAAAAAGGCGGGCAGGCGGCGCGCAAGCAGTACCCGTCTCCTGCGAGACCGGGCTCGCCTGCCTATTCCGTCTCGGCATTCAGAACGGCGTCCATACCGACACCGGCGCGGTCCGCCGCCGCAATGTCGTCGACGGGCCGATCCTGCCGTTATCGCGGCTCTCGGCGCTGGCCGGCGAGTTCGGCCTGGAGGCCGAGCACGCCCGTCTCGACTGGTCGGCGCTGCAGACCGGCAGCTTTGCCGATCCGCCGATGCTGATCCTCAACAACGCCAATGCCGTCATTCTGATGGGGGTGCGGCGAGGCGGCGCCGAGGAAGTGGCGATTTCCGATCCGCTGTTTCGCGACGGAGAAATATTCTTTCTGGGACGCGCCGAACTGGAACGGTCCTGGGCCGGCGAGACGCTGATCGTCTCGCCGCTGCCGCCGACCCGGGAAGACGCAAAATTCGGCTTTTCGTGGTTCACTTCAAAGCTCTTCGCCGAACGCGGGCTGATCCGCGATGTGGTGGTTGCAGCGCTGGCCATGCATCTGATCGCGCTGTCGGTGCCGATCTTCTTTCAGATCCTCGTCGACAAGGTAGTGCCCAACCAGGCGTTTTCGACGCTGTACACGATCACCGCCGGGATCTTCGTGCTGGTCCTGTTCGACGGCGGCTTCAACTACATGCGCAACTATCTGCTGGCGTTCGTCACCCGCAAGCTCGACCGCGTCATCGCGACCGACACGATCGACCATTTGCTGCGGTTGCCGATCGATTATTTTCATGCCAACCCATCGGGCGTCACCGCCTACAAATTGCAGGAAGCGAACAACGTTCGCGAGTTCGTGGCCAGCAGACTGAGCAATACGTTTCTCGATTTTCTGTCGGTGATCATCTTTCTGCCGGTCTTGCTGATCTATTCTTGGCGTTTGACGCTGATCGTACTCGCAGTCTCCGGCGCGGCCTTTGTGGTGCTGAGCGTCATGTCGCGCGAGTTCCGCATCAAATTGCGCGACGTCAACGACATCGAAGGGCGGCGCAAGGCGTTTCTGTTCGAGATCCTGAACGGGGTCGAAACGATCAAGACCCTGGCCCTCGAACCCCGCTCGATGCTGCGGTGGCGGCGCTACGCCGACGAGGCGGCGACCAAGACCCTGTCGCTCGACCACACCGCCGCCCGCGCCCGCAGCGTCGTGATGAGCCTCGAGCGCGGCATGAGCGTCGGCATCGGCGCGCTCGGCGCTCTGTTCGTGCTCAGCGACCAGATGACCGTCGGCGCGCTGATCGCCTTCAACATGCTGGGGTACCGGCTGGCGCAGCCGCTGATCCACGCCTCGACCCTGATGCAGGAATATCAGCGCGCGGTATTGTCGTTGAAACTGCTGGCCCAGCTGATGCAGACCAAGCCCGAGCCGGCGACCGGCCAGCTGGCGCCGCGGATCCGCGGCCACATCGAATTCGAGGACGTCACCTTTCACTATCCGGGCTCGCCTGCCGCGGCGGTCAAGGACATCTCGTTTGCGATCGAGCCCGGCCAGGTCGTCGGCGTCGTCGGCCGCAGCGGCTCCGGCAAGACGACGATCGCCCGCCTGCTGCAAGGTCTCTACCGGCCGCAAACGGGCTTGGTAAAGATCGACGGACAGGATCTGAAGGAGCTCGACATCGGCTATCTGCGCTCCCGGATCGGCGTCGTATTGCAGGAGAATTTCCTCTTTCGCGGAACGGTGCGCGAGAACATCGCGATGACCAAACCCACCGCCTCGCTCGACGAGGTGGTGCACGCCGCCCAGGTCGCCGGCGCGCACGAGTTCATCCAGCGCCTGCCGCACGGCTATTCGACGATGCTCGAAGAGAGTGCGGCCAACCTGTCGGGCGGGCAGCGTCAGCGGCTCGCCATTGCCCGTGCGTTGATCCACAGCCCGCCGGTACTGGTCTTCGACGAGGCGACGAGTTCGCTCGATCCCGAGAGCGAGGCCATCGTGCAGCAGCATCTTGCCGGCATCGCCCACGGCCGCACGATCATCATCGTCACCCACCGGCTGTCGTTCGTCGCCCACGCCGATCAGATCATCGTCGTCGATCAGGGCCATATCGTCCAGGTCGGGCGACACGATTCGCTGTTGCGCGGCTGCCTGCCCTACAACCAACTGTGGAATCAGCAGGCGCGGGCATATCAATGAACACGACGATGACCGGGACCGCCACCGGGACCGCGCTGGCGAGACCGGCGCCGGGCGCCGACGCCCCGGCGCCGCGCGCATTGGTCGATTACGATTTCCAGAGCGCGCTGACGGCGCCGCCGCCGCAGCGGCTGGTGCTGTGGTTGATGGCCGGGCTGATCGCCGCCGCGTCATTGGCGCTGGGGCTGGCCAAGGTCGATGTCGTGGTCGGCGCCAACGGACGGCTGGCGACCAGCGCCAGCGAGATCGTAATCCAGCCGCTCGAGACCTCGGTCGTCCGCGGGGTCATGGTCAGGATGGGCGACAAGGTCAAAGCGGGTCAGGTATTGGCGACGCTCGATCCGACCTTTGCCGAGGCCGACGAAACCGAGCTTGCCGCCAAGCTCAGCCATGCGCAGGCCGCCTATGACCGGATCAAGGCCGAACTCGCCGGCGCCGCGTACGACCCGGCCGAGCCGAATGCCGACGAGGCGACCCAGCGCGACATCTTGCGCAAGCGGCATGACGAATACGCCGCCCGAATCGCCGCCTTCGACCGCAAGGCCGAGGAATACAACGCCGATCTTGCCGCCCACAAGATCGAGGCGGAAGGGCTGCGCCGGCAGATCCAGCTCGCGCTGCAGGCCGAGAGCATCTACCAGACCTTGGTCGACAAGAGCCTCGCCTCCAGATTGCAACTGATCGCCACCAGCCAGCGCCGGGTCGATGCGCAATCGCGTCTCGACACCAATCTCGGCGAGCAGCAGAAGCTCGCCGCCCAGATCGCCGGGGCCGGCGCCGACCGCGACGCCTTTGTCGACGGATGGCGGCGCAAGCTCGCCGAGGAAATGGCCCAGACCAGCGGCGAGCGCGACGCAGCCGCGGCGCAATTGTCGAAGGCGCGGCTGCGCCACCAACTCGCGGTGCTGCGGGCGCCGCGCGACGCGACGGTCTTGGCGATGGCGCCGCGGCCCGAAGGGGCGGTCGTGCGCGAGGCCGAACCGTTGATGCGGCTGGTCCCGGCCGATGTGCCGCTCGTCGCCGAGGTCGAGATCGACACCCGCGACGTGGCGCGCATCCATGTCGGCGACCCGGTCACGGTCAAGTTCGAGGCGTTGCCGTGGCAGCAATACGGTCTCGCCCGCGGCGTATTGCAGACGATGGCGCCGGACACGGTCGAGGACGACAATGCCCGAGCGACGGCCGAAGACATGAGCATACCCGGCCTCAGATCGCAGCTCCGGCAGGGCCCGATCCACTACCGCGCGCGGGTCGCCCTGACCGAGACCAAATTCCGCAACCTGCCGCCCGGGTTCGAATTGCGGCCCGGCATGCGCCTCGTCGCCGACATCAAGATCGGCCGCCGCTCGCTGTTGCACTACGTGCTGAACCCGATCACCCGCGTCATCGACGAAAGCATGCGCGAACCTTAAGGGGCCGGGATACTTACCCGATTCCGGCGGGTGTAGGGCAGAAGAGGACGGCGTCTTCCGCCTCTCTGTCCGCGGCGCGTAAGGGTGGTTTCCGCCGGTCCGGCCCCGCCGTCGAATGAGGCCGGGCAACAATTGCGCTGCATCGGCAACGTGCGTGGTTCGAGACGCGCCCCGGCTTTGCCGCAGCGCTCCTCACCATGACGCAAGTATCTGATATTATTGACGAAAAACCTCGTCCTGAGCAGCGCTGCGCAGCGGGCGTCTCGAAGGACGTACGGCGTCAGACCAGCCAATACGCCCTTCGTTTGGTATCAACGACTGGACACGGGGGCGGTCGCCGGGTTGAAGGGCACGTAGCCTCCTGTGCTCGGGTCATACATGACAGGTCCGGACGAACCATCCCCCGACCCGGTAGAACCACCTGAGGCGCCACTCGCCGGGCAACTCGGATTGTACCAGGGGAAGTGGAATCCGGGAGGCGGGCCGTAGCCACCGATCCCTCCGATAATTCCTCCGATGATGGCTCCCGGGACCGCGCCGATGCCCCCCTCGGGCAGACCTAATGTCCCGCCTATTATTGCACCGGAAATCGCGCCGGAAATACCGCCGACAATGCCGTCAAGGCCAGTCGGGTCAATCACGCTTTCCGGGTTGGCGTTGCCGTAGAGGTATAGGTTGTCGCCGGCCCGGACCAGGTAAGGACGAGGGTGTCCGGGCTGCGAGGCGTCGGCGCCCGGCCGCGGGATAAAGGCGGAAAGCCGCGTCGGCGTCGGATTGCCCGTGAGCGGCGTCGGAAACACCAGCGCGCTGACCGTGCCCATTCCTGTGGGCCCCGGGTCCCGAGTCTCGCCGAGGGGATCGCGCGACAGCCACCTCGCGGTGCGTGGGTCGTAGGCGCGGTATTGCGTCAGATAGAGGCCGCTGTTGGCGTGGTAGAGCATGCCGGCATAGCGGAAATCGACCGTCTTTCCGGTCGGCGCGGCGATCGGATTGCCGTACGGGTCGTAATCGTAGGGCTGCCCCAGCGCCGAGACGAGAGGACTGATTTCGGACACGTCGCGCGCCGAGCCGAGCTGGTCCGGCCCATAATAAAACAGCGTGTCGTTTGCCGGCTTGACCGCCGGGACCACTTCGCCTTCCGAGTAATAGAGGCGGGCGACGGCGGCGGCGCCGGCTCGCTGCTGGCAGACCCGAGCGCCGCACCAGAGGTAGTCGTAGGTCGCCGTCTTGCCCGAAGACGGCGTCTCGATGATCTTGGTCCGCCGGTCGAGCCCGTCATAGGCGAAGCCGGTCTTCTGCCCCGGATGACCCTTATAGGTGATGGCGACGAGCCGGTTTTCCGCATCCCAGCTGTAGTTGCGCGCCCCATCGGACAGCAGATTGCCGTCTGCGTCGTAGGCGAACCCGGCATTGGTCAGCGCGTTGACCACGTTATAGGTCAATGCGGTGGTGCCGGAGGGCTCGGCCAATTTCGTGATGTTGCCGGCCGGGTCGTAGCCGTAACCGTATTTGCCGGCGACCGAGGCATCGGCGTTGGTCAGCCGGTTGTCGTCGTCATAGCCAAGAACTCCAGCTCTGCTGCGCTTTGCCCGATTTTTCTTCGGTGATCTTGGTGATCAGATCGTCCGCCGTCGTCGCGTACTTGTACTGGCGGCCCGGGGTGTTGACGATGCCGGCGAGCCGCCGGTCGTCGGTATCAGACAGATAGCTCCAGGCGGTCGCGACGGCGCCGCCCGAGAGCTGCCTTTCTTTCGGCTGCCCGGTCTCGCCGAGATAGGCCGTCGCGAATTTGCCGAGCGCGTCGGTGTGCCCGATCAGCCGGCCGATCTTGTCGTAGGCGAACGCTTCGGCGCCGGCGCCGCCGACAGCGCGGCTGACGACCCGGCCGAGTTTGTCATAGCCATAGATGGTCTTGCCGTTCGGCAAGGGCCCGCTCTCTCCGGCTGAGCTCAACGCGCCGAGCGATCCGACCGGTACGTAACTGTAGCTCGTCGTACCGGTGCCGTCGGTCATCGACACAAGGCGCGGGAAATAGGGATCGTAAGCAAAACCGACAGGAGGGGTCAGGTTCAGCGCACCCTCGTAGCTGATCCCGGCGAGCCGGTTGTCGAGCGCGTATTGGTAGTTCTTGCTCTGACCGAGTGCGTCGGTTACCGATTTGAGGCGGCTCGTCGTCAACTCGTAATTGTAGGCCGTCGCGGTGCCGTCGGCGTAGATCTTGGCGGTCGGCCGGCTTTCGACGTCGATATTCCAGCTCGTGGTATGGCCGTTCGGGTCGGTCAGGCTTTTGAGGACGTTGTTTTCGTAATAGGCGTAGGTCGTCTTGTGACCGAGCGGATCGGTGACCGCGGTCAGTCTGCGGTCGGCGTCGTGGGCATAGGTCCACAGATGCCCTTGTCGGTCCTTGTAAGAAGCGAGATCGAGCTTGTCGTAGGTGTACTGCTCAGTCGTGCCGTCGAGATAAGTTGTCTTGGTCGGTCGGTCGGCGTTGTCGTAGCCGTATTTGACGGTCCAGCCGCCGGCATCGGTATAGCTCGCGACCCGGTCGGCCGAATCATAGGTGAAGGCGCGCGGCAGGCTTGCCGTCGGCGTTGACGATCTCTGTCAGATCGCCGGTCGCATTGTAATCGTAGCTGGTCTTCTGCCCGAGCGGATTGGTCAGCGAGGTCAATTGCCCGGCGCTATTGTAGGTGTAATGCGTTGTCTGGCCGGCGGCGTCGGCGTAGGTCAATGGCCGGTGCTGATTGTTGTAGGTGAATTTGGCGACCGTCTGCTGCCCGCCGGCAGTCGTCTGCGCAATCGAAATGACATCGATCTGGTTGGCTGCATAGGCGAGCGACGTCTGCCGGCCGACCGGGTCCATGAAATCGGTCGGGTTTCCTGCCGCATTGTAGGCGAATTGCGTCAGCTGGGTCTGTCCGTTGTCGAGCACCCGGCCGATCGCGATCGGCAGGTCGTAGCTGCCGGACACCGCCGCGCCAAGACCGGAGGCCGGCTGCCCCGGATAATTGTACCAGATGCGGCTTTCCAGCGGTTCCTTGCGGCTCTCGATGGTGTCCCATTCGAGGTTGATGTTATTGGCGTCATGGGTGAAATGCGTCAGCCGCGCATCGGCATACTCGCAGCCGCCCGATGGCTTGCAATGGCCGGCTGCGTATTGGTGCTTGTCCCAGTGAAAGCTGTCGCGATAATTGAGATACTCGTTGAACAGCGGCACCGGCATGCCCTGCGGCGCGTAGGGATCGGAATACGGCACCGGCCCCGGCTGGAAAGCTTCCTCGCGCTCGCCGTAGCCGAGAGGATCGACGATATTCAGAAAGCGCCGGTTGCCGCTGCCGCCAAAGGCGAAGCGAGTAGTGCCGTAGGGCGTCGTCAGCGCATTGATCAGCGAGGACGCGTCGTAAGTGAATTTCGAGGTCAGCCCCAGCACGTCGGTGATCGAACCGAGCCGGCCGCTGCCGTCATAGGCCAGTTTGGCGCTGCGGCCGAACGGGTCGGCGATCTTGGTGATCAGTAGTGGCGAGATGCTCGACCCGTAGCTGAAAATCGTCTTGCGCCCAGTCGCATCGGTTAGCGAAACGAGCCGAATCTGGCCGTTCGTCTTGCCATAATCGAGCGATAGCGTGTTCCCCTGTGGATCGATGATCTGGGTCAAAAAGACGTTGCGCGGAGAAACCGTGCTGCCGTCCGATTGGCTATAGACCTCGATCCCGCCATCTTTCCGGAACAGCTTGTAGGAGACCGGGTTGGCCTCTTCCAGCACCAGCACCGAGGCGTCGTCTTCCTGCGCTGCGAAAGCGCGCGTCGTGCTGTCGTAGCCGGTATAGGAATAGAGGGCGCCGTCGCGCAGATAGCGCGACACGCTGGTGCCCGGCGAACCCGGGTCGTCGGTGACGTAGCTCAGCCAGTTCAACGTCCATTTCTGGCTGACGTTGAAGTAACTGAAATTCGCCGGCTGGCTTTGATCGCGCTGGGCGTAGGTTAGTGTGACCGCGGCCGAAGGCCCCTTGGGCGGGGTGTAGCCGACCGGCGTGTCGGTTAGATGCGACGCTCACCTTCTGCTCGTTGATGTCTTGACCGCACATGCCGCAATTGGGGTTGCCGCTGTCGTCCGAGGTGGGGCCCGCCCCCCACACCCGGCCGGCCTCGCCCGCACCGACCCGGCGCCAGTCGGCGGTGCGCGCCGCGCCGGCGGGTGCGAGAAAATACCCGCTCGCCTGGGCGTCGAGCGCGCCGCGGGTCACCCAGACGCCCTGGCGCCCGAAAGCCGGGTCGCCGAGGTGGAAGCGCCCGTTTTGCTCGCCGACGAGCGCCGCGAAGTGGCCGACCTTCCAATGCACGATCGACGGCACCGGCACGCTCTCGCCCGGTTTGCGGAACACCGGCTCGAGCGGGACCTTGGCCTGCTTTGCCAATTGTGCCACCTCGGCCAGGCTCGTCCCTTGCGGCCCGGCCTGCACCTTGTTCAGAAACCGCACCTGATCCAAGCTCGCGTGCTGCGCCAGCATCAGCATCTTCAGCGCCGTCGGTCCGCACAGATAGAGATGCTTGGGGTCGGTCTTCATGACCCACAAGGTATCGCGGCCGAGCTGCACCATCTCGGTCGCCGGCCCGCTGACCGGCCGGTCGCCGATCTCGTTCAGCAGTGCTGTCAGCTGATCCTTGTGGCCGAGCCGAGCGTGCAATTG
Source organism: uncultured Alphaproteobacteria bacterium (assembly GCA_963701815.1). Lineage (GTDB taxonomy): Bacteria > Pseudomonadota > Alphaproteobacteria > ATCC43930 > CGMCC-115725 > AP-15. The sequence continues at coordinate 85,716 of CAVPBN010000046.1, forward strand.
CACCAATTCGCCGACGGCGCGGTCGACCAGCGGCCGGACATGCGGGTCGGTCGCGTCTTTGCCCTCGCGCCACGCGATTTCCCAGGCGGCGAGGGCGCGCGAGAAATAGCCGTAATGCAGGTAGACGATGCCGAGATTGGTCGATACCGCGACCCGCCAGCCGGAATGCGGATGGGTCGCGAGAAACCCGGTCAGGCTGGAAAAATCATCGGGGTCGGTCCGGTGTTCCCACCGGCCGACCGCCTGCAACAATGCCGCGTCCTCGGCCGCGTCCGTCGGGCCGGTCCTGACCAACGGCTCCGGCAGGTGCGCGCCGGCGAGCCCCGCCATGATCGGCCGGTCGGCCGCGAGCGGGGCCGGCATCGCCGCGCCGAGGGTCGCCTTCGGCGTCCCAACCGCCAGCAATGCGGCCAATCCCAACGCCAGACAGAGGCCGGTCGGAATCCGGCGTTGCCGCCCGACGGCACGCCCTGCATGGTTCACGCACGGATGTCTCACGGTGGTTTCCTCAAGAGATTTAAGGTGCTCACGGGAAATTGGGCGATTTCGCCGGCTGGGCGGCCGGCGTCGCCGCACCGTCGCCGGGCTGCAACAGCCCCTGCTTGATCAGCTCGTCGCGCACCCGCTCGAGCATCGCTAGGGCTTGCAGCAGACCCTGCGCCGGCAGGGCCACGGTCAGTTCCGGGATTGTCTGGGCCTCGCGGCCGGCCGCCGGATCGGCCGGCTGCAACCGGTGAAACTCGATCCGCGCCACGCCGTTGAGGATCGTGACGCCCTTGATGCCGTCGCAGAAAAAACTCGGCACCGGCGAGGCCTCAATGCCCGGAGGCGAGTAAAATCGCATGCGTCGCCGGGTCGACGATCAAGGTGCCGCCGGCGGAGTCCGCCGAGGCAAGGAAATTGGCCTTCGTGTAATTTCCGAACATCGTCAAATGGGCCGTGTGGGTGCCGTCGGTGACCGTCAGCACGCCTTGGGTCGTGTTGCCGTTGTAGCTGAGCTTGAACGCCGAACTGGTGAAATTGATGTCGCGCAAATCCATCTCGTCGGTGCTGGCGCCGCCGAAGCCGTGAACTCCGGCCCGGAATTGCTGGCTGTCGGCCAGCAATAACTCGCCTCCGGTATGGGTGGCGAAATCGACCGAGCCGCCGGCGACGCTCATGTCGAAGCGCAATACCGCGCCCGGCTCGACAATGAATTTGCCGTTGCCGGCGACCGTGTTTTGGAATTCGAGCGTGCCGGCGGCGACCTCGACGGTGCCGCTGTTCGTGAACGCGACGGCGACGGTGCTGTCGCCCCCGGTGCTGCCGGTCTTCTCGAAGGTGGCGCCGGCATCGTTGATGAATTTCGATGTCGTCACGACGCCGATGCCGATGCCGCTGTCGTTCAGCAGATCGTAGACGCCGCCTTTCTCGTTGATGAAGGTCGCGGCGTTGAAAGTGCCGTCCCCGATCGTCAGCGTATTGAGCTGGTTGACGGTCCCCGAATTCTGCCAGTCGACCGCCCCGCCGAGGGTGAACAGGCTCACCGTCGTCGTGCTGCCATGCGCGGTGACGAGCGTGCCGGTGCCGTCGATTACCGGCTGGACGCCGCTGTTGTTGCTGGAAAGCGTGTTGGTTCCGGAGAGGGTCAGCGTGACGCCGTTGAGGTCGAGGGTCGATCCTTCCTCGAGGTTGAAGGTGCCGGCATAACTCAGGGTCTCGTCGAGCGTGACCAGCGTGTTGTTGTCGTAGATCCCGAAGGTTGCCGACGCGATCGTCGCGCCGGCGGCGATCACATTGTTGCTGCCGGCGCCGAGCGCGAACTGGCCGGCGCCCGAGATCGCTCCGGCAAAGGTGTTGTAGATCCCTTCGAATTCGATGGTCCCGGTGGTCTGGATCTTGATCGCGCCATTGTCGATCATGTTGACGGCAACGATGCTGTCGCCGCCGCCGCCGATCTTTTCGAGGGTGGCGCCGGCGGCGTTGACAAAACTCGAATTCAGCGCCGCGCCACGGACGATCCCGTTATCGGTCGTGAACTCGAAAACGCCGCCCTTCTCGTTGATGAAAGTGGCGGCGTTGAAGCTGCCGTCGCCGAGGGTCAGCCCGCCGACATCGCCGACGACGCCCGAATTCTGCCAGTCGACCGTGCCGCCGAGGATGAAATCGTTGACGGCGGTGGCGCTGCTTTTCGTAGTGACGAGCGTCCCGGCGCCGTCGACCGTCGGGAATGGAAAGGTGGCGATGCCGAACGTATTGGTCCCCGACAGCGTGAAGGTGAAACCGGCGAGATCGAGGGTCGATCCCTGCTCGATGTTGAAGATGCCGGCGTAGTTCAGGTTCTCGCCGAGCGTGACCGCCGTGCCGTTATCGTAGATGCCGAAGGTCGCGGTCGTGATCTTGGTCCCGGCCGCGATCAGATCGGTGCCGGAGCCGTTCATGTCGTCGAGCGCGAATTGACCGGCCCCGGAGATCGTGCCTTTGAAAGTGTTGTCGGGACCGCGGAAATCGAGCGTGCCCGAGTTGATCACGATCGCGCCGGTGTCGGTCACGTTGACGTCGATAAAGCTGATGCCGCTGCCGCCGATCTTTGCCAAAGTCCCGGCGTTGACGAAGCGTGCCGTGGCCGCACCTTGACTGATGCCGTAATCGCCGCCGATGTTGAAGGTGGCGCCCTTCTCGTTGTTGATCGTCGCGCCGACGCCGGTGTTGTCGCCGAGGGCGATGCCGCCGGTCTCGTTCGTCGTGTGGGCGTTGTTGAGGACCGTGGCGCCGCCGAGGGTGTAGTTCGCCAAAGCGATCGTGCCGCTGATCGTGAACGCGGTATGGCCTTCGGAAGAGCCGCCGGTCAGAGTGCCGGCGCCGGCGATCGTCACTGCGCCGCCGGCGGTCAGGACGCCGCCGGTCTGGGTAAAATCGTCGGCAAAGCTGGCCGTCGTCGTAATCGTCAGACTGCCGCCGTTCATATCGAAGAAGTCGTTCCCGACCTTCAACGAATTGACGACGTAATTGTCCCCGCCGCTGAAGGTGACGGTCAGGACATTTGCCGTGTTGATGACGACGTTGCTGTTGCTGTTGGGGAGGCCGCCGCTCCAATTGGCGGCAACGCCCCAATCGGAGCTGGTCGTGCCGATCCAGTTATCCGTCTTGAACGCCATCCGGTTTGTCCTTTCGCCACGGCACGCTTGAGCGGATGCAGGTTCATCGGCTCGGCAGCGGCGCTGCTGTTCGCGAGCAGCAGCCCACCAGACCGATCTCGGTAAAAATCAACGCGCACTTGTTAAGGTTAAATCATCCTTACAATTCTGCATTGCTAACAGAAAACACGGATTTTGTAAAGCATCGCGTCCACGATGACTGCCGGCAACAGCGCGGTGCCGCGCGCACTATCCCGCAAATAAACCTCTGCGCCGTTAGACGATGTAACGCACCGGGTCCGGCGCCGTTCCGGGTCAAGGACATCAAATTCGGCTTCCCGGACATCACCTCTCGCGCGGCGGCAGGCATGACCGCAATCGAGGGTCGGTAACTTTCGCAGAACATTTGCCGCATATTGATCTTTAGTACGGTTTGCTTAAATGACTTAGATGACTCAAGTTCCGACTTTTGCCGTTCCGCCGACTTTTCTCGGCGTCGAACTCAGCGCCGCCGATGCCCCGTTTTGCGTTGCCGGCATCCCCTTCGATCTCGGCACCTCGAACCGGCCGGGCGCCCGATTCGGTCCGGCCGCGATCCGCCAGGCCAGCCGCATGCTGGTCGATGGCGACCATCCGGCCAACTGGCAGGACCCGGCAACGCCGGGTCTCGCCGATATCGGCGATTTCCGTCTCGCGCACGGCGACATTTTGGGCAGCTTGGCCAAGATCGAGGCGCAGGCGGCGCCGCTCGAGCATCTGATCGCTCTCGGCGGCGACCACACCGTGACCTTGGGTCTGCTGCGGGCATTGGCGCGCCGCCGGGGTCCGCTGGCGCTGGTGCATTTCGACGCTCATGTCGACACCTGGCCCGAGAGCTTTGGTCTGGTCTGGGGCCACGGCTCGCCGTTTTACCACGCGATCGAGGAAGGGCTGATCGAGCCGCGGCGGACCGTCCAGATCGGCATCCGCTCGCCGATGCGCAAGGATGTGCGCGACTGGACCGTCGGCAAGGGGGTGACGATCATCTTCGCCGACGAGGTGCACGAAGGCGGGCCTGCTGCCGCCGCACAGCGCATCCGCGAGACGATCGGCGACGCCGCGGTCTATCTGACGTTCGACATCGATGCGCTCGACCCCGCGTTTGCGCCCGGTACCGGCACGCCCGAAGTGGGCGGTCTGGCGACCTGGCAGGCGCGGGCGATCCTGCGCCGGCTCGCCGGGCTCCGGTTCGCCGGCATGGACGTCGTCGAAGTCTCGCCGCCCTACGACGTATCCGAAATCACCGCACTGGCCGCAGCGACCATCGCCTGGGATTATCTGGCGCTGCTGGCTCCCCGCTGACCCGCTGGGAGATTTGATAAATCTCCTTGTGCCGACGGAGCTTTTCCCCATTTAAGGGCTCCGACGCAATCGCACGTGCCTAGAACCCCGAGGCAGGGGTGCTGCTACGACGTAACGCGTCTCTTTCGGTCGAGCCGGCCACCCGTGGGTCGGTGTCCTTAAGGGAAACGGCTATGGTCCGGCACGCGATGCGAAGTCCGCGCACGGTCGTCTGACGCAGCTCGGCGCCTACGGCGCCTGTCTGCTCACCGCGTTAAACGGCTTCGGCCGCGGCGAAACCGTCGAAGTGACCGACCCGCCGATGCTGCCGACGCCGGGCTATTGAGGCGCCGCCGATCGCCGATCCGATCGCGCCGGTGAAAGGCTACGCCTCGTCCCAGATCTTGTCGGTCAACGGCAGACCGCGAATGTCGTCGCGGGTCAATGGGCGATCGGGGGCGAGGCCGGCCTGTTCGAGCAGCGAGGCCACTTGGCGGGTGTGCTGGGCCGAGTGCCAGACGGTCCGCTCGAACATCTCGTGGCGCGAGGTCTCGCCGAAATAGGTCGGCACCGGCCGGACAAAATCCTCGTCCTTGACGCGCCGCCACCAGCCGTCGAACCGCGCCCGGACACCGTCGCCGAAATCGGCGATTGCCGCACTCGTCGTCATTTCCGGCGGCACCGGAACGCCAAGCCGCTCGCGACTTAAAATCCCGCCCAGTTCCTCCATGTCGAGATATGCGGTCGGGATCTGAAAGATATGGTGCATGACCATGCGCCACGAGCGCGGCCGGTTCGGCAGCACGGTCTCGAGCCGGTCGTCCGGCATCTGACGGACCAGCCGGATCGCGGTCTCGAGCACCCGGTCATAGCGGGCCGCCAGTTCGGGCGGCGACAAGGCCGGCCCGGTCTTTTCTTCGAGGCCGAGAAATTCGACGACGTCGCGGATAACTTGCGCAAAGACGAAGCGGTCGCCGCGGGACACAACCGGCACCGAGCGCGCACCGAGCCGGCGCAACTCGTCCAGCCCGCCTGCATCGGCCATCACATTGATCGATTGGTACTCGATCCCACGGACCGAGAGGTATTCCTTAACCCTCAGACAGCTCGTTCAATGCGGCTGCCAAAACACCTTGATCGGTTCGCTCATCTCTTCCCCGGTTCCGGCGATCGCCGAGCCCGAGGTTATGCCGGGCGCCGTCCCTCCGGCAATCCCCGTGATGGCGGCAAAGCGACACATCGGTCTTCCGGTCTGGCGTGCTTCTGCCGGCGATGCTATCTGGCCCGTTTACTGACTGGCCCCGTTCACTGGTCGCGAGCTGCTATGGACGACATCCTCGACCGCCTGGAGCAGAAGCGCACAGCCGCCCGGGCCGGGGGCGGGGCCGCGCGCGTCGAGGCGCAGCACGCCCGCGGCAAATTGACCGCGCGCGAAAGGCTGGAATTGCTGCTCGACCCCGGTTCCTTCGAGGAATGGGACATGTTCGTCGAGCACAGGAGCCGCGATTTCGGCGTCGACGAACACAAGATACCGGGCGACGGCGTCGTCACCGGCTACGGCACGGTCAACGGCCGGCTGATCTTTGTTTTCAGCCAGGATTTCACGGTCTTCGGCGGCTCGCTCAGCGAGGCGCATGCCGAGAAGATCTGCAAGATCATGGATCAGGCGATGAACGTCGGGGCCCCGGTGATCGGCCTCAACGATTTGGGCGGGGCGCGCATCCAGGACGGGGTTGCCTCGCTCGCCGGTTATGCCGAAGTGTTCGAGCGCAACGTCTTGGCGTCGGGCGTGGTCCCGCAGGTGTCGATGATCATGGGGCCGTGCGCCGGCGGCGCGGTGTATTCGCCGGCGATGACCGACTTCATCTTTATGGTCAGGGACACCTCGTACCTGTTCGTGACCGGCCCCGAGGTGGTCAGGACCGTCACCCACGAGACCGTGACCCAGGAGGAGCTCGGCGGCGCTGCGACCCACACGGCGCGCTCGGGGGTCGCCGATCTCGCCTTTGCCAACGATGTCGAGGCGCTGGTCGAGTTGCGCCGGTTCATCGACTTCCTGCCGGCCTCGAACCGGGTCAAGCCGCCGCTCCGGCCGACCGCCGATCCGCCGGACCGGGTCGAGCCGTCGCTCGACACCCTGATTCCGAGCCAGCCGAACAAGCCCTACGACATCAAGGAGCTGATCGCGAAAATCGTCGACGAGGGCGATTTTTTCGAGATCCAGCCCGATTTCGCCCGCAACATCGTGATCGGCTTTGCCCGCATGGAAGGGTCGACGATCGGCATCGTCGCCAACCAGCCGATGGTGCTGGCCGGCTGTCTCGACATCGACAGTGCGCGCAAGGCGGCCCGTTTCGTCCGGTTCTGCGACTGCTTCAACATCCCGATCGTGACCTTTGTCGACGTGCCGGGATTTCTGCCCGGCACCGCCCAGGAGCATGGCGGGATCATCAAGCACGGCGCCAAGCTGCTGTTCGCCTTCGCCGAGGCGACCGTGCCGAAAGTGACCCTGATCACCCGCAAGGCCTATGGCGGCGCCTATGACGTGATGAGTTCGAAACATCTGCGCGGCGACGTCAATTTCGCCTGGCCCTCGGCCGAGATCGCGGTGATGGGGCCGAAAGGCGCGGTCGAGATCATCTTTCGCGCCGACCTCGGCGATGCGGCCGCGATCGAGACGCGCACCGAGGAGTACCGCGAGAAATTCGCCAACCCGTTTGTCGCGGCAAGCCGCGGTTTCATCGACGACGTAATCCCGCCGCGCGGCACCCGCAGACGGCTCTGCGGCGCGCTTGCGATGCTGCGCGGCAAGCAACTCGTCAACCCGCCGAAAAAACACGACAACATCCCGCTGTGACCTTTGGGCACGAGTGACGGCAGATGAGAGCAAACGGCCAAATGACGGGTATGCTGGGGGTCTATTTAATGGCGGCCGAGCTGACAAAGCTCGGCTTCATTGTCTCACCAACGTCACGGAGCGCATTCGGCGCCGACCTTCTGGTATCCGATCAGCGCTGCCGCCGGGCATGGTCGATTCAGGTCAAAACCGATCGAAAAGCTGCCAAGTTTTGGCTCGTAAACGCTCATGCCGCGGATTCGCAGTCCGAGAGCCACGTCTATGTGTTTGTGCACGTCAACGGGGAGGCTCGGCCGGAATTTTTCGTCGTTCCCAGCACGGAGGTGGCGCGCATCCACAGGGTCGATCGCCATCAGCCCGACCCTGCAAGACCTGTCACAACGTGGTATTCCTGTCACACGACAGACATGGCGGATTATGCGGAGGCGGGGTCGACGGTTTTCGGCGAATCCGTTGCGACCCCGTCCTCTTGCGAAGCCATGTCGGCTAAAGTTGCCCCGCTTCTTTTATTTGTCATGGCCGGGCTTGTCCCGGCCATCCACGAATTACGCGAGCCGATCGTAAAGGTCATCCCAGGCGGGATTCATCGCCAGAATGAGGCGGACTTTCCATTTCCGCGGCCAATGCTTCATGTTTTGCTCGCGCTGGATCGCCGAGCGGATATCCGCGTGCTGTTCCACGAAGACGAGCCGCTTCAACCCGTACCGCTTGGTAAAGCCGTCCGCCATACCCTTAAGGTGCTCCCAGGCGCGTCGGCTGAGGTTGCTCGTGACACCAGTGTAGAGAACCCCGTTGGGACGGTTCGTCATGATGTAGACCCAAGCCCCATCCATCGCGCAATTCTGAGCCAAGTCTTCCCAAGCGCCGATAGCTGCGTGGATGGCCGGGACGAGCCCGGCCATGACGATGAAGCGATCGCGGCTAACGCCGTCGTCGCGCTCTGCGTCCCATGTTCCGCAAGATCCTGATCGCCAATCGGGGCGAGATCGCCTGCCGCGTCATTCGGACGGCGCGGCGTATGGGAATCGCGACGGTCGCGGTCTACTCCGATGCGGATGCCGAGGCATTGCATGTTCGCGAGGCCGACGAAGCGCTGCCGATCGGGCCGGCGCCGTCTTACCAGAGCTATCTGAGGATCGACCGGATCCTCGCCGCCTGCCGCGACTGCGGCGCCGAGGCGGTGCACCCCGGATACGGCTTTTTGTCGGAGAGCGCGATCTTTGCCGAGGCATTGGCCGCGGCCGGCGTGACTTTCATCGGTCCCGGCCCCGAGGCGATCGCGGCGATGGGCGACAAGATCGCATCGAAGCGGCTCGCCCGCGCCGCCGGGGTGACGACCGTTCCCGGCAATCTCGACGTGGTCCCCGATGCCGAGGCCGCGGTCGGGGTGGCGCGCGAGATCGGCTACCCGGTCATGATCAAGGCTTCGGCCGGCGGCGGCGGCAAGGGCATGCGCATCGCGGCGAACGACGCCGAGGTGCGCGACCAATTCCGCTCGGCTGCGAGCGAGGCGAGGTCGAGCTTTGCCGACGACCGCATGTTCGTCGAAAAATACATCGAGGAACCGCGGCACATCGAAATTCAGGTGCTGGGCGACGCCCACGGCAACATCGTTCATTTGGGCGAGCGCGAATGCTCGATCCAGCGCCGCCACCAGAAGGTCATCGAGGAGGCGCCGAGCCCGTTTCTCGACGAGGCCACGCGCGCCGCGATGGGCGCGCAGGCGGTGGCCCTGGCGCGCGCCGTCGGCTACCGCTCGGCGGGCACCGTCGAATTCATCGTCGACCGGCAACGCAATTTCTATTTTCTCGAGATGAACACGCGGCTGCAGGTCGAACACCCGGTGACCGAACTGGTTACCGGTCTCGACCTCGTCGAGCTGATGCTCCGGATCGCGGCCGGCGAGGCGATCCCGTTCGCTCAGCAGGATGTTCGGCCCCATGGCTGGGCGGTCGAGGCGCGGATCTACGCCGAAGACCCGACCCGAAACTTTCTGCCGTCGATCGGCCGGCTGGTCCGGTATCGGCCGCCGGAAGGAGACGGGTTGCGGCTCGATACCGGCGTCTTCGAAGGGGCCGAGATCAGCATCCACTACGATCCGATGATCGCCAAGCTGATCGCTCACGGCGCGGATCGGGGCTTGGCGATCGACCGGTTGCGCACTGCGCTCGACAGCTTTTGCATCGCCGGCGTCCGGCACAATATCGCCTTTCTCGCGGCGGTCACGACGAAGCCGCGGTTTCGCGCGGGCAATTTGTCGACAAACTTTATCGCCGAAGAGTTTGCGACCGGGTTTGCGCCGCCGCCGGGCTTTACCGAGGCGGACCGTACAATCCTGCTCGCCGCCGCGCTGGCCCATCGCCGGGTGCGCGAGCGCGAAAGCGCGATCGACGGCGCGCTCGGGCGTCCGCACAACCCAAGCGCCGAGCCGATGGTGGTTATGCTCGATGGTCGACGGCACCCGGTTGCGATCCGGGCGAAGGATGAGGCCTACGAGGTCGAGATCGAGGGCGAGCGCAAGGTCGCCCGCACCGATTGGCAGCCGGGCCAGGCGCTGCTGCGCGTCCGAACCGGCGCGGAGGCGGTCGTGCAGGTCGAGCGGTTGCCGGGCGCCGCATTCCGGCTGACCCATGGCGGGGTGGAGCGCCGGGCGCAGGTCTTGTCGCCGCGGGCCGCCGAGCTCTTGGCGCTGATGCCCGAGAAGAAAACGCCAGACGGCTCGCGCCTGCTGCTGTCGCCGATGCCCGGCCTGCTCAGCGAGGTGGTGGTGAGGCCGGGGCAGGAGGTCAAGGCGGGCGAGCCGCTGGCGATCGTCGAGGCGATGAAGATGGAAAACGTGCTGCGGGCGGAGCGCGACGGCCGCATCGCCCGGGTCCGCGCCAAACCCGGCGACAGCCTCGCGGTCGACGAAGTGATCCTCGAATTCGAATGAATGGGCCTCGCGCTGATCTCGCACCGGCGATTCCCGACCCGCAAGGGATGGTGGTTGACGCAGATTCATCCCCCCTCTACAAGCCGCGCATGGCCAACGCACTCCGAGGTCGGATAAAGACCAGCGCCTTGCGCGGCGTTGAAGCGAAGCCCAGGGGTATGAGCGCGCGCTGAATACGACGAAAATCCGACGATACGGGGCCCCTGCCGTCATCGGTTGGGGCCCTTTGCTTTTTCGGGGTCTGTCTCAGACATCGGGTGGGGCGCGGTGACGGATCAGAGGGAACCAGACGAGACCGCTCAATGCCGGGTTCGGCGCAGGCCCGGCATCGTCGGCCCCGACATCCGCGCGGAGGTCCGAGCGACCCTCGCGCTGGCCACGCCGCTCGCGGTGGCGAACCTTGCGCAGATGGCCATGGGCTTCACCAATACGGTGATGGTCGGGCGTCTGGGCGCCGTGCCGCTCGCCGCCGCCGGTCTGGGCGGGATGCTGTTCTTTACCCTCGGCGTCATGCTGCAAGGCATCCCGTTCGCGGTAGCGCCGCTTGCCGCGCATGCGCTCGGCGCCGGCGACCGCGCCGCAGCAGGGAGGATCGCCGGTACCGGGCTGGTCCTCGCCATGCTGTTGGCGGTGCCCTTCGTCGGTGCGCTGACGAGCGTGGATCGTCTGCTGGGCGCATTGGGCTACGATGCCGCGCTGGCGGACGAGATCGGCCGTTATCTGCGGGCGCTGGCCTGGGGCGCGCCTGCCTTTCTCGGTTTTGCCGTGTTGCGCAGCCTGCTCGCGGCGCTGTCGCACACCAGTTCGGTGATGGCGGTGCTGCTGGTCTGCGTCGCCGGCAATGCGGCGCTGAATTGGGTATTGATCTGGGGCCATCTCGGGTTGCCTGCCCTCGGCATCACCGGATCGGGCTATGCCAGCAGCGCCAATCAGTGGCTGATGCTGGCGGGTATGGCATTGTCGATCCGCGTCGTGCCTCGTGTTGCGGCCTTGCGCCCCTGGCGCAATATGGCGGCGGCAAACTGGAGGCAGATGGCGAACATCCTTCGTCTCGGCCTGCCGATCGGGGTGCTCCGGGGGATCGAGGTCGGGCTGTTCACGACCACCGGCATCTTGATGGGTCTGTTGGGGGCGGCCGCGCTGGGCGCGCACCAGCTGGTCATCAATTGCGCCAGCATCAGCTTTATGGTGCCGCTGGGTCTGAGCCAGGCGGCCACCGTCCGGGTCGCCTATCAGCTCGGCGCCGGCCGGGCGGACGCGGCGCGGCGGGCGGGCTTTACGGCGCTCGCCCTCGGCGCCGGGTTCATGGCTGCCGCGGCGCTGGCGCTGTTGACGTTTCCCCGGGCGATCATTGCGGTCTATATCGATGCGACCGACCCGGCCAATCGTGAAACAGTCGAGATCGCGCGGCATCTGATCGTCATTGCTGCGCTGTTTCAGGTGTTCGACGGGATCCAGGTGATCGCCGCCGGCGCGTTGCGCGGCTACAAGGACACGATGATCCCGATGCTGCTGGCCACCGGCGGCTATTGGGGCGTCGGTTTTGCCGGCGGCTGGCTGCTCGCCTTTCGGCTCGGCCATGGCCCGATCGGCCTGTGGTGGGGCCTGGCCCTCGGGCTCGCCGCGGTCGCACTGCTGCTGACGCTGCGGCTGCACCTGTTGGCGCCGGCGGTCCGCCGGCCGGCCCGGGCGGTCGCCGCGCGATGATCCGGCCAAGCGCTCGCGCCGAAAGCGGCAGCATCTCCGGCATCCGGGCTTCGGCGTCGTCGTTCGCAGCAGACGACCCCAGCCCGCGGCTCGACCCGGCCGGCGCCGTCGATCTGACGCTTTCGTCCCTTGCGGCGCGCCGTCGCGGGGTTAAACTGCCGCACGACACCATGAGGGAAACGGCCATGATGATCGACATGCATACCCATTGGCGGCCCGGCGAGGTAGCCGACGCCCTGCGCGCCCGGACCAGGGAGCCGCGCATCCTGCGCGACCCCGACGGCGTCGAGGTGCTGAAGTTCCCGCGGATGGACGCAGCACCGCTCGCCAAGGCGTTCGACGAGGTCGGAATCCATCTCGGCCGGATGGACCGCCAGGGGGTCGAGACGAGCGTGCTGTCGCTGCTCGGTTCCTTCTGCTGGATCGAGTCCCAGCCGCTGGAAGAAGCCGGGCCGTTGTGCCGCAGCGTCAATGACGGGCTTTCCGCGATCTGCGCCGAAGCACCCCGGCCGCTTCGCCGCCTTTGCCGCGCTGCCCTTGGCGGACATGGCCGCCGCCGCCGCCGAACTCGAACGGGCGCTCGGGCTGCCGGGCATGATCGGCGCGCAGGTGCCGGGCAACTACCTGCTGACGCGCCAGGACGCCGAGGCGATGCGCCCGCTGCTGGAAGCGGCAAACCGTCACCGGGCGGTGCTCTTCGTGCATCACGGCCCGCGGCCGGGCGACGCCTACCCCAAGGTTTCCGGCGACACGGATAACGCACGCCGCCGCAACGGCACGCTCGACATGCAGGCGAGCCTGTCCTCGGTGATGGTGACCCTGTGCCTGACCGACCTTCTCGCGGATTACTCCGACCTGACCGTCGTCGTCCACAATCTGGGCGGCAACATTCCCTATGAGGTCGAGCGCATGGACCACCGCTGCCTGCTCGACACGCCGAGCGAGGAATTGCCGTCGTCGCGCTTCAGAAGGGCGAAGGTGTACGTCGATTGCAACTCCTTCGGTCCGCGCGCGATCGAGGCGGCGGTCAGCCTCTACGGCGCCGAGCGGATCGTCTGCGGCACCGACGGCACCGAGTTCGGCGTCGACTGGACCCGGAAGGCGCTGGCGGAAGCGCAGATCGGCGAGGAAGCGCGCGAGCAGATCCTGCACGGCAATGCAGCCGCGATGCTGGCCCGCGCCGCCGCCGCCGGCCGGCGCGAAAAAGCCGCCGCCTGATCCTCTCGGGGCTCGGCCGCGATCCGGGCGCGGCACGCCGCCGCACCCGAGGTCCGGCCGGCGCCTCGCTCGATCCTCGGGGAGAAATGGAGATGAAAGTCACCGGGCGCTGCCATTGCGGGCAGATCGGCTTCGAGGCGGAAATCGACCCGACCCAGGTCAGAATCTGCCATTGCACCGACTGCCAGACCCTGACCGGCACCGCCTTTCGCACCACGGTGCCGAGCCTGCCCGGCACGTTCGTTCTGAAGACCGGCACGCCGAAGATCTACATCAAGACCGCCGAAAGCGGGAACCAGCGGGCGCACGCGTTCTGCCCCGAATGCGGCACGCCGATCTATGCGACGGCACCGGGCGCCAATCCGCAATCCTACGGGCTGCGGGTGGGCGCCCTCGACCGCCGCGCCGAGCTGAGCCCGGCGCGGCAGGGCTGGTGCCGCTCGGCCCTCCCGTGGTCGATGGACCTCACCGGCGTGCAGCGTTTCGAACGCCAACCGTAGCATCGGGCCAAATCTGCGCTCGTCGTCGCGCGACGGCAAACGTCTGGATCGCTCTTCGCCGTCAGCGGCCGGTTGGGCGGAGGTCGGGAAAAAGCGCATGATCAACGGTCGGACGGAGCTGATCGCCCATCTCGGGTATCCGACCGAGACCTTCACCGCGCCGATGATCTACAATCCGTGGTTCGCATCGCGCGGCATCAACGCCGTGGTGGTCCCGATGGGCGTGCGGGCCGAAGATTATCGGGCGTTTCTGCGCCCGCTGTTTCGCCTCAGCAACATCCGCGGCGCGCTGGTGACGATGCCCCACAAGGTCGCCACCGTGGCTCTGCTCGACGAGGCCGCCTTGGCGGTGCAGGTGGCCGGCTCGTGCAATGCCGTCCTCCGCCGTCCCGACGGCTCGCTCTACGGCGAGCTGTTCGACGGTATCGGCTTTGTGCGCGGGGCGAAGCGCAAGGGCTTCGACTTTACCGGCGCGGATTGTCTGATCGTCGGGACCGGCGGCGTCGGCTCGGCCATCGCCGCGGCGATCGCCGCAGAGGGGCCGCGATCGATCGCGCTGTTCGATGTCCGCGCCGACGCGGCCCAGCGCCTCGCGGCCCGGCTGCGCCGGCACTTCCCGCTGGTGACCGTCGGCCTGAGCGAAAATGACCCTGCCGGGTATCGCCTGGTGGCGAACGCGACGCCGCTCGGCATGTCGGCCGGCGATCCGCTGCCGTTCGACCCGGCGCGCCTCGACGCCGACGCCTTTGTCGGCGACGTGGTGCTGACCGCGGAGCTGTCGCCGCTGCTCGAGGCCGCGGCGCGGCGCGGCTGCCGTTACCAGGTCGGAACCGACATGCTGTTCGAACAGATACCGGCGTATCTCGAATTCTTCGGCTATGGCGCCGCGACCCCCGACGAGCTGCGGGCGGTCTCGGAAATTTCATATTGAGGACGTGAAGGGCGCCGACAGCGGAGCGCTTTCTGAAGCGGATTTCCGCGATCGGCGTATTCTGGAACAGCCGAACATCCTCGGATCGAAAGGATACGCCGGATGCTGATCGTCGATGGCCAGATTCATCTCTGGGAAAAGGGTATGCCGTCCCCGCCGCATCGCCAGGAGCCGTACTCCGCGGAGCAGGCGATCGCCGCCATGGATCAGGCCGGCGTCGATCGGGCGCTGATCCACCCGGTGCTGTGGGACCCCGATTCGAACGAATTGGCTGGCGAAGCGGTGCGGAAATACCCCGATCGCTTCGCCGTCATGGGGTGGTTCTATCTCGACGACCCGAACGGCCGCGACCTCGTCGCGCATTGGAAGGAGCGGCCGGGCAGGCTCGGTCTGCGCTTCTATTTCAACGAGCGGCACAAGCGGGAGTGGATGACCGACGGCAGCCTCGACTGGTTGTGGCCCGCGGCCGAGCGCGCCGGCGTGCCGGTGGCGCTCGCCGCAGCGTTGTTCCTGCCGACCGTCGGCCGGATCGCCGAGCGTCACCCCGGGCTCAAACTGATCGTCGACCACCTGGCCGTGCCGCCGGGGAGCAAAGGCGAGCCCGCCTGGCGCTTTCAGCCCGAGCTGCTGGCGCTCGCCGGATACCCCAACGTCGCGGTCAAGGCGACCGGCCAGTGCGGCTACGCCGAAGACGCCTATCCGTTC
Source organism: uncultured Alphaproteobacteria bacterium (assembly GCA_963701815.1). Taxonomy (GTDB): domain Bacteria; phylum Pseudomonadota; class Alphaproteobacteria; order ATCC43930; family CGMCC-115725; genus AP-15. Next base: position 101,002 of record CAVPBN010000046.1, read on the forward strand.
CGCAGCTTCCACGAGCACCTGCACCGCGTCTTCGACGCGTTCGGCCCGGACCGGATGTTCTGGGGCACCGACATCACCCGGATGCCCTGCTCCTGGCGGCAATGCGTGACGGTGTTCACCGAGGAATTGCCGTGGCTGAAGGGCCGCGATCTCGACCTCGTCATGGGCGAGGCCCTGTGCAACTGGGTCGGCTGGCGCCTTCCCGGCTGAGCAACGATAGCCGTGGTGCGCGATGAAGCCTTATGTGATCTGCCATATGAACGCGAGCGTCGACGGCCGCATTCTCGGCAGCCGGTGGCGGCCCGCCGAGAACCGCATGGCGGGGCTGTTCGAACGCCTGCACGAACGGCTCGGCGGCGGCTCCTGGCTGATCGGCCGGGTGACCGGCAGCGAGTACGCCAAGGCCGAAGTCCTACCCCGGCCACACCGATCAGACCTATCCGCGCGAACCCTGGTTCGCGCGGCGCGACGCGACAGCCTACGGCATCGCGCTCGATGCGCAGGGCAAGATCGCCTGGGGGCGGTCCGACATCGGCGGCGACCCGATCGTCGCGGTACTGACCGAGCGGGTCTCCGACGCGCATCTGGCGGGCCTGCGCCGCGACGGCGTCTCCTACATCTTCGCCGGCGAGCAGGAGCTCGATCTGCGATTGGCGCTGGAGATCCTGAACCGCGAACTGGGCATCGAGCGCCTGCTGCTCGAAGGCGGCGGCGGCTCGAACGGGGCCTTTCTGCGGGCCGGCCTGATCGACGAGATCAGCCTTGCGATCTGCCCCGCCGTCGACGGCGCGAAGGGCGCGCCGAGCATCTTCGACTCCAGCGACAAGGATGCCGGCGTCGCGGCGCCGATCCGCTCGATGACCTTGGCGAGCAGCGAGGTGTTGGAGGGCGGGGTGGTTTGGCTCCGCTACCGGCTGGAAAACAGCTGATGCGCCGGGCGAACAGCGCCGATCCCCGTCGAAATCATCCCCTCTCGTCGCCTCCCCCGGGCTTGACCCGGGGGTCCACGTTTTTGATTACCGCTTCCAGACCGAACACGCGGATGGCCGGGTCAAGCCCACTGCTGTCCGGTTCAGATTAACGGTGATCTTCAAATGCTTCGAAGCACATCCTTCCCCTCGGCCGGGCTCGACCCGGCCGTCCACGTCTTGCAATGGAGGGGTCTTGCAAGAAAAAGACGTGGGTGCCGGGTCAAGCCCGGCCACGGGGTACTGGTGCTTCACTACAACCGCCAAATTAACCAATATCCGAACCGGACAGCAGTGGGTCAAGCCCGGCCAAGGCGATTAGGGGGATGGTTCCATCTCGACAGGTTTCGCGATGGGTCAGGCCGCCGGCACGCGGTGCAGCGCGCACAGTTTGTTGCCGTCGGGATCGCGAAGATAGGCGAGATACATCTGGCCGGCGGCCCCTTGGCGCACGCCGGGCGGGTCCTCGATCGACGTGCCGCCATTCGCGACCCCGGCTTTGTGCCAGGCGTCGCCCTGTTCGCGGCTGCTCATCGAAAGCCGATCGTGCCGCCATTGGCATGGCTGGCCGGCTTGCCGTCGATCGGCTTGGACACCATGAAACGCCCGCCATTGTGCGCGTAGGCCAGCCGGCCTCTGGCGTCCTCGGTGCCCGGCTGGCCGCCGATCGCGACAAACAGGGCATCGTAGAATTTCTTCGACCGGGCGATGTCGTTGCTCCCGACCATAACATGGCTGAACATTCCGTTCTCTCCTCATCAGAATCACACGCGCCCGCCGCCTCCGCCCAACGAGCGGAACACGGTCACAGGCCGAGCTCAGTATGACGGGACGACGATCGGCAACGGAGAAAAATCGTTCCCCTCGCCGCCGCCATCCCGGGTGGCGACCCGGCTTGCCGATCGCCGTTTCCCGCGCCGGCCATAGGGCGCCGGCGCATCCCGCAGCTACGACCTGGCTTCATCCCGGTAGAGGCTCAGGGCCTTCATCACCGGCGCGTCGCTGAAGCTGAACAGGAAGGCCGGGCGGTCGCCGGTGTTGACGTGCTCGCAGAAGGTCCAGGTCGGCACCGTGAACACGTCCTTGTCTTCCCAGTCGAGCCGCTCGTCGCCGACCACCGAGTAGCCGGCGCCCTCGACCACGTGATAGTTCGTGCAGCAGACGCGGCGGCGCGCCTGGGTCTTCTCGCCGGGGCGCAGCAGCTGCATGTGGCAGGCGATCGTCGGCATCACCGGTCCGCCGGTGACCCGGTTCTTGTATTCGAGGACGATCCCCTCGCCGGCGTCGGCGGTATCGGCGGCAGCCAGCCGCTCCAGCGCGGCCCGCATCTCCGACATCGGGTAGTGCCACTGCGAGGCGTTGACGGCCGCACCAAACTCTTGCCGCTCCTGGGGGTACTCCTCGTAGAACCCGGCCTCGAGCATCCGCACCAGCGGGGTGTCGAGGCCGTCGAGCCAGATCATCGGCGCATCGGTGTCGTTGGCGTGGTCGTGCCAGCACCAGTTGGGCGTCAGGACGAGATCGCCCGGGTACATCGGAACGCGCTCGCCGTTGACGACCGTGTAGCCGCCCCTGCCCTCGATGATCAGGCGCAGCGCCGCCGCGGAATGGCGATGGGCCCGGGCAATCTCGCCCGGCATCACGATCTGGATGTTGGCGACGAGCGTGTTGCTGGCGATCCCGGGCAGCTCGGGGTTGGTCAGGCGCAGCACCCGGCGTTCGGCCTGCGCGGTGCCGACCAGCTCGGCCGCCCGCATCGCCTGCGGCCGCAGATCGCGCCAATGCCACAGATAGGGCACGGCCTTGCTTTGCGGCTCGATGCTGATGCCGCCGCCGATCCAGGCCGGCGTCACGTGCTGCGCGCGCAATTGCGCGTAGTAGTCCTCCAGCACTTCTGGCGAAGATTGGATGTCAGAAAGCTCCGGCATTGGAGATCCTCCCTGCGACAGCGTTGTGATCGTGCTCTCTTCATCCGTCATTCCCGCGCAAGCGTGCTTCCGCGGGGACGACGATAACTTGCGGACGCATAGAGCTTCATTTCAAGTCGGCCAGCGCCGCGCGCACCGCGGCCAGCCGCTCCAGCGAGCCCAGGACCTTCGGCTGATCGTTGGTCAGATGGCGCACGAGGATGTCGGTGTAGCCGATTTCCCCGAAGGCCCGAAACTGTTCCGCGACTTCGTCGACCGATCCCGCGATCAGGGCTTCTGCCGGCATGCCGCGATAGCTTTGGCCCAGCGCCTGCTGCAGTACCGCCTGCGCCTCGGACGACGATTCGCCGACGTAGATGTCGCGCCGCAAGACGACGGCGCCCGGCTGCCTTGCCGTAAGCGGCGCAGCGCTCGCGATAGAGATCGGCCTGCGCGCGCGCCTCCTCGCGGGTGAGGCCGGGGCTCGCGATCCAGCCCTCCGCCAGCCGTGCCGCGCGGTCGATGGCCGGCGGTGCGCTGGCGCCGATCCAGACCTCGACCGGCTCGGCCGGACGCAGCGCCAGGCTCGCTTCGGCGATCCGGAACCGCCGCGAGGAACTCACCGTTTCGCCCGCCAACAGGCGCCGGACGATGTCGAGCGCTTCCTCGAAAGCCGAAGGACGCGTCCTGATGTTGGCGCCCATCGCGGCGAACCGGGCCTCGCCCCAGCCGAGCCCGCATTGCATGATGAAGGGGCCTTGCGCGATGGCGGCCAACGTGCCGATCTGCTCGGCCACCAGCACCGGGTGCCACAACGGGAGCAGGAACAGGCACCCGGCAGGGGCCTCGCCCCACTCCGCGAGCAGCCGCCCGAGCATCGGCGTGTTCTGATAATAGGGCGTCGGCGACACGTGCTGATCGCCGACAAACAGGGAATCGAGCGCCGGCGCGGCGGGCCGCCGCGGCGCGCTCGATCATCCAGCGCGCTCCTTGGCGCGGATCTTTCGCGTCCGGGTGATTGCTCGTCAGCGAGATCCCGACTCTCATCGCGTCATCCTCGTCGCCTGCGCACTGATCGCCGCCTCGCGGCGCTGTAAACAGAGGTTATAAACCCGCGTCTCGTCACGCGCTCGTGCGATGCCGACTCGCTCGACCCATCGAAGGAGGAAAAACGCATGCCCGAAAAATCGATGAAGGAAAAATTGGCGGCCGGCGAACTGGTGCTGTGCCTGAACCTGCGGCTCGCGCGCTCGGTCGATATCGCGATGGTCGCAAAGGCCGGCGGCTACGACGCGCTCTATGTCGATATGCAGCACGCGCCCTATTCGATCGAGACGACGGCGACGATCTGCGCCGCGGCGCTCGGCATCGGCATCACGCCGCTGGTGCGGGTGCCGAGCCACGACCCGCAATGGATGAGCCGGGTGCTCGACGGCGGCGCCCAGGGGGTCATCCTGCCGGATGTCAACACCGCGGCTCAGGCCGAAGCGATCGTCAGGGCGTGCCGCTTTCCGCCGCAGGGCAAGCGCTCGGTCATGGGATTGGGGCCGGCGCTCGGTTACCGCGCGGTGCCGCTGTCCGAGCTGAACCCGAGGCTCAACGCCGAGACGGCGGTCATCGTCATGCTCGAGACCGCGGAGGGCATCGAGAATTGCGAAGCCATCGCCGCGGTCGACGGGCTCGATGTGCCTGTTGATCGGCTCGGGCGACCTGACGACCGATCTCGGCATTCCCGGACAGGTCGACCATCCCCGGCTGCGCGCCGCCTACGAACGGGTGGCCGCCGCCTGCCGGACGCACAAGAAGGTGCTGGGCGTCGGCGGCATTCGCCACAACACCGTGCTGCAAGGCGAACTGATCAGGCTCGGCGCGCGGTTCGTGATCGCCGGCACCGACACCAATTACGTGCTGGCCGGCGCGCGCCAGGACACCGAGGCATTGCGCGCGATCAAGTTCGACTGACGCCGAGAGCGGCGGTCATCGCCGCGCCGGTGCGCGCCGGCGCGGCGACGGCGCCGGCCCGGGGCGACTATTTCCGGCTCGCGCACCTCGCGTTCCGCCTATGATGACCGCCGGCAGAAGAGCGGGAGGCGGATATGGCGGCGACGGCGGTCGAGGCATGGGACGAGCAATGGGCGACGCCGGAGGGCCGAGCCGACTGGCTCGAGCCGCACCCGGCGGTGGCGGCGCTGGCGCCGATGCTGCAGGCGCGCGGCGCGCGATCATGTGCTCGACCTCGGTTGCGGCGTCGGCCGGCACGCGCTGTTCTTCGCCGGGCACGGCTTCGCCGTCGAGGCGATCGACGGCGCCGCCGCCGGGCTCGACTTCGCCCGCCGCGAGGCGGCCGCGCGCGGCCTCCGGCTGAGCCTGCGCCAGGCCGATGCCGACGCGCTGCCCTTCGCCGACGAGAGCTTCGACTATGTGTTGTCGTGGAACGTCATCTTTCACGGCACGATGGGCGATGTCGGCCGCCGCCTCGCCGAGATCTGGCGCGTGCTGAAGCCGGGCGGGCTCTACCAGGGCACGATGCTGTCGAAGCGCGATGCGCAATTCGGCCGCGGCCGGCCGGTCGCCCCCGACACCTTCATCCGCGGCAGCGACCCCAAGGCGCACCCGCACTATTATTGCGACCTGGCCGGCCTTTCGGCGCTCTTCGCCGGCTTCGAGCTGCTGTCGCTGACCCAGGACGAGCAGCGCCGCCCCGGCTCCTGGCACTGGCACATCCTCGCGGAACGGCGGTAAACGGCGGATCACTCGACCCTTTCGAACTTTTGCAGCGAGCGCAGATCGGCCGGGTGCGGCTTTCCCGGATAGATTTGCGGCCAGGCCGTCCACGACACCTCGCCGACATAGACATCGCCGCGAGAGTCGACCGCCAGACCGTGCGGCGCCAGAAACTTGCCGAGATCGGTGCCCGCCGGCGTATCGCCAAAGCGCCCGATCAGCTTGCCGTGATGGTCGACGATGCTGACCCGCGGTCCGAGATTGGGAATGTCGCGGCTGACCGCCGCGGCAGGCCCGACTTCGCCGACATAAAAGATCGGCTGACGGCCGTAGGGCATGCATAACCCGCACGGACGGTGCAGGTTCTGCCATTGCGTCTCGTACTTGCCGTTGCCGTCGAACACCTGCACGCGATGGTTCTCGCGATCGGCGACATAGACCCAGCCATCCGCGTCGCAGCAGACATTGTGGACGATGTTGAACTCGCCCTCGCCGGTGCCCGGCTGGCCCCAGGATTTCAGCAGTTTGCCGTCGGAGGTGTATTTGTGGACGCGCGAATTGCCGTAGCCGTCGGCGACATAGATGTCGCCTTGCGGCGAGAGCGCGGTATGCGTGCAGCGATGGAACGGCTCGCCCGACATGTAGGGCGCGGGCTTGCCGGGTATGCCGAGTTCCAGCAGCACCTTGCCGTCGAGCGTCACCTTGCGCACGAAATGACCGCCGTCGTCGGTCAGGAACATCGTGTCGTCGGGCGCTATGTGAACGCCGTGCGCCCGGGGATATTGCCCCTCGCCCCAGGAGCGCAGGAAATTGCCGTCGCGATCGAACACCATCATCGGGTGCTCGCCGCGATTGAACACGTAGACATTGTCATGGCTGTCGACGCCGACCCCGCCGACCTCCTTGAACGACCAGTTGTCCGGCAATCTCGCCCAGTCGGCGTTGACCCGGTATCTGTACTTGCCGCTTCCGACGATCATCGAAACATTCCTTCTCGTGGCCGCCTCGGTTTGCCGCCAATATAGCGCGCAAACACCTGCCGGTGGATCAAGGAGGAGGAAATCATGCGCCTCAGAGGCAAGGTAGCGATCGTCACCGGAGGCGCCCACGGCATGGGCGAGGCCGAAGCCCGGCTGTTCGCGGCGGAAGGGGCCCGGGTGGTCGTCGCCGATGTATTGGGGGAAGAGGCCGAGGCCGTCGCCGCCGATATTCGCGCCGGCGGCGGAGAGGCGATCGCAGCGACGGTCGACGTCACCAACGAGGCGGAATGGCGCGCCCTGATCGCGAAAACCCTGGCGAGCTACGGGCGCCTCGACATTCTGGTCAACAATGCCGGGATATCGGGCAGTTCGGTCGGCGATCCGGACGGGCTGGAAGGCTGGCACCGCGTGATCGCGGTGAACCAGACCAGCGTATTCCTGGGCACCAAGCTCGCCGCCCAGCAGATGGCCGAGACCGGCGGCGGCTCGATCGTCAACATCAGCTCGATCATGGGGTTTGTCGGCGGCGCCAGCGGCCATCCCGCCTACAGCGCGTCGAAGGGCGCCGTGCGCATCTATACCAAATCGGCGGCGGTGCGCTACGGTCCTCTGGGCGTTCGGGTCAACTCGGTGCATCCCGGCTACATGCCGCCGATGCTGAATGCGACCAACGCAAATGAACGCAGCGACAAGATCGCGGCCACGCCGCTCGGTCGGCTCGGCAAGCCGATCGAGGTCGCCTACGGGGTCCTGTTCCTCGCCTCCGATGAGGCGTCTTTTGTGACCGGAACCGAACTGGTGATCGACGGCGGCTATATCGCTCAGTAGGCGGCGCGTCACCGATTAGGAATTTCGAGCCGCCGGCCCGCGAATGGCAAAGGCGGCTTTCCGCTGGCCGGCCTGAAGGTCGGACAATGCAATTGGCCGTCCCGCGAATAGTCGCCACTCCAGTCGTCGAGATATGACAGCCCGGCCTCACTCGCCCAGCTCGTAGAAGAGATGAGCGCGAATATGCGCCGCATGACTGGTCGCGAGCGGGTTGAAACTCCAGATGCCCGACCTTGGGGCATCTTCGTCCATGATCCATTGTCGAGGCAACCCTGGTCGGGACAACTCGTAGGCTGCGCCACTTCGCCAATGTGCGATAATGCGGCGCCGACGCGCCGTCACCGTCGGTCGGTTGAACCAGTGCTAGAGCTACTGTGGGAGGTATCGACGTCAGATGAACGCGATCAAAGACTCCATCAAGTCAGGCAGAACCGTCGTTGGGACGACCGCGGGACCGAACGTCGACGTGTCGATCCTGGCCGAAGCCGGGTACGATTTCGTGCTCTTCGACACCCAGCACTCCCCCTGGGAAATCAAGCAGCTGCAACCGTCGATCCAGACGATGCGCGGCAAGCAGGCGGCGCCGCTGGTGCGCGTTGCCGCGAACCAGGCCTATCAGATCTGCTACGCGCTTGACGCGGGGGCGCGCGGTATCGTTGTGCCGATGGTCAACACCCGAGCGGAGGCGGAGGCCGCCGTGCGCGCCTGCCGCTATTATCCGCTCGGCAACCGCAGCAACGCCGGGGTACGCGGCGAGTGGGGCGAGTTCAAGAATTACCGCGATTACCTCGACACCGTGAACAACGAGCTCGTTATCCTGCCGATGATCGAGACGAACCAGGCGCTGGAGAACCTCGACGCCATCGCCTCGGTACCGGGCGTCGACGTCCTGCTGATCGGCCCGTCCGATCTGTCGATCGAGCTGGGGGTGCCGCTCGACTACCAGTGCGACCACTATCAGCGAGCGCTCGATAAAATCGTGGCGGCCGCCGCGAAGCACGGCGTCGTCGCCGCGATGTATTTCATCCCGCCCGGCATGGACCCCAACTTCTACGTCGATAAGGGGTTCAAGCTCTTCACCATGCCGTGGGCTGCCTGGGCGACGGCCGGGATCCAGAACGGCCTGGCCGGGATCAAGCGCTAAAGACGGTCGACGCGGACGGTCCGGCGAACAGCCAGACCGCCCAGCGTGCGCCGCTGATCGGTCGTTCCGCCACGCCGACGCAGGATGCGCCGCTAAATCGGCCGAGGCCATGCTCGCCAAACTCGGCGGCTGCCCTGTACCATCTGCTTGAATCGTACTCCCGATCCGCTCAGCGCTGCGGCTCCACGATGACGGTGCCGACCTTGCCGCCGCGCTCGACCTCCTTGTGGGCCGCCGCCGTCTGAGAGAGCGGGAAGCGCGCGGCCACCGACAGGATGCGGCCCGGCGTCGCCGTCCAGGCGGCGATGTCGGACTGGGCGCGCCGCCGATCCGGATGCGGAACGCCGGCAAGCGACATTGCATAGATCGCAAGATTTTTTTGCATCAGGTCGCGCACCGGCAGCTTCGGCTCGCGGTCGCCGTTGGTGGCGTAGATCATCATGCTGCCGTTCACCCGCAGGCAGCGCAGCGCCGCCGCCAAATTGCCGCCGAAATCCACCTCGGCGATGTGATCGACGCCCGCGCCGCCGGTGATGTCGAGGACCCGCGCGGCGACATCCTCCTGCCGATAGTCGATGACAGCCGCGGCGCCCCCGGCGCGGGCGCGTTCGGCTTTCGCTGCCGAGCTGACCGTGGCGATCACGCGAGCGCCGGCCCAGGTCGCAAGCTGCACCGCGTAATGGCCGACCGCGCCGGCGCCGCCGGTCACCAGCAGCGTCTTGCCCTGAACCGGCCCGGCGACGAAGACGGCGCGGTGCGCGGTCATCCCCGGCACCCCGAGGGTCGCCCCTTCGGCAAACGAGACGCGATCGGGGAGCTCGGTGACCAGATCGACCGAAAGTGCGATGTATTCGGCGGCGGTGCCCATCCAGCGGCCGTTGCGCTGACCGTTGTAGAGCCACACGCGCTTGCCGAGCCAATGTTGGGGCACACCCGGGCCAACCTGGTCGACGACGCCCGCGCCGTCGCTGTTGGTGACCACCCGAGGGTACTCCATCGCCGGCGGCCCTCGCCGCCGATAGGTGTCCGACGGGTTGACGCCGGACGCTTCCAGCCGCACCCGAACTTCGCCGTGTCCGGCTGCGGGCGTCGGCAGCTCGCCGCACACCAGGACCTCGTCCGCCGCTCCCTGGCGGTCGTACCAAACCGCGCGCATCGCCGCCTCCATCCCTTGACCGTGAACCTGTTCTAGCATTTTTTAGGCTGGCGCAGCCCGAGACCGTCATCGGTAATCGATGAATCGGCGGCGATCTGTTCGAGGGTACGGAAATCATGGATAGGGCCACGATCGAACTGCTGGCGCGCCGCGCCGGGCTCGACAAGGCGCTGAAGGAATTTCCTGAAGATGTGACCGCCGCCGCCACGCAAGCGGGCGGCTCGGTGGCGACGATGAAAGCGCCGACCGATCCGCGCGCCGAACCCTGGCCGCCGATGAAGGCCGGAGCCGGGTCATGAACGACCTGCACTGGATGACGGCCGCGGAGGCGGCCGGCGCCATCGCCGCCCGCAAGCTGTCGCCGGTCGAGCTGACAAAAGCGCTGCTGGAGCGCATCGACCGGCTCGATCCAAAGCTCAACGTATTCATCCGGCTCGACGCCGACGCGGCGCTGGCCGCCGCCAGGGCCGCCGAGGCCGAGATCGTATCGGGCCACCCGCGCGGGCCGCTGCACGGGGTGCCGGTCGGCGTCAAGGACATCATCGATGTCGCCGGCCTGCCGACCACCTGCCATTCCAAGATCCTGGCCGACAATGTCGCGGCGGCCGATGCGGTCTGCGTCTCCCGCCTGCGCGGCGCCGGCGCGATCGTCCTGGGCAAGCTTTCGACCCACGAGTTCGCCATCGGCGGCCCCAGCTTCGATTTGCCGTGGCCGCCCGCCCGCAATCCGTGGAATACGGCGCATCACCCCGGCGGTTCGTCCTCGGGTTCCGGGTCCGGGGTGGCGGCCGGGCTGTTTCCGCTGGCGTTGGGCAGCGACACCGGCGGCAGCGTGCGCAATCCGGCCAGCGCCTGCGGCATCGTCGGTCTGAAGCCGACCTACGGCCTCGTGTCGCGGCGCGGCGTATTCCCGTTGTCCTTCACCCTCGATCACGTCGGGCCGCTGACCCGGACCGTGGCCGACAATGCGTTGCTGCTGGAGGCGATCGCCGGCCACGACCCGCTCGACCCCGGCAGCGCCGCCGCACCACCGGGGCGATACGCCGCCGCGTTGGAGCGAGGCGTGAAGGGGATGCGCATCGGCTTCATCCGCCATTTCCATGAGATCGACCTGCCCGCCGACCCCGAGGTGGCAGCGGGGCTGGAAAACGTGGCCGGCACCCTGCGGAAGCTCGGCGCCGAGGTCGACGACGTGCGCCTTCCGACGCTCGGCGAGTTTGCCGCGGTCAACCGCGTCATCCTGCAGAGCGAGGCCTGGGCGATCCACGGACCGTGGCTGCGCGAGCGGCCGGGCGATTACGGTCGGCTGGCCCGGCGGCGGTTGCTGGCCGGGGCGTTCATCGGCGCCGGCGATTACGTCCAGGCCAACCGGCGTCGCCTCGAGATGATCGCGGCCGTCGAGGAAGCCTTGCGCGAGTTCGATGCGTTGCTCTGCGCCAGCGCGATGGACCCGCCGAGCCGGATCGACGACGCGGTCGAGACCGAGCGCACCTATCCGCGGCAGGCGCGCACGCCGTTCAACGTGACCGGCCACCCCGCATTGGCGATGATGTCCGGTCTGTCGTCGGGCGGCCTGCCGCTGTCGGTCCAATTCGTCGGCCGAAACTTCGCCGAAGCGACATTGTTCCGGGTCGCCCGCGCGTGGGAACGCGCCGCCGGCACCGACGAAAAGCACCCGGCGATCGGCTGACGGCCCGAAGGAACGGCAGCGAACAACGACCGCGGGACGCCTGAGCAGCGTCTTCGCGTGATCGAGGACCATCCTGAGATCTTGCGGCGGCCTTCCTGCATGTCATAGTCCGACTTCGGCAATTCAGTACAAAAGCAGGGGGAGTGGCGCGATGCCGGCAAATCGAACCTACGGCATGGACCACGACTTTTATCCCTGGTCCCCGATCGTTACGCGCCCCGTTCTCAGGTGGCCGCAGAACGCCCGCGTCGCCCTCGCCGTCATCGTCAACCTCGAACATTGGGACTGGGAGGTGCCGGCCGGCACGCCGCTGGCGGTGAGCCCGCTGGGCGGCCCCGAGGGCCTGTGGAGCGGCAACCAGCCGGACTTTCCCGACATCGGCGGCTACGGCAACCACGAATACGGCAACCGGGTCGGGATCTTTCGCATTCTCGCCGTGCTCGACAAATACGGCATCAAGCCCACCCTCGCGCTCGACAAGGCCGTAGCCGATCATTACCCGTTCCTGATCAAGGAGGGCCAGAAGCGCGATGCCGAGTTCATCGCGCACGGTCTCTCGCGCCGGCGCATGATCCATATCGGCATGTCGGAAGAGGAGGAGCGGCAGTACATCGGCGCCTCGATCGAGGCGGTCGAAAACGCCACCGGCAAGCGCCCGATCGGCTGGTCCGGTCCGGACTTCCAGGAGACGCCGAACACTCCCGATCTCCTCGCCGCGGCGGGCATCCGCTATCTGTGCGACTGGGGCAACGACGAGCAGCCCTACCGGATGACGCCGAAAACCGGGGAGCTCTATTCCCTCGGCGTCAACGCCTATCTCGACGACAACTACATCCACCTGCACGGCCGTCGGACCATCAACGAGGTCAACCTGCTTGTGGCGCGAATGGTTCGACGGTCTCTACGCCGATGGCGCCGCCACCGGGCGGTTGATGGTGCTGCATCTGCATCCGTGGATCATGGGCCAGCCCTGGCGGATCCGGCATCTCGACGAAGTGCTCGGCCACATCAGCGCCCACGCCGGCGTTTGGCAGGCGACCGGCGGCGAGATCATCGACTGGTTCAAGACGCAGTCGGGCTAGTGGGCGAACCGAACGGAACCCGGACGAATTCGGACCCGTCGCAGCAAACAGAGGAGACAGCATGGCTCTCGCACCCGGCCGGTTCGACTATGCCCCGATCACCGAGCGGCCGATCGTCAAGTGGCCCGGCAACGCGCGCCTGGCGTTCTGGGTCGCGCCGAATATGGAGTTTTTCGAGTACCTGCCGGAGAACCGGCCGACACAGCCGGACATCCCGCACTATTCGCGTATGGATTACGGCAATCGCGTCGGCTTCTGGCGCATGCTCGACGTGCTGAACAAACACAAGGTTCGCGCCTGCTGCTGTCTCAATCTCGAGCTTCTGGATCATTTTCCAGAAATCAAAGACGCGATGGTCGCCAGCAACTGGGACTACATGGCGCACGGCCTCTACAACAGCCGGCCGATCTATAACTATAGCGAAGAGCAGGAACGGGCGTACTGGCAGGATTTCATCACGCATCTGCAGGAGATGACCGGCAAACGCCTAAAGGGACGGCTCGGCGGCGGTGCCGGATATACCGTCAGGACCGACGATCTGATGGCCGAGGCGGGCTGCCTCTACCACACCTCATGGATCATCGATGACCAGCCCTGGCCGATCAATGTGCGAGGCGGCCAGAAATTCATCTACGTGCCTTACACCGGCCAGACCAATGATGCGGGCATGCTGGCCTGGAATCGCGAGGCTGATTATTTCCTGCAGATGATCAAAGACCAGTTCGACACGCTCTACCGCGAAGGTGCAGAAAACGGGCGGGTGATGTGTCTTTCTCTGCATCCGCACAATATCGGCCGACCGAATGCGGCGAAGCACCTCGACGAGGCGCTGCGGTACATTCTCGGCCACGACGGCGTCTGGAACACCACCGCCGACGACATCGCCGAATATTACATCGCCAACCACTACGACCAGGTATCATCCTGGATCGCCGAGCGCAAAGCCCGGGCGTGAGCGCGCAAGCCCATCGGATCGAGGTTGAGGCGGTCGTCGAAGACTTGCCGGCCGGCTTCGACACGCTGCGGGCGGAAGCGCGCGCCGAGGGGTTTCGGCACGTCGAACGGCTCGCTGCCGATTGGCAAGCGCACACGATACGTTTCGACCGCGGCGGCGAAGCGCTGCTCGCCGCGCGCGCGAACAGGGCGCTCGCCGGTATCGGCGGTCTGACGATCGAGCCGGTATTGCCGGACGCTCTGCGCATGCGGCGCTTCTATATTCGCCCGGCCTTTCGCCGTAACGGCATCGGCCGGCATCTGGTGACGGCGCTGCTGGCAGGCGTGCGCGCCGGTCGGTTGATAACGGTCAATGCAGGGCAGGCGAGTATCCCGTTCTGGGAGTCGGTCGGCTTTGCGCCGGATGCGCGCGACGGCCATACGCATATTCTGAACCGCGGGGCGAGCAGGTGACGCGCAGAGCGAGGCGACGCGCGCAGCAGTTGGCTCAGTAATATACCGACCGCCCGGACCCGCCGCCTGCCGACACCAGCTCGCCCGAGACCGCCCAGGCCTTTTCCGAGGCCAGGAAGACCGCGACGAACCCGACCTCCGCAGCGTCCACCATGCGGCAGATGGCATTGCCGCGCGGCGAATCCGGAGCGAAGTCCTGGCGCTCCGCCGCTTCCGGGGATACGCCCAGCTGGGCGGCGCGGGCGGCGAGCAGGCTCGGCGTGCGCTCGGTGCGGGTCGTGCCGGGATGGATGCAATTGACCGTGATCCCGTGACGGCCCAGTTGGACCGCCAGGGTTTTCGTCATGTGCACCAGGCCGGCATTGCGGGCGCCGCCGCTGAGGTTGCCGGCGTTGCGGGCGTTGCCGCCGCTGATGTTGATGATGCGGCCCCAGCCCGCATTCTTCATGAACGGGATGACCGCGCGGGAACAGCGCAGCGCTCCGACATATTTGACGTTGAAGTCTTCTATCAAATCCTCGTCGACGACGGTTTCGATCGGGCCGGTCGCGGTGGCCGAGCCGCCCGGCGCAGACCCGCTGTTGACCAGGATGTGCAGCCCGCCCAGCTGCTGCGCCGCCTCGGCGACCATATGGTCGACCTGCGCCTTGCTGGTGACGTCGGCGGCGAGCGGAAGGATGCGCCGGTTCGTCTCGGCAGCCAGCTCGCGCGCCGAAGCCTCCAGATCCGCCTTGTTGCGCGCCACGATCGCCACATCGACGCCTTCGCGCGCCAGTTCCCGCGCAATGGCTTTGCCGATGCCCCGGCTGCCGCCGGTCACGATCGCATGCTTGCCGTGCAATCCGAGGTCCATGGCACTCTCTCCCCTTGGCGGCGCGAACGCGATTTTATTGCCTCGCTCGCCATTGTTCCCTCTGAGGGGACCCGGCGCAAGGGTCGCCGGACGCAGGACGATGTTTGGAACCTGCCGACATGCCTCCGGCTGCCGGCGAAGGCACGACGACAGATCAATCCAGCGCCGGATGGCGGGTGTGCCAATCTGTGACCGACTGGTACGCGTGACCGGCCCGAAGCAGCAGATCTTCGGACAAATGCTTGCCGACCAGCTGGAAGCCGATCGGCGCGCCACGCCCGTCAAAGCCGCCGTTCATCGTAAGGGCCGGCATCCCGGTCAAATTGAACGGTGCCGTGTAGCGCAACAATTCCGAAATATCGCCCTTCGCCATCTCGGCAAATTCCGCGCTGCCCGGCGTAAGCGCATTCATCACCGGGATCAGCAAAACATCGATATCCTGGAAAACGGCCGCGACCTGACCGGCGAAATTGTCGCGCAGGATATGAGCCTTTCCGAGCTCCGCGGCAGTTGTTTTGCCGCCTGCTTCCAGGACGCTGCCCAGTCCCGGCCCATATTCGGCGGCGCGGCTGGGATACGTCGCATGATGCGCGATCGCCGCCTCGGCCAGGCACAGATGCATCCACGCGGTTGCGGCATCGGCGATCGGAGGGAAATCGACGGGAGCCAGCCTGGCGCCCAACTCGACCAGCGCATCCTTCGCGCCGTTCAGCACCCGCAGCACGTCATCGGTCAATTCGCCGAATGCGTGGTTTTGCACGACCCCGACACGCAGCCCGCGAATGCCGCCCGACGAGACCCGCGACATAGTCCGGCACGGGCGCGAGCAGCGCGGTCGGATCGCGCCGGTCGGCGCCGGCGATCGCCGCCAGCATGGCCGCGCAATCGGCTGCATTGCGCGTCATCGGCCCGATGTGATCGAGCGATTCCGACAGGGCGAAAACCCCGTAGCGGCTGACCCGGCCCCAGGTCGGCTTGAGACCCGTCAGCCCGCACGCGGATGACGGGAACCGGATCGATCCTCCGGTGTCGGAGCCGAGCGATCCGTAGCACAATCCGGCCGCCGTCGCCGCTCCCGACCCGCTCGAAGACGCGCCTGTCCACACCTCGGCATGCCATGGATTGACCGGTGTCGGCATGTTCGGATGATGGGTCGCAAAAGCGCCCTCGGTCATCGACAGCTTGCCGAGGATGATCGCCCCGCCGCGCTCGAGGCGCTCGACCACGGTGCTGGTGTGAGGCGGAACGAAGTCCTTATGGATGAACATTCCGGCGGCGGTCGGCGCGTAGTCGGTGCAGCACAAATCCTTCACCGCGATCGGCACGCCGTGCAGCGGGCCACGCCGCAAGCCGCGGTTCAGTTCTGCCTCCGCCTCCCGCGCTTTGGCCATCGCGCGATCCGCGAGCAAGGTCGTGTAGGATTTCAGCACGCCGTCATGCCGCGCGATCCGCGCCAGGATCGTTTCGGTGAGCGCGGTCGGCTTCAGCTCGCCCCGCCTCAGCCGTGCCGAAACCTCCATCAGACTGAGATAGTGAACGGGTTCCGAGGTCATGTCTCCGGCCCTTCCGCTGTCGCGCCGCCCGTCGCGCATCGCCGCGGACTTGTCGCAGAGTGCCGCCGAGGGATCATGCGCCGATTTTCCGCTTGTCGAAACGCCGGCTTATCCGGGGCGGCCGATTCCTTGCCGTAAACAGGCAAGCTGCCTAACCAGGGTCCTTAGTTCAGCGACAAGAACCGTCCATGCGGACCGTCAATATCCACGAAGCCAAGACCCACTTGTCGCCGCTGCTCGACCGCGCAGCCAAAGGCGAGCCGTTCATCGCCAAGGTCGGCAAGCCGATGGTCAAGGTCGTGCCGCTGGAAACACCGGAAGCCGGCCTGGCTCGCGGGTCAGCCGGAGCGTTTGACGGCCGCTGTTCGCGAGATGCTCGACGACGACCGGAACCAGTTGTTCTTCAGCGTCGCGAGCCTATGCATAGCGTGGGGCCTCCGACCCCAAAAGCGGCACCCAAACCCTCCCGGATAATCCAAGGGAAGTGTCGTCTCTATCTGGCAGGATCTGGCAGGCCGGTGACATTTTGATCCGGCGCTGACAAACTGTTGTCGCATAACTGTGTTCTGGAAAATCGACGATGGACAATAGGCGCTTCGAACGCCCGCACGTGTGGTCGTGGCTAACTAAAAGAACGGGGTACAATTCCAACTCACTTCTGCCATACGGTAAATATCTGCCAAATTTTGGGTCGGATCATCACCACGGCCTGCTCTCTCAGCTAAACCATACAGCACTATAGAGTTGATAGCTGGGGCGCGTTTCTTGTGATCAATAATATCAAAATCCGGTAACATCGTATCCTTAAGCATGTGGTGCTGTATACGCTCCGTGATTTCGTCAAATCCTTTTGGGAAACCTCTTATTAGACCCGCGACCGTTGTTCCGGCTATAACGTCAGCTAACTGTACCGCCGGATGATCGCGAAAGTCCACGAAGGTGATCGGTTCCGCGAGCTTCCACCCGAGTGGTTCCTGACGCTCATGCATTGTTCTTGCCCGCTTCAATTCCCGGATCATCTTCATCGCCCGTGTATTGGGCGACAGTCGCCTGCAAAGGCTTGCTGGCGTCACACAACACGCTAAGCGGTTGCCCTCGTCTTCCCCAGTGATTGAGATGGCTCCACAATGCAGTGGCAGAGAGGTCGAGAACCCAGCGGCCAGCCTCGGGAAGCTCTGCTGGAATTTCCGAATCTATTCTAGGATGATATCACGATAGCCGCGCGCAAAGCGCAATGTCGCTCGAACTGATCATCTGCGCCGCGAGCCTGCGCTAGAGATAGATTGTTTTAGAGAACAGGAGAGGGGCATCATCTCCATTTTTTGAACGCATATATTGTTGAAATTGCCGAATTGCCTCTCCCGCAGCACCTTCGCCTGCGGTAAACCAACACCATACTACCATCGTGACATAGCGGTGAAAATTTTTTTTATAGAGAAGGCGCGTGTTTTGTCGGAATACCGGCTCGTATACATATTCGAAAATCCACGCACACAAAGCTAACAATTTTTGAGAAAGACATTTACCGCGAAACGGTCGTGCGCGGCTTTGACAATTTCAGAAATAATGGTTTGTCCCTGTGCAGAGCGGATGAGTTTTGCTGCTTTAAGCTCAGGCATTTGCACGGGGTGATCTCGAACGATTTTTTGAATGATTTCCTTTGCCTCATCGTCAGGGATAGCCACGGAACCATATGCAAAGAACCGTTGATCTGCGCGCAGAAGGTCAGGGCCGGTGTGACCGGCTTCATCACAGGATATTTGCAGCCGCTTCGTGATCATTCCGTCAGCCTCGAAATCGTGCTCTAGCTCACATCGTAGCTGCGCGCGAGTTCGGCAAGGGTCGCGCCCTCCGCCCGCCGCCGCCGTGCCTCGGCCTTCTGCGCGTCGGTGAGTTTCGGGGGTCGGCCCATGTGCTGCCCGCGCTTCTGCGCCCGGCTGCGGCCCTCGGCGGTGCGGGTGCGGATAAGATCGCGCTCCACGTCGGCCAGGCCGCCAACACCGCGATCATCAGCCGCCCGGTGCTGGTGCCGGTGTCGGCCCACGGCTCCGCCAGTGAGCGGAATTGCGCCTTGGCGTCCACGATCTGCTTGACGATGGCGAACAGGTCGAAGGTGCTGCGCGCCAGGCGGTCGATCCGCGTCACCGTCACCACGTCGCCGGGGGCGAGGTCGTCGAGCATGTTGA
Source organism: uncultured Alphaproteobacteria bacterium (assembly GCA_963701815.1). Classification (GTDB taxonomy): domain Bacteria; phylum Pseudomonadota; class Alphaproteobacteria; order ATCC43930; family CGMCC-115725; genus AP-15. Next base: position 119,480 of record CAVPBN010000046.1, read on the forward strand.
GAAGCTCGCGCCGGTCGCTGTGCGCGCCGGTCACCTTCTCGCGGTAAATCTTGGTGCAGCCCGCGCCGCGTAGCTGCTCAAGCTGCGCGTCGAGCGTCTGCCCGTAGGTGCTGACGCGGGCATAGCCGAGAGGGCGGTTTTGCGGGTAAGTTTCAACCATATCTTATGCAAGCTCTAACCCATTGGCGCGGCTGGCTCAAGGAAAACTTGCAAAAGTTTTCAGTAGCGACAGGCAAACGGAATGCGCCATGGGCGACTTTCGACTACTATCCGACTTTAATCGCGTATTTTCCCATACATCTTCGGACATTTACGGAGTTATCCTACTCCCGCGAGACAAATCTTTTTTATCGACTCGATTTGGTCGGTAACTCCGTTAAGCCTGTTGGATATTACCGTAGCCTGTTCAGCACGCTCAGCCTCCAGGTTTTTAACCATCGCTTCAAAACTGGGAATAACATCCCCTTCGTTCCGGCCGCGTGCGGCTATGAAACCCTCCCTATACCTCTTCAACTCGTCATCTATTTTGCCCATTCTCTTGTAATCTTCGGAAACCACTGAAACTAATTGGTTCAGTATGTCGGTCGTTATCGGAGACATCGATTTGCAATTCACAATGAGCGGCAATTCGCCGATTTTTAAGGTTATCCCCCAAAAAGTCACCTCACTTGTCCGATCTTTTGCAAGGGCCGCTACGGTGACATTCGTAAAGGGAATAGCAATAAAGAAAATACCAATGTAAATGGCTACAGCCAATACAGCGGTAAATAATATTAGCCAACGGACAGGCAAACGGTCGATTAATTTCGATGTCAATCTTGTACCTGACATCATCCTATCTCCATCGCACTCTGCGTCGAGTTTTCGGTCATTTTGATTTTCAAGCCGACTTAGGTTTTTCCTCAAACGCCTGGGGTATTCGCGGTTCGTGCGGCGGGGATGTATCGATAGAGCGTCGCCGGAGAGACGCCGAGGCGGTGCGCGATTTGGGTCACGCCGATGTCGGGATTGGCGAGCATCGCCTTGGCGGCCTCGATGTCGTCGTCCGTGAGTTTCGGCGGCCGGCCTCCGGTGCGGCCAGCGCGCCGCGCGGCGGCGAGGCCCGCTTGGGTGCGCTCGCGGATCAGGCTGCGCTCGAATTCCGCCAACGCGCCAAACATGTGAAAAACCAGCCGCCCCTGCGCGGTCGTCGTGTCGAGGGCTTCGGTCAGGCTGCGAAACCCGATGCCCCTCACCCGCAGGGTTTCGACGGTTTCGATCAACTGCTTCATCGACCGCGCCAGGCGATCGAGCTTCCACACGATCAGCGTGTCGCCGCTGCGCGCGAATTCGAGCGCGTCATGCAAGGCCGGGCGATCCGTAACCGCGCCCGACATCTGCTCGGTGAAAATCTTTGCGCACCCTGCTTCGGTCAGCGCGTCGCGCTGCAAGGCAAGGTTCTGGTCTACGGTCGAAACGCGGGCATAGCCGATCAGCATCGGTTTCGACGTGATGTCGCCGGCATCGGATGATCGCGCTCGCGCGACCTTGGCCGCGGCCGGGGCGTCGCCGCTTCGCCCGCGCGGCTGTGCGGGCCGGTCTTTGTCCGTTTGATCGTCATGTACCCTCTCGAAACTCAACCGCACTCTTGCCTTTTGCGAGGCCGAAATCAAGAATGGGTTTTGAGAGAGGTTTAACCCGCTTTTGACCCTGACTTTTCGGTTTCAACAGGCTCTCTCAAAAAGGAACGTTTTTCAGAGCGATTCGAGCGGCCCGAAATTCTTGATTTCTGACACACCGAGGCCGGGGCGAATGGCGCATATAAAAGAAAACTGACTGCGCGGCCCGCAGTCCGGATCACCCTGACCCCCGCTGATTAGTATAGGAACTCAAGGTCTTCGAAACGTTGCCGTTGTTGCGACCCCGAAAATTGCCTGATTTGCATGGCATGCTCGGGGCATCGGCATGCCCGCGGGGCGTCGGAGCGCAAACCGGAGAAACCGAGATGGACGATGTCGTCGCGCCAAGGCCGCGCGGTCGGCCGCGGGGGCGGCCGTTCGCCAAGGGCGAATTGGGGAACCCGGCGGGGCGCCGGCCGGGCAGCCGAAACCGCGCGGGGCTGATCGCCGAAGCGCTGCTCGACGGCGAAGCCGAGGCATTGACCCGCAAGGCTGTCGAGCTCGCTCTCGGCGGCGACCCGGCTCGCGCTGCGGCTCTGCCTCGACCGCATCCTGGCGCCATGCCGCGAGCGCCCGCTGCGGTTCGACCTGCGGCCGATCACCAGCGGCGGCGACCTCGCCCCGGCGATCGCCGAGGTCTTTGCCGCACTCGCCGACGGTTTGATCACGCCCGGCGAAGCGGCGGCCGTCGCCGAGGTGATCGACACCCTGGTCACGGCACTCAAGATCAGCGATGCCGACTGGGAACTGCGACTGACCGAGGGCGTGCGGATTGCCCACTCGTATGACCCGGACTAAGCCCGCCGGACTGCGCTGCGCAGGGTAAGCCTGCAGCGAGATTTTGCTGTTGATCGGCTGCAGAAGCAGCAAAAGCAGCAAAACCCGGCGGTCAGTTCCCGGAGGCGGCGGCGGGGCGCGGTGGCGAAATGCTGCGGCGGTATTCGGGCACCAGCCGTTCGAGCAATTGCAGGACCCGCTCCTCGTGCCGCAAGCGGGCGGTCTCGTCGAGCTCGGCGATCGAGCGGGCGAGCAGCGGGTAATCGGCGCTGCGCGGTGCGGCGAGGCGGATCGCCGGGTTCTGCGTCGGCATCAGCGGCTCGGCCGGGTGAAACAATTCCTCGTCGAGCTTTTCGCCGGGCCTCAGCCCGATGAACTCGATCGCCATGTCGCGACCCGGCCGCAGCCCGGCGAGCCGGATCATCTGCTGCGCCAGATCGACGATCTTGATCGGTTCGCCCATGTCGAGGACATAGATCTTGCCGCGCGCCTCGGCCGCCTCGGCGGCGTCCGCCGCCGGAGACAAGGCGGCGGCCTGCAATACCAGTTCGACCGCCTCGCGCACCGTCATGAAAAAGCGCGACACCTCGGGGTGGGTCACGGTCAGCGGCCCGCCGGCGGCGAGCTGGCGCGCGAACAGCGGCACCACCGATCCGGTCGAGCCCAGCACATTGCCGAACCGGACCGTGACGAATTGGGTGCCCGGCTGAAACCGGCCGCCGCGCCGCGCTTCGTAAAGATCGAGCGCCTGACAAAAACTCTCGGCGACGCGTTTGGTGGCGCCCATCACGCTGGTCGGGTTGACCGCCTTGTCGGTCGAGATCATGACCGCGAGGCCGACGCCGAGGGCGCGCGCCGATTCGGCCACATTGCGCGTGCCGACGATATTGGTCAGCACCCCTTCGATCGGGTTGGCCTCGACCATCGGCAAATGTTTGAGCGCCGCCGCGTGAAACACGATTTCGGGTTTTTCGGCGGCGATCACCTCGTCGATCTGGCGGCGCTCGCGCACATCGCGCAGAAACGGCAGCCGCGCCAATTCCGGAAACCGCTCGCGCAATTCGGTGTCGATCGCGTAGAGCGCAAACTCGCTGTGATCGAGCAGCGCCAGCCGGGCCGGCATATGGGCCGCGATCTGGCGGGCGAGTTCGCCGCCGATCGTCCCGCCGGCGCCGGTCACCAGCACCCGGCGGCCGCGAACCAGCAGCGCCATCGCGTCGCGATCGAGCACCGCCTGCGGGCGGCCGAGCAGGTCTTCGAGGGCGATCGGCTCGATCGCGTGCTCCGGATTGTCGAGGTGGCGCTGAAAATCGGTCAGCCGGGGCAATCGCGCCAGCGGGATCGCCAGCGCATCGGCGCGGTCGAGCAAAGCGCGCACCTGAGCGCCGGGGAGGTTCTGCCCGGTGATCAGCAGCTTTTCCGGGCGCTTGCCGCGACGGTCGAGCCGCGCCACCACGCTTTCCAGCGCATCGATCGTGCCCAGGACCGGCACCCGGTAGATCTCGCGGCCGACACGCGACGGCGTATCGGCAAGGACCCCGACCACCCGATAAACCGCGGCCGGATCGCGCACCATCTCGCGGATGAAGGTATCGGCCCCGTCCTTGGCGCTGATCAGCAGTACCGGCACGCTGCGGTGCTTCGCGCGTTCGAAGACATGGTCGAGACCGCGGTCCTTGAACAGCCGGTAGGCGAGACGCGGCATGCCCAACAGCGCGATCAGCACGAACCAGTCGATCAGCAGGGTCGAACGCGGCAATGCTTCGAGCCGGGTCAGTACGAACATGACGGGCAGAAACACGACGACGATCACGCTGACCGCGCGGGCGATGTTGAACAGATCGGGCAGCGAGGCATAGCGCCAGATGCCGCGATAGAGGCCCGTCGCCAGAAATACCGCCGCGGCGATCAGCGTGAAGCTCGCGACATAGAGCGCGGTCAGGCGCGGCTCGTAATCGAGGACCCCGCCGCCGAGCCGCAAATACAGCGCGGCGGCAAACGACACCGCCGCCATGATCACGTCGTGCAGAAAGGCGAGACCGGCTCGTCGGCTGTTCGGAAAAATCGCCACGCCACCCTAATAACAGGAATCGGCGCCGGTGCGAAACGCCGGCCGGCGGCAGGAACGTCGCGCTGTTCCGGCCGGCCGCCAAATCACTACAATGACACATGAACTGGGACAGATGAACCGGGACAGATGAACTGGGACGTATGAGCTGGGACAAATGACCTGCGAGCGTCTCTACGAGCTGCTTCGGCCCGCCGCACCCGGCGCCGCAGCGCGGGCGGCTCGCGCCCTGCACCATACGATGGTCGCGGCCGGGGTCGCGATCATGCTCGCCGATACCGTAGCACCCTGGCGCGAGGCGTGGCATGCCGCGCTCGATGACGGGTTTCGCGTCCTCTGCTGGTTCTTTGCCGCCGACTATGTGCTGCGCCTGATCGCGGCGGCGGGAATGCCCGGCGCGGCGCGGCGCGGCCGGTGGCGGTCGCGGCTGGCCTGGGCAGCATCGGCCGGCGGTGTGGTGGATCTGCTCGGTGCGCTGCCGGGCGCGCTCGATCTGTTGTTCAGCCCCGGCTATGCGAGCCTGTTCGGCTTTGTCTGGGTGTTCAAGCTGGTGCGCTACGCCCCGGGCCTGGCCGGTTTGCAGCGGGTGATCGGCCGGGCCCGGCACGCGCTCCTCGCGGTGGCGCTGATCTTCGGCATCGTCCTGCTGCTGACGGCGAGCCTCGCCTATCTGCTCGAACGCAACGCGCAGCCCGAACTCTTCGGCTCGGTGCCGCTGGCGCTGTGGTGGGCGATCGTGACGATGACGACGACCGGTTACGGCGACGTCATCCCGATAACCGCGGTCGGCCGGGTGCTGAGCGGCATCGTCATGGTCGCGGGCGTTCTGGTCTTTGCGCTCTGGGCCGGCATCCTCGCCTCGGGCTTTGCCGAGGAGGTGCGGCGACGCGAGTTTCTGCGGACCTGGGATCTCGTCGCCAAAGTTCCGTTTTTTCACGACCTCGGCGCGCCGCTGATCGCCGAGGTGGCGCGTCTGCTGCGCCCGCGCGACTATCCGGCGGGCTCGGTCATCGTGCGCCAGGGGGCGCCCGGCGATTGCATGTTTTTTGTGGTCTCGGGCGAGGTCGAGATCAGGGTGCGGCCACACCCGGTGGCGCTCGGGGCGGGCGCCTTTTTCGGCGAAGTCGCGCTGTTGACCGGCGGTCCGCGCAACGCGACCGTCGTCGCCAAGCGGCGCTGCACCCTGCTCGGCCTCGATATCGTCGATTTCCGCGAATTGCTCGGCCGCCGGCCCGATCTCGCCGACATCATCCACGCCGCGGCTGAGCGCCGCCCTGGGGCGGCGGCGCCGCGGCCATCGCCGATACGCCGCGCGGCAGCGACGCCGGCGCCGTGAACGGCGGGTATGGCCGGGCGACGCAGCGGCGGCTATTGCAGTTGATGCGGCAGGGCGGCGATGGCGGCGTCGATCAGCGCCGCGCTGCGGGTCTCGTCGAGCTCGGCGGCGATCACCCGGCGGGCTGCCGAGATCGCAATATCGACCGCGACGCCGCGAATCTCGGCGACCGCCTTGGCTTCCTCCTGGGCGATCCGCTCCTCGGCCAGACGACGCCGGCGCTGCAATGTCTCGTTCAGTTCGCGGGCAGATTGCGCGGCGATGCGTTCCGCCTCTACCCTGGCATGAGCGACGATCTGCTCGGCCTCGTTCGCTGCCTCGCGCTGTTTCGCCTGGTAGTCGGCAAGCGCCCGCCGCGCTTCGTCGCGCAGATTTCGTGCCGCCTCCAGCTCCTGTCCGATGCGCACGGCGCGGTCGTCGAGGCTGCCGATCAAGATCCTTTTTCCCGGCTTCCAGACCAGCGCGACAAAGATCGCGACCGCGACCAAGACCCAGAACTCCGGATCTTTGAAGAGTTGCATATCAGACCGCACGCTCGGCAACGGCGCGATCCACCGCAGCCTCGAGGTCGCGCGGCTCGGGCGGTCGATCCGGTCAGCTTGGCGACGACCGAGGCGGCGATTTCGGCGGCGAAGCCGCGAATTTCGGTCAATGCGCGGTCTTTCGCCGCTGCGATCTGCTGTTCGGCGGCGTCGATGTCCCGCGCGAGCGCAGCGGCAAGCTCGCGTTGCCGTTCGGCCGCCTCGGCCGAAAGCCGGTCGCCGGTTTCCTTCATCATCGCCTGCGCCCGCGTTCGTGCCGCCGCCAAGGCGCTCTGGTAGGCCGCAACAATCTCGTCCGCCTCGGATTTCATCGCCTGCGCCTGCGCCAGATCGTCGTCGAGCCGTTTGCGCCGGGCGTCGATCGCCGCGCCGACGCGCGGCAGCGCCACCCGCTTCATCAGCAGGAACAGCGCAAAAAAACAGACCGCCAGCCAGAAAAGCTGCGGCACGAAGGTCGTAACGTCGAGCTGCGGCATCGGTGTCGGCTCCGATCGATCTCGATGGCGGTGGCGAGGGCCGCGCCGGTCAGAGCACGAAGAGCAGCAGCAGCGACACGATCAACGCGTAAAAGGCGACCGCCTCGGTCAGGGCAAAGCCGAGCATGCCGATGCCGAAGACCTGGTCGCGAGCCGCCGGATTGCGCGCGATCGAGGTGACCAAGGCGCTGAAGACATTGCCGATGCCGACGCCGACGCCGGCGAGCGCGATCGCCGCGAGGCCGGCGCCGATCATCTTGGCGGAAGTCGGGTCCATGGAGTTGTCCTTTCCGAGATCGAGTTGCAATAAAGGAGAACGCCGCCGCGGTCAGTGCAGATGGATGGCGTCGCTCAGATAGAGGCAGGTCAGGATTGCGAATACATAAGCCTGCAACAGGTTGATCACGACTTCGAGCGCGATCAGCGCGACGTTGAACGAGAGCGGCAAAAAGCCGAACAGGCCGAGCGCCACCGTAAAGCCCGCGAAGACGGCCAGCATCGTGTGTCCCGCCAGCATATTGGCGAACAGCCGCAGGCTCAGGCTCACCGGCCGGGTCAGGTACGAGATGATCTCGATCGGGATCAGCAGCGGCGCCATCACGATCGGCGCCCCCGGCGGAAAGAAGAACGTGAAGAAGCGAATACCGTGACGGATGAAGGCGATCACCGTCACAAACGCGAATACGAACAATGCCAGCGCAAAAGTGACGACGATCTGACCGGTAAACGTGAAACTGTAGGGTATCAATCCGAGCAGATTGCCGAAGAGGATGAAGATGAAAATCGAAAATACCAGCGGGAAGTATTGTTGACCCTCATGGCCGACATTGTCGCGGACCATGCCGGCGACGAATTCGTACAACAGCTCGGCGATCGATTGCAGCCGGCCCGGCACCAGCGCCGCCCGCGCCGTGGCGCCGACCAGCAGCAAGGTGGCCGACGCGACGGTTATCGTCATCAGCAATGCAGCGTTCGTGTAGGAAATGTCGAGCGAGCCGAGATGGATCGGGACCAGCCGCTCGATCGTGAACTGCTCAAGTGGTGAATGTTCGGCCACGTTCCGCCCGCCCCAATCTCTGCTGTCCCAATCCGCACTGCGCCCGAAGCTAATCTTGCTTCGATCGGTTGCCCGCACCGGCGGCGGGCGGCGCCCCATAACCCACGCCCTTTGCCGCGCGAAACACGTTGACCATACCCGCCGCCGCCCCGAGAAAGAAGAACGCGATCAGCCCGATGACCCCCCACGGCGCCGGCAGGAACCGGAAGGCGAGCCAGCCGAACGCGACCCCGACGCACAACGCCGCCACCAGCTCGGTCGCGATCCGGAGCCCGATGCCCATCGCTCCGCGCGGGGCGCCGTCGCGCCCGACCGTCTGCTGTCGAAGCCGCTCCTGCCGCGCCTTGTCGATCTCCGCGCCGAGCCGGGCCAAAGGGTCGGGCGGCGAGTTCTCACTCATTCGGGAAGCGCACCAAACCGGCACCCGTCGCAGCGATTTGCGGCAGAAACGCGGCGGACGATAGTGTCGCCGGCAATTCCTGTCAACGAGCGGCGCGGCGACGGGTTAGGCGGTTTGGCGCAGCCGGGCGGCGCGGGCGAGTTCGACCGAGACGAGTTGCGAGACGCCGGGCTCGATCATCGTGACCCCGAACAGCCGATCGACCCGCGCCATCGTGATCCGATGATGGGTGACCAGCAGAAAGCGGGTGCCAGTGCGCTCGGCGATCTCGGCGACAAGGCCGCACAGGCGCTCGACATTGGCGTCGTCGAGCGGAGCATCGACCTCGTCCAGGATGCAGACCGGGGCCGGGTTGGTCAGAAAGAATGCGAAAATCAGTGCGAGCGCAGTCAACGCCTGCTCGCCTCCCGACAACAACGACAACATCTGCGGTCGTTTGCCGGCGGGGCTCGCCATTATCTCCAGACCAGCGGTAAGCGGATTGAACGGTTCGGTCAAGCTGAGCTGCGCTTTGCCGCCACCGAACAGGCGGGCGAACAGCTCGGCGAAATGACTGTTGACGCGCTCGAATGCCGCCGCGAGCCGCCGCCGGGCCTCCTGGTCGAGGGTCGCGATGCCGCGGCGGAGCCGCGCCACGGCCTGCGTCAGCTCGGCCTGCTCGCGGCGCATTGCGCAGACCTGCGCTTCAATCTCGGCTGCCTCGCTCTCGGCCACCAGGTTGACCGGTCCGACGCCGTCGCGCTCGCGCCGGAGCCGATCGAGGCGAACCGCAGTCTCGGCCACCTCGGCCGGGTCTTCGCCGCCGCTGAGACCGGCGATTGCAGCGAGCGCTTCGGGTCCGACGGCGAGCCGTTCGCCGATCTCGCGGGCCAGCCGGGCCGATGTCTCGCACGCGCCGCCGTGCTGCGCTTCGAGCCGGGCATGGTCTTCGCGCCCCTGCGCCATCGCCTGCTGGGCGACATGGCGGCCTTCCGCCGCCTCGCGCCTGCGCGTTTCGCCGAGCGCCAATGCGCTGGCGGAACGCTCGGCATTGGCGGCGCCATCGGCGATGCGGGCGCCGAGCGCCTCGCTCTCGGCGGCGATCATCGCCGGACGGGCGGCCAAAGCTGCGATCTCCTGCTCGATTTCACTGCGGCGCTGGACCAGTGCGGCGCCCTGCGCCGTCGCGCTCAATGCCTGATTGCGCCAGGCGCTCTCCTCGGCGTCGATTGCCGCCAGCCGCCCGGCTCGCGAACGGGCCTCCTGCGCCGACAGCTCGATTTCGGTTTGCGCCGCGGCTTCCTGCCGGCGGGCTTGGGCGGCCTGCGCCCGCGCGGCTTCGAGCACCGCCTGCGCCGGGCCCGGTTCGGGAAGCGCTGCGAGGTCGCGTTCGTTCTCTTCGACTTGCGCCTGTATCTCGCCAAGTTCGGCGGCGAGTTTGTCAGCGGCATCGACCAGCGTCGCGAGGCGGGTTTCCGCGGTGAATGCCCGCCGGGCAAGTCCGGCTTCGCTGCCGCGGGCATCGGCGAGCGTCGCCTCCGCCCGGCGCAGTTGCGCTCTGGCGGCGTCGTCCGCCGCGACGGCCCGGCGGGCCTCTGCGCGCGCGGCATCCACCCGCGCGCCGGTCGATCGCGCCGCCGCCTCGGCCTGCGCAATTTCAACGGCGAGAACTGCCAGACGCCGCTTGTGGCGGAGCTTCTGGGCTGCTGCCGAGGGGGCAGCGGCGATCCGGGTGAACCCGTCCCACCGCCACAACCGCCCGTCGCGATCGACGAGCCGCTGGCCCGGCGCCAGGCGGGGCTGCAATCTTCGCCCGGTTGCTTCGTCTTCGACCCAGCCCGCATGGGCGAGGCTGCGTCCCAGCGCGGGCGGCGCGTTGACGACCTCCGCCAGCGATCGGGCGCCGTCAGGCAACGAATGAACGCCGTCGATCGCCGGGAGCTCGATCCAGAAGCACGGTGCGTCGGCGCCGTCGCCTACAGCCGACGGCGCCGCCAACTCGTCGTCGAATATCGCACCGATCGCCGCCTCAAAGCCTTCGGCGACCTGCAATCCGGTCAGGATCGGCGTATGGCCGATCGCTTGCGGCGCCGGACCGAGCAGCGCCTGGAGCGCTGCGGCCTCGGCGGTCAGCCGCGCCAGCCGCGCCTCGACAGAACGCAATTTGTCCAGGGCGGCCGCTTCGCCGGCTCGATATGCCGCCATCCCGCTTTCGCCGGACCTGACGGCGGCATCGGCATTTGCCAATTGCCGCTCTGCCTCGGCGACCGCCTCCTGCGCGGCGGCGAGCGCCAAAGGCGGCGCCATTGCGCCGGCGGCCGCCGCCCGCTGGCGCTCGGTTTCGCCGGCCCGCGCTCCGAGCCGGCCGAGGCGTTCGTCGAGCTCGCGGCGGCGGCGGAGGCAGGCCAAGCGGCGCGCGGCGTCGTCGGCAGCGGCATCGGTCGCATCTCGCAACGAGGTCTCGGCGGCGGCGGCCCGCTCCGCCGCCGCGCAGTGTCGCGCGATCGCGCCCGTCTGCGCCGCGCCCGCCGCCGACCCGGCGGAGATCAGCGTTTTGCGTTCCGCTGACAATCGCGCCAACGCTGCCGAGGCATCGGCAGCCCTGACATCCTCGCGTTTCAGATCGTCGGCCAGCTCGCGGCATCGCCGTTCGGCATCGCCGCGCGCCGACAGCACCCGCTGCAATTCCGTCTCGAGGCCGTTGCGGGTTTGGCTCAGCCGTTGCAGCTCGGCTGCCGCCTCGCCGTCGGCGCTGCGCAGCACCGGCATGGCGGCCTCGGCATTCTCGTAGGCCCGTTGCCGGACCGCCGCCGCCTCGGCGGTTTCGGCAACGAAGCGTTCCGCTTGGCGCAGCCGGGCGGCGGCGTCTTCGACCGCGGTCTGCGCCGCAGACCAGCGGGCGTGCAGCAGCAAAGCCTCGCTGCGCCGGATCTGCTCGGCCAGCCGGCGATAGCGTTTTGCCCGGCGCGCCTGATTCTGTAATGCCGCGAGCTGGCGCGCGGCCGTCGCGGCGACCTCGTCGAGCCGCGCCAAATTCTGTTCTACCGCCTGGAGCTTGATCTCGGCCTCGCGGCGCCGGGCTTGCAGCCCGGCGGTGCCGGCGGCCTCTTCGAGCAGCAGGCGGCGATCGGCGGGCTTGGCATCGATCAGCGCGCTGACCCGCCCCTGGCCGACGATTGCCCAGGATTGCCCGCCACTTGCCGCGTCGGCAAACAGCAGCTGCACGTCCCGCGCCCGCGCCTCGCGTCCGTTCACCCGATAAACCGACCCGCCGCCCCGCTCGATGCGGCGTCCGACCTCGATCTCGTCGCGATCGTCGAACGTCCGCGTGTCGCGCGCGCTGTTGTCGATGGTCAGCACGACTTCGGCGATGTTGCGCGCCGGCCGCCCGCCCGCGCCGGCAAAGATCACGTCGTCCATCTCGCCGCCGCGAAGCCGCCGCGCCGAGGTTTCGCCCATGACCCAGCGCAATGCCTCGACAAGATTGGACTTGCCGCAGCCATTCGGTCCGACGATGCCGGTCAGGCCGGGCTCGATCGTCAGCTCGGTCGCGTCGGCAAACGATTTGAAACCGACCAGACGCAGCCGGCCTATCCGCATCGGCTTCCCCGGCCGCGGTTCACGATTTCGGCGGCAAGGCCGACAATGCCTTGTCGAACTCCTCCAGGGTCGGCGCGCCCGAGAATTTTTTGCCGTTGATGAAGAAGGTCGGGGTGGCGTCGACGCCGAGATCCTTCGACGCTACGAGGCGGCCTTGCACGATCTGATTTTCGAGCGCCGAATCCTTCAGGCAGGCATCGAACCGATCCTTGCTCATACCGCCGAGTTCGGCCAACCGGGCGAGGGCCGCCTGATAATCGCTGGACGATACCCATTTCTGCTGCTCTTCGAAGAACGTGTCGACATAGGCGTAAAATCGGTCAGGCGGCGCGCAGCGGGCGATCATCGACGCCCGCAGCGCCGCCTCGTCGAGCGGAAAGTCGCGCAGGACCAGCTTCGCTTTGCCGGTGTCGATCCACTTCTTCTTGAGTTCGGGCAGCACTTCATTGGCAAAATGGGCGCAATGCGGACAGGTCATCGACGCATATTCGACGATGGTGATCGGTGCGTCCGGGCTGCCGAGGACGCGGTCGTTCTTGTCGGGCTGCAGCAGGTTCGGCGCGGCGGCGAGGGTCAAATCGGGCGAAGCCGCCTGCGCCGGTCCCCCCGGCAGCATCAGAATGCTCAACAGGGCGAGCGTGGCGAACCACATTTTATGGATCATCTACTCCCTCGCTACAATATGTTGATGCTAGCGATTTATCGAGCCGGGTGCAACGCCAGCGGAGCCCGGCTCGGCGCCGAACAATGCCCGCCCCAGCCGGGCCAGCGCTGCGGACAAATCGGGATCGGCGATCCCGCGAAGGAGATCGTCGAGAGCCGCTGTTTCGGTCGCGCTCGCCTCCCAAGGCGGCCCCGCAGCGGGGAGGGCCGCCAGCGGCAACGGCCCCTGGACGAGCGCCAGCCGGTGCACGACGGCACGCCCGTAAAACTGGTTGACGCGCCCGATCAGGAGCGGCGCGCGATGCTGCAATTCGACCGCCGCGACGGGCAATACGTGCAGCTTCAAGGCGCCGTCTCGGCCGAGCGCCACCGGCCAGGTCGTGCCGGCCCAGGCAGCGCCTGCGATCTCGGCCCAGTCGGTCTTCAGGCGAACGAGAATGCCGCTGCGCTTGCACAGGACCGGTGCGGCGAGTTTCGACACGGCGACGCCAACCGCGCGAAGACCCGCATGCCGCCCGATTTCGTCGGTCGCATCGGCTAGGCCGGGCCGCCGGCTGTCTGCGCTCATGCTCACAACCCGAGACTCTGCTGCGGCGCGCCCGCCCGATCCCGCCTCCCTGCTTGCCTGGTACGACCGCCAACGCCGTACCCTACCATGGCGGGTCCCCGTCGGGACGCGCCCGGACCCCTACCGGGTGTGGCTCAGCGAGATCATGCTGCAACAGACGACGGCCGCGACGGTCGGACCATATTTTGACCAATTCGTGGCGCGCTGGCCCGACATCCGGGCGCTCGCCGAGGCGTCGCTCGACGAGGTGCTGCAGCTCTGGCAAGGGCTCGGCTACTATGCGCGGGCGCGCAACCTCCACGCCTGCGCCCGCGCCGTTGTCGAGCGGCACGGTGGCGGCTTCCCCGAAGACCCGGCGGCGTTGCGCGTTCTGCCGGGGATCGGCCTCTATACCGCCGCCGCGATCGCCGCGATCGCCTTCGATCGTCGCGCGGCGGCGATCGACGGCAATGTCGAGCGGGTAATCGCCCGGCTTTATGCGATCGAGGAGCCGCTCGCAGCAGTCAAGCCGAGGCTGAGAGCGCTCGCTTCCGCGCTGGTCCCGGCCGCCCGCGCCGGCGATTTCGCCCAGGCCATGATGGATCTCGGCGCGCTGTTGTGCACGCCGCGTCGGCCGCGATGCGTACTGTGTCCGTGGCGCGAATCGTGCCTCGCAGCCGGATCGGGACGGGCGGAGGCGCTGCCGGCTGCGGTCGAAAAGCCGGAACGGCCACGGCGCTACGGAGTGGCGTTCTGGCTGGTGCGACCCGACGGCTCGGTATTGCTGCGCCGCCGACCGGAGAAAGGTCTGCTCGGCGGCATGATCGAGGTCCCCTCGACGGGGTGGCGCAGTGAGCCCTGGACCATCGACGAAGCGGTTCGGGCGGCCCCGGCGGCGGCCGGATGGTCGCTCCTGCCGGGTGTGGTTTTGCATGGATTCACCCATTTCCGCCTCGAATTGGCGGTTGTCTCCGGCGAAGGCAGTGCCGCGGACGGGTTGTGGGCTCGGCCCGATCGGCTCGGCGAGCATGCGCTCCCGACCTTGATGAAAAAAGTCGTGCAGCACGCCGTCTCGGCGCTCTCCGCGCCGCCCTACGAGAGCGGGGCGAAGAGCGGCAGCTCGCCGGCAAGAGCCAAGCGCACCGGCGCGAAGGACCGGCGGTGATGCGGGGTAGGCCCGAGCCGGCGCAGCGCGGCGCTGTGCTCGGCGGTCGCGTACCCGACATTGGTCTCCCACCGGTAACCTGGGTAGCGTCGCGCCAAAGCGCGCATGATCCGGTCGCGGGTCACTTTGGCGACGACCGAAGCCGCGGCAATCGAAAAGCTTTGGGCGTCGCCCTTGATCACGGTGCGGACCGCACAGGCGACCGGAGGCGCGATATCGCCGTCGACAAGGGCGGTGTCGGGACGCACTTCCAGCGCCGCCACGGCGCGCGCCATCGCCAACAGCGAGGCCCGCAGGATGTTGATGCCGTCGATCTCGCGCACGCTCGCCGCGCCGACGCCGATCCGGGCGGCGCCGCGCCCGGTGCACCGCCATAGCGTCCGGTAGCAACTCTCGCGCCGATCCGACGCCAGGACTTTCGAATCGTCGAGTTCTTCGCGCAGCGATTTCGGGAAGCGGCGCATGTCGAGAACCACCGCCGCGGCAACGACCGGGCCGGCGAGCGGGCCGCGTCCCGCTTCGTCGACGCCGCAGACGATGCCCTGGCAACCCCTTTCGATGGCAAAATCCGGCATTGCCCCTCCGCCGCACCGGCTATGCCATGCCGGTGCTCGGCCGGCAAGCAGGCTCGCGGAACCGGGGTGGCGAGCGGACCGAGATCCGCTATTCTGGCGACGTGTCGGGTTTCGCAGCGCCACTCTCGCGGTCGGACGAGGCGCCGTTGCAGAGTGCGCCGGGTTGGATGCTGGCCGCGGCGGCCGTCTTGCCGCTGTTCTCGGCGACCCCGGCCATCGCCCTTGATCTCTTTGCAGAACATCAGGTTACGGCCCAGTTCGCGACCCCCGACGGCACGCCGATGGCCGGCGCCGAGGTGCGCGTGTTTGCGCCCGGCGATCCGGTCAACCCGGCGGAAACCGGCCACACCGATAAGGCGGGCAAATTTATCTTCGACGCCGACCGCGACGGAATGTGGAGCGCCGAAGCGCGAACCCCGGACCGAATCGCCCGGATCATGATCCGCGTGGGCGGCAAGACCCAACCGCACGATCCGACGAGCCCGATTATAGTGATCGGCATTCTCGCCGTGCTGGCGGTCGTTCTGTTCTGGTACCGCCTGAGGCGGGCGCGGGCCCGGCGACCGAAGCCATGACCCTCGCCGGCGTCGCATTGCTGCGGCGCGCCGGCTCGTCTGCCGATCAGCTGCGCGCGATCAACGTCCCGATCAGATCGGCCGGCCAAGCCAGGCTCAGCGGAGCGCTGGTCAAGGCTTCGACAAATGCCGGGTCGCCGGGCGCCGGCGGGACGGCGACCATGTGGTGACTAAAGTGGGCAAGCACGCCGGCCAAGTATAATCCGGCGAGCCATTTCCAGGCCGACTGAGATTGCCGCGCTCGTTTCGGTTGCAGAGCGGCGGCAAAAGAGAAAACCCGTCGTCCGAATTTGGGCACCCCCGGCGGGCCGATCATGATTTCACCCAGGCGCTGGCTGTGTTGCGGTGCAACGGGTACGCGCGAAGCGGCGCAGACCGAATGATAGCGGAGTTCTGCGACGGCGTCACCGCCTCGCGTCGACGGCATCGGCAGCGGCGAACTCTCGGAGGCGAACCAGGCACTGGACCCGGTCGGCGGCGAAATTGCCCTCCTTCCACCAGAGCCTGACTGCTTCCAGGAGCCGGCCGACGCGTTCGCCGGGCGGGATGCCGAGAGCGGTCACGTCATGCCCGGCGAGAGGAAAAACCGGCGGCGTCCAGGCGTGGGCGAGGGCAAGAAGCGCGTTCAGCTGATCTTGCGGCGTCGCCCCCGCGGCGGCCGACAGCAGAGCTATATCGCGAAAGCGTTCGGCGCCGAGTTCGTAAAGGGTTCGCCGCCGGCCCTGCTCGCTGCCTTCCGCAACCGGCGGCCAGGGCGGGGCGAGGCTCCGCAGCCGGTCCCGCCAAACGTTGGGGAAACGCAATCGTGCGGCGAGCGCAACGACGCCATCGGCATCGACTTCGATCAGGGCGGCAAGCCGGCGCAGCGGGTCCGGTTTCGGTTCGATCGCGATCAGCCGCTGAAGATGGTCGAGCCGACGGGCTTCGGGGAGCGCGGCAGCGAGCACGCCGTCTTCGCGCATCATCGCCAACGCGGCGGTCGGGTCTGGGGTTTCCAGCAGCTTCACCAGCTCCTGGGCAACGCGCTCGGCCGACAGCGTCGGCAGCAGATGGATTGTTGCCCGGCAGGCGGCACGCGCCGCAGCGTCGCCCGGGCCTTTGCCGAAACGCGACTCGAAGCGGTAATACCGCAGCAGCCGCAACACATCCTCGGCAATTCGTGTGGCGGGTTCGCCGACAAAGCGGACGCGCCGGGCTGCGAGATCGGCCAAACCGCCGACCGGGTCGTGGATCGTGCCGTCGGGATCGAGAAAGATCGCGTTGATCGTAAAGTCGCGCCGGGCGGCATCGGCGGCCCAGTCGGCGTCGAAGGCGACGCGCGCGCGGCGGCCAAAGGTCTCGACGTCGCGGCGTAAGGTCGTGATCTCGAAACGCCACGGCGGGACCAGCGCCGTTACCGTGCCGTGGGCGAGACCGGTCGGCACCACTTTGATGCCGCTCTTGTGCAGCAGTTCGGTGACCCGTTCCGGCGATGCCGGGGTGGCGATGTCGATGTCGGTCCCAAAAGTCGATTTGGCGGTCGACCGACCGAGCAGCGTGTCGCGGACCGCACCGCCGACGAACCGGGCCGAAACGCCGCCGGCGGCGAGCGCCGCCAGGACGGCGCGGGTGGCCGGCTCGACCACCCAGCCCGGCGGCGCAATTCGGCGCAGACCAGCCGGGTCGCTCAATCGCGCAATTTCGGTTCGACGTGACCGGGGATGATATGCCCGCTCTGCCATCGCGGGGCGATGTAAACTCCTTCCTGCCGGGCGCCGAACCCGACCGTTACGACGAACAGTACGACCGCCAGCAGCATCGCGCCGGCACTCGCGAGCCACACCCAGGGCATCGTTGCCCAGGGCAGCCCACCCTCGCGCGCCGCCCCCGAGGCCCCGACCCACAGCACATAGAGCCCGGTCGGGAGCAACAGCGGCAGAACGATCGTCAGGCAGACCCTGAACATCGCCTCCTCAGTCGGTCAGCACCTCGGCCAAATTCACCAATATTCCGGCGGTCGCCCCCCAGATGTTGCGGTCCTCGAAGGGCAGCACGAAAAAGCTTCGCGGGCGCTCGTCGAAGATGCGCTCGGTGCGCCGATGGTTGGCCGGATCGAGTATGAAAGCGAGGGGGACTTCAAAGACTTCGGCGACTTCGAACGGGTCGGCGAAGAGCGGAAACGGAACCTGGACGATGCCGACCACCGGGGTGATTTCGAAGCCTGTCCCGGTCACATAGGTGTCCAGCCGGCCGATCAACGTCACATGGTCGCGGGGCAGGCCGACCTCCTCTTCGGTCTCGCGCAATGCCGCGTCCGCCGCGTCCCGATCGTCGGTTTCGATGCGCCCGCCCGGAAACGAGATCTGTCCCGCATGGGAACTCAAATGCGGAGTGCGCTTTGTCAGCAACACCGACATTCCGCCGCTTCGGTCGATCAGCGGAACCAGCACCGCAGCCGGGCGCAATTCAGCGCTGGCCGGCGTCATTCCCGGGTTCAGGTCGTGGTCGCCGCGGGTCGCCCAGCGGATTGCGGCGGCTTCCGCCGGGTCGGCGGTGCCGCCGTAGCCTCGTCTGCCGGGTTGTCCGAGCTGCGCGAAGCGCGCGATGGCCCAGTCTCGCGTCACCAAATTGCCTCTCGTTGCTCCGCGCTCACTGCCAATCCGGTCCGGGCTCGCCAAGCCGGAAGAATACGCCGCTGCTCCAGACCCCGAATTGCGTCCTGTCGTCGATGCGCTCCTCGCAGCCGAGTTCGACCAACTCGTAGAACACCGTGCGCGACAGTCTTGCCTCCAGGCCGTCGCGCACCAGAATATAGGGAGCCGGCTCGCCGCTCGCAGCGGTCTCGAAACGCAGCGGATTGTCTGGGCCCGCCGTCACAATATCGTCCAGATTGGTGCGCAGGATCAGTTCTTGCCGAGGGCCTTCGCCCGCCACCGTCAGCGCCACGGCAAGGAACGGGACATCGTCGACCTCGATACGGCCGCGCTCGGCCGGGGTGACCAGCCAATAGCGGCCGTCGGGCTCGCGGCGGAGCACGGATGCGAACAGTTTAACGAGGGGCAGCCTGCCGATCGGAGACCCGAGATAGAACCACGTACCGTCGCGCCCGATCCTGATATCGTAATCGCCGTGGTCGACGACCCGCCGGCCGATCGCGGCGCCGATTTCGGCGGATGACGGATCGGTCGAGGAATTGCCCGGGGCAGAGTTTTCGATCACGCCCGCACCGGCTTCGGATCTTAAAGAGGGGTCGCAGCGCTTGTCTTCCTCCGCACCCACCGGCGCCTCCGCCACGGATCTCGTCGCCGAAGTCGAAGCCCTGGGCCGCAGCCTCGGCCTGGTCCGCGGGCGTATCGGCGAGATCATCTTTGGTCAGGGCGAGGTCGTCGAGCAAGCCTTGATCGCCTTGCTGTGCGGCGGCCATGCGCTATTGATCGGCGTCCCCGGCTTGGCCAAGACCCGGCTCGTCGAAACTTTGGGCGCGATTCTCGGGCTCGACGAAAAGCGCATTCAATGCACGCCCGATCTGATGCCGGCCGACATACTCGGCTCCGAGGTGCTCGAAGAAAGCGAACTCGGACGGCGGTCGTTCCGCTTCATTCAAGGCCCGGTTTTTTCTCAGCTGCTGATGGCCGACGAGATCAACCGGGCGAGCCCGCGGACGCAATCGGCGTTGCTGCAAGCCATGCAGGAGGGCCGCGTCTCGATTGCCGGCCGATACCACGCATTGCCGCACCCGTTTCACGTGCTCGCCACCCAAAACCCGCTCGAACAGGAAGGCACCTACCCGTTGCCCGAGGCGCAGCTCGACCGTTTCCTGTTGCAGATCGACGTCGACTATCCGGACCGCGATTCCGAGCGCCAGATGCTGATCGCAACCACCGGGGTCGCCGAGGACCGTCCGCGACCGGCGATGAACGTGGCCGAGCTGATCGCGGCGCAGCGTCTGGTGCGCCGCATCCCGATCGGAGAAAGCGTGGTCGAGGCCATCCTGTCGCTGGTCCGCTCGGCCCGACCCGACGGCGCCGCCGGCCCGGAGGTGCGGCGTTTTGTCTCGTGGGGGCCGGGACCGCGCGCCAGCCAAGCGCTGATGCTCGCCTGCCGGGCCCGGGCATTGCTCGACGGCCGATTCAGCCCGTCGATCGACGATGTCCTCGCCCTGGCGGCGCCAGTATTGCGGCACCGCATGGCGGTAAGCTTTGCCGGCCGCGCCGAGGGCATCACCGTGGCGCGGGTGATCGAACAGATTTCGTTGCCGTTCCGGTGAACTCCGCCGAAGCGAGGCGGCGCATGTTGGTCTCGGCGCAGCGTCGGGACGCGCCGGCGCCGCTGCGCGACCGGGCGGAAGAAGTCGCTGCGCGCTTGCCGCCCTTGCTGATCGCAGCGGAGCGGGTTGCCGTGACCGTGGTGCAGGGTGTGCACGGCCGCCGCCGCGTCGGTCAGGGCGAGACCTTTTGGCAATTCCGACAATACCAAGCCGGCGACGCCGCCGTCGCCATCGACTGGCGCGAAAGCGCCAAGTCGCAGCGTCTCTATGTCCGCGAGACCGAATGGGACGCGGCGCAGAGCGTCTGGTTGTGGCGCGACGCCTCGCCGTCGATGGATTACACATCGGCGCAGTACGTCGCCGACGCGACTTGGCCGAAAAAACGCGATCGAGCCGAGCTGCTGCTGGTCGCGTTGGCCAGCCTGCTGGTGCGCGGCGGCGAGCGGTTGACCCTGCTCGGCAGCGGCATCGCGCCGACGAGCGGGCGCATCGCATTGTCGCAGATCGTCGAATTGCTCGGTCGCGATTTGTCCGACCGGGCGAGCCTGCCCGGCTTTGAGGCCTTGCCGCGCGCGGCTCAGCTGGTGTTGATCGGCGACTTTCTGTCGCCGCTCGATCTGGTCAATACCGCACTTGCCCGGTTCGCCGCGAGCGGCCTCAAAGGCCACATCGTGCAGATCATCGACCCGGCCGAGGCCGACTTGCCGTTCGACGGTCGTGTCCGCTTTGCCGGCGTCGAAGAGCGCGACGAGGTGGTCGTCAGCCGCGTCGAGAGCATCCGCGCAGATTATGCCGAGCGCTTCAACCAACATCACGAGGGACTTGCTGCGATCGCGGCGGCTCTGGGCTGGACATTTGCATCGCATCGCACCGATCGGCCGCCGGCGCTGGCGCTGCTCGCGCTCCACGCCGCCTTGTCGGCCGACCGGCGACGCTGACGGGCGGACTTGATGACGCGCGCGCAACGCATCCCGCAGCCGCCCGGGGTTGAGCGATGCTGACTCTCGCCTCGTTTGCCTTCGCCGCACCGTGGCTGCTCGTTGCACTGGCGGCGCTGCCGATCATCTGGTGGCTGCTGCGAGTGACCCCGCCGGCGCCGCGGCGGATCCCCTTTCCGGCGATCCGGCTGCTGCTTGGGCTGGTGCCGCGAGAGGAAACCCCGGCGCGGACGCCGATCTGGCTGATCGTGCTGCGCACGATCCTGGCGGCGCTGGTGATCGTCGCGGTCGCTCATCCCTTGCTCAATCCGTCAAAGCGCCTCGCCGGGACCGGGCCGATCCTGTTGATCGTCGACGATGGCTGGCCCGCGGCCGCGGATTGGCCGGCCCGGCAGACGGCGCTCGAGGACCTGATGGCGGAGGCCGGACGCGAGGATCGCCAGGTGGTGCTGGCGACGACCGCGCCGGGAGACGGCGACGCCGCATCGGCGCCGCTCACGCCGATTCGCGCCGCCGATGCTCGTGCCGCGGTCCAGAAATTGCTGCCGAAGCCATGGCCGGACGACCGGCGGGGCGCGCTCGCCAGGCTCGCGGCGCTGTCGCTGCCGAAACCATACGCGTCGGTCTGGCTCAGCGACGGCGTCGCCGATCGAGACAGCGCGGCGCTCGCCGCCTATCTCGCCAAACGCGGCAGCCTGCGCTATCTCGCCGCGGCGCCCGGCGATGCGCCGGTACTGCTCGCGGCGACCGCTCCCGAGGGCAAGGAGCTCGCGGTCGTGCTGCGTTCGCTGCCGGCGCCGGCGGCGCGCCGCTACCAGGTCCGCGCGAGCGGCGAGGACGGCCGCCTGTTGGCGAGACAGGCGGTGACGCTCGAACCCGAAGCGAATGCCGTCTCGATCCGGCTGCCGATGCCGGCCGAACTCAGAAATCGGGCGACCCGGATCGAAATCGAGGGCAATCAATCGGCGGGCGCCGTGTTGCTGATCGACGAGCGCTGGCGCCGCCGTCCGGTCGGGATCGCCGCGACGCGCAACCCGGCCGGCGAGCCGCTGCTCAACGAGAATTACTATCTCGAACGCGCCCTCGCCCCATTTGCCGAGATCAGACGCGGGAGCGCCACGGACCTGATCAGGCGCGAGCTGGCGGTGCTCATAATTTCGGATGCCGGCCCCGATTTGCCGGCCGCGACCGCGGCTGTCGGCAAATGGGTCGAGGGCGGCGGCCTATTGCTGCGCTTTGCCGGCCCGCAGCTGGCCGAACGGCAGGACTCGCTGTTGCCGGTGCGGCTGCGCCGCGGCGGCCGCACGATCGGCGGCGCACTGTCCTGGGAACAACCCGCCAGGCTGGCGCCCTTTCCCCGCGAAAGCCCGTTCTTCGGGCTGACGATACCAAAGGATGTCACCGTTTCGCGCCAGGTCCTGGCCGAGCCGGATCTCGACCTCGCGGCCAAGACATGGGCGCGCCTGGCCGACGGCACCCCGCTCGTCACGGCCGAAAAGCGCGGGCACGGTTGGATCGTGCTGGTGCATACGACGGCCAATGCCGACTGGTCCAACCTCGCGCTTTCCGGGCTGTTTGTCGAAATGCTGCGGCGGATCACGGCGACCAGCCAGGGCGTAACGGAAGCCGGCGATGGCGCGCTGGCGCCGATCGAGACGCTCGACGGCTTCGGCCGGTTGCAGCGCGCGCCGGCGACGGCACGCCCGATCGCGGCCCGGGACATGGTCGCTGCGGTCGCCTCGCCGGTGCATCCGCCCGGCTTCTACGGCACGGCCGACGCGCGGCGGGCGCTCAATCTGTCGGCCGGAATGACCGATTTGAAGGCAATCAACGGGCTGCCCGCGGAGGCGGCGAACGAGGTTTTCGGGCACAGCCGCGAGATCGATTTCCGGCCGATACTACTGACTGCGGCATTGCTGGCGCTGATCGCCGATCTGGTGATCGCTTTTGTGCTGCGCGGCCAATTGCGGCTGCGCCCGGCGCATCGAACGATCGCGGTCCTGACGCTGGCATCGGCGCTCTCGCTTCCCGCCATGGCGCGCGCCGACGATGCGTTCGTCGTGCGCGCGACCTCCGAGTTCCGCCTGGCTTATGTCGAGACCGGCGACGCGGCAATCGACGCGGCGAGCCGCGCCGGGCTGATCGGGCTCGGCGACGCGCTCAACCGCCGGACCGCGGTCGAGGCCGGCGAACCCCTCGCCGTCGACATCGAGACCGACGAGTTGATCTTTTTCCCGATGCTCTATTGGCCGGTGACCGCTCAAGAGCCGCCGCCTTCGCCGCAGGCGGTCGAGCGGATCAACCGCTACCTCGAGACCGGCGGGACGATCCTGTTCGATACGCGCGACGGGGACGATCAATCGCCCGGTCCATTCGGCGGGGGCGCGATTGCAGAGCAGCGGCTGCAGCGCCTGACGGCGGGGATCGAAATGCCGGCGCTGGTGCCGATCCCGCCCGATCACGTGCTGACCAAGTCGTTTTACCTGCTCCACGAGTTTCCCGGCCGCTGGAATGTCGGCACGCTGTGGGTCGAACCGGTCGAGGATCATGTCAATGACGGGGTCTCCAGCGTCATCGTCGGAGCCAATGACTGGGCCGGCGCCTGGGCGGTGGACAAGGACGGCCGACCGCTCTTTGCGGTGGTCCCGGGGGGCGGGAGGCAGCGCGAAATGGCCCTGCGCTTCGGGATCAACCTCGTCATGTACGTATTGACCGGCAACTACAAATCGGACCAGGTGCACGTGCCGGCGATCCTCGAGCGGCTCGGGCAATGAACAGCAGCGGCTTTGCTCTCGCCACTGCGCCGATGTTGCCATGGGCGGCGATCGCCATCCTTGGCGCGGCCTGCGGACTTTGCCTCGGTTTCGGGATCCTGCGCCGAGCCCGCGGCATCGCCTGGCGCGCGACGGCGATGGCAGTTCTGCTTCTCGCCCTCGTCAACCCGTCGCTGATCGAGGAGCGGCGCACGCCGTTGCGCGACACCGCGATCGTCATCGTCGACGAATTCCCCGAGCCAGGGCATCGGCGATCGCCGCCAGGCGACCGAGGCGGCCTTGACCGCGCTCAAGAAACGCTTCTCCGACGAACGCGATCTCGATTTGCGAGTCATTCGGGCGGGAATGCCGCGTCCCGGCGCCGGCGATGACGGCACCCGGCTGTTCGCCGCCCTCGCTCGGGCGATGTCGGATCTGCCGCGACAGCGCCTCGCCGGCGTCGTCATGATCACCGATGGGCAGGTGCACGACGTGCCGGCCGGCGATGCGAAGCAATTGGCCGCGGTGGTCGGCGCACCGCTTCACGTCATGCTGTCGGGGCGGCCGGATGAAGCCGATCGCCGCCTTGTCGTCGCCCGGGCGCCGAGCTACGGCCTGGTCGGCAAGGACCTGAGGCTGACGATCCGGGTCGAGGATCTGCCCGAGCGCGCGGCGGAGCAGGATACGGCCGATGCGCGCGTGTCTTGGCGCCGGGATGGCGGTGCCGCAACGACGCTCGCGGCGCCGGTCGGTCGCGATGTTCCGCTTACGGTGCGGATCGATCACGGTGGACCGAATGTCATCGAGATCGAGGCCTCGCCGGGCCCGCATGAGCTGACCCTCGCCAACAATCGGGCGGTGGTCGTCGTCAACGGCGTTCGCGACCGATTGCGGGTATTGCTTGTTTCGGGCGAGCCGCATGCCGGCGAACGGGTGTGGCGCAACATCCTCAAATCCGACCCCTCGGTCGATCTCGTCCACTTCACGATCCTGCGTCCGCCGGAAAAGCAGGACGGGACGCCGATCCGCGAATTGTCGCTGATCGCCTTTCCGATCCGCGAATTGTTCGATGCCAAGCTCGACGATTTCGACCTGATCATATTCGATCGCTACAGCCGGCGAGGCGTAATCCCCGAGGATTATCTCGAAAACGTCGCGCGTTACGTCCGCAACGGCGGGGCGTTTCTCGAAGCCGCCGGCCCCAGCTTCGGCACGGCGCTGAGCCTCGACCGGACCGCGCTGGCCACGATCTTGCCGACCGTACCCACCGGGGAGGTCTACGACGAGGGCTACAAGCCCGGGGTGACCAAGCTCGGCCGCCGCCATCCGGTGACGGCGGGGCTGCCGGGGGCCGGCCCGCCCGGCGGCGAGCCGAGCTGGGGACGCTGGTTTCGCCAGGTCGAGGCGCGAACCCAGCAGGGCGTGGTCGTGATGACCGGGGACCACGGCGATCCGCTGCTGGTCCTCGACCGGGTCGGCAAAGGCCGGGTGGCGCAACTCTTGTCGGACCAGATGTGGTTCTGGGCGCGAGGGTTCGAAGGTGGCGGTCCGCAGGCCGAACTGTTGCGCCGTCTCGCCTATTGGCTGATGAAGGAACCGGACCTCGAAGAGAACGATTTGCGCGCGATGATCGATGGCGACCGCCTCGACGTCACCCGGCAGTCGCTCGAGCCGGATGACCGGCCGGTCGTGGTGACGGCACCCGACGGATCCCGTCGCAGCTTGACGCTGACCTCGGAACGCGGCGGGCGCAGTACCGCCAGTATGGCGATCAGCGAAATGGGGCTTTATCGGGTGACCGATCGCGGCCGCACCGCCCTCGCCGCGGCGGGGCCGCTCAACCCGATCGAGTTTGCCGATGTCCGCGCCACGCCGCAAAAGCTGGCACCGGTCGCTGCCGCAACCGGGGGCGGGATCTTCTGGATCGGCTCCGGCAAAATGCCGGAAATCCGCCGGGTCGCTCCGGGTCGCGCCGCAGCCGGGAACAACTGGATGGGCTTTCGCGAAAACGGCGATTATACCGTCACCGGGCTCGGCGAAACTCCGTTATTGCCGGGTGTAGCGGTGCTCTTGCTGATACTCGGGGGACTGATCGCGGCGTGGCGCCGCGAAGGCAGCTGAGACGTGTCCAAAATTCCGATCCGGGGCGGACCCGCGTGCTGAGAAAGGTCGTCGTGCCGCTGCATCCCGACGGCGTGAAGTTTGTCGCTGTCGCCGCGGTCGTCACAATCCTGCTGTGGCTTCTCTGGCCCGTTGCCGGCTGGATCGGAGCGATCCTGACCTTGTGGATCGCGTATTTCTTTCGCGATCCGTGGCGCGTCACGCCGAGCCGCCCCGGACTGTTGATCAGCCCGGCCGACGGGATCGTCGTAGCGGTGGACTTGGCGCCGCCGCCGCCCGAGTTGGCGATGGGCGATGATGCGTTCACGCATATCGGGATCTTCCTCAACCTGTTCGACGTCCACGTAACCCGCGCCCCGGTCGGCGGGCGGGTCGCGGCATTGCGCTACACCAAGGGGCGGTTTGTCGATGCGAGCCGCGACGAGGCGAGCCGGCACAACGAGCGCATGGCGATCCGCATCGCTCCACCCGAAGGCCCGGAGATCGCCGTCGTGCCCGTTGCCGGCCTGGTTGCTCGCCGTATCGTCTGCGATCTGCGCGAAGGACAGCAGGTCGCGGTCGGCCAGCGGTTCGGCATCATCCGCTTCGGCTCCCGGGTGGACGTTTATTGCCCGCCGCCTTATGTCCCTCTGGTGATCGTCGGGCAGCGGATGATCGGCGGCGAAACCGTCATCGCCGACCGCCTGGCGCAGGAGCCGCCGCGCCAAGGCGTTGCGCAATGACAATGTTCGGCCGAGCTCCGGCAGAGCGAGGAGCTGAACCGTGAAGGGGCGGTCGAGCAGGGGGCGGCGTTCCCGGGTGCGGCGGCTTTCCGCGCTGTCGGCCAACCGCATGGTCCCGAACATTCTGACATTGCTCGCGCTGTGCGCCGGGATGACCGCGATACGTTTTGCGATCACCGGAAATTTTGTCGGGGCGGTCTTTGCAATCATCGTCGCCGGAATTTTCGATGGGCTCGACGGACGCATCGCCAGGCTGCTCAATTCTACTTCAAGTTTCGGAGCGGAGCTCGACAGCCTGTCGGACTTCGTCAGCTTCGGCGTGGCGCCTGCCGCCGTGCTCTATCTTTGGACGATGTCGACGCTGAACGGGGCCGGGTGGGCGATCGTTCTGTTTTTCGCGGTTTGTTGCGCGCTTCGGCTGGCTCGGTTCAATAGTCAGGCGCCTGAAGACATGCCGGCCTACGCCGCCGGATTTTTTACCGGCGTCCCGGCTCCTGCGGGGGCCGGGCTCGTTATGATTCCGATGTTTCTCAGCTTCGAATGGGGCGACTGGTTGTTTCGCTCGCCTTATCTGAACGCGGTGACGGTGACGGGTGTGGCGCTGCTGATGGTGAGCAGGGTCCCGACCGTATCGCTGAAGCGAATCCGCATCCCCCAGGACCTGGTCGTTCCGACTTTGCTCTGCGTCGGCGTGATGACCGCATTTCTGACAACGGCGCCCTGGCCGACCCTGACCGTGGTCGGAATCGTCTATATCGGCTCGATCCCGCTGACCATACGTTCTTATTATCGGCTGCGCCGCGTCGCCCAGACCCGGGGGAGCGAGCCCGCCGCGGCTGCGGCGCTGGTCCCGCCCGGCGGTACATATCCGATCGAAGAGAGCAGCACCCCGGTCGGCGAAAGGGAGCGCTGACCGCCCAACTCGATCCGGGCCGCTGTCGAGACGATCGAGAGCATCCTTATTTAACGCAATATTAGAGACAGAGGGAGCATGCCGGGTGCGCTCCTCGGTTTGTTGCCAAGGAGCGCGCGCAGAACTTCGCCAAAGCGGGGAACGATCATGTCCATCATCGCGCAACCCTATTTTTGGGACGAACAGGCAGCGCACGTCAAACTCGCGCAAATAGTGTGGCCCGCCGGACCGAAATGCCCCCGCTGCGGCGCTACCGATCGGATCGGCGCCGTTATCGGCAAAGGGGCCCGCGCCGGTCTGAAATTCTGCTGCCGCTGCCGCAAACAGTTTCGCGCCACCATGGGAACGTTGTTGGAAGGAAGCCACGTACCCGTCCATAAATGGCTTCAGGCCTGTTATCTGCTGACTGCCTGCGATAATCCGATCAGCGCCCATCTGCTGCATCTCAAGCTCGAGATTACCAACAAGACGGCGCTGCGCGTCGTCCACGAATTGATACCCGCACTGGCCGCCGCCCGGCGAAAATCCCCCCGTACCGCCGCAAGGCGCAAGCGCGCCACCGAAGCATCTGCGGGCCGGGTGACGGAGACTGCGGATTTGACGTCAGGCGCCGCCGGCGGACGCCGCGGCGAGCCGCGAGCGATGCAGCAAACGCTCCCGCCCAGGCAATATCTCGGTTTTATCGAGACCGTACGGGCGTTCGGAGGTTCGGACGACGAGGACGGGTTCGACCAGATACTGTCCAGACTGGGGAGTCGCCGAGCCGCATCGCGGAGGAGCGGAACCGATCCCGCAATCTCCTCGCCGTCGAAATTTGGTCGCGGCGCGGGGCCGGCCCCGGCAGCGCCGGGCCCGACCGCCTGAGGGCGGCGAGCGGCACATTGGCAATCGGGCGGCGGCGCCGGGGAGGCGGAATCGACATAAGGACAGCCGGCGGTCGATTTGATGCGATTGGGCTCGGTGCAAGGTCCGGCCGTATATAATATGTGCGCGGAGGGAGGCGCCTATGGCCGGTCGCATGCTGCAGGTGGTCCGTACCGTCGCCGAGTTGAGGGGCTGCGTGGCCCGATGGCGAGAAGCAGGCGAACGGATCGGGCTGGTCCCGACGATGGGGGCGCTGCACGACGGGCATAAGGCGCTGGTCAGCGCGGCGCAGGCGGGCTCCGACCGGGTGGCGGTCTCGATCTTCGTCAATCCCAAGCAATTCGGTCCGGGCGAAGACCTCGCTGCTTATCCGCGCCGCGAGACCGCCGACCTCGACATGCTCCGCACGGCGCAGGTCGATCTCGCCTTCGTCCCCGCCGCTGAGGAGATCTATCCGCCGGGATTCGGCACCCTCGTCCGGGTCGCCGGGCTGACCGAGTGCCTGTGCGGCGCCCATCGCCCGGGGCATTTCGACGGGGTCGCGACGGTCGTGGCGAAACTGCTGGTCCAGGCCCTGCCCGACGCTGCCTATTTCGGCGAAAAGGACTACCAGCAGTTGATGGTCGTTCGTCGAATGGCGCGCGACCTCGACATTCCGGTGCAGATCGAAGGGGTGCCGACCTGGCGCGAGCCGGACGGGCTGGCGCTGTCCTCGCGCAATGCCTACCTCTCGACCGGCGGAGCGGCGCATTGCTCCCGCCCTCGCCAGGGTTCTGCATCAGGTCGCCGCCGCGCTGGCGCAGGCAGCCGAATTCGGTCGCCGAGGAATTGGCGCGCGGTGCCGCGGCGAACTGAAAGAACCGGGTTCGCGTCTGGAATATCTCGGAGATCCGCGAAGCCGAAACCCTGATGCCGGTCACTGCCGAGGTTGCCGCGCCGGCGCGGGTGTTCGCGGCGGTGCATCTCGGACGCACCCGGCTGATCGACAACGTTGCGGTGGCGGCAAGCTGATCGGAGTGCGCCGACAAACGGGCGCGATCACCGATGGCGTTTCGAATTGCAGCGGGAAAACCTATAGCAAACGCCGGGCATCGGATAGGAAAGAGCGAGGCCGGGTCCGCGCGTCACGATCGAGACGAGAGGGCGACAGCATGAGCACGGCATCGCGTCGCGACGTTTCTCAAGATCGCCATCGGAGCCGCGGGGGCGGCCGCCTTGCCGCTGCAGGCGCGGGCCTGCCGAGCAAGACGATCACGCTGCTGCGTGAAACCTCGTTCATCAAGACCTTCGACGAATACATGCAGAATACGCTGGTACCGGCCTACGAGAAGGAGGCCGGGGTCAAGGTCGTTTACGAACTGACCAGCGTCGGCAGCCTGCCGACCCGCACCAGCACGATCATCGAGACCGGGTCTGGCGCCGACGTGACGATGATCTTTCTGCTCTACCCGTTCCTGTACAGCCGAAAAACTGATGGATGTCAGCGACATCGCCGAGGAAGTCGGCAAATCGCAGGGCGGCTGGTACGCCGCGGCCAAGGAGGCCGGCAGTCGTCAACGGCAAATGGAAGGCAATTCCGCACGGCAATATCGGCCAGCTGATGAACTGGCGCACCGACTGGTTCGCCGAGGTCGGGGTCAAGAAATTCCCCGAGACCTGGGACGAGTTCTACGAGGTCGGCAAGAAGCTGAAGGCCAAGGGACACCCATACGGCCTCGAACTCGGCCATGGCTTTGGCGACAACCACGGTTGGATCTATCCGCTGCTGTGGTCCTATGGCGGGCACGAGGTCGAGGCCGACGGCAAGACCGTCGTCGATCGATTCGGCCGAGACGGCGCAGGCGCTCGATTATGCCCGCAAGTTGTTCAAGGATTGCGTTCTCGAGGATTCGCTCGGCTGGACCGACGTCAGCAACAACAAGGCGTGGATGGCCGAGCAGATCTCGTGCACCAACAATGCCGAAAGCATCCTGTGGTTCGCCAAGCGCAATTTCCCGGACATCGCCAAGGTCACCGACCAGGCGCAGAACCCGACAGGGCCCGAAGGGCCGCTTTCATCTGCTCAACTGCCATCAGCCACGCGATCTTCGACTTCAGCCCGGCAGAAGGAGGAGGCGCACGAGTTCCTGCGCTGGCTGACTGCAGGAGAAGCAAGCTGGGCGGCTGGTACGCCTCCGCCGACAGCTATTACCAGCCGTTCCTGCACGCCTACGACAACGCGCCGATGTGGCAGGTCGAGCCGCGCAACATTCCCTATCGGGACGCGATGGCGAGTGCGCATATGCCGGGTTGGCCGGCCCCGCCGAACCGGCAACTTGCCGAGGCGGTTGCGAAATACGTCATCGTCGACATGTTCGCCAAGGCCTGTACCGGAACCTCGACCAAGGATGCGATCAGGAACGCCGAGACCCAGCTCAAGGACATCTACAAAACGGCCTGAGCACCGAGATCGGCCTGAGTATTGCATCGGGCCCCGGCATGGTCATCCGCAGTGAACCACTGATCGGGGCGGCGCGGCGGCGAGGACGCGCCCTAACGTTCTCCGGCTGGCTCGACCGCGAGGCGGTGTTCAGCTGGGCGATGATGGCATTGCCGTTGCTGTTCCTGGCCGCGCTTGTCGGCTACCCGCTGGTCTACGGCATTCTGTTGAGCCTGCAGGACCGGGTGGTGGGAAAGCCCGGCCATTTCATCGGGTTGAAGAACTTCTTCACCAATTTCAACGACCCGATCTTCTGGCGGGTCGCGATCAACACCTTTGTTTACACGATCGCGGCGACCCTGCTGAAGATGGTCGGCGGTCTCGCGCTCGCCGTGGCGATGAACCAAGACTTTCGGATGAAGAATGTGATCCGGGCCTTGATGCTGTTGCCGTTCATCGTGCCGACGGTGCTCAGCACGGTTGCCTGGATGTGGATGCTCGACCCGGCGTTCAGCGTCGTCAACCGCGTGCTGATCGGCCTTGGCGTCACGCCCCCGGGGCCCTCCTGGCTCGGCACCCCGGTTCTCGCGATGTTTTCGGTGATCATGATCAACACTTGGCGCGGCCTGCCGTTCTACGGCATCACCCTGCTCGCCGGACTGCAGACCATGCCCCCCGAACTGTACGAGGCGGCGACGATCGACGGCGCCAGCGGCTGGCAGCGCTTCCGCTTTGTGACGGTGCCGTTGCTGAAGCCGGTCATTCTGATCGTGACCCTGTTCTCGGTGATCTTCACCTTTGCCGACTTCCAACTCGTCTATGTGCTGACCCATGGCGGGCCGCAGAATGCGACCAATTTGTTCGCGACCTATGCCTTCGATATCGGCATGGGCGCCGGCCGAACTCGGCCTCGGCGCCTCGATCGCGTTGATGATGCTGCCGGCATTGGGGCTGCTGATCGTCGCGCTGACGCTGTACATGCGGAAGGCGTGATGGTTACCGGCCATGGCCGCGCCGCGCGGGTGGTGCAGGTCTGGCTGCCCGTCGGTTTTTTTCTGATCGTGGCGCTGTTTCCGTTCTATTGGATGGCGATCACCTCGATAAAGCCCAATTCCGAGCTGTACAATCGTCACTTGATGCCGTTGCTGGTGCACAATCCGACGCTGAAGCACTATGTCGATCTGCTGACCCAGACCCACTTCCTGGTGTGGACGTGGAACACGATGTTGGTTGCCGTCGTGTCGACCGCGATCTCGCTGGTATTCGGCACGATGCTCGCCTATCCGCTGGCGCGCATGCGGTTTGCCGGCGCCAGCCTGATGGCGATGACCGTGGCGGCGATCTATCTGGTGCCGCAGCCGCTGTTGTTCCTGCCGCTCGCCGATGTGATCAATCGCCTTGGTCTCGGCAACACGCTGACCTCGGTCATCTTGACCTACCCGACGATGCTGATCCCGTTCTGCGCCTGGCTGTTGCTCGGCTATTTCAAGACCGTGCCAAAGGAGTTGGAGGAGGCGGCGCGCATCGACGGCGCCAGCCGATTACAGACGATGCGGCGGATCTTTCTGCCGTTGTGCACGCCGGGCTTCATCTCCGCCGGCATCTTCGCCTTCACCCTGTCGCAGAACGAGTTTCTCTACGCGCTGATCTTTCTGACCAAGAGCGAGGTGCGCACCGTGCCGGTCGGGGTCATCTCCGAGTTGATCCGCGGCGACGTCTTCTATTGGGGCCAGCTGATGGCCGGCGCGCTGTTGGGCTCGATCCCGGTCGCGATCATCTATTCGTTCTTTGTCGAGCACTACGTCGCCGGCCTGACTTCGGGATCGGTAAAGGGTTAGACAGGGCTCCCGGTAAAAAGCCGGTCGTCGCCGGCACGGGCGAGAAAGCCGATCAGGCGGCTATTTCCACAGCCGGTCGCTGGCGATCGCTGCACCTTCGGCGAGTGCGGCGAGCTTGGCCCAGACGACCGAAGGGGCGACTGCGTTGTTGCGTGCGGCAAACGTGGCAAAGCCGCAATCCGCACCGGCGACGACCCGTTCGCGGCCGACGACGTTGGCGTAATTGGCGATCCGCTGGGCGATCAGCCGCGGGTGCTCGACGAAGTTCGTGGTCGAGTCGATGACCCCGGGGATCAGCACCTTGTCGTCGGGGATCCTGGCCTCGCGCAGATCTTCCCATTCATGCGCATGGCGCGGATTTGCCCCCTCGAACGACAGGCCCATCGGACGCGCCCGCAACGCCACGTCGAGGATCGTCGCCAGCGGAATGTCGTGGGTATGCGGCCCCTCGTAATTGCCCCAGCACAGATGCATGCGCATCGCTTCGGGCGGGATGTTCGCCGTCGCATGGTTCAGCGCCGCGATGTTGCGCTCGGCGATGCGCAGAAATTCCGCGTCCGAGAGGTGCTGGTACTGGTTGTGCCGGGCCGAGCCCAGATCGGGCGCATCGATCTGCAGGATCACGCCGGCCCGGTGGATCGCCTCGTATTCGTGGCGCAACGCCTCGGCCAGCGCTTCGACATAGGCGTCCTCGTTCCGGTAATAAACATCCGGAACGAATTTCGTCAGCACGCCGGGCGAAGCCGCGTTCATGAAGGCCTCGGCCGGCTTCGCCGAGGCGCAGGCGGCGGCGAGGTTCGCAAGATCGGTTTCGAGCGGCCCCCGATCGCGATAGGCGATCGGACCGGTGCAGCAGGGCACCGCGGCGGCGCTGAACCAGGAGGAACCGCCTCGATTCTGGTTCAGCCGCTCCTGGAAGTCGGGGTGATCGAGGAGATCGCGATGCGCGGCGCTCGGCGGCGGCTTGTCGAGGTCGCCGCCGCGCGCGACGCCGACCCCGGCCAGACGGTGGCGGACATAGAAGGTGTAGGAGATCTTGCTCTGCTCTCCGTCGCACACGCTGTCGATCCCGGCCGCGACCTGTCGGTCGACGACTTCGCGCACGGCCTGCGTCAGGCGAGCATCGAACGCCTGCCGGTCGTATTCGCCGCCGGTCTCCTTTGCCTCGAGAAACGCCAGCAGGTCGGGCGGGCGCGGCAGGCTGCCGACATGGGTCGTCAGGATCCGGTCGGTGCTGAGCTGCATCGCGGCCAGGCCCCTTCTGGCTCCCGACCTTCACCGGCGCCGACGAGCCGCGATAGGCGGGCAGCGCGATCGCGCCGCGCAGCGCAGCGGCCGCAGCACGAACAGCGCCATCGCCACGACGACGAAGTTCATGATCGCGGTCACCACGAACACCATGTGCCAGCTTCCGGTCGCAGCCTTGATCAAATTGGCCAGCGGCACCAGGAAGGCGGCCACGCCCTTCGCCGTGTAGAGGAGGCTCAGATTGGTCGGTCGCGTATTGCGGGCCGAAGCTGTCGGTGCAGGTCGACGGGAACAGGCTGTAGATCTCGCCCCAGGTCAGGAAGATCAGCCCGGCGAAGATGACGAACGCCCACGGCGTGGTGCCGAGCGATCCCAAGCAGCCAATAGCTGACGCCGCCGAGGCCGAAGGCGATCGCCATCGTGTACTCGCGGCCGATATGGTCGGAGATCCAGCCGAACAGCGGCCGGGCCAGCGCCGTTGGCGACGTTGTCGACAAGCAGCGCCACGGTCAGGGTGGTGGCGCCGAGAACAGCACCGATGTTGGCGACGTGGAAATCGCGCGCGATCAGCGCGACCTGGGCGGTGGCCATCAGCCCGCTGGCGGCGACCAGCAGAAACATGATGTACAGCACCCAGAACACCGGGGTCGCCAGCATCGCCCGCGGCGAATAGCTTTCGCGTCGTCTGGAGGACCTTCGACGCCGCCGCGCTCGGCGTCTCGCCCGGGTAGGGGCCGCGCAACAGCCACGCCAGGATGAAGACGACGGCGCCCTGGACCAGCCCAAACCAGAAAAACGCCGACGCATAGCCATGGGCGGCGATGACCGCGCGGATCGGAATGACGGTCAGCGCCGCTCCGGCGCCAAAACCGGCGGCGGTCAGGCCGACGGCGAGCCCGCGGCGGTCGGGAAACCACTTGACCGCATTGCCGACGCAGGTCGCGTAGACCGCTCCGGCGCCGATTCCGGACAGCGCCGCGCCGAGATAGAGCATCGTCAATGTCCCGGCGAACGAATTGATGATCCAGGCGATCCCGACCATGATCCCGCCGAACGCCACCATCAGTCGCGGCCCGTTCTTTGCGCCGATGCGGTCGACGATCCAGCCCTCGATCGGGGTCAGCCAGGTTTCGAGCGCGACGAATATGCTGAAGGCGATCTGGATGTCGGCAACCGACCAGCCATGCGCCACGCTCATCGGGTGGACGAACAAGGTCCAGCCATATTGCAGATTGGCGATCATCACCATGCAGACGATGCCGATGATCAGCTGAAGCCCCCGGCTGGTTGTCGGCACCGCCGCCCCCAGCGCCGATGATGGGCTTTGCATGATCGTTCCTCCCACTGATCGCTCCGGGCTTCGCGTGAAGGCACCAGCGCCGACGCGGCCGCGGAACATGCTTTCCTTAACAAGGACTTAATTTGAGAGTGCGAGCCGCTCCAGTCAACCGCAATTTGCCGGCGCCGATGGGTTTTCTTGCCGTTTCAGGCGAAGCAGCGCATGCTGCGCGTTTAGATTAAGGCGACTGGGGGATTCGATGAAGACGAGCCGAGACCGCATCCTGACCACCCATGTCGGCAGCCTGCCGCGCCCGCCCGAATTGCGCCAGGTCCTGGTGCGCAAGGACCAGGGCGAGCCCTACGATTCGGACCAGCTGGCTCGTCTGGTAGCCCAGGCGGTTGCCGACATCGTCCGCCGGCAGGCCGAGGTCGGAGTCGACATCGTCAATGACGGCGAAATGTCGAAACCCGGGCTATTCCACCTATATCGCCGACCGCCTCTCGGGCTTCGCCGGGCACCAGCCGGCACAGCCGCGGCTCGACACGCGCGACCATCCGAACTTTCTCGCCGCACTCGAACGGATGACCGGCGCGAACGTGGCGAGGCGCGCGGTCTGCGTCGGCCCGATCGCCTGGCGCGACCGCGAACCGTTGCTGCAGGACCTCGCCAACCTCGGCGCGGCGTTGGGTCAGGTTTCGGCGACCGAGGGGTTCATGACCGCCGCCTCGCCGGGTCTGGTGCCGGTGTTTCAGACCAATTCGCACTATCCGACGCACGAAGCCTATGTCGAGGCGATCGCCGCGGCGATGCAGGAGGAATACGAGGCGATCGTCGGCGCCGGGTTCGTCTTGCAGCTCGACTGCCCGGACCTCGCCATGGCGCACCACACCAGCTTTCAGGATCTGAGCGAGGCGGATTTCCTCAAGCGCGCCGCCTTTCACGTCGAGGTGCTGAACCACGCCTTGCGCAATGTGCCGGCCGACCGGGCGCGCATCCATATCTGCTGGGGCAATTACGAGGGCCCGCACGATCACGACATTCCGTTCGCCAAGGTCGCGCCGATCCTGGTCAAGGCCAAACCGCAGGCCTTGGTTGTCGAAGCGGCGAACCCGCGCCACGCGCATGAATGGACCGTGTGGCAGGAGACGAAATTACCCGACGACAAGATCCTGATCCCGGGGGTGCTCGACACCTCGACCAATTATGTCGAGCATCCCGAACTCGTCGCCGAGCGCATCTGCCGCTTTGCCGAAATCGTCGGCCGCGAGCGGGTCATCGCCGGCAGCGATTGCGGCTTCGGCACCTTCGCCGGCTACGGCAAGCTCGATCCCGACATCTCGTTCAAAAAGCTCGCCGCGATGGCCCAAGGCGCCGAAATCGCGTCGCACCGGCTGTGGCGTTAGTCGGGGTCAAGGCGGCGAGAGGCTGGGGCGCACAGAAAGCCTGTCTGCCTCGGCGCGCTGCGCCCCCCTCTGCGAACGGACTCATAACGTGAGCGAGAGCAAGTTCGGAGATGATGTCGGAATAACGGCACCGCCAGTTCCAACATCCGGCAGCGACAGCACCTCCGACGTTGCTCCGGCTGGCCGAAGCGAAACTCCCACCCGGCTATTGCGCACTGAGATCGCCGCCGAGCATTTTACCAACGTGATCTTCTCCGACAGTCATGGCGCCTTCGGCGATTTTCTGGGCGCCGGCTATCTATATTATTGCTTTGCTTCGGCTCTGCGCAGTCAGGTCTCGGTGTGCATCGGGTCGGGCGGTGGTTTCGTCCCCGGTCTGCTGGCTCAGGCGCAGCGCGATCTGAGCCTTGAGCCGTCGGCAACCTATCTCATCGATGCCAATCTTCCCGATCTCGGCTTCGGCAGTCCGGTTCAGCCTGGAGGCTGGTTGCGCCCGGAGAGCGAATTCCGACGGCGCAATTCCGATCTTTTCGTTTTGCCGATGTTGTCGCACGACGCCGCGGGGCTGTTTGCTCGACAAGGCGTGCTGATCGATTATCTCCATATCGACGGCGACCATTCGCGCCGCGGCGTAGTGGCCGATTTCGAGGATTTTGCGCCGCTCTTATCGCCGCGGGGGATCATCAGCTTGCACGATCTGAGCCTGCCCGGGGTTACGCAGGCTATGGAGCAAATTCAGTCGCGGCATCCGGGCTGGGACTGTCTGCGCTTTAGCGAGATCGGCGTCGGCACTGCGTTTATGCGGCGGCATCCGGAGCACCCCCCCGATCCGTTGCCCCTGTCCGCCGCGAAGTTCGTCGATCGCAACCGACGGGTCCGGCTGGACCCATTAGTGGTCGAGACAAGCGTCACGGAGAGCCGCGAGCGTGCCCGGTTCGAACGCTGGCATTATCTGGAAACGTCCGCCTATCGATCGCGCTACAACCTGATCGCAGAACGGATCGACCGTCCTGGCGGAGTTGTCGTCGAGATAGGCGGATTTCCCAATTCAATCATTGATGTTCTCCACCGGAGCGCCCGGCTCCTGGCCATCGAACCTTACGCCCCGGATGCCTACCGTCGCCGGATTGAGCAAGTCGCGGCGGAGCGCGGGATTGACGTCCTGTGTAGCCCGGGCACGGCCGCCGCACTGCCGGCGGTGTTCGAAGATCTTTCGAATTTTGCGCTGGTCTGGCTCGGCTTGGACCTGACCGCCGCTTGCGACGGCATCGAGGAATTCCACGCCTCCCTCGCCGGGCTGCTGGGGCTCGTCGGACGGGCCGACATCGTCGCACTCGAATTGCCCGACTATGCGCCGTCGATCCTGGTGTGGAAGCTCGTCGAGGAGTGCCTGTCGCCGGCGATCGAGTTCGATATAACTCTGGACCTGTCCGCCGATCCGGTCGGGGACGAATTCGGAGTAAAGGATGGGCGCGCGAAACGGCGGATCATCGTGTTTCGCCCCAAGGCCCAACCGTCTCCCCCGAGCCACGAGAAAATCGACCGATGCGCCGAACGACTGCAATTGATCAAGCAGCGCGACCAGCCTTCGACAGGTGCCGCAAGCGCCGAAATCCTGCGCTTCTGCGCGGCCGAATTGCCGTCGGCCTTGGGCAAAAGCTCTGACGGCATCGACCGGACCGCGCGCCCTGAGACCGACAAGCCGGGCTGCCTTACCTACGGGCCGTATGTCAGGCTCGCTGTCGGCAATTACAGGGCGGTGATCAATTATGCCAGTCCTGCCCCCGCCGAGATCCGGGTCGGGGCATGGGATGTTTGTGTCGGCATCCATAACGTCATTCAGAGCGGGCCGCTCGCCGGAACCGACGGCGAAACTGGGAGACAGGAAGTCGAGTTCACGCTGAGCCGGGACGAATCCCAATTTCCAGTCGAGCTCCGCACCTATTTTGAGGCCGTCGCCGAGTTGCGGCTTCACGAAATCGCCATCGAAAGAATCGGCGATTGAAATAAGCCCACTCGCTCGTCATCCTGTCCGCGCGCCCCTCGGGTAACAACTCCCGCAAAGTTCGCCCCGCGCGAAGCGCGCAATCGGCTCTCGATTGGCGTCTATTTGCACCATTGCGCGGTCTGGACCCAGCTCTGCAAGCGCCGGCTGCTATAGATCCAATTCGAGGACCGCGCTTTTGGCGCGGGAGCAGCAGGTCGTCAGGTAGCGCTCGCGGTCTTTGACGGACAGGATTTGGTCGCGATGCTCGGGCTCGCCGCCCAGGTAGGGCGCGAGGCAGGCGCCGCAATAACCCAACTCGCATGAGGTTCGGATCGCGACGCCGTGGCGGCGCAGCACGTCGGCGATCGTTGCGCCGTTCGGGACTTCGAGTTCGAGGCCGCTCTTGGCGAGTTTGATCCGAAACGGGCGATCCTCGCCGAAATCGACGTCCGACGGCCCGGTGAAGTATTCGCAATGCACCGTGCCGGACGGCCATCTGCTCGTCGCCTGCGTGACCGCCGCCATCAGCGGCGCCGGGCCGCAATGGTAAATATGGGTGCCGTCGGATGGTTCGCGGAGCAGCCCGGCGATGTCGAGACCGCGGAGCGGATCGCCGCCGTCGTGATGGAAGCGGACGCGACCCTGTGCGGCGAGCAGATCGAGTTCGTCGCGGAACGCCGTCGCCTCGGGCGAGCGGGTACAATAATGAAGGACGAAATCGGCGCGGCGTCGGCGCAGTTCGGCGATCATCGCCATGATTGGGGTGATGCCGATTCCGCCGGCGATCAGCAGATGACGCGCGGCGTCCTGGTCGAGCGGAAAATTGTTGCGCGGGGTCGAAACCTCGACCGGATCACCGACCTTGAGGGTCTGATAAAGCTGTTGCGAGACGCCGCGTTTGTCGCGCTCGCACAGCACGGCGATGCAATAATGGCGGCGTTCGGCCGGATCGTTCCACAAGGAATAGTCGCGCACCCGCCCATCGTCCTGCCGCAAACCGATATGGGCCCCCGCCTCAAAGCGCGGCAGATCGCGCCCGTGGGGGGCGACGAATTCGTAGCCGTTGATCGCTTCGGCGAGGTAGGTGATCGAGCGCACACGCAACAGCATGTCGTGATCCTCGCGGTGGGGCTCCGGCGCTCGACTATGCCCGCCTCCGGCGCCGGACGCATCAGCCTCTGTTGCGGGCCGCAGATACCCTGGATCGAGATCCCAACTCAGGCCGTCATCAAGATTGATGTGCCTCGGGAACAGCTCCGTGTCCATCTGTGCATGCTCGGGCAGGAACACGACGTTTTCGCGCTGTTATGACCGGCGAAATTTTTTGCCGTGACCGATCAATCCTTGGCGCGGCAGATGCACCCCTTTGCCGGAGTCGGCGACGACCCGTCCGATCGGGTGCGCCCGACGGCCGTGGCGGGCCAGGATCGACAGCACGCGGTCGCAATCGGCGGCGGCAGCGAGGACGCAGAAGCCGATCCCCATATTGTAAACCTCGAACATTTCCGCGTCGTCGACGGTGCCGTGCTGCTGGATCAGCCGAAATATCGGCGGTACCGGCGGCAGATCGTCGATCTCGAACCCGACATCGGCGTCGACCCGCGGCAGGTTCAGCAATCCGTCACCGGTGATGTTGATCAACGCCTTGACCTGCGGCACCCGCTCGATGATCTCGACGATTTCGGGCACGTAGATCAGGGTCGGGCGCAGCAATTCCTCGCCGAGCGGTACGCCCAGTTCGGGGCAGACATGGCCGAGCGGCAGCCGGGCCTGCTCGAGCAGAACATGCCGCGCCAAGGTCAGGCCATTGCTGTGGATGCCGCTGCTTTCAAGCCCGATCACGACATCGCCCGGCACCAGATCGCGGCCGGTGACGATACGATCGAGCGGCACCAAGCCGACCGCCATCCCGATCAGGTCGAAGCCGCGGATCACGTCCTTCAACTGCGATATCTCGCCGCCGGAGATCGAGATCCCGGCCTGCCGGGCGCCCTCGGCGAGACCGATCGCCAACGCCCCGAGCATCGCTGCATCGGCCTTCTCGACCGCTATGTAGTCGACCATCGAGACCGGCCGCGCACCGACGCAGATCACGTCATTGACATTCATCGCCACGCAATCGATGCCGATCGTGTCGTAACGGTTCATCATCTGCGCGATAATCGATTTCGACCCGACCCCATCGGTGCAGATGGCAAGACCGATGCCGCCGATATCGATCACATTGGCGAAATAGCCGATCTCCAACTTGACTGTGCCGACGCCGTCGCCGGACGGCCAGGTCCGTCTGATCGCCTCGACGATCCGGCGCAGCCCGGTTTCGGCCGCGGCGATGTCGACGCCGGCCGCCTGGTAGCGCGAGTCGGTTGCCTTCATCGCAGCACTCCGAGTGGATTGCGGATCTGTCGCATCGTCGCGCCGGTCAGCCATGCCCGATCCGACGAATGCCTGATTAGACGAATCGAACCTGACCGCCTACACTGATGGTGGGAATAAAGACGGAGATGCCGATGACAAATTCGCCTCAGATACGCCCGCTCGGCGAAGCCCTCGGCGCCGAGGCGATCGGCGTCGACCTGGCCCGGACGCTCGACGACGATACCTTTGCATGGATCAATGAGGCTTTTGCCGAGCATCCGGTGCTGGTGTTCCGCAACCAGCATCTCGATGCGGGGGATATCGCCGCGTTCGGCCGGCGCTTCGGCATCCCGCGCAAGCACTCGCTGGTCGGCTATCGCCATCCGGAGCACCCGGAGGTGTCCTGGCTCCGCAATGTCGACGAGGCCGGCAAGATCGACTGGTACGGCGTCAAGCGCGCCACCGATTGGCATACCGACTCGACCTACGAGGAGGAGCTGCCGTTGCTCGCCATGCTGCACGCGCTCGAAGTGCCGGCGACGAGGGGCGGGACGATGTTCGCCGATATGCGCGCCGCCTACGACGCGCTGCCGGAGGCGACCAAAGAACGGCTCGCCGGTCTGGTCGGGCTGCACGGCCGCACCGACGGTCCTGCAGGCACGCGACTTTATACGCCCGACGAGGGCAAGCGGATGACCGACAAGACTTATCTCGAGCAGCGCCGCCCGGCGGTCGTGGCGCATCCGGTGACCGGTCGCCCGATCCTGTTCGTCAACCCGATGCATGTGCACGGTTTCGACGGGATGGACCATGACGAGGCTTGGCGGCTGATCGAGGATCTCGCCGCCCACGCCACCCAGGACCGCTTTGTCTATTATCATTCTTGGCAGGTCGGTGACCTGCTGATCTGGGACGAACGGGCGACGATGCACCGCGGCGCCGGCGATTATCACCCCGAGGAACGCCGCGTCATGCTGCGTACGATCGTCTACCCGAATTGATGCCCGGCGGCCGCGGCGTCCCGTTTCGGCCGACGGCCGCACCGCCGGAGCCGGCATGACGATCATGTGTAGCGCATCGGGCTGAATCCAGCGCACAGCGGGGCCGTCAGGCGGAACTCCCCTCGCCCTGCGGCAACGGCGGCGCACAATTCGCCAAAGCCGGCCCTTGCCAGTTCCGGCCGACAAGCCTATGCGCTCGCGGGTGGCTGAGATCGCACCTGCCGGCGAGCGAGAACAAGACGACGACGACGCCGGCGCGCGTCGCGCTGCGGCCCGGCTGCGCGACAGCGACTTGTTCCTTCTGGCGCTCGCGCTGGGCGCCGGCGTCGCGGCCGGTCTCTGCGTGATCGGCATCGATCTGCTGCTCGATCTGGTGCGGCACTGGGCTTTCGGGATACCGTCGCGGGGGCATTTGAGCGACGCCGCCGCTCTTGCCCCGGCCCGGGTGCTGCTGATGCCGGTCCTTGGCGGCCTGTTGGTAGGGCTCGCTACCTTCCTGCTGCGCCGTTGGCGCCCGCGCGAGGTGGTCGACGCGATCGAGGCGAATGCGCTGCTCGGCGGCCGGATGTCGGTCGGCGACAGTCTGGGGCTGGTCGGCGTAACTATTCTCTCGGGTGGCTTCGGAGCCTCGGTCGGTCTCGAAGCGGCGTACACTCAGCTCGGCGCGGCGCTGGCCTCGCGGCTCGGGCGCAGCGTCGAATTGCGCCGCGACGACGTGCGCACGCTGGTCGGCTGCGGCGCCGCCGCGGCGATCGCGGCAGCCTTCAATGCGCCGCTGACCGGCGCCTTCTACGCCTTCGAGCTGATCATCGGCAGCTACACGTTGCAAACCCTGGCGCCGGTCGGCATCGCCGCATTGACCGGCGCGCTGGTCGTCCGCGGTCTGGTCGGCTCCAATCCGATCTTTGTCGTCTGGCACGACATCGCCTTGCTGCCGTCCGATTATCTCGCCTTTTTTGCTCTCGGTCTGGCCTGCGCCGGGCTGGGCATTCTAGTCATGAAGGGGGTGACCTCGACCGAGACGCTGTTCCGCGTGCAGGCGGTGCCGCGCTGGGCGCGGCCGGCGCTGGGCGGACTGATCCTCGGGGCCATCGCCTTGCCGTTTCCGCAGATCCTCGGCAGCGGTCATGGCGGCATCCTGAGCGAGTTGCATTCTCCGAGCACCGATTTGCCGTTTCTCGCCGGTCTGATCGTCGCCAAGATCATCGGTTCGGCGGTTTCGATCGGCGCCGGGTTTCGCGGCGGCATGTTCAGCTCGTCATTGTATCTCGGGAGCCTGTTCGGCAGCCTCGTCGGCGGGCTGCTGGCCCGGCTGGGGCCGCATCTGGCGGCCGATCCGCTCGTCTTTACCCTCGTCGGCATGGGTGCGGTGGCGGCGGCGATTGTCGGCGCGCCGGTGACGATGATCATGCTGGTGCTCGAGACGACCGGCGATTTTTCGGCGACGATGGCGGTCATGGTGGGCGTCGTCACCGCCGGCTTCGCGGTGCGTCACTGGTTCGGCTATTCTTTCGCCACTTGGCGGTTTCATTTGCGCGGCATGGCGATCCGCAGCCCTGAGGATGTCGGCTGGATCAACGAGTTGCTGATCGGTCCGATGATGCGGCGCGATCCAGCGGTCATCGCCGCGGAATTGCCGCTCGACGAGCTCAGCCGCCGGTTTCCGGCCGGCAGCGCCAAGCAGGTCTTTGTCGTCGACCACGATGGCGGCCTCTCGGGCGCCGTCGACCCGGCCGAGGCGGTCGGGCCGGACGTGAACGGAGATGGCAAGACCATCGGCGACCTGGTTACCGACTCGGTCGCTTTCCTGTTGCCCGGGGACGATCTGCGCACCGCACTCGACCGTTTCAGCGAGGCGGCGCAGGAGATTTTGCCGGTCATCGACAACCCCAACCACCGCCGCAT
Source organism: uncultured Alphaproteobacteria bacterium (assembly GCA_963701815.1). Taxonomy (GTDB): domain Bacteria; phylum Pseudomonadota; class Alphaproteobacteria; order ATCC43930; family CGMCC-115725; genus AP-15. Next base: position 162,896 of record CAVPBN010000046.1, read on the forward strand.
CATCGGCTATCTGAGCGAAGCCTATGCGCTGCGCCGCTACGCGCACGAGCTCGAGCGCCATCGCGGCGCTCGACAGGATGATGCCGGCATCTTCAGCCCGGCGGCCGCGGACGCCGCTGCAACATCGCCGCGAAAAAATAACTGAAGCAGATTTGCATGGCTGCGCTACAATGAGCGCAATCCTGCCGGTTGCAGCTCGTGAATCGCGAACAGCGCTTGGCAACGCCGCCAGGAAGTTCTGTTGGCCGGCATCTGCGCCAAGCAGAAGCATGGTGCGGCCAAAGGTGGAGAGGAAGGGCTGAAAGTATGGCGCAAGTAGCGCTTCGTAATATCGTCAAGAACTACGACAAGACCCCGGCGGTGCGCGGGATCGATCTCGACATCGCCGATCGGGAATTCATCGTGCTGGTCGGGCCGTCGGGCTGCGGCAAGAGCACGACTTTGCGCATGATCGCCGGATTGGAGGAAGCCACCGAGGGCGAGATTTACATCGGCGACCAACTGGTCAACGACGTGCCGCCCAAGGACCGGGACATCGCCATGGTGTTCCAGAATTACGCGCTCTACCCGCACATGACCGTCTACGAAAACATGTCGTTCGGCCTGCGCCTGAAAAAATTCCCCAAGCCCGAGATCAAAACGCGGGTCGAGGCCGCCGCTCGCATTCTCGACATCACGGAACTGCTCGACCGCAGGCCGAAGGCGTTGTCGGGCGGGCAGCGCCAGCGGGTGGCGATGGGACGGGCGATTGTCCGGAACCCCAAGGTTTTTCTGTTCGACGAGCCGCTCTCGAACCTTGATGCCAAGCTCCGTGTGCAGATGCGCACCGAGATCAAAAAGGTGCATCAGAAGGTGACGACGACCACGGTCTATGTGACGCACGACCAGGTCGAGGCGATGACGCTTGCCGATCGCGTCGTCGTCATGAATGCCGGGCGGATCGATCAGATCGGCACGCCGCACGAAGTCTACCATACGCCGCAGACCAAATTCGTCGCCGGGTTCATCGGTTCGCCCACGATGAACCTGCTGCCCTGCCGCCTGGTCGAGAATGGCAGCGGGCTGACCATCCGGCTTTCGGAATGGCTCTCGCTGCCGCTGCCGCCGGCGCGCGAGGCTCGCTACCGCTCGCGGGTCGGCAGTGAGTTGCTGTTCGGGCTGCGCCCCGAGCATCTGACCGAAGCGCGCGGCGAAATTTCGCCGGGCGCCGCCCCGTTCTCGGCGCGGCTCGACGTTGTCGAGCCGATGGGGATGGAGACGATGGTCTATTTCATCGTCGAAGGGGTCGAGGTATGCGGCCGCGTCAACCCGGCCGCCGCCGGTCTCGTCGGCGAGTCGATGCGGCTCGTTGCCGACCTCAACCAGATGCACCTGATCGATCCGCGCACCGATCTGGTGATTTGACCGCCCAACTCAAACAACCCGCCTGCGCCGGTGCGGGGCCCGTCATTGCGAGGCGCCGTTGGGCGTCGCGGCAATCTCGTCGCGGCGGAACCATGAACATCGAGATTGCTTCGCTGCGCTGGCAATGACGGGAACAGCCTGAATCTCGGGGCCCGGCCGGCACTGTGTTCGGGAACGGCTCGGGGCAGATCTCTCGCAAATCCTCTCCTTGAACCGGTACACTCCCCCGAAACCCCTATCGCGCGGCGCTGGAAAGTTCGCTGCCGCCACAGGCGGCGAGCCGACCGCCGGCTGCGTTGATGTCTGCGCATCGGCTCGGCGCGGGCGATTTGTCAAGATCGAGGGGAAGATGGAATGACGCTCGACGGCATGGCGGCATTGGTCAGCGGGGCAGCCGGCGGGATCGGGCGGGCGATCACGCTCGCTTTCGCCGAGGCCGGGGCGGCGGTCGGATGCTGCGATATCGACATGGCGGGCGCGACCGAGACGGCGCGGCTGGTCGCCGATCAGGGCGGCCGCGCCATCGCGCGGCATTGCGACGTCGCCGACGAGGGCGAAACGCTCGCGGCTGCGGCGGCAACCCGCGACGCCTACGGCCGGCTCGATATCCTGGTCAGCGGCGCCGCCCCGCACGACGTCGGCGGAACCGTGTTGGAGACCGCGCTTGCGGAATGGGAACGGGTGCTGGCGGTGAACCTGACCGGCTCTTTTCTGCTCAGCCGCGCGGTATTGCCGGCGATGATCGCCGGCGGCGGCGGCTCGATCATCCTGATCGCCTCTCAGCTCGGCCGCGTCGGCAGCGCCGGGCGGGCCGCCTATTGCGCGACCAAGGGCGCCTTGATCCAGCTCGCCAAGGTCATGGCCATCGACCATGCCGGGCAGAACATCCGGGTCAACACCTTGTCGCCGGGCGCGGTCGAAACCGAGCGGCTGCTGCGCCGCTACGGCAGCTACGAGGCGGCGCGTCAGGCGATCGCCGCCAAGCACCTGACCAACCGGCTCGGCCAACCGCAGGAAATCGCAGCAGCCGCGGTATTTCTCGCAAGCCCCGCCGCCAGCTTCGTGACCGGCAGCGACCTCCTCGTCGACGGCGGCTACACCGCGATCTGAGATCCCTGGGTCGCTTCAAACCAAGAGGGGCCGATAAATTTGGGTCCGATCCGGTGGCGTTCGCCTTGCCCCGCCAACCTCCCGACCCGCCGCCGATTTGCTCTGCCGTTCAGGCCGTCAGCAACTGCTCGACACGCTGGGTGGCGGTGATCTCGTCGATCCTCTCCACCGCGGCGAATTCGCGGACCAGACGGTCGAGCGCCGCCTGATAGATCTGCCGCTCGCTGTAAGACTGCTCCGGTTGCCCGGTATTGCGATAGAGGTCGCGGACGACTTCGGCGATCGAAGCCGGGTCTCCGGAAGCAATCTTGGCCTGATATTCCTGAGCGCGGCGGCTCCACATCGTCCGCTTGGCGCGCGAGCGGCCGCGCAGCTTCGCCAACGCCTCGTCCATCTCCTTGCGGCTCGACAGCTTGCGCAGTCCCGATCCTTTCGCTTTTCCGAGCGGGACCCGGAGGGTCATCCGGTCCTTGTCGAAATGCACGACAAAGACACTGAGCGTAAGCCCGGCGATTTCCTGGATCTCGATGCCGGTGATCTTGCCGACCCCGTGGGTGGGGTAGACGACAAGATCACCCGTAGCAAAAATTATCTTATCCAACGACATGTTCAATCTCTCACGCTCTATCCGAGTATCGCTTGCGAACTATTCAACCAAACGCCGTAGTGCGCTGGAGAATGTTTTACCCCTCAATGGAGGAGCAGGCTATCGGACCAATAACACCGCTACCACAATACCATGAAAATCCTGCCGAAAGCCAGCGGGAGTGATGTGGAGTGACGCGGGTCGGCGATCGCGTGCGGGCCGGCCAGCAGCGATTTCATGATCCTCTCAGCTCGCGGTCCCGCCAGGGTTTGGGCTGAAATATTTATCGAATTTCTCGGTTGCATCCTTAAAGTCGTCGGCGTCGGCTGGTGGAGCTTTTTTACGAGTAATATTGGGCCAAGTCGTCGCGTATTGCCGGTTCATCTCAACCCATTTTTCGGCCTGGGTCTCGCTGTCGGGGATGATCGCTTCGATCGGGCATTCGGGCTCGCAAACCCCGCAATCGATGCATTCGTCCGGATGTATCACCAGCATGTTCTCACCCTCGTAGAAGCAGTCGACCGGACAGACCTCTACGCAATCCATGTATTTGCAGCGGATGCAGGCTTCGGTGACGACGTAGGTCATAACGGCGGTCTCTTCTCCTGGGCTGCGACTATCGGCCGGGATGCGGCGAATCAGATCGTTCATCGAGCCCGAGCCGTCCAAGCACGCGGCGGCGAGCCATGCCGCGCTCGCGGTCGGGCACATAGACGAGCCCGCCGACTCGACGCAGCAGGCTGTCCTCGTATTGATCGAGCGCACCATCGGCGTAGGCGACTTCCCACAACATCTCGATCAACTCGACCCGCTGCTCGGACGATAGCCGCGCATTGATGATGCGAGTGAAACGGAACAGTTCGGCGGCCCGCAACGCCTCGCCCTCGGCGGCGTCGAGCAGCGTGTGCGCTTCTTCGGGCGTGAGGCTGAACCGGGTTTCGACGAGCCTGGCGATGACGACCCGCTCGCTGTCGTCGAAATGGTCGTCGCTGTACGCCGCCTCCACCAAAAGTGCGGCCAGGGCAAGCTGAAGCTCGTCCCGTCCGGCGGCTGCTCTCCCACCCGAAGCGCCGGTCAACCACCCGAGAATGCCGTCGATCATGACGCTGTGCCTAACATGCCGATTGCGCGCCGGGCAACCCCACGCGATTTGGGGATTTCTCGGCGAACGGGTCAATTGCGGCGACACGACCGGAAATGAACCTCTCGGCCATCCGTTGTCTCTCAACTCGACATCATCGGGGTACAGGACGCGATCGTGGGCAAACGCGGCAAGATCATCGTTCTCCACTTTGCCGGGCAGATGCCGTTGGCCGGGATCGCCTGGCAGGCGATGCACTATCTGCTCGGGTTGCAGCGGTTGGGCTGGGAGGTCTGGTATATCGAGGATGGCGGGGCCAACCCCTATGATCCGCGCATCAGCAGCGTCGCCATGGGCTGCGAGTACAACGTCGCCTATCTGCGACGCGTCATGGAGCGCTATGGGCTGGGCGGGCGCTGGGCCTATTGGGATGCGATTCATGATCTGCATCACGGGCTGCCGCGCGAGCGGGTGCGGGCGCTCTACGCCGAGGCGGACGCGCTGATCAATCTGTGCGGCGCCACCCGGCTGCGCGACGAGCATATGGCCTGCCCGGTTCGCATCATGATCGACACCGATCCGATCTACGAGCAGATCAAATATGCCCTCGCCGATCCGGCGGCGCGCGCCTATCTCGGCGCGCACACTCATTTCTTCACCTACGGCGAGAACCTCGGCGCCGCCGATTGCCCGATACCGCTGAGCGGTCTGCCGTGGCGTCCAACCCGGCCGCCGGTCGAGCCCGGGCTGTGGCCGCCGGCGAACGATGTACCGGCCTGCTTTACCACCATCGCCACCTGGGAGAACAAGGGCAAGGACATCGACTTTGCCGGGAGCCGCTATGTCTGGTCGAAGCATGCGAATTTTCTCCGGTTTCTCGATTTGCCGCGACGCCGGCCGGCGACCTGTTTCGAGATCGCGATGCAGCCGCCCGACGAGGCGGTGCGCCTGACCGTCGAGTCGGGCGGCTGGCATATCGCCGATCCGCTGCCGATTTCCGCCGATATGGCGCGTTATGCCGATTTCATCGCCGGTTCGCGCGGCGAGTTTACCGTCGCCAAAGACATCTATGTCCGGCCCAACAGCGGCTGGTTCAGCGACCGCAGCGCCTGCTACCTCGCGGCCGGCCGGCCGGTGGTGACGATGCGCACCGGTTTCAGCAAATTCTACCCCGTCGGACGCGGTCTGTTCGAATACGCCACAGCCGACGAGGCGGTTGCCGCGATCGATGCGGTCGCCGCCGATTACCGCCTCCACAGCCGCGCGGCGCGCGCGCTCGCCGTCGAATATTTTGCCGCCGATCGGGTCCTGGGTGCGCTGTTGGCAGCGGCCGGGCTGTGAAATGACGCGACCGCAGCCGAACCGCCGGGAATTTTATCTTCGGTCAGTCCGATCGGTCGTCATCGGCATCGTCCGGCGGACCGTCGGCGAGCAGCGGCAGCCAGTCGTCGATGCCGGCGGCGAACGGATCGGGGGCGGCAATCTCCTCGTAGAGCGATCGTCCTTCGGCCGCCGGACCCCGGCGGGAGCCGAGCGCCCGCACCCTGACCAAGCGGCGGCGGGCCCCTTGCGGCACCGAGATTGCGTCGCCGATACGGATCGCGTGCTTGGCTTTGACCGCGCGCCCGTTGACCGCGACGGCGCCGGCAGCGCATAGGCCGGCGGCGCGCGAACGGCTCTTGGCGAGACGCGCAAACCAGAGCCATTGATCGACGCGCCGGCTCGCCGATTGCGGCGCGGCGCAGTCGAGTTCCGCGTCGTTGCCCGGAAGGGGATCGGCGGCGAAGCCGGCGGCGCTCAAGCGAGCTTCAGTTCTTGCAGCTTGGCAAAGGGATGCCCGTCGCGCGGCAAGCGCCGCGCCGGGGCACCCGCGGGACCGATGCGCCGGCGGGGCGGCGGGGCCACAAAGATCTCGGCGCCGGCCTCGATCGCCGCGCGATAGCCGAGCGCCGTGAGCAGCCGGCGCAGCGCGTTCTGCTCGACACCGGCAATCGACGCGAGCGCGGCATCGGCGGCGAATGGGCCGCGCCAGGAAGATCGCCGCGCCGCCGCGGCCAATCGTTCGAGCCGGTCCGGGCGCAAGGCCAGCCCGTTGAGAACCGGCAGACCGAGGGCGGCATAGAGCGACGGCGGCGCCGCCGGGTCGACTTCGATCGGTCTGCCCAGCCGGCGCGCCGGCGGCAGCGGCGGCACCGGGCGCGAATTCCGGACCGCCCACAGCAGGGCGCGGAAACGCAGCGCCTCGGGCCGCAGCAGCGGCTCGAAATAGACGGTGTGGGTGCCAAAGCGAACGCCGTGCCGGCCAAGTTCGGCACGGTCGGCGCGATCGAGCGCCGCCACCTGCGCTGCTACCTGCGCGGTCGGCAAGGCGCCGAGCGCGTCGGCCAGTTGAAAGGCCAGCCCACGCCCGCCGCCGCCGAGCGGCAGGGCGGCGGCGGCGAAGAGCGGCGCCAGCCGGCGCTCGATCTCGCCGGCGACAAACGCCTGCAGCCGCTGGCGAACCCGGTCGCGCATGCCGCCGGCGATCAGATCGCTGATCAGCGGCTCGGCCCGCGGCGTCAGGGTCCGCTCGCCGGCGGCCAGACGGCCCACCAGCCCGCCGCGCCAGCGCAGCATCCCGGCGGCATCGATTGCGAAGCCCTCGTCGATATCGGCGGCGAGCGTTCGCGCCCGGTCCGGCAGTTCGCGGCCGAGCACGCGGTTGGCGGCGGCGGCCAGCGTCCGCATCTCGGCGCCGTCGACCGAGTCGGGGATAAAGCGCAGACCGTCGAGACGGCCGACATAGGCTCCCTCGACGGTGACTTCGCCGGCCTGCGACACCGCCGCCAGCAGCAATTCGTCGGCCGCCAGCCGGCGAACCAGCAAGGCCGAGCGCCGGTCGACGAAGCGCTCGGTGATGCGGTCGTGCAGCGCATCGGAGAGCCGGTCCTCGATGCCGCGGGCGCGCTCCTGCCAAAGCGTCGCCCGCTCGACCCAATCGGCGCGATGGCTGATGTAGGTCCAGGTCCGAATGTGCGCGATGCGCGCCATCAACGTGTCGATATCGCCATCGGTGCGGTCGAGGCTTGCCATCTGCCCGGCGATCCACGCGGTGGGCAGCCGTTGCTCGGGCCCGGCGAGATGAGAAAAGCAATGGACCAGCAGCCGAGTGTGGCTGTCGCTCATGACCTTGCGGAAATCGGGGATCTGGCAGATCTCCCACAACAGCCGCACCGCACCGGGATGTCTGGCCAGCGCATCGACCTCGCGATTGCGGGCGAGCGCCTGCAACGCCCGATGGTCGTCGGCTTCGCGGGCCTGAGCAAGGCCGGGCATCGGCGGCCGCTCGTCGAGACTCTTCAGCAAGGCGCCGAGCGATTCGAAGCGCAGCCGGGGGTTTCGCCATTGCAGGCAAGTCAACGGGTCGAAGCGATGGGCTTCGACCGCCTCGACGATTTCCGGGTCGAGGTTGCGTTGCTCGGCGGTCGCGCCGAACGTGCCGTCGGCCATGTGACGCCCGGCGCGGCCGGCGATTTGAGCGATCTCGGCAGCGCTCAGCCGGCGCGGGCCGCGGCCGTCGAATTTGACGATGCGGGCAAAGGCGACATGGTCGAGATCCATGTTGAGCCCCATGCCGATCGCATCGGTGGCGACGAGATAATCGACTTCGCCGGATTGGAACATGTCGACCTGGGCGTTGCGGGCGCGCGGGCTCAAGGCGCCGAGGACGACCGCAGTGCCGCCGCGCTGGCGGCGGATCAGTTCGGCCAGCGAGAAGACATCGGCCACGGTAAAGGCGACGACGGCGCTGCGCGGCGGCAGCCGCGTCACCTTTTTGTGTCCGGTATAGGAGAGCGTCGAAAAACGCGGCCGCGTGACGTGCTCGATCTCGGGAACCAGCCGGCGCATCAACGGCTTGATCGTATCGGCGCCGAGAAACATCGTTTCGCAGAGGCCGCGCGCGTGCAGCAGCCGCGCGGTGAAGACATGACCGCGTTCGGGATCGGCGGCGAGTTGGATCTCGTCGACCGCCAGAAAGTCGACCGGCCGATCGAGCGGCATCGATTCGACGGTGCAGACAAAATAGGCCGGGTTCGGCGGCAGGATCTTTTCTTCGCCGGTTATCAGCGCGACCGCGCGCGCCCCCTTCAGCTTGACGACCCGGTCGTAGTTCTCGCGCGCCAACAGCCGCAGCGGAAACCCGATCATGCCGCTCTTATGGCCGAGCATGCGCTCGATCGCGAGGTGGGTCTTGCCAGTATTGGTCGGCCCGAGGACCGCGACAAGCCGCGGAGCGGGGCTGAACATGGCCATGGATCAAGGTATCGCGTCGCGGCGGCGACAAAGCAAGCCTAAAGCCGTCGGGATCGGCGCCTCGACCCGAGAGGCGCTTCGGTCGCGCGCTGCCGACGCGCTCGCGATGGTTTGAGGAGGCGGCCATCGGGCTTGCCACGGGCCGTTTTGCGCCACATATCCTCGACGCGTCCCGACTGATGGCAACGGCAGGCGATGACCCAGGAAACCAGGAGCTTCCAGGCGGAAGTCAGCCGCCTTCTCGAAATTGTCGCGCATTCGCTTTACAGCGAAAAGGAGATCTTCCTGCGCGAGCTTATTTCCAACGCCTCGGATGCCTGCGACCGGCTGCGCTATGCGGCGCTGACCGAGCCGGCGCTGGCCGGCGGCGACGCGGTCTATCGCGTCGTGCTGACCCCCGACAAGACCGCCCGCACCCTGACGATCGCCGATAACGGCATCGGCATGAACCGGGACGAGTTGATCGAAAATCTCGGCACGATCGCCCGGTCCGGCACGGCCGCCTTTCTCGATCAGCTGTCGGGCGACGCGCGCAAGGACATGAGCCTGATCGGTCAGTTCGGCGTCGGCTTTTATTCCGCCTTTATGGTCGCGGCAAAAGTCGAGGTGTCGACCCGCAAGGCCGGCGAGACCGAGGGCTGGCATTGGGCCTCCGACGGCAAGGGCGAGTTCACGCGTCGAGCCGGCGTCCGATGCGGCGCGCGGAGCGAGGATCGTCCTGCATCTGCGCGACGGCGAGGACGCCTATCTCGACCCGGCGAAACTGCGCACGATCGTCGCTCGCTATTCCGACCACATCGGCCTGCCGATCGTGCTCGCAGGACGGCGGCAGGGAAGACACGATCAACACCGCCTCGGCATTGTGGACCCGGCCGAAAGCAGAGATTACGCAGGAGCAATACAACGAATTCTACCGCCATGTCGGGCACGGATTCGACGATCCGTGGCTGACCTTGCACAATAAGGCCGAAGGCGTTCTCGAATATACGAGCCTGCTGTTCGTGCCGTCGGAGAAGCCGTTCGATTTGTTCGACCCGGAGCGCAAATCCCGGGTCAAGCTCTACGTCCGCCGTGTCTTCATCACCGACGAGGGGACCGAGTTGCTGCCGCCGTATCTGCGATTTCTGCGCGGCATCGTCGACAGCGAGGACCTGCCGCTGAACATCAGCCGCGAAATGCTGCAATCGAACCCGATGGCGGCGCGAATCCGCCAACAGCTGACCCGGCGAATTCTGACCGAACTCGGCAAGAAAGCGACCGAGGCCCCCGAGGAATATGCCAAATTCTGGGAGAATTTCGGCGCTGCGCTGAAGGAAGGCCTGTACGAGGAGCGCGAGCAGCGCGACGAATTGCTGGCGCTCGCCCGCTTCCGCTCGACCGCTCGCGACGGGCTCGCGGCGCTCGACGACTACGTCGCGGCGATGCGGCCGGGGCAGGAGGCGATCTACACGATCACCGGCGACAGCCTCGACGCGATCAAACGCAGCCCGCAGCTCGAAGGATTCCGCGCCCGCGGCGTCGAGGTATTGCTGCTGGCCGATCCGATCGACGAATTCTGGCTGCCCGCGGTCGGCAGCTACAAGGAAAAGCCGTTCAAATCGGCGACGCGCGGCGGGGTCGACCTCGACAAGATCGCGCCCCCCGAGGATCGCGCCGACGAGAAACCCGAACCGCCGGCAAAGCTCGCCGCCCTGATTGCGATCTTCAAGCTGGCGCTCGGCGATGCAGTCAAAGATGTGCGCGGCTCGGATCGCCTGACCGACAGCGCGGTCTGCCTGATCGCCGATGAGGGCGATATGGACATGCACCTGGAGCGGTTGTTGAAACAGCACCGCCGCCTCGATGCCGCGTCAAAGCGGATCCTCGAACTGAACCCGCGCCACAAGCTGATCGAGCGGCTTGCTGCGACCGTTGGCGAACCCGGTGCAGCCGGCGAGTTGAACGAATATGCCTGGCTGCTGCTCGACCAGGCCCGGATCATCGAAGGCGAGCAGCTCCCCGACCCGTCGGCCTTCGCCCGGCGCCTGGCGAGCCTGCTCGAGCGCGGGCTGGCGCAGGCGGCTTGAACGGCGTCGGCTGTTCGAAAGACCGGCTATTCGGGGAAAGGTGACGGCGTCCCGTCGGGTACGGGCACCTGGAAGACGTTCAACGTGTTGCCGATCAATGTGTAATATCCGATCAGGCTGATCACCTCGACCAGCCCGGCCTCGCCGAGCGTGGCGATCGCCTCGGCGAAGCTCGCATCGGACAGACGCTGCGTTCGGAACAATTCGGTGCAGACCCGGTAGACCAGAGCTTCGTCGTCGCGCTCGAAACTCGGCGTTTCGCCGTGCCGGATCGCTTCGACCGCAGCGGGCGGGACGCCGCCCTTTTCGGCCAGCGGCGCATGCGCGAACCATTCGTATTGCGCCCGCCAGAACCGTGCGGTGGCGATGATCGCCAATTCGGAGAGACGGTCGGGAAGCGATGTGCCCCAGCGCAGATGCTCGCCCAGTTGCGAGGCATGCGCGCAGATCTCCGGCGCCCGAATCAGCAGCTGGAACGGCCCGCCGAACCGGCCGCGCCGACCGCCGACGATCAAATCGTAAGCTCGACGCTGAGCCGGCGTCATCTCGTCGGGCGTGATTTCGCGGTAGCGGCTCATGGTGATCTCCTCGCGCCTCGCGTTGGGAATGCCGCCGCGCAGTACCACCGTGACGCGCCGGGCCCGACGGGCGCCGCATCATGGTAGAATCCGGCGGCAGGGGAAATTACAGCGATTTAATCCGTGCGAAAGCCTTCTGTCACCTGCCGGGACCAATTCTCCGGGCGGTCGGCTCTCCTTGTCGCGCGCACCGCGCGCAGGCGAGCAACCACAATTTGGAAAGGGGCTCGGAACCCGATGGCAAATTCTCCCGCTGACGACAGGCGCTTCCCGAAATTGACCCGAGGCCGGGCCGCGGCGATGGCCTTTGGCCTTGGCGCGACGCTCGCGATCTCGCCGCTGGTATGGGCGGAAAATGGGGCGAGTACCCCAAATGCTTCGCCGGCGGCGCCGCAAACAATGACCTCTCCCGTGGCGCTGATCCAGCAAGAGAGCTTTGCGCCCCTGGTCAAAAAGGTGCTGCCGGCCGTCGTCAATATTTCGGTTACGCAAAAGGACGGGGCGGAGCAGATGGCCGAGGAGCCCGAGGCCTCGCCGTTCGAGGGCCAGCGGAACGATCCGTTCAACCAGTTCCTGCGTCGGTTTTTCGACCAGCAGAACCGCGGCGGCGAACAGCACCCGTTCCCGCAGGAGCCGGGCAGTCAGCCTCGGCGCATCGCCCTCGGCTCCGGTTTTATCGTCGATCCGTCGGGCTATGTCGTGACCAACAACCATGTGATCGGCGACGCCGGCAAAGTCGAAGTGATTCTTCAGGACAAGAGCAAGTACACCGCAAAGATCGTCGGCCGCGACCCCAAGACCGACCTCGCAGTCCTAAAGATAAAGGCCGACAAACCGCTGCCCTACGTCGCGTTCGGCGACAGCAGCGCCGCTCAGGTCGGCGATTGGGTGATGGCGGTCGGCAATCCGTTCGGGCTCGGCGGGACGGTGACCACCGGGATCATCTCGGCTCGTGGCCGCGATATCAACGAGGGCCCCTACGATGATTTTCTGCAGATCGATGCCCCGATCAACCGCGGCAATTCCGGCGGTCCGACCTTCAATCTTCAAGGACAGGTGATCGGCATAAATACAGCGATCTATTCGCCCAACGGCGGCAGCGTCGGCATCGGATTTGCCATCCCCTCGAGCGCCGCGAAGACCATCGTCGCGCAGCTCGAAGAGCACGGCAAGATCAACCGCGGCTGGCTCGGCGTACAGATTCAGGCGGTGACCCCGGCGATCGCGGCGAGCCTCGGGCTGAGCGGCGACCATGGCGCCCTCGTTGCCCTCGTCACCCCGAACAGCCCCGGGGCCAAGTCGGGATTAAAGCAGGGCGACGTGATCCTGTCGTTTAACGGCAGCAGCGTCGACGAACTGCACGATCTGCCGAGGCTGGTAGCCGCCACAGCGCCCGATGCCAAGGCGACGATCACCGTATGGCGCAACGGCCAAAAGGTCCCGTTGGACGTGACGGTCGGCGAGATGGCCAACAACCAGCAGGTGGCGTCTGCCGGCGCCGAGCAACAGGACGACCAATCCGCCTCGGCGCAAGCTTTGGGCATGCACTTTGCGCCGCTCAGCGAGCGGCTCCGGCGCGAGTTGCACGTCGGTAAGGATGTTCATGGGGTGGTGGTCGCCAGCATCGATAATGGCAGCGCCGCAACGGATGTCGGCATCAATCAGGGCGATGTCGTGGTTGCGATCAACCAACAGACGGTCCGCACTCCGCAGGAGGCAGCGGAAAAATTGAGTTCGGCGATGCACTCGGCGAAAAAGAGCGCGCTGTTGCTGCTGAACCGTCACGGGGTCACCGAATATGTCGGGGTGAGCCTCGGCAGCAATCAGGGATAGGGTAACCGGGATAAACCCCGCAGACGGTCTCGCTAACCGCCGGCTGCTTCTCGCCCGCCCCTTCTTTTTGCTTCTTGCAATCGGGGGCGGACGAGGTCCCGGCGAAAGACGCAGTCAGCGACTTGGCGCTCTGTTCACCGTTGTCGATAGGCCGAGGCAAAGTGCGGGTTCCGGTCGCGCGGCGCCAACGGTACGCGGGCCTCGAGCCGTTCCAGCTCGATCCGGGTACGGGCGCCGGCCCGCAGCAGCCGATCGGTCGCCTCGCGCAACCCGGTCCGGCTCTCCGTCGTGTCGTGATCCAGCGCGGCGTCGAAGGCAGCGAGAAAGGCCGCGATATCGCTGTCGACCCGCTCACGCAGGGTATGGTCGATAAAGCTTGCGGCATCCTTGGAACGCGCCTCGTTCGGAGCGCGCATCGGGTCGCCGTTGCCGCTCGGCGGGTAGGACGGGCCGGGGCCCTGCCTCGAGGGTTGGCCAAAGCCGGCCGGCCCGCTGGGCGGGCGCGCCGTCCCCCGCTCCAGGGGGTTGGCGCTCGGCGAATCGGCGGCCGGGGGATCGGAACGTTGGGCCTGGAAACGTTGGGCTTCGGGACGGTGAGCATTGTCGCCGGCCTGCGACAGCGACAGGTGCAAAGTCCGCCGCTCGCCGTTTTGCGGCCCCGCCTCGGCGCTCGCCAACGACCGCGCCGTAGTCCCGTTTCCGCCCGGATTTGGGTCCCGCTGCGGCTGCGAATCGCGGTGGGAATTGAGATCGTGCGGCGCGTTGAGGTCGCGCTGGGGATAGTTGAGGTCGCGCTGGGGATAGGAGTTGCGCGAGCCATGCCCGGATCGCTCCGCCGGGCCGTTTCGCACCGGCACGAAAGGTTCCCGGCGCGAATCGGGTGAATGCGCCGCGTCATCCGGAAACAGCCGCGGCTCGTTGGGATACGGGAGACCGACTGGCCGTGTCATCGCGATCGGCGCCGCAGGCGGGATCGTGCCGGCGGGCACGTCCCCCGAGATATCCGCGGCGGCAAGCGAACGGGCGCCGGCAACAGAATCGGTACCCCCAAGAGCTGCGGACCCGGCTGCCGAATCGGCCTGCGCCGCCGTTCCCTCTGTGATCGGCGCCGATGCGGTCAGGGTCGGGGGTGGTTCGACCAAATGCGGCTCCGGTGGCGTCGATTCGCCACCCGTCGCCGCCGTTGCCGCGGCATTGCGCGCCCGGCTCCGGCTGACTATGTAGCTGATCGCCGGCGGCGAACAATCATAGGTACGGGCAATGCTTGCCAATGTTTCACCGGTTTCGTACCGAGTGATGATTGACGGCCAATCCTGTTGGGGGATTTTCCCTCTTTTACTAGGCTTTTCCATTCGAAAGACCTTCGTCTGAGCGTTCTACGTCTTTTAGGTTGCTGACCGGCGATTGCCCGACCGGATGCCGTGTCGACATCCGTCTAATGACAGAGGCGATAAAGTCGATGCCGGAGCAACGCCCCGGCCTTGCGTTTTGCAGAAGCCTAGCGGGAACACCGCAACCCAAGCCGCGTCACAGATATCTAATAGTAAGCTTCGATAAGTCAACAGAGAACGACTTTATCGAATCCCCAGTTTTTTGCGGTGACCGGCGCGGGGCTGGGTCGCCGATCAGGAGCGGACGATTTTGCCCGGGTTCAGAATGTTGTCTGGGTCGAGCGCCTTTTTGATCGTACGCATGACACTGACCGCCTCGCCATGTTCGGCGATCAGAAACTCCATCTTGCCATAGCCAATTCCGTGTTCGCCGGTACTGGTCCCCTCCATCGCCAAGGCGCGGGCAACCATGCGGTCATTAAGCCGGCCCGCTTCGGCGATTTCCTCCGGGCGAGTCGGGTCGATCATAAAGACCAGATGAAAGTTGCCGTCGCCGACGTGACCGACCAGCGCCGTGGGGATCGTCGATTGCGCAAGGTCCCGTTTGGTTTCGCCGATGCACTCGGCAAGCCGCGAGATCGGCACGCAGACGTCGGTGGCCCAACCTTTGGAGCCCGGCCGCAAAGCCAGCGCCGCATAGTAAGCGTCATGCCTGGCCTGCCACAGTTTCGAGCGTTCCTCCGCGGTCGTGGTCCAGCGGAAATTGTCGGCGCCATGCTCCTCGGCGATCGCCTTGACGGTTTCCGACTGTTCGGCAACCCCGGCCGGACTGCCGTGAAATTCGAAAAACAGCGTCGGCACGGCTTTGTAGTCGAGCTTTGAATATTTGTTGATCGCGATCATCTGCGCTTCGTCGAGCAGTTCGATCCGGGCGACCGGCACTCCGCTCTGTATCGTCAGAATGACCGTGTCGACTGCTGCTTCGAGGCTCGGAAAGCCGCAGACGGCCGCGGCGATCGCCTCCGGGACGCCGTAAAGCTTCACAGTCAGTTCGGTGATGATCCCGAGCGTGCCCTCCGAGCCGATGAAGAGCCGGGTCAGGTCGTAGCCGGCCGCCGATTTGCGAGCGCGCCCCGCCGTGCGGATGACCCGTCCGTCGGCCAGAACCACGGTCAATGACAGCACGTTTTCCCGCATCGTCCCGTAGCGCACCGCATTGGTGCCCGACGCGCGCGTCGCGGCCATGCCGCCGAGCGTGGCATCGGCGCCGGGATCGATCGGAAAGAACAGTCCGGTGTCGCGCAGATATTCGTTGAGCTGTTTGCGCGTGACCCCGGCCTCGACGGTCGCATCGAGATCTTCGGCGTTGACCTTCAGAACCCGGTTCATCTGGGAGGTATCGATCGAGACGCCGCCGGCGAGGGCCGCCACGTGCCCCTCGAGCGATGTCCCCGCCCCAAAAGCGATGACCGGCGTCTTATGCTCCGCGCAGAGCCTGACGATCGCAGCAATTTCTTCAGTGGAGCGGGCGAACGCCACGGCGTCCGGCGCATGCGCCGCATGATAAGATTCGTCCCTGCCGTGCTGCACGCAGACGGCAGCGGAAGTCGACAGGCGATCACCGAGCATTTCGCTCAACAAAGCGATCAGCGTCGCGTCGGGCGATTCGCGGCGCAGGGCGGAAACAGCCATCGCGGCCCTCGGCAGATTGCGGATGAATTTGAATTCGGCGCAGGATTACTCCCGGTCCCGCGGCGCCGCAACGACAATCGAGGTCATCAAGACAACAGTCGTTTCGTCAAAGCCTGCCGCCGCCTCATTTTTGGCCGCAGACGGCGCGGACCTCGTCAGTTCCTGTCCTTTTCCCGATTCGCTCCCTACCGTCATTGAGCAGCCGCGGGCGAAGCACTAGGTGTTGATCGGTTACGGCGCGATCGGGAGGTGGCGATGGCGTTGGCGGCGGTTACGCTCGACGACAAATATGTCCTCGACCGGGGACGCGCCTATCTGACGGGGACGCAGGCGCTGGTACGCCTGCCGATGCTGCAGCGGCAGCGCGATGCCGCCGCCGGGCTCAACACCGGCTGCTTTATTTCCGGCTATCGCGGTTCTCCTTTGGGTGGTCTCGACCTGGCGTTGTGGGGCGCGCGCCGCTTTATCGAGAACAATCGCATCCGCTTTCAGCCGGCGATCAACGAAGAGCTCGCCGCGACGGCGGTCTGGGGCAGCCAGCAGCTCGGCCTGTTTCCAGGCGCCAAGTACGATGGCGTCTTTGCCATGTGGTACGCCAAGGGGCCGGGCGTCGACCGCAGCGGCGACGCACTGAAGCACGGCAACGCCGCCGGCTCCTCGCCATATGGCGGGGTGCTGCTGCTGGCCGGCGACGATCACACCTGCAAATCCTCGACCCTGGCGCATCAGTCGGAATACGCCTTCATGGACGCCTGCATCCCGGTGCTGAACCCGTCGGGCGTGCAGGAGATATTGGATTTCGGCCTCTACGGCTGGGCGATGTCGCGGTATTCCGGCTGCTGGATCGCCTTCAAGACGATCGCCGAGACGATCGACAGCTCGGCCTCGGTGGAACTCGAGCCGCGGCGGGTGGACATCGCGCTGCCCGCCGATTTCGACATGCCGCCGGGCGGGCTCAACATCCGCTGGCCGGACCCCCCGCTCGAGCAGGAATACCGGCTGCACAAGTACAAGCTCTATGCCGCGCTTGCCTTTGCCCGCGCCAACCGGCTCGACCGGATCATCATCGACAGCCCGCAACCGCGCTTCGGCATCGTCACAACCGGCAAATCCTATCTCGACGTTCGGCAGGCGCTCGACGATTTGGGGATCGACGAGGCCTATGCCGCCGCCATCGGCTTTCGCCTCTATAAAGTCGCCATGTCGTGGCCGTTGGAGCGCGAGGGGATCCGCCATTTCGCCGAAGGGCTCGAAGAGATCCTGGTCGTCGAAGAAAAG
Organism: uncultured Alphaproteobacteria bacterium; assembly: GCA_963701815.1. Lineage (GTDB taxonomy): Bacteria > Pseudomonadota > Alphaproteobacteria > ATCC43930 > CGMCC-115725 > AP-15. The sequence goes on from CAVPBN010000046.1 coordinate 180,148, forward strand.
CGCGCCGTCATCGAAAACCAGCTCAAGGAGCAGCTCTACAACTGGCGCGAGGATGTGCGGCCGCGCGTGGTCGGCAAGTTCGACGAGAACCGAAACTGGATCCTGCCGTCGAATGGCGAGCTCACTCCGGCGCAGATCGCTCGGGTCATCGCCGGGCGCATCGCCCGGTTTCACACCTCGCCGCGCATCGCCGAGCGGCTGGCCTTTCTGGAGGCCAAGGAGCGACAGCTCGGGGCCAATGTCGTGCCGTTTGCCCGCACCCCTTATTTCTGCTCGGGCTGTCCGCACAACAGCTCGACCAAAGTGCCCGAGGGCAGCCGGGCGCTCGCCGGCATCGGCTGTCACTACCTGGCGCAATTCATGGACCGGTCGACCGCAACCTTCACCCAGATGGGCGGCGAGGGCGTGCCGTGGATCGGGCAGGCGCCGTTTACCGAGACGCCGCATGTCTTCGCCAATCTCGGCGACGGCACCTATACCCATTCGGGGGTGCTGGCGATTCGCGCTGCGGTCGCCGCCAAGGTAAACATCACCTACAAGCTGCTGTTCAACGATGCGGTGGCGATGACCGGCGGCCAGCCGCTGGACGGCGGCCTGACCGTGCCGATGCTGACCCGCCAGCTTGCCGCCGAAGGGGTCGGACGGATTGTGGTCGTCACCGACGAGCCCGACAAATACCCGGCCGATGTCGATTTCGCCGCCGGCGTGGCGGTGCGCCATCGCGACGATCTCGATGTCGTGCAGCGCGAATTTCGCGACATCCCAGGCGTCACCGCAATTGTCTACGATCAGACCTGCGCCGCCGAGAAGCGCCGCCGGCGCAAGCGCGGCCGCTACCCGGACCCGGCAAAGCGGGCGTTCATCAACGATCTGGTCTGCGAGGGTTGCGGCGATTGTTCGAAAACCTCGAATTGTCTGTCGGTGACCCCGGTCGAGACCGAATTCGGCCGCAAGCGGGCGATCGATCAGTCGAGCTGCAACAAGGATTATTCCTGCGTCGAGGGTTTTTGCCCGAGCTTTGTCACCGTGCATGGCGGCGGGCTCAGGCAGCGGCCCTCCGGCGAACTCGGCGAAGACGGGTTGCCGAGCCTGCCCGAGCCGGCGCTGCCGGCCCTGGGCGCGCCCTACGGCATCCTGGTGACCGGGGTCGGCGGCACAGGCGTCGTCACCATCGGGGCCTTGCTCGGCATGGCTGCGCATCTCGAAGGCAAGGGCTGCACGGTCCTCGACATGACCGGCTTGGCGCAGAAGGGCGGCGCCGTCTACAGCCATGTCCGCATCGCTGACCGGCCGGATCAGATCCACGCCGTGCGGATCGCGGCGGGCAATGCTCATTTGCTGCTCGGTTGCGACCTTGTCGTCTCGGCCAGCGCCGATGCGCTCTCCAAGCTCGAACCGGGGCACAGCCGTGCGATCGTCAACCGTCACGAGACGATCACCGGCGACTTCACCCGCAACCCGGATCTGGCTTTCCCGACCGATGCGCTCGAGCGCAGCATTACCGCGGCGACCGGGCCCGACCGCACCGAGTTCCTCGATGCGACCCGGCTGGCGACCGGCCTGCTCGGCGATTCGATCGCCGCCAATCTGTTCATGCTCGGTTACGCTTATCAGCGCGGGCTGGTGCCGGTGTCGGCGGCGGCGGTCGAGCGGGCGATCGCGCTGAACGGGGTCGCCGTCGAGTTCAACCGCAACGCCTTTCGTTGGGGCCGCCGGGCCGCCGCCGATTCGGAGCTGGTCGAGCGGCGCGCGACGCCGCCAGCCGCGGTCCCGGCCAGCCACCGGCTGTCCGAGACGATCGATCAGATCATCGACCGCCGTGTCGCATTTTTGATCGATTACCAGGACAGCGCCTATGCCGGGCGGTATGCCGCGTCGGGTGCGGCGCGTGCGCGATGCCGAGGCCGCGTGCGATCCCGGCGCGACGGCGCTGACCGAGGCGGTCGCCCGCAGCCTGTTCAAGTTGATGGCCTACAAGGACGAGTACGAGGTTGCCCGGCTCTACGCCGAAAGCGATTTTCTGAAGCGCGTCGCCGACCGGTTCGAGGGTCCATACGAGCTGCGCTTTCATCTGGCGCCGCCGATATTCGGCGACCGCGACCCCGAAACGGGCCATCTGCGTAAGCGCGAATTCGGCCCCTGGATGCTGAATGTATTCCGGCTGCTCGCCAGGCTGCGCCGGCTGCGGGGCACCCGCTTCGACATCTTTGGCCGCAGCGAAGAACGGCGGACCGAGCGCCGGCTGATCGGCGACTATGAAGAGTCTGATCGACGATCTGCTGGCGCAGTTGTCGCCGACCCGCTATCCAGATCGCCGTCGAACTGGCCTCGCTGCCGCTCGAAATCCGCGGCTTCGGCCACATCAAGACCGCCAATCTCGCCCGCACCAAAGCAGAGGAGGCCAATCTTCTCACCCGTTTACGCACACCGGTTTTGACGCCTTCGCTGGCAGCGGCAGAGTGAGCGACGACCGGTCCTGTAAAGCTGGCTTTAAACCGATACCGGTCTGACCGAAGACACACCTGGAATTCAAATCTAAACTCGCGTTGTACCGAAATCGAGCCGAGCCGCACTTTGCCGATCCGTCCAAGGATCGCGGGAGTTAGAACCCCGTGTTTCAGGCCGGTGAAAATGTCCCGAAGACAGCGCTGCAACGGGCTGGTCGCGTAGACGACTGTGGTGCCGGCATTGTCGAAGGCAAACACGGTCATGTCGCGTGCAGCCCGCGTGAGCGTCTGCAAGGCTTGCATCATGTCGAGCGAGCGGTCCGGGTCGATTTCGCGTCCCTTGGCGATTGCTTCATCCTGCTCGGCGACGAGACTGAGGTAATAACCGCGTGCCGCCCGCAATCTTCCTTCGAGTTCGCCGATCCCGAATTGCACGAGGTTGTCGTCTGATTGCATGCCTTCGGCGAGAAGGCGCTTCGTCTTTGGCGCAGCAGCGACCAATTCAGCCAGCGCGCCCAAGCCGATGCCGCTGGCGAAAGCCGCCATTCCCGGCCGGCCCAATTCGATAAGCCCGAGCGCGGAGGCGTGCTGCGGGTTGCCGTCCGACAGGAACGGATATTCGAAGGCGCGATGTGCGGGCACGAACTTGTCGGAGATTACGTAGTTGACGCTGGCGGTTGCGCGTAGGCCCATCACATCCCATGAGCCCTCCTTGAGCTCGACGTCCTCCTTTGGGAGCAGATGGGCGCGAAACCATTGTTTGCCGTCGCGATCGTCGATCGGCTCGGCGACCAGAACCCAGCGCGACAGCGAACTGCTTGAGCCCCAGGCAAAGTTGCCCGATACGCGAAACCCGTCCTTGACCTCCGCCGACCTCGCTTTGGGCAGCAACGTCGCCCAGCACGCGACGGGGCCGCTTCCGAATACCTCCCGGCGGGCTTTGGCGTCTGCGCCGTTGTGAACGAAGGTGCTGATCGCGTTGGAGATCGCGACGCACCAGCCGGCGGAGCCGTCGGCGCGCGCGATTTCTTCGGTGGCCTCGAACAATTCGACGCCGGTGCCGCCGAGCCCGCCATCGGCCCGCGGCAGCCGGATCGAGAACAGGTTTGCGTCCAGCAAGGCGGACGCGACTTTGTCGGTCAGCCGCCCAAGCCGTTCCGACGAGAGCGCTTCCTCGCTGATCAACCCGCTGATCGCTTTGGCACGATCGACGGGGCGGATGCCGGTGACGGTTATTCTGCCATGCCTTGCGATGGCATCCGAGCCGCTCTTCATGATGCGCCCCCTATCCCGCCGCTTCGCTGCGCCAAGTAGATTCGCCCGTTAGAGCGAATCCTGTGTGAACCGGCTCACGCATCCTTCTACCCAATTCGCATCGGGGGGACACGGTCATGCCAATCGATTGCCGCGCCGGGCCGACGCCCGCAGAGGATCGATGGGTACGCCCGGATCGGTTAACCTCACTTGCCTTCGGTCGGCAGTGCGACGAAACGGGTGCTGCCGCCGCGTTCGACCTGGACGAGAACGTTCTTGCGCCCGCCTTTTTCGGCGGCGGCGGCTTTCTGCTTGACCTCCTCGGGGGTCGCTACCGCCTCCCGACCGACGGCGACGATCTGGTCGCCGGGTTGCAGCCCTTGCGCCGCCCCGGCGCTGCCGGACGGAGCGCCGGTGATGACCACCCCCTTGACCGCATCCGCCAGCGCGAATTGTTTTCGCAATTCGGGAGTCAGCCGGGCGAGCTTCAGCCCGAGCGCATCGACCGTCGGCGGGGATTTGGGCTTTTCCGGCTCGGGCGGTCGCGGGGCCGGCCGGTCGGGATCCAACACCGCGACCTTGAGATCGATCGACCGCTCCTTGCCGTCCCGCCAGACCGACAATTTGACGGTCTTGTCGGGCGGTGTAGCCGCGACCAGCCGCGGCAACTCGCGGCTGCGCTCGATCGCCTTGCCGTCATAGGACAGGATTACGTCCCCCGGCTGCAATCCGGTCTGCGTCGCCGGACTGTCGACATCGATGGCGGCGATCATCGCGCCTCGGCTTCGGTCGAGCCCGATCGCGTCGGCGATCCCGGCGGTCACCGGCTGGATCCGTGCTCCGATCCAGCCGCGCTCGACCTTGCCGTTCGCCTTCAGCTGTTCGATGATCGGTCGGGCGAAGGCCGAGGGCACGGCAAAGCCGATACCGATCGAACCGCCGGACGGTGAATAGATCGCCGTATTGATGCCGATCACCTGGCCGTCGAGATTGAACATCGGCCCTCCCGAGTTGCCGTGGTTGATCGGGGCGTCGGTCTGCAGAAAATCGTCATAAGGGCCGGCATGAATGTCGCGGGCGGTGGCCGAGATGATCCCGGCGGTGACGCTGTCGCCGAGCCCGAACGGGTTGCCGATCGCCAGCACCCAATCGCCGACCCTGGTCTTTACCGAATCGCCCCAGCTTGCAGCCGGCAGCGGCGTCTTTGTCTCGACCTTCAACAAGGCCAGGTCGCTGACCGCGTCGCGCCCGACCAGCTTGGCCTGCAAGGTCGTGTTGTCCGATAAGGTGACCGTGATCTGCTCGGCATTGGCGATGACGTGATTGTTGGTGACGATCAACCCCGAGGGGTCGATGACAAAACCCGAGCCGAGAGAGGCGGCGCGTGACGTCGGGGCACTGGGGCCGCCGGGCACGCCGTTCTTGGCGAAAAAATCGCGGAAGAAGTCGTCGAGCCCGGCCCCCGGCCCCCCGGGCGGCGCCTCGGGGGCGCTCTTGGAGGCCGAGGCGGCTGTCATTTGGGTGGTCGAGATATTGACGACCACACCCACCAGCTTAGCCGACAATCGGGAAAACACCTCGGCGAACGGTATCGGCGACGATGCTTCGGCATGGCCCGGAGCCGCCGGGGTCGGCGGCGGTACCTCGGCATGGCCCGGAGCCGCCGGGGTCGGCGGCGCATTGGCTCGGCCCGGCGCCGGCGGGGTCGGCGGCGATACCGTGGCACGGCCAGGTGCCGCCGGGAGCGGCATAGGCGGCGTGGCGGCGCGGCTCGAGGTTGCCCCGGTTGTCGACGGCATGTCGGCGTGGCTCGGCGCCGAAATCAGCAACAGCGCCGGCATCATCGCACGCACTAGACCCCGGCGGACGATGCTCCTCACCGCGAACCTCCCGACCCTGAGCTTGCCGAACCGCCTTGCGCCGACCCCGGCAGAGAGCTGGCCGCTGGCCTTTCGGCAGCGCTCGATATGAAATGACAGCCGGCTTGGCAAGACGGAAACGCGACGTGAAGACGCACGCTCGATCCTCTCCCGGCAAACTTCTGCGGTCGCTGTTCGATGCTGCGCTCGCCGCAGCCGACCCCGATCGGGCGATCGCCCGAGCTCTGCCGGCGCCGGTCGGCGGTCGCACGGTAGTGGTTGGCGCCGGCAAGGCTTCGGCCGCCATGGCCCGCGCTTTTGCGGCGCGCTGGACCGGGCCGCTCGAAGGCCTTGTGCTGACCCGCTACGGTCATGCCGTCGCCTGCGATCCGATCGAGATCGTCGAGGCCGGCCATCCGGTGCCCGATGCCGCGGGGGTCGCCGCGGCCGGGCGCATCCTGGCGCTGGCGCGGGGGCTCGGCGCCGATGATCAGCTCGTCTTCCTTGCCTCGGGCGGCGGTTCGGCGTTGCTGACCCTGCCGGCGGCCGGCCTGACCCTAGCCGACAAGCAAGCGGTTACCCGCGCGTTGCTGAGTTGCGGAGCGACGATCGCCGAGATCAACACGGTGCGCAAGCACCTCTCGGCGATCAAGGGCGGCCGTCTCGCCGCTGCCGCCGCGCCGGCGCGCGTCGTCACCCTGGCGATTTCCGATGTGCCCGGCGACGACCCGGCGGTCATCGCCTCCGGACCGACGGTGCCCGATGCGACAACCTTTGGCGACGCGCGGGAGGTGTTGGCAAAATACCGGATCGACCCGCCGCCGCCCGTCCTGGCTCATCTGGCGGCGGCAGCTCCGGAGACCCCAAAGCCCGACGATCCGATCTTTACCCGGACGAGTTTCCAGCTGATCGCCAGCCCGCAGGCATCGCTGCGCGCCGCCGCCGCTGCCGCGCTGCGGCACCGGGTCACACCGATCGTGTTGAGCGACCGGATCGAGGGCGAGGCGCGCGACGTCGCATCGGTTCACGCGGCGATCGCCTTGCAGATTCGCGCCGGGCAGTTTCGCGTCGGCGACCGCTCGGTCCTGCCGCCGGCCGTGCTGCTGTCGGGCGGCGAGACCACGGTAGCCATCCGCGGCAAAGGCCGCGGCGGCCGCAATACGGAATTCCTGCTCGCCCTCGCGGTGGCGTTGAAGGGTGACCCGGCTATATCCGGTCTCGCTTGCGATACCGACGGCATCGATGGAACCGAGGACAATGCCGGCGCGCTCCTGTATCCCGACAGCGTGGCGCGCGCCGCCGGCCGCGGGATCGCCGCGCCGGCGGCGCTCGCCGACAATGACGGGTACGGATTCTTTGCTGCGCTGGGCGATTTGGTCATGACCGGTCCGACATTGACCAACGTCAACGATTTTCGGGCGATCCTGGTTCTCGCCTGATCAGGGTCCGGTAGGAGACGCAGATGCGGCGCCGGCGCAGTGCCAAGATTGTCGCAACCCTTGGCCCGGCCAGCTCGACCCCGGCCGGCATCCGCGCCCTGTTCGATGCCGGCGTCGATGTGTTCCGACTCAATTTCAGTCACGGGACGCATCAGGAGCACCAAGCCCGTTTCGAGGCGATCCGGCAGATCGAGAGCGCCACCGGCCGGCCGATCGGCATCCTGGCTGATCTGCAAGGACCAAAGCTGCGCCTCGGCACCTTTGCCGGTGGCCCGGTCGAACTGGTGGCGGGCGCACGTTTCCGCCTCGATCTCGATCGACGGCCCGGCGATCGGACACGTGCGCCGCTGCCGCATCCCGAGATCTTTGCGGCGCTGGAACCGGGGACCGAATTGTTGCTCGACGACGGCAAGGTGCGGCTTCGGATCGAGACTTGCGGCGCGGAGTTTGCCGAGACCTTGTGCCGGGTCGGCGGCACATTATCCGATCGCAAGGGGGTCAATCTGCCGAACGCGGTATTGCCGCTGTCGGCGATCACCGAGAAGGACCGGGCCGACCTCGCCTTCGCCCTCGATCACGGCGCCGATTGGATCGCGCTGTCGTTCGTCCAGCGCCCCGATGACGTAGCCGAAGGCCGCAAGCTCGTCGCCGGCCGCGCCGGCGTCATGGTCAAGCTCGAAAAACCCGCGGCGATCCAGCGGCTCTCCGAGATCATCGAACTGGCCGACGGGCTGATGGTCGCGCGCGGCGACCTCGGCGTGGAGATGCCGCCGGAGGATGTGCCGAGCGTGCAGAAGCAGGTGGTGCACGCCTGCCGGCTGGCCGGCAAGCCGGTCGTCGTGGCGACGCAGATGCTCGAATCGATGATCGCCTCGCCGACCCCGACCCGCGCCGAGGCGTCCGACGTCGCCACCGCGGTCTATGACGGCGCCGATGCGGTGATGCTGTCGGCCGAGACCGCCGCCGGCCGCTATCCGGTCGAAGCGGTGGCGATGATGGACCGCATCGCCTGCCGGGTGCAGCAGGACCCGCTCTACCGCACCATGCTCGAGCGGACCCGCATCGAGCACGAGCACACCGCCCCGGATGCGATCAGCGCCGCCGCCTGTCAGGTCGCCGGCGTGGTCGGCGCGGCGGCGATCGTCTCCTATACGACGTCGGGGGCGACGGCCTTGCGCGCCGCGCGCGAACGCCCCGAGGCGCCGATCCTGGTGCTGACCTCGAACCTCGGCACCGCCCGCCGCCTCGCGCTGTTGTGGGGCGCGCATTGCGTCCATACCAGCGACGTCAAGAATTTCGGCGATATGGTGCAAAAAGCGGTCCGCCTCGCCCACCACGAAGAAATCGCCCAACCCGGTCAGCGGGTCGTCGTCACCGCCGGCGTGCCGTTCGGCACCCCCGGCGCCACCAATGTCCTGCGAATCGCCTGGGTCGACCGCTGAGCCCTGCGGCGGTTCGGGCGAATATGGGCGGGGCGCGGCAATTTCGATGTTTTGTCGGCCGATCTGAAACATGCTACATCGGCCGCGATTGTCGAAGGCGGTCGAACGGTTCGGCGGGCTGCCGAAGTCGCGGCTGCAACGCGTCACCAGCGATTGATGGATCTTTCTGTCGTCATTCCGGTACGCAACGAGGCCGAAAACATCGCGCCGCTCGTCGCCGAGATCCGCGCTGCGCTCGACGGGTTGTGCCGCTACGAGATCGTCTACGTCGATGACGGCAGCACCGATGCGACCGCCGCCGAGATCGGGCGGTTGGCGCCCGACACGCCGGGTCTGCGGCTGCTGCGGCACCGGTACAGCTGCGGGCAGAGCGCGGCGATCCGCAGCGGGGTCAGGTCGGCGCAGGCGCCCTGGATCGCCACCCTCGACGGCGACGGCCAGAACGATCCGGCCGATATCGCTCGCTTGTGGGGCCTCGTCCGCGCCGCTTCGCCAAACGTGCCGCTGCTGATCGCCGGCTGGCGCCGTCAGCGGCAGGACAGCTGGTCGAAGCGCTGGGCGTCGCGTGCCGCCAATCGGATCCGGGCGCGGATTCTCGGCGACGACACCCCCGATACCGGCTGCGGGCTCAAGCTGTTCCCGCGCGCGCTGTTTCTCGATTTGCCCGCATTCGACCACATGCATCGGTTTCTGCCGGCGTTGGTGCTGCGCGCCGGCGGCACGGTGCGCTCGGTGCCGGTCAATCACCGGCCGCGCCGCCGCGGCATTTCGAAATATGGCGTCTTCGATCGTCTGGGCGTCGGCATCGTCGATCTCCTCGGGGTCCTATGGCTGCAGCGCCGGGCCGCCGCGGCGCAGCCGATCGTGGAGGCGGCCGCGTTTGAAGCCAGGGCCGCGCCGTCGGGTCGATCGCCCGCCGTGCGGGGCGGCGCCGCGATGACGGTCAAGGACCGCGCCGCCGCGCGCTTTGCCCTGCCCTCCGCCGGTGTCGGCCGCGGCTTGCGCATCTTGGTCGTGGCGCTCCTCATCGCCGCGACGATCGCCGCCTGGCGCTGGCGGGCCGCCTTCGATCCGGCGACGATCGTCGCGGCGATCGACGGCTATCGCGCGGCGCCGCTGGTGTTTCTGGCGGTCCACATCGCCGCCAGCCTGCTGTTTGTGCCGCGCACGTTGCTGGCGATCGCGGCCGGCGTGCTGTTCGGCATCGGCGGCGGCATTTTTTGGGCGGCGATCGGCAGCGTCGCCGGAGCGGTGGCGGGATTTCTGGCCGCCCGCTGCCTCAGCGCCGACTGGGTCGATTTCGACCGCGGCCGTCGGCTTCGGCCGGCTCTTGAAAAGGCCGAGCGCGGCGGCTGGCGCTCGGTCGCCGTGTTGCGATTGATCCCGGTCATGCCGCACAGCCTGGCCAATTACGGGTTTGGCTTGACCCGGATACCGCTCGCCCCCTACGCGTTCGGCTCGCTGGTCGGCCAATTGCCGATGACGATCGCCTATGTCGATTTCGGCGCCGCCGGAGAACGGCTGATGCTCGGCCGCGCGGGCTGGCTGATGCCGACCCTGATCGGCGCCGCGGCGCTGGCGCTGTCGCTGCTGATCCCGGTCATCGCCCGCCGCCGCTTGCGTTAGTCGGGGGCCGATCCGGCACGCCGCAAGGCTGCCGGCTCGGGCCGCCGGTGGCCCAATCGAGCAACTCGACGGTGTGCACGACCGGCGCCGGAGAGCCGGCGGCGAGCTGGGTGATGCAGCCGATATTTCCGGTGGCGACCAGATCCGGCCGAGTGCGGCCGATATTGGCGAGCTTGCGCTGCGCGCAGCTTGTCGGCGATTTCGGGCTGCAACAGATTGTAGGTGCCGGCCGAGCCGCAGCACAGATGTCCCTCGGGCACGTCGAGCGTCTCGAACCCGGCTGCGGCGAGCAACGCCTTCGGCCCGCTGTGGAGGCTCTGGCCGTGCTGCATCGAGCAGGCGGAATGGTAGGCGACCCGACGGTTGATCCCGGCGAATCGCGGGATCGGCGGGCGAAGGCCCAGGCTCTCGACGATCTCGGTGACGTCGCGGGCCAGGGCGCCGATCCGCGCGGCCTTCTCGGCATAGGCCGGGTCGTCGCGCAACATGAACCCGTAATCCTTGACCGTCGTGCCGCAACCCGAGGCGTTGATTACGATGGCGTCGATGCCGCGGACCGCGCGTTCGCGCTCCCAGGCGTCGATATCGGCGCGGGCCAGGGCGAGCGCCGGCGTCTCCTGGCCGAGATGATGGCGCAGCGAGCCGCAGCAGCCGCTGCCGGCCGCCACGACCACCTCGCAGCCATGCCGGGTCAGCAGCCGGATCGTCGCCTCGTTGATTTCGGGCATCAAGCACCCGCTGGGCGCAGCCGGGCAGCAACGCCACCCGCAGCCGTCGCTCGGTTGTCGCCGGAAACACCTGCGGCCGATCGATCGGGGAGCCGGCAGGGATCGAGGCCGGCGCGAGCGCCAGCAGCGGCGCCAGCCGCGCCGGCAAAAATCGGGTGAACCGCCTGGCCGGGGCGGCCCCGCGGAGGGCCAAACGAAGCAGCCACGGCCGGGTCAGCACCGCGCCGAGCAGCCCCCGCAATGCGCGATCGGGCCAGGGCCGGCGGTAATTTCGCCTCGATCCAGCGCCGCGCGTGGTCGACGAGGTGCATGTAATTGACCCCGGACGGGCAGGTCGTCATGCAGGAGAGGCACGACAGGCAGCGGTCGATGTGCTTGACCGTCTCGGCGCCCGGCGGCTCGTCGCGCGCCAGCATGTCCTTGATCAGGTAGATGCGGCCGCGCGGGCTGTCGAGCTCGTCGCCGAGCAGCACATAGGTCGGGCAGGTCGCGGTGCAGAACCCGCAATGGGTGCAGGTGCGCAGGATCTTCTCGGACTGGGCAGTATCGGGATCGGCGAGCTGCTCGGCGGTGAAATCGGTACGCACTGCTCAGCTCCCCTCGACCATGCGCCCGGGGTTGAGGATATCCGGCGCGGGTCGAAGCTGTCCTTGACTCGAGCGCGAAAGCGCCGCCAATGGCGCCGGCTGCGGTTCGAACACCGCGACGGTCCTGCGCAAGGCCGGCGACGCCTTGATCAAGGTGGCATGCCCGGCGCCACGCCCGTCCTTGTCTCGGATTGCGCCGCGGATCAGCGCGGCGCCGCCATCTTCGGCGCCGGCGACTGCGACCCACAACAATCCGCCGCCCCAGTCGACATACCAGACCGCATCGATGCTGCCGGCGATCTGTCGGCCGAGCGCGGCGCCGCGGCTCGGTGCGACCGAGATGCGCCAGACGGCCCGATCGGAGAGGCCGGCCAGCGGCTCCGCATCGCGCACCGCCCGCCAAAGGGCGTTGGAGGTCTGGTCTTCCAGCGTTGCCGACTCGCAACCTCCCGCCAGCTCCGCCAACAGCCGCTCGCGCCGGAAGGCGACCGACGCCGGCGGGCCTTCGAGGCGGAGGGCGGCCACCCCCGGCAGCGTCGCCAACGAACCGAGCCCGGCCAGTGAGCCGAGCCCCGCCAACGCCGGATACGGCAGATACGCGGCGCGCCGAGACCTCGTGCGGCGAACCGAGCGCCCGGTTCAGCGACTGCGCCGCCACCGTCGCATCGAGCCCGCACAGAAGCACGGTTGCGCCGTATTCGGGCTGCGGCAGCACCTTGACCGTCACTTCCTCGAGTGCGGCGAGCGTGCCGTAGGAGCCGGCCATCAGTTTCGACAGATCGTAGCCGGTGACGTTCTTGACGACCTTGCCGCCGGATTTGAAGACTCTCGCCGCGCCCGCTGACCCCGCGAAAACCGAGGAAATGGTCGCGCGCCGCACCCGCCTTGATCCGCCGCGGCCCCGAGAGGTTGCAGGCAAGGACACCGCCGAGTGTACGCCTTCCCGCCTCCGCTGCCGGTATCCCGTAAAGCGCGCCCCAATCGGGCGGCTCGAAGGCGAGCATCTGCCGCGATTGTGCGAGCGCGGTCTCGATCTCGGCGAGCGGCGTTGCGGCGCCGGCGGTCAGGACCAGCTCGCTCGGCTGATATTCGCGGATGCCGGCCAGCCGGGACAGGTCGAGCGTACGCGGCAACTGCAACGGCCGGCCGAGCCCGCGCTTCGTGCCGCCGGCGACGATCTCCATCGGCTCCTCGGCGGCGAGCGCGTCACCGACCGCGTCGCGCAATTCGCCGAGGTCGGCCGGGGCGGCCTGGGTCACGGCTCCGATCGGCTAGTGGTGCAAACCAGACGCCCGCTCCCTGGCGGGTCCGCGTCGAGATTGCTCTCGCTGTCGCGTCGCAATGACATCGTAAGTGCTTGTCATTGCGAGGAGTACAGCGACGAAGCAATCTCGGTCAAGGTACGCACCGGAGGGAATCATCTGTCTGGTTTGCACTACTAGAACCGGGGCAGGTCGGGGAAGGGCAGCCGGCCGGCGTGGACGTGCAGGCGGCCGAGCTCGGCGCAGCGGTGCAGTTGCGGGAAGACCTTGCCGGGGTTGAGGAGGCCGTCGGGGTCGAAGGCGCATTTGAGGCGCTGCTGGTGGGCGAGGTCGGTCTCGTCGAACATCGTCCCCATCAGGTCGCGCTTTTCGACGCCGACCCCGTGCTCGCCGGTCAAGACGCCGCCGACCTCGACGCAGAGCCTCAAAATATCGGCGCCGAACGCCTCGGCGCGCTCGATCTCGCCGGGCTGGTTGGCGTCGTAGAGGATCAGCGGATGCAAATTGCCGTCGCCGGCATGAAAGACGTTGGCGACGCGCGAGCCCGTACCGCGTCGGAGAAGCCGCGCGATGCGCGTCAGCACCTCGGCCAGGCGGGCGCGCGGGATCGTGCCGTCCATGCAGTAGATAATCGGGCGAGATTCGCCCGACCGCCGGAAACGCCGCCTTGCGCCCGGACCAGAAAGCCAGCCGTTCGGCTTCGTCGCGGCTGCTGCGGATCGTGGCCGCATGGTTGATCGCTCGGCGATCGCCTCGACCTTGCCGATCAGATGTTCGACCTCGGCCGGTACGGCCATCCAGCTCGACGATCAGCAAGGCCTCGACATCGAGCGGATAGCCGGCCTTGACAAAAGCCTCGGCGGCATGGATCGCCGGCCGGTCCATCATCTCCATGCCGCCGGGGATGATGCCGGCGGCGATCACCGCGGCGACGCAATCGCCGGCGTCCTCGATGGTCGGCAAAGCCGATCAGCAGGGCCCGCGCCGTCGTCGGCTTTGGCAGAATGCGCACGGTGACCTCGGTGACGACGCCGAGCAGCCCCTCGGACCCGGTCATCACGCCCAACAGGTCATAGCCCTCGGCATCGAAATGGCGGCCGCCGAGCCGCATGATTTCGCCATCGATCAGCACCATCTCGATGCCGAGCATGTTGTTGGTCGTCAGCCCGTATTTGAGGCAATGCACGCCGCCCGAATTCTCGGCGACATTGCCGCCGATCGTGCAGGCGATCTGGCTCGACGGGTCGGGCGCGTAATAGAACCCGGCTTGTTCGACCGCCTGGGTCAGCGCCAGATTGGTGACGCCCGGCTGCGCCACCACGCAACGATTGTCGTAGTCGATATCGAGGATGCGGTTGAACTTGGCCATGCCGAGCAGCACGCCGTCGGCCAGCGGCAATGCCCCGCCCGACAATGACGTGCCGGCGCCGCGCGGCACCACCTTGACGCCGATCTCCTTGCAATAGCGCAGCACCGCCGCGACCTCGTCGACCGTCGACGGCAACACGACGACCATCGGCGGTTGGCGATAGGCGGTCAGCCCGTCGCTTTCATAGGCGCGCCGCTCCGGCTCGGCGACGATGACGCCCTCGCCCGGCACGATACGTCGCAATGCCGCGACGATCTCGGCGCGGCGCTGCAAGACCGCGGCATCCGGTGCCGGCATCCGCATAGAGGCGACCCGCTCGTCCGGTCCGCTCGTCGCGCCGGCGGCGGCGCGCTCAGCCCTGGCGCGCCTTGTAGCGCGGATTGGTCTTGTTGATCACGTAAACGCGCCCTTTTCGCCGCACGATGCGGCAATTTTTGTCGCGCTTCCGCAGCGATTTCAACGAATTGGCGATCTTCATGTCCACATTCCTCAATACCCCCGCAAAATAGGGAGCGCGTGGGGCTAAGTCAAACTCGGCGGAACTCCGGCAGCGGCCGACCGGGCGCTCGGCGCCGGCCCGCGGTCGGCGCGCGGGCTGGCTTGGCGCCGGCGGCACCTGTATTATTGGTTGGATGCTGCTTGGCCTCGCCATACGCGACGTGGTCCTGATCGACCGGCTCGATCTGGCGTTTCGATCGGGATTGTCCGTCTTGACCGGCGAGACCGGGGCCGGCAAGTCGATCCTGCTCGATGCGCTCGGGCTGGCCCTGGGTCGGCGGGCCGAGCCGGGCCTGGTGCGCGCCGGGGCCGGCGAGGCGACGGTCGTCGCCGAATTTGTCGTCGGGCGCGACCATCCGGCGCGCGCGCTGCTGTCCGGGGCCGGGCTCGACGGCACGGGGGACGCCCTGGTGGTGCGCCGGGTATTGGGCGCCGATGGTCGCAGCCGTGCCTTTGTCGACGATCGACCGGCCAGCGTTGGTCTGCTGCGCGAGCTTGGCGACAGTCTGGTCGAGATCCAGGGCCAGTTCGAACAGCGGGGACTGCTCGAACCGGCCAATCATCGGGCGGTCCTCGACGCGTTCGCCGAGGGCCCGGTGAGCCCAGCCGCGCTCGCCCAAGCCTGGGACGGGTGGTGCCAGGCGCGACGCCGCGAGACCGCAGCAGCCCGGCTCGCCGCCCAAAGCCGCGACGAAGAGGACCTGACCCGCCATCAACTCGCCGAACTCGACGCGCTCAAACCGGAGTATCGGCGAGGAGGAGAGCCTCGCCGATCGCCGGATCTTGTTGCAAAACGGCGAACGCCTGGCCGAGATCCTCGGCGAGGCGATCGGCGACCTCGACGGCGAGGCGGGGGCCGGCGCGGCGCTCGCCCGCGCCGCCCGTCGGTTGGAGCGCGCGCGCGACCGCGCCCAAGGGCTGCTCAATTCGGCGCTCGCTGCGGCCGAACGCGCGGTCGCCGAAACCGAGGAGGCGCTGGCCGCGCTCGCCGCCGCCGCGCGCGGCATCGAACTCGACCCCGGCGCACTGGAGTTCGGTCGAGGAGCGACTGTTCGCATTGCGGGCATTGGCCCGCAAGCACCAGGTGGCGGTCGCCGAGTTGCCGGCGTTGCGCGACCGGCTGATCGACCGGCTCGCCGCGCTCGAGGCCGGGACCGCGGATGCCGAACAGCTCGCCCGCGCCACCGCCGATGCCCGCAGGCGATTCGTTGCCGCGGCGGCGGCGGTCTCGCAAGCGCGCGAAGCTGCCGCGGCCCGCCTCGATGCCGGGGTACAGGCAGAGCTGAGACCGCTGCGGCTCGACAAGGCGCGCTTTCGCACCGTCCTGACGCCGCTGGGCGAGCCCGATTGGGGCGAGCATGGTTGCGAACGCGTCCATTTCGAAATCGCCACCAACATCGGGGCGGCTTTCGGGCCGCTCGCGCGGATCGCCTCGGGCGGCGAGTTGTCGCGGTTCATGCTGGCGTTGAAACTGGTGCTGGCCGGCACCTCGTCGGCGCCTACCGTGATCTTCGACGAGGTCGACAGCGGTATCGGCGGCGCCGTCGCGGCGGCGGTCGGCGAGCGGCTGCAGCGGCTCGCCGACCGCCTGCAGGTGCTGGTCGTCACCCATTCGCCGCAGGTCGCGGCACGCGGCGCCTGGCACTGGCGGGTCGCCAAGCATCCCTTCGACCACCGGACCGTGACCCGCGTCGAGGAGCTCGATCCGGCCGCCAGACAGGAGGAGATCGCCCGCATGCTGTCCGGCCGCACCGTCACGGCGGAGGCGCGCGCTGCGGCGGCCAGCCTGATCGCCGCCGGCCTGACCACCCCCAGGACGGCCGCCTCCCGCTCGGCGAACGGCCGGCCGGCCGGCGAGGAGCGACGGACGGAACGCGCCGCGAGGCGTTCTCGCGAGCCGGTATGAACGTCTCCAGCGCGCGCCGTTTCGAGCCTGATTCGCGGCCGGTCGAGCAGCTGACCGAGGACGAGGCCGCCGCCGAGCTGAAAATTCTCGCCGAGGAGATCGCGCGGCACGACCGACTTTATCACCGCGACGCCGCACCCGAGATCTCCGACGCGGATTACGACGCACTGCGTCTGCGCAACGCTGCCGTCGAAACCCGCTTTCCCGAACTGGTTCGCGGCGACAGCCCGCAGCACCGGGTCGGCGCCGCACCCGCCGCAGGCTTTGCCAAGGTCACCCATACGCGGCCGATGCTGTCGCTCGAAAATGCGTTCGAGGAGGCCGATGTCCGCGATTTCTTCGCCGGCATTCGAAATTTCTTCAGTCGGCCGGCGGATCGCGAGCTGGTCGCCGAGGATACGATCGAGATCATGGTCGAGCCGAAGATCGACGGGCTCTCGCTCGGCCTGCGCTATCGGAACGGCCGGCTGGTCCAGGGCGCGACCCGCGGCGACGGCGTCACCGGGGAGGATGTCAGCGCCAATATCCGTACATTGGCGAGCGTGCCCGAATCGCTTGCCGGCACGGACTGGCCCGAGGTGATCGAAATCCGCGGCGAAGTTTATATGGAGCGCACCGGTTTTTTCGCGCTGAACGAGGAGCGCGCGGCGGCCGGCGAGCCTGTTTTCGCCAATCCGCGCAATGCCGCCGCGGGCTCGTTGCGCCAGCTCGACCCGACGGTCACGGCGCGCCGGCCGCTCAAATTCTTCGCTTATGCCTGGGGCGAAACCAGCGCGCCCTTTGCCCGCACCCACGCCGAGGCATTGGCGCGGTTCGACGCCTGGGGGCTGACGGTCAACGACCGATCGCGGCTGTGCCGCGGCCTCGACCAGGTATTGGCCTACTACCGTGACATCGCCGCCGATCGGGCGGCGATGCCTTATGACATCGACGGCGTCGTCTACAAGGTCAACGACCTCGGCTTGCAGGAGCGGCTCGGCATGGTCAGCCGCGCGCCGCGCTGGGCCTTGGCGCATAAATTCCCGGCCCAGCAGGCGCAGACCGTGCTCAACGACATCCTGATCTCGGTTGGACGGCAGGGCTCGCTGACCCCGGTCGCGGCGCTGGAGCCGATTACCGTCGGCGGCGTCGTCGTGCAGCGCGCGACCTTGCACAACGAGGACGAGATCGAGCGCAAGGATGTCCGCATCGGCGACACTGTGATCGTCCAGCGCGCCGGCGACGTAATCCCGCAGATCGTCGGGGTTGTGCTCGATCGCCGTCCGGCCGGGGCGGGGCCCTACCGCTTTCCCGATCACTGCCCGGTCTGCAACAGCCTCGCCGTGCGCGAGCCGGGCATGGTCGCGCGCCGCTGCACCGGCGGCCTGATCTGCGCGGCGCAGGCGGTCGAGCGGCTCAAGCATTTCGTCGCCCGCGACGGCTTCGATATCGAAGGTCTCGGCGCCAAACATATCCAGGCGTTCTGGGAAGACGGACTGATCCGCCGGCCGGGCGACATTTTCCGGCTCGATCCCGAAATCATCGCTGGGCGGGAAGGCTGGGGCGAGGTCAGCGCCCGAAAGCTGGTCGTCGCGATCGACGAGCGCCGCCGGATCGGGCTCGATCGCTTCATCAACGCGCTCGGCATCCCACAGGTCGGTCAGGCGACGGCGCGGCTGCTCGCCCGCCACTATCGTTCGCTTGCCGCCTGGCGTCGCGAGATGGAGGCGGCGCAAGACGCTGAGAGCGAGGCGCGCTCGGGTCTGATCGACATCCACGGCATCGGCGCCGACATGGCCGCCGACATCATCGGCTTTTTCGCCGAGCCGCATAACCGCGCGGTGCTCGACGATCTGGCGGGCGAGATCGCGGTGCTCGATTACGCGGCGCCGGTGTCGCGCGCCGTCTCGTCGCTCGCCGGTAAGACCATCGTCTTCACCGGTGCGCTCGCGGCGATGAGCCGGTCCGAGGCGAAAGCGCGCGCCGAGGCGCTGGGCGCCAATGTGACCAGTTCGGTCTCGGCCAAGACCGATTATGTCGTCGCCGGCGTCGATCCCGGCTCGAAGGCGACGCGGGCCGCGGCGCTCGGCGTCACCGTGCTCGACGAAGCAGCGTGGCTGGCGCTCGCCGCCGACACCGCCGGCGCTGCCGCGGGTTGATCGCGGGTGGTGTCCCGGATCGGCACATCTGTCGGTGAAGCTAGGAGCGAGCCGCGCCTGGCGTTCGATGGCGCCGTCACGGCCGATCTGTGGCCATTACCGCCCGATCCGGATCCGTTGGTCGTGGGCTGCGGGAGGATCTGCACGAACCGGCGTCTGCCGCGGCGCCGCCATCGCCGTCGGCTCGGTTCGGAGGACCGCGACCGGCCGGTCGGATCGACCTTGCGGGACCGGCCGTTCGGCTCGATCGGCTCGTTGCTGCTGCATCTCCTCCCGTTGCTGCTGCTGATCGATTGGCCGATGCGGCCGCCGGCCGAAATCGCGCCGATCCCGGTTCAACTGGTCGTCGAGCCGCCGCCGGCGCCAAAGCCGGCCTCGAAACCCAATCCAAAACCGGCGCCGCCGCCCACCGGCAGACTGGCGTCTGACGACATCGGCGACACCCAGGCAAAGGGACGCGATGCGGCAGAGAGCCGGGAACCGGCGCCGGGCAATGCGCCGCCGGCAAACCAGCCGGCGCCGGCGAAAGCGCCGAAAAAGACCGCAGAAATCATCCCGCCGCCCGCTGCGCCGGATGCGCGTGCGCCTCCCTTGCCGCCGCCGCCCAAGCCGAAGCCGACCTCGCAGCAGCCGCTTCGTCATGGCGAGGGACGGCCGCACCTGGTGCTTCGGCCGGCGAGATTTCCAGGACCCGCCGCCACCCGCGACGAATATCTCGCCTACCTCGCCACCTTGACCCGGCAGCACATCGGGCTGCTGCCGCTCGGGGTGGTTGCCGGGCGGCGCGGCGAGACCGTGATCGACATACTGGTGCTCGACAACGGAACCGTCGCCATGCTGAAGGTCGGGCGCAGTTCGGGCTATCCCGACATCGACGGCAGGATCGAAAAGATGATCGCCGCGGTCGGTAGGTTTCCGCCGCTGCCGCAATGGTTTCAGGGACCGAGCATGCGGCTCGAATTCCGGCTCAAATTCCCCGAGGCGCTGGAGAATTGAGCGGGCAGGCGCCGGCGCTCGGGCGAAGCGGTCATCGGCGTGCCGCAGGCGCCGCAACGCTCGCCGCGCGCATCGTGCGGCACTGGCGCCCGCGGACGCCGCGCCGGCGAGGGCTGCTGGCCTTTCTCGGGCCGGGGCTGATCACCGGAGCATCGGACGACGATCCGAGCGGCATCGCCACCTATTCGCAGGTCGGCGCGCAATTCGGCTACGATATGGCCTGGGTCATGCTGTCACCTGGCCGCTGATGGCGGCGATCCAGGAGATCAGCGCCCGCATCGGCCGGGTCACCGGCGAGGGGATCGCCGGCAATATCTGCTCCCATTATCCGCATTGGGTATTGCAGCCGATCGTCGGGTTGCTGCTGATCGCCAACGTCATCAATCTCGGCGCCGATCTCGGTGCGATGGGGGCTGCTTTACTGCTGCTGCTGGGCGGCTCGGCGCGTCTCTACGTCACCGGGTTCGCTGCACTGTGTGCCCTGCTCGAAGTATTTCTGCGCTATGAAAGTTACGTCCGGATCCTGAAGTGGACGGCGGTGTCGCTGTTCGCCTATGTCGCGACGGCGCTGGCGGTCGATGTGCCGTGGCGAATGGTCGCCTACCACACGCTCGTGCCGAGCCTGATCTGGCACAAGGATTACCTGGTCGCCATCGTCGCCGTTCTCGGCACGACGATCACGCCCTACTGCTTTTTCTGGCAATCCTCGGAGGAGGCCGAGGAGGAGCGCATCGACCCCGCGGCGCATCGGCTGATCGACGCCCCGGCCGAGTCATCGGCCGAGATCGGGCGCATCCGCGTCGATACCTATCTCGGCATGGGGTTTTCCAACCTGATCAGCCTGTTCATCATCATCACCGCGGCGGCCACGCTGAATGCGCACGGTATCGACGATATCCAGGATTCGGCCCAGGCGGCCGAGGCATTGCGCCCGATCGCCGGCGAGCTGACCTTTGTCGTGTTCGCCGCCGGCATCATCGGCACCGGCCTGCTCGCCGTGCCGGTGCTGGCGGGCTCGGCTGCCTATGCGATCGGCGAGGCCTTTGGCTGGCCGACCGGGCTCGGCCGCCGGCCGAAGGACGCCAGGGCATTTTACGGCACGATCGCCGGCGCCACCCTGATCGGCGTTGCGATCAACTTTGTCGATATCGACCCGATAAAGGCGCTGTTCTGGTGTGCGGTGTTGAACGGCGTCGTCGCGGTGCCGCTGATGGTCGTGATCATGATCATGGCCAGGCAAAAACTGGTGATGGGGCCGCTGACGATCCCGCTGCCGTTGACGGCGTTGGGCTGGCTGTCGACCGGGGTTATGGCCGCCGCCGTCGCGGCGATGTTCGCCACCTGGTAGCGCCGCCGATCACGGATCGCCGGTGGCGCCCGGCGGCGCCTCGTCGTCGATGCCGGTCTTGCGCAACGCGGCGCGCTCCTGCTGCTGCCTGATCTTTTCTTCCTTTTTCGCCTTCTTGAGACGATCGCGTTCGGCGCGTTCGAGCCGATAATTGGGCCGGTACGGCATTCCATGGCACTCCCTGCGAAGCGTCGGCGGCGGCCGACCGGGATCTTGCTAGAACCGGCGCCGGCCGACCCGGATGCGGGCAACGCCGACATCGGCAAAGCGAGGCCGAAAGCATTCTATGCATAAATCTGGGGTTACAGCCGCGATTTTTCGACCGCGATCCGCTCGATCGTGCAACCGCGTCCGGCGGTCTTGTCGGCGCTCAGCCCCGCGGCGATGCTTCGAAAGGGAACTGGAAGACGTTGGCCGGCTCGTCGCGGAAATCGCGCGTGCGCCGCAGCCGTTTGGTCATCGCGGCGACATAGGGCGCCGCGGCGCAAACCATCGCGATGTGCTCTTCGTTCAGCGCCAGCCCGGCGCGCCGAAATGCCGCCACGGCGAGGTCGCGCGTGCCGGGATCGCCGACCGGTTCCGGCGTCGGGATCGTCGGCAGTGCGGTCGAGAAGCGAGCGTTGGGATCGAGCACCGGCCGCCGCCGGCGCCAGGGGGTCGCCTGTTCGTAGGCGTGGGCGGCCCGCAATACCGTCGCTTCAGCGAAAGGGCGGCCGACGATCTGCAATGACAGCGGCAGCCCCGTATCCGTAAAGCCCATGCATTGCGCAAGGGCTGGGCCCCCGGTGACATTGAACGGCGTCGTCAGCGACGCATGCTGCCAGAACCGGATCGTGCGCCACGCGTCGAGCCGTGGCGCCGGGCCGGGACCCGTTGGCGCCAGCAGCACATCGTATTTCGCATAGATCGGCATCATCTCTGCCAGCATCGTTCGCCGCTCGCGCTGCGCCTGCACGTAATCGGAACTGTTGTAGAGGATTGCGGGTAGGGCGCGGCCGAGGAAATCGCTGCCGAACTCATGCGGTCTGGTGAGCAGCTCCTCCTCGTGGATCGCGTATTGCTCGCTTTCGGCGATTGTAATCTTGACCGCGTAGTAGTCGGCTGCCGGTCGGATGCGGACCTCTTCGAGCCTGGCGCCGAGCGAGCGAAACACGGCATAGGCCTCATCGAGTGCCGCATGCACCTCGGGCGCCACCGCCAGCGTCCTCGTCATAGAGATGACGCAGGACGCCGATCCGCAGCCCCCTGATGTCGCCGGTCAAAGCGGCGCGATAGTCGGGTGTCTCGCGGTCGGCGCTCGCCGGGTCCTTCGGGTCGTACCCGGCAAGCGCCTGCAGCATGATCGCGCAATCTTCGACCGTCCAGGTCATCGGGCCGGCATGGTCGAAGGTAAAGGAGTTGGCGTACACACCGGCTCGGCTGACGAGCCCGTAGGTCGGTTTCAGCCCGACGATGCCGCACAGCGCTGCCGGACCTCGGATCGAGCCGCCGGTGTCGGAGCCCATGGCGCCGGGTACGAAACCGGCGGCGACCGCGGCGCCGGCGCCGCTCGACGAACCGCCGGTGAAATGCTCCCGATTCCAGGGATTGCGGGCCGGCGGCCAGGGCAGATCGAAGGACGGCCCGCCATGGGCGAATTCATGGGTCGCGAGTTTGCCGATCAGGACGGCGCCGGCCCGGTAGAGCCGCGCAACCGTCGTCGCATCCTCGCTGGGGACGTAGCTCCGGCAGATCTTCGAGTGGCTCGTCGTGCGGATGCCGGCGGTGCAGTAAATGTCCTTGAGGCCGAACGGTATCCCGTGCAGCGGGCCGCGATAATCGCCGGCCATGATCTGGCGCTCGGCGATACGCGCCTGTTCGCGCGCCCGTTCCGGCGTCATCAGCAGGAATGCGTTGAGTTGCGGATCGAGCTTGTCGATGCGCGCGATCAGGGCGTCGGCCAACTCGACCGGGGACAAGCGGCGACGCTCGATCAGGCGCGCCATGTCGGCGATCGTCAGCCAATGGAGTTCGGTCATAGGGGATATCGGGTCGGATGTCGCATCGTCGGGCATGCTCATCGCTCCGCATTTCGGATTGCACGAATGATCGCATGGCCATGCTCCGGTCGAGCTCGGTCGCGATGCCGACCAATTCTCTCAGGTCGACGGTATCGATCGACACCAGCGGCATCCGGTTCGGATGACGAAGGCAGCCTTATCGATCGAATGCCGAGGCAGGCTTCTGGCGGCACGGTAAAGGAGCTCTGTGTCCGAGGCCGGGTCAGGCGGCGGCGAGCCGGGAACGGTCGTGCGGCGCCGAGAGGTCGAGCGCCGGGCCAAGCGGCAGTATGCCCCTCGGGTTGAGGTGGCGCATGCCGCCGTAATAGCCGAGCTTGATCTTTTGGAAGTCTACGGTCGCCGCCACCCCTGGCATCTGGTAGATCTCGCGGGTGTAGTTCGAGAGATTGCGGTAGTCGGCCAGGCGACGCAAATTACACTTGAACAACACGTAATAGACGGTATCGAAGCGCACCAGTGTCGGGAACAGCCGCAGATCGGCTTCGGTGAAGCGGTCGCCGACAAGCCAGCGCCGGCGGGAGAGGCGCGTCTCCAATTCGTCCAACGCAGCGAACAGATTGTGGAACGCCTGCTCGTAGGCTTCCTGGCTCTTGGCAAGGCCGGCGCGATAGACGCCGTTGTTGATGTTGTCGTAGACGAAGCGATTGATCTCGTCGATCTCGCTGCGCAACGAGGCCGGGTAGAGGTCGAGGGCCGGGTCGCCGAACTCATCGAATTCCGAGTTCAGCATGCGGATGATCTCGGACAATTCGTTGTTGACGATCGTCTTTGTCTTGCGGTCCCACAATACCGGCACCGTGGCGCGACCGGTATAGTCGAGCCGGGCGGCGGTATAGACTTGATGGACATGAAAGACGCCGTTCTTCGGCGCCAAATCGTCAAAGCCGTGCGAATAGGCCCAGCCCTCGCCCTTCGGCAGATCGGACTCGAGCAGAGGCACCGCGCCTTCGATGCGCTTCAACGCACGCATCAAGACGGTGCGGTGCGCCCATGGGCAGGACGGCGCGGTGACGAGCTGGTAGCGGCCGCGCTCGGCCGGAAACCCCGAACTGCCGTCCCGGCTCACGCGATCGCGAAAGCTCGAATCGGGACGCAGAAAGGCGCCGCCGAAATCCGCCGGGAGCGGATCGTCATCGAACCATTTTCCATCGACCAGCATGCCCATCGCCTACCTCGATCTTTGCCCGTTCAGCGCTTGAGCACTATCTGGGCAGAAGCTGCGGCGTCCTCGATGCGGCCTCTCCACCAGCGTGCTCAACTCTGAGCCGCGACAATGCCGGCGCCCTCATTCGGCCCCTCCAGCTCATTGGGCGGTGATGCCGCCGTCGATGACGAGCCCCGCGCCGGTCATGAAGGCGGCGTCGTCAGAGGCGAGGAACACAATCCCCCTGGCGATGTCGCCAGGCGTGCCCATGCGGCCGATCGGCAGGCGCTCGATGACTTGACGACGCGCCGCCTCGATGTCGTTGGTGCCGAGATTACGCGCCCGCGCGACCAGCACCTGGTCGCCCATATCGGTGTCGATTGTCCCGGGATGCATCGAGTTGACCCGAATGCGGTATCCCTTGCGGGCAAATTCGAGCGCGGCAGACTTGGTGAACAGGGTCACCCCGCCTTTGGTCATCGAATAGAGCGGGTCTTGCGTCGAACCGACGAGGCCCGCGGTCGAGGCGAGGTTGACGATGGCGCTCCCGTGAGGGCTCTGCTGCGCCGCCTCCCGCAGCGCCGGCAGGCACAGTTTGGTGCCGAGGAACACGCCGGTCAGGTTGACCGCGCACAGCCGCTGCCATTCGGAAAGGCTGGCGGCTTCGATATCCTTGCCGAGAAACAGCCCAGCGTTATTGACCAGTATGTCGAGCCTGCCGAAACGGCCCAGCACGGCGGCGACTGCGGCGGTCCAATCCTCCTCGCTGGTCACGTCGAGATGGACGTAAAGAGCTGCGTCCCCGAGCGTACGAGCGGTCTCGCGGCCGCGTTCGTCGAGCAGGTCGCCTATCGCCACCGTGGCGCCGGCCTCGACCATCAGCCGCGCAGTCTCGCCGCCGATGCCGCGCGCCGCCCCGGAGATCAGCGCCACCTTGCCGTCCAATCGGTTCATCGCCGGCCCTCCCCAGGCGGCTGCGCGATCATGCCGTTCGGGCTCGCGAGCCGAGAACCCGCTCCAGCTTCGCGGTCAGTTTTCGAGCTTCATACCCTTCTGCACGCCGGCCCGCGAACCAACCCGCTCGCCCCAGGCCCGCAGACGGTTCAGACCGGCATTGTCCGGAAGCGCCTTGCGGCCGGCATAGATCGGGTAGACCGCCAGATCGGCGGCGGTGATTTCATCGCCGGCCAGATATTGCGTCTCGGCAAGCTGCGCGTCGGCAAAGCGCCAGAGATTGACGAAGCGGTCCTCGTAGAACTTGATCGCAGAGTCCGGCACCTTTTCCGGCATGCGCGCGCCGAGGAAGAAGATGGTCTGGTTGACGGACGCGTAATCCGCCGCGCCCTCGGCCATCCACTGGAACACGCGGACCCGCGCGACCGGGTCCGCCGGCAGGAATTTCCCGGTCTTCTCGCACAGATACATCAGGATCGCCCAGGACTGGGTCACGGTCAGGGGCTTTCCCCCCGGCCCTTCGGGATCGATCAGCGTCGGGATGCGCGCAGTCGGGTTGATCTTCAAGTAGTCGGCGGCCTTTTGGTCGCCTTGACCCAGATTGAGCACATGGATCTTGCACGGAACGCCGCATTCGTTGACCGCGATCGCGGCCCGCTGCCCATTGCCGGTGCCGGCGGTGTAAAGCTCCATTTCTCGCCCTCCTTCATCGACCCGAGTTGATCACAGCGCCCTGGTGCGACGCGCCTCGGCGCCGACACCGGCTGCTCAGCAACCGATGGCGGACCTTAGCCGCCGCCGGCAGTCGACACAAAGCGGTAGTTTCGACCTGAGCCCGCCGGGCGCCAAGGGCGGAGGTCTACGGCAGGCTGCCGCCGCGCTTGAAGTCGGGTCTTGGAGAGTGGCTTATTCACGCAAAATGCGGTCAGCGCGGTGAGCCCCTCGATGCACCTCCAGCCTTCCGCCCGGCAGCGCGAGTTGATCGCCCTTGCCCGCCGTCTGGCCCGCGAATGCTTTGCCCCGCGCGCCGACCGCCACGACCGCGACGCGTCCTTTCCTTTCGACGATTATGCCGATCTCCGCGCCGAGGGACTCCTCGGCCTGTGCGTGCCCGAACGCTGCGGCGGGCTCGGGGCTGACTACGAGACTTACTGCCTGGTGGCGGAGCAGCTTGCGCAGGGCAATGCCGCCACGGCGCTCACCTTCAACATGCACTGCCTCACCATGCTGATGATGGGCCCGATCGCCGACAACATGGCGATGCCTCCCGCGGTGCGCGAACGCCACGAGAAGCTCCGGGCCGCCAAGTTTCGCGAGGTCGTGGAGGGAGGCGTTTTCTACGGACAGC
Organism: uncultured Alphaproteobacteria bacterium; assembly: GCA_963701815.1. GTDB lineage: Bacteria > Pseudomonadota > Alphaproteobacteria > ATCC43930 > CGMCC-115725 > AP-15. The sequence continues at coordinate 206,553 of CAVPBN010000046.1, forward strand.
CCCACAGCGAGCCGGTGGAACAGGGCGAGACCGACGCCGGGCTCGGTGTGGGCGGCCGGCGCTTCGGCACCACCGCGCGAAAGGTGGATGGCGGCTATGTGGTCAACGGGCGGAAGTTTTTCGTCTCTCTGGCCGGCTGCGCCCGGTATTACGCCACCCCTGCCATCCGGCTCGGCGACGGGCCCTGGATCGAGCGCACCCTCTATCTCCAGATTGCCGGGGATACGCCGGGCGTGGCGTTCGCCGGCGACTGGGACCCGATGGGGATGCGCGCCACGGTCAGTCGGGACATGTTGCTCCAGAACGTGTTCGTTCCCGACGACGCGGAGGTGCTGCCGCCGGGCCTGTTCGGGGCCATGTACAACGCCTTCCCCCACCTCTTCCTGAGCTTCTCCGCGATCTTCCTCGGGCTCATGCAGGCGGCCTACGATGACGCCCTCGCCTACCTGACCGGCCGCCTGCCGGACGCGCCGATACCGCATACCGAGATCGCGGCGAAGGGCCATGCGATAGCCGAGATGCTCTTTTCCATCGAGGCCGCCCGCGCGCTCTACTACCGAGCCATCTCAGAGGCCCAGGTCGATGCCCCGCTGGAGGCGGTCCAGCGCGCCCGGGCGGCGCACGTCACCGTGCAACGCACGGTGGTGGCGGTTACCCAGGAGGCGATCCGTGTCTGCGGTGGGCGGGCCTTCCTCAAGCGCTATCCGCTGGAGCGCCACGCACGAGACGCGCGGGCCGCTGCACTGATGCGCCCGTGGACCCAGGAGCTCGCGATGCAGCAGGCCTGGGAGGCCGCGCTCGGCTCGGACGGGCAGCAGGGCGCTGCCGCAGGGGCGTGAGCATACACATATGGCGCGGTCGACCGGTGTCTCCGGTGTCAACTCCGCAAGTCAATCGAGCACGCCGAGCCGAACGGAACCAATACGCCAGCCTCAAGCGCTGTAGAGGCGGTCACGAATGTTCATTTACATATCGCCGCCGTCGCCACCGCCATGCGGCTGCTCGTTGTCATGTTGCGGATAAGGTGGGTAAGGCGTCGGAGCACACCCGACCATCGCCAGCAGCATAAGAAACACGGCGAGCGCCTGATATCGGACCAGCGTTCCCATATCGTCGGGATTATGACGCTGGACCTTGCCGATGACGAGAAGCTTGCGCTGGCTGCCCTTCTCTGCCGCGTGATCGACGAAGACCGCTACCCACCGAAGATTTCGGCCGTTACCGCCGCCCGAGCTCCTGCTGCGCTTGTCCGCTCGGACCCCAATGCAGGCCCGGCTCAACCGCATGCCAGACAGGATGGGCGCGCGACGACAGACCGTGGAACACCCGTTCGAGACCCTCGAGGCCTGGATGGGCGCGACCCACTTCCCGACCCGGCCCTGGACAAGGTCCGAAATGGGACGAGCCTCCACGCCCTGGCCTATTATCTTGAGCGAATGATCAGGGTCTTCGGTGTCGGACCAGTGATGGCGGAGATCAGGACCTGATCGCCCCGCGCAAGCCGCAGACCGAGTATCCCACGGCCTCGGCCGAAGCTTGCTGCTCGATCTCCTCCCGCGAACCGCCGGAGTCGGAGCTAACCCGATGGCGGCCCCGGTTGCGCCGAGAGCGCGTCGTCGATCTCCTTCGCCCGCAACGCGGCCGGCCGCGCGCCGAGCCGCTGACAATACCGTTCGAAAGCCGGCCGCTTCTCGATCACGCCGAACTGCATGCCGAAACCGATGCCGGAGCCGAGATAGACATCGGCTGCCGTAAAACTGTCGCCGACCACATATTCGGCGCGCGACACCGCCGCTTCGAGCGCATCGACGACCGCCTCGAAGCGTCCGTAACCGGCCATCCTTTCCCGCTCGGCCGGCACGACAAAGCCCATGGCCCTGTTGGTCCATGCGGCTTCGAGCGGGCCGGCGCCGAAGAAGAGCCAGCGATAATAGGGGCCGCGCCGACGATCACCCGGCGGCGGGGCCAGGCGAGCCTCCGGAAACGCATCGGCGAGATAAGCACAGATCGCCGCTGCTTCGGTCACCACGGTGTCGCCGTGTCGTATCGCCGGCACCTTCCCCATCGGATTGACGGCGAGGTAAGCCGGCGCCTTCATCGTGGTGCCGTATTCGAGCAGCTCCGTGCGATAGGGCTGGCCGATTTCCTCCAGCATCCAGCGCACGATCCGGCCGCGCGACATCGGATGCGTGTAAAAGACGAGTTCGTCCGCCATTTGCGATTTCCCCGCTCGTCGGTTCCAACGACACCATTTTTACCCCGCTTGCGGCTCCCGGCGAAGCGTCCGCGGCGGCGGCGCTTGCCCCCTTCCGGTCATTGGGCCGAGGCTCCCTTGGATTTGGCGATTTAGGGGGATTTAGGGGGATGGGGCGATGCCGTCGGCAGCCCGCTCGATCGCGGCGATGTCGATGCGCTTCATTTGCATCATCGCGTCGAAAGCCCGCCTTGCCCGAGCGCGATCGGCATCGCCGATCAGCCTGATGAGCTGGCGGGGAACGATCTGCCACGACACGCCGAAGCGGTCTTTTACCCAACCGCATTGCTCAGCCTCGGGAATCGCGGAAAGCGCGTCGGCGAAGCGATCGGCCTCGGCCTGGGTCTCCACCGGTATCTGGAACGAGATCGCTTCATTGAACCGGAATTGCGGTCCGCCATTCAGGCCGCTGAACGGTTGACCCATCAGTGTGAACTCGACCAGCAGTATGTCGCCTGCCTTGCCGGACGGGTACTCACTCGGTGCGCGATGGACCGCGTCAACATGGCTGTTGGGGAACACGGAGGCGTAGAACTTGGCGGCCTCTTCGGCGTTGCCGTCGAACCAGAGGCACGGGGTTATGCCAGACATGGGATTCTCCTCTCAAGAGCGGCAGCGGCAAAGTCCTCCGGATGTTCCGCCAGCGCCTTGTTCGGCCGAACACGCCCGCAAAAGTTTGATCGCCCATCCGCAGGTCGATGGTACCCTCGATCTGCCTTTATATCGCTCGATAGTCCGAGCCTTCACGAGCTTCGGGAGACTGCATATGAGTCGCGCCCTCGACGGTATTCGCGTCATCGATTTCACCCACGATCAGGCCGGCCCCTCCTGCACGCAGATGCTCGCCTGGCTCGGCGCCGACGTGATCAAAATCGAACGACCGCCTCATGGCGACCGTGCTCGGCGGCTGTGGAACGCCGACAACCCCAATGTCGACAGCTACTTCTTCCTATTGCTCAACAGCGGCAAGCGCAGCACCGTCCTCGATCTGAAGACCGAGGAAGGCAAGGAGATCGCGCGGCGCTTGGTCAAGGAGGCCGATGTCGTCGCCGAGAACCTCGGCCCCGGCGTCATGGAACGACTGGGACTTGGCTACGAGGCGGTCAAGGAGCTCAACCCACGGGCGGTTTATGCCTCGGTCAAGGGCTTCGGCTCCTACGGGCCCTACAGCGAGTTCAAATGCTTCGAGCCGGTGGCACAGGCGACCTCGGGGGCAATGAGCGTGACGGGGGAGGCGGACGGCCCACCCCTGGTCAACGGCGCCAATATCGGCGATAGCGGCACCGGGATGCACCTCGCGATCGCGATCCTGGCGGCGCTGGTACAGCGGGGGCGGACCGACAAGGGTCAGCTCGTAGAGGTGGCGATGCAGGAAGCGGTGCTGAACCTGACCCGCGTCAAGTTCACCGGCACCCTCGCTACCGGCAAGCCGCTCGGCCGCACCGGCAATAAATCGGCGACCGGCGGCTACTCCGACCTGATCCGCTGCGCCGGCGAAGGCTCGAACGATGGCGTCTACCTGATCATACCGCCCGACAACGCCGCAATGTTTGCGGCGGTCACCGAGGTCATCGGACGCCCGGATCTCTTGGCCGACGACCGCTTTAACAAACCGCCCTCGCGGGCACGCAATGCGGCGGCCCTGACCGAAATCATCGAAGGCTGGACCCGGCAGCGGGCAAAGCACGAAGTCATGCAGGCCTTCGCGGGAAAAGGCATTCCCTGCGGCGCCGTGCTCGACACCGCCGAGGTGCTCGCGGACCCGCATTTGCGCGAACGCGGCACCGTATTCGACCTCGAGCACCCGACGCGCGGCAAATATTCGATGATCGGCTGCCCGGTGCGCCTGTCCGACTCGCCGTTCGAGACGAGCGCGGCCCCGCTGTTGGGGGAGCACACCGAGGACGTGTTGACCTCGATCGCCGGCTACACTGCCGGGGAGGTTCGGCAGTTGCGCAACAACGGGATCATCTAGCGGGGGTGTCAATGTTCGATCTGATCGTTTCCGGCGGCATCGCCGTGATGCCCACAGGCGCCATTGCCGCCGATATCGGGGTCTCCGGTGAAAAAATCGTCGCGATCGGCGCGCTGGGCAGCCTTGGGGAAGCTGCGCGGGTCGTCGACGCGACCGGGCAGATCGTCATCCCCGGCGGGGTCGATCCGCACATCCATTGCCTGTCGCCGATCCCGTTTCCTGGACGCAACGAGGACATGCTGAGCGCGCCACCCGATCAAGTGAGCCGCGCCGCGCTTCACGGCGGCACGACAACGATGCTCGACTTTGTCGATTGCCCGCCGGAAGTCGGGCTGCAGCAATCGATCGAGGCGCGCCGACGCGAGTGGGCGAACGCCTGTTACTGCGATTACGGATTGCATCTGCTGGTGCGCGGCAAGCCGCCGGTCGAGCTCCTCGGCGCGCTCCCCGAGGCGATCCAGGCGGGCTATGCCTCGGTCAAAATGTTCACCACCAATATCCGCCCGAACCGCCAAGGCCGCATGGTGCAGTTCGGCGATATTTGGGAGGTGCTGAAGGTCGTCGCCAAGGAGGGCGGCATCGCCGCGATCCACGCCGAGGACAACGACCTCGTTATGCACATGTACGAAAAGCTGATCCGCGAGGACCGCACCGGCTTCGAAAACATGGCCGAGGTGCACACTACTTTGTCGGAAGACCTGTCGTTCAACCGGGTGATCCGGCTGGCTGAGAATGTCGAGGGGGCGGCGCTCTACATGGTCCATGTGTCGGCGGCTGCCGGTGTCGCCGCGATCGCCGGGTCGCGCGCCCGCGGCTTCCCGATCTACGGCGAGACGCTGCACCAATACCTGCTCTACACCGCGGAGGACTACAAGCGCCCGGGCGGGCAAATGTTCCACACCTATCCCTCGCTCAAATTCGCCAAGGATCAGGCGGCGCTGTGGGAGGGAACCAACCACGGCGCGATCCAGACGATCGCGACCGACGAAGTGTGCTGCCCGCTCAAGGTGAAATTGCAGGGCCTCCGCATCGACGACACGACCGGCGGCAATTCCGGGGTCGAGCCGCGCATGTCGCTGATGTACACGCACATGGTGTCGAAGCGGGGCTACAGCCTTGCCGATTACGTCGCGCTGACCTCGTCGAACGCGGCCAAGATCATGGGCCTCTACCCGCGCAAGGGGGTCCTCGCAGTCGGCTCCGACGCCGACATCGTCCTGCTCGATCCGCGCGCCCCGCGGGTCATCCGCAAGGAGGATTTGCACGAGACCGATTACACCCCGTGGGAGGGCCACGAGGTGACGGCTTGGCCCAGCATGACGATCCTGCGCGGCAAGATCGCCGTGGAGGGCGGTCAACTCCTTTCGTCTATGAGCGACGGCCAGTTCCTGCCGCGCAAAATCGGCGACGACGTCCGCACCCGCCCCGTGGTCTGAGAGGGAAACGCCGGCTCGCCCGTCACGGCCGGTCGAATCACCGCAAATGGCCGGCTCGCCCCGAGGTCATGCCGGCATTTGCTTAGCCTCGAGCTCTTGCAGCATGCCGTGAATCCGCGCGACATGCGGGTCCTTGTCGTAGAGCGCGTAGAGCGCGCCGGCGAGGCGGACCGGGTCGCCCGAGTAATAGCGCTCGTATAATTGCTGCCGGCCGGAGAAGGACGACACCGCGGCGTCGAAAGCGAGGCGGAACAGCTTGACCCGGGTCGGCGCATCGGCGTTGGCGGCCTGCGCGTATTTCTCGACATCGGCCGCGGCAGGGCCTCTGAGCTCGGCATAGGACGGCACCGCGACCAGCCCGCCGGCGCCCATCAGCTGGATGATTTCGCAGGCGCGGACGAACATCTTCGGAAACATCATCCGCACCGTCCACAGCGGCATCTCGGCCGGGGTCATCAGCCCGGAGGCTGGGCTGATCGCGGCGTCGGCCTCGCTGGCGCGGATGCAGGAGCGGACGAACTCGGCGTGCTGTATCAGCTCGGCCAGCATACCCTGGACGTGCAGATGCGCGTCGATATTGGTCGAGCGTGCGATCGCAAAGCCCAGCGCCATCATGAACTCGGCCTTTGCCAGGTTCTTGGTCGAGGTCTGGTGCATCACCTGCGACATCGCCTGGGTGCGCTGGAAGAGACCGTTGCACATCTCAGGGTCGCGGTGGATGAAGATGCGCTCCCACGGCACCGGCACATTGTCGAAGACGGCGAGCCCGTCGCCCTCGTCGAGGCGCGACGACAGCGGGAAGTCCATCGGCGAGGCGGCGTTCTGATGCACAACCGAAGGCCGGCAGATAAAGCGCAGCCCCGGGGTGGCGACCGGGATCGAGAACCCGAACGCGTAGGGCGCCGCCTCGCCACCGGTAGCAAGGAAGGTCGACGGCATTACCAGGATGTCGTCGGCATAGGCGCACAGGGTCGAGACCATGCGGGCGCCCGAGACCACGATGCCGGCATCGGTCTCCTTGACGATCTTGGCGGCGAGGTCCTTCTCCTGGCGCTCGACGGGGCGCGAGCGGTCGACCTGCGGGTTGAGGAGCGTGTGCGTCATGCACAGATCCCGCTCGCGGGCGAAGACGTGATAGGCGCGTATGTTGTCGGCAAATCGCGGGTCGCGGCGGCCGAACTCCGGAGCCGCGGCGGCCAGCCCGGTCAGCATGATGTTGAGGAAATCGGGGCTGCGGCCAAACATGCCGCAGGTCGCATCCATCCAGGTTTTGACCATGCCGCGGCGATGGATCAGATCGTCGACCGAACGCGGCTCGATAAAGGAGAGGCCGACCCGCTCGCCGCTCGACGGCGAGCGGAAGGTCATCCTCTCGACGAAGTCCGGGGCGTGCTGCATGTCATAGAGCTCGGCGACGCTGCGCGCCGCCGCGGCGAGCCGCCGGTCCTTCGTGACATCGGCGACGCGCTCGCCATCGATAAAGATCTGCCGGTCGTCTCGCAGCGCTTCGAGGAACTGCTTGCCGGTACGCGCGGCCATTCTAAAATCCTTTCGCGATATCCCTGTGTCCCGGCAACCCGGTCTTTATTCGAGCGACAACGGTCCCGAGACGGGGCGGTGCTCGGCACGACGCCGGGCACAGACACTATAATCGGCCGGGATACCAATCCCGTCGCTCCGGCGGTTAACGGTCCGATCGCGCTCTCTTGAGACTGATCGGCTGGCGTCCGGCAGGTGCGAAAAGGGATATGGGCCGTCGTCGCCGTTGACGGAAACGATTGTCGGCAATGGGTCGTCTTGAGCCGCCCCGGCGAGATCGGCCCGCGACCGCTGTAACGGCGATAGGCCCCATTCGGGATCACCGCGGCGAACCGCGGGCCGGGTGGATTTCGGCTGCTCCCGATTTGCCCGGCTTATGTTGGTGATGCTTGGAAAACGGTCCTTCGCACATCGGCCACGAGGATCGCAGCTTGGTAGGCGATGCGAACCTTGCCGGCCTTGCGGCAAACCGGAATGCCGAGCCTATCAGCAGCGTCAGGCGCGCTGAATAGCTCAACCAGCTCGGCCTCGTCCCCGGGATTCTGGAAAAGCGCGGGCGAGGAGTTCCCGCAATTCCACCCGCAACTCGTAGAGCGTGACCTCCGGTTTGGCAAGGGCCGCCCGCGGAAACAGCTCCCGCAATTCTGTTAGGCTGAGCGCCCGCGCATGAGACGGGTCACGCAATGTCTCCACGCGATGGTAAGCCGCGGCCTGCGCGGGGTCTTCTGGGGCATAGGCGTCGACAACGACGATCCGCCCTCCCGGATCGCAGACGCGGACCATTTCGCGAAACGCCGCCTGCGGATCAAGCAAATGATGCAGCGAATATCGCGTCACGACGATAGAGAAGTCGCTATCGTCATAGGGCAGATGGTAGGCATCCCCCTCATCCCAGGCGACATTTCGAACCCCTTTCTCCGCTGCCAGCACGCGCGCACGGTCCAGCATCGCCGGTGTGAAATCGATGCCCGTCGCGTGGCGGACATGTGGCGCGAAGGCGCAAACGACGAGGCCCGGACCACAGGCGACATCAAGCACAGTGTCAAACGGTTGGGCGCCGGCGAACTCGACTATCCTCGCCAGCACCTTGTCGTCGGTGATCATCGCAGCGGCGCTGAAGGCCGGCGCCTGACGGGTAAACTGATCGAGAATCAGCTCTCCATGCGCTGTCTTGCTCACACGATCTCCAATTCCGAAGCGCTGTGAAGCCAGGATCGCCCCTGCGCGTGCCTTCGACAACGGCAAATCGCGATCCGCGTGCGCAGCCGGCAGCAATCAACGACAAGATTTCCGAGAACATCTGCCGCGACCACCGCGACCTCGGCTATTCGTAACGTCACTCAGCGACCATGGCTAACGACTTTGGCGCCGATTCATGATCAGCTTCTCTCGTAGGCTGTTCGGCAACCACCGCTCAGCGGCGCTCCTGCGCGAATGTCTGCTTGACAGCGAGCTGGAGTGATCCGCGGTCGCGAAGGTCTCTGCGGGTCGACCCCCGGCTGACCGGCCGATACGCCGCGATCGACGAGTCCGGAGGATCGCCTCGAACCCAACTTTCATCGAGAAGGCTCGGTGACTGGTGCCTGACGGCCTGGCGCTATCCTCCGGCTGATGCTGCCGGCTCACCAAGCGACAGCATCAGCCGGTTGGCCCAGTTAAAGAACGCCGCGGCGTGGATCACGTCGGCGATCGCCAACTCGTCCAACTCCGCGCGGCGCAGGCGCTCCACATGCTGTGGCCCGAATGTGATCGGCGTCGCACTGAGCGCCACCGCGGCAGCGACAATGGCGTTCCAGCGTTCGCCGAGATCGGCGTTTACGCCGTCGTCCAACAGCCGCTGCACGTCCGCCTCGCGCTTCGAATAGGTTGCCGAAAACCGCGAATGCACCGAGGCGCAGTAGATGCAGCCGTTGAAGCGCGACGTCGCGGCGGCGGCCAGCTCGCGCTCCGCCCGCGGCAGGCCGGCATCGGGGTTGTAGAAGATGTCCTTGTCGGTCAGCGTACGGGCACGCAGCGCATCCGGGTCGCGCGCCAGCAGGCGAAAATATGGCGATTTCACTCGCGCGGCATCCACCAGACCGGCCATGTGCTGTTCGGTTAAGGCCTCGACCGCCAGCGGTTCGAGCCAGGGCAGCCAATCGAGCAATGCCCGAGTGAAGACGGCGGGAACCGTGTGGGGCGGCGGTTCGAGGATCGAATCGGGCATGGCTTGAACCTCGTGTGTCAGGCGGCGTCGGCCAGGGCGCGCAATCCGGCGACCACCCGGATCTGGAACGATAGAAAAGCCGCGATCTGCGACAGCGTCACGATGTCGGTGGTCGACCAGCCGGCATCCAGCAAGGCCTGCAGCGCCGCCGGCGCGGCGTCCCTTGGGTGGAACACCAGCAGGTGCATGTGATCGAACGCCGCAGCCAGGCGCAACCCGAGCGCATCGCGGGTTTCCGCCGCGACGCGATGGGTCGGTCCGGTCGTGTCCTCGCGGCTCAGCGGGCCGGTGGGATAGGAGCCATAGGGGCCTTGACCCTTGGCCGCCGCGATCGCTGTATCGATCGCGCGGCGCAATTCCGGCGATGCCCGGCAAGCGGCCAGACCGACGGCGTAGAATGCCGCGGTCTCCGCGTCACCGTGCAGGCCGGTGACGAAGACGGCCACAGCAAAACGCTCTATTGCACTGACCTCGCCACCAATTTCCGGGGCGAACAACGCACGATAGCTGGCCTGGGCCTGTTTGCGGGCATCCGGCCGTCGGTTGCGGATCGCGTCCAGCGCGGAGCCAGGCGCAATCCCGACCAGCGTATCGATGACGTCCGTATCCAGCCCCGGCATAGCCATCCTCCCCTTGCCCGTCGTTACACGACGCGCCGCGCCGCCGCCACGCCGTTCTGCACCCAGCCCAGCGTCGGCGCCACCGCGCCGGCGACCAGTTCGATCGACCGCAGGATGAATTGATGCGGCGGATCGACCGAATGCGACTGGACCGTCAAATCTGTGGCGCGGGCGAGCGTGCTGTCGGCTCGCAACGAGGCGATCACATCGTCCGGGTTGCCGATATGAATATCCATGGCGGCGATCTGGTCGTGCACCGACATGCCCTCGACAGACACCGCGCGACCGATCGTGGCGTACCGCGCCCGCTGCCGCGCCAGACCGATCTCAGCGAGCCGCAGCGCCTCCTTGCGGTCATCGGCAACGAAGACCGTGCGCGAGGCCAGGATGCGCGGCACGCCGCCCCGCGGCAGCGCCTCCAGATAGGCGTCGATCATCGGATGCTGGATGTCGGACAGCGACAGATGGGGCGCCTCCGCCGGCCTGGGCTGCGTGCGCGACAGCATCAGCCCGTCGCCCGCCGCGCCGGCCCGCCGGGCGCCTTCCACGGTGAAGGTCGCCTGCCAGACGCGGTCCACCAGGCCGGGATTGGGCGGATACAATCGGTCACCGCCGGGTAGCGGCCGCCCCGCCCAGGCGTCGAGCAGCACCCGATGATGCCGGACCAGCAGCGCCGTGCGCTCGGCGCTGTCGAGCCCGAACGCCTTGTACGCCGAGAGGTTGCCGCCGGGCCCGATCCCCACCTCGAGGCGGCCGCCGCACATCAGGTCGAGCACCGCGGCATCCTCCGCCACCCGGATCGGCAGCTCCAGCGGCAGGGTAACGATCCCGGTTCCCAAGCGGATTCGCGCCGTCTGCGCGGCGACCCGGGCCAGGAACACGAACGGCGCCGGCAGGCCGCCTTCGTCCTCGTGAAAATGGTGCTGGGCGATCCAGGCGGAATCGAAACCACAGCGCTCGGCATGCACGATCTGCGCGATGGCCAATCGGTAGCGCTCGGCCGCATCCGCCTGATCGAGGAGGCGGGTGAAAAAGCCGAGGCGTATCGGCGGCTTCGCTGTCGTCACCCGCTCAACCTCGCGCCGTGCCGGCGGCGGCAATCTAACACGCCAGAGCAAGCGGCAGACCAGAGGTCAAAGGTAGGGGCTGCCCTTCTCTTCGGGTCCCGGCCGCCGGTTTCGATTACCTCTCTCTCAAAGACCCAATGTGCGTCGAAAAGCTCCCTTGCCTCCGTCGAGATCGACTGACACTGAGGAACAAGCGTTGGCATGCGTTGGGTACCGCAGGCTGGGCTATTCGGTCGGTTTGATCCGCCGCGGTGCGATCCTGCGGGCTGCTGATTCCGGCCCAAGTCGGCCACTGATTCCATAATATGCTGAAATCAATACAACTTTGAGCGTTAAGGTGGCGGAGGGGATGAGATTCGAACTCACGATAGGGTTTTATCCCTATAACGGTTTAGCAAACCGCCGCCTTCAGCCACTCGGCCACCCCTCCACCGATGAGCGGGCTCGTTCACACGGCGTATGCCCGCAGACACTTAGCATGGGGTGCGCGGGCGGTTCAAGACGTTGCCCTTAGAGAGAACAATCCGCGAATTGGCACCCGATTGGCACCCGGCACCATTTCAGCCCGGCGACTTGGCACCCATCGCCGCCTCGATCGCCACGGCCGCCGCCTCATCCTTGCCGGCGGAAAGAGACATGCGCGTAAACCCGCAGCGTCACCGCCGGCGAGCCGTGCCCGAGCCGGCGACTGATTGTCACGATATCGAGCCCGGCCGCGATCAGCGCCGACGCATGCGAGTGGCGCAGGGCATGGAAACTCACCGGCGGCAGCTTGCGGTCGCGCACGGCATGACCCCAATCCCGAGATAGTTTGTCCGGCGAGTAGGGCGAGCCGTCAGCCATCGGAAATACCAAATCGTCGGCGGCGAGCCGGCCGAGCCCCAGCGCGAGGCGTGTTTCGATCAGGCGCCGCCGATGGGCGCGCAGAGTTCCGACGACGGAAGCCGGCAGGCTGATTGCCCGGCGGCCAGCGCGGGTCTTCGGCGATTTGAAGCGCAACCCGGCCGCCGTCTCTTCAAGGCTGCGCTCGACCCGCAGGGTGGCCGCCTCGACGCGATCTTTCCCTTGTGCGAAAGGTCATGCGTGACGCGACGAAATCGCGCGCGGCCGAAGAGGCGAAGCCCGGCGCCTGAGCTGACGCGATTTTGCCACGGTAAGCGCGTAGCGTTTCCGTCACCGGTCCCCGAGCTCCCTCGCTAGGATCGGTTGCCTCAGCCCCGCCCGGCGCGGGGCTTTTTTTGACCGGCGCGCCCGCTGCGCTCACTCAATCACCTCGTCAGCGCGGGCGAGGATCGATGGCGGGACGGTAAGGCCGAGTGACTTCGCGGTCTTCAAGTTGACGGCGAACTCGTAACGCGTCGGTCCCTCGATCGGCAACTCGCCCGCTGTGGCGCCGCGAAAGATACGCGCCACGTAATCTGCGGTGCGGCGCTTCAGCGCGTTAAAATCGGGTCCGTAGCCGATGAGGCATCCCTCTGCTGCCATTGATCGCCATTCGCAAATCGCCGGCAGTTTCGCTTCGATGGCGAGCACTGCAAGCGTCCGCACGTCACCGAAGAGCTCCGGTGCCGAGACAATCTGGAGCGCGTCGGCCCCGGAGTTGCGCATTGCCGCAAATGCGATGTGGTAATCTTTCGGGGTGGCCGCGTAGAAAGGTAGTATTTCCAGACCGGTGCGGCCGGCAATCTGGCGCATTGCCGCGATATTTGGCGCGTCTCGCTGAGCATCGACTGCCAGCGCCGCGATCCGCCGCGCACCCGGCATGACATCGTGCAGAAGGTCCAGCCTCTTGGCGTCGAGTTCCGGCGCAAGCATGACGATCCCGGTGACGTTTCCGCCGGGGCGGGCGAGGCTTTTCGCAAAGCCCGCAACGATCGGGTCCTCTCCGATAAACGAGCCGACAATTTGTGTCGATTCAGCCTCTTGCCGAAGCGCACGGATTGCCGCGGCAGTGACGGCCACCACTACCTCGGGGCGAGTCGCGGCTAGCTCACGTGCCAGCGCCGGCAGTTGTGCTGTGGTTCCGAAGCGTCCTACGACAACGAGGTTCCGGCCCTCGATGAAGCCCAGCCTGGCAAGCTCTGGAAATGTCGTGGTTCGCATCCTGTTGAACGAGCTAGCGCTCGGCGATAGGACGCCCAATCTGTGCACTTTGTCGGCGCTTTGCCCGAATACCGTTGGATCCTCGGTGATCAGGACGGCAATCAACCCGAGCAGAAAAAGAGCGCGCCGCCTCATTTTCAATCGCCTCGAACCGCCAGCGATAGCTCGCAAGAGGACGGTCGCGTCAACCTTATACCCGACCGGGGGAAATAGCGAAAGCCGGCGGACTAGCGCAAAAACCCCCATCCCCTGCGTTGCGCGCCGAGCGGCGGGGCGAGGGCACCTATTGTGCGACGCATGGGGCAGTCGGTCATCGCCTAGCGCGTCGCCGCCGGGATTTTTGCGTTTTCGAGCCCATACTCCCAGTGCGCCAACTCCGCACAATTGCGGAACCCTTCGCGACTGCATCTCGGGTATCGTCCCGCGGTAGCATCACCGAACCGAATCGCGCGATCCACCGGCGTTTCCGGTAAGAGCCGATCGAAGATCGCCAGCCGGGCCGACGTGATCACGAAGTCCAGTCGGTCGACAATCGACACAAGCCCGTCTCGGAATCGAGCGACGGCGTCCCCCGAGTGTCATCGGTCCCGTCGCCGACGCCTGGCCGCCGCTGGCGCGTCGTAGGCCTTGGCGGCCGAGGTTCGGGTCGAGCGGCCGGCGGTTCGAGCTTCGCGAGGATGTCCTTCAGCGGCAAGGCTGTCCGCTTTTTCTGGCACCCAAATTGGCACCCGACGCGTTAGCACGGCGCGGGACAGAATGGGTTAGAGCGGGACACTCGCCGGCCCGAGACAGGCAGAAAACCTCACATTCCGCGGCTGAGAGGGATAGGACGGGACGCAGCTAGGCGGTTTAGCAAACCGCCGCCTTCAGCCACTCGGCCACCCCTCCACCGATGAGCGGGATCGTGCACGGCGTATGCCGGGCAATCGCTTACCATGACCCTTTTGCGCACCGCAAGGATGGAGCGATGCTGCACCGGTCGCGCGCGATCCCGATATCGATCGCGATCGGCGCCAGCCGCCGCACGGCATCGCGGTTTTGGGGCAGCCGGGCCTTACGTCGATGCCTCGATCCGCTCCATGTCCTCGTCGCTGAAACCGAAATGATGACCGATCTCGTGGATCAGCACATGCCGCACCAGACCGCCGAGATCCTCGCCGGTCTCGCACCAATAGTCGAGGATCGGCCGACGGTACAAAAAGATCATGTCGAGATGGGGCTGCGGGTCGGCGACGCTCTTATGCGGCAACGCCACGCCGCGATAGAGGCCGAGAATATCGAACGGACTGTCGAGCTCCATCGCCCGCTCGGTGTCCGCGTCGGGGAATTCCTCGATCCGGATCGCGACCGCGCCGAGATGCCGCATCAGCCGCTGCGGTATCGTGTCGAGCGCATGCCGCGCCAACGCCTCGATGTCGGCCGGCCCGGGCGGCAAAACCGGCGTCATGGCCGGCCGGGCCGGCACCATGCTAGTATCCGATGCGGGCGACTGGTGCTTGATCTCGGGCACGGCACCGCTCACTTGCGTTCGAGGCGACGGGAATGGAGGAGGACGGCATGGTCGAGCGGCTGGTCGGGGCGGCACGGCACGCGGCGCTGCACGAAATCCATGGCTGGGTCGAGGTCGAGGATCGCGACGCGATCCGCAAAAGCTATCATTTCGGCGATTTCTCCGAGGCCTGGGGCTTCCTGTCGCGCATGGCCCTCCTCGCCGAAAAAATGGATCACCATCCCGAGATCTTCAATGTCTACAATCGGGTCGAAGTCATCCTGTCGACCCATGACGCGGGCGGGGTCAGCGAGCGCGATATCCGCCTTGCGCATGCGATCGACGAGATCGCCCCGGAACGCGACCGCCGCCCGCCGCTGCCCTGAGTGCCCGACAGATCCGGGAAATCCGTTCCTTCCTGCGCCAATATAACGGGCAAGAGCGGGTCACGGCTTTACCCCGATCGCCGCTCGCGATCAATGAAACGGCACGGTGAAGACCAAGTCGGCCATTTCCGCGCCCGGGTCCTTGTCGCCGAGCCCGGCGTTGGACACGTGATAAAAGCCGACACCGATGCGCCGTTGATCGGCAAAGCGATAAGCAAGCTCGGCGCCGGTGCGAAACTCCCACCGCGATCCCAGGCTGAACCCCTGACCGGCATAAAAGTACCCGGCCGCGGCGGTCGGGGTAAAGACCAAATTGTACGGCAGATTAACGTCGAAGCCAAACCCGAAATAGCCGTAAAAGGCGCCCTGCGTCGTGCCCATGGCGCCAATAAAGGGCGAGAAGATCCAAAGCTTGTCGCCGAACCGATACTCGCTTGTCACCAGCAATACACTCGCGGCGTTCGTTTTCTTGGATTTGGGAAATACGTTAAAGGCGCCGCCGCCGAGCGCGACGCGCGGCGGATCGTCGGGGGAACCGAACGTAACCTGCGCGACCGCCGGCCATGAGAGCACCAAGCCGAACATCAGCAGCATCCCCGCCCCGGCCTGTCTGACGGCTTGCGCTAAGGTCAATTCCCATCTCCGATGCGTTCGTAGATTGAGCATGACGAGCGCGCACCGGGCCGCCGGGAAGGGCATGCACAGTGACGCCGATCGATGAGGGACGGCGGTTCAGTGCGGGACCGCGGCAAACCCGCCGGGACCGAATTCGAGACGGATGGCGCCATAGATGCGGTTGCGCGTCGTATTGGCCGAGATATCCTCAGTCAGATCGTCGCCGATGCGGAACTCCAAATTCCGCAGGCGGGCAAACGGGCGGACCGCCCAGCCGACATCCGTCTCGAACAACCGCACCCGGCTGAATTGCTGGGCGGTCGCCTGCAGGCCGGCATAGAGATAGGAATCGAGCCAGGCTATCGGCACTGCCCGGGCCAGATAGGCATGGGCGAACGGCCCGGGGCGGAAGCTGGCGCCGTTGCCGCCGACCAGGTTTTCGGTCGGGGTATAGCCGAGACCGACAAAACTCGACCGCCCGACATCGTAGGGATCGGCGCCGGCGAGATAGTAGCGGTTTTCAAGGGTGACCCCCTGCTTGCCGCCGCTCGCCTCGTTCAACGAGATGCCGCGGTTCAAATTGTTCAGCGCATAGACCGAACCGCGCAACTCTGCCGAATCGACATAGTTCCAGGCCAGCCCCAGCTCCGAATCCATTTCGCGCTTGCTGAAGTCGAGCGAGCCTTGGTTGGCGTTGGTGACCTGAGAGCCCGAATGCTGCGCCCAGAAGGCGCCGTCCAAAAACAGATACAGCTTGCGATCCGGCAGCACCCCGAGATTCAATTCGCTGGTTACGTCGAAAATCGGCGAAAACGGCACCCCGTTCGGCCCCATACGGCTGCTGGCGACGTAAACCGGGAGCCCCACTACGCCCCATACTTGAGGCCGGCCGGCCATCAGCGACGCCGGCAGAAAGTCGGCGGAGGCGCCGTCCGGCGGCTCGCCGGTTTGATTGGTTCCAAAACCGAGCCGCACGGCTCCGTAAAGGAGGTTTCGAGCCCTCCCGACTGCAGACCGTAGGCCAGCCGATCGCCGAGACGGAATTCCAGGTTTGGCCAATCGACTACCGGGCGGACGGCAACCCCGAGATCGGTCCCGAGCAGGTGCGGCGTGACCGCATCCTCCGCTGTCAGCCGGCCCCCGGCGAAGAGATAGGACCGAAACGGGGTCGGCAGACCCTGGGTCAGATAGGTCTCGGCAAACAGACCGGGCCGGAAACTCTCGCCGTTGGTGCTGACCAGGTCCTTCGTCGGATAATAGCCAATTCCGACAAAGCTCAAGCGGCCGATGTCGTAAATGTTGGCCCCGCCGAAATAATAGCGATTTTCGATGCCGATCCCGTCCTTGTAACCGTTGGGATTGGCCAGAGAGGTGCCGCGATTGAGATTGTTGAGCGAGTAGGCGAAGCCGCGCAGCTCGAGCGAGCTGAAATAGTTCCACGCCAGGCCGAAATCGAGATCGAACTCCCGTTGGTTCGTCGCCGGCGCCTGCGCCGCGGTGCGTTGCACCCAGAGATCGTTGTGCATAAACAGGTACAGCTGCTTGTCGGGCAGCAGGCCGAGATTGAGGTCGGACGTCAACGACAAGAGCGGATCGTACGCCGCTCCGGCCGGGGCCACGCGGGTCCCGGTCGCGTAACCCCGCAACCCGACCGCACCCCATACCATCGGTCCGGCTGGAGTCGAGCGCGGTGGGCAGGAGCTGTTCGACCCGGCGTCGTCGGCCGCGGACGGCGAATCGACCTGCGGCGGGCAGACGGCTGCGGGTGGGGCGGGAGGGGCCGCCTCCGCGGGACCGGCCCTCGCCGTCGGCGCCAACCACCACGCCGATGCGACGATCAGCGCCCAAACCGCCGATTTCCCGACTTTGATAGGACCCGAGAGCGTAGCCACGTGCCGTCCCAATTCGATTTTCCGGCCAATTCGATTTTCCGGTCGGAGGGCTCCGGACGGACAGCAGTCGTCAGCTGCGATGGACCGGCTGTTACTACCCCGATAATTTATTTGGAGTCACTTTTTTTGCATATCACGGGAATTCGGGATTGTGCCGCAGGCTCTACACGTTTGCACCAAGGTCCTCACCGGCGCTTCATGCGCTCGGCCGCCGACACCAGCTGCTCGCGGATGCCGGGCTCCATGGCCGAATGGCCGGCAGCCGGAACGATCACGTATTCGGCCTGCGGCCACGCGCGGGCCAGCGCGTCGGCACTGGCGATCGGGCAGACCATATCGTATCGCCCCTGGACGATGATCGCCGGCAGGTGGCGGATCCGATCGATTCCGGCGATCAGATCGTCATCGCCGGCGAACAGGTGATGCGTGAAAAAATGAGCTTCGATCCGCGCCAGACCGAGGGCGAGCCGATCATCGCCAAAAGCCGCCACCGTTTCCGGGTTCGGCAGCAAGGTCGAGCATGCGCCCTCATAGCTGCTCCAGGCGCGCGCCGCCGGCAGATGGATCCGCGGATCGGGGTCCATCAGGCGCCGGTAATAGGCGGCGAGGATGTCGCCGCGCTCCGTCTCCGGCAAAAAGCCCGAAAAGCTGCGCCAGGCCTCGGGATAAATCCGGCGAACGCCGCGCAGAAACCATTCGATCTCCCCGGCCCGGCACAGGAATATGCCGCGCAGGAGGAGCCCGGCGCAATGTTGCGGGTGAGCCTCGGCATAGGCGAGCGCCAGGGTCGAGCCCCAGGAGCCGCCGAAGACGAGCCATTTCTCGATGCCGAGCGCGACCCGCAGCCGCTCGATATCGGCGACCAGATGAGCCGGCGAATTGTCGGCGATTTCGCCGAGCGGCGTCGATCGGCCGGCGCCGCGCTGATCGAAGATCACGATCCGCCAATGATCGGGATCGAAGAACCGGCGATGCGTCGCAGTGGCGCCGGCCCCGGGACCGCCATGCAGAAACAGCGCCGGTGCGCCGTGCGGGTTGCCTGATTGCTCCCAATACATCACATGGCGCGCATCGAGCCGGAGGGTCCCGGTGCGATAGGGCTCGATCGGCGGATAGAGGTCGTGTCGGTTCGTCATCCCCGACAAGTCTAAGAGGCCGACGCTCGAACCGATAGTGGGGTAAACGCGAATTCAACCGGGCCGGGCAGAGCGTCAGCGAAGCGCAACCGCCTGCCCGCCGCCGACATGCCCGGCGACGTCGATCTCGCGGGCGAGCTTGTTCGCCATCGCATCGGCGAACGATTTGAAATCCTTGACAACGATCAGAAAGGCGTTGGGACCGCCGATCACGTTCTCGCGGTAATAATTCGGCAGACCGCCCGGCGGGTGGGTGTGGGCGGAATAGCCCATATCCGGCTTGTCGTTGATGATCGCCAACCCGTTGATCGTGACCCCGGCCGTCACCGCCTGGTCGCGAGCCTCGGTAATCGGACGGCCGGAATTGCTGTTTCCGTCGCCCGAGATATCGATGACGCGCCTTGCCCCCTGCCACTTGGCCTTGGCAAAGCGGGCCATCGCGAAATCCACCGCGGCGCTGATCGAGGTGCGCCCGGTGAAAGAGCGCGGCGCCTTCAGAATGACGGCCGCAGCACTGGCGCCATCCTCCTCGTCGTGGATTTCGGTCCAGTCGAGGACGACCTGCTGGTCCTCTTCTCCCGACCACTCGACAAAGCACACGGCGACTGCGCCGCCCTTGAGGGCGCGAATGGCGCGCAACACACGGGGGTCGGTCAGCGCGCCGGCATAGCCTTTGCGCTGCAGGTCGAACTCGTCGTCATCGATGCTGCGCGACACATCGGCGGCGAGAACCACCTCGAGGTTGACGCCGCCGGGGTGGGCCTGTGCAACTCGGGTTTCGCCCGCCCGAGTTTCGCCGGTGCAAACGAGGAGACCCGCAAGCGCCAAGCTGGCGAGCAATCGAGCGGCAAGAGCAGGTCCCATCGCGCGTTCTCTATTCTGACCAAGTCCATGGTAGTCCGCGGCCCCGCGCGGCGAAAGACCAGAACGCAGCGCACCTCTGCGCAAGGGTTGAGATCCGCGGTCAGACGGCGGAAAACGCGCGGCCGTTTGTCGGGTCAGGCGGCGCGCAGGCGTTCGGGGGTGTGCGCGCGGCGTGCCGAAATGGCGGGCGAGGCATTCATGTCGAGAATTTGGCGCAGCCGGGCGCGGGCGCGCGACAGGCGCGAGCGCACGGTGCCGATCGGGATGCCCAGGGTCTCGGCGATCTCCTCGTAGCGCATGCCCTCGCGGCCGACCAGCCCGATCACCTCGCGCTGCTCGTCCGGCAGGGTGGCGATCGCCCGTTCGAGGTCGCGCAGTTCGAGGACCGCCGCGGCCGACGGCGCCACCGCCAGCACCGGGGCGGCATCCTCGACCGCGACCAAAATGCCCTCGCGCCGCGCCCGGCGCAGGTGATTGACATGCTGATTGTGCAGGATCGTGAACAGCCAGGCGCGCAGATCGGTGCCGGGCTGCCACAGATGCTCTTTGGCCAGCGCGCGCACCAGGCAGCTCTGCACCAGATCGTCGGCCTGCGCAGGGTCCTGGGTCAAGGCCCGGGCGTAGCGCCGCAGGCGCGGGATCTGCGGTTCGAGAAGTGCGGCGATCGTGCTCATCATCGGTGCCTTTATGCTGCTGCGGCCAAAAGCGGCCGGGTTCATTCAGTGCACGCAGCCTAGAGGCCCGATATGACCCCATGATGTACCGAGATGGCCCACCGGTAATATCTTGTGAGATTAAGTAAACCTTCGTAACACTCCTAATCAGGATCGGCTGAACGGAATATGGCCGAATTGCGGCGTCTTCGACAGCATTTTATAAGATTGTGACACCAGCGATCCGTTGCGCAGGTCATTTTCCGACCGGGATCGGTGCCGCGACCGGTATTGCCGATTCCCCGCTGCAGATCAGCACAGGCCGCCGGCATGCGCTTATGAGAAACCGGGTCTATTTCGGTGCCTGCTACTCCGGCGCGGCCTCACCGGAACCGCCAAACTCCTTGGGGAAGTCCTTCAGCTTGGGGAGGCCGTCGCGGATCGGCAGCACCGTCTCCGCATAGTTGACGTGAACCCCGGGGCTGAACTTCAGCGTCGGCAGCGTCGCGGCAAAGACGTTGACCAGTCCCAATGTGGGATGCTCGGTCATCAAATGACCACCGCATTTCGAGCAATATTGACGCTGGCTTATTTCGGTCTTCTGGAAGGTCGCGACATGCTCGGCACCCGATACGACCTGAACGGCATCGGGTTTCCACAAGGTGAAGGCGTTGACCGGGCCGCCCGACCAGGACCGGCATGACCGACAATGGCAATACCCCATGGCTTCGGGTTCGCCCGAAACCTCCACCTGGACCGCCCCGCAGAAACATTCGCCCTTATGCGATACCGCCATGATCGAAATTCTCCGTTAGAGCTCGTTCTCGATTACCGACTCGGACCTGCACGAAAAACGAAACGACGAGGGCCGTAAGATAGTAAGCAAGCGTCTTTTACCGCAAGAATAAATGTGATCGACGAAGCCGCGGCTTTTGCGCGGGGCTGACTGATCAACTGCCATGCGGCGCGACGATCTCTCGGCGACTTGCCTCTCCATCGCCTTGCGCAGCGCGTCGGCCAGGGCATGGTCGGCCGGGCGACGGCCGCGCCAACGCCAGATCGCCGCCGCGGCCGGGAATGGCCCGCCGGCGAGAGCGCCTGTATACCGCGCGCGAGGGCTCGCCGGCCGGCTTCCAGGCTCGCTGCCGGCGAACAGCGTCGCATACGACTTCGCCCAACTGCCCGGCGCCCGACCGATGAGCCTTCTCATGCGAGCCGCCTCTGCTGTGGCTCGCGTGGTTTGTTGCTTGCAGCGACGGCAATCGACGGGTTACTCCGGGCCGTTCGATATGTCGACGAGAAGCCGTTGCCAAATCGACCGAGGAAGACTGTTCATCGTGCACAGCCCCCTCGGAAAAGACCACCGGCCGCGGGCAGCGGGTGTGGCCTCGCCGGTTAGGGGGCGCCCAGTCACTGTTTCATCGGCTAAATTCGTGTCCGACAGCCATGGGAAAGTCGGGATGAGATTGTTTTACGGCTGGGTGATCGTCGCCGTCGGCGCCGTTGTGGGCTGCATCGGCATGGGCGGCGTGATGTCGTTTGGCGTCTTCCTGCAGCCGATGGCCGATTCCCTTGGCTGGTCGCGCGCGGGGATCTCCATCGCCTCGACGCTCGCCTTTCTCTGCATGGGTCTCGGCGGCTTTCTGTGGGGCTGGTTGTACGATCGATACGGCGCGCGCGTAGTCGTCCTGTTTGGCGGGCTCTTGCAGGGTTTTGGCCTCGTCGCGGCGAGCCGGGCGCAAAGTCTTCCCGTGTTTGTGGCTGTTTACGGCGCCGCCGCCGGGCTCGCCGCCGGCGCGGTCTACGTCCCGTTGACCGCTGCCGCCGCCAGCTGGTTCGTGCGGCATCGCAGCCTTGCCGTTTCCCTCGTTTCGGCCGGTCTGGCGCTGGGCACGACGCTGGTAGCCCCACTCGCGCGATGGCTGATCGTCACCCATGACTGGCGCTTCGCCATGCTCACGCTCGGCTTCATCGCCTGGGCCGTCATCCTGCCGGCCGCGCTGCTGCTTCGCCCGGCGCCCGCCGCCGATGACGGGTCCACCGCCGACCCATTCGCCGCCGACCTGTCCGCCGCCGGCGGTGTGCAGGCTGACATGACGGTTGGGCAAGCGCTCAAAACGCAGGTGTTCTGGATCCTGTCGCTGGCCAATTTCGCCTGTTGCGCCGCCCATTCCGGGCCGATTTTCCATATGGTCTCCTACGCCGCTTACTGCGGGGCGGCGCCGCTGACGGCGGCGACCGTGCTTGGGGCGGCCGGCCTCGCGGCGCTGTGCGGCCGCATCATGTGCGGCCTGCTTGCCGACCGCACCGGCGCGAAACGCACGCTGGTGGCGTGCCTCGTCCTGCAGGCTGCGGCGATCGCGCTCTACGCGCTGGCTCGCGAGCTCGACACGCTCTACGCCGTGTCGGTGCTGTTCGGGTTCTCGTACGGCGGGGCGATGCCGCTTTACGCGATCCTGGTGCGTGAGCATTTCCCGGCGAAGATCATGGGCAGCGTCTTTGGCGTCGTCGCGATGATCTCGGCGTTGGGCATGGCGCTCGGCCCGTTGGCAGGCGGTTGGCTGTTCGACCGGTTCGGTGGGTACGAGTGGCTTTTTGTCGCGTCATCCGCGATCGGCATCGCCGCGGCGTTGATGGCGATGACCGTGCGGCCGCGCCGCTCGCGCCCAAAGCTGCTCCCCGCGGCGGCTTGATGGCGGGGCGCCCGAAGCTGTCACAGGCCCGGACAAAACAGCGGTGCGACACCGTCTGGTCGAACGACACCGCCCGCCATTTTTGGCGTAAGCTGCCTGATTGACCGGCCTACCCGCACTCTCAGGCTACTTCTCATCGATCGCAGAAATCATCTCCGTGGACGCAAACACCCAGACAGCCGTGCCCAACGATGCACGCGCAAACCAGCCTTCGAACCCGCCCTTCATCCGGTCCGGCCACCTGGCCGCGCCAGGATTTTCCGAGCATCGGATCTACTGGGAGGAATACGGCTCGCACGCCGGCGAGCCGGTCATCGTCATGCATGGTGGGCCGGGCGCCGGCAGCCACAGCTCGTTTGCCCGATTTTTTAATTCGCCGCGGTACCGCGTCATCCTTTTCGACCAGCGGGGTTGCGGCAAAAGCACGCCCAGTGCGAGCGACGACGATGCAACTTCGGCGCTGACCGAGAATACGACCCGGCACCTGATCGACGACGTGTCGGCGCTGCGCCACGAGCTGAACATCAGCGGCAAGATGCATATTTTCGGCGGCAGCTGGGGCAGCACCCTCGCCCTGGCTTACGCGATTGCGCATCCGGCAACGGTGCAGACCCTGATCCTGCGCAGCGTCTTTTTGTGCCGCAGAGCCGATGTCGATTATTTCTTCCAGGGCAATGCCGCTCAATTCGCGGTAGACCCGCTCGCCATGCCGGTGCCTGGGGCCTATCACGATTTCCCGACGGCTTGGCGGCACTTCGTCGACGCCATTGCGCCGGAAGATCGCGGCGATGTCGTCAAGGGGCTGGCCAAGATATTCTCCGCGCCGCCGCGGACCGACGAGGAACGCGAGCGCGTGGTTAAGGCCGCCTCGGCCTGCGTCGCCTGGGAAGGCAGCGCCAGCCGCCTCAACCGCGATGAAAACAGCCACGGCCAGCCAAACCAGAAATACGCCCTGACCGCCGCCAGGATCCTGATCCACTACATGATCAACGGCGGGTTTCTCGGCGCCGGCGGCGAGGCCAACCGCGACAATAACTATATTCTCGACCATACCGCCCGACTGAGGGACATCCCCGTCCATGTCGTGCACGGGCGTTACGACCGGGTGTGCCATCTCTACCAGGCCGAAGCCCTGGTTCGGGCCTTGCGCAATGCCGGCAACAACGCGGTCAACTATTTCATCACGACGGCCGGGCACAGCAGCTTCGAGCCCGAAACCGACGCCCGCGCTCCGCACGATCGTGAACGAACTGCCACCGATGACCCCGCCTGAGACGACGGCATCGTGTTGCCGGAACTAAGTTGCACCGCGGGTCCGGCACACGACATCTTCATCACCGGGGATCAACCATCAGTTTTCGCGGGGTGGAAGCCATGCCGACATTAGATGCCCAGGTTCACGCCTATGAACGCAATCACCCGGGCCGCCCGTGGGTCGGCACGCTCTATGGGCCGGCCGAGGTCACCGGCGATCAGATGGTCGCGGCCATGGACGCGGTCGGGGTCGACGGCGCGATCCTGGTCTCGCCCTTCAGCATGTATCGCTACGATGCGAGCTATGCCCTCGAGGCTCATGCAGCGCATCCCAGCCGGTTCAGGCTGGTCAAACCGGTCGATCCGACCGATCCCGGCGTGGTCGAGACGATCGCCGACTGGGTCCGCACCAAGGGCACGGTCGGGATTCGTATCTTTTTGCGAGACGACGTTTCGACCGACCCGGCCGACCCCTCCATCAACCGCGTCCTGGCTGCGGCGGCACAACACTCGCTGCCGGTGAACGTCGCCTGCACCGGACGCCTCGATCAGGCCCGAGAGCTGGCGGCGCGCAACCCGAATACGCGACTGGTGGTCGATCATCTCGGTCTGCCGCAGCCGCACGAACCGCCGCCGCCTGCGCTGCCCTTTGGGGACCTGCCAAAGCTGCTGGCGCTCGCCGCCCACGACAATGTCGCCGTCAAAGTCAGCGGCGCCTGCACATTGTCGCGCGAACCCTTTCCCTATAAGGACATCTGGGATCCGCTCGGTCGCGTCTTCGACGCCTTTGGCTTCGATCGCTGCATGTGGGGCACCGATTGGACCCGAGCGGTCGGAATGTTGACCTACAAGCAGGGAGTCGACGCATTTCGCGTCACCGACCGCCTTTCTGAAGGCGAGCGCGCCGCGCTTATGGGTGGAACGCTCTCTCGGATCTACGACTGGCCAAAGGCGCAAGCCTGAGATCGCGCCATGGGGACGCACCGGCGCTTTTCGTGTTCAACTGGTCCAGCGCGTCCCAAACCCATCAGTCGCTCATGGTCGGCTCCGGCCGATCTGTTCCGGTCCGGGCCGCGCGCCGGGTGATCAAGGTGACCGGGCCGCACAGCACGAGCAAGACGGCGCCCAATATGACAAAACTCCGACCCGCGCCCCAATGGTCGGCGATGACCCCCATTGCCGGCGGGATGACGATTGCCGCCAGTCGGTTCAGGGTCTGTCGCAGCCCGACCACCGAGCCCTGACGGTGGGGACCGACGGCTTTCGCCTGCACCGAGAACATCATCGGCTGGACGATCCCTTGCAGCCAGCCGCGCAGCGCCTGGGCCACAAAGAGCATGGCGAAAATGCCGCCGGTAAAAGGCGTCGCACAGATCAATAGGATCGACAACATGGTGCCGCTCAGCATCGTGCGCTGCGGATCACCGAACCGCATCGCCCGCCCGGCGCACAGCGAGCCCAGCCCGCTGGTAATCTCGATCGCGGCGAACAGGATGCCGATCGCCGTCCCGGTCAGCCCGACGCTCTTCAAATAAACGACGTAAAGCGAGCTCTGCACGCCATTGGTGGCGGTGCGCAGAAAGATGATCGCCATTGTGGTGGCGACAACCGGGATCGCCATCAGCGCGAAGCACCGCACATAGTCGGGCAATCGGGGGAGCACGTCGATAAGGCGGAGCCGGGCGCGCCGGTGCGGATCGCGACCCTCGCCCGCGCCGATCGGCGCCTCGGGCGCCCGCAGCAACGCCAGCGTCAGGGCTATGCCCCAAGCAAAGCCGAGCCCATAAGAGGGCCAGACGCCACCCAGATCCCACGCCGCACCACCGACCATCGGCGCTGCGGTCGTACCGATGCGCGCGAAGAAGCTGAACCGACCGAGATATTCGGCCTCGCCTTCGGCCAGCTGGGCGATCAGGGTCTGCGAACCCGACCAGGCAAATTGCAGCGCGCCGCCGTTGACGACCTGAAGCAGCAGCAATGGCCAGAACCACGGCAGCAGCGGGAAGAGCGGCGCCAAGGCCATCGCCGTCCAGACAAAAAACAAGGTCACCCGGCGGGTCCCGAACCGGTCCATCAGCACGCCGACATGGATCGACAGGAACACCGCCAGCAACGAGCGTGCGCCGACAAGCATGCCGATCGCACCGGCACTCATGCCGAGCGATAGTCCATAAAGCGGGATCAGGAAGTTGTAGAACTCGGTGTAGCCCATCGCAAACGGCCCGGCGACGTAGAGTGAAGCAGGCGGGCGCGGTCGGAAACTCGGCATAAAGCGAGGTTAACCCGCCCAGCGTTCGGTTGAAACCGGACAACCGTGTTGCGCAGCGGCCGGAGTACGAGGTGCGCTCGGCGGGCCGAACAGGGTCTGGGCCGATCGTCGCTTGAATAGGGCGGAATCCGGAAAACCCGGGATGCGCCGATTGCCGAGAACGGCCGGCTCGGCTTACGCTGAGATTCCTGCCGTTCGGCGCCACCAGCCTCAGCCTGACAAAGATAAACCAGCGAGGAAAAACACCATGACCGGGTCGCTCGAGGAACGCTTTCAGAACCTGCACGAGTTCGTCACCCAGGCGCGCACCAACCTCAATCGGAACAATTGGGATTATCTGATCGGCGGGTCGGAGACCGAGACGACGCTGGCGCGCAACCGTGCCGCGCTCGATGCTTGGGGTTTCCGCCCGCGCGTGTTGCGCGACGTGTCGAACGTCGACTGCGGTAGCACATTCTTCGGCAAGAAGCTGCGCATCCCGGTGCTGTGCTCGGCCGTCGGCGGGCTTGAAGTGTTCGAGCCGGGTGGCGGCGCCACCGTCGCCGCGGCCACTCGCGAGTTCGGCAACGGGATGATTTTAAGTTCCGGAGCGCATCCGGGGCTCGAAAAAACCGCCGAGGCCTCGGGCGACGGTTTCAAGATCTTCCAGCTTTACGTACGCGGCGACGCCGATTGGGTCGACGACCATGTCCGGCGGGCCATCCGCCATGGATATGACGCGTTCTGCTTTACGATCGACACCGACAGCCACAGCCGCCGCGAGCGCGACATCGCCAAACGCCATCAGCGCCGGCGCGCACGTCTCAACGCGACCGACGAAGAGGCCCGCATCCACCAAGCCCGCTTCAACTGGCGCGACATCGAGCGGATCAAAAAGAACTTCGACATTCCGGTCGTGCTGAAGGGCATCGGCACCGCCGAGGACGCCAAGCTAGCCCTCGAATGCGGCGCCGACTGCGTCTACGTGTCGAACCACGGCGGCCGCCAGCTCGATCAGGGCGTCGGCTCGATCGATGTTCTGCCTGAGGTGGTCGAAGCGGTCGGGGGCCGTGCCCGCGTGATGGTCGATGGCGGCATCTATCGCGGCACCGACGTGGTCAAGGCGCTGATCCTCGGCGCCGACGTTGTCTCGGTCGGTCGGCTTTATATCTACGGCCTTGCCGCAGCCGGGGGGCCAGGTGTCGTGCGGCTGTTCGAGATCCTCGAAGACGAGATCCGCATCTGTCTGTCGCTGCTCGGCGTCACCGGGTATCACGAGCTCGACAAATCCTATATCCGCCCGGCGCGTCAGGTCGTGACGCCGCATGTACACAGCGTCTTCCCGCACCTCAACCTGCCCCGCGAGACATATTAGGAAACTTCGATCGGCCGCTCTCGGGCCCGGCGATCGCGCAGCACGGGTTCAACCGAAAGGCGGCGCCAGCGCGGCGAGGCGGGCGGCGAGGCGGCGGAGCGGCCGGTCGACGATCGCATGCGCCGCCAAATGGCGCACCGTGTTGTCGAAATAATCGCGGCAGGTCCCGCGGCTGCCGACGGCGCCGGCGATCAGCCTTGCGCGTTCCTCGATCGGCAGCCGGCCGGCATAATCCGGATGGTCGCGCCGCATCGTGAAGGCAAGGGCGCTCCGCCTCCCCGAACCGGTGCGCACCGGCAGAAGCCGCAAATCGTAGACCCGCGGCGCCGACATCTCGCGCCGCCATAACCGGTCGAACGACGCGGCGAGGCCTTCTGGCGCCAGGCGCAGGACGATCCCGCGGCACGAGCCGCCGCGGTCGAGGCCGAGCACCAAGCCGGGCCGCGCCCGCGTGCCGCGGTAATCGTACGAATAAAGACAGAAACTGCGGTGATAGCCGTAGAGCAGCGCCGGCCCCGCCGCGCCTGCTTCGAATTCGGGGTCCCAGATCAGCGAGCCGTAGGCGAAAATCCACAGCGCCTCGCTGCCGTCGCGCAACGCCGCGATTTCGGCCGGCATCGGATCGGCGGGCGGCGCCGAAAGTCCGAGCATCGCGATGGACAAGCCTCTCTTCCCGCAATAGAAGCGGCGCAAGCTTAAACTGAGCCGTCGACCACCAGGGAGGCAAGCGATGATCGTCGAACAGATCTGGACTGCGAATGCCGGGCGCAACTTCAATTATCTGATCGCCTGCGGCGAAACCGGCGAGGCGCTCGCGGTCGACCCGCTGGACCATCAGAAATGCCTCGCCGCGGCCAAGGCGAAGGGCTGGACGATCACCCAGATCCTCAACACGCACGAGCACCGCGATCACACCGGCGGCAATGCGCAGGTCATCGCCGCGACCGGCGCTCCGGTGCTGGCCCATGCCAACGCCAAGGAGCGCATCCCGGAAATGGGCCGCGGGTTGCGCGCCGGCGATGTGATCCGGGTCGGCAAGACGGTCGAGCTCGAATGTCTCGACACGCCGGGCCATACGATGAGCCATATCTGCGTGCTGGCCCATACCGAGACGCCGGCATTGTTCTGCGGCGACACCCTGTTCAATGCGGGCGCCGGCAACTGCCACAATGGCGGCCATCCGAACGAGTTGTACAACACGTTTGCCGGCCAGCTCGGCAAATTGCCGGAAACGACCCTGATCTATCCGGGTCACGACTACATCGCCCGCAATCTCGCCTTCACCCTCGACCGCGAACCCGACAACGCCCAGGCCAAGGCGATGCTGCCGAAGGTGGAGCAGCAGGACACGACAAAGGCGTTGGTCACGACCCTGGCATTGGAGCGGGAGATCAATACGTTCTTCCGGCTGACCAGCCCATCGGTCATCCGGCGCCTGCGCGAGGCCTTCGGCGACCTCGCCGACGATCCCGATCCGAAGACGGTGTTCCTGAAATTGCGCGAACTGCGCAACAGCTGGTAGGCCCGCGCGCCCCGGCCGACCCCGTCCGAGGCTGGCGGCCCGCCGATCGCCCGGCTATAACGCGCGCATGCGCCGCTCGACGCGTTTCGGCCTCGCCGCCCTCGTGCTGTTGCTGGTGCTGATCGGCGGCTACAGCGTCTATTGGTTGATCGTCGCCAATGCGATCGAGAACGAGATCGTCGGCTGGGTGCGTGCAGCGCATGACCGCAAGCTCGACGCCTCCTGGCAAAAGATCGGCGTGGCCGGGTTCCCGGGCGGGTTCCGGGTCGATTTGCAAAATGCGGCATTGCGCGACGGGACGGTCAGCCCGGCGCCGGAGCTGCATGTTCCAGCGCTCTCCGGCGTCGCCTCGCCGTGGGACCTCGCCGACTGGCGGTTCGCCTTGTCCGAGGGCCTGCAGGCCGAACTTGCCGGCGCCGGCGGCAGGCCGCCGCTGAAATTCGCGGCCGCCGCCGCCAGCGGCGCGCTCTCGATCAAGCCGCAGGGGGCCGCCACCCTGTGGCTCAGCCTACGCCAGGCAAGCGCCGAAGGGGGCGACCGGGTGCGGGTTGCCGCCGCCCGTTGCTGGATCATCCTGCCGCCGACAACGCCGCAATCGCATATCGACCCGAACCTCGCGATTGCCGCCGATTTGCGCGACGTGCAGCTGCCCCCGCCGGCGCGCGCCCTATCCGACAGTATCGAAGAATTGGCCTTCGGTCTGACCCTCAAGGGACCGGTGCCGAGCGGCAATTTGGTCCAATCGATTACCGCCTGGCGCGACGCCGGCGGCACGATCGGGCTCGACAATCTGCAGCTGAAGTGGGGCGGTCTCGGCGCGACCGGTACGGGTACGCTCGCGCTCGACCGGGACCTGCAGCCGGTCGGCGGCTTTTCCGGCGCGATCGAGGGCTACGACCGGATCTTGCGGGCCCTCGTTCGCGCGGGCCATCTGCGCGCCGGCGATGCCGGTCTCGCGCAGCTGGCATTGACGATGCTGGCCAAAGCCGGACCCGACGGCAGGCCGCAGATCGCGACCTCGTTCACGATCCAGAACGGTCAGATGTTTCTCGGCCCGGCCAGGCTCGGCCCGGTTCCCCGCATCGCCTGGGAATAGCCGGCTATTCCGCCGGCGGCGTTTTTGCCGGCATCGTCTGCGGCGACTGTTCGCGCGCGTACATGCCGTAATCGCGCACGACGGCGGCGACGCGCAGCCGGTAATCGCGGAACACCCGGTCGCGGCCGGCGAGCTGCGCCTCGTGGTGTTGCGCATGCTGGCGCCAGCGGCGGATCGCCTCCTCGTCGCGCCAGAACGACAGGGAAAGGATCTTGCCGTCCCGGCTCAGGCTCTGAAAGCGCTCGATCGAGATGAACCCGTCGATCTTTTCGAGCTCCGGCCGCAAGCGCGCGGCGAAGTCGAGATACTCCTCGACACGCCCCGCCTCCGGCTCGACCTCGAAGATGACCGCGTGCATCCGCACCTCCTGCGCTGTGCCTCCGGCCGGGCTAGGCCTGCTTGGCTTCGATGATCGAGCGGCGGATCGCGCGGGTGCGGGTGAAAAGGTCCTGCAATTTGTCGCCTTCGCCCCAGCGGATCGCACGCTGCAAGGCGGTCAGATCCTCGCTGAACCGCTGCAGGATGTCGAGGACGGCTTCGCGGTTGTTCAGAAAGATGTCGCGCCACATGACCGGGTCGGAGGCGGCGATCCGGGTGAAATCGCGAAAGCCGCTGGCCGAGAACTCGATGACCTCGGATTTGAGGCTGTCTTCGAGGTCGGTTGCGGTGCCGACGATCGTATAGGCGATCAGATGCGGCAGATGCGACGTCATCGCCAGGACCCGGTCGTGATGCGCGGCGGTCATCGTCACGACCCGCATGCCGGCGCCCTGCCACATCCGCGAGACCGCATCGACCGCGGCGGGCGAGGTGTCGGCCAGCGGGATCAGGATGCACCAGCGATCGCGAAACAGCTCGGCAAAGCCCGCCTCCGGTCCCGAATGCTCGGTGCCGGCGACCGGATGGCCCGGAACGAAATCGACGCCCGCCGGCAGATGCGGCCCGAGATCGCGGATCACCGCCTCCTTGACCGAGCCGACATCGGTGACGATCGCGCCGCGCCGCAGAACCGGGCCGATCCGTTGCCCGATCCCGGCATAGGCCGAAAGCGGGGTGGCGATGACGACCAGATCGGCACCCGCGGCCGCCTCCGCCGGGTCGAATGTCGTCGCGTCGGCGATCCCCAGACGCTGCACCGCCGCCAATGTCTCGGGCCGCTGGGCGCAGGCGACGATCGTCGTGCCGGGGCTGTCGCGGCGCAGCACGCGGGCGAGCGAAGAGCCGATCAGCCCGATCCCGATCAGCGCCACCCGCTCGAAGGAACGCCCGCTCATCGACCGGTCCGCGAGCAAGGCCAAGTCATCGGCGCGCCATAAAATTGCCGAGCAGCGCTGCCACCGTTGCCATCTCCTCCTCGGTCCCGATCGAAATCCTCAGACATTGCGGCAGCCCGTAGCCGCCCATCTTGCGGGTCAGTACACCGCGCGACTTCAGAAAGCCGAAGGCCGCGTCGGCGTTCCGGTCCGGGTCGTCGGGAAAACGAGGGAGGACAAAATTGGCGACGCTCGGGGTCAGCTTCAGGCCCAGCGCCGTAAGGCGGTCGGAAAACCATGGCAGCCACAAATCATTGTGGGCCCGGGCTTGTTCGAGCGCCGCTGCGTCCTCCACCGCGGCAATTCCGGCGGCGATGGCCGGGGCGGAGACATTGAACGGCCCGCGCACCCGGTTCAGCACATCGGCGACCGCCGGCGGGCAATAGGCCCAGCCGAGACGCAACCCGGCCAGCGCATAGATCTTGGAAAAGGTGCGCAACATCACGACATTGTCGGCCCGGTCGACCAGCGTCGTCCCGGCTTCGTAGTCGTTCCGGTTGACGAACTCGGCATAAGCCGAGTCGATCGCCAGCAGCACCGAAGACGGCAGCCCGGCATGCAGCCGGGCCAGCGCCGCGGCGCCGATATAAGTGCCGGTCGGATTGTTCGGGTTGGCGATGAAGACGGCCCGCGTGCGGGACGTGACCCGATCGAGCAGCGCGTCGACATCGGTAACCAAGGCGGGCTCGGGTACGGCGACCGGCGTGGCGCCGACCGCCAGCGCCGCTATCGGATAGATCGAGAACCCGTGGCGGCTGTACAACACTTCGTCGCCCGGCCCGGCATAGCAGCGCATCAGCAGGGCGATCAGCTCGTCCGAGCCGGCGCCGCAGACGATGCGCGACGGGTCGAGCGCGTGACGGCGGCCAAGTGCTGCACGCAACGCCTCGGCATTGCCGTCGGGATAGCGGTGGATCTGATCGGCGAGGGCACGGTATGCCGCCAGTCGCCTTGGCGCTCGGGCCGAGCGCGCTCTCGTTCGAGGCGAGGCGGATCGGGCGATCGAAACCCTCGACGCCGGCCTCGCCGCCGATATAGGGCACGATGTCGAGAATTCCCGGTCTGGACATCGGCGGTTGCTGGGCCGGCGGTGTCGACGCGAGGCCGGTGGCGGTCGTCATGTCGCTCAATCCTCCGAGGCCGTCGGCGCCGACATCGACAATGGCACCGCGTAGCCGCCGAGCGCCGACAGGCGATGGAACCGCTGGCCGAGTTGCTGCCGAAAGTCTCCCAGGCGGGGATCGGAGGCCGACACGAAGCCCTCGATCTCGATTAGATCGAGCATACCGCCCTCCTGCTCGCAGCAGGCGGAAAAACTGCAAACCAAACCAACCGCCGACAACAACCCCCGGATCCGGGCGCGACCGACATCGGGCGCGGTTTCAACCGCCAGCAAGGTGCGGTCGGCGGCCGTAGGCTGCGGCATGCAGTGGCCGATCCCCAGCGCCTCCGCCCCGTCGCCGCGGGCATTGCCGCGAGCGCCAAACGGCAGCCGGGCGATGATCCGAGGGACGTTGTCGTCGCTCGACGCCAGTTGCGGCCACCACGGATCGGGATCACACTTCCGCGGCATCGGCAGCACGCCGACCGCGGCCCGCCCTTCGCAAACCGCCCGCACCACCTGGCCGGCCGTCGGATGGGCCGACATCCGCGCGTGGCTGCCGTAATGATCGCGGGCGAGGTCCCAGAACCCCGGCGCATCGGCCGGTCCATAAACCGCGACCGCAAACTCCGTCTCCAGCCCCACGGCCGCGGCGAGCATTTCACGCCAGATGCGCACGAGGCTCGCCGTCGGCAGCGGGCCGCGATGCCGGGCAACGAGCCGCCGAATAATCTCGGCTTCCCGCGCGGGTTGGTAATAGGCGAGATTGCCGCTGCTCTTGCCGGCCGCGACAATCGAGACGATTTCGGCCCGCTCGATCAGCAGGTCCTGCACCCGGTCGTCGATCGCATCGAGGCGGCGGCGCAAATCCTGAAGGTCGAACGGGGCAGCGGTCATGCTCGGGTGCGTAGCGGCCGGGGCGTGAGTACTAGAGGCTCGATCGGTGAAAATCAAAGAAAACGTTGACACCCCCGACCGGCGTTCCCTACCTAACAGCCCCGAAACGAGAACCGAAGCTCGCCGGGCGATGGTGCGGCCGGCTGCGGCCGCGCGGGCGCCGGCCCAGGAATTTCTTGTGTCTATCTTGACCTCGACCCTCTCGCGCTCGTCTGCCGGCACGCCCTGGCCCGGAGCGCAGTTGCTCGTGACCGAACCGCTGCGGCTCGATTGCGGGGTCGATCTCGGCCCGTTCTCGATCGCCTACCAAACCTACGGCACGCTGAACCGGGACCGGTCGAACGCGATCTTGATTTGCCACGCGCTGACCGGCGACCAGTTTGCCGCCGATCCGCATCCGATCACCGGCAAGCCGGGCTGGTGGTCGACCCTGATCGGCCCTGCCGGCGTGCTCGACCCCGAACGGTATTTTCTGATCTGCGCCAATGTCCTGGGCGGCTGCATGGGAACCACCGGCCCGCAGGACCCGAACCCGGCGACCGGCGAGGCCTGGGCCTTGTCGTTTCCGGTGATCACGATCCGCGACATGGTCCGGGCCCAGAAGCGGCTGATCGAGCATCTCGGCATCAACTCGCTGTTTTGCGTGATCGGCGGGTCGATGGGCGGCATGCAGGCGCTGCAATGGGCGGCGAGTTACCCCGAGGCCGTGTTCGCGGCAGTGCCGATCGCCGCGGCGGCGCGGCATTCGGCCCAGAACATCGCCTTTCATGAAGTCGGGCGGCAGGCGATCATGGCCGACCCGGACTGGTGCGGCGGGCAATATCTGAAGCTTGACCGGCGTCCGGCGCGGGGGCTCGCCGTCGCCCGCATGGCGGCTCACATCACTTATCTTTCCGAGGCGGCGCTGCACCACAAGTTCGGACGCAATCTGCAGAATCGCCGCGCCGTTACATATGGGTTCGACGCCGATTTTCAGGTCGAGAGCTATCTGCGGCACCAGGGCAGCACGTTTGTCGACCGGTTCGACGCGAACTCCTATCTCTACATCACCCGAGCGATGGATTATTTCGACCTGGCGGCCGAGCGCGGCGGATCGCTGCCGGCGGCGTTTGCCGCGACGCCCACGCGCTTTTGCGTGATCTCGTTCACCAGCGACTGGCTGTTTCCGACATCCGAGGCCCGCGAACTGGTGCAGGCGCTGAATGCCGTGGCGGCCAATGTCAGCTTTGTCGAGGTCGAGACCGAAAACGGCCACGACGCATTTCTGCTGCACGAGCCCGAGCTGTTCGAGACGCTGCGCGGCTTCCTCGCCGGATGCGCCGAGCATCGCGGTCTGCCGCGATCCCGGTAATGCCGATAGCGGTCGATCTCGCCGGCGCCGGTCCTGCGCCGGCTTCCGCGGCCGTCGCCGCCGATGATTTGCGCCGCGATCTGCGGCTGATCGCGGATATGATCGAGCCCGGCGCCAGAATGCTCGACATCGGCTGCGGCGATGGCGCTCTGCTGGCCTATCTGGCGCGGCACAAGCGGGTCGACGGCCGCGGCGTCGAATTGAGCCAATCCGGGGTCAACGCCTGCGTCGGCCACGGTCTTTCGGTGATACAGGGCGACGCGGATCGCGATCTCGAAGCCTACCCGGCCGGGGCCTTCGATGTCGTCGTGCTGAGCCAGACATTGCAGGCGACGCGCAACCCGCGGCAGGTGATCGAGGCGCTGGTCCGCATCGGCCGGCGCGCCATCGTCTCGTTTCCGAATTTCGGGTTCTGGAGGATTCGGCTGAAGCTGCTGGTCGGCGGGCGGATGCCGATATCGCACCTGCTCGCCAATCCGTGGTACGAGACCCCGAATATTCATCTCTGCACGATCCGCGATTTTGTCCTTCTGTGCGACGAGATAGGGGTCCGGGTCGAGCGCGGCGTCACCCTCGACCGGCATGGGCGGCCCTATTCGCTCGATCCGCATGGCGCCCTCGCCAATCTTTTGGCCGAGCAGGTCGTCTTTGTCCTGTCCGGGCGTCATCCCGCCTGACCGGACCGAAACCGCGCGCTCTGCCGCGGCAGCCCGGGCGAAGCCGGCGCGTAGACGAGACGCCGGCGCGGCGCCCGGGCCGCCGTCGGCTTGGCGTATATCTGCTTTGCGGCCTCGATCAGCACGACCCCGGCGATGGTCGGGAACCAGCGGATGCCGATCCGCTCCCAGGCCGCGGCCGAGCGCAGCATCATGCGCTGCCGCGCCGGGGGGACGAACAGAGCCGTCGCCGATGCGACCGGCGTGAACAGATCGTCGCGCAACAGCTGCGACAGCTGCGCCATCGTGTAGGGCTGGCCGGAGCCGAACGGGGTGCGGTCGAGACGGGCCCAGATGCCGCGCCGGTTGGGCGCCACGACCAGCAGCCGGCCGCCGCCGGCCAGCACGCGCCAGATCTCTTTGAGCATCTGCCCGACCTCGTCGCTGGTTTCGAGCGCATGCACCAGCAGCACCCGGTCGATCGAGTAATCGGCGAACGGCAGCTCGCCTTCATCGGCCAGCGCTACCAGATTGCGGTCGTCCGCGGGCCAGCCGAGCACGCCCAGCGCCGCCGGCATCACCGCCGTCGTGCGCTCGGTTTCGGCCGACACCGCCGAGAGGAAAGGCGTCGCATAACCGATGCCGAGCAGCCGCTGGCCGCGCAAATCGGGCCAGACGCCGCGGATCGCGCGGCGGATCATCCGCCGGGCGACCTGGCCGAGGCCGGTCAGGTAGAAATCCCTCAGGTCGATGACATCGGGCATCGACATATTTTAGCATGGGCGGAGCGGCTGGCGGCAGCGGCAGCCGAAACTCGCCGCCTGGTACGCGGATGCCGAGCAATCGCCGTCGATGCAGGCGACCAAGCCGCCCTCAGGTTAAATTGCGTTCGATAGCCGTTTTGGGCAAGTCGCCGAGAAACCCCGCGCTCTGCGAGCCGATAATTTCCCAACCTCGTGTTCTGGTTCCGAAGTTACTTACGATAAATTCATCGTTGTCATTGCGAGCACAGCGAAGCAATCTCGGGCACGGCCTCAATTGGGGCGCGATTGCTTCGTTGGCCTAGCGGCCAGCTCGCAATGACAGCTATTCTGATAGTATACGACTTAAGGCGGCGCTCAATACATGTGCTGGCCGCCGTTGATCGACAGCGTCGAGCCGGTGATGAAATCGGCGTCGTCGGCGACCAGGAACAGGACCGTGCGGGCGATGTCCTCGGCTTTGCCGAGCCGGCCGACCGGGATGCGGGCGATGATCTTTTCCAAAACCTCGGCCGGCACCGCGCGCACCATCTCGGTGTCGACGTAGCCGGGCGCAATGGCGTTGACGGTGATGCCGCGCGCCGCACCCTCCTGCGCCAACGCCTTGGTGAACCCGTGGATGCCCGATTTGGCGGCGGCGTAGTTGACCTGGCCGTACTGGCCGGCCTGGCCGTTGATCGAGCCGATGTTGACGATGCGGCCAAAACCGCGCAGGCGCATGCCTTCGATGACCTGCCTCGACATGTTGAAGCACGAGGTGAGGTTCGTCTGGATCACCGCGTTCCACTGTTCGAAGCTCATCCGGTGCATCGTCGAATCGCGGGTGATCCCGGCATTGTTGACCAGGATGTCGGCGGGTCCCAGCGCCGCCTCGATCGCCTTCACGCCCTCGGCGCAGGCGTGGTAATCGCTGACGTCGAATTTGAACACCGGGATCCCGGTTTCACCGGTGAATTGCTGCGCCGCTTGGTCGTTGCCGGCGTAATTCGCCGCCACGCGATAGCCGGCACTCTTCAACGCGACCGAGATCGCGCGGCCGATACCGCGCGTCCCGCCCGTCACCACCGCCACTCTCGCCATGCGTCCCTCCCTACCGGCCGTCGGCCCGACGGCCCTCCCGATCGGGCTCGCCCGGGCCGATCACGCTCGCCCGGGCCGGATCACTCTCGCCTGGGGCTAATCACTCTCGCCCGGGGCTAATCACGCTCGACGCACATGGCAATCCCCATGCCGCCGCCGATGCACAACGTCGCCAGCCCCTTTTTCGCATCGCGCCGCTGCATCTCGTAGAGGAGAGTGGTCAGGACACGGGCCCCGGACGCGCCGATCGGATGACCCAGTGCGATCGCGCCGCCATTGACGTTGAGCTTTTCGACATCCCAGCCGAGATCCTTGCCGACCGCGCAGGCCTGCGCGGCAAACGCCTCGTTGGCCTCGATCAGATCGAGATCGCCGGCGGTCCAGCCGGCCTTTTTCAATGCCGTCCTGCTGGCCGGGATCGGCCCGGTGCCCATGATCGCCGGATCGACCCCGGCGGTCGCCCAGGAGACGATGCGGGCCAGCGGGCGCAGCCCGCGCTTTGCCGCTGCCTCTTTCGTCATCAATACCACGGCTGCCGCGCCGTCATTGATCCCCGAGGCATTGCCGGCGGTGACCGTGCCGTTCTTGTCGAAGGCCGGGCGCAGCTTCGCCAATACCTCGACGGTGGTGCCGTGCTTGGGATGCTCGTCGGTGTCGACGATCGTTTCGCCGCGCCGGCCGGCGATTTTGACCGAGACGATCTCGTCCTTGAACCGGCCGGCCTTCTGCGCCGCCTCGGCCTTGGCCTGCGACGAGGCCGCAAAACCGTCCTGCTGCTCGCGGGTGATCTGCCAGCGCTGCGCGACGTTCTCGGCGGTGTTGCCCATGTGATAGCCGTTGAAGGCATCCCAGAGCCCGTCGCGGATCATCGTGTCGACCATCTCGACATCGCCCATCTTGGTGCCGTTGCGCAGATGGACGCAGTGCGGCGCCTGGCTCATGCTCTCCTGGCCGCCGGCGACGACGATATCGGAATCGCCGTTGCGGATCGCCTGATAGCCGAGCGCCACGGTGCGCAGGCCCGAGCCGCACAGCTGATTGACGCCGTAGGCGGTGACCTCGAACGGGAGCCCGGCGCCGATCGCGGCCTGTCGCGCCGGGTTTTGACCCTCGCCGGCGGCGAGGATCTGGCCCATGATGACCTCCGACACCTCCTTCGGGTCGACCCCGGCCCGGCGCAATGCCTCGGCGATCGCGATCTCGCCGAGCTTGTGCGCCGGCAGGCTGGCAAGACCGCCATTAAACGCCCCGACCGGGGTGCGCGCGGCGCTGGCGATGACGATATCGGTCATCAGAAGATCTCCTCGCAAGGTTGACGCCAATGTGGGCAGCGATCGGCGAATGTAAAAGCCGCGGTCGCCCGCTGTCCAGCCGGCGCGCGGACCGCGGGCCCCGTCACGGGGCCGCGCCGGTGTGCGTGCGGATGATCCCCGGCAGCAGCGGCGCGGCGCAAACGGCAGCTGTTTGTGTTCGCGGCGGCGCTCTCGACCGCGGCAGAATTTGGCGCGGCGCGCGGCGATGAAATGGGTCCAGCCGCTTTTCTCGCAGGGGGTCGGTTTTTGCGCGCCGATCGCGCAATGCGCGGCTTTTCCGTCGGCAGTGCTTTCGGGCGCGTTTGCAGCCGATATCGGATCGAATTGCAGCCTTCACCCACGCTGCGAGGGTAAAATACGGCGACCCGCATCGAGCAGTATATCGCTGACCCACGCCCCTTGCATCACGTCCCCTTGCATCCTGCGCCCGGCCTGGCGGATGCGCCGCGCAATTTCCTGCATTGTCTTGACGACTTCCGGATGGTCGGGCTGGCCGGGATAGCCGAGGCTTTGGGCGAAATCGTTTGGGCCGATGCTGTAGAGGTCGATGCCCGGCACCGCGAGAATGGCGTCGAGGTTGTCCAGCACGGCGACATCTTCCAGCAACGCGCACACCAGCATCTGTTCGTTTGCCTCACGGTAGTACGCCGCCTTGTCGGCGATCCCGGCATTGTAGTCGGTGCCCCGGTTGGCCCCGAACGACCGCTCGCCGAGCGGACCGAAATAGCACGCCCGCACGAGCTGGCGGGCGTCCGCCTCGGTGGCGATGTGCGGGCCCAACTACGCCCATGATCCCGCGATCGAGATAGCGCAGGATGGTCGATGAGCCGATGTCCGGCACCCTGGCGATCGTCGTCAAATTATGGCGTTCGGCGGTCCGGCAGAGGTCCTCGAGCTGGTCCAGGCCGAACGGCCCATGCTCGCCGTCGATGAAGACGAAATCGAAGTCGAGCTTCCCCAGAATGTCGATCACCCATGGCGACGGGAAGGAAAGGTTGTAGCCGTAAGCCTTGCGTCCGGCGCGCATGGCGGCTTTGACCCGGTTGGGTTGCTTCATCCGTGTGTCCTCATTTGTGCGGCGACCGCGGTCTGATCGTCCCATCCTGTCGGTGTTTGGCCCGTTAGCAGCGGCCGAGCTGCACCGGGAGAAGCGAGTCGTCCAAGATAAGGTGCAAAGCACCGAACGGGCAACGGTCTCTATGCGGCAATTCGGTCATTAAGCGGCGTACAGCCGGTCAATAAAGCCGCTTCGTTCGAGTTCATCGATGAACGATGAGTCGGCGATGTCGGATTCCTTCAGTGACATCGCATCCGGGTACGTCTTCGCTAGAAATTCCCGTAGCCTCGGCATTCCAGGGAGCAGAGGGCTCGGCACCTTCCGGAACACCGCCACGTGGAAGGCCCAGAGGTCATTGGCCGCCTTCCGGTCTTCGATGCTCAGGTAATGCTGCAGCAGCGGTACGACGACATCCGGCCTGGTCTTAAACAGGTGGATCGTCTCGACGAAGCCACGCATGATATTCCTCACGAGTTCACGGTCCGAGGCGATCAATTTGCGGGTGGTCGCGAACACGGAGGGCGTGCCGAACTCATTTAGCGGAAAGGCATTCCAGCCATAGCGTGCTTCACCAACGAACCGCAGATCGATCGGCAATGCGCCGGCGTCGATCTCTCCAGCCGCCAGCGCCGCGTAGATTCGATCGAACTTGACCAGCGGCAGGTAGGTTGCACCGGCGCCTGCCTTCTCGATCGTCAGCCGAGCGGTGATGCTTGTCTGGCCGGTTTCCGTGAGCACGCCGACCTTCTTTCCAGAGAGTTGTGCCAGCTCCGTTATCTCCTTCCTGGTCATGATGAAGGAGTTAGGGAATTCCTCTGTGGGCGTTGCAAGGATAACGACATCGCGGCCTTTGAGGACTTCTGCAGCGACGACGAGGGCGCCGGTATGAGCAAACTCCCAATCGCCGCGAATGAGCCCCGCTGCCGCCTCCGGGCCTCCGACAGCGATTGCCGGCACGGTCATGTCGATACCATACTTTTCAAACATGCCGGCTTCGGCCCCGATCCAGGCGGTGCTTTGCCAGGTTGCACGCAATCCCGTCGCCGCGCGAACCGGCCGAGACGCTGCCGGAACGCCTCGCGACGATGCCGAATGTGGGACGATGACCGCCGCGGCGGCGGCGAGATGCAGAAATTTGCGGCGCGAGACCGCCGCCAGTTCTTCGCGTCCTTGCGCGCGTGAGGGTCGATCTGCCCGAATCGCCATTGCGGCCTCCTGATGCAAAGCAGCAGCGCAGACATAGCTCGGGTCGTCCCCTCCAGGCTTGGGCTGGGCGGGAATGAAGCGCGGACTGGACGGGACTTTGCCCCCTCTGTTAGCCTCACCTGCGGGTGACGGAGCATGCTTGGTGCTGCCATGATCCACCATGCAGCGGAGCTCGTTCGGGTGCGCGGACGCGCCGTGCAGTCGCTATATAAGCGCGGAGTGACTTGGGTTTCGTTCGTGCCCATGCCAGATCGTGCCGGGGGCATCAACTTCGCGATCCGAAAGCTGCCCGGCCTTGGTCTTCTTTCGGGAACAGTCGAAGGAATTCGCCACGAACACACGCGCGAGGACAACGACGACGATTTCAGTTTTCACCTAAACCTCAGCGGGCTCAGCGTCGTCGCAGCCAGGGGTAGCGAGACGATCCTTCGCGATGGTGACGCCATGCTGCTCAGCTATACCGAGTCACGCACGATCCTACGCCCGGGGTCTGTCTACCACCGGGTTCTTCGACTACCTCGCGCAACGCTTGCGCCACTTGTTCCCCACATCGACGATGCCGTCCTTCGCGCGATCCCGCGCGGAACCGGCGCACTAACCCTGTTGTCGCGTTACGCCGGCGCATTGATGGGCGATCCGGCCCTGGAGGCGCCGGAAACGCGGCAACTGGTCGTCCATCACCTCTGCGATCTCATTGCGGTCACGCTCGGCGCGACACGTGATGCCGCCGCAGCTGCGGAGAGACGCGGCATACGCGCGGCCCGACTGCGCGCGATCAAGAGCGACATCGAGGATCATCTCATCGATCCGGACCTGTCGACATCGGCAGTGGCGAAACGTCACCGCATCTCGGCCAGCTATGTCCGCAAGCTGTTCGAAGGCGAGGACACGTCCTTCTCGGAGTTTGTGCTCCTTCGTCGGCTCGTGCGGGCATATCGCCTGCTGACCGATCCGCGATGGGCCGGCCGAAACATCGCATCAATCGCGTTCGCATCGGGCTTTGGGGATTTGTCCTATTTCAACCGAGCGTTCAAGCGGCTCTACCGGACCACCCCTTCGGATGTTCGATCCAACGCGATCGATCGCAAGGACATCTGACAGCGGGTCGACTTGTTGCGTGCTTTCTACCGCGGTCACCTCTCAGCGGCTGGCTGCTAAGGGGCAAATCCCGTCAAAAAAATCGACCATCAGGAAGGGCAGCATCACGCCGATTCCGGCGCGCCGCCCGCCCGGGCCTGGCCGGCGCGATGATCACCGGGTATCCACCTGTTGACTCTGTCCGAGCTGTCTTTCACCGTTCGCAAGGTATTTTCAGCTTCGGACGACACACACCATGAGCCCGTCGGACGCCGCGTGGCAACAATTGATCTCCGCAATGCACGCGTCCGGCCGCAAGGCGGCGCTCGCGATCACCGGGGGCGGCAGCGGGGCGGTCGGCGAGTTGCTTCGTGTTCCCGGCGGCTCCCGGCTGCTGATCGAGGCGCAAATTCCCTACGACGCGCAGGCGCTTGCGGCGTTTCTCGGCTTTGCGCCGGCACAGGCGTGCAGCGCCGACACCGCAATCGCGATGGCGCGAACCGCACGGGCGCGCGCCGCCAGGCTGGTGCCGGCGGGCACCGATCTGGTCGGCCTCGGCGCGACGGCGGCGCTG
The DNA here is from genome assembly GCA_963701815.1 of uncultured Alphaproteobacteria bacterium. GTDB lineage: Bacteria > Pseudomonadota > Alphaproteobacteria > ATCC43930 > CGMCC-115725 > AP-15. Next base: position 249,363 of record CAVPBN010000046.1, read on the forward strand.
GTCAGCGATCGCCCGCGTAAAGGCGAGCATCGGTTTCACATCGCATTCGCCAACTCCGCCGGCATCGCGCACTGCACTTGCGTGATGGCCAAGGGCCGACGTGATCGCGCCGCCGAAGAAGACCTCGTTTCGCGCGCGATCGTCCTGTGGCTGGCCCGCGCATGCGGGATTGCCGCACCGTCGCCGAAGAGCCTGCTCGATGCGGATGAACATTTTGCGGAGACGGTCGTCGCGGCCGTGGATACGATCGATCAGCTCCTGGCGGGCGAGCTCGATCGCGTCACCGTCCAGCCCGATGGCCAAATGATGCTGTCGGCGCCGCAGCCCTTTGTGCTGTTCCCAGGTTCTTTCAACCCGTTGCACGAGGGACATGTGTTGCTGGCGCGGGTCGCCGAAGAGCTCAGGCAGCAGCCCCTGGCGTTCGAAATCTCCGTCACCAACGTCGACAAGCCGCCGCTGGCGGGCGAGACGGTGAGACACCGGCTCGCGCAATTCGCCTGGAAGTCGCCGGTCGAACTCACGCGAGCGCCCACCTTCCTCGAAAAGTCGCGCTTGTTTCCGAGGACGACGTTTGTGATCGGCGCGGATACGGCGGAGCGGCTGGTCGCGCCGAAATATTACGGCGACGACGAGCTCAGAATGCACGTGGCGCTCGAGGAAATCGCCAATTCCGGGGGCAGCTTTCTGGTGGCCGTGCGCATCGACGCGGCGGGGCGCGTACGCGCGCTGAACGACATCCCCGTGCCGCGGCGCTATGCCGATCTCTTCACCGAAATCCCCGAGCACCGTTTCCGCGTCGACACCTCCTCATCCGAGATTCGCGCCAGGAGACGTGCGGACGATGGGCGTACAGTTGGGTAATTCATAGCGGACCCAGTGAATCTGCTCTTTGCTGCGGCCGGGCACCCCAGATAGCTGCTGCCCAAGCGTTTGTGCCGCCAAACTCTTCCGCCCTTGGCCAGGGCGCCGGCGCCACAGCAAGCGGTCTTATCGGTTCAAGGGCCTGCCCTCGCGAAAATAGGGACGACTATGCGGTCCAGCGACTTCTTCCGCCGCAACCTCGTCTCGGGCATTCGGGAGGACGCCTTGGGCATTCGCCCACCCCACCCTTCCTCCCCCACTTTGCGGTTGCTCACCCGGAAATGCTCCAAGCTCACCGATCCGCGAGGCTGATTTAAGCAGCGAGGCGGAGGCGTTTCGCGAGGCTAAATTAACCTAGAGTTTCATAGATTTTGTGTATTTAAACGCATAACAGATCTCATCTGATTAAGGTTAATACCGCGTCTCGTTATCGTGTCTAATTAAGTCTTGTAGAATTTAATCGAATAGGATATTCCCGCAGGTCTTCCCCAACTTGCTCGATGGAGTGATCACAGCGATGTCCCTGATTCAGGAATTTTGTTAAGCGAAAGCTCAATGAACGAGGGTTTCACAATATCAGGGGCCTGGGCGAGATCGCCACGATCGACGAGTTCAAAGAACGCGCCTCGGCTATTCATCGCCGCGCCGACGAACAGACGCTCGAGGACGTGACGCGGCTGCGCCAGAAATATGAGCAACCCATTATTGGCGAAGTTCCTGTGGAGCGGTTGTTGGAACTTCTCGCGCAGGTTATCGATCCCACAAATGTCTGGATGTTTTGCGGAAGCCAGCTCACCCACACCCTTCAAGTTCTCGAAAGCATGGAGAAGGCCGGAATTACGGACAAGGAGTTTCTTGCCGCAACGCTCATTCACGACCTGGGGAAACTCCCTGCCCTGATGGGTGAGAGCTGGGAAAATCTCGAGGGGGGCGGCAAGATCCCGCTCGGGGAAAACATGCCTGGCAGCGGCTTCGCAAACTGCACCTTCAACTGGGATCATGCCGACGTCGTCCATGCCAGGTTCAAGCCCTATCTTTCAGAAAATATGCAATGGATATTGAATTGGCACTCCATTCAGCCGCCATGCAAGCCGCTCATGGACGCGAGAGACCGCGCTCTATATGAGAAATATTATAAACCATTCGTGCGTCATGATCTCACCTATATCTTTCATCATCTCCCGAAGAAGTCTCTCAGAGACTACGTTCCGCTGATCAAGGAGTTTTTTCCTCGGCCAGTGCTTTTTTAGCTGATCATCGCGCTCAACTTCGGAATAGCGGCCCAAGAGTTCTGAAATCCGGCCTCGGGTCTTCCAGCGAAACGGCTGTGCCGTGTTGGTCACTGTTTCTGCGTGCATTGCTCTGAGCCCCTGAGTTCAAAGGTTCAGCCGACCAGATTTTCCTGCATTCGGTCGTCGACAAACTCGATCCTTGTTTGGCTAGAGGACGGCTTCAATGCGCTGATCGGCGGAGAAATCCGTTGATCGACGGGGCAACAAATTTCTTGAGTAGGCCTTTGAGGTAACGAGCCGTTTTCCGCGGCCGTTGCGGCTGTAGTAGGACAAAACCACGATTTTCCATGGGATATCCTGCTTCTCTCCGCGCCTCGTAGATCTGCAGATTGCACAGCGCTGCACGCAGTATCGGAACCTCGATGCTGAGCCGATCGGCGCGCCGGATGAGATCGCCGAAGATGTGGTCGCCCTCGGTCGGGCGCCCGGCCTCGATGTCGTACAGCATCGACGGCGCGCCGGCGGAGCCCTTCTGGGCGAAAGAGCTGCGGTAATCGTTTATCATCGCAGCCGGCGGCGGGTAGCCTTCGGCGGTCGCGACCCGGGCGCTTTCGTCGAGCGCCGCGGCGACGAAGGCGGCGCCGGCGGGTGCGGCGGCAATCTCGCCGGCGCGGGCCCGAGTCAGCACGGAGATTGCCGCCACGCCGGCAAAGCAGCCGAATTTTGCCCACATCCCGGCAACAATGTTATCGCTGAACGCGGCTGGGACCCCGCCGGCTGCAAATGCAGCGCCGATCTGCTCGCACCGGGCCGAGAGCTGACCGGTCAGCTCGCCAAACAAGGTCTGTCCGGTTTTCCCGAGACCCGGCACCAGGATGTCTCCCTCGGGCGTCAGCACAGCCGAAAACAGGGTCACGCCGCCGAGTACCCGACCCGCGCCGAAGCGATCGCTCAGCGTTGCGATGTGGGCGATACCGTTCAGCACCGGCAACACGGCGCCGTCAGAACCGAGCGCCCTCGCGAAATCGTCGATTACGGCGTCGAGGCTGTAGGCCTTGCACGCGACAATCACTACGTCGTACGGGCCGCCGACAGCGCCGGCGAGCACCGTCTTGACGGGCACACGGTATTCGGCACCGGGCAATTTGATGACGAGACCCCGCTCTGCGAGCTGCGCTGCTCGTCGCGGCCGCACAAGAAAAGTGACATCGGCGCCGCCCCTCAAGAACATGCCGCCGTAATAGCCGCCCAGCGCTCCCGCGCCGATAATCAGAAACCGCATATTTCTCCCCGAGCGCGGTTCTATATTTGGTTACTTCAAGGCCGCCAAGCCCGAGACGCTGTGCCGGCTCGCAAAAGCACGCCGCACGCCGCACACTCGGATCGGCGCCAAAATAACGAGCATGCTGCCCGCCATGGCGCACGCGACACCACTCAATCCCCACCAAGACGCAAAGAGCACGCCGAATATCACGGTGCTGAACGAGCAGAGCACGATGGACAGCAACAGCGCTCCGATTTGCTCGATGCCGCAGAGCAATTGTCGCGTCATCATGACGCTTACGCCAACGACGGTGTAGACAAACAACCAGAAAATCAGATCGTAACCCGGCACTGCCGAAGGACCAGCCCAAAGAAGGATCAGAGGCTTCGCCAGGAGGGCAAGCGCGGCCGCAACGGGCAGACCCAGGCCAATCGAGGCAATCGTGGCGCTTTTGAAAGCGCTCTTGATCCATGTCCAGTCCTGCCGCGCCCTGGCCTCGCTCAACGCGGCAATGAACGGCACCGTCCCCATGTAAATCAGCTCTACGGGCAGAGTGAGGACTTTGAATGCAACAACGAAGATGACCACCCGAGAGGGACCGAGCATTTGCGTGATTATTATTGCGTGGCTCTGGGAAATACCCAACGCTGATAATTGCATTGCCGTATATTTGCCGCCCAGCTTCAGCAGCCGCCGAATGCAGGCCCATTTCACCGCTGAGGGCGCAGGTGCGAGCCATGGATAGCGGCAGACGAAAACATGATATGCACTGGCAAAGACGACGAGGGCCGGCAATCCGGAAACGACGACGACGAGCTGAGGCAACCCGCCGTGAAAACGTGTCACGACAACCAGGCCAGCCAGCGAAATGACACCACCGACAATCCACCAGATATTCGCCAGGTAGCCCTCCTGGTGAGCGTCATAAATCGAGCGCTGCAGGCTCAAAGGCAAGTTGATCACGAACAGCGTCAACAGCACAGCGCAGGTCAGCTCCAGTTCTCTGGTCGGAATCGCGTCTGACACGCGGAAAACAGCCCGCCACGGAATGAGAGGGAAGGCGGCTGTGAAGGCAACTCCAAGCATCAGGGCAATGGTAACGAGCGTCCAGAATGCAGATGCGGTATATTGGCGTGCCGCCGCCCGATCATCGCTCCCAACCGCCTCGGACAACACGTTCACCAGAGCATTGCCGGCGAGACCGAAATCTGTCAGAGCCACCCAGACCATTAGGCTGCTGACGGTCAACCACACACCATACCGCTCCGCGCCCAGGTAATGGATCGTAAGCGGCACAGAAACGAAACCGGTAAGTATCGTCAGAGCTTTTGCAATATACGATGTGGAGGCGGTGATGCCGGCGCGGCGGTAGCGCTCGTGTCCCCGATCGGCCTTTGATTGCGAAACCAGCCTCTTCATGCCCTTATAGTTCAAGGTCGTCTTCAGAACCAAGGCAATCTGCCGGGGCCGGTCCATCTTGGAAAATTGAAAAGGGAGCAAAAAATTTCCTTGAATAGCTTGGTTAACAAAAAGTAAAGAGATCTCGTTGCGTTTGGGCGGGAAAAATACTGCCCGGATCGCCCGTTAACAAGGCGATTTCTGTGCCGTCGGTCAGTTAGAGTTAGACCAAGATAGTCGTTCTGTCAAATCTCGAGCGATACCGAGACCTCCTGATCCCGGCCAAGGCCGCACCGCGGCGGGCGCCGAGACAGCTCCCCGCGCAGCCTCCGAAAAGTCGGGCTTGTTTCCAGAGACGGTGCTGCGGCTGTCCGACCTGCGCGGTTAACCGGGCGCTCCGACCGCCTTCCCGGCGAGCGGATGATCGCGATGCCTCAACGCGCTTTGCGCAGGCTGGTCCGGGCTAGCCGCCGTGCCCGGCGATGAAATCGAGGGCTGCCTTGGCGCAGGGCTCGGCGTGGGTGGCGGCGACGTGGTAGGAGTTGCCGGGCAATACCACCAGAGACGAGTTCGGGATCTGCTGCTGCCAGGCGCGCGTTTCGTCGACCGAGGCGAGACCGCTGCCGTCGGTGGTGACGACCAGGGTCGGGCAGCGGATCTTCGGCACATCGGCGCGGATGTCGGCGCAGGCGATCGTCTTCATAAAGCCGATCTGGGTCGAGACCGCGGTGCGGCCCATGAATTTGATCCACCATTCGACGCCCTCGGCCGGGAAATCGCTGCCGAGGCGGCCGCCCATCGTCTGGCGCGCCCAAGGCTCGACCCCGTCGCGCTCGAACGCCGCGTTCAATTCGGGCACGCGCTCGGCGGCGCCGGCGCGCAGCGGCGGCGGCGTGCCGACGACGGTCAGGCTCACGACCCGTTCGGGGCGGCGCGCGGCAAAGGCGCGGGCGATGGTGCCGCCGATCTTGGCGCCGACGAGGTGAAACCGGGCGACGCCGAGATGATCCATCAGCCGCGTGTAGTCGTCGATGATCACGTCGAGCGTCCACGGGAAGTCGCGCGGCATCGGCGTCGAGGCGCCAAAGCCGCGCATGTCCGGGCGCACGAGCTTGTACCGGCGCGCCAATGTCGGGACCCACCCGTTCCACGCCACCCCGCTCTCGGCATTGCCGTGCAGCATCAGCACCGTCTGCGGCGTGCGCCACGGGTCGGTGAAGTCGTCGACCTCGTAATGCATCTCGAGATCGGGGGTCGGACGGAATGTCGGCATGGCGATCCTCCCTTGCTATTTTAAAGCAGACAGGCCGGCGCCAGATGACGCCGGCCTGTTTTTCAGCCGTAAGGCTGGTCTGCCCGCCAATGCGTAAGGCGAACAAGACCCGCCCTACGAAAGGCTGCGCTGCCGACGCGCTAGGCGTGCAACCCCTTGTAGTAGCTGTTGCGCAAGACGCGGCCGGGCAAGGCGCCGGTGTGCTTGCCGTCTTCGAGCAGGACCTGGCCGTTGACGATGGTCATGTGGATGCCCTGGGCCGGCTCCTTGATGCGCTTGGCGCCGGTCGGGAAGTCGTGGACGACCTCGAGCGGCAGCGGCTTCACCGTGTCGGGATCGAAGATCACGATGTCGGCGACCATGCCCGGCCGCAACAGCCCGCGGTCGTAGAGGCCGAAGGTCGAGGCCGACTGTCGAAGGTCAGCCGCCGCACCGCCTGCTCCAAGCGACATGACCTGCTTCTCGCGCACCCATTCCGAGAGCAGCCGGGTCGAGAACCCGAACCCGCTCTGGAACTGCACATGCGCGCCGCCGTCGCGACAGGCCGATGATCGCGTTCGGATAGGTCAGGATCTTGGCGACCGCCTCGTCGTCGACGTTGTTCTCGCCGTGCAGCCATTCGGTGTCGAGGTTCTCCTCGACCGCGAGGTCGAGGAAGGCAGTCGATGATGCCCTTGCCCTGCGCCTTGGCGATCTGGCCGAGGGTCTTGCCCTCATACTGCTTGTTCTTCGCAAGCACCGCGGTCTGCAGGACCATGTAGTCCCACCAGGTGCTGCAGATGCCGATCGCCGGCCCGTTCTTGAACTCGACCGCCTCGTCGTGGAGCTTCCGGCGCACTTCCGGATCGGCATAGGCCTTCAGCATCTCCTCGGGCGTCGACAGGCAGATCGGGTGCCACACCGCCATGCCCGCGGAAGGTCTGGGTGTTGCGCATCGTGAAATAGTCGGTGATGCGGTTCGGCGTGCACATCGGGAAGGCGCGGATGCCCTTCGCCGTGGTCGCGTCGACCTGCTCCATCTGCTTCTGCCACTGGCCGGGCCGGCGCATCGTCTGGCCGAGATTGTTGTAGACGACGGTGCGGCCGGTCGCCTCGCTGAGCCGGCTCATCAGCGCGTCCTTCATCTCGGCGCCGTTGCCGCCGCCCGACTGGATCAGGCCGGTGCCGAGTTCGCGCAGCACGTCGCCGAGCGCGAAGATTTCCTTCTCGTCGGCCCAGATCGCCGGGATGTGGACGCCCTGCGGGTCGAAATGGCCCTGGTTGCGCGACACCGAGAGGCCGAGCGCGCCGGCCTTCATGCCGTCGCGCACGAGGTCCTGCATCTCCTTGATCTCGTCGTCGGTGGCCGTGCGCTTCTGGCACTCGTCGCCCATCACGTAATAGCGCACCGCGGTATGGCCGATCAGATTGCCGACATTGACCCCGAGATTGCGGTCCATCTGGTCGAGGTATTCGGGCACCGTCTCCCAGGTGATCTCGAGCGTGTCGAGCACCTCCATCGGGATCGCCTCGACATAGGAGAGGAACTCGGACAGCCGCCGCTCCTTGCCCTTGCGCACCGGCGCCAACGACAGCGAGCAATTGCCGAAGATCACGCTGGTGGCGCCGTGGTCGCAGGAATAGGAGCACAGCGGGTCCCAGGTGACCTGCGCGTCGTAATGGCAGTGGTTGTCGATAAAGCCGGGCGCGACGACGCGGCCCGCGGCGTCGACCGTGCGCGCGGCGGGACCGCACAATTTGCCGATCTCGGCGATCTTGCCGTCCTTGATCGCCGACATCGCCGCGGAACGCCGGCATGCCCGAGCCGTCGACGATGCGGCCGTTCTTGATCAGCAGGTCATACGCCATCGCCATCCCTTTCCCTGGTGGAACCCGATCTACCCCATTTGCTGCGGCAAAGTTTAGCACGCGCCGCGGCTTGGCGGCGCACCGCTAATTCGACGGCATGGCCTGCCGCCGTCGCATGGCTGTGGCGGCGATCGAATGATTGCCACGCGCCGGAGGCCCGGCCACAATCGCGGGCAGAACACATGCAGGAGGGGACGATGACCGACCAACGGGTTCGCCGGCAATCCGTGTCGCGGCGCACGGTTTTGGCCGCCACCGCCGGGCTCGCCGGAACCGCCGCATTCGCGCGCCACACCGCATCGGCGCAGGAAAAGGCAGCGCTCGGGACGCCGGCGAGCGTCATCAGCAACCCGCCGCGCGACCTGGGCGCGCGGCCATCCGTCGATCTATCCCGACCCCGACGTCATCGTCGTCGATCCGTCCTTTATCCCGCTGCGGCGCACGCAGGGCGCGATCTACCGGTTGTGGACCGGGGCGTTGTGGGCCGAGGGCCCGGCCTGGTCGAGCCAGGGCCAGTACCTCGTCTTCAGCGATGTCTCGGGCAATGTGCAATACCGCTACATCTGGGACGACGGCCGGGTGACGGCGTTCCGCCGCCCGTCCTACAACACCAACGGCAATTCGTTCGACTATCAGGGCCGCCAGCTCTCGTGCGAGGATTTCAACCGCCGCGTCGTGCGCTGGGAGCATGACGGCTCGGTGAAGGTGATCGCCGATTCGTATCAGGGCAAGCCGCTCAACTCGCCAAACGATTTGGTGCCGCATCCGGACGGCAGCATCTGGTTCACCGACCCGCCCTATGGCGATTCGATCCCCGAGGGGCACCCCGACGAGGCCGGCGGCCCGACCAATCCGCAAGGCATCCTCAACCCGCTGATCGGCGCCGAGAACGCCGGCGCGATCGGCGGCAAGAAGCGCGAATTGCCGAACGCCGTCTACCGCTGGGACCCGAGCGGCAAGCTCGAAGTGGCGATCACCGAAGAGCAATTGCCCGACCCCAACGGCATCTGCTTTTCGCCCGACCACAAGATCCTTTACGTGATCAGCACCGGCAAGGGCCCGGGCGACACCGGCCCCGGCGGCAAGCGGCTGATCTTTGCCTTCGACATGCAGGGCACCAAGCCCGCCAACCAGCGCGTGTTCAGCGACACCACCGTGGACGGCGTCAAATGCGGCCCCGACGGCATGCGCGCGGATGTGCTGGGCAATCTGTGGTGCGGCTCGAATGCACCGCTCGGCTATGCCGGCGTCCTGGTGTACAACCCGGCGGGCAAGCTGATCGGCCGCATTCGGCTCCCCGAAGTATGCGCCAACGTCGCCTTTGGCGGGCCCAAGCGCGACCGCCTGTTCATGGCCGCGAGCCAATCGCTCTACATGCTCGAAGTCGCGATCCAGGGCGCCGCACCGGGCTGACCGCCGGATCTGCGCCGACGGGTCTTGCAACCGCGGCCATCGAGGCGCATCGGTAGGCGCGTTTATTATTGGGGGTTACCCGGGATGTCGCCATCTGTCGTCTGGGCCGGCCGGTCGGCCGCCGCCCTAGTGTTGGGTGCGTTGCTGCTCGCGCCCGATTGCGCGCCGCGGGCGGCGCCGCTGTCGCCGGCCGAAGCCGGCGCGCCTGCCGGAGGACCGCTGCTGGTGCAGGCGGCGCCGAGCGGGCCTCAGAATGTCGAGACCAGCATCGCCCAGCTGCGCCAGCACCTGCAGATCACACCGGCGCAGCAGCCGCAATTCGAGGCGGTCGCCGCGGTCATGCGCGAAAACTCTCAGGCCCCGGCCGGCGCAACGCCGGCATCGACCGCTTCGGCGGTCGATGCTCTGCGCTTTGCGATCCGATCCGAGCAGCAGGATCTGGCCGGCTTGCAGCGGCTGCTGCCGGCGCTCCAGACGCTCTACGCGACGTTGTCGCCGGCGCAGCGGCACGCCGCCGACCTGTTTTTCCGCCAAGGCCCCGGCTGAGACCGTCACAGTGCAGGCGGGCTCGGCGGCGCGACTTTCTCAGCCCGGTTGCGCCAGCCGCTGCAACAGCGCCTGCGCCGCCGCCGGGGCGCGGACCTTGCCGCCATTGATGAAATAAACGAAGCAATCGCAGGCATGGCTCCGCGACAGCTCTTGCAGTTCCTGCGCCTTTGCGTCGAGGGCCGCCGAAGGGTATCCGAGCGGCTCCTCGACCGCGCAGCGCCGCAAGCGGGCGTAGATGAAATCGGCGGTGATTTCGGCGAAGGCCGGAAATTTGTCGTCGTCGACCCAGGCGAGCGCCACCCGATGCCGTCGGAGCAGATCAAAAAACGCAGCGGCGGCAAAGCTCGGGTGGCGGACCTCGACGACATGGCGCAGGGCGCGGCCGTCGCGTTCGCGCGGCAGCAATTCGAGGAAGGCGGCAAAGGCGGCCTCGTCGAACGCCTGGGTCGGTGCAAACTGCCACAGTATCGGACCCAGCTTGTCGCCGAGTTCGAGCAGTCCGCTGGCGAAAAACCGGTCGAGCGCCGGACCCATCGCCGCCAGGTCGCGGCGGTGCGTCACAAAACGCGGCCCTTTAAGCGAAAAGACGAAATCCGCCGGGGTCTCGTCATGCCAGCGGCGAAAGCTGGCCGGCTTTTGCAGCCCGTAGAAGGTGCCGTTGATCTCGATCGCGGTGACCCGGCGGCTGGCGAACGCCAGTTCTCCGGCCTGGGTCAGGCCCTTCGGGTAGAACGTGCCGCGCCACGGCGGATATACCCAACCGCCGATCCCGATCCGGATTTTCGGCGCGGCGTTCATCGACTTCCCGCGCCACGGCTCGGCAGCACCGGCAATTCGACAAAGGACGGCGTCGACGCGGCGTGATGGACGGTGTTCGTCGCGATGCGGATGTCGGCGTCGCAATCTTTCGCCAGCACCGGGTTGCCGCTGTTGGTGTTGCGGGCGCGACGCGGGAAATTGCTGCTGGTCACGTCGATTTCGATCCGGTGGCCGGCGCCGAAGCTGTGATGGATGTCGCCGAGACCGATGGTCAGCCGCTCGACCCGTCCCGCGATCAATGGCCGGGGCTCGCCCGACGGATCGCGGTACAATGCCCGGACCACTCCGTCCATCAGCAGCATTGCCCGCCCGTCGGGCAGCTTGTCGATCAGCTTGACGATGAAGTCGGTGTCCGGGCAATCCGATCCGACGTGCAACGTCGCCCGGACGTTGCCGGCGATGGTCAGCGCCTCGGGCAACGGCTCGCTGCGGTAGATCAGACCGTAATCGGGCAGGGCGCGGGCCGGGTTCTGGTCGCGCGAGCCGGCGTCGATCAGCATGTTGCGCCCGCCGAGGCTGGGGATCGGCCGGCGCGGGTCATAGCGATAGCTGCGCTCCGCCCCGCCCGGTCGATCGGGGCCTGGCCGATCCGGCGCGAGGCGGCCGTCGCCGCACAGATAAAGACGCTGCGGCGCGATGCCCGGCGGCGGCCAGCGCTCGGCATGCCGCCAATCGTCGGCAATGTATCGGGCCGCATCGGCGACCCAGGCGCACGGCGAATAAAACACCGCCGGCTCGTCGACGATGGCGGCCGGCATCCCCCTCAGCCAATGGTCGAACCATTCGAAATACGGGTCGCGCGGCCAGAAATTGTCGGCGTAGACGAAATAATGCTCGTTCGGGCCGACCCAAAGTTTCTGGGTCCCGGTGCGGGCCTGAATCTCGTTGAAGGCGGCGATCACGCTGGTCTGAAAGATGTCGAACCAGGTGGTGACGTGAAAGCCGGGGATCTCGATCGTCCGGCGGAAATCATGGGCTGCCCGGAACCGGTCCGGCGCCGGATGACTGAGGATCTCGTCGAGGAAGGGCTGCCAGAGCGCGAAATCCGGGTAATTGGCCAATGGCAGGCGCAGCCAGTCGGCCGAACCGACAAAGGGCGGATCGGCATGCCGCGCGGCATCGAGCCGGGCATAGCGCGCGGCGGCCGAGGCGGCGGCGGCGTCGAGCTCGCCCGCGGCAATCCCGGACCGCCGCATGACCGCCTCGCGATGCGACGCCGACAAGCCCGGGATGTTGCGCGCGACCCATAGCCACAACCGCTCCATCTCGATCGACTGGCCTTCGTAGACGACATCGTCGTAGATGCTCGAACCGCCGGCCTGGACGAAAAGGGCGCGCAGGCTCGGGTGCCGGGTCGCGGCTGCGGCATAGGCGGTGGTGGCCCCGGCCGACGAGCCGGACACGCCGACCCGCTGATTGGTCCAGGGCTGGCCGGCAATCCATTCGAGCGTGTCATGGCCGTCGGCCATATCGTCGGCATAGACCCGGTCCTCGCCCTCGGAGCCGTGCCGGCCGCGGGTGTCCTGATAAACCGCGGCATAGCCGCGCGCGACGATGTTCTGCCAGCCGCGCAGGATCGAACCGCGCAGCGGCTCCGCCGGGTTCGGCAGCCACGCCCGAGCGCAGTCTCTGCGGTCGGCGGCGTCGGCGGCGGCGATGCCGTAGGGCGTGCGGTGCAGGATTACCGGCCATTGCGGTCCGCCGGTCCCGGGCAGAAACACGAAGGTGTTGAGCCGGACGCCGTCGCGCATCGGCAGCATGATCTGAAACCGGCGGGCAGCACCCATCCCCCGATGATAATCCTTGCCGCAGCAGCCGGGCAACGCCGCCGGCTGACGTCAAGCCAGAGGTTCGAGCGAGCCGTCGAGCGCCATCAGCCCGGTCTCGACCGCGAATTGCGGGTGGCGCCGGTGCAGTTCCAGGCGGAATTCGGCGAGCACCTTCTTGTGCGTCGCGGTCTCGGCCGCGGGCGTCGCAATGCTCTCGTCCCCATAAGCGATCCTGGCGGCGCCGCAATCGCGATGGTCGATCACGATGACCCGGTTGATGCGGTGCAGTTGCAGCGAGCTGCCGAGATTGTCCCAAAAGGTCTGGCGCCACGCTGCAAACCGCGGAGCAACGACGGCGATGGCGGCGCCGGCGATCACAAACTGACTGTACCTGCCGGTCAGCCCGCGCCCGTCCATGTATTTGTAGACCGGCGCCACCAGGCGCGGGTCGATGCAGGACAGCAGCATCGCTTCGTAGTTTCCCGGGGCCGCCGCGGCCATGACCGGGAGCGATGACGCCACTGCGGCGATCCCCGCCGATTGCAACAGACGCCGCCGCCCAATGTCGGCGGGGGGCAGGCCGCCGCCGCACGCACAGAAACCTGTCATTCGCTCGCTCCTCAAAATTGGTTGGGTCGGGTGGTCAGGGAACCAGCACGGCCGCGCCTTGCAGTCGGCCGTGCCGCAGATCGGCGAGCGCCTCGTTGGCCTGCGCCAGCGGATAGGCGGTCGTCATCGTCGCGACCCCCGCCCGTGGCGCCAATGCCAGAAATTCCTCGGCGTCGCGTCGGGTCAGATTGGCAACCGAGCGCAGCGCTCGTTCTCCCCACAGCAGGCGATAGGGGAAGGACGGGATGTCGCTCATATGGATCCCGCCGCAGACGACGGTGCCGCCCTTCCGGGTGGCGGCGAGCGCCGCCGGCACCAGCCCGCCGACCGGCGCGAAGATCAGCGCCGCGTCGAGCGGCTCGGGCGGCGCCTCGGTCGAATCTCCGGCCCATTCGGCGCCGAGCCGGCGGGCAAAATCCTGCGCCGCGCGATCGCCCGGGCGGGTGAAGGCGAAAACCAGGCGGCCCTGATGGCGCGCCACCTGGGCAACGATATGGGCGGCGGCGCCGAACCCGTAGATGCCGATCCGTCCGGCCTCGCCGGCCAGGCGCAGGCTGCGATAGCCGATCAGACCGGCGCACAGCAGCGGGGCCGCCTCGACATCGCCGTAGCGCGGATCGATCGCAAAGCAATAGCGCTGGTCGGCGAGCGTCATCTCGGCATAGCCGCCATCGATCTGGTAGCCGGTAAAGCGGGCCCGGTCGCACAAATTCTCGTGCCCGCCGCGGCAGTAATCGCAAACCCCGCAGGTCCAGCCGAGCCACGGCACCCCAACCCGATCGCCGATCGCAAACCGGTCGACCTCGGCGCCGCGCTCGACGATCGTGCCGACGATCTCGTGGCCGGGGACCAGCGGCAGTTTTGCGGCGGCGAGGTCGCCATCGACGATATGCAGATCGGTCCGGCAGACGGCACAGGCATGCACCTTGATCAGCACCTGCTGCGGGCCCGGGCGGGGTGTCGGCAGCTCCTCGGCGGCGAGCGGCCCCCCGGCCGCCCTGATCAGCTGAGCACGCATCGCGGTCCTTCCCGGTCTTCCCATTTCGCGCGGGATTTGCATTAGCCGCGCCGCCCGGCAATATCGCGGCCATGCGCCGCTTTTTCCTGAGCCGACTGTCCGCCGTGTCGGCCCTCCTTGCTCTCGGCTTTGCCGGGATCGTCGGTGCCGGGTGCAGTCTCGTACCGAGCGGCGGCATGGCTGATCGCTGTGCCGATCTGATGCAGCGAGCTTATCCCGGCGCCGCTTTCGACATCGTTAAAAGCGAAGCGACCGCAACCAGCATTACCACGATCCTCGCCCGGGTCGAAGCGGTGCGGCGCGACCTGCCGCCCGACACCCCGCTCCGCCGCGATGTGGCGGTCGAATGCCGGTTCGACAACAACATTTTGACCGGGTTCCGCTGGGCCAAAGGACCGAACCGTTGAAGAAAATCCGCCGATGCGGCGATCGGGCTGGCACCTTCGGCCCGCTCTCGTTCATACTTCGGCGATCGGCCGTGCCCAGCACGAAACCGCGGCGCGGGAGGAAGATCCAGCATGGACATTAAACCAGGGCGTGACGGCAGGCCCAACCGGCGATGGCCCGATCGAGACTGGCCCCGCCGGGGCGCGTCCATTCCCGACTCGCCCGCGCCCGGCGACGGCCTCCTCGCTCCGTTGCATCAGTTCTTTGCGACCTCGCCGGTCGCCTGCCCCTACATCGCCGGCCGGGCCGAGCGCAAGCTGATCGTCGAATTAGCCGGCGGCGGCGCCGAATTCTTCTATGACGATCTGTCGCGCGCCGGGTTTCGCCGCAGCCATCGCTATGCCTACCGCCCCGCCTGTCGCGGCTGCACCTCCTGCGTGCCGGTGCGCATCGCTGTCGATCGCTTCAGCCACACCCGTTCGATGCGGCGCATTCGCAACGCCAACCGCGACCTCGGCGCGGCCTTTGTCGGGGCCCACGCCACGCCGGAACAGTTCCAGCTGTTTTCGGCCTATCAGCGGACCCGACACGGCGACAGCGAAATGGCCTCGATGAATTACGGCGATTACCGCGGCATGGTCGAAGGCAGCCCGGTGCGGACCCGAATCGTCGAGTTCCGCGACGGCGCCGGCGATCTGGTCGCGGCATCGCTGATCGATCTCCTCGATGACGGCGTCTCTGCCGTCTACAGCTTTTTTGATCCAGCCCAGCCCAAGCGCGGTCTCGGCAGCTGGAGCATCCTGTGGTTGGTCGACGAATGCCGACGCCGCGAGCGGCAATACGTTTATCTCGGATATTGGATCGCCGACAGCTCGAAGATGGCCTACAAGGCCCGCTTTCCGGCGCTCGAGCGGCTGACCGCCGGCGGTTGGACCGATTTCGCACCGTCGCCGGAACTCTACCAGACTGCGGCCGATTAGTATCGCGGCGGGCGACCGATGACGATCGGCATGCTCGACACGGCAATATTCGGCGACATGTTCGGCACCGCGGCGATGCGCGCGGTGTTTGGCGAGCGCGCTTTTTTGAACCGCTGCATCGAGGTCGAGGCGGCGCTGGCGCGGGCCCAGGGCCGGCTCGGCATCATCCCGGCCGAGGCCGCGGCGGCGATCTCGCGGGCGGCCGATCCGCCGCCGGATCTCGACTTGGCCCGCCTCAAGCACGAGACCGAGAATGTCGGCTACCCGATCCTGCCGTTGGTGCGCCAGCTGGCGCAGGCCGCCGGCGGGGCCGGGCGCTGGCTGCATTGGGGTGCGACGACCCAGGACATCATGGATACCGCCGCGGTCCTGCAGATCCGCGCCGGCCTGGCGTTGGTCGACGAGCACATGACGGCGGTGCGCGGCCATCTGGCGGACCTTGCCCGCACCCATCGCGACACGCCGATGGCCGGTCGGACCCATCTGCAGCACGCGCTGCCGGTAACCTTCGGCTACAAGGCGGCGGTGTGGCTTTCCGCCCTCGACCGCCATGCCGACCGACTCGGGGAGTTGCGGCCGCGGGTCTTGCTGGCGCAGTTCGGCGGCGCCGCCGGCACCCTCGCCTCGCTCGGCCGCGGCGAGCAGGTGGTCCGGAGCCGCACCGAACTCGCCCGCGAACTCGGTCTCGGCGACCCGCCGATCACCTGGCATGTGGTCCGCGACGGCATCGCGGAAACCGTCCAGGTGCTGGCCATGTTGGCCGGGAGCCTCGCCAAGATCGCCTATGATGTGATGCTGATGTCGGCAACCGAGTTCGGTGAGGCGGCCGAGCCGTTCGTCGCCGGGCGCGGCTCGAGCTCTACGATGCCGCAGAAGCGCAACCCGATCTCGTGCGAGCTGATCTTTGCCGCCGCCAAGGTGTTGCGCCAGCATGCGGGCTTGGCGCTCGACGCCCTGATCACCGATTTCGAGCGGGCCACCGGGCCGTGGCATATCGAGTGGGTGGCGGTGCCGGAAGCCTTTGGCTACGCCGCCGGTGCGCTCAATCAGTCGCAGTTTCTCTTGGGCGGGCTGATCGTCGACGCCGGACGGATGGAGAAGAACCTCGGCATGACGCACGGGCTCATCGTCGCCGAGGCGGTGATGATGGGATTGGCTCCCCATACCGGGCGCAACGAGGCGCACGACCTCGTCTACGACGCCTGCCGCGCCGCGATCGAGAGCAACCGGTCTTTGCTCGACGTGCTGCTCGAAACCCCTGCGGTCGCCGGTCCGCTGGGCGCCGAAAAACTCCGGTCGCTGACCGACCCCGGCAACTATCTCGGCGCCGCTCCGGCCATGGTCGATCACCTGCTCGCCACCCGCCGAACGCGGCGGTAGGGCCTTGAGCGCGGTGGCTAGTCGAGGCGCTGGTCCGGCCGATGGGGCCCGCCCGAGGGTCCGCCGATTCGCCCCGCGACCGCAGCGCTCGCTATTGATCGGGGTACAAAAACCTTGCTCCGTCTAATTCAGCCGTAACAAATGTTTCAATTGCCTCACAAATGCCGTATCAGGGGGAACCAAAAGCAAGATGATGGGGGAATGGCGATCATGAACAGCGAAGAAGCAGCAAAAAGCGCCAATTTGCGCCCGGTTGCGAAGATAATTGCCAGTTATGTGGGCAATCACATTCTAGCGCCCGATCAGCTCGCGGGTCTGATCGCGACGGTCGAACAGACCGTCCGGCGACTGGGCATGCCCGCCCAGCCGCAATTAGTGCGGACGCCGGCAGTCCCGATCAAGCGGTCGGTCCAACACGATCACGTCGTGTGCCTCGAATGCGGCTTTAAGGGCAAGACGCTGAGGCGCCATCTCGGCACCCGGCACAATTTGCAGACCGCCGAATATTTGCAGCGGTGGAAGCTGCAGAGCGACCACCCGCTGACCGCTCCGGCCTACTCGGAACAGCGCTCGGCAATGGCCAAGGAACTCGGCCTCGGGCGCAAGCGCAGCCGGCCGCGCGGCCGGGCACGCCGCGCCGTCGGCTGACCGGAGCATCCTTGGCGCAACGGCACGGCATTCGTATTCACTCGCCCATTCCGTTTGCCGCTGCGCCCTCGCCCAGATACCGCCACGTCTTGCTTTGGGCGACCTGTTCGGCTGCGTGACGTCCTTGCAGTTGACCGAGTGCATGGCGGATCGAGGTGAACGCCAGCGCCACCCCCTGGTCGCGCCGGAGCAGATTGCGGATCTCGGTCGGACGCGCCGCGCGCGGGGCGATCGACTGCAGCACCGCCTCGATCAGCTTGGCGTTGGTCCCGCGCTGCAGCCGCCGCGTCGGTGACCGCTCGCCGAACCGGGCATTGCCCGGCCAATCGGCAGCGTCATTGGCGATGGTCCGGCGAGAAAACCCGGCGCGCCGTGCCGGCGCCGTCGGGATCTTGACCGCGCCGGTGGCAGGGTCGAACCCTGCGGCAAATTCCCGAACCCGTTGCATCGCCGCTGCATAGCCTTCGGCAAACGCTTCGCGCCGCACAGCTTCGATCTGCTGTTGTAATTGAGAGAGAGCAGTTTTCGTCATATGCTTGATGTCCATCGTTAATTCTCGGCAGGATCATATCATATTTACTACTATATGTATAGGTTATCGATGCGAATGACCGAGATTGGGTCGTGCAGGTCAATTTTCGGCATCGACGCCTACGCGGCTGCCGCCGGCCGCGGCATCAATCGGCCAAAGGCAGGCTGAGCGGAGAAATCTGCGCAGCACCCCGCCCGCGGTAGTCGCGCCGCGGAACGGCTTCGAGCATTCGGCGTGGTGCTCGAGCCGGGCGCCGGGCGGCGTCGGCCTGATCGAGGGTCAGCGCCACCCGATCGGCCACGACTTGGATTCCGTCGACGAACACATCCCGGACGGCGCCCAATCGGCGTTTTTGATGACGGTCGTGGTCACCGGGTCCGACCTCCCCGATCGCTCGCAGCGCAGAAATGTCCATGATATACGCAACACCTCGCAGGTCCGGGGATCGTCATGGCCATCGCAGGAATGCGCAATCTGATCACCGATGTAGCCGGCATCCTGGTCGGGCAGGCGGAAGATCTCGACGGCATCACCGGCACGACCGTCGTGCTCGCCGAGCGGCCGGCGACGGCGGCGGTCGATGTTCGCGGCGGCGCGCCCGGCACCCGTGAGACCGAATTGCTCTCGGTCGATACGCTGGTCGATCGTATCGACGCGATCGTCCTGTCCGGCGGCTCGGCCTTCGGCCTCGATGCCGCCGCCGGGGTGATGGATCGGCTCGCCGCAGCCGGCCGCGGCTTTGCAATCGGCTCGACGCCGCAGCCCTCGGTGATCCGGGTGCCGATCGTCCCGGCGGCGATCCTGTTCGATCTCGGCTTCCCAACCCGCCGGATCTGGGTCGGCGATCCGCCGTATCGGGCGCTTGGCCGCATCGCCGTCGACGCCGCGGCCAAGGATTTCTCGCAGGGCAACGCCGGCGCCGGTCTGGGCGCCAGAGCGGGGCAGCTGAAGGGTGGCCTCGGCAGCGCGTCGCTTCGCCTGACCGAAGGCGCCATGGTCGGCGCAATCGTTGCCGTCAACAGCTGGGGTGCTGCGGTCCGGCCCGATTGCGGCCGCTTCTGGGCGGCGGATCTGGCCTTGCCCGGCGAGATCGACCCGCAGCCGCCGATCCCCGACCGGCTGTTTGATCTGGAAGACTTCTCGCAATGCAAGACCGCCGGCGCCGGCGCCAACACCACGATCGCGGTCGTCGCGACCGACGCCGCGCTCGGCAAGGGCGGCTGCCGGCGTCTGGCGATCATGGCGCAGGACGGTCTCGCCCGCGCCATCCGCCCGATCCACACGCCGTTCGACGGCGACACGGTGTTCGCGCTGGCTACGGGCGGCGGCCCGCCGGTCGAGCCGGCCGCGCTGCTGCGGCTCGGCCATGCCGCCGCGGATTGCCTCGCCCGCGCCGTCATGCGGGCATTGACCGCGGCCGAGACGCTCGGCGACGTCGCGAACTGGCGAAAGCGCTGGGCCGACCCGGCGGCCCCGCTCGACAGCCGCCCTCCGGTCGAACGATGAGCCGACCCGCCAAAGACCGCGCCGCCGGGTTGCGCCGGGACCGCGCGCCGAGCCGGCTGTCCGGCTTGTGTTATGATGCCGGTTGGCGCGGATCATGGCGGACCGAAGCCCGCAACGGGGAGGAGTCAGGATGTCGGCAACTGCCTTTATCGCGGCCCGGGATTTCCTGCTGGCCCACCGCGCCGACTACCGGCGGGCCTATCGCGACTTCCGCTGGCCGGTCCTCGACCGGTTCAACTGGGCGCTCGATTATTTCGACCCGATGGCCCGGGACAACGACCGGCCGGGGTTGTGGATCGTCGATGACGGCGGGACCGAGACCAAACTCTCCTTCGCCGAACTTGCCGAGCGATCGAGTTGGGCCGCCAACCGGCTGCGCGGGCTCGGTGTGGGCCGCGGCGACCGCCTGCTGCTGATGCTCGGCAATACGGCGCCGTTGTGGGAATGCATGCTGGCGGCGATGAAGCTGGGCGCCGTGATCATTCCGGCGACGACCCTGCTGAACCGCGACGACCTCCTCGACCGTTTTGCCCGCGGCCGGGTCCGCCATGTCGTGGCCGGCGCCGACGGCACCGGCAAATTTGCCGACCTGCCCGGCGACTATACCCGGATCGCGGTCGGCGGGACGGCGCCCGGCTGGCACTCCTGGGAGGCGGCTTACGACATGCCGGGGGAATTCGTCGCCGACGGCGAAACCCGGGCGAGCGACCCGCTGTTGCTCTATTTCACCTCGGGCACAACGGCCAAGCCCAAGCTCGTTTTGCACAGCCACCAGAGCTATCCGGTCGGCCATCTCTCGACGATGTACTGGCTCGGGGTCCGGCCCGGCGACATCCATCTGAACATCTCGTCGCCCGGCTGGGCCAAGCACGCCTACAGCTGCGTGTTCGCGCCGTGGAATGCCGGCGCCACGGTCTTCATGCTGAACCAGCCCCGGTTCGACGCCAAGCGGCTGCTCGACGCGATCACCCGCCATCGGGTGACGACATTCTGCGCGCCGCCGACGGTCTGGCGCATGCTGATCCAGGAGGACCTCTCGGCCTGGAAGGTGGCGTTGAGCGAAGTCGTCGGCGCCGGCGAACCGTTGAACCCGGAAATCATCGAGCAGGTCCGCAAGGCCTGGGGTCTGACCGTTCGCGACGGTTACGGCCAGACCGAGACGACCTTGCAGATCGGCAACATGCCGGGACAGCCGGTCACGCCCGGGGCGATGGGCAACCCGGCGCCGGGCTACCGCGTGCGGCTGCTCGACGCGGCCGGCACGGAGCAGCCGGAGGCCGAGATCTGCCTGGCGCTCGACCCGCCCCCGCTCGGGCTGATGCAGGGTTATCAGGGCGATGACGGCACGCTGCAACCGCTCGCCGGCGACGCCTACCGCACCGGCGACGTGGCGAATTGCGACGCCGAGGGCCGTTTCACCTATGTCGGCCGCGCCGACGACGTCTTCAAAGCGTCGGACTACCGGATCAGCCCGTTCGAGCTGGAAAGCGTACTGATCGAGCATCCGGCGGTGGCCGAGGCCGCTATCGTTCCCGCCCCCGACCCGCTCCGGCTTGCGGTACCCAAAGCGTTCATCTCACTGGCGGCCGATTACGCCCCCGATCGCGACACGGCACTATTGATTTTCCGCCACCTGCGCGCCCACCTCGCCCCCTACAAGCGCGTCCGGCGTCTCGAATTCGCCGATCTGCCAAAGACCATCTCGGGCAAGATCCGCCGTGTCGAGCTGCGCACCGCCGAAGCCGCCCGCTCGTCCCGCTCGACCGGCGAATACCGCGAGGAGGATTTCCCGGAGCTCGGATAACGCCCGCGCGGGCGTTATTTGGGCGACGGCACGCCCGATCACGACCTTCGTCCCGATCACCTCGACCGCAGAGCCAAGGCCGCGCACGCCAGACGCCTGCTCGCCCGGTTGCGCCGGATAGGCTACGCCGTCCCAATCACCCCTTCGCGGCGCGACCCGAGATCGGTTTCTTTTTATCAAGCGACCGGATAACGATCCCGCTTGCGACTTGCCAGCGCGCTGAAACAGGGACCGGCGATGCTCAACCCCGACAGCCTGCACCGGGATTTCACGCCCACGCCGTATTGGTGGGAGGCTTACCGGCCGACCGCAGACGATCTTGTCGAGGTGCCGCGCTCGGCCCGCGTGGCGATCGTCGGCGGCGGCTACGCCGGGCTCTCGGCGGCGCTGGAATTGGCCAAAAACGGCATCGACGCGGTCGTGCTGGAAGCCGCCGAACCGGGCTTTGGCGCGAGCACCCGCAATGGCGGCGCCGTCAGCGGCGGCGTCAACATCGGCAAGAGCTTCAGCGGCAAAGGCGCCGCGATCGATCCCGACCGCGCCGGTCGATTGCTGTCGGACGCCGCCGACGCCTTCGCCCTGGTCGACCGGCTGATCGGCGAAGAACAGATCGCCTGCTGCTGGGAAAAGCCCGGCCGCTTTGTCGGCGCCTGGACGAGATCGCATTTTCAGGCGCAATCCCGGCGGCTGACCCTGCTCAATCAGGCGGCCCGGTCCGCGGCGTTTATGGTGCCCCGCGAACATCAGCGCGAGGAGATCGCCAGCGATTATTACTTCGGGGGCATGGTGGTCGAGCGCTCGGGCAAGCTGCACCCGGCGCTCTACTACAAGGGGCTGCTCGACGCCTGCCGCCGCCGTGCCGTCGCGGTCTGCGCCAAGGCCGGCGTCAACCGTCTGAGCCGGCAGGGCGCCGGCTGGCGGGTCGAGACCGGCCGCGGCACGCTCGCCGCCGGCGACGTCGTCATTGCCACCAACGGCTATACCGGCGATATCACCCCGGCGCTGAAACGCCGCGTGGTGCCGATCGCCAGCCATATCGTCGCCACCGAGGAACTGCCCCCCGACCTTGCCGATTCGCTGATCCCCAAGGGCCGCACCCTGTCCGACACCCGCCGGGTCCTGTGCTATTATCGGATGTCGCCCGACGGCAGGCGCATGATCTTCGGCGGCCGTGCCCGCTTTACTCAGGTCGACGCGACGGTCAGCGCGCCGATCCTGCACCGTTATATGACCGCCCGCTTTCCGCAACTGCGCGGCGTCAGGCTGACGCATGCCTGGAGCGGCAATACCGCCTTCAGCCTCGACGCTTTGCCGCATATGGGCGAGCGCGACAACCTCCATTACTGCCTCGGCTGCAACGGCAGCGGCATCGCGATGATGACCTATCTCGGGTGGCAGACCGCCCGCAAGATTGCCCGGGTTGCGAATTACGCCTGCAGTTTCGACAGCGCCGACTTTCCCGATCATCCGCTCTACACCGGCAACCCATGGTTTTTGCCGGCGATCGGCGGCTGGTATCGGCTGCGTGACAATCTCGACCGCTTGCTGGCATGATCGGTCGCGGTTTCAGCGGAGCTCACGATATGGATTTCGAGACCTACAAAAGCTCGGTCGCGCAGGCGGCACCGCCCGAAGGGTTGGGCATGGCGGCGCAGGCGCTGTGGTGGGAGGCCAAAGGCGACTGGCCGCAGGCCCATACATGCGCGCAGCAGCAGCCGGACAAGAACGGCGCCTGGGCGCACGCCTATCTGCACCGGGTCGAAGGCGATCTGCGCAACGCCGCGGGCTGGTATGGCCGCGCCGGCCGCCCGGTCTCGGCCGCACCGTTGCCCGAGGAATGGGAAGCCATCGCGCGCGCCCTTCTCGGCTGAACCTCGGCGGCGGACAGCCGCCCGGTCTCGTTGTGGTGACTTCCGGAGGAATCTGCCTCGCTCATTGGGGGGACCATGAGAAGAATCGGCCCATCCGTTGCGGCCTTTTGCACGGGCGTCCTCGCCGCAGCCGGCGCGGTGCAGGCGGCAGAAATCGCCGGCGCTGTCGACGCGAATGGAAGGCCGCAGATTGCATCGACGATGTATCGCGTCACCCACCCTAGCATCGGGCGCTATATCATCCATTTTACGCATGCATTCCCGCCCCCCCATGCCACGTGCATCTACATGCCGGTAGGCGATTTTCGGGTTAAAGGGCTAACGGAGACCACCGAGACCTGCGACGTTGCGTTCATCAACCAATTCGGCGGCTTGGCCAACGCTATTTTCAATTTCGTCGCGGTAGATACAACCAACTGACTGTCGCGATCCGGCCACAGCGATCCCTGGGTCAGCTGAACATCTCGAAGCCCGCAGGCAAGTGACCCGCGGCTTCGATCGGCGCGGTAAAGCAGGAGGAAACCCGATGCCCGGCGTGCTCGACGGCATTCGCGTTCTCGATTTCGGGCGCTACATCGCCGGGCCGTTCTGCGCCGCGCTGCTCGCCGATCTCGGCGCCGAGGTGATCCGCATCGAGCGGCTCGGCGGCGGCGAGGATCGCGGCTTCATCCCGGTCGGCGCCAAGTCCGCGGTTGGCGGCGGGGCGATGTTTCTGGCGATGAACCGCAACAAGCTCGGCATGACCCTGGACCCGGCCGCCGCCAAGGGCCGCGAGATCGTCAGAAGACTGGTCGCCACCGCCGACATCGTCGTCGCCAACCTGCCGCCGGCGGTATTGCGGTCGTTGGCGCTCGATCTCGACAGCCTGCGCCAGGTCAAGCCCGACATCATCCTGACCACGGTCACCGGTTTCGGCGCCGGCGGGCCATTGTCGCACAAGCACGGTTTCGACGGCATCGGCCAGGCGATGAGCGGTGCGGTCTACCTGTCGGGCACGCCCGAGCAGCCGATCCAGCTCAAACTGCCCTGGGTCGATTTCGGCACCGCCTGCCTTGCCGCCTTCGGCACGATGGCGGCACTCCTCGAACGCGGCAAGACCGGGCATGGGCAGAAGGTCGAGGGCGCGCTGCTGCGCACGGCGATCGCCTTTGCCAACGCGACACTGATCGAGCAGGCCCTGACCGGCGTCGACCGCGTCGCCAGGCTGAACCGCGCGTTCAACAACGCACCCGGCGATCTGTACCGCTGCCATGACGGCTGGATCGTGACCACCGTGATCGGCGGCCCGATGTTCCGCCGCTGGGCGGGGATGCTCGGCGAGGAGCATTGGCTCGCCGATCCGCGCTTTGCCGACGACCAGGCGCGCGCCGACCATGGCGAAATCATCGGCGCCCGGATGATCGAGTGGTGCGCCGAGCGAAGCTGCGCCGAGGCGCTCTCGGCGCTCGAAGCCGCCAATATCGTCGCCGGCCAGGTCTACTCGCCGCAGCAGGCGCTCGACGACCCGCACATCCGCGCCGCCCGCCTGCTCGAAGAGCAGAGCCACCCGAGCCTCGAGGCGACCTTCCCGCTGGCCCCGACCCCGATCGAATTGTCGGAAACTCCCGGCGCCTATCGCCGCCCGGCCCCGCTGCTCGGCGAACACACCGGCCAGATCCTGGCGAGCCTCGGCTATAGTCCGGCGGAAATCGACGCATTGCGGCGGGAAAGAATCGTATAAGACCGATATCGACCGGCCGCCGCTTGTCCAACTCCGAGGCCTCGACCCGACCCAACTACGAACGGATTTCCCGAATGCCGCACGAACTCGCTTCCGAACTGGCGCCGACCGGGGTGTTGCGCGCCGCGATCAATATGGGGAATTTCCTGCTGGTGACCGGCAAGAGCGCTGCGGGCGATCCCGAGGGGGTGTCGCCCGACATGGCGCGCGCGATCGCCGAGCGCCTCGGCGTGCCGGTGACCTACGTGCCCTATGCGCGGCCCGGCGAACTGGCGGACGCCGCCGAAAGCAACGTCTGGGACATCGGCCTGATCGGCGCCGAGCCGCAGCGCGCCGAGAAGATCGCGTTCACCCCGGCCTATGTCGAGATCGAGGCGACCTATCTGGTGCCGCCCGGCTCGCCGCTCAACGCGATCGCCGAGGTCGACCGCCCGGGCAGTGCGCATCGTCGTGTCGGCGCGCAGCGCCTACGATCTGTGGCTCGCCCGCAACATCAAGCACGCCGAAGTCGTGCGGTTGGAGGGCGCCGACGCGGTTTTCCAGCATTTCGTCGACGACAAGATGGATGCGCTCGCCGGCTTGCGGCCCGGACTCTTGGCCTACCTCGAAAAATTGCCGGGCGCACGGATCCTCGACGGGCAATTCACCGCCGTGCAGCAGGCGGTCGGCACGCCGCGGGCAAACACTGCCGGTGCGGCGTTTCTGCGCGACTTCGTCGAAGAGGCGAAGCGATCGGGACTGGTCGCCCGCCTGATCGAGCGCCACAAGGTGGTCGGCCGCCTCTCGGTCGCGCCCCCGGCCTGACCGGCGCCTGCAGCCGGGATATGGCGGCACGATGAGCAAGGCCTTCGTCAAGGAAACCGCCGACGAGACGGACCTGACCGATGCGGCCGGCCTGCCCGACGAGGCGCCGGCGATCCCGGCCGGGGTCAAGAACTATATGACCCCGCTGGGTCACCGCCGGATGCAGGACGAGTTGCGGCAGCTGCTGCGCGTCGAGCGCCCGCAAGTCGTGGAGACCGTGGCCTGGGCCGCCGGCAACGGCGACCGCTCGGAGAACGGCGACTACATTTACGGCAAACGCCGGCTGCGCGAGATCGACCGCCGCATCCGCTTTCTGACCAAACGGCTCGAAAGCGCCGAAGTGGTCGACCCGAAACGGCAACAGCGGCTGGACCAGGTGTTCTTCGGCGCGACGGTCACCTATGCCGGCGCGAACGGGACCGAGAATACGGTTACGATCGTCGGCATCGACGAGGCCGATTTCGCCCGTGGCCAGGTCAGCTGGATCTCGCCGGTCGCCCGTGCATTGCTGAAAGCGCATGAGGGGGACATCGTCGAACTGCGCGCGCCCGCAGGCATCGAGCCGATCGAGGTCATCCACATCCGTTATGGCGACGCCGGCGGCGAGACCGGCTGAGTTCGGGGCGGACGGCCGAAATCAGGACCCGAGCCGCTCCAGCGTCAGGCGATCGACCTCTTCGCCAAAATATTTGCGTAAGGCGTCCGCGAAGACCCGATCGCGGGCGCGGCACGAGAGAACAGGGTCATGCGAATGCAAAATCGGCGGGCGGGAAATGGCTGACGATCGCCGGTCGCGCGCGATCCTTTGCGATGTGGTTTCAAGAGGGGTTGCCGGCGTAGCTGGTGAGGTCGATGAATTCCAGGACGGTGCCGTCGGGATCGTGGAAATAGGCGCGCGGCCCATTGAGAACGCCGCCCTGCCGGTCTTCTTCGAAGGCGATCGCAACGTCATGGGCGCGCAGATGGTCGAGCGCGGCAAGGTAATCTTCATGCGCGACGGCAAAGGCATGATGGACGCCGCCATGGTCGTCGAGCGCCGGGTTGATCGGCGGCTCGCGCCTTACCAGGATCAGGCAGGTCCCGGCCGCATCGAGGAAAGCCATATGCCCGCCGGGCACCGTGGACAAATGCCGGCAGCCGACGATTTCGGTATAAAATCGCGTGCTTCTCGCTACGTCGCTGACCGGGATGCTGAAATGGGCGACGGATCTGATCGCGACCATCCGGGTTCTCCTTTGGCGATGGCGCCACTCGCAGTCGACCGCTCACCTCGCATCGACGCCGGCGAAATATAGTTTCGGGTCGGCGGCGCGGATATGGGCTTCGGGGAGGCCCAGTTCGCGGCGGACGATGTTGGTGCCCTGGACCAGCGACACGCATTTGTAATAGGCGATGCGGCGCGACAGCCCTTCGCGGCCGAAGCCGCAATCGGTGGTGATCGACCAGCCGCTCGGGCGGGATGTATTCGAGCGCCTTGCGGATCAGCCCGGCGACATGCTCGGGCGGCTCGACGATCGTGTTGCAGTGATTGACGACGCCGATGCCGATCTTCTTGTCGGTCTTGTACTTGGCGAACAGCGGCAGGTCCTTGCCGTCGCTGCTGGCGCATTCGAAGGTGATCACGTCGGCGTTCGAGCTGCAGCAGATGGGGCAGCGCGCGCTCGTAGCTCGGCACCTCCCAATAGACGCGCTGCTGGTTGGGGTTGCCCCAGCAGGTATGCGCCCAGATCTCGGCATCGACGCCCGTCGAGCTGGCGGTTGAACGCCTCGGTCTGGAATTCGAGGTCGGCGTCGGTGCAGTCGGCACGCGTCGTCAGCCCGTGCTGGCGCGGCTCCTCGACCTGGATCACCGGGCAGCCGGCGGCGGCCAGTTCGCGGAATTCGGCATTCATGATGTCGCAGAGATCGAGCACCATCGCCTTGTCGTCGGGGTAATGCTCGTTCCACAGCATGCTGGCGAGGCGCCGGCGCACAGATCGCGCCGAACTTGACCGGGCGGTCGCTGAGCCGCTGGGCGATCTGCCACAGCGCGGCATATTCGAGCGGCCCGCGGGTCAGTTTTTCGTTGACGATCGCCGGCTGGTAGGCCTCCTGCACCTCCCACAGGATATGGCCGGGCTGGAGCCCGTGCCGCCCCATCCAGCCCTGCGAGGTGCTGCGGTGGCCGCTGACGCCGCCGAGACGCTCGATCGGGTAGAAAAACCACGACTTGCCGCCGACCGCGAGATCGAAGCGGCTGTCGCCGTCGGTGACGATGTCGAGACCGGCCGCCTCCTGCGCGTTGATGACCGCGGCGACGGCGTCGAGGTACTGCTCGCGAAACAGCGAGTCGCCGAGTGCGGCCTTGAACGAGCGGCCGGCAAGGCTGGCATCGAACCATAACGGGCGCGGATAGGACCCGGTAATCGCCGTCGGCATCACCATGTCGCGGGTGGCGTTCAACATCGCCGTGGCCTCGTCAGGTTTTCAGAACTTCGGCGCCCGGCGCCGCTTCCAATTCGCAGGCGTTCACGGTCATCGCCAGCAGGCTGTAATAGCCGATCGCCCCGGTCAGCTGGATAAAGCCGTCGTCGCCGAACCGCGCCCGCATCTTGTTGGCGCTCGCATCGTCGACCCGGTGCCGGCGCAGCAGCTGACGGGTGAAGTCGACGATCTCGGCGTCCTCGGCCGGGATGCCGTGCGAGTGGTTCTCGCGGATCGCGGTTATCGTCGATTCAGGCACGCCGAGCCGCCGCGCGCCGCCGGTCTGAGCGCCCCAGACATAGACCGCCTCGAACTCGCGCGCGGCGGTCATCGCCGCCAGCACCCGCACGCGCATGTCGAGCGAGCCTTCGAAGCGGACATAGGCGCCGAGATGAGCGAGCCGGCCGGCCAGTTCCGGCGAGTTCAGAAACATCGTGAACGGCCCCTGAACCGCACCCCGGCTGGCAACGATGCCGTCGAAGGTCGCGTGGTCCTTGACCGCAATCTGATTTTTGCTGGTGATCGACGGGAGTCGCGCCATCTTCCCAATCCTTTCACGGGCGAGTGCAATTCGAAACCATAGCAAACGGCGCTCGGCGGATAAACCGCCCGATCGGCGGCGATCGCACCGGGCGCGTCCGCAATCGTGCCTGACGCCGACTCCGGGAGGACTCGATGATCTTAACACCGGCGGGGTTTTGAAAGTGTAGGGTAGCCGACGTAGACGATGGAGGGCCGCAGCTTGGCACCAGGTTCAAAGCCCGCAACGGCGCCGCGCACGACGAGCGGCCCGGATAATCCCCAGGGCCGGGTCCGGCGGCGCCGGATAGGGGATCTCGTCAAAGGAGGCACGCCGATCGTCGGGCTGACGGCGTATACCGCGCCGATCGCCCGCCTGCTCGACCCACATGTCGATTTTCTGCTGGTCGGGGATTCGCTCGGCATGGTGGTCTACGGCTTCGACACGACCTTGCCGGTCAGCGTCGACATGATGATCGCGCATGGCGGCGCGGTGATGCGCGGGTCAAAGACGGCGCTGGTCGTCGTCGACCTGCCGTTCGGCAGCTATCAGGAATCGCGCGAGCAGGCCTTTCGCAACGCCGCCCGCATCATGACCGAGACCGGCTGCGCCGCGGTCAAGCTCGAAGGCGGCGAAGAGATGGCCGACACCGTGCGCTTTCTGACCCGGCGCGGCATCCCGGTCATGGGACATGTCGGGCTGATGCCGCAATCGGTCAACGCCGCCGGCGGTTTCCGGGTGCAGGGCCGCGGCGAGCGGCAAGCCGAACGCGGTTGCCGCGGACGCCGTCGCGATCGCCGAGGCCGGGGCCTTTTCGATCGTCATCGAAGGGACGATCGAAACGGCGGCGCGCGCGATCACCGAGGCGGTGCCGGTGCCGACGATCGGCATCGGCGCGTCGCCCGCCTGCGACGGCCAGATCCTCGTCACCGACGATGTGCTCGGCGTGTTTACCGAGTTCACGCCGCGTTTCGTCAAGCGCTACGCCGAATTGGCGGCGCTTATCTCGGCCGCCGCCGAAGCCTACGCCGGCGATGTCCGCGCCCGCCGCTTCCCCGGTAAGGAGCACTGCTTCGGCGCAGGTTGAACAGCCGGCTTTATTCGTGCTTTCCCGGAAGCGACCGGCGCCTACGTCAGCGCGAGATCTCCTCGAGCCGCAGGTTTGTGGTCCGCGGGCCCATCGATGCGATCACGATGCCAGCGCGATCACGAAAGTGTAGGCCAGCGCGAAGACCAGATCGTTGAGCCCCCGATCGAAGGATGGCCCATCGAGAAACAGTCGCGCGCGCGCCGCTCTGCCGCCACACGTTGCCCCTGCCGCGCGGGCGGCCGGGGACGCAGGCAAACGCTTCTCTTTCAATGACGCACGGAGCGGCGTACACGGGCGCAGTTCTTGGAGATCGGCCTCCGGACCTCAGCGCCGGTCCAACCGGGGCGCTGGCGCCCGGTCACCGAAATGTGAGGTGCGCGCCCAGGGCGAATAGGCCACCTCTGGGGGGCCGCAAGCGGCGGAATACCAGCAGGAGAGGTTTGATGCGTGCGACAACATTTTTTCGAGCTCTCGTCATCGTCTTTGCGGCGCTGCCCGCCTTTGCCCAGGCTCCGCCCGCCGGCACGCCGGCCCGCATCCGCGGCACCGTCGACAAGCTCGACGGCCAGGCGCTGTCGATCAAGCAGCGCGATGGTAAGATCGCGACCGTGACGCTCGCGCCGAAGGCCGCAGTCCAGATACTGGTCAAGAAGAGTCTCGCCGACATCAAGCCCGGCGATTTCGTCGCCTCGACCGGGATCAAAGGCACGGACGGCAAGCTCCATGCGATCGAAGTCCGCATCTTCCCCAAGGCGCAGCCCGATGGCGGCAGGCAATTCGCATGGGATCTCTCGCCGGACAGCGTGATGACCAACGCCACGGTCGGCACCGTCACCAACGCCTCGGACGGCACGGTGCTGCACGTCACCTTCAAGGGCGGGGAGTCGGAGTACATCGTTGCTCCCGACGTGCCGGTAGTGGCCACAGCCCCGGGCGACATGAGCCTGCTGAAGCCCGGGATCGCGGTCTTCGTCATCGCGCTCAAGCACCCCGACGGCAGCTTGACCACGAGCCGGCTTTACGCCGAGAAGGACGGCGTCAAACCTATGATGTAGGGGAAGCGGGAAGGCTGCGCCGCAGCCGGAGCGTTGCCGATGTATCCTTGGTACGACTACGGCGGCCGGTTGTCGCCATTGAAGCTCGCCGTCTTTGTCGCGTTGTTCGTGCCGGCGGGCTGGGTCGCGGCGGCCTATGGCTTCGGGCTGCTCGGCGCCCGGCCCTTGAACGAGGCGATCCACCAGATCGGGCTGTGGACGATCCGGCTGATCTTTCTGGCGTTGGCGGTGACGCCCGCTGCGCGCAGGTCCTGCAATGGCCGCGGCTCATTCTGGTGCGGCGGATGATCGGCGTCGCCGCCTTCGCTTATGTGCTGGTCCACTTTTCTCTCTATACGGCCAGCCAGGCGTTCGACCTCGAAAAGGTCGCCGGCGAGATCGTGCGGCGGATCTACCTGACGATCGGCTTTACCGCGCTGCTCGGGCTGGCGGCCCTGGCGGCGACCTCGACCGACGGCATGGTCCGCCGGCTCGGCGGCAAGCGATGGCAATGGCTGCACCGGCTCGTCTATGCGATCGGCGTACTCGCGGTCATTCATTACTGCTTCCAGTCAAAGCTCGATTTGTGGGAACCGGCGATCATGGCCGGGCTGCTGTTCTGGCTGCTCGGCTATCGATTGCTGCTGTGGCGCTTCGGCGTGCGCGGTTACTTGGCGCTCGCCTGGGTCGCCGCCCTCAGCCTCGCCGCGGCCCTGGCGACCGCGCTCGGCGAGGCGCTTTATTTCCGCCTGGCCTTCGGCGCGCCGCTGATGCGGGTATTGGACACCAACCTGTCGTTCGCGACCGGTGTCCGCCCGGCGGTGATCGTGCTGGGGATCGGGCTCGGCGTCGCCGTCGTCGGAGCGATGCGCGCCTTCGCCATGCCGCCGGAAAAGCGGCGCATCGGCAGGTCTCGCCCCAACCGCAGGCAGCTCACGCCAAGCCGTTGAGCACGAAATCGAAGATGTCGAAGTTACGCAACCCGCCTGCCTCGGCGCGGCGCCGGTATTTGTCGGTCAGGGGCCGCGACAGCATAAACGGCACGCGCTGTTCGCTCGGCCCGCCATGCGAGCGCAAAACGCGGCCGGCAAGCCCAGACAGATCGTGCTCCGGCCCGCGCGGCGCCGATCGCGGTCGCGGCATCGCCGAGCACGACAAAATCGGCCTCGCGATCGAACGGCAATTCGAACCGCTCCGCCGCTTGCCTGCGATCGAGGACCGCGGCAACCCCGGGCAGCGCGGCACTCTCCGCCATCAGCGATCGGAGGTCTGCGCGGTCGCGGGCATAGACCCGCACGAACGAGCCGAGCGCCCCGTGATGGCGGACGAACGGGTCGGTGATCGGACAGATCACCCTGGCCGTCCCGAGTCCGAAGCGGCTGGCGAACTCGTCTTCGAGATAAACCACGTGCGGCTTGTCGTTCATGCCGTGATCGGCGACGAGCCCGACGGCCGCGCCCAATTCGACAAAGCGCGCCACCCGCCGGTCGAGCGCGCGATGAAACGCGTCGGCCTCGGGGTCGCCCGGCGCATGGCCGTGCTGCACATAGTCGGACAGGGAAAGATAGAGCAACCGCGCCGCCCCGGTTTCGAGCAGATGCAGCCCGGCATCGAGCACGAACAGCGACAGATCGGCCGAGTACATGTCGGGCCGGCCGCGCCCGACCATCGCCTCGACCGAGGCGTCGGCGCATTCCGAGGAAAAACACGCGCCGTCGAGGCCATGCCCGAGCATCCGGCGCAATTTGTCCTTGGCGGTGACGGCAGCGGTGGCGACGCCGGCCCGCGACATCAGCCCGAGGATGGTCTCGCTGCGCATCAGCCGTGCGTCGGTGAGCATCACCTCGCGGCCGCTTTCACGGTCGAGGTGGTAATTGCCGGCGATGCCGTGCACCGCCGGCGGCGCCCCGGTCACGATCGAGACATTGTTCGGGTTGGTAAAGGTCGGCATCACCGCGTCGGCGGCGCCGAGCCAGCCCTCGCGGGCAAACCCGGCGATCGTCGGCAGAATGCCGTCGCCGATGCCGCGCTCGACATAGGCCGGGTCGAACCCGTCGACGCAGATGACCACGACCGGCTGCTCCGGCTTGCGGTAGCGCCGTCCGTTCAGTTCGATCGATCCGGGCATCGCGATCGTTTCCAGTCCTCAGCCGAACTCGTTGAACAGCGGGGGGCCGACCTACTCGAGTTGCACGCTCGCTATTCCGCCGCCGCCGGGCGTGCGTAGAGCCGCGCAGCCTCTTCTTCGGTAATGTAGCCGCGCGCGATGTCGCGGGCGATCAGGGCGGGCTCGCGCTCCTGCGGCGGGCCATAGCCGCCACCGCCCGGTGTCTTCACCGCGACCCAGTCGCCGGGCGCAAGGACATAGCCCTCGCCTTTCGAGAGGTGCGGCGGACGCGTGATCGTGCCGCCTTGCGAGACGAGGATGTCGTTGGCGTCGCCGGCGCTGCCGCCGAGCAGCCCGGGCGGGCCGGCGCGGCCGTGATCCATCAAAAACGAGGCCTTGGCCTCGCCGCGCAACAGCCTGATCTGATAGTCGATGCCAAAGCCGCCGCGATGCCGGCCGGCGCCGCCCGAGGCTTCGCGCAAGGCATAGCGGTCGAACAGAATCGGATAATGCTGTTCGAGGATTTCGACCGGCTGCGTCTTGGAGATGCCGACACTGGAACAGCCGTTGGTGAGCCCGTCGGTCTCCCACCAACCGCCATAACCGCCGCCGCTGAAGAAATACATGATGTAGTGCCGGTCTTCGTCCGGGTCATAGCCGCCGAGGCCCAAATTGCCGCTGGTGCCGGCAGGCGACGCAAACATCCGCTCCGGGATGGCCTTGCCCATCGCGCCGAACACCGCTTCCATGATGCGCTGCGCGACCTCCGCGGCGCAGCCGGCGACCGGGCGCGGGTATCGGGCATAGAGAAATGTACCGTCTGGCCGGGCGATGTGAATCGGCGCGAAGCATCCGGAATTGATCGGCACATCAGGAAAGATGTGCTTCATCGCGACATAGATCGCCGACTGCGTCGTCGCCCACACCGAGTTCATCGGGCCGCGGCACGGCGGGCTGGAGCGCGACAGGTCGAAATAGATGTCGGACCCGGCGACTGTCACGTCAACCGCCACTTCCAGAGGCGCATCGACGATCCCGTCGCTGTCGACGATCGCGGTCGCCGAATAGGCGCCGTCGGGGATGCTGTCGATATGGGCGCGCATCAACCGCTCGGAGCGCGCCTTGAGCTCGGCGATTGCCGCATCGACCGTGTCGACGCCATAGCGGTCGAGCAGTTGGGTCAGCCGTTTCTCGCCGACACTGAGCGCGCCGAGCTGCGCGCGGATGTCGCCGATCCGCTCGTCGGGGACCCGGATGTTGTTCAGCACGATATCGACGATGTCCCGGCAGATCTCGCCGCGGCGCACCAGCTTGACCGGCGGCAAACGCAGGCCTTCCTGCACGATCTCGGTGGCTGTCGCCGAGAACCCGCCCGGCACCATGCCGCCGGTATCCGGCCAGTGTCCGGTATTCGACAGATAGCACCACAGCCGTTCGCGATAATAGAACGGCCGCACCATTTTGACGTCCATCAGGTGGGTCCCGCCGAGATACGGGTCGTTGACCAGCACGACATCGCCGGGTTCGAGGTCCCGGCGGCGTTGAATGACGGCCTGGGTGGTGAATTGCATGACGCCGACGAAGATCGGCAGGCCGAGTTCGCCCTGCGCGACGACTTCGCCGGTCGTCGGATCGTAGATGCCGTTCGAGCGGTCGAACCCTTCCGAAATGACCGGCGAAAACGAGGTCTTTTCGTGAACCAGGTCCATTTCGCTGGCCACTTGCCGCAAGCCGTTCTGAATGACCGACAGGGTCACTGGGTCAAGCTTCATGTGACACCTGCCGAGATCACGAGATTGCCCAGTCTGTCGACGGTCGCCGACGCGCCCGGATCGATGACGACGGTCGTGTCGGGTTGTTCGATGATCGCTGGACCGAAAAGCGCTGCGCCATATGCCAGAGCCTTGCGGTCGAAGATTGCGGTATCGCGCCAGCCGCCGGAGAAATGCACCCGGCGCTTCCCGGTCGGCGCCGCCGCGCCGGCGCGGTCTCTCGGTCCGGCCAGCACCGCAAGATCGACATCGGGTCGGCGCCCGATTACGGCGGTGCGCAGGTTCACCAGCATCGCCTGCATACCGGGCAGCTCGATATCGAACCGCACCTTGTAGCGCTCGACAAAATCCGTGAGCACGCGGCGCCTGTCGAAGCCCGGCGACGCCACCGGTACGCGGAAAACGTGGCTTTGACCGCGGAACTGCAAATCGGCTTCGTGCCGCGTCACGATTTCGACGATCGGCACCCCGTCGCTGTCGAGCAGACGGCGCCCCGCCTCGGCTTGTTCGGCGAAGCGCGCGTCGAGTTCACCCGCCACAACATCGGCCAACCGCTGCCCAATGCTTTGGACGAAATCGTGCCGGACATCGGCGAGAACGCAGCCGAGGCCCGAGGTAATACCAGGAAAGCGTGGAACCAGGACGGTCGGGATGCCCAGCTCGCGGGCGATCTCGACCGCGTGCAGCGGGCCCGCGCCGCCAAACGCGAAGAGCGCGAAATCGCGCGGGTCATGCCCCTTCTCGACCGATACCAGGCGGATCGCGTTGGCCAGCTGGTTTGTCGTTAC
This sequence comes from uncultured Alphaproteobacteria bacterium, assembly GCA_963701815.1. Lineage (GTDB taxonomy): Bacteria > Pseudomonadota > Alphaproteobacteria > ATCC43930 > CGMCC-115725 > AP-15. The sequence goes on from CAVPBN010000046.1 coordinate 284,822, forward strand.
CGCCAGGATCGCTGCCGCAGCACCTGTCGTATCGAGGCCGAGCGGATCGCCAATCTGTGCGCGGATCGCAGCGCCGACGGCATCCAAGCCGGTGATCGCGCCGACCCCGGTGAGATGCTCGGGATTGAGCCGCCCAAGGACGAGATTGGCATCGGTCACGGTGGCGGCGCTGCCGCCGCGGCCGTAAGCGATCGGTCCTGGACGGGCGCCGGCGCTTTCCGGGCCGACTTGCAGGATGCCGGCCTGGGTTACGCGGGCAATGCTGCCGCCACCCGCACCGATGGTGTGGATGTCCACCAGAGGGACCCGCAAGGGCACGCCGTAGGCAATATCCTTCTCTGCGCTCAGCGCCGGCTCGCCGGCCACGATCAGCGAGACATCGAAACTCGTGCCTCCCATGTCGCAAGCGACCAGGTTCGGATGCCCGGCCTGCACGCCGATGCGCGCCGCGGCGATGGCGCCCGCGGCGGGGCCCGACATTATGGTGTGGACGGCAAGATCGGTCGCCGTTTCCGCCGCCATCATTCCGCCGTTCCCCTGCATCACCAGCAGTTCGTCGGCGAGCCCGGCGCCGCGCAGGTTCTGCGACAGGCGGCCGAGATAGCGGGATACGATCGGTTGAACATAGCCGTTGAGCGCCGCAGTACTGCCGCGCTCAAACTCGCGCGCCTCGCACAGCACCTCGCTGCCCAACGTCACAAATCGATTGGGCCAAATTTCGCGGGCGATCTCGGCGCAGCGCCGCTCATGGGCAGGGTTGGCGTAGGCATGGATGAAGTGAATCACCAATCCCTCGGCGCCGCGCTCGCGCAGGTTCTGCACAGCCCGGCGCACAGCGGGCTCGTCGAGCGGTATCAGCACCCGGCCGGCAGCGTCGATCCGCTCGGCGATTTCGACGCGCAATTCGCGCGGGATCAGCGCCTCGAAGCTTCCCGTCATGCCGTAGGCATTCGGGCGGGTGCGGCGACCGAGTTCGAGCACATCGCGAAACCCGGCGGTGGTCAACAGTCCGCAGCGCGCTCCTTTCCGTTCCAGCACGGCGTTTGTCGCGACGGTGGTTCCGTGGATCAGCGCCGCCACGGCCGCATAGTCGATCCCCAGGACATCCAGACCGGCGACAAACCCGATCGATTGATCCTCCGGGGTCGACGGGACCTTGGCGACGCGGAACAGCCCGGTCACCGGGTCGAGCGCCAGAAGATCCGTGAATGTACCGCCGACATCGGCGCCGATCTGCCACGCCATCCGCGATCAGCCGCCCTTGACCAGCAGCGCCATGATCGCGTCGAGATGGTCGTCGGCCAGCTGCTTTAATTCATTGTCGGTGCGGTCCTGCACCGGATGGGGGATGAATACGATTGCCGGGTCGATGCCGAGCGATTTGGCCCCGGCCGCCGCCCCTTCCATAAACTCTGTCGTCGCCACACCGACCGTCGGGATGCCGCGTGCTTCGAGGTCTGCCATGTCATGCGTACAGCACGAAATGCAGGAGCCTCAATCGGACAAGCCTTCGATGACAAGGTCGACTTCGGCAGCGATCTGTTGCCGCAACGGCAGCGGCGCCACCCGCGTGTTGGTCGGCTTGGCATAGTGCTTGACGGCGATGCCGCGCTCGCCGAGCCGTTCGCCGAGGCGGCGCAGAAACACGTCGCCGCGCGCCTTGGCGATGTCGAGGATCCCGATCGTCAACCCGTCGACACGCTCCGGCCGCGGCAGACGCGGCCGGATTGTCGGACTTCGCTCCGAAGTCGGGTCGAGCAGCACCGTCATATCGACCTCCTTAAAGTTTGACTTGCCTCAAAGTTAGACCGGCCTCGTCACCGGAATACTGCCGTGCTCGCCGCTCGCCGACCAGCCCCCGATAATGCCGGAAAACATGCCGGCGTCGCCCCCGGCATGGACGACCATCAATCCGCCCGGACGGAACTTGTTGACGGTCCTGCCGGCAAGCGAGGGCGGGCCGCCTTCGGCGATGCCCTTGGCGCCCGCGACCAGCTCATCGCCCGGGATTTCGCACAGCCGATAAAGCTCTTGCAGCAGCCGCGCCTTTGACCACCCGGCATTCCTGAAGGTGCGGTGATGCTCGGGGCAGACCACGATCAGAGCATCGCCGGCCGGCGCCAGCTTGACATTGTGAATCGCCTTCAAGGATTCGGCAAAGCTGCGCGACAAACTCTCGGGGTCGCGCGACTTCTGATCGACCACGCCCTGCAAGCCAAACCCGGCGAACACCGTCACCGCCGATTGACCCGGTCCGAGACCCTGTTCGACCGACAGCGGCTCCCAACTCGATCCTTCCTCGTCCTCGGCAAAGCAATATGTGTATTTGCCGGGATTGCCCAGGGTTGCGCGATCGACCTCGCGCGGCCTGCCGCCGCCGATATTACGGATCACGAGCTGCAAGGCGCGGCCGATCGAGCCGTTGGCGCGGTTGCCCTGGCCCAACACATTCCCCTTGGCATTCATGCCGATATGGCGGCGAACCGGGCCGTTGACGATAACCACCGGACCGACGAACATCGTTGTCGCCAGCACGCCGTGCATGGCAAAGCGCTCGTCGAGCACCGCTTCGACCGCGGCCAACACCACCGGCAGGTATTCGGGTTTGCAACCCGCCATGACCGCGTTGACGGCAATTTTTTCGACTGTTGCCGGAGCGAGGTCGGGCGGAACAAGTCCCAGCACTTCCTGCGGGTCGCGCGCAGTGCCGTCGAGCATGCGCAGGACACGCTCCTCGGTCGGCGGCGCCAATGGCAGGCCGTCGGACCAGCCGCGTGCATCCATCGCCTCCTGCTCATCCTCGCCCGCGCCGATCTCGATACGGCGTGATTTGAGCCCGGTCTCGTTGAAGCGGACTTTCAGACGCTCGACGACACCAGGCTCGATATTCTTTGAGCCGCAGCCGGGCCGCATGTCGGGCAGACCAGGCCCCAGCCCCGCGAGGCCGGTCAGCCTCTCCCATTCGCCGCGGTCCCAGCCATAGGTGCGGTCGACCTCGCGTCCCCCCTCAAAGCGGAGCAAGGTCGGCACGGTCTCGATCCTCAGCCGGTGCGACACATCGAGTAGAGTGTCGTCTATCCTGTCCGGCACGATCTCCGGAAAGGAAGGATCATCCTGGGTATAGACGGCAAGCCCGGTCCGCTGCGCCAGCGCGCCCAACACCGGCGCCACCAATTCGCAGGTCGGGCAATCGCGTTTGACGACCGCAACGAGGCCATCGGATGGCAGAGTGTTCATCGGGTCCCCATTTCGATCCCTGTCGCGAGCATGGGACCGCGTCTGTCGCCTGGCAAGATCGAGGCCCCTGGACGGCGCGTATCGCAGAGGTTCTCGCAGTCGTGCTCCTGGTCTCGGGTCACATCATCGGCGGATGTCGTTCGTCGTCCATCTTCCTCTTCCTTTGGCTCGATCAGCGCAGCAGTAGGCTTGGTAAACCTCACCGGACGTGCAGCACCGCCTTGCCGGTGAAGTCGCGATCGAGAAGCCGGCGGGCCACGGCGCCGATCTCGCTCCACGGCTCCTCGACCGCAATTTGCGGCCGCAGCTTTTTTGCCGCGATCAGATCGGCGAGCAGCGCCAAGCCGATGCCGGCCCGCTCGACACTCATCAATTCGTGGAACAGGGTGAGCCCGTAGAGCCGCACCCCGCCGGTCGCAAAGAAATCGCGGCTTTCGAACGTCGCCTGCGCAGAATCCGACACCCCGAAGGTCACGCAAGTCCCACCCGGCTGCAGCATGCCGAGCGCCGCTCTGAGGGCGGAGCCGCCGAGCGAGTCGAGAATCAGCCAAAACGGCCCATGCGGCCTGGCGGCAGCGAGCTCACGGCCGACCACGACCCGATCGCCGCACCATTCGGCGACCGCCGCCCGATATTCCTCCCGGCGCACATGGCCCCAGACTTGGGCGCCGGCGGCAGCGGCGAGCTGGCAGGCGAGATGCCCGACCCCGCCCGAGGCGCCGTCGACCAGGACCTTGCGGCCCAACAACAGCCCGCCCTGGCGCAGCGCGTGCAGTGCGGTGAGGCCGGCGACCGGCAACGTCGCCGCCTCGGCATCGCCGACGCCATCGGGCAGCGCGGCGACCGCATGGGTGCGGCAGTTGACCCGTTCGGCCCAAGCGCCGGACGGCAGAATGCCGACCACCCGCGTGCCCTGTCGGGGCCCGCTCCCATCTGCCGCCACAGTCTCGGTCACGCCGACAAAATCCCAGCCGGGCCGCCATCCCGGCTCGGCCTGCTGCACCGCGCGCCGCGTCTCGCCGCGGTTGAGCGAGATCGCGGTGACCCGCACCGCCACCTCGTCGCGGTCGGGATCGCGCAATTCAACCGGCTTGACGGCAAGCCTGCCCGGTGCGGCCGGATCGACGACAACCGCACGGATTTGTCGCGGCATGGGCGTTCTCCTGTGTCGGCCCGGGTAAATCCAGCGGCTCACCGCGGGCGGCGAGGTTGCTCGTTGTTGAAGATGCCGGCGATGAAGATGCCGGCGCCTGGCCCGACCCTCACAAATTTACGACTGCGACCGCCTCGATCTCGATCATGAAATCGGGGCCGGCGAGGCGGGTGACGCCAACGGTCGTGCTGGTCGGGGTCGCCACTCCGAAATAACGCATGCGTACATCGCCGCACTTCTGAAACTCATCGAAATCGGTGACAAAGGTGTTGGTCTTGACGACGTCGGCCCAGCTCGCGCCGGCCGCCTTGAGGCACCGGTCGAGGTTCTGGAACGTCTGTTCCATTTGGGCGCGCATATCGCCCTTCCCGACGCAATTGCCGTCGATGTCGCGAGCCAGCTGGCCGGCGATGTAAACGATCTTGCCGGTGCCGCTCACCGTCACGACGTGCGAGTAGGAGGGCTGCCCACCCGACATCCTGACATTCATGCCATCCGGCTGCATCCGCTCGATCTCGAGGACCATTGGTCTCTCCCCGTTGTGTTCATAGGTTTGCGTGATGCGGGTAGCATTCCAGCAGCAGATGTCCAAGCGGAATGGCAGCCTTGATCTCGGCAAGCCTGCATGGCGCTCCTCGGGCGTAGCCCCGCGGGGTGCGGTTTCGCCGCTCCGCCTTGCCTCGGCCGGGTCAAAATCGACCGGTCGGACGCCGCGCGGCCGGGGAGACCGATTTCACGCGCAGGCCCGATCAATTCCCGCATAAACCTTCGGCGCCGTGTGCCGCGCCGGCTTCCGGGTCTCATGCTAAAAACGCGGGGACGGCATAGCAGGAGGACGGCATGGGGCGGGTCGAAGGCAAAGTGGCGCTGGTTGCGGGCGCGGGAGGCGGCATCGGCGGCGCCGGGGCCGAGGCGCTGGCCCGCGAGGGCGCGGCGGTGTTCTGCACCGACCGCGACGGTGCGGCGGCCGAGGCTGCCGCTGCCCGGATTCGGGTTGCCGGCGGGCGGGCAACAGCCTCGGCCCTCGACGTGCGCGACCGTGGGGCGGTCGATGCGGCTGTTGCCGCCGTCGTGCGCGAATTCGGCCGGCTCGACATCGTGCTCGAATCGGCCGGGATCAGCCACCGGCTCAATTTCCTGGAGGTCGATGCCGAGACCTGGGACCGCATCGTCGCGGTCAACCTGACCGGCATGTTTCACCTCGGCCAGGCGGCGGCGCGGCAAATGGTCAAGCAGGGCGGCGGCAGCATCATCAACGTGACCTCGCAGCTCGCCGAGGTGGCGCGGCCCGAGCGCGCCGCCTATGTCGCCTCGAAAGGCGGCGCCCGCTCGCTGACGCAGGCGATGGCGGTCGATCTGGCGGCGCACGGCATCCGCGTCAACGCGCTGGCGCCAGGCCCGACGCTGACCGGGCTGACGCGCGCGAGCTATGCCGACCCCGAAGCGCGGCGTGCCACCGAAGCGGCGATCCCGCTCGGCCGGCTCGGCCAGCCCGAGGATCTCGTCGGCGCGGTGCTGTTTCTCGCCTCCGACGAGTCGCGCTGGGTAACCGGCAGCACGGTCACGGTGGACGGCGGCTATCTGGCGATCTGAGGAGGCGCCGAATGACCGGCGACCAATCGCATCTCACGCACCGGCTGGCGCAATTCGTCGCCGGCTCGCGCTGGGAAGACATCCCGCCGGAAGTGCGCTGCGAGGGCGTGCGCGGGCTCTTGAACTTTGTCGGCTGTGCGCTCGGCGGCGCGCAGGACGAGGCGATGGGCATCGCGGTCAAGGTGCTGACGCCGTTTTTCGGGCCGCCGCAGGGGAGCGTGATCGGGCGCCGCGAGCGGCCCGATGCGCTCAACGCCGCTTTCCTCAACGCGGTCAGCGCCAATGTCCTCGAATACGACGACACGCATCTCGCAACGGTGATGCACCCGGCGGCTCCGGTGGCGCCGGGCCTGTTCGCGCTCGCCGAGCTGCGGCCGGCGTCCGGGCGCGAACTGCTGCACGCGTTCATTCTCGGGGTCGAGGTCTCGTGCCGTGTCGGGCTCGGCGTAATGCCGACGCATTACCGGCGCGGCTGGCACATCACCGCGACCTGCGGAATTTTCGGGGCGGCGGCCGCCTGCGCCCGCCTCGCTGGGCTCGACGCGCGGCGCACCGCCTGGGCGCTCGGCCATGCCGCAACGCAATCCGCCGGCCTCGTCGAAAACCTCGGCAGCATGGCGAAGAGCCTCGGGGTCGGCAACGCCGCGAAAAACGGTTTGGCGGCGGCGCTGTTCGCCGAGGGCGGGTTCAGCGGACCCGAGCAGCCGATCGAAGGGCGCTACGGGTTTGCGGCGGTGACCAGCGACTCGGCCGATCTTGCACGCATCACCGCTGGGCTCGGCGAACGCTGGGAGGTGCTGAACAACGCGTACAAGCCCTATCCGTGCGGGGTCGTGCTGTTCCCGGTCATCGACGCGTGTCTCGATCTGCGCGCCCGCCACGCGCCGGCGCCGGAAGCGATCGACCGCGTCGTCGTGCGCGGCCACCCGCTGATGCGCGAGCGCACCGACCGGCCGAATGTCGAGACCGGGCGCGACGCCAGGGTCAGCCTGCAGCACAGCGTCGCCGCAGCGTTCCTCTTCGGCGCCGCCGGGCTCGCGCAATACGAGGACGCTTGCGTCGCCGACGCGGCCGTGCGCGCGTTGCGCGCCAGGGTCGTCTTCGAGGAGGACCCGGCGGCGCCGGTCGAGTCGGCCACCGTGACATTGCGCCTCGCCGACGGGACGGAGCTGAGCCGGCATATCCGGCACGGCCGCGGCACGCCGGGCCGGCCGATGAGCGACGCCGAACTCGACGCCAAGGTGCGCGAGCTCGCCGCCTACGGCGCCCCGTTTGTCGACATTGCCGGCCTGATCGCTGCGGTGCGGGGCATCGAGGAGGAGGCCGATCCGATCCGATTGCTGCGGCTGACCGTTCCTGACTGACCGGGTCAAATCAGCCTGTGCGGCGTCACCCCCGCTGCGACGCCGGCAGCGGGCCCGACCGGTTTCGCGCGCGCCGCCGCCGAGGCGGCCTTCGGGTCCGTCATATGGGAGCACAGATTTTCGAAAGTCGGATCAATCCCTCGCCGCGTTGGTCATTTGGCCGGCGACCAGGCGGACCTTGCGCGGGGAGGCGAACCAGATCGCCGTGGCGGAGACGAGGCTGAGACCCATCGATATCCAAAATGCGGGCGCGTAATTGCCGAACCGGTCATGAAGGGCTCCGGCGAGCCACGGCCCCGCCGCACCGCCCAATATTGCGGCCAGCATCACGCAGCCGAAGATGCTGCCGTAATGGCGGCCCTCGAAAATCTCGGCCGGGATGGCGCCCATCACCGAGGTCAGGCCGTAGCCGAGGGCGCCCTGGGCGACAATCATCGCGTAGAGGACGGTCATCGTCGGATGGTCGCGGAGCGCGATCAGAAAAAGGCAGCACAAAACGAAGCCGCCATTGCCGATCATCCACACCCACTCGCGCCCGATGCGATCGGACAAATGGCCCAGCGCGATCTGACCGGGTACAGCGACGAGACTGACGATCCCCAAGGCCCAGGCCGCTTCTCCCGGGGAGAAGCCGATGTCCATCAGGTATTTGGTCTGGTGCACCTGCACCGCGTACCAAGCGAAGAGGCCGCAGAAATACCCGACGGCAATCCACCAGAATCGCGCGGTGCGCAGTGCCAGCGCCAGCGTCCAATCGACCGCCGCCCAGTCGGGATCGACGATGTTGCTGTGCCTCCCGCCTGCCGGGCTGCTCGCGCCGATCCCGTCGGGGTCCGTCCCGAGATCCTCGGGTCGCCGCCGCAACAGCAGGTTGGGCGGCGCCAGCAAGACCAAGACGAGCACGCCGAGCGCCCAACACGCGGTCCGCCAGCCGCCATGGTCGATCAGCGTTTGCAGCCACGGCAACAAGGTGACCGAGCCGATGCCGACCCCGGAAAAGGCGATGCTGAGCGCAAGCCCGCGGCGGCGCACGAACCAGTTGGTCAGGTACAATGACTGGCCGGTATAGGCGAGGCAGTTGATGCCGCCGCCGACCAACGCGCCGAGAGTCAGGTAGAGCTGCCAAGCCTCGCGCGCCAGCGACGCCAGCAGAAGCCCCGCCGCCATTGCGACAACCCCGAGCTCGATGACGAGGGCCGGGCCGCGCCGGTCCATCAGCCGGCCCACAAAAGGGGTCGCCAGGGCCGAGACGAGAAAGCCGAACGAGAAAATCCCGGCGGTGACCCCACTGCCCCAGCCGAATTCACCGAGGATCGGCGGGAACAGCAGGGAGAAGGCAGTACGGGCGTTGACCCCCACCGCCATCGTCACGAACCCGATCGCTACCAGCAGCCAACCGTAGAAAAACGGCAGGCGCGGCCGCCGCCCACGCATCATGCGACCGGCCTCTCGCTACCCCAAGGATGGTCAGCTTGCGGTATTCAGCACCATATCGGCAGCCTTTTCACCAATCATGATAGATGGCGCATTGGTATTGCCCGATGTCAGCGTCGGCATGATCGAGGCATCCGCGACCCGCAGACCCGCAAGGCCATGCACGCGAAGCTGGGCATCGACCACTGCCATCGGGTCGGACCCCATCTTGCACGTCCCGACCGGGTGGTAGGTGGTTTCCGCTGCCTGCTTCACCCAGTCCAGGATTTCGTCGTCGGTGATCCGATGCGCGCCGGGCGCGGCTTCGCTCGCCTGGAACGGGACCATCGCAGGGGCGGTCATGATCGCGCGCGCGATGCGGACCGCGCGCACCGTCAGCTCCGCATCGGGCGGCGACGACAAGAAATTGAAATTGATCGCCGGCGGCCGATGCGGATCGGCGGCGGCAATGTGAACGTGCCCTTTGCTCTCGGGGCGCATCGGATGGGCATAGAGGGTTACACCCGACTGCCGCGATATCCTCGGCCCTCTCGGGCTGGGTTCGGTCAGCATCGGGATCCAGCCCAGCATGAGGTCCGGCGCCTCCAGACCCTCGCGCGAGCACACGAACGCACGAATCGGGGCGCCCGCCATGGCCAGCATACCCTGTCGGAGCAGCGCGTAGCGCATTGCTTCGCGTACCAGACCGAGGCCGCGTCCCCGATCGTTGAAAGTTACGCCCTTTTTGCCGATCAGCCAGCGGGTGCGCGGCACGTAATGGTCGCGCAGGTTTTCGCCGACTCCGGGCAGGGCATGGCGCACCTCGATGCCGAGATTGCGCAAGCGTTCGGGCTGGCCGATGCCGGATAATTCCAGCAATTGCGGCGAGTTGAACGCGCCGGCGCTGACCACGACCGCACGCCCCGCGCGCGCCTCGCGCACCCCGCCCGCGACGGAATAGCGGACGCCAACGCAGCGCTTCCCGTCGAGCACCAGCCCCTCGGTCAAAGCCTCCGTCTCGATATGCAGGTTCCGCCGGTTGCGGATCGGGTCGAGATAGCATCGCGCCGTGCTCATGCGGCGGCCGGCGGCGATCGTCGCCTGGCTCATCGCGATGCCTTCCTGGCTGACGCCGTTGTAATCCGGGTTGTGCCGGATGCCGACCTGCGCCGCCGCCTTGATGATCGTGGCGAAAAGCGGATCGCGCGGTTCCGGGTTGGTGACGCGCAACGGCCCCTCCCGGCCGCGCAAGGCATCGTCCCCGCCGCCGGCATACCTTTCCATGCGCTTGAAGAAAGGCAGGACCTCCGCATAGCTCCAGCCGCGGTTGCCCATCTGCGCCCAGGTATCGAAGTCCTGGGCCTGGCCGCGCACAAACACCATTCCGTTGATCGAGCTGGAGCCGCCGAGCAGCTTGCCGCGCGGCACGGGGAGTGCGCGGCCGTTGGTGTTCGCCTCGGGCTCGGAGGAATAGAGCCAGTTTGCCGCGGGGTTGGCGATCAGCCGGGCCATTCCGATCGGAATCGGGGACCACGGATGGCTCGCCCTACCCGCTTCGAGCAACAGCACCTTGTTGCGCAGGTTAGTCGACAGCCGGTTCGCAACGGCCGCGCCGGCTGACCCGGCGCCGACGACGATGTAATCGTAGGTTTGCATGTCTGGTGCTCCCGCGCCGACCGACAGGCTGAGCTTGCAAGACCAGGCCCGAGGGCGTTGGTCCTGCTCGGGAGCGGTTGGCCCACGCGCGTCCGCAGCCCCGGTGGTCAAGCACTATCCCGGGGTTCAAGGGGTGATCAAGCCCGCCGCTCCGCGAACGAATTGCCGCTTCTACATTCCGAGATAGGCGCGACGGACCCGGTCGTCGGCCACCAGCGCCTGATGCGCGCCTTCGAGCACCACCCGGCCGGTCTCCAGCACATAACCGTAATCGCAGGATTCGAGCGCCTCGGCGACGCGCTGCTCGACCAGAACCAGCGTCAACTTGTCCTCGCGATGCAACGCCGCGACGCTGTCGAATATCTGGTCGGCGATCGCCGGCGCCAGTCCCATCGACGGTTCGTCCAGGAGCAGCAGCCGCGGCGCCGAAGCGATGCCGCGGCCGATCGCGAGCATTTGCTGCTCGCCGCCCGACAGCGTTCCGGCGAGCTGGCGGCGACGCTCGGCGAGAACCGGAAACAGGCTGTAGATCCGATCGAGATTGCGCTGCCATTCGAGGCGGCCGCGCGTCGAATAGGCGCCCATTTCCAGGTTTTCGAGCACCGTCAGCGCGGCGAACACCTGCCGTCCTTCCGGCACGTGGGCGATGCCGAGATGCGCGCGCTCCGGCGGGCGGCACCGCGAGGAGGTCGCGTCCCTCGAACATGATCGTGCCGGAACGCCGGGCTGCACGGTTCCCGAGATGGCCTTGAACAGCGTCGTCTTGCCGGCGCCGTTCGGGCCGACGATCGCGACAAATTGCCCCTCGGCGACGCTCGAGCGAAACGCCGCGCAGCGCCGCGAGCCCGCCATAGCTGACCGAAAGGTCGTCGATTTCCAGCATGCCGGCGCCTGTCCACGCGATTGCGGTCCCGTCGCCGGGGTAGCACGGCAGGGAGCGATCGGCCAAACCCGAAGGCCGATACGCCACAGAAAACCCATGACACCCGCGACGCGCTCCGCCTATCGTCCGGCGCGGAAGAAACCGATGAATTTTGCGTCCAAATATTTCTGATGCCGTTCTCAGCCGTCGATTTTCTGCAGGCGCTGGCCGCCGGCATCCTGGTCGGCAGCGCCTATGCGCTGATGTGCGTCGGGCTCGGCATCATCTTCGGCGCGATGCGCGTCATCAATTTCGCCCAGGGCGATTTTCTGATGCTCGGCATGTACGCCGCCTTCTATCTGACCACCGGTTTCGGCATGCTCGGCGTTTCTCGGCCCCAATGCCGGGCCGATCGTCGCCGCGTTTCTCGCCGGGCCGATCGTCTTCGCGCTGGGCTGGGTGCTGCACCGCTTCATCGTCTCGCGCGTCACCGGCGCCGGCGTCGCCGCAGATCGAGGGCGCCGGCGCCTACGGCCAGATCATCGTGACGCTCGGCCTCTCGCTGATCCTGCAGAATGGCGCGCTGATCGTCTTCGGCTCGACCCCGACCGGCATCCGCACGCCGCTGTCGCGCTCGTCGTGGGAGATCGGCGAGGTCCTGCTCAACCAGGCGCGCTGCGTCAGCTTTCTGGTGGCGGTCGCGGCTGGCCGGCGGCGGTCTACCTGTTCCTCGGCCATACGCGGCTCGGCAAGGGGCTGCGCGCCGCCGCCGACAACAGCCAGGCGGCGATCTACATGGGGATCGACGTCGACCGCGCCCATCGCCTCGCCTGGAGCCTCGGGGTCGGCATCACCGCGGTCGCCGGCGGGCTCGTCGCCAGCTCGCAATCGTTCCAGCCCTATACCGGGTTCGATTTCGTCATCGTCATGTATGCCGGGGTCGTGCTCGGCGGGCTCGGCAGCATCCTCGGCGCGTTCTGGGGCGGGCTGCTGATCGGCATCGTCCAGCAGATGTCGACCCTGGTCCTGCCCTACCAGCTGCAGAACACCGCGATCTTCGTCGTCTTCCTGCTGATCATCTTCCTGCGGCCGCAGGGCATGTTCGGCCGGCTCAGCGAGCGGACATGAGGACGCAGGCGGAGACCAACCGCCAGCGCTGGGCGATCCTCGGCGTCGCCGTCGCTGTCGCTCGTCGCTGTCGCTGGTGCTGAAGAGCGCCTATTACCAGCTGGTGCTGACCCAGGTGCTGCTGTGGGCGGTGCTGTCGCTCGCGTGGAACATCCTGAGCGGCTACAGCGGCTATTTCTCGTTCGGGCATGCCGCGTTCTGGGGGCTCGGCGCCTACACGGTGGCGCTGGGGATGATCTATCTCGACCTGACGCCGTGGCTGACCATCCCGTTCTGCGCCGTCGTCGGCGCCGTCGCCGGCGCGCTGATCGGCTATCCGACCTTCCGCCTGCGCGGGCATTATTTCGCGCTGGCGATGCTCGCCTATCCGCTGGCGATGCTCTACGTCTTCCAGTGGCTCGGCTACCAGGAGCTGACCCTGCCGATGAAGCGGGAAGCGGCCTGGGCGTCTACATGCAGTTCGACGACCCGCGCGTCTATGTCGTGCTGGCGCTCGGTCTGCTGGTGGTGGCGCTGCTGATCTCGCTGAAGGTCGAGAATTCGCGCTTCGGCATGGCGCTGCTGGCGATCAAGCAGAACGAGCCGGCAGCCGAGGCGGCGGGCATCGACACCTGGCGCTGGAAGATGCTGGCGCTGATGCTGAGCGGCGCGCTGGCGCGCGACTGGCGGGCGGGCTCTACGCGGTCGTGCTGCTGGTGCTGACGCCCGAGACGGTGTTCGGCATGCTGGTCTCGGCGCAGGCGCTGATCCTGGCGCTGTTCGGCGGCGTCGGCAGCCTGTGGGGGCCGGTGATCGGCGCGATGGTGCTGGTGCCGCTCGCCGAAGGGCTCAACGCCGAACTCGGCAACGTGCTGCCGGGCATCCAGGGCGTCGTCTACGGCGTCGCGATCATCGTCGATCATTCTCTGCGCGCCGGAGGGGGTCTATTGGCGGGTGCTCGACCGGTTTGCACGAAACAAACGGCCGCCGCCTGTGCCGCCGCGGGCGGACGCCGGCGCCGATTGCCGCCGTCATGCCGCAGCCCGCGCACCGCCGCCGGCGGCGACCTCCTGGTGCTGCGCGGGGTCGGCATCTCCTTCGGCGGCTTGCGCGCGCTCGACGAGCGTCGACCTGACCGTCCCGGAAGGCGGGCTTTACGGCATCATCGGTCCCAACGGCGCCGGCAAGACGACGCTGTTCAACGTCATCAACGGGTTTCTCGCCCCCGACAGCGGCACGATCGAATTCGCCGGCGCGCCGCTGACCGGGCTGCGGCCGAACCAGGTGTGCCGGCGCGGCATCGGCCGCACCTTTCAGGTGGTGCGCGCCTTTCCGCGCATGACCGTGCTCGAAAACGTCATCGTCGGCGCCTTTGTCGGCGCCGCCGACGACGACGATCGCGCGAGCGGATGGCGCTGGCGGCGCTCGACCGCGTCGGGCTCAGCGGCCGGGCCGAGCGCGATCGCCGGCGGGCTGACGACGCGGGAGTTGCGGCTGATGGAGCTGGCGCGCGCGCTGGCGCCGCAGCCCGCGGCTGATGCTGCTCGACGAGACCCTGGCCGGGCTCGGCCACGACGATCTCGACGGCATTCTCGGGGTGATCCGGCAGTTGCGCGCCGACGGCATCACCGTGCTGATCATCGAGCACACGATGCAGGCGATGGTGCAGCTGGTCGACCATTTCACCGTGCTCGACCACGGCCGGCTGATCGCCGCGGGCAAGCCGGAGACATCGTCCGCGACCCGAGCGTGATCGAAGCCTATCTCGGCAAGAAATGGGTCGAGCGCGTCGCCGGCGCGGCAAATTAGGGATCCTACCGGTCGGAACGAATCGAACGGTTTCGAGGAGAGCACGTATGAACGACAAGAAATTCACGAGGCGCGCCGTGGCCAAGGGCCTGACGCTGTCCTTCGGCGCGTTGGCGCTGCCCTCCGTTGCGATCGCCCCGGCGCGGGCCCAGGCGAAATCGGTCAAGATCGCGCTGATCGCGCCGCTGTCGGGCCCATGGGCGCGGCAGGGCCAGCTGCTGCGCATGGGCGCCGACATGGCGGTCGAGGACATCAACGGCAGCGGCGGCATCAAGAGCGCTCGGCGGCGCCAAGCTCGAGATCGTCTACGCCGATGCCGGCGACAGCACCGAAAAGGCCAAGAACGCGGCGCAGCGCCTGTTGTCGGACAACCCCGACCTGGTCGGCGGGACCGGCGCGTGGCTCAGCTCGTTCACTCTGGCGGTGACCGAGGTGACCGAGCGCGCGTCGCTGCCGTGGCTGACGCTCAGCTATTCCGACGCGATCACCAATCGCGGGTTCAAGTTCGTCTTCCAGACCTCGCCGACCGCCGACTCGCCAGGCGGCGGAGACCGTGCCGACCGCGCTCAAGCTGGCGCAAGACCGCCACCGGCAAGCGCCCGAAGACGGTCGGCATCATCATGGACAACACCGCCTCGCCGGTCAGCTTCACCAAGCCGCTGCGCGCCGGCGGGCTCGAGAAGGCCGGGCTCAAGCTGGTGGTCGACCAGGTGTTCACCCCGCCGCTGTCGGATGCGACGCCGCTCGATCGAGAAGGTGCGCTCGGCCAAGCCCGATTTCCTGCTGCTGCTGACCTCGGCGATGCCCGACTGCAAGCTGGTGCTCGAAAAGCTCGACGAGTTCAAGCTCGTCGCACGGCAAGATCCCGCTGGTCGGCAACGGCGCGCCGTTCGGCTCGCCCGAACTGCTGAAGACGATCGGCCCCGAACTGCTCGAAGGGCTGCTGTTCAGCGTCGCCAATTGGCCGATGAAGGGCCAGGAGGAGTTTATCGAGCGCTTCAAGAAGAAGACCGGCGAGCCGTTCCTGACCCAGGACGGGCTGTGCGGGTACGGCGATATCGCGATCCTGAAGGCGGCGCTGGAAGCCGCCGGCGCAGCCGACCGGCTCAAGGTCGCCGAGGCGATCCGCGCGATGAACCTGACCACCGGGCCGGCCGCCGCCTGCTTTCCCGGACCGATCAAGTTCGACGAAAAGGGCCGCCGCGTCGACGTGCCGATGATCTTCGCGCAATGGCAGAAGGGCGTGCCGGTCACGGTCTTCCCGACCGACCTCGCGCTCGCCAAGCCGTTCTGGCCATCGGTTTAGGGATTTCTTCGGGTCGCATCTCGCGGTGCCGTCTCGCACCCCGAACCGCGGGCGCCGGCGCGATCTCACCGATGGCGGCATTACGGCTCAGGGCCGGAATCCGCCCCATTCGGC
This sequence comes from uncultured Alphaproteobacteria bacterium, assembly GCA_963701815.1. GTDB lineage: Bacteria > Pseudomonadota > Alphaproteobacteria > ATCC43930 > CGMCC-115725 > AP-15. Next base: position 300,436 of record CAVPBN010000046.1, read on the forward strand.
CCATACCACCGACCAGCCGCGATCTGCGACCGGGAGCGGCTCCGGCCGTGGCGATGGTCGTCCGGTCATTCCGGCAAAGGGCCAAACGCGGGCGGCGGGATGCGGCGCTTGGAGGCGGCCTCGTAGGCCGAGGCGATCTTGAGGACGATGTCTTCACGGCCCGGTTCGGCGCGAAACACCAGCGAGAACGGCAGGCCGGGCGCGGGCAATGTTGTCGGCCCCGCCGCCGGGGCCGGCAGGTAGCGCCTGCCGTCGGCGCTCAGCCGGAACACGGGGTCCCAGGCCTGATGCACGTAGCCGGCCGGGACCAGCACCTCGGTCAGGCCGGCATTGGGGCCGTACATCGATTCCGCCCGCAGATTGGCGGCGCCGGCGAGCGCGTCGTGGGCGCCGCCGATCTTCGCCGGCGCCAGCGGCGTGTGCAGCCGCACCAGGGCGTCGAGCCGGTTTTCCAGCAGCACCAGCATGTCGAGCCGGCGCAACAGCTCGCGCAGCATGATGCGCTCGTCGATCCCCTGGCGGCCGCCGAGCCGATTGCGCGGGTCGGCGACCTCCTCCCAGTTGCGGAACGCGGCGCGGCCATCGTCGCCCCAGAATTTCGACCGTCGATTCAGCGCGGCAAAGTCACTCAGCGTCTCGGTGAAGCCGCGCGCCGCCCAGTCGCCGGCGCGCCGCCCGAGATATTGGGCTACCTGGAAGCGAAAGGTGTTGGCCAGCTCCTGCTGCTGGACCGTGGCGATATCGAGGTTGGCGGGCGGCGCGATCTGCCCCTCGGCCAATGCGACCATATAATCGATCGGCGCCATCTCGCCGGTCCCGAACACCTTGCCCGGGGCGAACTCGACGGACCGGATCGCCGCCGCGAATTCCTTGAACAACGGCATGCCGTCGGGACCGAGGCGGAACAGGATGTCGGGCATCAACAACGGCACGAGCCGCGCCAGCCCGGCGCCGAAATCCGGGTCCATCTGCTCGAGATCCGGGTCGCGCTGCCAGAGCGGATGGCTGCTTTCGACCAATGTCGCACCGAGCCTGCCGCCCAGCACCGATTTGATTTCCGATCGCCGCGGCGGTGCAGATCGGCACGGTCGCCTTTTCGCCCGGCAGCATCAGCATCGACTCGCGGATGATGCCGATGCGCATGCCGCCCAGCGCCCCGGCGGCGCCCGACGCCGTGACATGGGCGGAATAGCAGGGCAGTACCGAGGAGCGCGGCACCGTGGTAAAGGGGTCGCGCGGATCGTAGGTGCCGCCGTCCGGGTTTCTCAGGGCGTCCAGCACTTTCGCGCAATCGGCGAGCGTGCGACACAGGATACCGCTGCGGTCGCAGTAGATGTCGGCGCCGATGGCGCCGCCGACAAAGCCGATCATCGACTTGTGCGGCAGGATCAGCGCACAGGCGTTGTGGTTGGCGGGGCCACGGGTCGAGGCGCGGGTCTCCTCGCCGAGACTTGCCATCACCAGATTGGCGCTGACCGAGACAGCCGAGCCGGATGAGGAGCCCAAAGAGGCGGCGCGGGTCGTGTCGTAAACATTGGCCGGGTTGCCGCCCCACGAGCTGCGCTGGTAGCCGAGGGTCGAAGGCAGCACCTTTTCCGGCGTGTGGCGGCCGCCGGGATTGCCGGCGCGGCCGTTGTATTCGGTGCATACCGCCTTGGCGAAGATGATCGCACCCTTGCTGCGCAGCTGCTCGACGAGAATGTGGTCGCGTGCCGGGAAATCGATGTCATAGGCCGCGTCGCCGCCCGCCGTCGTGCGCATGTCCTTGGTGTCGAACGGGTCCTTGAACGAGAAGACGACGCCGTACATCGGCATCTCGTCGAGCGGCGGGTCATGCTGCCGTATTGCGCATCGAGTTCGGCGGCGCGTTCGAGCGCATCGGGATAGTGGCGAAACATCTCGCAGACCGGCGGCGCTCCGGGCGGCAGCGGGCCCAGCGACGGATGCCGGTCGAACTCGCCTTTGCAGGTAACCGACCGCTCGCCGCGGATGTTCAAGGTCGACAATGCATTGAGCTGACCGGCCTCGGGCTTGCCGACGATCATGCCGTATTGCTGCTGCACGGCCGGGTCGGAAGCGGTCGCCTCCATGCGGCCGAATTCGAGCGGCGGTCCCCGGTACCGGTCGAGATCGGGGAACAAGGCCGATGCCGCCACCGTCTCGGTCGGGAAGGCCAGCGCAGCACCGGCCCGCACCGCACCTGCCGCTTCACCGAACCGCCGCCCCGTCTTCGGTGACGAGCAGGCTTGCCACCCCGTTATAGGCGCGCACTCGGGCGAGATAGCGCTGCACCACCTCGACGCAGGTCGTTTGCCCGGCGCGGATCGCGGCGTGCAATTCGTCGATCGTCGCCTCTTCGAGGCGGAACGGCATTGCGGCAGCGTCTTGGGCCGTCAACATCATGCAGCTAGAACTTATACTCGGGGCCGTCGACGTACCTGAACCGCTCCAGCGCATCCGCGCGCAGGGTGAAACCGAGTCCGGGCCGGTCAGGCGCATGCACCATGCCGTCCGGACCGATGTCGAACGGCTCGTTGAAGAGCTCCCACATCATCGGCATCCAGCCTTGGCTCACCTCGAGAATGTGGCAGTTGGGGCTTGCCATCGCCACGTGGATGCTCGCGGCAAACAGAACGCCGCTGCCCCAGGCATGTGGGGCCAGACGCACACCGTGCGCCGAGGTCAGCGCCGCGATACGCCGGATCTCGGTCATACCGCCTGCGCGGGCGACGTCCGGCTGCGCGATATCGAGTGCGCGGCGCTCGAGCAGATCCTGGAAGTCGAACCGCGTGAACTCGCGCTCCCCCGAAGCGATCGGGATTGTCGTCGATCGGCGCACCTCTGCCTGACCGGCGTGATCGTCGGGCGAGACCGGCTCCTCGAACCAGGCGATGTCGTAGGGCTCAAGCTCCCTGGCGAGCCTGATGGCGGTCGCAACTTCGAGCGAGCCGTGCGCGTCGATCATCAGTTCGACGTTGGGGCCAAGACCGCGGCGGGCCGCCCTCACCCGCCGCACGCAGTTGGAGATCGAGAAGCCGTCACGACCCACCACCCGCATCTTGGCCGCGGTGAAGCCCTTCGCAGCGTATCCGGCGAGTTCCGCTTCGGCCTCGTCGCCCGGCGCCCACCCGCCGCTCGCATAGCCCCGCACCGAGCTGCGCGCAGCACCCAGCGCCTGGTAGAGCGGAATGCCGAGCGCTTGCGCCTTCACGTCCCATACCGCGATGTCGATGCCGGAGATCGCCTCCATGATCACGCCCCGGCGCCGACTCTCGTCGGCCTGTGCCACGCCGCGCTCGAGCGCCGGCTTGCTGCGCGAGCCGTTGTACATCTTTTCGTAGATGCGCTCGGAGAACATCGGGTCCTCATCGACGCATTCCGCCGCGAGCTCGTGCTCGACGATGGCTGCGACGATCGGCGGCGTGCCGAGAGCGGCACCGATGCCGGTGAGCCCGGCGTCCGTTTCGACGCGGATCAGCGTCGCATCGCTCTTGACCTTGGTGCCGAGGTCGGTGCGATGACGCTTTTCCTGCGGAACGGGGGCCGACATCGGAACTGCGGACACTTTGACGATTTTCATGGGTCGCTCCTGCCCGGTCGCTCAGCCGCGGCGCTGCCGGTCGACTTGCATAGTGGCGAGAAACGGCACCAGCGGATGGGCGCCCATCGCGACGATGGCGCGGGTATCGAGCGCCGTCAACGCCTTGCGCTGCTCGGCCGTCAAGCGGAAGCGATCGGCGTAGCCGGCGGCATCGGCAAGAAAGGCGGCGCGGCTTGCTTCGTCATGGGCGAGGCCGTGCAGGGCGACAGTCAATTCGACGAGTTCGGGTTTGATCGACGGGTAGTGCGGTTCGGGCCGCGCTTCCGAGGGCCCGAACCAGCCGAGCGATGCATAATTGTGGTGCCAGCTCGGCTCCAGCGAGACGATGTCGGGCTTGCGCTCACCGAGCGCGCCCGCGGCGCAAGCCCAGCAGCGGAGCTCTACATTGCCGGCGGCGTCGAGTTCGGCGGCGTCGTAACCGACCAACGATTTGAGATTGCCGGCGGCGATCCTTGCGATCGCCTCGCTGTCCCAGGCGAGGTCGGGCGCGGCATAGCGTTCCGTCCCGGGGTAATGAGACATGCCGCCGCTTGCCAGCACCACTGTAGTCATCCCCATCGCGCCGACGATGCGCGCCAGGGCCTGACCAAAGGCGTAGCAGCGCTCCATCGACGGTTGCGGCGGCAGATAGGCGTTGACATAGATCGGCAGGACCGGATCGGCGACATCGAGATGGGTCAGCGGGATGCCGAGCGCGTAATCGATCTTGGCGACGCTGGTGAAGGCCGGGTCGAAACCCTGTGCGTACATCTGGCGCACGATCTCGAACCCGGTCTCGCCCGGCACGCGCCAATGAAATTTGCGACCGGCGAACTCGCCCTTGGCCTCGTCGCCGACATGGATCGTAAAGGGCGGTGCGGCGGTGTGGAAGAACTGCTCCACATGGTCGTTGGCGAAGATGATCCACAGATCGGGGCGCAGCGCCCGCAATCGGGCGCCGATCTCTGCCGCCGCCGCCTTGACGCGCTCGACCGTATTGCGGTCCTCGGTTTCCGGCATCGTGAAGAATTGCGGGGCATGCGGCAGCATCGCTCCGCCGATCACGCTCGACATCATCGCCCTATCTCCCAATCGACCGACTTTCCGCGCCATGACGCTTCATGCTCGGGGTCGCCGATGGGTCGCATCGGCCTCGGTGCGGCTCCGGGCCGGGGCGACCGATCGGTCAGGGTCCGACCCAGTCGAACGGAATGTGCTTGGCCGAATTCAGCGTGTACTCGAACTTGAAGCCGTGCGCGTCGACCGACAGGATTGTCGACTTGCCCCAGGTGACGAGCTGCGGCCCGGGGCCGGTTTCGCTCCCTGGAGCGTTCATCAGCTGCGGATACTTCCCGGGCGGGCTGGTCGGCCCGACGATCGCCCTGGCCCAGGCCTTGACCCGGCCGACGATCTCGACGCCCCAATGGCCGAGATCGGGGGCGATCTCATAGGTGACTTTGGCCCGCTCGATGCCGCGGCTCTGCCGGCCGCCCGCGAAGCATTCGTTGACCCAGCCGGGAAAGCCGCCGGCGCGGCCGCCGATGATTGCCGGCAACGCCTCCATTTGCCGGTCGTCGGCATGATCATCGATATAGAGGCCGGCGACCCCGGTCGCCTGTCTCGCCCACAGATCGCCCTCCCAGCGGCCGACCCGCACAAAGCTGAGATTGTCGAGATTGACATCGCCGTAATGGCCTTCGCGGACGTGCCAGAACAGCACGGACTCGCAGAAGCCGTGATCAGGCGCTTGGGCAAAGGTGCAGGGGCAGGGAATCGCGCAACTGCAGTTGTCGAACCAGTCGCCGACGATATGCCAGCTCGGAATGTCGTCCATCGGGGCTCTCCGATCGGATGCGATGCCGCAGATTATAGTGCGCGCGCCTGGCGGGACGAGCACCATGAGTTCGGGAAGACGTCAGAAAGGCGCTCTCGCGATCGATGCGTCAGACGGAGTTCAACGCGCGGATACGTCGAGAGCGGCTCCCAGGTTCAGGCGCCGCGCAAGCGCAGCACGGCGCGCCCGTCGATGCGGCGATCGCGCACCGCCGCCAATGCTTCGCCCGCCTGATCCAACGGGAACAAGGTCGCCGGCGCCGGTTTGACGATGCCGCGCCGATAGAGATCAAACAGCTCCGCGTAGCAGGACGCCAGTTCGGCCGGGCGGCGATAACGGTAATCGGTGATCTGCAACCCGCTGATTTCGATGTTCTTCAGCAGCAGGTAGTTGACCTTGAGCGTCGGGATGCCGCCGGCGGCAAAACCGATGACCACCAGTCGGCCGCACCATGCGAGCGCTCGGATTGCCGCCCCGAACACCTCGCCGCCGACCGGGTCGATGATGATGTCGGCGCCCTGCCCGTTGGTCTCGGCGTAGACCTGCTCGCGCAGGCTGTCGCGCAGATTCGGCCGCGAGAGGTCGATGATGGCGTCCGCGCCGGAGGCCCGCGCCGCCGCCTCCCGTTCCGGCCGGGAAATGCCGGCGAGCACGCGCGCGCCCATCGCCCGGGCAAGCTGTACCGCTGCGTGGCCGATCCCGCCCGAGGCGCCGAGCACGAGCACGGTCTCGCCGGGCATCAGCCGTGCCCGACTGCGCAACGCCACCCATGACGTGTCGTAGACAACGGCGAGCGAGGCCGCCTCGGCAAACGGCATGCCGTCCGGCAGCCGGCGGCATTGTCCGGCGGCGACGGCGACAGCCTCGGCATAGCCGCCGGTTTCGGCCATCGTCAGGACCCGATCACCGATGCGAAAATCCGTTACCCCCGGTCCCAGCGCCGCTACGATCCCGGCCGGCCCCTTGCCGGGGATGAACGGCCGCGGCGGCAGGAATTGGTAGGCGCCGCCGACGACCAGCATGTCGACGTAGTTGACCGGCGCGGCGCAGGTCTCGACCAGTATTTCGCCGGGACCGGGAGCCGGCGCCGGCGCCTCGCGCGCCCGCAGGCTTTCAGGCGGCCCCCACTCGTCGACGACGATCGCGCGCACCTGCCTAGCCTTGGGCCGATACCGGTTGTCCGAAACGGACGGGCAGCGGAATCGCCCGGCGCTCTTCCACCCAGCGCATCAGCTCGCGCTTGACGATCTTGCCGCTGGCGGTCAGCGGCATTTCGGCCAGGCAGAGAACGAACTCGGGCAGGTCGGATGTCGGCACGCCGCCGGCCGCCAGATATTCGAGAAGCGCGAGCGGATCGAGCGTCGAGCCGCCGCTGGGCACGACGGCGAGACACACCCGCTCGCCGAGTCGCGGATCGGCGACCGGAAACGCCGCCGCCTGTTCGACCGACCGATACTCCAGCGCGACCGCCTCGATCGGAGCAGGGTAGATGTTGCGGCCCCCGCGAATGATGACGTCCTTCTTGCGCCCGGTGATGCGCAGATATCCGGCCTCGTCGATCTGCCCGAGGTCCCCGGTCATAAACCAGCCTGACGCATTGAATGCCGCCTCGGTCGCGGCCTGGTCGTCGAAATAGCCGAGCATCAGGCTGGCGCCACGGCCGCCGATCTCACCGATCTCGCCCGGCACAGCCTCGATGTCGGGGTCGTCCCGGCGCCAGATGCGCACCTCGTAGCCGTCGCAGGCGCGCCCGCTGGTCCCGACGATGCGCTCCGGCGGGTCGTCGGGGCGGGTATATTGGTGCGAGCAGGTCTCGGTCATGCCGTAGCCGCTCTGGGGGGTCACTCCGCGGCGCATCAGTTCGGCGACGAGGTGCGCCGGCGCCGCTGCGCCGGAGACGCGAAACCCGCGCACCGGTTCCAACCGCTGCAGCCCTCGCGCGCGCATCTCCGCAAGCAGGTCGATCGCGTGAGTGGGCACGCCGAACAGAAAGACCGCGCCGGTTTCCCGCAGCCTATCGACCAGGCCGTCACCGCGCGGATGGTCATGGACGACGAGTTCGCCGCCGCCGGCCAGCGCCGTAACCAGGGCGCCGAGACCCAGATTGTGCGACAGCGGGCTCAGCGTATAAAGCACCGCCCCTTCCAGCCTCCAGTCTCGCGCCATCGCTCGCGCCGATGCGAGCAGGGTATTGTCGCTGTGCAGGACGCCCTTCGGCTTTCCCGTGGTGCCGGAGGTGAACGGCATGTACATGATCTGGTTCGGGTCCCGGCTCGCCGGCGGCGGCATGCCCTCAACCGTCAGATCGGCGAACGGCGGGGTCTCCGCCTGTCCGACGCGACAGATCGAGCGCAGGAAATCGCGACCGGCGAGAATATCGAAGATGTCGTGCCGGTCGGCCCCGTAATGCGGCTCGGCGATGAGGGCAGCCGCCTGCACGCGGTCCACGAGTTCCGCCACCTGAAGGGCGGTGTGGCTGCGGTGCAGCGAGGGGCAGCAGACATAGCCGTTACGCGAGCAGGCGAGCAGGGCGACCGCGGTTTCGACCCGGCTCGGCAGCCAGACGGCAACACGCTGTCCCGCGCGCAGGCCTTGCGCCGCGAGATGGCCCGCCAGCCGGTCGGCGGCTTCAATCAGCGCTGCGTATGTCAGCCGGCGGCGCCGATCGCGCAGCGCGAAGCGATCGGGCGTTGCGGCCGCATGACGAGCGGTGATTGCGTACAGCGTCTCGTGGCCCCAATAGCCGGCGGCGGTATAGGCAGCCAGCGTCGGCGCCTTGAGCAATGTCAGTAGCGGGCCGGTCATGCCGCAGTCTATTTGCGCCGTGCCGCGCGCAGCAGGGCCTTCACCTGTTTCGGTGTCGCCGGAAGCCGGGTCACCCCGCCCGGGACGCCGATCGCGTCGTCGATCGCCGACGCGATTACCGCCCCGACCGGCGTAATGCCGCCTTCGCCGGCGCTCTTGATACCGAGCGGGTTCAGCGGGCTCGGCGCGTCCTCTGTCAGCAACACCTCGATCGGCGGGATCTCCCGCAGCGTCGGCATCAGGTAGTCGGCAAAGGTAACGCTGAGCGGCTCTCCTCGCTCGTCGTAGCGGAACTCTTCGTACAGCGCACCGCCCAATCCTTGCGCCACCCCGCCGACCAGTTGTCCTTCGACCAGCATTGGGTTGATCGCCCGCCCGATATCGTAGGCGACGAGATAGCGCTCGACCGACACCCCTCCGGTATCTTCATCGACCCGCACCACGGCGATCTGGACGCCGTAGGGATAGGTCATGTGCGAGGTCCGGAACCAGCCTTCGGCGCTGAGCCCCGGCTCGCGCTCGCCCAGCGTCGGCGAATCCGGCGCCAGATGCCGGGCGATTTCACCCAGCGAAATAGAAGGTCCGCCGCGCCGGTCGCGATGAACGACGACGCCGTCCACGATGTCGAGTTGGTTCGGCGCGGCCTGCAACAGTTCGGCGGCCATATCCAAAGCCTTGGCGCGCAGTTTCAGCGTCGCGGCATGGGTCGCGCCGCCGGTCATCACCGAGGCGCGCGAGGCATGCGCTCCGATGCCGTAGGCGATGCGGTCGGTCTGCCCATACACGACCCGCACGCGGCGGTAATCGACCCCCAGCGCATCGGCGCAGATCTGCGCCATCGCCGTGGCGAAGCCCTGCCCAACATTGGAGCCGCCGGTGACCAGCTCGACCGCGCCGGTGGGATCGACGCCGACGCGCGCGCCGTCGGCGGGGCCGAGCCCGCCCTTGTCGACAAACATGCCGATCCCGGCGCCGACCAGCTCTCCAGCCCCTCGACGCTGTTTAAGCTCGGCCTGCAACACGGTCCACCCGATGCGCGCCAATGTCTTGTCCAGCAAAAGCGCATAATCGCCCGAATCATAGACAAGATCGGTACCCAAGGCGGCAAGCGGCCGGGCGAACGGCATTTCCGCCTTCGCGATCAGGTTGCGGCGGCGCACCTCGACCCGGTCGAGGCCGAGCCGGTCGGCGACCGCATCCATCAATCGCTCGCGGACAAAGCTGCCCTCGTAGCGTCCGGGCGCGCGGTAGGTAGCCGCCGGGGTCTTGTTCGTCAGGCGGAAATGACCAACGCTGCGGTAGGCCGGAATGTGGTAAGGCCCCGGCAGCATGCTGATCGTCATTTCCAGCACACGCGCGCCGTGGGTGCGGACATAAGCGCCCTGATCGAGATGGAACTCATCCTCCAACGCCAGCACGCGCCCCTCGGCATCCACCGCGACGCGGGCATGATGGCGCTGCTGGCGCGAATGGTTCGCCGCCATCAGGTTCTCGCGCCGGTCTTCGATCCATTTGACCGGTCGCTCGAGCCGCAGCGCCGCGAGGCAGACGAGGAAATCCTCCGGGTAAAGCTCGCCGCGAATGCCGAATCCGCCGCCGGTATTGCCCTCCCTGAGCACCACCGCGGCGGTGCTGCGGCCGAACATGCGGGCGAGGCTGTCGCGGTTGCGATGCGGCACCTTGGCCGCGCCATAGAGCTCCAGCACGTCGCGCGACGCATCGTAATGCGCCAATGCCCCGCGGGCCTCCAACGGCACCCCGCTGTGGCGGCCGATGTCGAGGTCGAGGGCAACGATGGCGTGGGCCGACGCGAACGCCGCATCGACGGCGCCGTAGCTTTCCCTCAATATCAACGCCTCGGTCGACAGCCCGGCAGCGAAATTCCCGGGCGGCGCCGCGGCATCCAGGATCGGCGCCAATTCTTCGGCCTCGATCCCGACCAGATCGGCCGCGTCTTCGGCCAGGTAAGCATCGGTCGCAAACACCGCCGCCACCGGCTCTCCAACATAGCGCAGCCGGTCTTGTGCGAGCAGCGGCTGCCGGTACGGGCGTAACGCCTCGTTCGCGGGATCGCGAAAATCGATCGGCGGCAGGTCGGCGATGTCGGCCGCGGTCCACACCGCCGCGACCCCCGGCACCGACAGCGCCGCCGAAATGTTCACCGCTTGCAGCACGGCATGCGCGTAGGGCGAGCGCACCACCCGCATATGAAGCTGATGCGGAAACGAGATGTCGCCGATGAAACGTCCGCGGCCGGTGACCAGCGGCCGGTCCTCCAGCCGCGATACCGAGCGGCCGAGAACCCCGAGTGCGGGCGCTTTTGGCATGGCGCTCATTCCGCCTCCCCGCGCAATTCGGCGAATGCCGCCCGAACCGCCGAGACGATGTTCAAGTAGCCGGTGCAGCGGCAAAGATTGGACGACAGCGCCTCCAGCAGGTCCGCGTCCGAGATATCGGGCTCGCGCTCGAAAATCCCGGTCGCGAGCATCAGGAACCCCGGGGTGCAGAAGCCGCATTGCACGCCGTGATGCGCGATGAAGGCGCGCTGAAGGGGGTGCAGCGCATCGCTCGCAGCCAGTCCCTCGATAGTGCGGATCGCGACGCCTTGCGCCTGCACCGCAAACATCAGGCAGGCACGGATCGGCTCGCCGTCCACCAGCACCGTGCAGGCGCCGCACACCCCGTGCTCGCACCCCGCATGCGTGCCGGTCAGGCCGCATTCGTCGCGGATTGCGTCGAGCAAGGTGCGGCGCGGTTCGAGCCGCAACGGGTAGTCCCGGCCGTTGATGTTTAAAGTGACGTCAGCGAGGCCGCTCATGCCGGCACTCCCGGCGGCGGGCAGGCGCGGGTCAAAGCGCGATAGACCATCGCATGGGTCAGCTCGCGGCGATATTCCGCGTCCGTCTGCGGGTCTTCGAGCGGATCGACCGCCGCAGCGGCGGCCGCGGCGGCGGCATTGAATACCGTCAAACCCGGCGGTTCTCCGCGGAGGACCGCCTCGGCCGCGCCGATGCGGCGGGGCGCGCCCTCGACGCCGCCGAGCCCGATGCGCGGCGCCGCGATGACCCCGTTCTCCAGGCGCAGCACCGCCAGCGCCATGACCAGCGCATAATCGCCTGCGCGCCGGCTGAATTCGGCGAAACCGAAGCGGGTATCGTCCGAAAGCAGCGGGAGCCGCGCTTCGCGAAGAAGTTCTTCCGGTGCGAGCGCGGTCTCCAGCGCACCCCGAAAGAAATCGCATGCGGCGAGGACCCGCTCGCCTCCGGCACCGACCGCTACCAGCTCGGCATCGAGCGCCACGGCGACGAGGCACCATTCCGCCGCCGGATCGGCGTGCGCGAGGCTGCCGCAAAAGGTGCCGCGCATGCGGATCGGATAGTGCGCGATATGGCGTACGACCAAGGCCAACATCGCCCCGAGGGGACCGTCGTCGACGGGACGATGGAAGGCTGCATGGCGCACCCTTGCGCCAATGCGCAGCGTATCGCCCCGCAGCTCCATTTCGTCGAGCGCGGCGATCGCGTTGATGTCGATCAGATGCGCCGGGCGCGCCAGCCGGAAGGCCATGGTCGGGACAAGGCTCTGGCCACCCGCTAATATTCGACCGTCTTGCGGCGCCAGTTCGCCGAGCAGTCCGACGGCGTCGCCCAGCGTCGTGGGCCGGTAATAGGTGAACGGCGCGGGCTTCACCGGTCTTCCTCAGCCAACTGGCGTAAGTTGATAACGCGTCGGCGGCACGCTGCCGCACGCCAAACTGTATACCAGAAACCGGCCCCATGGGTGCAGCAGGCGATCACGCAGGGCGGCTGATCTCAAAAATCGCGATGCCGATCGGAGCGGCGACCACCGACGGCATTGTCGTGCTGGCAACGAGCGGCGACAAGCGGCACTCTATCCACCCTACCACCGCCCGGTCACCCCAGGAGGCCTGTCGTGTCGCTTGCCAATTCTCCCGACCCCGCGGTGCGCGAAGCCGTCGTGCAGCAGGATCTCGGCAACGTCTTGCACCCGATCGTTCAGCACAAGGTTCTGGAAGCCAAGCAGATGGTCGTCGCCGGCGGCGAGGGCTCGACGATCGTCGACGCCGACGGTACCGAATATCTCGATGCCATGGCTGGGCTCTGGTGCGTCAACATCGGTTACGGGCGCACCGAACTTGCCGAGGTCGCCGCCGAGCAGATGCGGCGACTGTCATACTTCCCGCATACGGCGATGAACGCGCCTGCCGCGGCGTTGGCCGAGAAGATCAACGGGCTGATGGGCGGCGGCTATCACACCTACTTCGTCAATTCGGGTTCCGAGGCCAACGAAGCCGGGTTCAAGATCGCCCGGCAATACATGAAGCACGAATACCCGGGGGAATATCGCTTCAAGACCGTCAGCCGCTATTTCTCCTATCACGGCACCACGCTCGGCACCTTGGATGCCGGCGGCATGGGCGAGCGCAAGGCGAAGTTCGAACCGTTTTCGGGCGACTTCGTGCATGTCGCGCCGCCCTATTGCTATCGCTGCCCGTTCGGCTTGAGCTATCCGAGCTGCGGGCTCGCCTGCGTCAAGAACATGGAACACGCGATCCTCGGCGAGGGGCCCGAGACGGTGGCCGAAGTTATCGTCGAGCCGATCATGAGCGGCGTCGGCGTCGCGGTGCCGCCCGACGAATACCTGCCCGAGGTCGAAAGCCTGTGCCGCAAATACGGCATCCTTCTGCACGTCGACGAGGTCATCAACGGGTTCGGCCGCACCGGAAAGATGTTTGCGCATCAGCATTACGGGGTGTCGCCCGACATCATCGCCCTCGCCAAGGGCATCTCCAGCGCCTACCTGCCGATCGCCGCGACGGTGGTGAAGAACAGCGTGTTCGACAGCTTCTACGGCGATCCGGCGGAGAACCGGCAGGTGGCCCAGGTCAACACCTATGGCGGGCACCCGGTCGCCGCCGCGGTCGCCGTGCGCAACATCGAGATCATGGAGGCCGAACAGCTCGTCGACCGCGCGGCAGCGACGGGAGCTTACCTGCTCGACGGGTTGCGCGGCTTGACGAGCCACAAATCGGTCGGCGATGTGCGCGGCAAGGGGCTGCTGATCGGCGTGGAACTGGTCAAGGACCGCGCCACCAAAGAGCCGGTAGACTCGGCACAGATCACCGGCATCGTCGAGTTCTGCCGGGACCGCGGCCTGATCGTCGGCCGCGCCGGCGGCGGCCGGCGCTACGGCAACACCATTACCCTGTGCCCGCCTTTGGTAATTACCCGGCCGAGTGCGACCGGATCGTCGACACCCTCGGCCGAGCGCTGGCGGCGCTCGATCCCGAATAAAGGCTCGCGGTAGTTTTCCGTGGTCGGATCGCGCGCGGAATATGTATAGCTCGCTGGATCGTTACGTCGATGTCGACGCGTCATTCACGGCAGGACGGTATGGATTGCTGCGGCCACGGCGACGCCTTCCCGAACGGACATTCGATGTGGAGCATGGCGCCGACCTCCGTCGGCGCGATGCTCGGCGGCGGCGCTGGTCCGCTCGGCTCGACCGCCGCCGCCCGGTCGGCGGAGACGGCCTCCGCCGCGCTCGATGTCCTGCGGAGTTCGATCTCCGTCGACGTCCATACCCATGGCGGGATAACCGGGATTACTTCACAGGCGCCGCCGAGCGACGACCTGGCGAACCACATGCGGACGGGGTCGCTCGCGGTGGCGTGTCTCGCGGACGTGCCGGACGGCCCGATCCTTGGGCGGAATGCCCAAGGCGCCCTCGCCATGGTGCGCACGCCGCAGCCGGGCGAGCTCTATCGGCACCACCTCGATCGCCTTGCCTGGATGGACGAGCTGGTCGCCAACCACGGGGTGCGCCGAGCGCATTGCACCGCCGATCTCGAGGCCGCGCATAAAGCGGGGCAACCCGCGGTCGTGGCCGACGTGGAAGGGCTCGACTTCCTCGATGGGAAGCTCGAACGGCTCGAGGAAGCGCACCAGCGCGGCATCCGGCACCTGCAGCTCGTGCATTATACGCCCAACGACATCGGCGACTTTCAGACCGGCGCCGTTACCCATCGCGGGCTCACGCCATTCGGCGCCGAGGTGATCCGGGCCTGCCATCGACTCGGATTTGTCTGCGACCTGGCCCATGCGACCGAGGACACGGCAAAGCAGGCGGTCAAGCTCGCGACAAAACCCGTGCTGCTGTCGCATACGGCTGTCTCTGGATCGCGCGCCATGGGGCCGACCCCGCTGGGCGGAAGACAGATCAGCCCCGACCATGCGCGGGCGATCGCCGAAACCGGCGGCGCTGTCGGGATATGGCACTTCTTTCCGAGCCTCGACAGCTATGTCGACGGCCTTAAGGAAATGGCCGAGATCGTCGGGGTCGATCACGTCAGCATCGGCACCGACCAGCATGTCTCGCCGGGAAGCGTGCCGGACTACACGCAATGGGTGCACCTCGTCGCCGCGATGTTGCGCGGCGGCTTTACGCCGGACGAAGCGGGAAAGATCGCGGGAGGCAACTATATGCGCATCTTTCGCGCTGCCGTCGGCTGACGCCTGCCGGGGCCGTAGGCAAGTCGATTTCGTGCGCTCGACCTCCTCCCCGCAGAAGTGCCCGCGCGGGAGTAGGGGGCGATCATTCGATGCCGGCGCGTTCCTCACCCGCGCGCACGGGCCGCGCGCCGCGGCGGATGATCAGGGCGAGCGGCACACACAACAGCAGCATGAAGGCGCCGAGAACGAAAAAGCTTTCGCTCACGCTCCAGCGGTCGGCGATTGCTCCCATCAAGGGCGGGATCAGAATCGAGGTGAGCCGCTGACCCGTTTGACGCAGGCCGACGACCGCGCCCTGCTGATGACGCCCGACGGCCCTTGCCTGCACCGACAAGACGACCGGCTGGATTACCCCTTCCATCCAGCCGCGCACGATCTGGAACAGCAGCAGTAAGGCAAGGATACCGCCAAGAAGCGGGGTCATTGCAATCAACAGGATGGACAGCGCGGTGCCGCTCAGCATGGTACGCTGCGCATCGCCGAGGCGCATCGCGCGCCCGGCAAAGAGTGCGCCGAACCCGCTCGCGATCTCGGCGGCGGCGAACAAGACGCCGATCGTCGTGCCGACGAATCCTATCCGGTCGAGATAAACGACATAGACCGAGGTCTGGATGCTGTAGGTCGAGTTTCGCATCGACATGATCGCCATGGACAGCGCGATGGCTGGGATGGCGATCAGCATCATCGAGTTCATGTAGTCCGCAGCTCGGGGCCAGACGTCGCGGGCGCGGAATCGGGCTCGGCCTGTTCCATCCTGTCGGGGCGGCGCGAAAAACTCGGCCTCGGGCGCCGACAGCAGGGCTATCGTCAGCACCGCGCCCCAGGCGGCGCCGAGAAGATAGGCCGGCCAGGCGCCGCCGAAATCCCAGACTGCGCCGCCGAGGATCGGCGCCGTTGTCGACCCGAGCCGGGCGAAGAAGGTGAATTTGCCGAGATGTCGGGCGTCCCCCTCGGCGAGCTGGGCGATCAGGGTCTGCACGCCCGACCAGGCGAACGAGACGGCGGCGCCATTGGCCAGCTGGAGCACCAGCAACGACCAAAATCCCGTCGCCAGAGGAAACAGCGGCGCCAACGCCATCGATATGCAAACAAAAAACAAGGTGACTTTGCGCGTACCGAAGCGGTCCATCAAAACGCCGATATGGATCGACAGAAACATCGCGACGATCGAGCGCGCGCCCACCAGGATGCCGATCTCGGAGGCATCGAGACCGAGCGACAGGCCGTAAAGCGGGATCAGGAAGGTATAGAAATCGACATAGCCCATGCTGAACGGCCCGGCGACGTATAGAGACGCCGGCGGGCCGGAACGGGACGCATTCATGCCGATGGGGTGGATCCGGAACCTGGGAAGCGCAGCGCCATCGGGTTCGGCATCGCAGTCGGTCCCTTTACGAGTGTTTCCGGCGTGTGGATCGGCACGCCGAGGTTGGCCGACACCATAGCCGGCCGGTGGCCGGCGTACGAGGGGGCGTTCCGCCGTTCCTCCACCTCAAATTCGACCGATCAAGAGGAACCGCGCTCGGCATCGCACAATCCCGACGTACGGCAGACTGGCTGAGCAGCCAGTCAGGAGCGAACCCGTCTCTGGTGCCACCATTTCCCTGTTAGCAGGGAAAATACAGGGAATTTTGCGCGGCTGGCGCCCGTAGGAGCCAACTAGACCGCTAAAAGATGGCCGATTTCAATCGATTGAGAAGCCAATTCCCTGCACGATGGAACAGGGAATGCTTTGGGATTAACAGGGAATCAATTCGACCCACCAGGGAAAATCTCCGCCTGATCAGGGAAACTCGGATGGCAATCGGTTTTGTATGCCCCGACAATCCCTCCGGACCGCCTTCCATCCTCCCTCCGGAGCGCCGGGAAGCCGAGTTCCTAGTAGAGCTCACGGCCTCGGCCATCGCGCCGACGCGGAGCGTGTAGGTTCCCAATTCGTAGAGCGCCACCGAACTCCTCCCTAATTCAATCTCTCTGCTCGCCGACAAAGGTGGCCCAAACGCCCTCCGGGTGCCAGACATCTTCCATCTCGGCGCGCGCCTTCGTCTCATCCATGCCGAGCACATCCCGACGATATCGGTAGAAGAACGCCGAGACCCGGTAGTTGGCGATGCAGTGGACGTGTACAGGGATAACCTTTAACCGCTCCATGACCATGCAGAACTGCTCAAAATCCTGCTCGGTTGGATTCTGAAAATCGACCGGGATGTGGATGTACGTCATACCGAGACGGTCGACGCTCCTGGTCTCATCCGGCAACGCCTTCTCGTGGGTGTGAAGGCCCAGGTTGACGATGCCGAGGAAGGCGAACTCGCGGCCGATTTTGACGGCCGAGAGGTGACCTACGGCTTTGGCGAACTCGACGAGCTGGTGCTTGCCTATGCGACGACCATCCACAAGAGCCAGGGCTCGGAATATCCGGCAGTGGTGATCCCGCTGACCACCCAGCACTATCCGATGCTGCAACGGAACCTGGTCTATACCGGGGTAACGCGCGGCAAGAGCCTCGTCGTCCTCGTCGGCCAGCGCAAGGCGCTGGCGATCGCCGTCAAGGGCAGCCGAGCCAGGCGGCGATGGTCGAAGCTGGCAGAGTGGCTCAAGCTACAGGTCTCGATCGCGGCGCCGCAGATTGAGGGACCCGGCAGTTGACCAGTGGTAATCGTTGGGCCTTCAAGGCGAGGTTTCGTGCCCGCGGCTACGGCTGGCGCGGTTCGGCGCTGGCCGGCAAGCGGCTGAACGAGGCAGTCCGCGAGATCAACTCGATCGCCGAGTTCGGCCCCTGTGCTGGCGGCGTGTCAATGCCGAGTGAACTTTCCCCATTTGTGCCGAAGTAAAATTCCCCAGTTTTTGGGTCAGCCGGCCGGCTGATCGAGTGGTTGCAATTTTGGCGGACGTCCGCGGCGGCGTGGAACGGCTGCCGGGAATGGCGGATTGATGAGCGCCTTGAAGCGAAGGTGCTCGGGCATCAGGTCGGCGTGCTGGCGCAGCCGGTAGCTGGACCCCTCGATTTGGATGACGACGGCGTGGTGGAGCAGGCGGTCGAGCAGCGCGGTGGCGACGACGGGATCGCCGAAGACCTCGCCCCACTCGGCAAAGCCGCGGTTTGAGGTCAGGATCATCGCGCCCTTTTCGTAGCGGGCGTTGACGAGCTGAAAGAACAGATTGCCGCCGCCCTGGACCACCGGCAGATAGCCGATCTCGTCGACGATAAGGAGCGCCGACCGGCAGAACCAGCGGATGCGTTCGCGCAATTGGCCCTCGCGCTCGGCCTTGGCGAGGACGCCGACGATGTCGGCGAGGGTAGTGAAGTAGACGCTGCGGCCCGCTTTGACGGCTTCGACGCCAAGCGCCACGGCAAGATGCGATTTGCCGGTGCCGGGTGGGCCGAGGAAGTGGACGACCTCACGGCGGTCGACGAACTGGAGTTCGGCGAGAGCGAAGACACGCTCGCGGTCGAGCGAGGGCTGAAAGGAGAAGTCGAAGCCGGCGAGTGTCTTGATCGTTGCCAGGCGCCCCATGCGCAGCGCGGTCTTGATGCGGCTGGTCTCACGCACCATCAGCTCCTCGGCCAGGAGCATGTCGATCAGCTCGAGCGCGCTGGCTTCGCCGCGTTCGAGCTGGCGCACCGCATGGTCGAGCATTTCCAGGGCGCGCGGCATTCTGAGGGCGACCAGGGTGCGCCGGATGCGTTCCAGGACGGGCAAGCCTTCGCCCGCCGTGATCATGGCCGACCACCTTCGGCGGCGAGCCGGCGGGCGACCGCCTCGTAGAAGTCGAGCGACCGGCGCGGCACGACATCGCCGGCCCGGCCGATCGGGGCTGCTCCGGCGCCGATCGCTGTTGCCGCCGGCATCGGCATCTTGCGGTGGCCGGGAGCCAGGCGCCGTTGATGGCGCCCTTCGAGCACGGGATGGACGGCGATCAGCCGATCCGCCTCAAAGATGCGGATCTCGTCGGCCAGGCTGTGCACCTCGACGACGCGTTTACGGGTGGCGTCGGGCACGCTGTAGAGATTGCCGCCGACGCTGACCATGCCCTCATGCGAGACCCGCCGCTCGAGCTTGAGCACGGTGCGGAACGGCACCAGCGGCAAGGCCTGGAACACGAGCTTCTCTTCGGCAAAGGCTTCGTTGACGACGCGCTGCGTCGTCGCATGCACCCGTGGGTTGGCCACCGTGCCGAGCCAATGGGCGAGCTGCGCGTTCAGGTCGTCAAGATTGCGGAAAGAGCGGGCGAGAAAGAAGTCCTCGCGGATGTAGCGGAACGGCCGCTCGACCTTACCCTTGGTCTTGGCCCGGTAGGGGCGGCAGGCCTTTGGGTGAAAGCGGTAATGCCCGGCAAAGTTGTATTAGTTGAGATTTGATCTGACAGACGGTGTTGGGTGTCTGAGCCTTTTTTGCTGTCGCCCGATGTTATGCCGCCATGAGTTTCTCCTTCGCCAAGGGCAGTGCGTCAAGGAAGGTCTGCATCGGGGTCTTGCCGAAGCACCAGCGACCCTGATGCGGCCGGCGCTCGTTGTACTCGGCGATCCAGGTGTCGAGATCGGTCTGCAGCTCGCCGATCGTGCGATAGATCTTTTTGCGGAACGCCACCCGGTAGAACTCGTCGAGGACGGTGCGGTGAAAGCGCTCGCAGATACCGTTGGTCTGCGGGCTCTTGGTCTTGGTGCGGCTGTGGTCGATGTCCTCGACCGCCAGGTAGAGCTCGTATTCGTGGCTTTCGCTGCCGCAGAACTCGGTGCCGCGATCGGTCAGCATGCGCGACAGGCGGATGCCGTGCTCGTCGTAGAACGGCACCACCCGGTCGTTGAGGATCTCGGCCGCGGTGATCGGGGTCTTGCGGTCATAGAGCTTGGCAAAGGCGACCTTGGCGTAGGTGTCGATGAAGGTCTGCTGGTAGACCCGCCCGACCCCCTTCAGCGTGCCGACATAGAAGGTGTCCTGGGCCCCGCAATAGCCGGGACACTCGCTCTCGAACTCGCCATGCGCCTCCTTGTCGGCCTTGGCCTTCTCAAGCGCGGCGATCTGGGCTTCGGTCAAGAGAATGCCGTCCTGCGCCACCTTGGCCTCGAGCGCCTTGAGGCGTTGCTTCATCGAGGCCAGGTCGTGGCGCTGCCAGACGCAGCGCACGCCGGCGGGTGAAATCGACAGCCCGCGCCGCTTGAGCGCCTCCGAGACCCGCACCTGGCCCCAGGCCGGCTGCTCGATCGCCAACGCAACCGCCGCCTCTTCGATCTCGATCGGCGTGCGGTTCTTCAGGATCGGCTTGCGGCGGCTGATCTCCTGCAACGCCAGCTCGCCGCCTTTGTCGTACAGCTCCTTGAACCGGTAGAAGCTGTCGCGGCTGTAGCCCATCATCTTGCAGGCTTGGCTGACGTTGCCGAGCTGCTTGGCCAATTCCAGCAGCCCAGCCTTCACTCGGATGATCTTCTGTTCCTGGGTCATATCGTGATCTCCGTCCCGCCGGAGGGCGGGCCGCGGTCCCAGCGCTCGGTGAGAACCGCGCCCCGCCCTCCGGCTCCGCATCGGAAACCAACAACGAATGTCAGATTAAGTTCAAGCTATTACAGCAAAGTCGATCAGCGCGCGGTTGTAGATGATGTGGGCCTGGTCGTCCTCGCCGATCACCGCGGTCTTCATCCGGTCGTAAAGGATCTGGCAAGGCACTCCGCCCAAGGCCGCGAAGGCTGCCATGTGACAGCGCAGCACGGTCTGCAGGTCCTGGTGTACGACAAAACGCGCCCAGATCAGCCGGCTGTAACCGAGCACCAGCGAGAACAGCCAGACGATCCGCGCCACGCTGGGCTCGTCGGTGAAGACCACCTGAAACTGGGCAAAGTCGACCTGCGCCTGGTCGCCCGGCGGGGTCTCGAAGCGCACCTCGAACGCGGGTGTCGGTGGCGGCCGCACCGCGCGCAGGAAATCGGTCACCGCGGTGTAGCCGCCGTCATAGCCGTGCTCGCGGATCTCGCGTAGCAATCGGCTTCCGGTCAGGCCCGGATAGGCGACCACCCGCTGCCGCAGATACGCCTCGAACGGCTCAAGCCGCCGCGCTCGCCGTTTGCGCGGCCCATAACTCGGCGGTTCCAGGCCGCGCTCGATGTATTTGCGTACCGTCTTGCGATCGATCCCGACCCGTCGCGCGATCGCCGAGACGCTCAGCCCTTGCCGGTGAAGATCCAAGATCATGACAAGCTCCCCAAGCTGGATCACCGCCTCCCCCTCCCGCCCTCGGAAGGGATCATCAAACGGCGCGCCGCCCGCCTTCCCGGGGCGCGCCCCGGGAAGGCGGGGATCACATCTGGGGAATATTCAAACGGCGCTTCTGGGGAGAATCACACCGGCAGCCACAGCGGCGGAAGGCTGCGTGTCACTGATGGAACGGCTCTGGCCTGCCTTGCAGGACATCGACCAGGCATTGCCCTCCGTCGACATCCTCATCCAGCAGTAGAAGCGT
>CAVPBN010000047.1:0-24994 GCA_963701815.1 uncultured Alphaproteobacteria bacterium
GCCCGGGCGCACGGCGCCCCAACTTTGGCGCAACCGTCGATTTAGCCGGTCAGACAGCTTTCGATATGGCTGAGCTTATAATAATCAGAGGATTTTGTTCCCGCGGAACAGGTGTCCAACATATAGTCGAGGATACCGCGATATTCAGCACGCTCGGCAATATGATCGACGGATTATTGAAACAGCGTAATGCGGTTCACATTAGCGAGATTTTGTTTTGAGCTGTCCGGCCGCTGTAACAGCGCTCCGCGCCGGACCAGCCCTGCCGCCGGCGGAGATTGCCGGCGGCAGGTATTCTCGCGGCCGGCGACGCATCGCGCGACCCGCCGTAAAAAACAGAGCCGGCGGCCGTCGCAGCTGGCGCTCAGAACCCGCGTTTGTCGAAAAAGCGGTTCTCCGGGCGCGGCAGGCCGAGATTTTCGCGCAAGGTCTTGCCTTCGTATTCGCGGCGGAAGAGGCCGCGGCGCTGCAGTTCGGGCACCACCCGGTCGACGAAATCGTCGAGCCCGCCGGGCACCTAGGGGAACATGATGTTGAACCCGTCGCAGGCGTTGCCGTAGAGCCATTCCTCCATCTGGTCGGCGATCATCGCCGGCGTGCCGACCAGCGCGAGCCCGCCATAGCTGCCGGCGATGCGGGCCAGATCGCGCACCGTCAGATTGTCGCGCCGGGCGCGGTCGATGACCCGCTGCCGGCCGCTCTTGCTGGCGTTGCTTTCGGGGATCTCGGGCAACGGGCCGTCGAGGTCGAAGCCCGAGGCGTCGTGGCCGAGCGCGATCGACAGCGAGGCGAGGCCGCTGTCGGGGTGCACCAGGCTGTCGAGCAAGGCCCGCTTCTCGCGCGCCTCCGCGGCGGTGTCGCCGACGACGACGAGCGCGCCGGGCATGATCTTCATGTGCTCGGGGTCGCGGCCGAGCTGCGCCATGCGGCCCTTGACATCGGCGTAAAACGCCTGCGCGTCGGCGAGATTGCCGCCGCTGGCAAAGATCACCTCGGCGGTTTCGGCGGCGAGCTGGCGGCCGGCATCCGAGGCGCCGGCCTGGACGATGACCGGCCAGCCCTGGATCGGGCGGGCGATGTTGAGCGGCCCGCGCACCGACAGGAACTCGCCCTGGTGGTCGAGCACGTGCAGCCGCTCGGGGTCGAAATAGACGCCGCTCTCGACATCGCGGATAAAGGCGTCGTCGGCCCAGCTGTCCCACAGCCCGGTCACGACATCGAAGAATTCGCGGGCGCGGCGATAGCGCTCGCCATGCTCCATATGCTCGGTCAGGCCGAAATTGAGCGCCGAATCGGGGTTCGAGGTGGTGACCAGGTTCCAGCCGGCGCGGCCGCCGCTGATGTGGTCGAGCGAGGCGAACCGCCGGGCGATCAGGTAGGGCGGCTCGAAGGTGGTCGAGGCGGTGGCGATCAGCCCGAGATGCTCGGTCACCATCGCCAGGGCCGGCAGCAGGGTCAGCGGGTCGAACGAGGTGACCGTGGCGCTGCGCTTCAACGCCGCCATCGGCATGTTCAGCACCGCCAGATGGTCGGCCATGAACCACGCGTCGAACCGGCCGCGCTCCAGCGTCTGCGCAAAGCGGATCAGGTGTTTGAGGTTGAAATTGGCGTCCGGATAGGCGCCGGGATAGCGCCACCAGGCGGTGTGGATGCCGACCGGGCGCATAAACGCGCCCAGATGCAATTGCCGCGCTGCCGTCATCGCCGCCTCACGAATGGTCTTCTTCGATCATGGATCGGTTGCCGCGGATACCGCAATATCCGCTTTGTCTATGCGAAAGGCTGCTATCGTGGGCGGTCGCTGCTCAATCGTGGAGAAGATCGACCTTCATGCCCAGCTCACCCGATGCCCCACCCGCCGCTCTCGAACGCGCTATCGAGGTCGGCCCGGAAGACTGGCAATCGCCCGGCTTTTATCAGCTGCTGACCGCCTTGGTCGTTCCGCGCCCGATCGGCTGGATTTCCACGATCTCGGCGAGCGGCGAGCGCAACGTGGCGCCCTATTCCTACTTCAACCTGATGGGGAGCGATCCGCCCTACGTCGCCTTCGGCTCGACCGGCGTCAAGGACAGCCTGAGGAACCTGCGCGAGGTGCCGCAGTTCGTCGCGAACATCGTCACGATGCACTTGCTGGAGAAGATGAACTTCACCTCGGGCGACTTTCCGCGCGACGAGGACGAATTCGACTGGGCCACCCTGACGCCGGCGCCCGCGGCAAAGGTACGCCCATTCCGGGTTGCCGAAGCCAAGGCCCACCTCGAATGCGAGGTCGCTCAGATCGTGACCGACCGCAACACCAACATCGTGCTCGGCCGCGTCGTGCACGCGCATGTCGACCCCTCGGTCTGGCGGAACGGACGGGTCGATCCCAAGCTGCTCGACCCGGTGTGCCGCCTCTCCGGCTCGGGTTATGCGGTACTGGGCGAGTTGTTCAGCGTCCGGCGCCCGGAGTGGAAGAACATCGAGGGCACCATCGGGTTGGATGCGATGCCGCGGGCCGACCGGCGCTAGCGCCGCTGGGGTCCGCCGCGATCGCGAGCGGATGACGCCTGTCCCTTCGTGCCGGCCGCGTTGCCGCAGGTGTCGCCAAAAGGAGAACCACGCGAATGAGCGCCGCCCGCCGCCAGATGCATCTCGGCGTGTTCGTTCTGGGCACCGGCAACCATTCGGCCGGTCGGCGCTGCGAAGGCGCCCTCCGCCGCAGGCCGCCCGGCCTATGATCCGGACGATTGGAGGGATGCGATGTACAAATTGTTCGCCCGTCCCGGTTGGGGATCGGTGCTGGCCGAGACGCAGCTGGCCTGGTACCGGCTGCCCTTCGAGGTCGAGGATGTAGACGATCTGTTTGCCGCCCCCGCGGCGCGCGAGCGGTTGGCGGCGGTGAACCCGGTGGCGCAAGTCCCAACCTTGGTATTGCCCGACGGCAATGTGATGACCGAGAGCGCGGCAATAACGCTGCACCTCGCCGACATTGCAAACAGCACGGCGCTGGTGCCGGGGCCGGGCGAGGCGGTGCGGCCGCGGTTTCTGCGTTGGCTGGTATTCTTCGTGGCGAATATCTACCCGACCTTCACCTATGCCGACGACCCGACGCGGTTCGCGCCAGCCGGTGCTGCCGCCGAATTCGGCGAGAATGTCGAGCGCTATCGCGCGAGATTGTGGCAAGCGGTAGAGCGTGAAGCCGGCGGCGAATGGTTTCTCGGGCAGCACTTCTCGGCGCTCGACATCTACCTCGCCGCGATGACCCGCTGGCAGCCGCGACGGCCGTGGTTCGCCGAGCACTGCCCGCGCCTGCATCGGATCGCCCTGCGCGGCCGAGGCGCGGCCCGAACTGGCGCAGGTTTGGCAGCGCAATTTTCCGTCCGACCCGGCCTAGGAAGACCGAGCACAATGCCCGCCGACGAACGACGGATGGTTGGCCCCGGTGTCGGCACCGGGGCCGGCCGTGACCGGGCGCTGCTCGCGGGGTTGCGGGTGGTCCAGCTCGGCGAGGGTCTGGCCGCGGCGGTCTGCGGGCGTCTGCTGGCCGATGTCGGGGCGGAAATCGCCGGCATCGGCATGGATCGCGCGACGCCGCTCGCCGAATACCTGAACCACGCCAAGACCGCGGTCGCGCCCGACATCGAATCGGCGCATATGGCATTGACGGCCGCCGATCTGATCGTCTGCGAAGGCCGGCCGGCGGATTTGCGGCGCCGGGCATACGACGCCGACAGCCTGCGGCGGCTCAGTCCGGCAGCGGCCTTGGTCCTGATCTCGCCGTTCGGGCAGACCGGACCCAAGGCGGACGATCCCGGCGACCGACCTGACCTTGCTGTTTTCGAGCGGCATCGCCCGGCTGCTGACCGGGCAGGTGGACGATCTCGCCGAGGCGCCGATCCGCCCGGTCGGCGAGCAATCGGCCTTTATCGGCGGGCTGGCCGCGGCCTGCGCCGGCATGCACGCGGTGCTCGCCGCCACACCCGGAGCGGTCGTCGACGTGTCGATCGAGGAGGCGCTGGCGACCCTGGCGATCGGCGAGCTGGCCAATGCCGGGCTTGCCGGCAGGAGCCGGTCGCGCAAAAGGCTGACCGACGGCAACGGCGCCACCGTCACGATCCTGCCGGCCGCCGACGGCTATGCCGCGATCTCGCCGCGCGAGGACCGGCAATGGGCCGCCTGGCTCGGCGTCATGGGCTCGCCCGACTGGGGCGGCGACCCGCGCTTCGCCGACCAAGCCCGACCGGGTCGCCAACTGGGATGCGCTGCACGCGCTGATGTCGGAATGGAGCCGTCGGCACGACAAGCAATGGATCGCCGACCGGGCCCAGGCCGCGCATGTGCCGAGCTTCCCGCTGCGCGAGCCGGCCGAGCAGCTGGCCTCGCCGCAGCTCGCGCATCGCGGTTTCTATCGCCCGGTCGATATCGGCGGCAAAACGGTCAAGATGCCCGGGCCGCCCTTCGGGTTGCGCATCCTCGGCGAGCGCGGCGAGCCCGCCGCGCAGGACAGGGCACGCGGTCCGCACCCGCGGATGCCGCTCGCCGGCGTGCGCGTCCTCGATTTCAGCTGGGTCATCGCCGGCCCGACGGCGACGCGCTATCTCGCGGCGATGGGCGCCGAGGTGATCAAGATCGAGGCGCCCGGCCGCGGCGACCCGGGCCGCGCCACCGAATTGCACACCGTCTCGGCCAGGCGCAAGCGCGGCATCGTCCTCGACCTCAAAAAGCCGGAGGCGGTCGCCATCGCCCGCGCGCTCGCCGCCAAATCCGACGTGCTGATCGAGAATTTCGCGACCGGGGTCATGGACCGGCTGGGTCTCGGCGCCGAGACCCTGCAAGCGTTCAACCCGGACCTGATCTACGTCTCGGCCTCGGGCCTCGGGCGCACCGGGCCGGAGGCGCACGCCGTCGCCTACGGCACTTTGCTGCAATGCTATGCCGGGTTCGCCGGGCTCAACCGCCATCCCGACATCCCGCCGCGGGTCGGCTTCGCCTGGCTCGACCCGATGTGCGGGCTGATGCTGGCCTTTGTCGTCGCCGCCGGGCTGTGGCATCGCCGGCGGCAGGGCGGCGTCGCCCGGATCGATTTCTCGATGATCGAGGCGATGCTGTGGACGATGGCCGAACCGCTGCTGGCGGCGCAGCTCGGAGCGCCGCCGCAACCGCAGGGGAACCGCTCGGGGCGCTATGCCCCGCACGGCGCCTATCGCTGCGCCGGCGAGGACGAGTGGATCAGCCTCGCCGTGACCGACGACGAGGAATGGCGACGCCTGTGCGGCCTCGTCCCGGCGTTGTCCGGCTAAGGCGGATCTCGGATTTCGCGAGCGGGCTGCGCAAGCGCCGCGCGATCGACGAGGCGCTCGCCGCCTGGCTGCGCCCGCAAGCCGCCGCGGCCGCCGCCGGCGTTCTGTCGCATGCCGGCATCCCGGCGGCGGCGCTCGCCAGCTCCGTCGACCTCGCCGACAGCGCCCATTTGCGCGAACGCGGCTTCTGGGACCGCCACGGCGCCGGCGCATTGCCCGGCCTGCCGTGGCGTGCCGGCTTTGGCCGCGCCGCCGGCCCGGCGCCGGGTCTCGGCGCCGACACCGATGCGGTGCTCCGGCAGGCGCTCGACCTCTCCGTCGACGAGATCGCGCAATTGCGGCGGGCCGGCGCCCTCGGGTAGATCTTCTTTGGGGCTGCGTTGCGAGCAGGCCCGATCCATGTCGATGCGCTATAGTCGATGCGCATCTGCAATAACTCAGGGGAAGGAAACGATCGATGAGCCTCACCTTGGAAGAAGCCAACCGGGTCATCCGCGGCGCGATCGCGAAGGCGCAGGAGCTCAATATCCGGATCAGCGTCGCGGTGTGCGATGCCGGCGGCCGGCCGATCGCCCTGCAGCGCATGGACAATGCGATCTGGGCGAGCGTCTATGGCTGCCAGGGCAAGGCGGTCGCCTCGGCGGCCTTCGGGCGGCCGAGCGGCGAGATGGCGGCGCGGGCCGACCAGCCGACCCCGCGCGGCATCGCTGCAGCCGAGGGCGGCCACATGATCATGGGGCAGGGGGCGGTGCCGATCATCCGCAACGGCGTCGTCGAGGGCGCCTGCGGCGTCGGCGGCGGCACCTCGCAGGAGGACGAGGACTGCGCCCGCGCCGGCCTGGCGCTGCTGTAGCGAATCGGTCCGGTACGCAACCCGCTCGTCGCTATTCGGCGGCGATGCGCTGCCAGACTCATTTCGCGGTATTCGGCGCTGCCGCCGGTGCCGCGCGGAGGCGGCGGGACGAGGATCATCCGCTCGGCTCGAAACGCACGCCGCGCATTTGGTCGCTGCCGATCCGGCTCGGATCGGAGGCGGCGTCGACCCGGGTGACCAGCTGCGCGCCGTCGAAAGGGTAATTGCCGCAATACGAACTGTAGTCGCGGCTCGTGCCGGCGGGCAATTCCGCCCGCCCGTCGCAGACGACCGACATCATCCGGCCGTCGGCGTGAAGATGACGCGGCCCATGGCCCTGGGGCCGTAGGGTGTGGGCAATGCGGCGCCGGCGGCGCTGCGCGCGGTCGCACCGACCAGTTTCCAGGTGCCGACGATCGATGGCATGCTTTGCATCCTCCGGGCTAGGCTGATTCCGGTGTCGGTCAGACGACAGGCAGTTGCCGACCCAAACCTGCAGACATCGCCGAGGTTCGGATCGGCTGGACCGACCGGCGCCTATTCGGCGGCGGCGCGCGCCGGCTCGCCGAAGACCGTGCATATAGTCGACGCTGACCGGCTGGTTGGTCTCGAACGGGCTCTTCAGGTCGAATTCCTTGGCCATCTCGCGCACCGCCGGAAACACTTCCTGCCCCATCAGCCGGATGCAGGTCTTGGCGTCCTGGTGCGTGACGGTGCCGTCATTGCCCCACATGCCGAGGATGCCGGGCCGGGTCTCCTCCAACAGGATGCGCAATTTGGCGATCACCTGCTTTGGCGTGCCGGCGATGATCATCAGATCTTCGAGCTGTTTCTCCAGCCCCGGGCGATAGCGCGGGCTTTGCGACCGGCCGGAGGCGAATTCGACAAAGGCGCGGCGATTCTCGGGGCTGCCGTAGCCCGAAGGCGTGCTCCACACCGGATGGGCGAGACCGGTGAACTCGCCCTGCATCCACCTGAATTGGGCGGCGTTGGCGAGCGCCTTTTCCTCGGTCTCGGCGACATGGATCTGCTTCAGCATGCCGTGATAGTCCGGGCCGCCGGTAAAGCCGGCCTCGGCCGCCACGTTGTCGTAGATCTCCCAGATGCGCTTGGTCCGATCGATCGGCGTGTTGAGCGCGATATAGGGATAGCCGCGCTGGGCGGCCCAGACGACCGTCTCGGGGCTGATCACGCCGGGGATCCACACCCGCGGATGCGGCTTTTGCAACGGCACCGCCCATGGGTTGACGACGCGATGCTGGTAATGGGTGCCTTCCCAGCGGAACGGCCCCTGCCGCGTCCAGGCGGCGACGATCAGATCGTGCGCCTCCTCGAAGCGCTCGCGGTTGTAGGCCGGGCTGACGCCGGCGGCGAGCTGCTCCTGACCGCCGCCGCGGACAAAGCCCGAAACCAGGCGCCCTTTCGAGATCATGTCGATCATCGAGAGTTCTTCGGCCAGCCGCACCGGGTTCTCGGCCAACGGCAGCGGGTTGCCGAGCAGGATGATCTTCGCCTTTTTGGTCACCGCGGCGAGGATCGAGGCAAAGACGTTGCATTTGGCCTGCATGCAGAACGGCGCGTTGTGGTGCTCGTTCAGCATGAAGCCGTCGATGCCCATCTCCTCGGCATAGATGTAATGCTCGAGATATTCGTTATAGAGCCGGCTGCCGGCGACCGGGTCGAAGTACTTGTTCGAGAACATCAGCGCGGTGTGCCCGATTTCGAGCCCGATATCCGCCGGATAGGCCGACATCGGCTGCTCGGTGAAGTACATCAGCTGCATGCGTTCCTCCATCTCCGGTCCCGTCCCGGCGCAGGGGGCGGCGGCGCGGAAGTCTGTCATAAAATGCGCGACCGGTGAGGGATTTTTGCGACGACGCGCAGTGCCGGAGGCGTTTCGCGGCGGTCGCATGCAAACCGGCGATCCCGGACCCGGCCGCCGAGCAGGCCAAATTCCGATGCGCGCGGCCGGCGGATGGGCATAGATTAGCGGTGGCCCAGCCGCTGGGGGGATTTAACGCCGATGCCGAAACTCGAACCCCATCGCTTGCCGGCGACCGAGATCGTGCGGCGGATCGAGGGAGGAATGCTGACTGCCGAGGAGGTGGCGGCGAGCTGCCTCGAACGGATCGCCGAGCGCGAGCCGGTGGTGCGGGCCTGGGCCTTTCTCGCCGGCCCGGCGGCGCTGGCGGCGGCGCGCGCCTTCGACAAGGCGGGCAACCGGGCCGGGACCGGCGCATTGCTCGGCGGGGTGCCGTTCGGCTTGAAGGACATCTTCGACGCCGCCCAGATGCCGGCGACCTACGGCTCGCCGATCTACACCGGCTGGTGGCCGGCGAGCGATGCGAGCGCCGCGGCGTTGCCGAAGGCGGCCGGCGGCATCCTGCTGGGCAAGACGATCACGACCGAATTCGCCAACCGCCAGCCCGGGCCGACCGCGAACCCGCACGACCCGGCCTTCACGCCCGGCGGCTCGTCGAGCGGGTCGGCGGCGGCGGTCGCCGATTTCATGGTGCCGTTGGCGATCGGGACCCAGACCGGCGGCTCGGTGATCCGCCCGGCGGCCTATTGCGGGGTCGTCGGTTTCAAGCCGAGCTTTGGCCTGTTCGCGCCGGCCGGGATGCGGATCAACACCGAAACCCTCGACACGGTCGGGATCATGGCCCGCTCGGTCGGCGACATCGCGCTGTTTCGCGCGGCGATGATGGCGATCCCCTACGAACCGCCGGAGATGCCCGATACGCCGCCGCGCCTCGGTCTGTGCCGCGGGCCGCATTGGGACGACGCGCGGCCGGAGGGCCGGGCCGTGCTCGAAGCCGCTGCCGACCGCCTCGCCGCTGCCGGTGCAAAAATCACCGAGACGGCCCTGCCGACCGAATGCGCCAAAGCCGACGAGACCCAGCAGGTCCTCGGCGCCTTCGAGGGGCTGCGCAACCATATGCCCGAACTCTATCGGCACGAGGCCTTGCTGAGTGCGCGGCTGCGCGACGAAAAGATTGGCGCTCGGCCGCCGGTTGACGCTCGACCGGTTCCGTGCCGCTTGCCGCGCGCAGCAGACGGCGCGGGCCGCCGCGCGCGAATGGGCGGCGGGGTTCGATGCGATCCTGACGCTGCCGGCGCCGGGCCAGGCGCCGCGCGGCCTGGCCGACACCGGGTCGGCGGTATTCAACGCGCCATGGACGCAATTCGCGATGCCGTGCCTGACCCTGCCGGCCGGGGAGGGGCCGGACCGCCTGCCGGTCGGCGTCCAGCTGGTCGGCCGCCGCCACGACGATGCGAGATTGCTGGCAGACCTGTCTCTGGGTCGAAACTCGCCTTGGAGACCGGCGATGAGCGGCGCCGAGCGACTGACCGCCAGCGCCGCGGCCTCCCGCCTCGAAGCCGGCGATCTGACCGCCGAAACCCTGATCCGCGATTGCCTCGACCGGGCCGAGGCGCGGGCCGAAGTCAAGGCCTGGGTCTGGCTCGATCGCGACCGGGCGTTGGCCCAGGCGCGCGCCGCCGACCATGCCGGCCGGCCCGGCCTGCTCAAGGGCGTGCCGGTCGGGGTCAAGGACGTGATCGACACCTTCGACATGCCGACCCAGCACGGTTCGCCGATCTATCGCGGCAATCGGCCGTTTGCCGATGCCGCCTGCGTGGCGCTGACCCGCGCCGCCGGCGGCGTCATCCTCGGCAAGACGGTAACAACCGAATTCGCCAATCGCGATCCGCGCGAAACCGTCCATCCGTTGAACCCGGCGCACACGCCCGGCGGCTCGTCGAGCGGCTCCGCCGCTGCGGTCGCCGATTTTCAGGTGCCGGTCGGGTTCGGGACCCAGACCGGCGGTTCGACGATCCGGCCCGCGGCGTTCTGCGGCGTCATCGGCTACAAGCCGTCCTTTGGCGAGTTCAGCCGCGTCGGCATCAAGATGCAGTGCCACAACCTCGACACGCTCGGCCTCATCTGCCGCAGCCTGGACGATGTGGCGTTGATGCGGGCGGTGCTGCTGGCGCAGCCGCGACGGCCGGTCGACCGCGATCCTACAGCACCGCGCATCGGCTTTTGCCGCACCCCCGAATGGGATCGGGCCAGCGCCGACACGCAGGAACTGCTCGAGCGCACCGCCTCCCGGCTGTCGGCGGCCGGCGCGACCGTCATGGACACGGCGCCGGTCCCGGCCGATTTCCTTGAGCAGCAGCATCGGATTTTCGCTTTCGAAGCGGCCCGCAACTACGCCTACGAATACGAAGCGCACGGCGACAAGCTGAGCGCGGCGCTGCGCGACGGGCTGCTGAAGCCCGGGCGAGAGTTGCCGTTGTCGGTCTATGTCGACGCGATCGAGGCCGCCGAGGCGTTGCGCACTCGCCTCGACGACACATTCGGCGAGTTCGACGTATTGCTGGCGCCGAGCGCCGTCGGCGAGGCGCCGGAGGGACTGGGTTCGACCGGCGACGCGCGCTTCAACGCGATTTGGACCCTCGCCTGGACGCCGTGCCTGACCCTGCCGGCCGGGACCGGCCGCAAGGGATTGCCGCTCGGCATCCAGCTGATCGGGCCGCGTTTCGGCGACGAGGCATTGCTCGACAAGGCCGCCTGGGTCGAGGCCAGGCTCGGCTGAGCCGGCGGGCTTGCCGGCCGCCGCCGGCCGCCGCATTCTGCCGCCCGACGACATGGAGGAGACGAGATGATCTATGAGTTGCGCGTGTACCACTGCGTCCCCGGCCGCCTGCCGGATCTGATCAAGCGCTTCGACACGCTGACCCTGCCGTTGTGGGAAAAGCACGGCATCCAGCAGGCCGGGTTCTGGACCGTGGCGATCGGCCCGTCGAACCAGGACCTCTATTACATGCTGAAATGGGAATCGCTCGACGACCGGGCCAAGCGGTTCGCCGGCTTCCAGGCCGATCCGGCCTGGGTGTCGGGTCGCGCCGAGACCGAAAAGAACGGTCAGATCGTCGCCTCGATCACCAATACGATCCTGCATCCGACGTCGTTCTCGTCGGTAAAGTAAGCGAGGAAGCGACATGCTTTACGAACTGCGCATCTATCATTGCGTGCCGGGCCGGCTGCCGGATCTGCTCAAGCGGTTCGATACGATCACCTTGGGGATCTGGAAGCGGCACGGCATCGAGCAGGCCGGCTTTTGGACCACCGGGATCGGCGAGTCGAACCAGGCGCTCTATTACCTGCTCAAATGGCAATCCTTGGCCGACCGCGAGACCAAATGGAACGCGTTCCAGGCCGACCCCGAATGGCACGCCAAGCGCGCCGAGACCGAAAAGAACGGGGCGATCGTCGCCCGCGTCGAAAACAGCATGCTGCAGCCGACCGCTTTCTCGGCGGTAAAATAGCCCCGAACACCTGAGCACGGTCCCTTCCCCTCCTGCTGCGGCGGCGGGCGAGGGGCCGGCGCCACGCCCAATCCCGGGCGGTTTACCAATCAAGAAAATCGGCCGAGGTGTCCTGGCCGGCCGGGAGGAAGCGGCGATGGCCCAGTCGATCGTGACCTATGTCGACACGGTGCTCGACAATGCGCAGATGGGGCCGGTCCATCGGCGGGTGCTGGCGATCATCTGCGCCGGCCTGTTCTTCGACGTGATCGATTTCATCATTCTCGGCTCGCTGGTGCCGGACATGATCCGGACCAATTTCGCGACCGCCGCCGGCGTCGGGACGGTCGGCACCGCCACCTTGGTCGGGCTGTTCATCGGCACCTTGGGCCAGGGCGAGCTGACCGACCGCTTCGGCCGCAAGACCGTCTTCCAGTCTGCCGTGGCGCTCTACAGCATCGCCACGATCGCGGCGGCGCTCGCCCCTACCGTCGGATGGCTGGCTGTCGGGCGTTTCGCCGGTGCGCTCGGCATGGGTGCGGCGGCGCCGTTGTGTTTTTCGTATGCGGCCGAATATTCGCCAAAGCGCATCCGCGGCCGCACCACCGCGTTCATGCAGTTCGTCGGCGGCGCCTGTGTGTGGCCGTTGGGGACATTGCTGGCGCTCGGCTTGCGCGACACGGTCGGCTGGCGCGGCGTATGGATCGTCATCGGGCTCGGCGGGCTCGCGGTCCTCGCCGCGAGCTTTCGCCTGCCCGAATCGCCGCGCTGGCTGGTCACCCATGGCCGCGGCGATCAGGCGCTCGACGAGCTCGAACGTATGGGGCTCGGCCGGCCGCCCCCGGGCGAAGCGCTGGTCGCCGACGCCCTCGCCGACATCCACAGCGATCCGATGGGCGTCGTCTTTCGTCGCTATCGCGGCCGGATCATCGCGGCGATGATCTGCTTTTTCGCGTTTTTCACCGCCGCGGTCGGGCTCGGCGGCTGGCTGCCGAACATCCTCGCGCAGCGCGGCTTCACGATCACCAAGTCGCTGACCTTCATCTTTGCGATCCAGCTCGCCTTTCCGGCCAGCAGCCTGTTGATGATGTACGCGCTGGAACGCTGGGGCCGGATCAGGACCGCGGTCGCCGCCTTTATTCTGGCGACCTTGCTGTCGATCCTGTTCTATTTCTCGCGATCGGCGGCGATGGTGCTGATCGTCGGCTTCTGCATGACCTTTTTCACGCAGCTCGCCGGCAATTCGATGCAGATCTTCACCTCCGAGGTGTTCCCGTCGAACGCCCGCGCCTCCGGCTTCGGCCTGGCCCAGGGCGGCGGCCGGATCGGCGCGGCCGTGTCGTTTCCATTGATCGGGATCGTCAGCGTCCACGGCTTCGGCTATGTGATGGCCGGCATCGCCCTGTTGCTGGCGGTGGCCGCCTACGCGGTCACAAGGATCAGCGGCGAGACGCGCGGCTTGGCGCTCGACGCGATCGCGCCGATCACCGAATGAGCCGGACGCGTCCCGAACGGAGGTTCAGCTATTGCCGCGGCACGTACGCTGCCGCCGATTTGCCCGCGATTCTGCCGAAGACGGCGCCGGACATCAGGCCGGTGCCGCTGGCGTAGTTGTGGTAGAAGAGCCCGCCGACCATCTCGCCGGCGGCGTAGAGGCCGGGGATCGGATGGCCGGTGGTGTCTTCGACCTGCGCCTCGCCGGTGATCTTGAGCCCGCCGAAGGTAAAGGTGATGCCGGTCGTTACCGCATAGGCTTCGTAGGGCGGCTGATCGAGACGCTGCGCCCAGTTGCTCTTGTCGAGCGCCAGGCCCGTCGTGCGCAATCCGTCATGGATGTTGGGGTTGAACGGCGCCTCGGGCCGGACGGCGGCGTTGAACGCCCGCACCGTCGCCAGAAACCGGGCCGGATCGACGCCTTCGAGGCGCGGCGCCAAGGCCTCGAAACTGTCGGCCTTCTCCTTGGTGATGCGCGGGATGCGGTATTCCTCGCGCAGCAGGTGGGTGACCTTCTGGTCGAAGATCTGCCAGGCGAACATCCCGGGCTGGTTCAGGATCTCGCCCCCGTATTTGGCATAGGTGTAGCTGTGGAAATCGAGGCCCTCGTCGAGAAACCGCTCGCCGCGGGCATTGACGACGATGCCGAACGGATAATTGTGCTTCTGAAAGCGGTCGCCGACATCGAGATCGCCAAACGGCGGCGCGTTCAGATCCCAAGCGACCGCATGGGCGCCCGACCAGTGCCCGGCGACCGCGGCGCCGAGATCGAGCGCCATCTTGAGCCCCTGGCCGGTGTTGAAGCGCGAGCCGCGCACCTTGGCCAGATCCCAATTCGGCCCGAGGTAGCGCGCCCGCATCTCGGCATTGGCCTCGAACCCGCCGCAGGCCAGCACCACCGCCTTGGCGCGGAGATCCTGCACCCGGCCCTGATGGCGCACCCGCACGCCCTCGACCCCGCGCTCGCCGGCCAACAAGGCGATTGCCGGCGTCTCGTAGACGATGCCGATGCCATCCCTGGCGGCGCGGGCATGCAGCGCCTTCAGCAATTCCTTGCCGCCGCCCCAGATATGGCAGGCGAGCCCGCCCCAGAACTTGAACTTGCCGTCGACGCGAAACGCCTGGCGGCCGAGCCCCAATTGAAACCGCACGCCCTTTTCCCGCATCCACACCCCGGCCGCGAAACTGCCGCGGATCAGGATCTCGGTCAGATCCGGGTCGCAGCGATACTGGGTCAGCCGGCCCATATCGTCGAAATACTGGTCCTCGCCATAGGTGCCGACATCGACATTGGTCAGTTCGTTCTCGTTCATGTCGGGGATCAGCCGGGCGAGGTCCTCGAAACCGTGATAGACGACCCGAAAGGCGCCGCCGGTGAAGGCCGAATTGCCGCCGCGCTGATCCTCCGGCGCGATTTCGAGCATCAGCACCCGCGCGCCATGCTCGCATGCCGACAGCGCGGCGCAGCTCGCGGCATTGCCGGCCCCGACGACGATCACGTCCCACACTTCGCCTGCGGCGATTTCCATGGTTCAGTCCCTTTAGTAGCGTTGCATCTGGCGCAAACAGCGTCTCATTCGGGCGCAGAGACCCTGGTGATCCGCGCGCACATGTGTTGCGACGACGTTGTCCCTATTCCCTGAACAGCTTCGGCAGGCCCTGCCAGCAGGCGTCGTAATCGCGCTGCAAAGCGGGGGTATCGAGAGCGAAGCGGGTCGGGCGGATCGGAAACCGCGTCTCGAACATGAAGGCCAGCGTGTCGTCGATCTTTTGCGGCTGCAATTCGACGGCGCCGGCGCGTTCGTAGGTTGCCGCATCGGGGCCGTGGGCGGCCAGGCAATTGTGCAGCGACATGCCGCCGGGCACAAAGCCTTCGGCTTTCGCGTCATAAGCGCCGTGGACCAGACCCATCAGCTCGCTCATGACGTTGCGGTGAAACCAGGGCGGGCGAAAGGTGTGCTCGGCCACCACCCAGCGCGGCGGAAAGATCACGAAGTCGCAATTGGCGGTGCCGGGAATTTCGCTCGGCGCCGTCAGCACGGTGAAGATCGACGGGTCGGGGTGATCGAAGCTGACCGAGCCCAGCGTGTTGAACCGCGCCAGATCGTATTTGCAGGGCAGGTAATTGCCGTGCCAGGCGACGACATCGAGCGGCGAGTGGTCGTACTCCGCCGTCCACAGTTCGCCGGCGAATTTGGCGACGACCTCGAAGGGCCCCTCGCAATCCTCGTAGGCCGCCGCCGGCGACAGAAAGTCGCGCGAATTGGCGAGCCCGTTGGCGCCGATCGGGCCGAGTTCGGGCAGGCGGAACAGCTGGCCGTAATTCTCGCAGACATAGCCGCGAGCAGGCCCGTCGGGCAGACGAACGCGGAATTTGACGCCGCGCGGGACCAGCGCCATCTCGCCCGGCGCCGCGTCGAGCACGCCGAATTCGGTGAACAGCGACAGCCGCCCCTGTTGCGGCACGATCAGCAGCTCGCCGTCGGCATCGTAGAAAATCCGCCGCTCCATGGACCGGGCAGCGCGGTAGACATGGACCGCGATGCCGGTATTCAGGCCGGCATCGCCGTTGCTGCCGATCGTTGCCAGCCCGTCGACGAAATCGACCGGCTCGTCGGGGAAGGGCAGCGGGTCCCAGCGCAGCCGGTTGGGCGGCGAGACGGCCTCGGCAACGGGCGCGGTGCGGATCAGGCCATTGTCGATCCGGGCAAACGCGCGATGCGCCGCCGAGGGCCGGATGCGGTAGAGCCAGGAGCGTCGGTTCGAGACGCGCGGTGCGGTGAACGGCGTTCCCGAGATCTGCTCGGTGTAGAGCCCGCGCGGATGGCGCTGCGGCGCGTTTTGGCCCTCGGGCAGCATGCCGGGCAACGCCTCGCTCGCCTGCTCGTTGCCGAAACCGGAAAGATAGCGGACCATCTCCGTCATCCCGGCGACACCGGGATGATCACCTTCTCCTCGACGACAAAGCTCTTGATCCGACCGATGAACAGCGCGCCGTCGGCATGCAGTCGCCTTGCCTCGGGAGTGGCGTTGGCGCGCTCCATCGCCGCCCGGTCGTCGTACCAGAGCTCGGCAATACCGTCGATGTCGACATCGCTGGTCGGAATGTCCGGACGGGTCCGTTCTTCGATGATGTGCGACTGCACGTAGCGGCGCACCCCCGGCACGGCATGGGCGAGCGGCGCATGCACCTCGATCCAGTGCCGCACGAAGTCTTCGTGGCTCAGTCCGTCCTTGCGAGTCAGCAGCCCGATGCTCTTGATCATCGCGGTTCTCCCCGGCTCGACCGGCGCCGCTCGCCTGATCGTTCGGGATCATGATAACGTTTGTTCGGCGACGGCAAAGGGAAGGATCAACCCCGATGGATCTGAAGCCGCTGCGCGAGCAGGCGATCGAGGCCACCACGCAATTCTTTTGGGACAAGCTCGGTTTCGTACCCGACGAGGACAGCGAGGAGTGGGAGGCCGAATATCGCCGCCAGTTCGCGCTGGCAAAGCAACGGCCGCAAACGGCGCCGCCGGTTGCCGCCCGGCCGGTCGCCGCAGCGGCGCCGGATCCGGCCGGCTGGGCGGAATTGACCGGCGCCCCGACGCAGATCCGTTGGGCGGCTTCATTGCGCGCCGACCGGCTGAAGGAAATCGGCGACCGCGACATTCTCTATTGGCTGGCGACGACCTGGACAAAGGCGAAGAGCTGGATCGACACGCGCGAACTACCGACGCAGACCTTTCTCGAACGGACCCGGCCGCGTTATGCCGAGTACCGCAAGTCGGCCGGCGAACGGGCGCGGGCGCTGAAGGCGGAGCTGACCGAAAAGGCGTCTGCTGCAAACGATCTGCGCCGGCAGATCGAAGCCGCCGGCATCACCGTCGATGGTCTGATCGAGCTGATCGACATTGCCGAACGGCTGCCGGCGCTGCCGATCAAGGGGAAACTCGCCGAACTCGACGCCGGCAGCCGCAATCTGCGCGTTTTCGAGACGAGCGACCCGGCGGTATTGATGGTGCTCGAAAAAGGCGAGAACGGGCGCTCCGAATACGGCATCGAGCGCGATGACGGCCTGGTCGCCGACCTGACGCTGTTTGCCCGCGCCCTCGAACTGCGGTAAGCGGCCAATCCCGCGTGTCCGAGATTCGATCGCGTCGGACTGCACGGCGGCACACGCCTCGAACCGCAGCGGCGCGCAATCTGCGTGGCAAAAGAAGGGCATGTGCTTTTTTGTCGGGGCCCGACTGGTATCGCCCGATTAATTCGGATAAGACCGGCTCGATCCTCTGCACTATCTCGGACGCGCCGCTGCGGGAAAAAACCGACCAATATCGGGCAGGGGGCCGGCTATCCGGCGAAATCGTCGTATAGCGGTGGACCGCCGGCGATCTTGTTAGGATCAGAATATGAGCATCGTGCGCGAGCTTCTCGATGATGCGATTGCGCTGCACAAGGACGGGCTGAGCCCGGGCCGCATCGGATTGGCGTTGACCGACCGTTGGGAGGCCGAGCAGCTCGGTGCCGCCGGCGAGGTGCGCCGCAGCCGTTCAAAGACCGGCGCGCTCGAATTGCGCTTTCCGACCGGTGAGATGATCACCTGGGACGGTACCGCTTGGCGCTACATCCCGAACCAGTGAGCAGGAGCAGGCGAGACCAACGCAACTTCCTGATTTGGCGATCGTCCGGCGCCTTCGCGATCGCTCTGCTGGGTGCGGCAGCCGGTGGTCCGCAGGCTCTTGCCGACTCGGTCGTCGCCGTCTACGACGCCTATTGGGCGGGGCTTCCGGCCGGTAGTATCCGCCTCGAACTCGGCGATCTCGGCAGCCGCTACCGCGATGGCGTCGAGGTCAGCACAAAGGGCCTGCCGCATCTGGTCACCCGGTTTCGCGGCCGGGCGCTGGCCGAGGGGCGGCTCGACCTGCGGCTCCCGGCCGAACCGGCCCGCTATGACGCGGTTTACGATTTGCACAAGCGGCGCGACAGCCGGATCAGCATGCGTTTTGTCGCGCAGGACGGCGCGCTGGTCGCCGAGCGCGGACCCGGCGACACCAGCCATAAGCCGCCGCTCGGCCGGGCGTTCCGCGCCGGTGCGGTCGATCCGATCACCGCGCTGGAGCGTATTCGCGGAGCGTTGCGCCAAGCCCGGCAGAGCGCCGGCGGCAGTTTTACGGTGCCCGTCTATGACGGGGCGCGGCGCTTTGACGTGCTCGGCCGGGTCCTGCCGAAATCGCACCCGGGTGACGACCATCTGCGGGTGGCGCTGACATTGCGCCCGATCGCCGGGTTCAAAGGCGAGGCAAGCGACGATGGCGACCCGGATTCGGCGCCGCGCCCGGCCGAACTCGCGCTCAGCGACGATGACCGGCTGTTGCCGTTGTGGATGACGGTCTCGGTCTATCATCTGCCGCTCGTCGTCTGGCTCGATCATGTCTGCGCGGCTGCCGCAAACTGTCCGGGATGAGGTCTCCGGCCACTGCCGATGGGCTGATCCCCGGGTCGGCACGGCCGCGCACGATCACCGGGTTTGCGGTGTCGACATCCGAGGCGAAAGCCGGCCTCCGCCGCTGTGCCGAAGTGCCGAATGGTCTAGGAAATTGTGAATTGCCGGGCGGTCGAACGGTCGACCCGGCGCAGCGAGGCGGACCGGGTCTCGGCCCGCAGCTGGCAACCGCCGCGCTCGATCTCGAGCATCCGCGACAATGACCGGCCGTCGAACCCGTCGCGACCGATCGCCAGTCCCAATGCCGGATGCTCGAGCAGGTCGGCGAGAGAATATTCTTGATTTTGCGTGCGCACGACGGCCTCCGATCTTTGCGAATCCGGGCTGCGCTTCCATCTCGTTCGCCTGCCCTCGACGAGGACATGATCGCCGCCGCCGACTTCTTCAATTCGAAACAAATGCCGTGTTTCGCGAGCCAGCACCGGAGTGTTGGTACGGCGCAACGACCGCAGCCTGCGGTGCCGCAGGTTGCCGAATCGTTCGATCCCGGCGGCGGTCTATCGGACCTCTTGACCGGTGCCGGGCGGGGCAGGCAGGGTGCGCGGCGGTGTTGCCGGCCGGGTGCGGGCCGCAGGGAGGACCGAGCATGATCAGTACCATCCGGCCGTTCGCGCCGGTCCGGGACGGCGTTCAACCGCCTTATCTGCACCCCGATTACGGCAGCACGGTCAAGCGAGCTCCGAAACATCCGCCGATCCGGCTCGAACAGACCTTGACCGAGGTCACCGGCCCCACCTTTGCCGACTACTGGAGCGGCGCCGACATGACCGACCTGACCCGGCGGCGCCATGGCGAGCCGCTTGGCGAACGCATCATCGTTGCCGGCCGGGTGCTCGACGAGGATCGCCGGCCGGTGGCGGGGACGCTGGTCGAATTGTGGCAATGCAATGCCGCCGGCCGCTATCGCCATCCGGTCGATCAGCATGATGCGCCGCTCGACCCCAATTTCGACGGGGTCGGGCAGATGGTGACGAACGAGCGCGGCGAATACCGCTTTCTGACGATCAAGCCGGGCGCCTATCCCTGGCGCAACACCCATAATTCGTGGCGGCCCGCGCACATACATTTCGGCGTGTTCGGTCCGGCCTTTGCTGCCCGACTGATCACGCAGATGTATTTCCCGGGCGATCCGCTGCTGGCCTTGGATGCGATTTTCAACGGCACGCCCGACAGGGCGGCGCGCGACCGGCTGATTTCGACCTACGAGCCGGATCTCAGCGAGGCAGAATGGGCGCTCGGCTACCGCTTCGACATCGTGCTGCGCGGGCGCGAGGCTACCCCGATGGAGCAGGCCTGAGATGGCCGACCGACCGATCCCGACCCCGTCGCAGACCGTCGGCCCGTTCTTTCATCTGGCGCTCGACCGGCCCGGCTGGGCCGACATGACGACGCAGAACCCGCAGGGCCAGCGGATCGTCGTCGAGGGGCGGGTGACCGACGGCGACGGCGCCGGGGTTGCCGATGCCTGCCTCGAATTGTGGCAGGCCAATGCCGCCGGCCGCTATGCCCACCCCGACGACGCTCGGACCGACAAGCCGCTCGATCCGAACTTTCGCGGTTTTGGCCGGGTGGCGACCGATGCCGCAGGCGGCTTTCGCTTCGTCACGGTCCTCCCCGGGCCGGTGCCGGGCCTGGGCAACGCATTGCAGGCGCCGCACATCGCCGTAGCGGTATTCGCCCGCGGGCTGCTCAAGCAGCTCTTCACCCGCATCTATTTCGCCGATCAGGCGGCGAACGAGACCGATCCGGTATTGGCGTCGATCGACGATCCGGCACGTCGCCGGACCCTGATCGCGAGCCGCCGCGACGATGCCGACGCGCCGACGCTACCGTTTCGATATCGTGCTGCAAGGCAACAACGAAACCGCCTTTTTCGAATTCTGATGCGGCACCGCTAGAGCATCTGGCCGCCGTCGACAGCGATGTTCTGGCCGGTGACCCAGCCGGCCAGCGGCGAGCATAGAAACACCACGATTGGGGCCACCTCCTCGGGTCGGCCGAGACGGCCGAACGGGATGCTGCGCAGGATGGCGCCGTACAGGTTCGGATTGTTGTTCTTTGCCCGCTCCCAGGTGCCGCCGGGAAATTCGATCGAACCGGGGGCGATGCAGTTGACGCGGATGCCCTTGCGGGCGAATTGCGCGGCGGCGGTCTGGGTGTATTCCAGAATTGCCGCCTTGACTGCGCCGTAGGGCGGGGTCCGCGCCGAAGCGCCAAACCCGGAAATCGACGAGATGTTGACGATCGACCCGGCGCCGGATCGTTCGAGGAACGGCAACGCCGCGCGCGTCGCCCGCACCGTCGCCAACAGGTCCACCGAGATGCTCGTCGCCCAGCCGGCCTCGTCGTCGCTGGTGCCGAAACCCGATGCGTTGTTGATCAGGATGTCGATCCCGCCGAGGGCAGCCGCCGCTTCGCCGATATAGCGCTCCAGCGCGGCGGCGTCGCCCAGATCGCAAGGGGCGGCGTGCGCGGCCCGCCCATGCCGGGCGATGTCGTCGCGCGCTGCGGCGAGGGCGGTTGCCCCACGCGCGCAAATCGACACGCCGGCCCCGGCCTCGGCAAGACCGAGGGCGATCGCCCGTCCGATCCCCC
Source organism: uncultured Alphaproteobacteria bacterium (assembly GCA_963701815.1). Lineage (GTDB taxonomy): Bacteria > Pseudomonadota > Alphaproteobacteria > ATCC43930 > CGMCC-115725 > AP-15. The sequence goes on from CAVPBN010000047.1 coordinate 21,026, forward strand.
GGCTGCCGCCGGTCACGACCGCCCGCAATCCCGCCAGATCGATGTTCATGCCGTTGCCTCTCAGCTGCGCCGCCTGCGGCCGATCATCTCCGACTGCACGCGGCGCGTCGAGCCCGCAGCCGAAACAATTGCTCCAGCCGCGGACCCAAGGCGATCGGCGTGCCGGATCAATTCGAGCAGGGCGACGCAATTCCAACGAGCCCGGCTTTGCCGGCGACGGGATTGCCGAGGCGCTGACCGGGTCTCGCAACGACGGGTCGGCGTCAGGCGGCGCGCAGGCGTTCGGGGGTGTGCGCGCGGCGTGCCGAAATGGCGGGCGAGGCATTCATGTCGAGAATTTGGCGCAGCCGGGCGCGGGCGCGCGACAGGCGCGAGCGCACGGTGCCGATCGGGATGCCCAGGGTCTCGGCGATCTCCTCGTAGCGCATGCCCTCGCGGCCGACCAGCCCGATCACCTCGCGCTGCTCGTCCGGCAGGGTGGCGATCGCCCGTTCGAGGTCGCGCAGTTCGAGGACCGCCGCGGCCGACGGCGCCACCGCCAGCACCGGGGCGGCATCCTCGACCGCGACCAAAATGCCCGCGCGCCGCGCCCGGCGCAGGTGATTGACATGCTGATTGTGCAGGATCGTGAACAGCCAGGCGCGCAGATCGGTGCCGGGCTGCCACAGATGCTCTTTGGCCAGCGCGCGCACCAGGCAGCTCTGCACCAGATCGTCGGCCTGCGCAGGGTCCTGGGTCAAGGCCCGGGCGTAGCGCCGCAGGCGCGGGATCTGCGGTTCGAGAAGTGCGGCGATCGTGCTCATCATCGGTGCCTTTATGCTGCGGCGGCCAAAAGCGGCCGGGTTCATTCAGTGCACGCAGCCTAGAGGCCCGATGTGACCCCATGATGTACCGAGATGGCCCACCGGTAATATCTTGTGAGATTAAGTAAACCTGCGTAACATTAAAGCATATGTTTGCCATTATCGGCAACATATCAGAAACATCATCCGCGAGTATGGCCGCATTGCGGCGTCTTCAGATATAATTTAGTTGAGAGATGAGAAACGATGTTTCGGTGGTAATAGACTGAACGACCAGGAATGATCTTTATCACGCCGATGTCAGCCCCTCCTTTCGATCTCACGACTGCGGATTGTCGGGCCGGCGGAGCAAGACTTGATGTCCGGTGCAACATCCGGCATCGGCGGAACATGTCCGATCGAGGCGGGTTTACCGATCGCTAATGCCGAATGAGCCTCATACGAGGCACGCACTACGTGAGGAACGCATCGGATGTCGGATAAAGAGTTGCGGGAATTAGCGAGTTGGTACCGGCAATTTGCCGAACGGACCGGCAATCCGACGATTTGGGAGATGCGTTTGCGCATGGCCGAAAAGCTGGAGAGCGAAGCCAAACGCATCGGCGCCACCCGCTCCCGGAAGCCGAGAGTCGAGAGTTTTGCCGCCAAGACTATGGCTGACCTTTCAGGCTGATCTTGATTTTTTAACCTGATTCCGGCCTTTAGGCCGACAACTCGCCCTGCCTTCCCGGGTGGGCTTCAATCCGCCCGCTATCCCCATGCCGATCGGTCCGGCCCGAGAGAGCCCGTCATGCCAGAACTCCGCCGAATAAACTTACGGTGCGCGAGGGGTTGCCCTATCCGCTCGGCGCCACCTGGGACGGCCACGGGGTCAATTTCGCGCTGTTCTCGGCCAACGCCACGGGCGTCGAGTTGTGCATCTTCGACGACACTGGTGCGCACGAGACGGCGCGGGTCGAGCTGCCCGAGTATACCGACGAGATCTGGCACGGCTACCTGCGCGATCTGCAGCCGGGGACGATCTACGGTTATCGGGTGCATGGCCCGTACGAACCCGCGCGCGGCCATCGTTTCAACCCGAACAAGCTGCTGCTCGATCCCTATGCCCGCGGCCATTTCGGCGATCTCGATTGGGACCCGGCGGTGTTCGGCTACCAGATGGAAACCGGCGACGACACCACCTTTGACGAGCGCGACAGTGCGCCGTTCATGCCCAAAAGCGTCGTCGTCGACCCGAATTTCGACTGGAAAGGCGAGCCTTCCCGCTGCGCCGTGCCGTGGGATCGCACGATCGTCTATGAAATGCATTTGCGCGGCTACACCAAGCTGCACCCGAAACTGCCCGCGGAGTGGCGCGGCACCTACAAAGGCCTGTCCGCCGAGGTGATCGACTACATCAGGTCGCTGGGCGTCACCTCGGTCGAGTTGCTGCCGGTCCACACCTTTGTCAACGACAGCCAGCTTCTCGACAGGGGATTGACCAATTATTGGGGCTACAACTCAATCGGATTTTTCGCTCCGGACCCGCGCTACGCCCATGAACGCGAACAGACCTTGCGTGAATTCAAGGAAATGGTGGCGCGGCTGCACGACGCCCGGCTCGAGGTCATCCTCGATGTCGTCTACAATCATACCGCCGAAGGCAACGAGCGCGGCCCGACTCTGTCGTTCAAGGGCATCGACAACTCCTCCTACTATCGGCTGCTGCCCGACGAGCCGCGCTATTACATCAATGACACCGGCACCGGGAATACGCTGAACCTGAGCCATATGCGGGTGATCCAGATGGTCGCCGACAGCCTGCGTTATTGGGCCGGCGAAACGCACGTCGACGGGTTCCGCTTCGACCTCGGCACCATCCTGGCCCGCGAACCCAACGGTTTCGACGATCAGAGCGGCTTTCTGAAGGCCTGCTGCCAGGACCCGGAACTGCGCACGGTCAAGCTGATTGCCGAGCCGTGGGATTGCGGCCCGGGCGGTTATCAGGTCGGCGGCTTCCCGCCGGGCTGGGCCGAGTGGAACGACCGGTTTCGCGATGCGACGCGCGATTTCTGGCGCGGCGAGGGGACGGCGAGCGCATTGGCGCCGCGGCTGTGCGCCTCCGCCGACCTGTTCGACCATCGCGGCCGAAAACCGGCGGCGTGCGTCAACTTCGTCACCGCGCACGACGGATTTACCGTCAACGATCTGGTTTCCTACAACGAAAAACACAATGAGGCGAACGGCGAGGAGAACCGCGACGGCAGCTCCGACAACCGGTCGTGGAATTGCGGCGTCGAAGGGCCGACGGACGATCCCGAGGTCAATGGATTGCGAGGCCGCCAGATGCGCAACATTCTTGCCGCTCTGCTGCTGTCGCAGGGCACGCCGATGCTGCTCGCCGGCGACGAATTTGCGCGCACCCAGAACGGCAACAACAACGCCTATTGTCAGGACAGCGAGATCGGCTGGGTCAACTGGGACATCGGAGAAAAAGGCCGATCGCTGATCCGCTTTGTGCAAAAGCTGACAGCGCTGCGCCATCAATATCCGATCCTGCGCCGCGGCCGGTTTCTGACCGGCGCGTATAACGAGGAACTCGGCATAAAGGATGTGACCTGGGTCAACGCTTCGGGCGGCGAGATGAGGCCCGAGGACTGGGCCGACGCGAACACGCAGTGCTTCGGCATGCTGATGGACGGCCGTGCCCAACCGACCGGCATCCGTCGGCGCGGCGAGGACGCGACCCTGCTGATGGTGCTGAACGCCTATTACGATCTGGTCGAATTCACCCTGCCGGAAACCGCCGGAGGGTCGCAATGGCGGCTGCTGATCGACACCAACCTGTCCGAGGACGCCGAATTTGGCCGCTTTGCCACCGGCGAGGCGTATGGCGTCACCGGCAGATCGCTGCTGCTGTTTGCGCTCGAAGCCGAACCGCCGGCCTGAGACGCGGGGCTGATCCTCGGTCTGGCCGTGCCGCCCTGCGCGGCAGGAGGGGCGTCATCCGTCGCAACAGCCGCGTCGGACCTGCCGCAGCGCGCACCTCGATTCTGCGGAACGCAGCCATTCGGTTTGGTCTCGTCAATCACTGCCGGCGGCGATTGCCGAACTCTCGGTGTTCGGCGTATCGATAGTCGCGTGCCCCGGTTCCACGGATGGGTGGCCGAGCGGTTTAAGGCACCGG
>CAVPBN010000048.1:0-117030 GCA_963701815.1 uncultured Alphaproteobacteria bacterium
GCTGACGGAGTTTCATCTGAGTTCGCATCAGATCCGCGAAAATCCATTTCCTTTGCCTTTGGCGGCGACGTCGGTTCGGCGGAGCAGCGGAAGTAAGACGAGTGCAGCAAGATCCCGGTAAGATCCTTTCCTAAAGGCCACAGCAAAATGAAGCCCTATCTGCGCCGCAACAAAACCGCCGGAGGAAATCGATCGCGGCTAGTCAGCGACGGGGCCGACCGCAGCGTTTGTCGAGCCGGCCGCCATCGGCGACCGCCATGACCACCAGGATCTCGGCCGGCCGCGCGCGTCGGCCAACGACACCGTGATCGTGTCGAAGTGGGCGAAGGACCATGGATCGTCCTTGTGCCCGAGCGGCACATCGAGAGTGGCGCCAGCCGACGCGACCTTGACGTTCGAAGCGATGACGGCCTCTCCGCCGCCGATCGCGGCGCCGTCGGCCGGCCCAGCATCGGGTGGACGCAGGCGCCACCATGCTCCATCTCGCCGTGGACGCCGACCACGGCGCCTTTCCCGTCGGACACCGCCGGACCGCCGAGCAGTTTGACCAGTTCGGGCATCAGCCGGTCGCCGAGCGCCGCGCCCATCTCAAAGAGCGCCCGCAGATCGTCCACCCGTCGCCCGGCGAACGGGTTGACGATCACCGCCATGCCGACCGCACGCACGGTCGGCCGCGGCGCCGGCACGCCGAGTTCGGAAAAGACGACTTCGCGCAGCGTGACGATTTTGCGGATGTCGTCGTCATCGCGCGCTCCTTTCACTCGGCATCTTGCGGACGGTGGCGTTTGACCGCTTCGGGGTTGGTCGAGTCGGCGCCCATATAGACGCCGCGCTCCCATTGCCGCTTCAGCGGATCGACGACCTTCAGCGCCATCCGGCCGACATGCTGGACCTCGATCTCGACGGTCTCGCCGTCCTGCAAGGCGCCGAGTCCTTCGTGATTGGTGCCGCAGGCGATCAGATCGCCGGTGTTCAGGGTCATCACGGTCGAGGCGAACTCGATCAGCTCCGGCACCCGGTGCTCCATGTCGTCGGTGTTGTAGTTGTGGCGCAGCTGACCGTCGTTCCAGAAGCGCACGACGACGTCGTTGGGCTCGGGGATCTCGTCGGCGGTGGCGATGCACGGGCCGATCGGAGCGAAGGTGTCGAACGACTTGCCGAGCCAGCTGCCGGCTTTCCAGGTCCGCCGCCCTTCGCCGCGCGCCGACACGTCAATGAGGCCGGTATAGCCGAAGACCGCGCTGCGCCAGTCCGCCTGCGTCACCTTTTTGGCCGGGCCCTTGATGACCAGTGCCAATTCGGCCTCGTGCATAAAGATCCACGGCTCGGCGAATTCGGGCAGCACGATCGTGTCGCCGGGCCCGACCACCGCCTCCGGGTTTTTCAGGAACATGTTCAGGGCCCGCGCCTCGCGCTGCGCGTGCTCCCAGTAATTGGCGATGCAACAAAGGATCTTGCCCGGCCGCGGCAAAGGCGGGCGCAGCCGCACCCGGTCGAGCGGCAATGCCTCGCCCTCGGCCGTCAGCTTTTCGAGCGTCGGGCGCAGCCGGTCGAACCCGTCGATCAGGCCCTGCATCGTCAATTGCGGGGTGTAGCCGCACTCGACCACCCCGGCGAGGCCGACGACGCCGCGCTCGGTCATCAGCCCCGGCACCGGCCCGCCCGGCTCCGGCCCCTCGAACATCACCAGCTTCATGCTCGCCCCTCCCGGTTCTGCCGTTTTTGGGTCACCTTTTCATTTCGTGGGCAGCATCAGATGCGCGTACGGGTGCCAGGCCACATCACGTAGGGCTCTTTCGCGTTCGGGTCCGGCGAGGTCGGGTAGCTCGCCATTTGCTTCGATGCCGGGCCGACGATCATCACGTGCGGCCCGGTCTTGACCCAGTGGTTGCCGGGCTCCTGCTTTGCCGCGTAGGGGTCGGTGTTGCTCGCCCCGGCGTCGCCGGCGAGCATGTAGATGAAACCGATCTTGTCGGGCGGCGCCGCATGGGTCGCCCGGGCGTGAGCCCATTCCATGGCGTTTGCATCGGCGCACATCGGGGTCGGGCCGAGCATCATGCAGGTGAAGCCGTTGCTGCCCTGCTTCAGCGTTTGCATTGTGCCGTTGTCCATCCGCGCGATCGTCGCATCGCGGACGATCTGCGCCGGCGCGGCGGTCGCGAGCTTTTTCAAATAGGCGGCATCGGCGCCTTGCTGCGCACCTGCCGCGCCGGCGGCGGCGAGTAGCGGCGCGCCGAGCGCGAGGCCCGTCAGGATTTGTCGGACGGACATGTTCCCTCCCCGCTGTTCAATTTGCTTCGGGAGCTTGCCTTGCCGCTGCTTTCTGCGCCAGCGGTTTCTCTTCGAACCCGCGCCGAACGGTTTACTCTTGCGCCGCCTTATGCCGCTCATCGAAGTCCGCCCCACGCCGTCATCCCATCGCATTATCGGATTGCAGCCAGCAGCAACTGGCTGTTGACAGGATTTATCCTCGAAGCGCGATATTGAACCAGCGTTAGCGAGGAGTGGCGGGATGCTGCAAATCCGCAAAATGGGGCCGCAGATCGGGGTCGAAATCACCGGGATCGACGTGAAGACAATGTCCGGCGACGAGTGGAACCGGATCTATCGCGCCTGGCTCGACCACAATGTCATGTGCGTGCGCGGACAGGAGCTGACGATCCCCGATTTCATCCGCTACAGCGAGCGCTTTGGCCCGGTGGTGCCGCACCCGTCGAAATCGACCCGGCATCCCGAACATCCGCAGATCACGATGCTCGGCATCGACAAATACGACGCCGCCGGCAAGTTGCGCGAGGAAATCTATCGCCGCGGCGCCGAGGGCTGGCACACCGACGGGGCCTACAACCAGGCGCCGTTCAAGGCGACCCAGCTTTATGCGCTGGCGATCCCGAGCCGCGGCGGCAACACGCTATTCGCCAACGGCTACGCCGCCTATGACGCCCTGCCGCAGCGTCTGAAGGACCGGCTCGACCGGGTCGTCGGCGCGTTCGCCTATGGCGGGCGCCGCGGCAAATCGGCCTTGTTGAACCCGGAAGACCAGGAGTGGACACCGGTCTTTCACCCGGTCGTCCGGACCCATCCGGAGACCGGGCGCCGGTCGCTCTACTTCGACCCGGGCAAGATCTGCTACCTGGTCGGCGTCGAGGACAGCGAAAGCGATGAACTGATCGGGAATTGAAGCAGCGGATGATCGTCCCCGACGGGGAATACCACCATGTCTGGCGCAAGGGCGACATCGTGATCTGGGACAACCGATGCTCGTATCACCGGGCGGCCGGCGACTATCCGCCCGAGGAGGATCGCATCCATTGGCGGGTTTCGATCAACGATTTCGGCGTCGAAGCCTTGGCGGCGGAGTAACGGCGATGAACATCGAAGTCGGTCCGTTCGAGGCCGGGCTCGGGGCCGAGATCCGCGGCGTCGACATCGGCGAACCGCTGTCCGTTGCCGATCGCGATGCGATCCGCGCCGCCTGGCTCGCTCACCTGGTCCTGCGGTTTCGCGGGCAGCCGCTCAGCGATGGGCAGCACATGGCGTTTCACCCGCCGGTTCGGCGAGCTCGAATTCAATCCCGCGGCATTGATCGCCAGGCAGTACGGGGTCGAAACCCAGACCGCCGGACGCCGCCGCGAGATCCGCCTGAAATCTCGGTGATCTCGAACATCATCGAGGACGGCAAGGCGATCGGCGGGCTCGGCGACGGCGAGGCGTTCTGGCACACCGACAGCTCATTCGTCGACATACCGCCGGCGGCGAGCCTGCTGCGCTCGCTGGAAGCGCCGCCGCCGAGCGCCGGCGGGTCGACCTATTTCCTCAATATGTATTCGGCTTACGAGGAGGAGAGACGACGTGGCGCAGTCGGACCGATTACGCGAACTGGCCGTCGGGTATCGCGAGTTTGCCGATAAAGCCGGCGCACCCGCCATCTGGGGCGGCGCATGATGACCGCCCAGGACCTGAACGGGAGGCCGATGCGATCGACAACCGCAAGCAGCCTCACGAGGACGCGACAGGACGCCTATCCGTCCACCGAGACTAGTGGTGCAAACCAGACGCTTGCTCCCGGGCAAGTCCGCGACGAGATTGCTTTGCTTCGCTCGCAATGACGACTAATTGTTGTCATTGCGAGTTTCTGACCGGCCTGCGGCCGACCCGCCCTGGATGAAACCGGCACGGTGGCGGAGCGGGAGTATGATGGCCCGCCGTCGGACAGAGGTCGACGCTCCTTGGTGCTGGAAAGCCCGGTTGCGAGTTGGACCCGCGGAGCCTCGAAGACCCCCACTGGTGCCAGGGCGGCAACGCCTGGAGCGCGCTTGTTAGATTTCGTTTTGTTGGAGGCTCCCACCCCGGCGGCACAGGTGTGGAGGAAACGACATGGAAGTAATGCACAAACGGGTAGCCGGTCTCGATGTCCACAAGAGCCTGCCCTCGCGAAGGCGGGGGCGACGGTCGTGGCCTGCGTGCGACTGATGGCTGGTCGCCGGCCGGCGCGGGAATGCCGGACCTTTGCGACGACGACCGAGGGTCTGTTGGGCTTGCGGGACTGGCTGGCGGCGAGCCGGGTCACGCATGTCGCGATGGAAGCGACCGGTGTGTATTGGACGCCGGTGTGGAAGATCCTGAGCGAGGGCGAGTTCGAGTTGGTCGTGGCCAACGCGGCGCACATCAAGCAGGTGCCGGGCCGCAAGACGGACATCAACGATGCGATGTGGATTGCCGACTTGCAGGCGTGCGGGCTGATCAAGGCCAGTTTCGTGCCGGAAGAAAACGTCCAGGAATTGCGTTCGTTGACCCGGACCCGCAAGCAACTGGTGCGGGAGCAGACCCGGCATGTTCAGCGCATCGAGAAAACCCTCGAAGAGGCCAACATCAAGCTCGGCGCGGTGATCAGCGACCTGATGGGGGTGAGCGGTCGGCGGATGATCGAAGCCATGATCCCCACGGGTCAAGCCCGTGGGCTGAAGGCCCACGGCGAGCGCAACCCGCATCGATTGGCAGGCTTGGCCGAGCGCACCATCAAAGCCTCGCCAAAAGCGCTGTACGACGCCCTGCATGGCCGGCTGCGCGAGCATCACCGCTTTCTGCTGAAGGTCCATCTTCGGCAGTGGGACGCGCTCGATGCAGCGATCCGAGAGATCGACCGGCAAGTCGCCCGGCAGATCGAGCGCATGGACATGGAGGCAGCCGACGGGCAGCCGCCCTTTTGCGAGCTGATCCATCGCCTGTCTGCGATCCCCGGCGTCGCTCGCCTGTCGGCGACCGCCATTCTCGCCGAGATCGGCCGCGACATGGGCCGCTTCCCGACCGCCGGACATCTGGTCGCCTGGGCCGGGCTGTGTCCCGGCCAAAACGAGAGTGCCGGCAAACGCAAATCCGCGCGGCTGCGCCGCGGCGACCCGTGGCTGAAGACCATGCTCGTGCAATGTGCCTGGGCCGCCAAACGCGCCAAGGACAGCTACTATAGGGCGCAGTTCCATCGCCTGCGGGGCCGGCGCGGACCGCAAAAAGCGATCTGCGCCGTCGCCGCTTCGATCCTGACCGCCATCTATCACATGCTGAAATCCGGCGCGCCGCATCGCGACCTCGGTGCCGACTACTTCGATCGCCGCACGCCCGAAGCCAAAGCCAAACGCCTGCTCGCCCAGCTCGCCAAGCTCGGCTTCGCAGCACAACTCCAACCGCTTGCCGACGCAGCTTGATCCTCTCGTCATGCTACAGTGGTGAGGTTTCTTGTTAGGAGTACAGCGACGAAGCAATCTCGGTCAAGGTACGCACCGGAGGGAATCATCTGTCTGGTTTGGTAAATGGGAGATGCCGATGATCGAGGGAACGAAGTCGCCGAATGTCCGGCTCAAGAGGGCGTATGCGCAGCCGTCATCTGAAGACGGGACCCGCGTCCTCGTCGATCGCCTCTGGCCCCGCGGTGTGCGGAAAACCTCGGCTTCTATCGACCGTTGGATCAAGGATGTGGCGCCGAGCACCGAGCTGCGCAAATGGTTCGGGCATGACCCAATCCGTTGGGACGAGTTCCGGCGCAGATACCAAGCCGAATTGGCGCACCGTCCCGAAGCGCTCGACGAGCTCCGCGCCCTCGCGAAAGAGGGCCGGCTGACCCTGGTATATGCGGCTCACGACGAACTCCATAACGAGGCGGTCGTGCTGCGCGACCTGCTTATTCATTGATCTGCCGATGGACGGGGAGATGGTTGGATTGGTGTCGCGCCCCGATGTGTCGGCGGCGGCCCGCAGACTGCCGGCGGCGATCTCCGCGCTTTTTCGGCAAAGGCGATCGCCGCTCGGGGAGTGCAACAAGCAAATTGCCGCCGCCTGCCCGGCGTCCCCGATATGAGTTTCCCGCTCGGCCGCGATGATCGCGGCGGACCGGCGATCCGGCAATTTGAGCCCGCGCCGGGCTGGCCGGGTATTGCACCGACCTGGACATCCAGCGCCAAGGACATGGTCACCACTGCGCTCGGCCCCAGTCGCGTCTGGGCGACGCTGGGGTTTGGCATCGTCAACGAGGTCTATTGGCCCTCCGCCGGCCGACCGCAAATCCGCGATCTCGGGTTCATCGTTGCCGGGCGGTCCAAATGGCACGAGGTCAAACGGGTCGCCCGCTACCAGCTTTCGCTCCCCGAGCCTTTTATCCCGCTCCCGCGCGTGGTGCATGAGGGGGAGGGATACCGCCTCGAACTAGAGCTGTCGCCGGATCCGTCGCGAGACACGATCGTCATCGCCTTTCGGCTCACCGGCGAGGATATGGCGCTCTACGTGCTGCTCGCTCCCCATCTCGATGGGGGCGGATCGCACAACAATGCGCGCGCAGATGGCGTCCGGCTGGACCGGCATCCAACTCGACGAGGTTGGTTTTCCCATCCTCCTCGCCGCGAAGCTCCAAGAACATGCAGCACTCGACGGTTTGGGCGGCGTCGCTGCGATGGTCCGCCGAGCGGCCGGCTATCTGGCGCGGAACGGCCCGATCAGTCCCCAGGACCGGTGGGAGGAAAATCCCGGTATCAGCCCGTTCACGCTCGGCATCGAAATCGTCGCGCTTGTTGCCGCTGCCGATTATTTGTCGGCGGAAGACGGTCTCTACGCGCTCTCGCTCGCCGACTATTGGAACGAACGGCTGGAAGACTGGACTTACGTCGAGAGCGGAGCTTTTATCGAGGAATTCGGTGTCGAGGGCTATTACGTTCGGATTGCGCCGGCGCTGTCGGAGGGAGGGCTGTGCGGGCGGGTCGATGTGCGCAACCGGGGCAGCGCGAGCGTCGAAGCCTTGGCGTTGATCGGAATGGAATACCTCTATTTGCCCCGTTTGGGGCTGCGCGATCCAAAGGACCCGCGCATCCAGAACACACTCAAAATCAGCGAAAACATCCTCAAGGTCGAGACCCCGCACGGGATCGCCTATCACCGCTATAACGGGGACGGCTACGGGGAGCATGAGGACGGGAGCGCCTTCGACGGCAGCGGCGTCGGCCGCGGCTGGCCATTGCTGACGGGCGAGCGCGGCTATCTCGATGTCCTCCTCGGCATCGATCCTCTCCCTTACCTCGAAATGATGACGCGAATGACCGGACCGGGCGGGCTGATCCCGGAACAGGTATGGGATGGACCGGCAAAGCCTGAACTCGGGTTGGAGCCCGGCAAGCCGACAGGCAGCGCCATGCCCCTCGTTTGGGCGCACGCGGAATTTTTGAACCTGCTGGCGGCGCGCCACCACGGACGCCCGCCGAAACTGCTGGCCAGCATCGAGCGCCGCTACCAGGCGCATCGGCCCGAGGCGGCGACTTGGCATTGGCGACGCTCCGAGCCCTTTGACCGGCTCCCACCCGGCCGCAATCTTTTGGTCGAAGGCGCCACTCCGTTTCATCTTCACCACGGATACGATGGGTGGCGCGAAATCAAGGACACGCCGTCAGTGCCGCAGGGGCTGGGGATGCACGGTGTCCGGCTCGATAAGGAGCTTCTTTCGGGTCACTCAAAGATCGATTTCACACTCTTTTTCCCCGAAGACGGTTCTTGGGAGGGCGCAGATCATCACGTAACCCTCCGGGAATGAGCCTCCTGATCCGCGAGCGGCGGCAACATGCGCCACCGTGGTGCCCGCTGCTCCCGCCACAACGATCGTCTCGCGGCACATCCACCGATGCTTTGCGGCCGGCATGGACGAGCTGAATCCCGGGCCTTGAATTGCCCCGGCGCCGGCAGATCGCGACGACGCGCTCAAGCGCCGCCTCGTTGGCGCCCGAGCAGGGCCCCAGGCAGGCCGGCGCGATCCACTGCTGTCCGGTTCAGATTTACGATCATCTTCAAATGGCCTCGAAGCACGCCCTCCCCTCTCGGTCGGGCTCGACCCGGCCGTCCACGTCTTGCAACGGAGGGGTCTTGCAAGAAAAAGACGTGGGTGCCCACGGAACAAAGTCCGTGGGCTGACGGCCTACGGGTCAAGCCCGGCCATGGGGTACTGGTGCTTCACTACAACCGCCAAATTAACCAATATCCGAAACCGGACAGCAGTGGGCGTGATCCTGCCTTCCGGCGCGACCGCGGTCATCTCCACGATCACCCCCCGGCCCCCGACAATGGGCCGCCTTCCGCCGCCGGCAGGTCACCGATCATGGCGCCCATACTTTGACGGAGATCAATACGCCGGATTGTGGAAAGCCGGGTCCGAGGCAACGAATATCAACCCATCGGGAGCTTTATCGCGCAAACCTGCTCCCGTAAGGAGCGACGAATGACAGCGATCCTCGATGCCCCTGCGCTGATCCAGTTCGCTGCGGTGGTGGCCCTTGTCGGTTTGGCCGGCACTGCCGTCCTGGTCTCGCGGATCACCCGTTTTTCACCCGCCCGCCAGCGTGTGACCGCTGGTCGCCGGCAAGCACGAACAGAAGCCGACATCGCCGCCGCCTCCGCAACTGACGAGTGGTTCCGGCGAAACTGAGTTCTCCCGGCCCCTGGCTCCGCGTCTCCCGGAACATGCCGCAGCAACGAGCAGCGGTTGGCGCGCGGGGCGATTCCATCCCCCTCGGAGGAACCGGACATGCTGTACAGAATTATGCTGGAGCTTGCACAAAGCCGGGAGTTTCCCAACGGAAGCACGGCCTGCGGCTACGAATTGGAGCTGCCGCTCACTCGCGATTACCGGCTCGATTTTGCCGCGTGCCGGCGACGTCGGCATCGCCACGTTATTTGCCGATTTTGGCCGGGGGAAGAATGGCGCGGCGAACTGAAGTGCGATCACCGCGGCTGGCTTTTTTCCTTCGGACGCGGCGAGACAGTCAACGAGGCCGTCCTCGGATGCACGCGGTTCATCGTCGGAAAGTGGATCCCAATTACCGAATCCGATGGGCTGGCACGACACTTTCGCGTTGCCGAGGTTGCCGAGGTCCCGCTCCGCGTCGACGTGGCTGCCCCCAAAACAGCGACAGCGCCCACCGCGCCGGCGACCGCTGCGATACCGCATCGGCCGACAGTTTCCCGGCAGGCGACGCGCCGGGCAGTTGTTACCGGTGTTGGAACGCCAACCGCGCCAGCAGCGCGCCGAGGGCAGGAGAGCTTTCTTGAGCAGTTCGCAACAGTTTGAGGTCGACCTGAAATGGCGGGCCTGCAACAATGCCCCCGCGCCTCGGTCCGCAGCTGAAACCGAGGGCGGCACGAGTTCCGGAAAGCTGCTCGTCGCCGCGATTGCCACCTCCTTCGGCTCGGACCTGGCAGAGACGCTGCGGACGTCCGGATTGCCGTACTCCGTCCTGGATGTCCACGCCGAGGGCCTGGTTGCAGTCGAAATTTGCCCAGCAGCAACCTTCACCGCGATCACGGTAAGCCCGACCATCCGCGGTGCGGACACGTTGCGTCGTCAAGGCTATGAGCAAGCGGCCGTCTCCGCGCGCAATCATTGCCGAATTGGACGGTCCATCCGCGGCAACGTCGCCTACGTCGTCGGTGCGGTCTGTCTTATCGGGCCATCGGGATGAGTTCGCCGCCGTCGAGCGGAATCAGATCGGCTGCCGCCCGCGCGACATCGGCGGCACCGTCCACCGAGATTCCGACATCCGCGGCGTGCAATGCCGGCGCGTCGTTGATGCCGTCGCCCATGAAGCCGACTACATTCCCCAACCGCTTAAGCGCCATCAGAACCCGATGCTTCTGCTGCGGGTTGACGCGGCAGAACAGATTGACTCGCGGCAGCTGCCCGATCAGCGCCTCGTCGGAGAGCTGCGTCAGCGCGTCGCCGGTCAGCACGCTCGGACCGGCACGCCGATCTCGGCAAAGACGTGGCGGGTCACCAGCTCGTTGTCGCCGGTCAGCGCCTTTACCGCGACCCTGCCGCCGTCATGGCCTGGATTGTCGCTTCGGCGCTGGCCTTCGGCGGATCAAGAAAAACCGCGAAGCCGGAAAAGACGAGGTCGCTCTCGTCGGTGATCGCGGCAGTCTGGTGGCTCGCATCGACGGCACGGCTGGCGATGCCGAGGGCGCGATATCCCTGTGCCCCGAGCGGCTGCTCCCTCCCGTCCGCGTCCTGGTTGACGAAGAGATCGCGGCTTTCGAGCAGCCGCGCATCCGCCGGTACCAGATCGCCGGCGATCAGCTCGGCGATATCGCCGGGCGCCAGCTGGTCGATCGGCAGCGAGACGCTGGCGCCGTCGCGCCGCACTTTAGCCTGCGCCCGCTACCGATCGGCGCAACGCCTCGACCGCGTTCTGCGCGCGGACTTCCTGGACGAAATCCAGCGCGATGCTGATCGTGACGATGCTGGCGACGCTGAAAAAGCTCGCGAGATCGCCGGTCGCCGCCGACAAACCGCTCGCCACCAGCAGGATGATGACCGCGGATTGCGGAACCGGACAAGGAATTGCAGCCACAGCGGCGAACGCTTGACGGTTGCCGCGTCGTTGGTACCATAGATCGCCAACCGTGACTGCGCGTCTGCGGTATCAAGGCCCGCAGAAGTCACCCTGAGCCTTGCGAGCACCGGTCGGCAGGTTCCTTCCAGACATCTTCGGCACCAAGCCCCGCGGCGGCATCTTCATCCCTAGGGAAACGCTCCGCACGGGCAGCGCCGGCACCGACATTCTCCGCGCCGGCGGCCCATCGACCGTTGATTTTATGATGTATATGATATATATGTTTAATCATGCCGCTGGGGCGGTAAGCTGCAGGATCGTCGCGCCATGGACCACCGCCACACCGACGCGGTCACCCTCTCGGCGGACGGCTTTACCGTCGAGGCGGAAATGGTCGCGGGCGAACTCGGTCTCTCGCCCGAAGCCTTTTGGCGGGAAATCAAGCGCGGCATCGTTTACGGCGTGGTTGAACGCGGCGAAGGCGAGGATACCGGGCGCGTGCGCCTGACCTTTCGCTATCGCGCCCGCTCGTGGTCGGTGACGTTGAAGGAGCCGGTTCAATGAAGGGCCCCGCGGATGACAATCCCGCCGCCGACCCAGTTCAGAGCTCAAAAGGCCCGTTTGGCGCGATGCGGGACGCGAGACGATCGTTGGGCATGACAGTCGGTGGTAGCGGACGAGTTGCCCAGGGGCCGCCGCCGCACCCCCACCAATCAGGCGGCTCCAAGCCTCGAACCTTTGGATCGCGCAGTCGCGCGCCATTGCGCATGGCGGCTGACCATTTGCGGCCCTATCTTAATCGTGCCTACGGCCTCCGATATAAGGAAATCAGCTAGATGCCCGCCTACCAGTACATCTATGTGATGAAGGGGCTGAGCAAAAGCTATCCGGGTGGCCGCGAGGTATTGAGGGATATCTGGCTGTCATTCCTGCCGGGCGCAAAGATTGGCGTGCTGGGGGCCAACGGCGCCGGCAAATCGACCCTGCTGCGGATCATGGCCGGGATGGAACAGGATTTCTCCGGCGAGGCGTGGGCGGCGGAAGGGGTCCGGGTCGGCTACCTCGCGCAAGAACCTGCGCTCGACGCGGCAAAGGACGTTCTCGGCAACATCGTCGAAGGCGTGGCCGAGACCAAAGCATTGCTCGACCGCTTCGAGGCGGTCAGCGCGCGCTTTGCCGAGGAACTGTCGCCCGATGACATCGAGGCGTTGATCGCCGAGCAGGGCCGGCTCCAGGAAATGATCGATCGGGCCGATGGCTGGGAGCTCGACCGCGCGATCGAGATCGCGATGGACGCCCTGCGCTGTCCCTCCGGCGATGCCGAGGTGGCGACATTGTCGGGCGGCGAGCGGCGGCGCGTGGCGCTTTGCCGCCTGCTGCTGCAGCGCCCCGATCTGCTTCTCCTCGACGAGCCGACAAACCATCTCGACGCTGAATCGGTCGCTTGGCTGCAGCGCTTTCTGGAGGACTATCCGGGCACCGTCGTTACCGTCACCCACGACCGCTATTTTCTCGACGAGGTAGCGGGCTGGATTCTCGAGCTGGACCGGGGACGCGGCATCCCGTTCGAGGGCAATTACTCGAGCTGGCTAGAGCAGAAGCAGCAGCGTCTGGTCGTGGAGGGCAAGCAGGAGGACGCCCGTCGGCGCACGCTCGAACGCGAACTCGAATGGGTTCGGCAAAGCCCCCGGGCCCGGCAGGCGAAGAGCAAGGCCCGCCTGTCCGCATATGAGGCGCTCGTCGCTCAGAGCCGGGACGCTGCCCCGGAAAATGCCCAGATCGTGTTGCCGCCGGGGCCGCGCCTTGGCGATCTGGTGATCGAGGCGGAGGGCGTCGCCAAAGGGTTCGGCGACCGACTCCTGGTCGACGGCCTCGATTTTCGCCTCCCGCCGGGCGGCATCGTCGGGGTGATCGGCCCGAACGGCGCGGGGAAGACGACGCTGTTCCGCATGATCGCCGCGCAGGACATACCCGATGCCGGCCGCTTCCGGATCGGCGAGACCGTCAATCTCGGCTATGTCGATCAGTCGCGCGACACGCTTTCTCCGGCCAATTCGGTGTGGCAGGAAATCTCGGGCGGCCGCGAGGAAATCGATCTCGGCCGTCGCAAGCTCGCCAGCCGCGCCTATTGCGCGCTGTTCAATTTTCGCGGCGCCGACCAGCAGAAAAAAGTCGGCCAGCTCTCGGGCGGCGAACGCAACCGCGTCCATCTCGCCAAGATGCTGAAGGCGGGCGCCAATGTGCTGCTGCTCGACGAGCCGACCAACGATCTCGACGTCGACACCTTGCGCGCGCTCGAGGAGGCGCTGCTCGATTTTGCCGGCTGCGCCGTCGTCATCACCCACGATCGCTGGTTTCTCGATCGGGTCGCGACCCACATCCTGGCCTTTGAGGGAGACAGCCGAGCCGTCTGGTTCGAGGGGAATTACGCCGATTACGAGGCCGACCGTCGCCGGCGTCTCGGCAGCGGCGCCGATCAGCCCCACCGCATCCGTTACAAGCCCCTGCGGCGATAGCTGCCCGGCCGATGGCCGTCGGCTCGGCGGCTTCTCGGCTAGCGCGGGGCGCCGGCGCTCGCCGTTTTCGCGCGCAGCACCGTCAGCAGCCCCTCAACCTGCCCGCCATGGCGCTGGATCACCGAGGCGAATTCGGAACGCTGGGTTACCGCCATGCTGATCCCCTCGATGATCACGTCGGTGATCTTGTACCCATCGTCGGTCCGGGCCATCCGCCAGTCGACTTTGGCCGGCGGCGCGCCGTCTGTCCGAAGGATTTCGCTGGTGACGATCGAGCCGTCCGCATCTGCCCGGCTTCCGGTCACCTTCAGGGCCTCGCCGCTGTATGCCGCCAGACGATTGCTGTATGCGAGCGCGGTATATTCGGCGAACAGCCTGATGAACTCCTGCCGCTGCGATGGGGTGGCGAGCCGCCAATACCGGCCCAGAACAAAGCGGGCGATCGTCGGAACGTCGAAATCGTCGTGGAACAGTTCGCGAAATCGGGCGTCTCGCTGACCCGCTGTGACATTCTTGCCAAGCACCTGGAGCGCTTGGTTGCCGAGTTGGTTGATCACGGCGGCGGGGTCGGCCGCCGCTGCCGCAGGGGCCGCCGACCCGGCGCCCCCCAACCCGGCCATTCCGAGACTCGTGGCTAAGGCGGTGCAAATCAGGCTGCGTCGCAAGATCACCGGGATACCTCGCTGGCGTCAGGTGTTTCGGAGAGAGCGATCGGCCGGGCGGCCGGGTTCGCCCGAGCGATTGCCGGCGTCGGACCATCGCCGCCGCCGAATGACGGATTGGGCGGCAATTGCTCATGCTTGTGGTGCACCAGCGCTGCCCGGCGCTGCCGATACAGGGAGCGGATCGTCGCATAATAGTCGAGCGACGTGCGCTCGATATCCGCGAGCGTCTCGATGTAACGCGAACGCTGGTCGATGCCGCTGACCGCGCCGCGCACAAACGAGATCCAAATCATGTGATGTTCGGAAGCGAGAATGTTCCAAGGATCGGCAAAACCTTCGGCGACCTGACCGCCCAGATCTCGCGGGTCGGACGGGCCAAGAACCGGCACAACGAGATAGGGCCCCTCGGCAATGCCCCACACGCCCAGCGTCACGCCGAAATCCTGCTCGTGATAGGGGATGCCCCAGCGTCCGGCGACATCGACCAGGCCGCCCATGCCGATCGTCGAGTTGATGACAAATCGCGCGAATGTGTCTTTGGCCCAACCGAAATCACCCTGCAATGTATCGTTGGCAAAGATCAGCGGCGCACGCAGATTGTATAGAAAGTCGTGCACGGAGTCGCGAATCGGATCGGGCAGCGCAGTACGATAGGCCTTCGCTGCCGGCACCAGGACGGCGCGATCTACCGCCTGATTGAATTTGAAGATCGCCCGGTTGGTATCTTCGAGCGGGTCGTTGAAATCCTCTTCGCCGGGAGCAGCGGCCTGCTGCGTGGCGTCGGAGCGCGCGGCGCATCCGGATGTGATCAGGGCCAGAACGACAATCAGGTCCGAGAAGAGCCGGCGCAGCGGCAAAACATTCATCGATCGGGCCTCGCATCGGGTTCGGGTCGCCTCGGCGGCGGGATAATTGCGGGAAACTTACGCAAGCGACAAGGGGGGCAATCGAGCCTGCGACAAAAATCCATTGCGTATATAAAGATATCTGTATATCTTGCTGACCATGGAACATTTGTTGACGGCGCTGCGCGCGGTGGCCGAGCCGACCCGGTTGCGGCTCACCGTGTTGTGCGCCCGCGGGGAATTGACCGTCAGCGAACTGACCCAGATCCTCGGGCAAAGCCAGCCGCGCGTGTCGCGTCATCTCAAGCTGCTGTGCGAGGCCGGGCTGCTCGATCGCTCCCGCGAAGGCAGCTGGGTGTTCTATCGCTTGAACCAATCCGGTGCGGCGGGGACGTTGGCGCGGCAGTTGGTCGGGGCCTGCGACGAAAACGATCCGACCATCGCTCTCGATCTGCAGCGCCTGAGCGCGATCAAGCAGCAGCGCGCCGATCTCGCCGTCGCGTATTTTCGCGAGAACGCGGCGCAGTGGCACCTGATTCGCTCGCTCTACGTCGACGAGCGCGAAGTCGAGGCGGCGCTGGTCGACCTCATCGCCGTGGCGAACCCACGCGATCTGCTCGACATCGGCACTGGGACGGGCCGTATGCTCGAAATCCTGGCGCCGCGGGCGGAGCGCGCGCTCGGCATCGATCAATCGCGCGAGATGCTCGCCGTCGCCCGGGTCAATCTTGAACAGGCCAGGCTCGAAAACGGGCTGGTCCGGCTCGGCGACATGTACCAGCTCGCCTTGCCCGACGCTTCGTTCGACGCCGCGGTGATCCATCAGGTGCTGCATTACGCCGATCGGCCGGCTGCTGTGATCGCTGAAGCGGCGCGCATCCTGCGACCGAACGGACTTCTGGTTCTGGTCGATTTTGCGCCGCACTCGCTCGAATATTTGCGTGAGGAACACGCCCACCGGCGGCTCGGCTTTGCCGATGGGCAGATCTTCGAATGGTTCGGCGCCGCTGGGCTTGATCCGATGCCGCCGCAGCGGCTGCCGGGCGACCCGCTGACTCTGGTGATTTGGCCGGCCCATCGCCGCACCGCGGTCGCCGATCCGCGCACTGCCGGGGAGGTGCGCGACCAAACGCCGACCACACTCCTGGAAACGGAGCTTCGCTGATGATCGAGCATCTCGCCGTCGGGCCTTCGCGCGGTTTGCTCGCGGCCGACCCGGTCATCGATTTCGATCGCGGCCCACCGCGCGTCTCGTTCGAATTCTCCCCGCCCAAGACGCCGGAAATGGAGGCGAGGTTGTGGGAGGTGATCAAGCGGCTGGAGCCGCTGACGCCGCGCTTCGTCTCGGTGACCTATGGCGCCGGCGGATCGACCCGCGAGCGCACCCACGCGACGGTACGGCGCATCCGCGAGGAGACCGCAATCGAACCGGCGGCGCATCTGACGTGCGTCGCGGCGAGCCGGGCTGAGATCGATGCCATCGCCGAAGATTACTGGCGCGCCGGCATCCGGCATATCGTCGCCCTGCGCGGCGACCCGCCGGGCGGCGTTGCCGGCGGCGGGCGTTATGTGCCGCATTCCGACGGCTATGCCTTTGCCGCCGATCTGGTTGCCGGGCTCAAGCGTGTCGCCGATTTCGAGATCAGCGTCGCCGCCTACCCCGAGACCCACCCCGAGGCGGCCAGCGCCCGGCGCGATCTCGACAATCTCAAGGCCAAAATCGACGCCGGCGCCAGCCGCGCGATCACCCAATTCTTCTTTGATGTCGATCTCTTTCTCCGCTTCCGCGATCGCGCCGCCGGGATCGCCGTGCCGATTGTTCCCGGGATCATGCCGGTGACCAATTTCGCACGCCTCAAGCAAATGGCGGCGGCCTGCGGGGCCTCGATCCCGCCCTGGATGGCCCGGCACTTCGATGGGCTCGACGATGACCCTGACACCAGGCGTCTTGTCGCCGCCTCGATCGCCGCCGAACAATGTCGGCGGCTCCACGCCAACGGGGTGCACGAGTTCCATTTCTACACGTTGAACCGTGCCGACCTGATCGTCGCGATCTGCCATCTGCTCGGCGTGCGCGCCGACAAGCCCGTCAGCGCCGCGGCATAGCGAGAGCTGCGGCGATGACCCATTTCCTCGACTACCTCGCCGATCGCGTCGTGCTGTGCGACGGGGCGATGGGGACCCAGGTGCAAGCGCGCGATCTCGACATCGAGAGCGATTTTCTCGGCAATGAAAACTGCACCGAGATCCTGTGCGAGAGCCGCCCGGACCTGATCCGCGAGATCCATCGCGATTACCTGCGGGCCGGCTGCGACGCGGTGCAGACCAACAGTTTCGGCGGCTCGCCGATCACCCTCGGCGAGTTCGGGCTCGCCGATCGCGCCTTTGCCTTGAACCGGCGCGCCGCCGAGATCGCCCGCGAAGCCGTAGGCGAATTCGCCGGTGACGGTCGCAGCCGTTTTGTACTGGGCTCGGTCGGGCCGGGGACCCGGCTGCCGTCGCTTGGCCACATCGCCTATCGGGAACTCGAAGACGCGTTGGCGATCCAATGCGGCGGGCTGATTGCCGGAACGGTCGACGCGATCGTGATCGAGACCTGCCAGGACCCGCTGCAGATCAAGGCAGCGGTCAACGGGGCCCGGCGGGCGCGCGAGGACGCGCACCGGGAGACGCCGATCCTGGTCCAGGTCACGGTCGAAACCACCGGCGCTTTGCTGGTCGGCGCCGATATCGCAGCCGCGGCAACGATCATTCGGGCGCTCGACGTGCCGGTGATCGGCCTCAATTGCGCGACCGGCCCGCGCGAGATGGCCGAGCACGTCAAATGGCTCGGCGAGAATTGGCCGGGGATGATCTCGGTCCAGCCCAATGCCGGGTTGCCGGAACTGATCGCCGGCCATGCCCGATACCCGCTCGGCCCGGCCGAACTGACGCAATGGCTCGAACGATTTGTCGTCGAGGACGGGGTGGCGATGATCGGCGGCTGCTGCGGCACCGAAGCCGCGCACATCGCGGCGCTCGATGCGATGCTGCGGCGCCTCGGCCGCGACCGCGCCCGGCCGGCGCCGCGGCGGCGCAACCCGGTCTGGGTCCCGGCGGTCGCTTCGCTCTATGGTCAGGTGGCGTTGCGTCAAGAAAACGCCTGGTTGTCGATCGGCGAACGGTGCAACGCCAACGGTTCGCGCAAGTTCCGCCAGTTGCAGGAGCAAGGCGACTGGGACGGCTGCATCGAGATGGGCCGCGAGCAGGTCAAGGAAGGCTCGCATACGCTCGATTTATGCACCGCCTTTGTCGGCCGCGACGAGGTCGCCGACATGACCCAGGCGGTGACGCGCATGCGCGGCGCGGTCAACGCGCCGCTCGTCATCGACTCGACCGAATACCCGGTGCTGGAAGCCGCGCTGCAGCTTTACGGCGGCAAGCCGATCATCAACTCGATCAATTTCGAGGATGGCGAGGAGGCCGCCGCCAAGCGGCTTAAGCTGGCGCGCCATTTCGGCGCCGCGGTCATCGCGCTGACGATCGACGAGAGCGGCATGGCCAAGGAGGTCGAGCACAAGCTCGCGCTGGCCCGCCGGCTCTACGATTTCGCCTGCGTCAGGCACGGGCTGCCGCCCGCCGACCTGCTGTTCGACCCGCTGACCTTTACGATCTGCACCGGCAATGCGGACGACCGCAAGCTCGGCCTGGCGACGCTGGACGCGATCGAGCAGATCGCCCAGGCGCTGCCCGAGTGCCAGATCATCCTCGGCCTGTCGAACATCTCGTTCGGTCTCAACCCGCCGGCGCGGCAGATCCTGAACTCGGTCTTCCTCGACCATGCGCTGCGCCGCGGGCTGACCGGCGCCATCGTTCATTTCTCGCGGATCATGCCGTTGCACCGGATCCCGCCGGAGGAACTGCGCGTCGCCGAGGACCTGATCTTCGACCGCCGACACGAGGGCTACGACCCGCTGCACGCCTTTATCGGGCTGTTCGACAACCGCACCGCCGAGAAGAGCGAAAAGAAGAGCCGTCCGGAACAACTCGAAGACCGGCTGGCGCAGCGCATCGTCGACGGCGACCGGCAGGGGCTCGACATCGATCTCGATCTGGCGATGACCCGCTGGAAGCCGCTCGACATCATCAACAACATCCTGCTCGACGGCATGAAGACGGTCGGCGAACTGTTTGGTGCCGGCAAGATGCAGCTCCCCTTTGTGCTGCAATCGGCCGAGACGATGAAGGCCGCCGTCCGGTTTCTCGAACCGCATATGGAACGGGTCGCGGGCGAGGAGAGGGGCACCATCGTGCTGGCGACGGTGCGCGGCGACGTGCACGACATCGGCAAGAACCTGGTCGACATCATTCTGACCAACAACGGCTACCGGGTCGTCAATCTCGGCATCAAGCAGCCGATCGGCGCGATCCTCGATGCCGCGGTTGCCCACAAGGCCGACGCGATCGGCATGTCGGGCCTCTTGGTCAAATCGACCGTGGTCATGCGCGAGAACCTCGAAGAGATGAGCCGCCAGGGGCTCGATCTGCCGGTTGTGCTCGGCGGTGCGGCGTTGACCCGGCGCTATGTCGAGGAAGATTGCGTCAAGGCCTACCAGGCCGGCCGGGTCGCCTATGCGCGCGACGCCTTCGACGGTCTCGGTCTGATGGAAAAGATCGTCAACGGCCGGTTCGACGACCATCTCGACGAGACCCGCCGCAAGAACGAGGGCCGGCCGAAGAACCCGACCCGCAAGCTCGGGCGCGCCGCCGACCCGCGTCCGTTGCGCCCGATCGATCTCGACGAGATCCGCCTGCGCCGGGCCGAGCTGACCGGCAACGTTCCGGTGCCGCAGCCGCCGTTTTGGGGGCCGCGCACGATCGAGCGGATTTCGCCCAAGGCGGTGGCGCCGTACCTGAACGAGCGCATGCTCTACCAGTTCCAATGGGGTTATCGCAAAGACGGCAAGTCTTTGGCCGAATACCGCGAATGGGCGCGCGACGAATTGCGCCCGGTGCTGACGCGGATCCTCGATATCGCAATCCGCGAGGAAATCCTGATGCCGCGGGCCGCCTACGGCTATTGGCCGTGCGCCGCCGAAGGCAACGACGTGATCCTGTTCGACGATGACGGGCGTCGCGAACTGACCCGGTTTTCGTTTCCCCGCCAGAACAAGCAGGGCGGTCTCTGCATCGCCGATTTCTTTCGCGACGTCGACGCCGCCGAGCGCGATGTGATCGGCCTGCAGGTGGTGACGATGGGGCGGCGCGCCTCCGAGGCGGCGCGCGAGTGGTTCGCCCAGGACCGCTACCAGGATTACCTCTACCTGCACGGCCTGTCGGTCGAAATGGCCGAGGCCCTGGCCGAGTACCTGCACCGGCGGATCCGCGGCGAACTCGGTTTCGCCGCCGACGAGGCGCGCGACACCGAGGCGATGCTGGCGCAGGGCTATCGCGGCAGCCGCTATTCCTTCGGCTATCCGGCCTGCCCCAACCTCGCCGACCAGAAGCAGCTGCTCGAACTGCTGCGCGCCGACGAGATCGGCATCGCGCTCTCCGAGGAGGACCAGCTCGATCCCGAGCAGTCGACCTCGGCCATCGTCGTCCACCACCCCCAGGCGAAATATTTTTCGGTGTAGGACACGGCGGCGGCGCAGCGCAGTCGTCGCGACGCGGGCCGCCGCCCGTGGCTGCGTTCATCGAAAGATTACCTGTCCGTCGCAGGATGCGATTTGCCGCGAGTCGAAAGGAGGCTTCGTTGTCTGCATCCACGGTAGTTCGGATGGTTTCCGCCGCCGCCATGCTCTCGATCCCGGCGCTGATGGTGTCGCCCGCCGTCGCCGGCACGACCTTGACCTTGCCCGCGATCGGCTCGGGCGCGGTCGACGGGTCCGCCCTGACGATCACCAACACTCAGGCTTTTCTCGGCAGCGGTCATCCGCAACCCTTTGGCGTCAAAGGTTTCGCCACCGGTCGCGGCTCCGGCGGCGTGCTGGGCCAGACGACCAAGAGGGACAGCATCGGGGTCTACGGCCTCAACAGCGGCACCGGCCTCGGCGGCTATTTCGTGCTGAGCGGGACCGGGGCGGCCGACGGCGACAGCGCGCTGGAGGGGCTCAACTCCGGCGGCAGCAAGACCGTCAACGGTCCTTACGGCAATGCCGGCTTTTTCGAGATCGGCAATGTCCGCAACACCGATACCGCCGTCTTCATCGAAACCTTCGGCAACGGCACCGCGCTGCATGCCGAAACCCACGGCGCCGAAACCGCGTCGGCAGCCGAGGGGTATGATTATTCGTCGATCGGCGGGACCGGGGTATTCGGATACTCGCTGCTCGGCACCGCCGCCGAGTTCATTCACGGCTCGGGCGGCAACAACCGCTGCACCTATGACGGCGCCTCCTCGGGTTGGAATTGCACGGCTTCGGCGGCGATGATGGACAATTTCTCGCCGGTCGATCTCAACGCAATGCTCGATCGTCTCGAGGCCATGCCGATCGCCTATTTCAGCACCAGGGGCGCCAAGCTGCCGATGCGCGAACTCGGACCTTCGGCCGAGGATTTTCGAACGGCCTTCGACTCTCGGCCGGGACGATAAAAGCATCGCCGAGGGCAACGCCAGCGGCGTCGCCCTGGCCGCGGCCAAGGGACTTTATCAAAGGCTCAAGGCGGACGCCGCAGCGATCGCCGCGCAAAGCGAGAAGATCGCTGCCGACCGCGAGACGATGGCGAGGCAAGGTCAAAGGATCGCAGCGCTGGAACGGGAGCTGGCGTCGCAAAAGAGCCGAACTGGCGAGCATGGCGGCGACGGTGACGCGGGTTGCGCGCTCGATCGAGATCAGAGACGCGATGCTGTCTTCGGCGCGATAGCCTGGTCGCGCGCCGGGGCCCCGACCCAAGGGCAACCGCCGGCAACACTCCGCTTCGCCTTCCGGCCGAGCGGCGCGTCCGCCGCCCGCGTTGCCTTCAGCATGCGCGTCGACGGCTGATCCGGGAGCGGCGTCCCTTGGATCTCCCCCGTCCGAACCCTGCCCTCTTCCAGCAATGTCGAAAGAGGGCGGCGATCGAAGGCGGGCGCCGATCCTACGACCGCTGGACCAGCTCGATGCGGTAGCCGTCCGGGTCTTCGATAAACGCGATGACCGAGCCGCCATGCGCCATCGGTCCGGCCGGGCGCGGGATCTTGACCCCGGCCGTCGCCAAGCGCTCGCAGGTCTTGTAGACATCGGGGACGCCGAGGGCGAGGTGGCCGAAGGCGCTGCCGAGATTGTAGGGCTCGGCCTGCTCCCAATTATGGGTCAATTCGAGCACCGTATTGTCGGTTTCGTCGCCATAACCGACAAAGGCGAGCGTGAACTTGCCGGTCGGATAGTCGCGTTTGCGCAAGACCTGCATCCCGAGCTGCTCGGTATAGAATTTGAGCGACGCGTCGAGGTCTCGGACGCGGATCATCGTGTGCAGATAGCGGAATTTGTCGGTATCGGCTGTCGTCATCGTAATCCTCCATCAGGGTGAAGCGGATGCCGGATCGCGGCAGCGGCGGGTCGCGAGGATGTGCAGCACCTGATCGGCGGCGCGCAGGCTCGGCGGCACGCCGCCGGCTTCGAGACGCCGCATCGCGCTATCATAGCCGCGCCGATGCTCGGCGCGAACCTGTTCGTCGCGGACGAGTTCCCCCAGCGCCGAGGCGATCCGCTCCGGCGTGCAATCCGCCCCCAGCAATTCCGTAACCAGCGGCTCCGGCGACAGCAGGTTGACGAGGTTCACCTGGCGGATTTTGACGACCCGGTGCAGCAGCTGTTCGGTCAACGGGTTCAGGCGATAGCTGACGACCATCGGCAGCCCGGCCATGGCCAGTTCCAGCGCGACCGAGCCGGACGCCGCCAGGGCCGCGGTGCTGGCGGCGAAGGCGTCGTATTTCGAATCGGTCCCGTGCACCACGATCGGCATTCCGGGCCAAGCCGTGACGGCGGCCCCGACCGCCGCCGCCACCGTCGGCACCGTCGGCACCACCACGCGGAAGCGGCCGATCATTGCCCGCAGCCGATCGAGCCCGGCGCCGAAGATCGGCAGCAGCCGCCGCACCTCGCCGCTCCGGCTGCCCGGCAGCACCGTGATCAGCAACTCGTCTTCGGCCAGCCCGTAGACTGCACGAAACCGGCGGCCGTCGCCGCGCTCGGCGCCGCTCTCGAGAACCGGATGGCCGACAAAGCTGCAGGACAGCCCGACCCGCTCGAAATAGGGCGGTTCGAACGGCAGCAACGTCATCAGATGATCGTACCAGCGGGCCATGCGCCGCGCCCGTCCGGCGCGCCACGCCCAGACCATCGGGGCGACGTAATGAATGAGCGGCACGATCTCGCCGCGGCGGCGCAGCCGCTGGGCGATTCGCCAACTGAACCCGGAACTGTCGATCGTCACCACGGCATCGGGGCGCATGGCGCAGATCGCCGCGACGGTTTCCCGCACCCGGCGCAGGATCAGCCGGGCACGCGGCAATACCTCCGCGACCCCGAGTACGGCGAGGTCGCCGATCGGGACCAGGCTGTCCACCCCCTGCTCGCGCATGTGTTCGCCCCCAACCCCGGCAACCCGCAATTGGCCGCCGGTCCGCTGCCGCAAAGCCGCGATCAGCGAGCCGCCCAGCACATCCCCCGAGGGTTCCCCGGCGACGATGAAGATCAAGGGTCCGGTTTGCGTCACTCGCCGGGGTCGCCTGATTGCAGTCGCTCGGCCGAGCTATGCCCGGCGGCGAAAGCCGACGACAAACAACCCGGCGCGATCGGCAGCGCGAATGACCTCGTCGCGATCGAGCACGATCGTGGCGCCGGCCTCGACGGCGATGCCGGCGAGCCCGGTCTCCTCCGCCAGCGCCACCGTGCGCGGCCCGATCGTCGGCCGGTCGGCGCGCCGTTCCTGACCCGGCTTCTCGATCTTGACGAGGACCCCGCCGACCCCCTCGCGCCGCAGCGCGGTGCAGCGGCGCATCAGCTCGTCGGTGCCCTCGATCGCCTCGACCCCCAGCACCAGCCCCTGCTGGATGATGACCGCCTGGCCGATATCGAGCCGCCCGAGCACGCGGGCAACGCGCCGCCCGAGGGCGATGTCCGCAGTCGACTGCGCGTCCGGGGAGACCCGACCGAACGGTCCCTCCGGCGCCTGCCCCGCGGCGAGCAGCTGGTCGGCGCCGATGACCCGAAACCCTTCGCTTTCGAGCTCGCCGACGACTGCCGACAACAGCCCGTCATCGCCGAGCGCGCGATAGCCGATGCGAGCAAAAAGTTTGGCGGCGCGCCAATCGGGCCGCATCGCCGCCAGCGATGTGCGCCGGATACCGCCGGCGAGAACCAACTCGGTCACATTATTTTCGCGCAGCAGCGCCAGACCCTTGGCGGCGGCGCCGATCCGACACCAGGCATGGGGTGCATCGGCCACCGTCGCCGGCTCGGCGGCGCCTTCGAGGGCAAGCACAAAGATGTCGCGCCCGGCGGCCCGGCAGGCTTCGATGAGCCGCCGGGGCAGGCCGCCGCCGCCGGCGATGATGCCGAGCCTGTTCGTCACCGGCCTAGCCGCCGTTGGCTGCTTTCGGCTGGCAGATCGCGCGGCTGGAATCCGCGCGGATGAACGCGACCAGATCGTCGACCGGGGCAATCCCGCCAAAGCGCCTCTCGACCTCGTCGACGCGCTCGCTCAGCGTGCCCGCATCGCCGAACAGGCAGTTATAGGCGCTGCGCATGCCCTGAATATCCTCGCGGCTGAAGCCGCGGCGCTGCATGCCGATGATGTTGAGCCCGTTGAGACGCGCGCGGTCGCCCATGACTTGGCCATAGGGAATGACGTCGCGCTCGACCCCCGACATCCCGCCGATCATCGCATGCCGGCCGATCCTGACGAACTGATGCACGGCCGATAGCCCGCCCAATATTGCATAATCCCCGACGACGACATGGCCGCCGAGAGTCGCGTTGTTGACGAGGATGACGTGATCGCCGATCCGGCAATCATGCGCGACATGGGCCCCGACCATGAACAGGCAATGGTCGCCAACCCGGGTAGCCATGCCGCCCCCGGCGGTGCCGGGGTTCATCGTCACATGCTCGCGGATCGTATTGTTGCGGCCGATTTCGAGCGTCGACGGCTCGCCGTCGTACTTCAAATCCTGAGTCTCGTGACCGATCGACGCGAATGGGAAGATCCGCGTCCCCTCGCCGATCGTCGTGCGCCCGTCGATCACGACATGCGATTTGAGGCTGACCCCATGATCGAGCACGACATGCTCGCCGATCACCGAGTAGGGGCCGATGACGACATCGTCCGCCAGGCGCGCGCCTGGCGCGACCACAGCCGTGGGATGAACCCTGGCCATCCGCGGCGGGTCTATTCGTCCAGAATCATCGCGGCGAACACCGCTTCGGCCATCAGATTCTGCCCGACCTTGGCTCGTCCTTCGAATTTCCAGACATTGCCGCGTTGGCGCTGCTTGATCACGTGCACGTCGAGCCGGTCGCCGGGGAACACCGGACGACGAAACCGGGCATTGTCGACGCTCATGAAATAGACGAGCTTGCCTTCCGATTCCGGACCGAGCGTATGCACGACGAGGACTGCGGCGGTCTGCGCCATCGCCTCGATGATCAGCACGCCGGGCATCACCGGCCGCGCCGGGAAATGACCGCGAAAATAGTCCTCGTCGATCGACACGTTTTTGATCGCGGTGGCCCGCTCGTTGGCCACCACATCGACGATCCTGTCGATCATCAGGAACGGCGGGCGATGCGGGATCATTTCCATGATCCGCTGGAGATCGATCTGGGCAGCCTGTTCGTCGCCGAGGGTCGGATCGTTCTTCACCCGTCCTCGCGTTTCCTGGCAAGCCGTTGCAGTACGACTGTTTGCCTCATGAACTCGGCCAGCGGGACCGCTGGGCTGCCGCACACGGTGGAGCCGGCCGTCAGGTCGCGCATAACACCGCTCTTGGCGGCGATCCTCGCGCCGCTGCCGACGCGCAGATGGCCGGCGAACCCCACCTGCCCCCCGACCATCACAAAATCATCGAGCTTCGTGCTTCCCGAGATGCCGACCTGACTGGCCAGGACGCAGCACCGTCCCAGCACGACATTGTGCCCGATCTGGACCAGGTTATCAATCATCGACCCGGCGCCGATGACGGTATCGTGACCGGAGCCCCGATCGACCGTGGTGTTGGCGCCGATCTCGACAGCGTCGCCGATCAGCACCCGCCCAAGCTGCGGGACCTTGACCGGACCGGCTGGGTCGAGGGCATAGCCGAACCCGTCCTGGCCGATGCGCACGCCCGGATGCAGCACCACACGCGATCCGATCACACAGTGGCTCAAGGTCACATTCGCGGCGATCCGGCAATCGTCGCCGATTTGGACGAAGCGTGAAATTACGGTATTGGCGCCGACCCGACAGCGCTGCCCGAGCAGCGCACCCGCTTCGATGACGACATTCGGTCCGATTTCGCAATCGGCGGGAACCACCGCCGCGGCATCGATCAGCGCGGAAGACGCCCGGCCGGCAGCCGGCGGCGGCTCGGGATAGAATGCCTGAGCCGCCCGGGCAAAGGCCTTGTAGGGTGCCGCGGCGACCAGCAGCACCCTGTCCGCGGGCGCCCGCGCCGCCGACCGCGCATCGACGAACACCGCCCCGGCGCGAGACCGCAGGAAGGCGTCGAAATATTTGCGGTTGTCGAGAAAGCTGACCTCCTCGGGGCCCGCCGTTTCGAGCGGCGCCACATCGCGAACCAGCCGCCCGCCTTGATCCGGCGGCGTCAGCCGGGCTTCGCTCAACGCCGCCAGGGCATCGAGCGTCAAGGGTCCGGCGCGATCAAAAAACCGCGGATCGGTCATCTGCGGCAGCCCAGGCCGAATGCCCAGCCCTACCGTCGTCGGGATTTGGTCGGCGGCGCGCCCGGCAGCGGCGCGGGGCTCGCGGCGGGCGCAACCGGAGCGACGAAATTGACCGTCATCACCGGCATCTGCTCGTCGAGCCGCTGCATCACCTGGTCGGTGACATCGAAGGTCTGGTCGAACAGCACCAAATCGGTGCGCTGAAACACCATGTTTGCCTTTCTTTGCTTAGCGATATCAGCAATGATCTTGAGCATTTGCTGCTGAATCTTTGACATCGCGTCGTTATTGGATTTCTCGAGCGCTTGGCGCTTGCCTTGCACGCTGCGATCGAGTTCGTTGACTTTCTGTTGAAACTCGCGCCCTTTGCGGTTCAAGGCGTCCGGGGTCATCGTCGTCTGCTGCCGCTGCAACGCATCGCGCTCGCTGCGAAGCACCTCTTCCTGATGAGAGATGTCCTTGGTGTATTCGGCGCGCTTTTCCTCAATCTGACCGCGCACCATTTTGGCCGCCTTCGAATTTTCCAGCAACGCCTGAATGTCGACCACCATCACCGTCAAATTCTGTCCGGGCGTCAGCATCGGCACCGGGGCAGCCGGAGCCGGAGCCGCCGGCGACACGGGCGATGCCGGCGCGGCGGGCGCCCCCGGCTTCGGCGCTGCCGGCGCGGGTGTTGCCGGTTTTGGCGCGGCCGGCGGCGACTGGGCGATCGCGCCGCCGGCGAGACTGGTCAACACCGGCAGGACAATCGCCATCGATCGAATCGACGATCTCAGCATCGGGAAACCTCGTTTAAGCGGGATCAGAACGTCGTGCCGAAACTGACCCGGAAAAACTGGGTCTGATCGAACGATTCCTTTTTGATCGGGAGCGCAAGATCCAGCCGGATCGGACCGACCGGCGACTTCCATGACACACCGACCCCGGCGCTTATGCGGATCGCCGAGGATTGCTGCACCGTCGGCTGGACTCCCCCGGTGGTGACCAACTGAGCCGGCGTCAACACCAGATTGGTCGGCTCCAGCTGCCACAGAGAACCGAAATCGGTGAAGACGCGGCCGGTGATCCCGAGTTCCTTCGGCAGACCCAGCGGCACCCCCAAGGCGATCGAGCCTACGTAATACTTTTGACCGCCGAGAGCGTCGTCGGTCACCGAATCGCGAGGACCGATGCCGGCGCTCTGAAAACCGCGGAGATTGTCGCCGCCGACAAAAAATCGGTCCTGGAGCAATACCTGCTGTCCATTCCAGCCGAAAATGTCGCCGACTTCGCCGGTCAAGCTCAGCACCCATTCCGGCGCCACCGAGTAATAATAGCCGAAGGTTACCTTGGTGCGGACATAGTCAACGCCAAAACCGACACCGGCAAAGTCATTGCCCAACGAGGCGAAATAGCCACTGGACGGCTCAAGTCGGTTGTCCCGGCGATCGTACAGCAATACCTGTCCGATTTCGGAGGTAATGTGCTGACCCGCCTGCAACGCGATAAACAGCGACGCGTCGCTCTGGATGTCGGTGATGTCATCGGAGCGCGCGGTGTATTTGAGCGTCTGCCGCAGGTTGTCGGCGATCTGATACCCGGCGCGCAACGACCCGCCATAGGAGAATTGCTGATAGGGAGGAACTACGCCGGTGAAGAAATTGACCGTCGGGCTGGTCTTGATTTCAAAGATGTCAAACCCGGCGGCGATGTTGCGGTCGAGAAAATACGGCTCGGTAAAGCTGAGGTCGATTTGTTGGGAGCGGAACGAGACCACTGCTCCAATGCGCAGATCCTGACCCCGGCCAAGGAAATTTCGCTCGCGAATGCTGACGTCGGCCAAGGGCCCGTCTGTCGTCGACAGGCCGAGGCCCAATGACAGCTCGCCGGTAGACTGCTCCTCGACCTCGACCGTCACCACGGTCTTGTCCGGCGCCGACCCCGGCGCATTGGTCACCTCGACTTTTTTGAAAAATCCAAGGTTTTTGATACGGTCTTTCGAGCGTTGCATCTTGGACGTGTTGAACGCGTCGCCCTCGACGAGCTGCATCTCGCGACGGACCACCTTGTCGAGCGTGCGCACGTTGCCGACGATATCGATCCGCTCGACATAGACCCGCGGACCCTGCTGCACGTTGAAAACGATATCGATCGTGTGGTTCTTGCGGTTACGGGTAATCTGCGGCTTGACCTCGACAAAAGCGTAGCCGCGGTTGCCGAGGGTGTCGGTCAGTATCGAAATCGACTTTTCCAGCTCTTCGGCGTTGTACCAATCGCCGGTACGAACGGTTAACAGCGGCAATACGGAAGATGCCGGCAGGTCCTTGAGCGTGATATTGACCCCGATCTTGCCAAAGCGATAACGCTCGCCTTCATCGACGGTGAAGGTAACGACAAACCCATTGCGGGTCGGGGTCAGCTCGGCCACCGCCGAGACCACCCGAAAATCGGCGTAGCCCTCGGTCAGATAGAATTTACGCAACAGCTCGCGATCATAGGTCAGGCGGTCGGGATCATAGGCGTCGCTGGTCGACAAAAACCGATACCAGCGGCTCTCCTTGGTCGAAACCACCCCGCGCAGCTTGCTCTCGCTGAAAACTCGATTACCGACGAAGTTGACGCTGCGCACTCCGGTGTATTCGCCCTCGTTGATCTCAAAGACGAGATCCACCCGGTTTTCCGAGAGCTGGATGACCTTGGGATCGACGGTCGCAGCGAAACGGCCATGCCGGCGATACAGGTCGAGGATGCGCTTTACGTCGTTCTGCACCCGGGTACGGGTATAGACGACGCGCGGACGCAACTGGATCTCGGCGTTGAGGTCCTTGTCCGAGAGCTTGCGGTTCCCCTCGAAGGCGATGCGGTTGATGATCGGGTTCTCGACCACCTTTACGACCAGGGTATTGCCCTCGCGAGACAGGTTGACGTCGGCGAACAATCCGGTGTCGAACAACGCTTTCAGCGAATTGTTGACGAGTTCGTCATTCCAGGGGTCGCCCGGCTGGATCTGCAGGTAGGAGCGGATCGTTTCGGGCTCGATCCGCAGCACCCCGACGATGCGGATATCGCCCACCACTCCGGCGCCCATCCGCGCAGCCGCCGCTGGTTGCGTGCGGCCCGTCGCACCGGCCCCCTCGGGCTGGACCGCAGCGCGGGCCGCCCTCGCATGCGGGCTCGCGGTCGCGCCGGCGGGCGAGGCTGGGGGCTGATCCGCCGATTGCGCCGCGGCCGGGCGCGGCAGGACGGGCGTAGACAGCAGAGCGAGGCTGATCGCCGCGCACAACGCGGTCTTTAAACGGTTGCAACGCAAGACGCCCCCACCCCCACCCTTGACTCGATCCTCGGTTTCGAGAGCGGCGATTGTCTCAGGTCACCAGACCCTTCAGCCAACTCCATATCCCGAGATGGACCAGATCGTTCCTGGTGGCAAAGACCATCAAGGTCAGGACCAGGGCGAATCCGATCCGGAACCCATATTCCTGGGCCCGGGGACCCAGGGGTTTTCCGCGCAACCCTTCGGCCGCATAAAACAAGAGATGCCCGCCGTCAAGGACCGGGACCGGGAACAGGTTGATCAGACCGAGATTAATCGACAGCACCGCCAGAAACCACAGTACCGAAACGACGCCGCCTTGGGCCACATCGCCCGACATCTGGGCAATGCGAAGCGGCCCGCCCAGCTCGTCGGTGCTGCGCAAGCCTATCACGATCTGCCACATCGCCTTCAATGTCGCAACCGACATGCTCCAGGTCTCGGCGCCGGCTCGCAGCACCGCGTCGGCCGGGTTGCGCTTGACGTAATCCATGCCGCTGTGAGCGATGCCGAGCAGCCCGATCTCGTACCGGTTGCCGAAACGGTCGGTCAGCTCGGTCCGCTTGGGGGTGACATGCAACGTCAGTTCGGCGCCGCCGCGCCTGACGCCGATCGTCATCGGATTGCCCGGATCGAGCCGAACCGCCTGCTGCACGTCTTCAAAGCGCTGCACCGGTTGCCCGTCGATACTGGTGATCACGTCGCCCGCGCGCATGCCGCCCTGCCCGGCGGCGCTGCCGGGCTGAACCTGGCCCACTTCCGCCGGCGTGAAGGGTTGGCCGTAAGTCATGAACAGCACAGCCAAAACGGCGATCGCGAACACGAAATTCGCCGCCGGACCGGCAGCGACAATCGCGGCGCGCTGGCCCAGCCTCTTGTAGTGAAAGGAGACCTCGCGCTGCGCCGGCGCGAGTTCGGCAAGGCCGGCGGCCGGCAGACCAGACGACACGTTGCCGTCGCCGAACATCTTGACGTACCCGCCGAGCGGGATCGCGCTGAATTTCCACCGCGTTCCGGCGCGGTCCCACCGGCCGAACAGTTCCGGCCCGAAACCGATCGAGAAGACTTCGACCCGAACCCCGTTCCACCGCGCTACCAGATAATGTCCGAGCTCATGGACAAAAACCAGTATGGTCAGCACCAATAAAAATGGCGCAATATAGTTAAATCCATGGTGAAGCAACTCGATCATAGGAATTCCTTGAGTGCGCCGTGATATTCAAAAGGTCTGAGGCACGACAGCTCCGCGGCTACTGCGCGCGCCGCACCGTCTAATCTGTAGACGTCGTCCAGCGTTTGGAGATCGCCGGCCGGCACCTTGTCGAGCGTGCGCTCGACCGTCTCGACGATATCGAGAAAGCCGATCCGCCCGCCGAGAAAGGCGTGAACCGCCGTTTCGTTGGCCGCGTTCAGCACCGTGGGCGCACCGCCGCCGGCAATCAAGGTCTCGCGCGCCACGCGCAGCGCCGGAAAGCGCCGTTCGTCGGGCGCCTCGAAGGTCAGCCGCCCGATCGCGGTCAGATCGAGCCGCGCGGTCGGCGTCGCGATGCGCCCGGGCCAGGCCAACGCATAGGCGATCGGCGTGCGCATGTCGGGCGACCCGAGCTGAGCCAGCACCGAGCCGTCGCGATAGCTGACCATGCTGTGCACGACCGACTGCGGGTGGATAACGATGTCGATGCGGTCTTCCGGCATCGCGAACAAATGATAGGCCTCGATCAATTCCAGGCCTTTGTTCATCAGGGTCGCCGAATCGACCGAAATCTTGGCCCCCATGCTCCAATTCGGGTGGGCCACGGCCTGCTTCGGGGTGGCCGTCCGCATGTCCTCGATCGCGTGCTCTCGGAACGGCCCCCCACTGCAGGTCAGGGTAATCTTCTCGATCCCCTCGACCCGATCGAAATCGAAACATTGCCAGATCGCATTGTGCTCGCTGTCGACCGGCAGCAGCGTGGCGCCGCAACGCGCCACTTCCTGCATGACGAGCGGGCCGGCGCAGACCAGCACCTCCTTGTTGGCGAGGGCAACAACGACCCCCCGCCGGATCGCCGCGAGGGTCGGCGCCAACCCGGCCGCGCCGACGATCGCCGCCATCACCCAATCCGCCGGCCGCTCTGCCGCCTCGACCAGCGCCGCGGGACCGCACGCGGTCTCGATGCCGGTCCCGGCCAGGGCCTCGCGCAATTCGGCGTATCGGCTCGACATCGGCTATCGCCGCAAAACGCGCCCGCACCGCCCTCGCCTGCTCGGCCAGGCGAATCGGGTTGCGATGAGCAGTCAGCGCCTCGACGGCAAACGCCTCGGGGTTGCGCAACAGCAGGTCGACGGTGCTCTGTCCGATCGAGCCGGTAGAGCCCAGAATGGTCACCCGTCGCATCGATCGCTCCGCTTCTGGACGCCGGCGAGCAACGTCATCGCCACGCCATCAGGCTGCGCCCGCCGACCAGCGACAGCAACGCCACCGCCGGGAGCACGGCCAGCAGGCTGTCGAGCCGGTCGAGGAGGCCGCCATGCCCAGGGATCAGACCGCTCGAATCCTTCACGCCAAACCTGCGCTTAGCCAAGGACTCGGCAAGATCACCCACTTGTCCGACAATCGCAAGACCCGCGCTGACCAAGGCCAGCGGCACGGCCGGCGAAATTCCCAATACCCTTGCCGTCGCGGCTCCGGCCAAGGCGGCGCAAAGCATACCGCCGATGAGCCCGGCCCAGGTCTTGCGCGGGCTCAAACGCGGCGCCAGGCGCGGGCCGCCGATGCTGCGACCAATCGCGTAGGCGCCGATATCGGTCGCCCACACGATCGCCAGCACCCAGAGCAGAGTCGCCCTGGCGCCGCTCTCCTGCGCGAGCCACAGCAAGGCAACGCACGGCAAAGTCACCCAGAGCATGCCCAGTGCGGCCCAGCGCGGCTCGATCCCGGTTGCTCTGCCGGCCGTCCAAAAGACCATGGCGGCGCCGAGCATCGATGCTGCGACGGCGAACCCGGCGCCGGCCAGCGCCGCCACCGCGACTGCCGCGACGGCGGACCCGACGAGCGCGAGGCGAAAAATCTTCGGAGGCCGCGCCGGAGCGGGCGCGGCTGCACAGCCTCCCCCATTCCCAGGCCAACCCGGCCGCGGCGACGGCGGTCAGCAGCGGCAGCCAGGGCGAGCCGAACCACACCGCGGCAATCGCCGGCGGCGCCAGGGCCAGAGCCGAGACGATCCGCGACAACAGCGCGCCGGGCTCAGCGCGCGGCAAGCGAGGCCCCGTAGCGACGCTCGCGACCGCAGTATTCCTCGATTGCCCGTTCCAGATCGCTCTTGGCAAAATCCGGCCAGAAGGTCTTGGTGAAGATCAGTTCCGCATAGGCGCATTGCCACAGCAGGAAATTGCTGATGCGCTGCTCGCCGCTGGTGCGGATCAGCAGGTCGGGGTCCGGGGTGCCGGCGGTAAGCAGATGCCGGCTCAGACAATCTTCGTCGACTGCGTCGGCGGCGAGACTGCCGCACGCCACCCTGGCGGCGATCGCTCGAACCGCGGCGACGATTTCGGCGCGCCCGCCATAAGCCAGCGCGATCGTCAGGGTCACCGTCGTATTGTGCCGGGTCAGCTGCACCGCGCGGTCGATCAGGGCGACGATGTCCGGAGCCAGCCGGTCGAGTTCGCCGATGACTTTGAGCCGCACGCCGTTACGCTGCAACTCGGCGATCTCGCCGCGCAGATAGTGCCGCAGCAAGCCCATCAGGTCGCTGACTTCGGCCGAAGGCCGCTTCCAGTTCTCCGATGAAAACCCGAACAGCGTCAGGTACGATATGCCGAGTTCGGCGGCGGCGACGGTGGTGCGGCGCACCGCCTCGGCGCCGCTGCGATGCCCGGCGATCCGCGGCATGCCGCGGGCCTTTGCCCACCGGCCGTTGCCGTCCATGATGATCGCGATGTGGCGCGGCGGCGCGCGCTGCGCGACGACAGAGTTCATCAGACCTGCAGGATCTCCCGGTCCTTTTGCGCCAGGGTGTCGTCGATCCGCCGGATCGTCTCGTCGGTCAGATGCTGGATATCCTGCTGCAGCTTCCGCTGCTGGTCCTGCGAAATCTCGCCTTCCTTCTCCTGCCGCCTGAGCGCATCGACCCCGTCGCGCCGCACATTGCGCACCGAAACGCGGGCTTGCTCGGCATATTTCGCGGTGACGCGCGTCAATTCGCGCCGCCGCTCTTCGTTCAGATCCGGGATCGGCACCCGGATCACCTGACCCTCGCTCTGCGGGTTCAGACCCAGCCCCAATTCGCGGATCGCCCGGTCGACGGCTTTGGCCATGGTACGGTCCCAGACCTGCACCGTGATCATCCGCGGCTCCGGCACGCTGACGGTGGCGAGCTGGTTGAGCGGCAGATTGCCGCCATAGGCGGGCACCATGATCGGTTCGAGCAGCCCGGCCGAGGCTCGACCCGTCCGCAACCCACCGAATTCCTTGCGGAGCACCTCGATGGCGCCGTCCATCCGGCGCCGGAGATCCTTGACCAGCGTGTCGTCCGGCATGCCCGCTTCCTCTCCCGATCTCTGGCCTTCCTACCCGGGGTTCGCACCTCGGCTCTATCTTGCCCGGTACGCAGCGATCCGTATGAAATATTTCAAGATGATTTCGGTCTCCCAAACAGTACTCGGACAGGCCCCTACTCGCTAGCCTGTCTGGTCGATCAGCGTATAGCGTCCCTGTCCGCGGACGACGGCGGCGAACCCGCCGCGATCAAAGATCGAGAATACCAGGATCGGAATCCGGTTTTCGCGCGCCAGCGATATCGCCGAGGCGTCCATCACCTGCAGGTCGCGCGCCAGAACCTCGAGGTAGTCGAGCCGCTCGAAGCGTCTGGCGCCGGGCACCCGATGCGGATCGGCGTCATAGACGCCGTCGACCATGGTCGCCTTGAGGAGCGCGTCGCAGCCCATCTCGGAGGCCCGCAACGCCGCCGCCGTGTCGGTCGTAAAAAACGGGTTGCCGGTCCCGGCGGCAAAGATCACCACTCGCTTCTTCTCCAGATGCCGCAGCGCGCGGCGTCGAATATACGGCTCGCACACCGCCTGCATCGAGATTGCCGACTGCACCCGAGTGGTCACATTGCGCTGT
This sequence comes from uncultured Alphaproteobacteria bacterium, assembly GCA_963701815.1. Lineage (GTDB taxonomy): Bacteria > Pseudomonadota > Alphaproteobacteria > ATCC43930 > CGMCC-115725 > AP-15. The sequence goes on from CAVPBN010000048.1 coordinate 35,128, forward strand.
TCGAGCGTATTCTGCACGGCGAGCGAGTTTATCACCGTCGCCAGCATGCCCATATAGTCGGCCGAGGCGCGCTCCATACCGGCAGCGGCGGCCGAGATGCCGCGGAAAATGTTGCCGCCGCCGATTACCAGACACAACTCAACGCCGAGCGCGCTTACCTCGGCGATTTCATCGGCAACATGCGCAACCATATCCGGATCGAGGCCGTATTCGCGCTTGCCCATCAGCGCCTCGCCGGACACTTTCAAAAGGACGCGGCGATATCTGAGATCGGCTGGCATCAGGCCTGTATCCACCGGAATGGCCACCCGTCGGCCGGGCAGGTCCAGCATACACCAAACCGGCCCGCCGTGGGGGTCTTTCGCCGGCGGACGATCGCTGTGGACCCCGCCCTCAGTGATCGAGCTGGGCCGCGACCTCGGCGGCGAAATCGGAGCGCTGGCGCTCGATCCCCTCGCCGAGGGCAAAGCGCGCGAACCCCGTCACGCGGATCGGCGCGCCGGCATCCTTGGCCGCGTTCTCGACGACCTTGGCGATCCGGGTCTCCTGGTCGACGACGAAGATCTGCTCGAGCAAAACCACTTCCTCGTAATATTTGCGCAGCCGCCCGTCGACCATCTTGTCGATGATCGATTCGGGCTTGCCGCTGGTCTGCGCCTGCTCGCGCAAGATATCGCGCTCGCGATCGAGCGCCGCTTGCGGCACCGAGGCGATGTCGAGATAGAGCGGGCTCGCCGCCGCCACATGCATCGCCAGCTGCTTGCCGAGCGCCGCCAGCCGATCGCCGGGAGCGCTGGAGGCGAGGCCCACGATCACGCCGATCTTGCCGATCCCGGGACCGAGGGCGTTGTGCACATAGGAGCACACCAGTCCTTCGCCGACGGCCACCCTTTGCGACCGGCGCAATACCAGATTCTCGCCGATCGTCGAAATCAGATAGGTCAACTCGCCGCCGACCGTGCGGCCGGTCCCTGGAAAGGGGGTGCCGTTCAACGCTTCGATGTCGTCGCCGGTTTGCACGGCAAGTTCGCTCAAGATCCGAACAAAGGCCTGGAAGTCCTTGTTGCGCGCGACAAAATCAGTCTCTGAATTGACCTCGACGACGGCGCCGACGGCACCCTTTGTGGCGAGGCCGATCAGCCCTTCGGCGGCCACCCGCCCGGCCTTTTTCGCCGCCGCCGCCAAGCCCTTCTTGCGCAGCCAGTCGATCGCCTCTTCGATATTTCCGGCGCTGTCGCCGAGCGCTCTCTTGCAATCCATCATGCCGGCGCCGGTCTTCTCGCGCAGCTCCTTGACCAGCGCCGCGGTCACCTCGGCCATTGTCTTGTCCTCTCAGTCATGCCGGCGCGATCGCGCCGGAAGATCACACGGCAGCCGCCTCGGCTTCGACCGGCGCAGCAGGGACCCCGAAATCGTCGCCGGCGTCTACGCCGATGTCCGCTTCCGGAGCGATCTGTTCGGCGATTTCGGCACGGGCGCCGATATCGACGCCGGAAGCGGCAAGCTCGGCCTGCAACCCGTCGAGGACCGCACCCGACACCAGGTCGCAATAAAGGTGGATCGCCCGCATCGCATCGTCGTTCCCCGGGATCGGGTAGGCGATCCCCTCGGGGGACGAGTTCGAAATCGAGGACGGCCACGACCGGGATGCGCAGGGTGTTGGCCTCGGCAACCCCGATTGCCTCCTTATTGGTGTCGATGACGAACAGAATATCCGGCAGGCCGCCCATTTCCTTGATGCCGCCGAGCGCCCGTTCGAGCTTGTCGCGGCGACGGGTCAGTTCGAGCAGCTCGCGCTTGGTCAGCCCGCTCTGCTCCTGCGAAATCCGCTCCTCGACCTCGCGCAGTCGACGGATCGACTGCGACATGGTCTTGAAATTGGTCAGCATGCCGCCGAGCCAGCGGTGGTTGACGTAATATTGACCGCAGCGTTTGGCCGCTTCGGCCACCGGCTCCTGCGCCTGCCGCTTGGTCCCGACCAGCAATACCCGTCCGCCGCCGGCGACGACATCCCGGATCGCCTGCAAGCCCTGGTGCAGCATCGGCATGGTCTGTTCGAGATCGATGATGTGAATTCGGTTTCGCTCGCCGAAAATGTAGGGCGCCATTTTCGGGTTCCAGCGCCGCGTGTGGTGGCCGAAATGGACCCCGGCCTCGAGCAGCTGGCGCATTGTGTAAGACGGCATCGGCATGGCATTTCCTTTTCCGGTTAGGCCGCCGCAGGAGAAATCGGGACCGTCGCATCGCGGCGGACGCCGACACCGGAGCGGCCGCCGCCCGGACAATCCAAGCGTAAACGGCCGCGGCCCTGCGTGAGGGATCGAACGGCCGATATTTACGGCGCACCGGCCGTTTTGACAAGGCTGCCGCAGAAATGTTCGATCCGCGGGCCGCTGCGCAACGGGGCGCGCCCGTCGAGGATTCGCCGGCCTGAGGGCGTCGGCATCATATCGCAGGCGGTCGCGCCGCCTGCGAAATTCCCCCGCTGTTAATCTTTGGGGTCGACTCCCCGCGTCGCTGGACGCTATAGTGGTACGTATACGACGCTCACTAACATAGCACGTTATCTTCGGAAATACGCAACATAGTCAGCGAGAGGGGAACGGAACCATGTTAAGAAGCTACATTAAGCAAATGATGTTGGGTGCCGTATCGGCGCTTTTAATATCTACTTCATTCTCGGCTCATGCGGATGATGCAGCGATCAGGAGACGAACAAATATCAACCTCGCCGTGGCCTCGAATTTTTACGGTGTTCCGCCGTCGAATAGCGCGATTACGGATCTGATCAACGCATTTGAAAAGGCCAACCCCACCTATCGGGTTACGGTAGTTGACAACGGAGCCACAGCAACTCTGGGAATTAGATACTTGACATAGCCATCCGGAAAGATCATATTTAGCGGCAAGGAGTTAGCCGCTATGACAACCATCAACCTCACCGATCCGATTTTCAGCGACGAGAACGCCGCTCGCGAGCATCTTGAGTTGATCCGCTGGCCGGATGGCCCTTTCTGCCCGCATTGCGGATCGGTCGAAAACATCCGCCGGCTGCAAGGCAAGTCGCATCGTCCCGGCCTTTACCAATGCAACGCCTGCCGCGAGCATTTCACGGTCATGGTCGGCTCGGTCATGGAACGGTCGCATATCCCGCTGCCGAAATGGGTACTGGGCTTTCACCTGATGGCCGCCAGCAAGAAGGGAATCAGCGCCCATCAACTGCACCGAATGCTCGGGATCACATACAAGTCGGCTTGGTTCATGGCGATGCGCATCCGCGAGAGCATGCGCGAGTTATCACCGAATGAGAGCGGCCCGCTCGGCGGCGAAAATAAGGTCGTAGAGGTCGACGAAACCTACGTTGGCGGTAAGGCGCGCAACCAAAAGGGCAAGATTCCTCCGAAGGAAGCAGTCGTAGCCCTTGTCGAACGGGACGCCCGCGTCCGCTCGCACCACGTTCCCGAGGTCACTGCGAAGACGCTGCGGCCGATCCTGGTCTCCCATATCGATCGGAAATCGTACCTGATGACCGACGAGAGCACGGTCTATCCGACGATGGGGCGCGAGTTTGCCGGTCATGGCACGGTCAACCACTCGATCGAGGAATACGTCCGCACCGGCGGTTTCCACCATACGAACACGGTCGAAGGCTATTTTGCGATCCTCAAGCGCGGCATCATCGGCACCTATCACCACGTCAGCCAACGCCACCTGAAGCGGTATCTCGGCGAGTTCGATTTCCGATACAACGAGCGTATCGCTCTCGGGGTCGACGATACCGAACGCGCGACAAAGGCGATCAAGGGCGCGGCCGGCAAGCGGATTACCTACCGACAGCCTCACGGAGAAACCGGAAGCTGGCCGAACGCGTAAGCCGAAAAGTTAGAGGGAGGTGAGAAATGCCAATCCCGATCCCGCCTGGATTACGAAATGGGTTCGTTCCAGAGATCACTAGCGAGCGAACTGCTCGGATTTACATCGTGAAGAACGGTGCACCGGCAGCATTCTTGGACAGCGATGCCGTCAGCTTGGGCCGTGCAGCAGCGTTGCTTCTCAGTGCGGCACAACAAATGTCGCCGTTCCTAGGGACCACACCACCATCTAGCGTCGGCACCGATTTCAGCGATGTGACCGTAGCAGCGTCCAGCGTTGGCCTGTCGTCAAATCCAGAGCCAATGCTAAGCACTCTGGTCGTCCGGGTGGGAGAGGCGACGGTGGGATTTGCAATACCCACCAAATCTCTGAGGGAGTTGGCGCAGGCGTTTCTAACTGCCAGCGCGATAGGGAATCCTCACTAGGTACAGCCCGGCGGCGGGAGCGCCCTTTATGCGGCGTCGCCGGCGTGTTCAACGCTCGCCGCAATGCGTCGTCGCGGCGGCTGGCGGTTTCGGCATCGCTATACGTCCCGTCTTTCGGCACATTTGTCATTCGGAGCACCCGAAATGAGCGGCTTTAAGCCACTGTCTCTAACGCTTCCGGCCAGCCACTATGCCGCTATCGGCAAGGTAGCGGCAAATTTAATCCTGCATAGGCGTCCCGTCCCGCCTCGATCATCGCGGCAGTCAAATTGTTGGAATCGACGATTGGCTCTAACGCTACGCCATCCATCGCGAATCTCCCGGAAGCGAGCCTGAGAACGTATCAGGCACGCACGAAATTGTCAACGCAAAATTGCGTTATTCGTATGATTGCGATACCGATAAGGATCGCCGGCCTGTCACGCAGTCGCTATTTCACATACATTTGTTGGCTATGTCAACTACCCAATTCCCGCAACTCTTGCAAGTCATATCCTCGACGGCAACAAGCTTGGAGTAGATCTCTTTTTGGCGGCCGACACCGCTACGCCTTTCGATTTGCTTGTAAATCACTTTAGCGTCGTGGCTCCCTACAATTCCTTCTTCGCCCCTGCGCTGTACACCTTCAATTACGCCGGGGGTGTTCTTGCAATATTGAGCAACAAGAAAAACGTGGATCTTTCTTGCGAGACCGGCACTTGCGGCTACGATCCAAAGGTCTATAAAACCGTGGCGATCGCCGACCCAAGTCTTGCACCCTTCGGAGTAGCGGCCCAGTCGGTGTTGATCGGCAGGTATGGTCTTGTACCTCCCCTCTCCAGCAACAAGAAAGTGCACGAATACCCCAATATCACGGCGGCGTATAATGCGGTCATCGCCAAAACGGACCCGGTAGGGTTTGTGGCAATGTCGGCAATCTGTTCCAACGGAAGTTACCCGACATCCGGAACCAGCGCATTAGCTTACTTTCCTATTGAAAGCAGCTCAACGCCTTCAGTCCTCGTAAACAACTACAACCCCCTTACGCAAGCCGGCATTGCGATCCGCAACCTTCGTCGTACTGGAGCACAGAATATAGAGCTGCAAGCGTTTGTTGAGTACCTGACGGATTTTACGTCGCCACCGACGCCGGATTCGCAGATAATGACCACGCTCAAAAAATTCTGCTACAGCGCCCCGTAAATAGCCATCTGCACTCATTGACAAGACAGGACACCACCCCGGCGGCTTCTGCCGCCGGGGTGGTGCGACCAAACGGCGACAATGCGTGGTGTCTGATCGCAACCGGGGTCGGTCTCGATATTCCGGTTCAAGAGTTGCCGCTCGGGGGCGATGTCCGGCGACATCGCGTTTGCCGAATCCGTTTGGTAACGCGGTATTCTGCACGATATATCGGAATCTTGGGGCGACGAACTGCGATCGACCTTTGCGGTTTGCCGCTCGGTTTGCGTCATTTTCCAGGAGGTCCATATGAAACTCAGCGCCCGCAACCAACTCAAGGGCAAGATCGTCGCGGTGACCAAGGGTCAAACGACGGCGCATGTCCGCATCGATATCGGCGGCGGCGTGATCGTCACTTCGTCGATCACCAACGAGGCCGTCGACGATCTTGCGCTCAAGACCGGTGACGAGGCCTTCGCTGTGATCAAGGCTTCGGATGTGATGGTCGCCAAGTGAGGCGACGCGATCTGCTCTGTTTGACCGCCGGCGCGTTAGCCGGTTTCCATTCGGCGCCGTCCCTCGCCGCAGCAAAACCGTTCGGCGATTCCGGCGGACGCCATATCGATGTGCCGGACCGGGTCGACCGGGTTTTCCCGGCCGGGCCGCCGGCCTCGGTCACGCTCTACACGGTCGCGCCCGAGAAGATGCTGGGTTGGACCCGCGCGCCCAGTCCCGGAGCGCGCCCGTTTCTGCCGGCGCGATACGCGGCCCTCCCGGAGATCGGTCGGCTGACCGCTCGCAGCAACGCGCTCGCTCTCGACAACGTCGCGCGGTTGAGGCCCGACCTGGTGCTCGATGTCGGCGATACCGGTGCAACCTACGTGTCGCTCGCCGACCGGGTACAGCAGCAGACCCATGTCCCTTACGCGCTGATCGGCGGCCGGCTCGCCGAGACGCCGACAACCTTGCGGACGATCGGTTCGCTGCTCGGCGCGGAAAAGCGCGCCGAGACGCTCGCCGCTACGCCGCCGCCACGCTCGCCCTTGCCGGCCGACGCGTCGGCAAGCTGTCGCCTGGCGATCGGCCGAGCATTTTCGTGGCGCACGGCGCACGCGGCATCGAGACGGCGGTCGCCGGTTCAATCGGCAGCGAAGTCGTCGACATGCTCGGGGCGCGCAACGTCGTCGCCGCGGGCACGGCCCGCCACACGATGACCGAGGTGTCTCCCGAGCAGGTCCTCGCCTGGCAACCCGACGTGGTCCTGGCGATGGACCGCGGATTTTTGGCCGCGGTCGGCAGCGATCCAGTGTGGCGCAAACTCAAGGCAGTGCAGGAAAAGCGCATTCATTTTGTGCCCGATCTGCCGTTCTCCTGGCTCGACGACCCGCCGGCGCCCAATCGCCTGCTCGGGCTCCTATGGCTCGGCAAGCTGCTTTATCCTGCCGCCTTTCCCGAGGACATCCGCACCGAGGCCCGCCGCTTTTACACGCTTTTTTATCAGCACGAACCGGGCGGAGCGCAGCTCGACGGCCTTCTCGCCGACCCGCCGGCGTAATCGGCCCGCCTCGAACCGCTATTCCGCCGCCAAGCGTTGCGGCTCTTCGGCATCGAGTGCGGCAAGGATCTTGGGCGGCGCCATCGGCAGATCGCGCAGCCGCGCGCCGGTGGCGGCGTGGATGGCGTTGGCGACGGCGGCCATCGGCGGCACGATCGGCACCTCGCCGACACCCCGGACGCCAAACGGGTGACGCGGGTTCGGCACCTCGACGAGGATCGGGTCGATCATCGGCATGTCGGATGCGACCGGACAGCGGTAGTCGAGAAACCCCGGATTATCCAGCCGACCCTGCTTGTCGTAGATGTATTCCTCGTTGAGCGCCCAGCCGATGCCTTGGGTCACGCCGCCCTGGATCTGGCCTTCGACATAGCCGGATGGATCGCTCGGCCGACATCCTGCGCCGCGGTGTAGCGCAGCACGGTGACGTGCCCGGTCTCGGGATCGACCTCGACATCGCAGACATGGGTCGCGAAGGCGGGCCCGGCCCCCTGCGCGTTGAGCGACACCTCGGCGCCGATCGGGCCGCCGGTGCGCGCCGCCTTGATCGCGATTTCGGCCAGCGGCAGCGGGTCGAAGCTGCCGGCATTGGGCCCGGCCGGATAGGCGCAGCCGTCCCGCCAATCGATCGCTTCGGGGCTGATGTCCCAGATCATCGCGGCCCGGCGTTTCAGCTGGTCGATGACCTTTTCGGCGGCCTGCACCGTCGCCATGCCGGTAGCGAAGGTGACGCGGCTGCCGCCGGTGACATGGGTGAAGCCGATCGAGGCGGTGTCGGCGACGATCGGCTTGACCCGCTCGACCGGGATGCCCAGGGTCTCGGCCGCCATCATCGCCATCGAGGCGCGCGAGCCGCCGATATCGGGGCTGCCCGAGGCGACGCTGACCGAGCCGTCCTCGTTGACGTGCACCTGCGCGCTCGATTCGCCGCCGACATTGAACCAGAAGCCGCAGGCGATGCCGCGGCCCTGGTTGGGGCCGAGCGGAATGTGGTAGTTCGGGTGGTTCTTGACCGCCGCCAACGTGTCGAGATAGCCGATATTGGTCCAGGTCGGCCCGTGCACCGCCTTGGTGCCCTCCTTTGCGGCGTTCTTTTCGCGCAGCGACATCGGGTCGATCCGCAACTCGCGGGCCAGCTCGTCGATACAGCTCTCGACCCCGAAGGACGAGATCGGCGCACCCGGCGCGCGGTAGGCCGCGACTTTCGGCCGGTTCGAAACGACGTCGTAGCCGGTGATCTGCACATTCGGCAGATCGTACATGGCAAAGGCGCACATGCAGCCGGGTTGGACCGGCGAGCCGGGGAAGGCGCCGGCCTGGTATTTGAGCACGAGCTCGGCGGCGACGATGGTGCCGTCGCGCTTGGCGCCGAGCTTGACCTCGATGACGCCGCCCGAGGTCGGGCCGGTGCCGCGGAACACATCTTCGCGGGTCATCACGATCTTGACCGGCCGCCCGGTCTTCTGCGACAGCGCCAACGCCACCGGCTCGAGATAGACGAGGGTCTTGCCGCCGAACCCGCCGCCGATCTCGGCCGGCGTCACCCGGATATTGGCGATGTCGATGCCGAGCAGTTTCGCGCAATAGGCGCGGATCATGAACTGGCCCTGGCTGCTGGCCCAGATCTGCACTTGCCCGTCGGCGGCGGCCGAGACGACGCAGGCATGCGGCTCGATATAGGCCTGATGCACCGGCTGGGTCGTATAGCGCCGCTCGATGACCGCGTCGGCCTGGCGGAAGCCGGCGGCGACATCGCCCTTCGAAAAGGCGATCCGCTTGGCGATGTTGGAAGGCTTTTCGGGCTTGGGCTCGACGCCCTGGGTGAAGAGGTCGTCGTGCAACAGCGGCGCGTCCGCCGCCATCGCCGCTTCGACATCGATGACGTGCGGCAGCACCTCGTACTCGACCTCGATCAGCTCGACCGCCTCGGCGGCGATCGCCGGCGACAGTGCGGCGACCGCGGCCACGGCATGGCCTTCGTAAAGCGCCTTGTCCCGCGCCATGACGTTGCGCGACAGGTCGCGGAAGTTCATCGGGCCTTCGCCGACAAAAGCCTCTTCCGGGCCGATCTCCGGAAAGTCGGCGGCGGTCACGACCGCCCGCACACCGGGCAGCGCCAGCGCCTTTTCGGTGTTGATCCCGATGATCCGGGCATGGGCGTGCGGGCTGCGTTTGATCTTGCCGTAAAGCATGCCGGGCAGCGCCCGATCGGCGCCGAAATTGGCGCGGCCGGTGACCTTCTCGACCCCGTCCGGGCGAATCGGCCGGGTGCCGACGACCTTGAGCTCTGTCCGGTTGGCAACGGATGTCATCAGCGGGCCCTTCCATAGGCTTGACGGGAGGGTCATCGTAATATCGGTTCACATATAGCGCAACCCTCTGCCCGCGAGGCCGACGATACGCTTCTTTCCGGCGTCCGCGGCGGAAAAGCGACCCAGGTTTCGGCAGGATAGGGGTCGCATTCGGCCGATCTTCGGCGGCCCGGTTCGAGGATTTACGCCGCCATCGTCCTTCCGTTCGATATTTCGCAAAATATGCATTGACTGCTGCGCAGGTCTACAATACGTAATTCGGTGAATTGTCGGAGTTTGGCAAATGGATGAGAAACGCGCGATTGCCGCGCTGGGCGCGCTGGCCCAGGAAACCCGGCTCGCGCTGTTCCGGCTGCTGGTCGCTCGCGGGCCGGCGGGGCTGCCGGCCGGGGCGATCGCCGAACGCCTGGGCGTGCAACCCTCCTCGCTCTCTTTCCATCTGGCGCAGCTCGCCCATGCCGGGCTGATCGCCCAGCGCCGCCTGAGCCGGCAGCTGATCTACTCGGCCGAATACGGCGCGATGAACGCGCTGTTGACCTACCTGACCGAGAATTGCTGCGGCCGCGATGGAATCGGCGCGGCGCTCTGCGACCCAGCCGCCGGCTGCTGCTCGGATGCCGCGACAAAGACCACCGCCGCGTAGGGAGACGGAACATGGATGAGGCTGGAATCAAAGAAATGGTGCGTGCGCGTTATGGCGGCATCGCGGCAGCAAACGAGGCGGGCTGCTGCACGCCGTCGAAATCGTCCTGCTGCGGCCCGGAAGCCGCGTTACACGATAAGGCGCGGCGAATGGGCTATTCCGAGGCGGAGCTGGACGCGGTTCCCGAAGGCGCCAATCTCGGGCTCGGCTGCGGCAACCCGCAAGCGATCGCCGCGATGCGGCCGGGCGAGGTCGTGGTCGATCTCGGCAGCGGTGCGGGGTTCGATTGTTTTCTCGCCGCGCGGCAGGTCGGCGACGCCGGCCACGTGATCGGCGTCGATATGACCCATGAGATGCTGACAAAAGCACGCGACAACGCCGGCCGCATCGGCGCGCGCAATGTCGAATTCCGCCTCGGAGAACTCGAACACCTGCCGATCGCCGACAATACCGCCGACGCCGTCCTGTCCAACTGCGTGATCAATCTGGTGCCCGACAAAGCCCAGGTGTTCCGCGAGGCGTTCCGCGTGCTGAAGCCGGGCGGCCGGCTCGCGATCTCGGATGTCGTCAATATCTCGCCGCTGCCGCCCGAGCTGCGGGCCGATCCGGCCCTGTTGTGCGGCTGCATTGCCGGCGCGGCGCCGGTCGAACGGATCGAGGACTGGCTGGCGCAAGCCGGCTTTATCGATGTGCGGGTGTCGCCAAAGCCGGAGAGCCGCGAGCTGATCGCGACCTGGGCGCCCGGCAGCGGCATCGAAAATTTCGTGACCTCGGCGACGATCGAGGCGCGCAAGCCGGCAGGGGCCTGATCGAACGACCAGGTCCGATGACGTCCGTTTCCGAAGCCGTTCGGCGTCGCGCTGCGCCGGGGCTCGGAACCTTTGAGCGCTGGCTGACGGTCTGGGTCGCGCTCTGCATCGTGGCCGGCATCGCGCTCGGCCGCTTGCTGCCGGCGCCGTTTCAGGCGCTCGGCCGCATGACCTTAGCCGAGGTCAACATCCCGGTCGCGGTGCTGGTCTGGCTGATGATCGTGCCGATGCTGCTCAAGGTCGATTTCCGCGCACTCCATCGCGTCGCCGAGCAATGGCGCGGCATCGCCGTGACGATCGGCATCAACTGGCTGGTCAAGCCCTTCGGCATGGCGCTGCTCGGCTGGCTGTTCATCGGCTGGATGTTTCGCCCGTGGCTGCCGTCGGACCAGATCGACAGCTATATCGCCGGCTTGATCCTGCTGGCCGCCGCGCCCTGCACGGCGATGGTCTTCGTCTGGTCGAACCTGACCGACGGCGAGCCGAATTTCACGCTGACCCAGGTCGCGCTCAACGACGCGATCATGATCTTTGCCTTTGCCCCGATCGTCGGGCTGCTGCTCGGCCTGTCCTCGATCGCCGTGCCGTGGACGACGTTGTTCCTGTCCGTCGTCCTCTACATCGTCGTGCCGGTCATCGCGGCGCAGCTCTGGCGGCGGTCGTTGCTGGCGCGCGGCGGCGCCGCCGCGCTCGGCCAGGCCTTGCGCCGGCTGCAGCCGGTCTCGCTGCTGGCGCTGCTGGCGACGCTCGTGCTGCTGTTCGGCTTTCAGGGAGAGCAGATCGTCAGGCAACCGCTGATCATCGCGCTGCTGGCGGCGCCGATCGTGATCCAGGTCTATCTCAACGCCGGCATTGCCTATGCGCTCAACCGGGTGCTCGGCGTGCCGCACAACATCGCTTGCCCATCGGCCCTGATCGGCGCGTCGAATTTCTTCGAATTGGCGGTCGCCGCGGCGATCGCACTCTTCGGCTTCCAGTCGGGCGCGGCGCTCGCGACCGTCGTCGGCGTGCTGGTCGAAGTGCCGGTCATGCTCTCCGTCGTGCGGATCGTGTTGCGCACGCGCAATTGGTACGAGCGCCGCAACGCCCTGCCGACCCCGTAAACCGCGCAGGCGCCACTTATGCGCGCCTGCGATCGGTACAACAGTTGATTTGACGAAGCGGGCAATTCCGGGGTCAATGGCGGCGTTGAACATGGCGGTTGGAAGGCGGCCACCAGTTTGCCCAATGCGCGGCTCACCCTTCGCGTCGATCTCGATGCGGACCGGGCGATCGGCCCCGGCAAGATCCGATTGCTGGAGGCGATCCGCGACACCGGCTCGATCACTCAGGCCGGCGTTTCGCTGGGCATGTCGTATCGCCGGGCATGGCTGCTGGTCGACGACATGAACAAGTGCTTCCGCGAGCCGGTCGTCAGCGCCCAGGCCGGCGGCAACCATGGCGGCGGAGCGGCGTTGACCGGCTTCGGCCGGCGGCTGATCGATGAATATCGCGCCATCGAGGCCGAGGCATACGCGGCAACCACCCCGCGGCTGCGCGAACTCGAAGCAGCCTGCAGGGGAATCCCGGATACGACCGCGGCAGCAGCAAGGTCCCACCCGGCGCTTCGCCGGCGCAGCATCGCCCACTAAGCTTGGGCGCGGATATACCCTTAATCCCCCGCTGAGCACGGCACGTGGTTCGAGACGCACGCTGCGCGTGCTCCTCACCATGAGGACGGGTGACTACGAGGTGAAGCGACGGCTGCCAGGACCTGATTCTGAGGGCCGCGCGCCGCACGGCGTCTCAAAGGATGGAAAGCCGGCTTCGTTCGCGCAGCCGGGGTTTGAGGTATACCGGCCGGCGTAGACAAAAGGAGCAAGAAGGCTGTAAACCGTCTATGATTTGGTCGAGCGGTCCCATCGCGACGCGGCGGCGATTGATCGAGGTCGGGTGCGTTTCCTGAATGTACTGTCTGACGCGGGAATACGATCATGGCCAATGACAAGATGATGGCGCAAATCTCCGGGCGGAACGGCTTTATCGCCGCGCTCGACCAGAGCGGCGGATCCAGCCCCGGCGCCCTGCGCCTCTACGGCATTCCGGACAGCGCCTACAGCGGCGACGCCGAAATGTTCAGGCTGATGCATCAGATGCGCGTGCGCATCATGACCGCGCCGGCCTTTACCGGAGCCAAGGTCATCGCCGCGATCCTTTTTGAAGGGACGATGGACGGCGAAGTCCAGGGGAAGCCGGTCCCGACTTTCCTGTGGGAGGAGCGCGGCGTCGTGCCCTTTGTGAAGGTCGACAAAGGGCTCGAACCCGAGAAAGACGGGGTCAGCCTGATGCGGCCGATACCGGCGCTCGATACGCTGCTGACCCGCGCGGCGAAGGTCGGCGTCTTCGGCACCAAGATGCGCTCGGTGATCAACCTGGCCTCGAAAAGCGGCATCGCTGCCGTGGCGGCGCAGCAGTTCGAGGTGGGCATGCAGATCGCCCGGCATGGGCTGATGCCGATCCTCGAGCCCGAAGTCTCGATCAAGAGCCCGGACAAAGCCGCCGCGGAAGCCATCCTTCTTGCGGAATTGACCCGGAATCTCGACATCGCGCCGGATGGCCCGCGGGTGATGTTCAAGCTGACGCTCCCGGACGTCCCCGATCTTTACATGCCGCTGACGAACCACAAGCGCGTGACCGGGGTCGTGGCGCTTTCGGGCGGCTATACGCGGGCCGACGCCTGCCGGCGGCTCGCCGCCAATCACGGCATGATCGCGAGCTTTTCGCGCGCGCTGGCCGAAGACCTCAGGCATTCGATGAGCGATGCCGCGTTTGCCGCGGCGCTGGCAAAATCGATCGACGAGATCTACCAGGCCTCGACCGTAAAGGCTTGACCGCGGACAGCGCTCGGCGAGCCTGACAGGCGCGGGGTAGGCCCGGAGATCAGTCTCCCCGTCCGGTCGGGACGAACTGGAAATCCTCCGCCGGCGCCCGGTCGAAAAACGCCTTGTGCTCGCTTTGCGGCAGCGGCCACAAGAGCGGCCTGCCCTGATCGCCGGTGTACCAGTTCTTGCAGCCGCCGACCCAGACGGTGCCGGGAAAGGCGGCGCCGAGGCGGGCGAGGAATTTCTCGGTCGCGGCGACGGTCGGTGCGGCCGCGGCGGAGCGGGCACGGGCCTCGGCGATCAGCCGCATGATAAAGCCGATCTCTTGTTCGAGACCCAACGGCACCGGAACATTGTTCACCGGGCCGAACGGTCCGTAAAGCATGAACAGGTTGGGGAAGCCGGGCAGCGCGATGCCGCCGTAGGAGTAGATCTTCTCCTTCCACGCCTCGTCGATCGTCGTGCCGTTGAGGCCCGCGACATTCATCGGGCGCATATAGGCGTGGGCATCGAAGCCGGTGGCGTAGACCAGCACGTCGAGTTCCACTCGCGTCCCGTCCGCCATCGCGACGCCGTTCGGCTCGATCCGCTCGATCCGCCCCTTGACGATATGCGCGTTGGGGAAGCTGCACCGCCTGGTAATAGTTCCTGTCCGATTTCGGGATGCGGGTGCAGCCGAGATTATAATCGGGCGTCAGCTTGTGCTTCAGCTCGGGGTCCTTGATTTGATCGAGGAACGAGCTGTACTCGCGCTCCATCGCCTGGCGCTGCGGCCCGGGCCTGAGGCGCCACCCGTCGCCGTCGATGATCGATTGCCAGAGGCGGCGCTGCTCGCGCCGGTAGCCGCCCGGCAGCCGCAATTTCAGTCGCTCGCGCCGGGTCGCGTACGGGTTGTCGCGGATATGGACCCATTGGGCGCGGCGGATGAATTGGGTCACCTCGCACCCCGCCCAAGCCAGCGCCTCGGTGATCTGCACGCCGCTGGCGCCGCTGCCGATGACGCCCCAGCGCCTGCCGGCATAGGGCACATCGTGGTCCCAGCGCGCCGAGTGAAAGGACGGGCCGGCGAAACTCTCGCGCCCGGGGATGTCGGGAAAGAGCGGCCGGTGCAGAAAGCCGGTGGCGCAAATGAATACGTCGGCGGCATCGGTGTTGCCGCGCGCCGTCTCGATATGCCAGCCTCCGTCGCTGAACCGCGCCGCGACGATCTCCTCGTTGAAGCGGATGAATTTGGCGAGGCCGCGGTCGCAGGCGACCTTTTTGACGTAGGCCAGGATCTCGGCCGCCGGCGCATATTTGCGCGACCAGTGGTAGTTGGGCTGGAACGGAAACTCGTATTGGCGCGACAAAACATCGACAAAGAGGCCGGGAAAGGTGTTGTCCCGCCAGGTCCCGCCGACTTCGCCGGCCTTTTCGTAGACCGCGAAATCGATGCCCGCGCGTTTCAGCGTCTCGGCCATGAACAGCCCCGATACGCCGGCGCCGGCGACGACAACCCGAAATCTCCGCTCAGCCATCGCGCCCGATCAACCCTGCCGGATCTGCATGGCCGAAGTGTAAGCCGCTCGCCGCCGCCCCTGACAACCGATGTGGGAGGCTGGCGGGGAGAAGCCCGCCTATGCGTTGTCGCCCGGCGAAGGCGTAGAGACGGGCCATCTCGCGCCGAAAGCCGACACGCAGCGCGCTTGCTTCATCCTCCGGCAGCCAGCCGGCGATCGAATCGAAACGCAGCTCGGCCAGGGTCGCCGCAGTCAGATCCTTCCACGGCAATGCCGCGGCCTCCCGGACCCGCGCCAGGGTGCCGGTCAGTTCGTCGCGGATGCGGGCAACGAAATCCGCGGGCGGCGGCTCGAGCAAATCGGACTGCGCCTCGAACAGATCGGGTTGCCGCGCGGATCGATGATTTCTCATACCATATTTTGTAGGCAATGATCAGGCATAAGGAAAGGCTTGATGCCCTAGTGCTCAGACCCATTCAGATGGTGCACCCTCACCGCACTCGTCGTGCCCGGCCTTGTGCCGGGCATCCACGGAAACCGCCAGGTTTGTGCCGCGTCGTGGATGGCCGGGACGAGCCCACTGCTGTCCGGTTCAGATTTACGATGATCGATGATCTTCAAATGCTTCGAAGCACATCCTCCCCCTCGGCCGGGCTCGACCCGGTCGTCCACGTCTTGCAATGGAGGGGCTTGCAAGAAAAAGACGTGGGTAGCCGGGTCAAGCCCGGCCACGGGGTACTGGTGGGTCACGAATTGGTGCGCACGCTCGTCGCCGATATCCTGCGTTACGGGTTCGGTGTCGCCTATCACGCGATCGACCATGAGGTGCGGCTGCCCGAAGTGCACGACGTATTGAAGACGCTTTACGAAGGCCTGATAGACCCGGCCCAGCGCCACGACCTCGGCGAATATTACATCCCCGATTGGTTGGCGGCCAAAGTCACCGCTCGGGCGCTGACCGATCCGCTGTCGCAGCGGATGCTCGACCCGGCCTGCGGCTCGGGCACATTCCTGTTTCACGCGATCCGTCTTAAGCTCGCCGCTGCGGAAGCCGCCGAATGGCCGCGTGCCGCGGCAATCTCCGCCTGCGTTCAGCAGGTGCGGGGCCTGGACGTGCACCCGGTCGCGGTGATAATCGCCCGCCGCCGCCCCGACAACCGATGTGGGAGGCTGGCGGGGAGAAGAGTCGATTGCCGTTGCCGCTATTGTAGAATTTCTCCCGATCCGCGAAAACGGCGCGAAGATGTCGCCGGAGCAGTTCATCGCCAAATGGCGCGGCACCACGCGCACCGAACGCTCGGCGGCTCAGGAGCATTTCCTCGATCTGTGCACCCTTCTCGACGTGCCCAAGCCGGCGGATGTCGATCGGCACGGCACCGAATACACCTTCGAGAAATCCACCCGGAAGATCGGCGACACCGCCGGTTTCGCCGATGTCTGGAAACGGCACTGTTTCGTCTGGGAATACAAGGGCAAGCGCCGCAACCTGGTTGAAGCCTATGCGCAGTTGAAGCAATACGCCGATGCGTTCGAGAACCCGCCGCTGCTGATCGTCTCGGACATGCAGGAAATTCGCGTCCACACCAATTTCACCAACGCAATCGCGCAGCAGCATGTAATCCCGTTGGCCGAGCTGCGCTCGGTCGAGGCGCGGGCGCTGCTGCGCAACTGTTTTCTGCATCCGGAGCGGTTGCTGCCGACCCAGACGCGGGAGAGCGTCACAGCGGAAGCGGCGGCCAGGTTCGCCAACATCGCCGTGGGGTTGCGCCGCGATTACGACGAACGCCGGGTCGCGCATTTCATCAACAAGCTGGTGTTCTGCCTGTTCGCCGAGGATATCGAGCTTTTGCCCGACCGCGTCTTCGCCGACATCCTCGACGAAGGGGTCAAGCGCCCGGACGATTTCGAACCGATGCTGCGCGAGCTGTTCCACGCCATGGCGAACCGGAACGGCCGTTTCGGTATGACCGCAATCCCTTGGTTCAACGGCGGGCTGTTCGACGACGACGATGTTCTGCCGCTCGGCATTCTTGCGGTACGCGATCTGATGAATGCGGCGCGGCTGGACTGGAAGGCGATCGACCCGACGATCTTCGGGACATTGTTCGAGAGCGGTCTCGACGATAAGAAGCGCGCCGAGATGGCGAGCCTGTTCGACGCGCCGGACCCCGAAGACGCCACGCAGGCCTCGCTGTTCAAGCCCGCGGCGGCTGACCGGGGAGTTGGCGTCCACTACACCGACGAAGCGACGATCATGAAGATCATCGGACCGGTCGTGGCGGCGCCGTTGCGCCGCGAGTGGGAGCGGATCAAGGCCGAAATCAGAGAGCTCGAAGCGCGCCGCGCGCGGACGCCTACTCCGGCAGCGAAAGCCAGGCTGCTGGCGCAAGCGCGCAGCCTCTACGCCGATTTTCGGGTAAGCCTCGGCCGTTACCGCGTTCTCGACCCGGCCTGCGGCTCCGGCAATTTTCTCGCCCTGTCGCTGCGCACGCTCAAGGATTTCGATCTGTCGGTGACGGAGGATGCCGCGGCCCTGGGGCTCCCGCTCGACAAACCTCGCGTCGGTCCGGAAGCGGTGATGGGCATCGAGATCAACCCTTACGCAGCCGAACTGGCCCGCCTGACGGTGTGGATCACCGAGTTGCAATGGCAATTGCGCAAGGTCTTGGGCTGACCCGCCGGCCGATCCTCGACAAGCTCGACGGGATCGTCCGCGCCGACGCCCTGATCACGCCGGGCGGTAAAGACAGCACGTGGCCGGAAGCGGACGCGGTGGTCGGCAACCCGCCGTTCCTCGGCGGTAAGCGAATGCGCAGCTCGCTGGGCGATGATTATGTGCAGCGACTGTTCGCCGCCTTTGCCGACCGTGTGCCGGCCGAAGCCGACCTCGTTGCCTACTGGTTCGCCAAAGCATCGGAGCGCATGCGCGAGGGACGGCTGAAGCGCGTCGGCTTGGTAGCGACCAATTCGATGCGCGGCGGCGCCAACCGGCGGGTGCTCGACGCCATCGTCAGCGACGGCAGCATCTTCGATGCCTGGGACGACGAGAAATGGGTCGTCAAAGGCGTGGCCGTCCGGGTTTCGCTGATCTGCTTTACCGCCGACACGGAAGAACGGCAACCGCAACTCGATGGAAAGCCGGTTGACCGCATCGGCTCGGACTTGACCGCATCTAAGAGTGATCTCACGAGGGCGCGGCCGCTGAAGGAAAATCGGGGCATCGCCTTCATGGGCGACACCAAAGGCGGGGCTTTCGACGTACCCGGGGAGTTGGCCCAACAATGGCTGCAACTGCCACTCAACCCGAATGGGCGACCGAATTCAGATGTATTGCGACCGTGGGTGAACGGGAGAGATATCACCGTCCGTCGGGCGAACAAATGGATCATCGATTTCGGCTGGGAGATGGACGAGCGCGCAGCGGCGCTTTACGAAGCCCCGTTCGCCTATTGCCTTGCGCGGGTCAAACCTGAACGCGACAAGCTCCGCCGCGAAGCCTACCGGCGCTTCTGGTGGCGCCACGTGGAACCGCGGCCCGGAATGTGGCGCAGCTTGTCAAGCCTGCAAAAATGCGCAGCAACCCCTCGCGTCGCCAAACACCGTATCTTTGTATGGCTGGACGTGCATGTCGTACCTGATTTGCGAATATTCGTTTTTACTAGGGTGTGTCGTCAATAATTTTGGTCAAGCGCGAAAAACAAGACGTCGCTAATGTACGGAGCGTAAAACGAGTCTAACGATACCAGAAATTATGTGATCCAATGAAAGGTCGGCTATGGCAAAAGGCTGAACTATGAAAAGATATGGACCGCCAGAAGACTAATTCTGTGCGGATCAAAGAATGGCTGTCGGAGCGGGTCGGCGATGGCGGCGGAACTGCACAAGACAATCGCAGTTTAGTCGAAGCGGTGATGTACAATTAAAACGAAAAAAACCAGATGGCGCGATTTGTAGAGAGCGAAACGGCGATTCGAAGAACACCCTTGGCAGGTTCAAGTCGTTTGGCTCAAAGCGGGATATGTCAAAAAATATTAGAATATCTCGAAGCGGAAGAGGATAAGGAATATGAGATGATCGAAAGAATTATCGTGCGGGCGCATCAGCACAGTGCCGGTGCTCCCAAAAAAAGAACAGGATCACGCGATCGGACGTAGCCGCGGCGAACTGAGCACCAAAAGCCAGGCTATCGTCGATGCGATCGGCAATCGTCTCGCTTTTCGGCAGACAGCGGGACAGGCCCACGATCTCCTCGGCGCAGACGCGCGGCTGCCGAAGATGGCGGCCGGCCAACTGATCGCAGACAAAGCCGTTGACGCCGATGCCCGTATACGTGAACCCCTGTCGCGCGCCAGCAAAAGCGCGGTCATCCCGCAACGACCAGAGCATGGATTTTGGTGCTCAGTCCGCCGCGGCTACGTCCGATCGCGTGATGACCTGGTCTTTTTGGGAGCACCGGCACTGTGCTGATGCGCCCGCACGATGATGGTGCTGTCGATCATCGCATATTCGTTATCGGCGTCGGCGGCGAGATATTCGAAGATTTTTTGCCAGACCCCGCTCTGAGCCCAAGCGACTGAACCGGCGATGGGTGTTCTTCCAATCGCCAAATCGCTCCGGCAAAATCGCGCCACGGGATGCCGGCGCGGTAACGGTACAGCACCGCTTCGACGAAGCGGCGATTGTCTTGGGCAGTTGCGCCGACATGGCCGACCCGCCCCGGCAGCCAGTCTTTGATCCGCTCCCATTGGTCGTCTCGCAGTCCATATCTGGTCATGGGGTCAGCCTTTTGCCAAAGCCGACCAATTTCATTGTAATCACATACATTTCTGGTATCGCTAAACTCGTTACGACCATACCGCACAGACTTTACTAGCGACCATCCACATCGCCGACGCTATCATTTGGAATAAAATTGACGACACACCCTAGAGAAGATGATTTATTTTTGGGTTTGTTGCATTCGCGATTCCACGAAATATGGTCCCTTCACACATGCTCATGGCATGGGGTAGGGAACGACCCGACCTACAACCGCGAGTCCGTATTCGAAACATACCCCTTCCCCGAAGGGCTGACGCCCGAACATCCCGGCGGTCGCCTATGCCGACGATCCGCGCGCCGTTGCGATCGCAGCGGCGGCGCGGCGGCTGAACGAATTGCGCGAGGCGTGGCTGAACCCGCCCGATCTGATCGAGCGAGTGCCGGAGGTCGTGCCGGGCTATCCCGACCGCATCGTTCCGATCAACCCGAAGGCGGCGGCGGTCCTGAAGACACGGACCCTGACCAACCTTTACAACGAGCGGCCGGCCTGGCTCGACAATCTGCATCGCGACCTCGACGCCGCCGTCGCCGCCGCCTATGGCTGGCCCGCCGACATCAGCGAAGAGGACGCGCTCGCCCGGCTGCTGGCCCTCAACCTCGAACGAGCGGCGGCGCAAAGCTGAGGCCTGCAAATCTCCCGGACGAGGTTGTTGTGGTGTGTTTCGTGTGTATATTACACGATGGATAGCCGGAACATTATCGATGCGCTTGAGCGAGACGGTTGGAAATTGGTCCGAGTGACGGGCAGTCACCATCATTTCAGGCACCCCGCTAAGCCAGGCGTGACCACCGTGCCACATCCGAGGCGAGACATTCCAATCGGGACCCTGCGGTCGATCGAGCGGCAAGCCGGATTGAAATTGCGATAAAGAGCAACGACGATGGATTATATCGCTATTATTCATCGGGATCGCGGCAGCGATTACGGCGTCAGTTTTCCCGATTTTCCCGGCTGCATAACTGCGGGTCGGACGCTTGCCGAAGCCAAGGATATGGCAGCCGAGGCCCTGGCCGGGCATATCGAGGTCATGCGCGAGGCGGGTGACGACGTGCCTGATCCATCCTCGCTGGACGAGGTTATGAGCAACGCCGAATTTCAGGACGGCGTGGCCTTCCTCGTAAGCGTCAGAGAGCCGGGCAAAAGGGTGCGGGTGAACGTGACGCTGACCGAGCACCAGCTGCGCGAGATCGACCGACACGCCCGGGCGCAGGGGATGACCCGCTCGGCCTTCCTGGTCAAGGCCGGGCTGCAATCTTAATCGCGGTCGCGCATGCCGGCTGTAAGACCGGGGACAGCGGCGCCAACGCGCGGCTGTCCCCGCGCGTGCGATCGCTGAGTGTCAGCCGTCAATGGCTCGCCAGCATGTCCCACGGGGTCTTGCCCGCGGGCAATGGCGGGATGCGCAGCAGGTCGGTCATCGGCTCGCCGGCCTCGTAGCGGCGGCACAGCTCGTCGGGATCGTAAGTCACGCCGACCGGGTTTTCGGCAAAGGCGCGGCTCTGGAAATAGCCGTCGAGCTCGGCCGGCGTCGCGAAATTGTCGATCTGCAATTCGACCCGGTTGTTGTCGGGATCGCGGTAGTACATCGAGGTGGTGACGCCGTGGTTGATCGGCCAATGCGGCAGGATGCCGGCCGCCTCGAGCCGGCGATAGGTCGACAACAGCTCGCCCAGATTGCGGTAGCTGTAGGCGACATGGTCGGTGCCGGCGGCATCGGGGTCCCGCACCGGCAGGCCGGGAATGTTGATCAGCGCCAGACCGATGGTGCTCGTCGTCGTAGGACAGAAAGCAGAGCATGTCGTCGCGGAACACGATCCGCGCCGCGAGCACCGTCCGATACCACTCGGCCATCCTGTCGATCTGCCCGGTCCGCAATACGAAATGGGCGAATTTCGCCGGGCTGATCGGCCGGGTGACGGGGTCGAGGGTGCGTATCGGGGTGGCGTCGTTCATCGGGTCCTCCCTGTTCCGCGGCGGCTGGCGCCTGACGAGGTCCGCAATATACAGGCGATCCCTCGATCTGCGAAGCACCGCCTCCCCCATCCGAGAGATGCTGTCGGTTGCCGATGACGCCAGACCCCTCGTCTGTCCTCAACGCATCGCCGGATGACGCCCGGGGTGCGCGCAGATAGCTCTGGCGGCCGGCCGCGGACGGCCTTACGGTTTGCCGTAGTAGCTGAGCCGCTTACGAAAAATAGTCGTGGAGGAGACATCATGGGCGTGCGCCGTTTGACGGCCGATCTCGGGGTCCTGTTGTTCGGAATCTTTTTTGTGGTTGCCGGACCGGGAGGGACGGTGCAGGCGCAGGCCCCGACGCCGCCCCCTGCCCCGGTGCAGCCTTGGGGGTTGCCGCCATTGCCGGCCGGGGTTGGCCCGGTCGAGAAATTCGCCGATGTCGGCGGTACGCCGCAGGGTAAGTTTTTGGAGGGCGGCGCGTTCGATACCGCAGGCAATCTGTGGTTTGTGGCGATCGGCTCGGGGTGGATCTCATACCTGACACCGGACGGCAAGCTGGTACCGGTGGTCAATTGCAATCCGCCGGCGGAACTCGGCCAAACTTGCGAACCGCAGGGCACGCGCTGGCACGAGGGCAAACTCTTTCTGACCTCTCGGCATCGCGGCATCCTGGTCTACGACCCGCAAACAAAAGAGCTTAAGACACTAGTATATACCTATAGAAACCAGCTATTCAAAGGTCCCAACGATCTCGATTTCGACGCCGAAGGCAATCTGTTCTTCACCGATCCGTGGGGGACCGGCCCCGGACCGAACATGACCGATCAGACAGGCGCGGTCTATCAGTATTCGCACGAGGGCGTTCTGCGCAAGGTGATGGACAGCGGCATGTTTCCAAACGGGATCGCGGTCTCGCCCGACGACAACACCTTGGCGGTCGGCGATTTCCGGGCCGGCCGAATGTGGTATGCCGGCTTTGAGATCGGCCCCAACATGGGTTGCCCGCAATGCCCAAGAGACCCGCTGCACCTGGTTTTTGCCGGGGTGAAAGCCGGCACCTACATACCCGGCAATGGTGGCCCCGACGGCATCCATTACGACGTAAAGGGCAATCTGTGGGCCGGTGCTCCGCCACTCGGCGGAATCCTCGAGATCAATCCGCGCGGATTGATTCTCGGCTTCGTGCCGATTCCAAACGGCGACGCGGCGACCACCAATTTCGCCTTTGGCGGCCCGGACAACCAATATATCTACTTCGAGGGCGCGACGACCGGCACATTCTGGCGTTTCAAGGCGCCCTACCCCGGTTTGATCGGCCCGGGCGGGGTGCGCCTGCCGGCGCAGCCGTGATCCCCGGCGACGCGCTCACCCCGGGCTGGAGGCGGGCTTTTCGTTGACGCAGCGCAGCAATTTCCAATAGCCGAACAGGTTGCTCGGCCGCACCTCGCGGATCGACAGGCGGCTGTCGCGGCGGAATTGCTCGAACGGGAAATCGGGGTGGAAGCCGATGTGGCGGGCGAGCCGGGCCAGCCGCTTTTCGCCGAAACGCAGCAGCGGGTTGTCGCTGGCGAAATGATTGACCACGACGATGGTCCCGTTGGGGATGCAGACGCGCCGCATCTCGGCGGCAAACCGCGCCGGGTCCGGCACCACCGAGGCGACATAGAGCGCCAACACCGCGTCAAAGGAATTGTCGGCAAATTCGAGGTTCTCGGCGTCCATCTCGTAGAGGCCCTCGACATGCGCGAGGCCGAGCCGTTCGGTCCGGCGCTTGGCCTTCGCCAGCATCTCCGTCGATACGTCGATGCCGGTTACCCGCGAATTGGTCCGGAAATGCGGCAAGGACAGGCCGGTGCCGACGCCGACTTCGAGAATCCGCTGCCCCGGCCGGTCGTTGGCGATCCGCACCGCCGCCTTGCGGCCGGGGTGAAAGACCGGGCCGAAAACGATGTCGTACGAGCCGGAAAACAGGCGATAGGTGCGGATCGTGTCATGCAGGTCCATTGCGTCGCCTTTGTCATGATCCAGCGCGGCCATGGCGCGCGGTACCGCTCCGAAGCCGATCGGTGCGAGCTTATTGATTAATCTATGCGCAATCCAGGCGGCGCGCTACGCGCCCGCGCGAAGCGGCTCTCGCCTTCGGCGAACGGGTTGCCAGGGTTTGAGGCAACCCGCCCCTGCGGCGGGCGCCGCTGTCCGACGCCGCCGGTCAGGCCGATCTTAGGCTCAGATCCCGATCTTAGGCTCAGATCCCAATCTTCGGCTCAGATCAACGTCAGGCGCTCGGCCTCCTGGCCTTTCCGGCCGTCGACCGCCTCGACCCGCACTCGCTGGCCGGGATCGAGCACGCCGATGCCGCTGCGGCGCATCGCGGTGATGTGGACGAACACATCCTTGCCGCCGCCGTCGGGCGTGATGAACCCGAAGCCCTTTTCGGGCGCGAACCATTTCACCGTCCCATCGAGGCTGACCGAGGGCCGCGGCCCGCCTCTATCGAACCGGCCGTCGGACGGCGCGTTCGCGGTACTGGCGTCGACGTTCAAGACGGTGGTTACCAGCGGACCCTTGGCGCCGGCGCTGACCTCGCAGACAATCCCGGCGCCTTCGGGCAATTCCTCGTAGCCGGCGCGGCGCAGCACCGCCATCGGCAAAAAGGCATCCTGCGAGCCGTCCAACGGGGTGACAAAGCCGAACCCCTTGCCGGCATTGAACCATTTGACTTTGGCTTCGACGCGGCGGCCGGGGGGAATGTCGTCGCGGAAAAAGCCGGGGCGGCGATCGTACATTGGTCCTCTAAACAACAAGTTGAACGCAAAAGCGCGTCAAACGCGTCATTATAGCGCAAAACTGCCGCACCGCGCCAGCCCGCACGAGCCGCCGGCGCGCATTTTGTTAACCAAGCCCAGCACCCGCAGCCGCTACCAGGGGCACGCCGCCATGCGCTGGTTCTGCTCGCCCAAGCCCTCGACCGACAGGCGGACCCGGTCCCCGGGTTTCAGGAATTTCGGCGGCTTGAAACCCATGCCGACGCCCGACGGGGTGCCGGTCGGGATCACATCGCCCGGCAGCAGCGTCATGAACTGGCTGACATAGCTGACGATGTGCTCGACGCCGAAAATCAAATCGCCGGTATTGCTGCTCTGCCGCCGCTCGCCGTTGACCTCGGTCCACAGCGCCAGTTTGCCCGGGTCGGGCACCTCGTCCGCGGTGACCAGCCACGGGCCGATCGGACAAAACGTGTCGGCGCTCTTGCCCTTGGTCCACTGGCCGCCGCGCTCGATCTGGTATTCGCGCTCGGAGACGTCGTTGACGACGCAATAGCCGGCGATGTGTTTGGCCGCGTCGCCGATCGCGACATAGCGGGCCGTGCTGCCGATGACGATGCCGAGCTCGACTTCGTAATCGGTCTTCTGCGCGCCCTTGGGGATGATCACGTCGTCGTTCGGGCCGCAGATCGACGAGATCGCCTTCATGAAAAAGATCGGCTCGGCGGGGATCGGCATGCCGGCTTCCTGCGCATGCAGCCGATAATTGAGGCCGATCGCGACGATTTTCGAGATTCGGCCGACGCAGGGTCCGAGCCGCGGGTTGCCGGCCACCAGCGGCAGGGTCGCCGGGTCGGTCCGCCGCAGCCGGTCGAGCGCGGCCGGGGCCAGCGCCGCGCCGTCGATGTCGCCGACGACGCCGGAGAGATCGCGGATCTTGCCGTCGCGGTCGACGAGACCCGGTTTTTCCTGGCCCGCCGGCCCGTAGCGAAGCAGCTTCATCGGAGTGTCTCCCTCGAGTTCATAGTGTGAAACCGCCGTCGATCACATGGATCGCGCCGGTGGTGAACGAGGATTCGTCGGAGGCGAGGTAGACGGCGAGCGCCGCGACCTCCTCGGCGGAACCGAGCCGGCCGAGCGGCTGGCGGTCGACAAAGGCGCGGCGCGCGGCATCGGCGCCGCCGACCAGCCGCGTCCCCTGCGCGGCGATGCGGTCGGCGAGCGACGGGGTCTCGATCGTGCCCGGGCAGATCGCGTTGCAGCGGATCCCGTGGGTGATGAAATCGGCCGCGACCGCCTTGGTCAGCCCGATCACCGCCGCCTTGGTCGCGCCGTAGACGCAGCGGTTCGGGGCGCCTTTGACCGACGACACCGTCGAAGCCATGTTGATGATCGAGGCGCCCGCGCCGTGCTCCAGCATCTTCGGCAAAAAGGCGCGGATCATCATAAACATCGAGCGCACGTTGAGGGCGAAGGACGCTGTCCCACTCGATCGGGTCGGCCTCCAGGATCGTGCCGTGATGGACAAAGCCGGCGCAGTTGAACAGGGCGTCGAGCGGCCCGAGTTCGGCGGCGAGTGCGGCGATCGCGTCGTCCTCGGTCACATCGAGCCGCCGGGTCGCGATCGATGCCTCGGCGAGCGGGGCGAGCCGGTCCTCGGCGATGTCGGTCGCCACGACGCTCGCCCCCTCGGCGGCAAAAGCCAGCGCCGCCGCCCGGCCGATGCCCTGCGCCGCCGCCGTCACCAAGATCCGCTTACC
This sequence comes from uncultured Alphaproteobacteria bacterium, assembly GCA_963701815.1. Lineage (GTDB taxonomy): Bacteria > Pseudomonadota > Alphaproteobacteria > ATCC43930 > CGMCC-115725 > AP-15. The sequence goes on from CAVPBN010000048.1 coordinate 61,569, forward strand.
CGCGAGCCTTCCGGTCATCGCCGCAAATTGCCACGCCCGACCCTACGGAGCCAGCATTGAGTCGGCGATTTTTTCGGCGGTCATCAGCGTCGGAAAATTGGTGTTGGCGCACGGCACCGTCGGGAACAACGAGGCGTCGACGACGCGCAGGCCGCCGACCCCGCGCACCCGGCCCTGATTGTCGGTGACCGCCATCGGGTCGTCCGCGGCGCCCATCCGGCAGGTGCAGGTCGCGTGCCACACGCCGATCGCCGCCTTGCGGATGAACTCTTCGAGCGCCTCGTCGTCCCGCATCAACCGGTCGAAACGATAGCCCTCGACAATGACCTTCTCGATGACCATCCGGCGCAGCCAGGCCGGGCCGTCGAGCAGCTTGGCGATCACGTCGGTGATGCGCTTGTTCCTCGAGTTGACGACGCCGATTTTGCGCACCCGCTCGGTGTAGCTGGCCGGGAACGGGTCGCTCGTCGCCTGGCTGAGCGCCGCGCTGATCTGCATCGCGCCCAGCCGGCGGAACGCGTCCATCAGCCGTTCGAGGTCGCGCCGGTCGGAGAGCAGGTTGAACTCGACGATCGGTTCGGCCCGCCAGTCGGGCGAGGCGAGCCTGACCTGCCCGGTCTCCGAATAGGTCTTGTAGACCGCGGCCAGCAACGAGCCGATCTGCTCGCCGACCGCGTGCCAGGCCGATTTGCTGACGCCGGCTACGAACATGTCGCCGCCGGGCGCTTCGCCGATCCCCGACGAATAGCGCAACGCCAACAGAATATGCCGCCGGGTCAGGTTGTTGAGCCGCGCGTCGGGCTTGATGAACGACGACACCGAGATCGACGGGTGATCCATCAGCCGCTGGCCGACCCCCGGCACATTGGCGACCACCTCGATGCCGAGATCGCGCAATGCGCCGGCCGGGCCGATGCCGGCGCGCAGCAGATGCGCCGGCGAGTGGATCGCACCCGACGAGACGACGACCTCGCCGCGCGCGGGATCGATCCGGAACTCGGTCTCCCGGCCCTGAACCAGCGCCTTGACGCCGACGCAGCGCGTGCCCTCGAACAGCAGGGCCTTGACCTGGGTCTCGGCCGAGATCGTCAAATTGTCGCGCAACCGGGTGCCCGGATCGAGATAGCCGATTGCCGCCGAGACGCGGCGGTCATAGAGGTTGGAGATCGTGATCGGGAAATAGCCGTCCTTGAACTCGCCGTTCTGGTCCTGGATATAAGGAAACCCGGCCTCCTCGAACGCCTTGGCGACCGCCTTGGCGTGCCCGTTCCACAGATCGGGAAAGATGCGGCGGACCGGGATGCGGCCTTCCTTGCCGTGCCACGGCCCGTCGAAATCCATGTCGCGCTCGACCTTTTTGAAATAGGGCAGCACGGCGTTCCAGTTCCACCCAGAGGCACCCCGCGCCTCCCATTCGTCGTAGTCGCTCGGGGCCCCGCGATTGGCGAGCTGGCCGTTGATCGACGAACCGCCGCCCAACACCCGCGCCTGCTCGTATTTGCGCAACGGCGGCCGGTCGATTTCGGGCCGGTTGTGCGAGATGACTTCGGTGTGGACCTTGAGCTCGGTCCAGTGAAAGCGCGGGTCGAAATAGGCGGTGCCGGGATAGCTGTCGAGGATCTCCGGCGGCACCTTGCCGTGCGGCGTGTCCTGACCCGCCTCGCACAGCAGCACCCGGTTGGCGCTTTTGGCGGACAGCCGGTTGGCCATGACCGACCCCGCGGAGCCGCCGCCGACGATGATGTAGTCGTAGCTCATCTTCCTCCCCTCGATCCCTCGCGCACGCCCCGCGACTTTTCGGCATTCTTGATGTAATCCAATCCCGGCCGGCCGGGTCAAGCGCGGCCATCAACCGCCGCGAGGGACTGTGGCCGCAGCCGATTTTGCCGTGCCGGTCGACGACCGGTATTTCGAGGATTACCTGCCGGGCGCCGTCTACGAATACGGCGAGATCGCGGTCGGCGAGGCCGAGATCGTCGATTTCGCCCGCAAATACGATCCGCAACCCATCCATGTCGACAAGGCGGCTGCGGCGGCCGGACCGTTCGGCGGTCTGATCGCCAGCGGCTGGCAGACCGCCACGGTCATGATGCGGCTGCTCGTCGAACATTATCTGTCCTCGGTCGCGGGCCTCGCCTCGCCGGGCATCGACGAATTGCGCTGGGTCCGGCCGGTGCGGCCCGGCGACGCGCTGCACATTCGGGTCGAGGTGCTCGAAGCGACGCGGTCCCGCTCCCGGCCCGACCGCGGCATGGTGCGCAGCCTGGTCGAGGTGCTGAACCAGAAGAACGAGGTGGTGATGAGCCTGAAACCGATGAACATGCTGCGCTGCCGGGGCCAGCGCGTGAGGATCGGGATCGTCTCCGATCTGCACTGCAACCACCAGGGCCTGCGGCGGGCGTTCGACATCGTCGGCGATGTCGACGAATTCGTCTGCCTCGGCGACAGCATCTACGAATACCGGTTCTCGAACGAGGTCGTGGCGATGCTGCGCGAGCGCGGCGCGCAGGTCATTCTCGGCAACCACGAGGAAGGGTTTCTCGGCCCGCACGGCGCCCGCGCCCGCGCTGCCGATTGGATCGACCGGTCGCTCCTGGACTGGCTCGCCCGGCGCCCGCACCGGCTCGAATTCGCGGTCGGCGGCAAGAAGCTGCTGCTCGTCCATTCGACCCCGTGGGAACCGCGCGGCGCCTATGTCTATCCGCACAGCGCGCAACTCGAACGCTTTGGCGAAGCCGACGCCGATTTCGTGCTCTACGGCCACACCCACCACCAGCTGGTGCGTCGGGTCGGCCGGGTATTGGTGATCAACCCCGGCTCGGCCGGCGAAGCCCGCGATCCCGGCAACGGCCGGCAATTGAGCTGCGCCGTCCTCGACACCGTCACCGGCGAAGTCGCAGTGACCGACTTCGCATCGGCGCAATTTCCGTAACGGCGCCGGGTACGCGACGCTCTATCCGGCCGCAGGCGGCGCCGCGAGCGCGTCGCCGACAGCGATATCGCCGCCGGCGGCGACCTCGGCGTAGACCCCCATCAGATTGTGCCCGAAGCGGCGCTCCAAGGCGGCGACGATGTCGAGATCGCGTTCGGCGGTCAGCGGGTTTACCTGGGTCGCAGCACAGCGGGTGATCGGGGCGACGATGCGCAATCGCGCACCGCCGATCTCGACCTCGCCGTTGAGCCAATCGAGTTCGCGCCACGCCGGCGCGCCGTCGAAATAGACGTTGGCCCGAAAGCGCAGCCGGTCGACTGCGGCGCCGATCGCCGCCTCCAGCACCCTGATGCTGGCCAGGTTGATCAGCGAGACGTATTGGTCGGTCGTCGCGTTCGGCTTGCGCCGCGCGTCGGCAAAGGCGTGGCCGGGCGCCTCGACGACCCGCAACGGCCCCGCCACCGCGCCGCCGAGGAACTCCTCGAGAAAGCCGCCGATCCGCAGCGCCCCGGCGGGCTCGCCGATCGGCTCGTCGAGCAATACCCGGTCCGCCTGCGCGATCGACAGCCGGCCATCCGCCGGGGTGAAGCGGGTCTGCAGCCGCGCCAGGCCCTCGTCGCGCATCAGCATGACGAACCGGGTCTTCGGCAACCAGTCCGGGTGCAGCGGATCGAACGCCGTGGTGCCGAGCGCCACGGCAAAGCGCCGGTCGTGCGGCAGGCATTCGCCGCGCCTCAGCGAGACCCGGTCCAAAGCTTCGGCGCTCAGCCCCTTTACCGGGTAGCGGTAGATCGCAGCCACTGTGGCGGTCATGTCGGCAGACCTTTGAATTTTTCTGCGCCGGCTCAGGTGCCCGCGCGCAGGCCGGCGGAGCAAGAACTCTCCCGATCCGCCGCGCCCTTTGCCGCATCCCGCCGGCAGCGTGCGGGGCCGGCGCGCTCCGGCGATTATCGGGTAACCACGCATTCTCGGCAACTTTCCACGCCGGCTCACACGCAGCCGCAAACGGTCAGGGAACAATCTCCGGCCGGTGAGCGCCACCCGGCGCCGCACCGTAGAAGGAGCACGAAATGATGGACGCAATTCCGACCGAGCGGCTCGCCCGCTGCATTGCGGCGTCGAAACGGCTTCGCTGGGACATCGATCTGGACGTTATTCGGGGTCGCAGCTTCGACGCGTCGAAAAAATACCTGCCCGACGGGCTCTCGCTCGTCGCCAAATTCACCACGCTGTCCGAGGACGAAAAGCGCTTCGTCAGCCAGATTCAGGGGCGTACCTACGCCAAGGTGTTCGGGCTGGTCGAGCGGTTCATCACCGCAAAGATGCTGGAAGTCAGCCGGGACTATTGGCTCGGCGATCAGGTCGCACTCGAGGCGCTGATCCGGTTCGGCGACGAAGAACTGAAACATCAGATGCTGTTCCGCCGCATCGACGAAATGATCGGCGAAACCCTGCCCGCCGGCTATCGCTTCGGCGTCGACCCGGATGCCGTTGCCCGCGTGGTCCTCGGGAAAAGCACCTGGGCCGTCTTGGCGCTGACGCTGGATATCGAGCTGTTCACCCAGCTCCACTACCGCCAGAGCATCGATCCCGACGATCAGCTCTCCGAGCTGTTCAAGGACGTATTCCTCTACCACTGGAAGGAGGAGGCCCAGCACGCGATCGTCGACGAAATCGAATGGGTGCGTCACGACGCCGGCGTGACGGATGTCGAACGCGACAAGGCCGTCGACGAATTTCTCGAGCTGGTGGCCGCGGTCGACGGCATCCTGCAAGCGCAGGCCACGGCCGACGCGCGCTATTTTACGGCGACCTGCGGTCGCGGCGTCGACGAGCAGGAAGCAGCGGCGATCGAGGCCGGTTTCCTCGAAGCCTACCGCTGGCAATACATCCACTCGGGCGCCGGCCACCGCCACTTCGGCAACGTTCTCGCCAGCCTGATTTCCGACAACCAGGGCAGGCGCATTCAGGCGGCGCTCGCCACCCTGCACTGAGACGCGACCATCGCAACCACCCCATCACGGGAGAACGAACATGACTGCCCACGCGAAAACCGTCGACCCCACAATCGTCAACGGCATCAACCTCGACGACCTGTTCGCGCTGATCGACGGCGTCAAGCGGGACGCCTCGAAAGCCAAGACCAGCTGGCACGTCGCCACGACCTGGCAGGGCCAAGCCCGGAGCCGCGCCGAGGTCACCGGGTTCGGGATCGGAGGCGAGGAAGTGCCGCGCCATTTCACCTTCGACATCGATGAGCCTTACGAACTCGGCGGCTCAAACCGCTTCGCCAATCCTCAGGAGCATCTGATCGCGGCGCTCAACGCCTGCATGACGGTGGGGTACGTGGCGCAGTGCGCCGTCCGCGGGATCACCCTCGAAAGCCTGAAGATCGAGACCGAAGGCGAGATCGACCTCCGCGGCTTTCTCGGGATCGACCCGCAGGTGGCGAACGGTTACGAAAGCCTGCGCTACACCGTCCACATCAAGGGCGACGGCACCGCCGAGCAATTTGCCGAAATCCACGATGCGGTGATGGCGACATCGCCCAATTTCTACAATGTGTCGCGGCCGGTCGCCCTCAAACCGACCCTCGTCGTCGAGTGATCGACGACGCGTCGCGGCGAGGCGGCCGCAAACCTGCGGCCGCCTCGTTCCTTTATGTCGGCGACGTTTTCTCGGGCTCACCGATGGCCGAGGTCCCAAACAACGAACAGAACATTCGACCAACACCCCTCAGCCGCACCGGCGAGGGGCAAAGGGGGCCACCATGCCGATCTTCATGGATCGCCACGACATGCGCGACATGACCGCCGAGAGCGTCGCCGCCGCGCATCGCAAAGACCTCGAAATCCAGGACAAATACGGGGTCAAGTATATGACTTACTGGTTCGACCACGAGCGCGGCACCGGTTTCTGCCTGGTTGACGCGCCCGACGCGGCGACCGCCGAGCGGGTTCACCGCGAGGGGCACGGCGAGATCGCGACCGACATCATCGCAGTCGATCTCGCTGCGGTGGAGGCGTTCCTCGGCCGCATCGGCGACCCCAAAGGGGCGCCGGGCAGGACTGCCCCGCGGATCGATGCCGGGCTGCGCGCCGTCATGTTCACCGACATCGTCGGTTCGACCGAGATGACGGCGCGTCTCGGCGACGCCGCGGCGCTCGAACTCGTAAGGGTACACGACGCACTCGTCCGGCGCGGCCTCGCCGCGCACCGCGGGCGTGAGGTCAAGCATACAGGCGACGGCATCATGGCCGCGTTCGACGACGTGGCGCACGCGGTGCGCGCCGCCGCCGACATCCAGTGGCACTTTTTCGCGTACAACCGCGGCGCGGCCGAAAATCTGAGCGTGCGGATCGGCATCCACGCCGGTGAGCCCGTGGTGGATCACGACGATCTCTTCGGCGCTACCGTGCAGCTTGCTTCCCGGTTGTGCAGCGAAGCCGAGGGGGCCGGGATAGTCGTGTCCGGGCTCGTGCGCGAGCTGTGCCGCGTCGACGCCGAATCCTTCGTCGCGCTGGGCGAACGGCGGTTGAAGGGTTTTGTCGAGCCGGTGCCGGTGTTCCGGTTCGAATGGCGGGAGCTGAACAGTCCTTGCAGGACCTGGTCTCACTAAACGTTCGTCCACTCTTCGACGGTTATGCCGGGCCCTTGCGGCTCAAGAAATCCTTGAACCCTTCGCGCGGATGGCCGGCGGCGAGCCAGCTGCCGCGGGCGTCCTCCTCGGTCGCGTAACGATCGCGCCAGCCCGTGCCGATCCCCTCATGCAGCAGCCGCTTGATGCCCTGGACCATGCGCGCGTCGTTCTTGGCGATCATCTGCCCGATCTCGATCGCGGATTCGAGGAGCCGCGAGGCGGGTACGATCTGGTTGAGGAGGCCGATGCGCTCGGCCTCCTCGGCGCCGACGACCCGGCCCGTGTAGAGCAGTTCCTTGGCCTTGGGCAATCCGACCAACAGCGGTAACGACCAGGTCGAGTTGACCCGGCCGTAGCTTGCCGCAAGAAACCGGAACTGCGTCTTCTCGCAGCCGATGCGCAGATCGAGGGTCGAGGACAACAAGGCCGCACCGCCGTAAGCGAGCCCGTTGATCGCGCCGATCAGCGGCTTCTGGAAAGTCGCGACATGCCAGGTCGCCGCGCTGCGGAATTCCTGGCGCGCCGCCAATTCCTCGCTCGACAGCCCAGCCATCTCGTGAATATCGGCGCCGGCGGAAAAAGCACGCTCGCCGGCGCCGGTCAGGATCACCGCCTTGACCGTCTCGTCCGTCTCGTATTCGGTCAACGCCTCGTCGAGTTCGCGCGCCAGCCCGAAACTCAGCGCATTGAGCTTCTCCGGCCGGTTCAAGGTGATCACTGCCACGCCGTCGCAGCGCTCGGTCAGAATGAATTCATGGGCCATGGCGGCATCCCCTTTGCGGCTGGTCGATCGTTTGACACTACGCGCGAGCCGATGTTAGCTCAACCTCAGCGCCGGTTTGGCGCAGCGCCGGTTTGGCGCAGCGCCGGGTGCGGCGCGGGCTGAGACTGCACGGAGGCGGCGATGGGCGGGGCTCTCGACGGCATCAGGGTGCTCGAACTGGCGCGGTATCAGGCCGGTCCGCGCGGCGGCATGATCCTCTCCGACCTCGGCGCCGAGGTCATCAAGATCGAAAAATTGGGCGGCGAGGAGACCCGGCGCTCGGAACCGCTGGTGCGCGGCCAGAGCGTCTATTTTTCGGTCTACAATCGCGGCAAGAAAAGCCTGTGCCTCGATTTGCGCCACGAACGCGGCAAGCAGATCTTCGCCGCACTGGTGCCGACCGCCGATGTCGTGCTCGAAAACTTCCGTCCGGGCACGATGGCGCGGATGGGTTTCGGGTATGACGAGCTGTGCAAATTGAAGCCGGACATCATCCTGACCTCGGTGTCCGCCTACGGTCAATACGGCCCCTATCGCGAACGCCCGGGCTTCGACCCGTTGGGTCAGGCGATGAGCGGGCTGATGAGCCTGACCGGGGCGCCGGTCGGCCAACCGCTCGGCGCGGCCACATCGCTGGTCGACCGCTACACCTCGTTGCATGCGACGATCGGCACCCTTGCCGCCTTGCACCACCGCGACAAGACCGGCGTCGGCCAGCTGGTCGATTGCTGCCTGATGGACTCGGCATTGACCATGGTCGAGATCCCGACCTCGTACTACCTCGCGACCGGCGTGGAGGGCGGCGAAAGCGGCCGGCCGCCCTACCGGGCCAAGGACGGTTACGTCGTGATCTCGGCCTCGGGCAGTGCGATGGCGACGCGGCTGATGCGCATCGCCACCGGCGACGACAGCGCCTCGACCGCCGGCTGGACCAGCCGGGTCGGGCAGGCCGACCCGCGCAAGCAGGCGGTCGCCAAATGGTGCGCCGAAAACACCGTCGACCACATCGTCAAGACCCTGCTCGACGCAGAGATCCCGGTGGCGCCGGTCAAGACGATCCCGCAGGTCGCCGAGGACCCGCATCTGTGGGAGCGCGAGATGCTGGTCAAGATGGCGGACCCGGTCGCCGGCGAGATGTACCTGCCGGGCGCCACGATCAAGATGTCGAAAACCCCCGGCCGGGTCGGCCCGGTCCCGACCCCCGGCCAGCACACCGACGAGGTGCTCGCCGGCATCCTCGGCTACGACCGCGCGATCCTGGACGAACTGCGGCAGGCGAAGGTCATCGCCTAACCGGCCATCCCATATTGCTCAACGGGCACCGAGCCCCAACCTAGAGGATGCCCAGAGGGAAAGACCTGCTTTATGGCGGTGATGCTGTCCAAGACTTACGATGCACTGCTTTCTGCGGGCGCGCCGGAGGAGAAAGCGCGCGCAGCTGCTGAGGAGCTGGCTGCCTACGAAACCCGGTTCGCCAAGATCGAGACAGATCTGGCAGTCATCAAATGGATGCTGGGCGTGGTGATCGCCGGTGTCGCTTCTCTGATTATTAAAGCGTTCGCCTGACGGCTGGAACACCACCGGCAACGAGCACGGAGGCGGAGACACAGGTGGGCAGCCCATCGGGGTCCACATAGCAATATCGGGCAATTCGACGGCCTTCATCGAGCAGCGATCTGCACATAACGGGAACGGCCAGGCTGGGAACGGCGCCCGGGCTGGACATCTACGCCGTCCGGCCTGATGTTCTGGTTGTGGCGGAACAGGTTTGTCCGGTCGTATTTGCTCTTTAATGCGACCAGGCGCTGATAGTTCGCACCGTAAGCAGCTTTGATGCGAGCGGATCCCTCATCGGCCTCCAGGCCGAGATGGTTGGCGTACTCTCTGCTGGTGCCGTGCGGCAGCATCGATTCGGCCAGCTCGCGCGCCCATGCTACGTTTCGGTCGTCTTCGGCAGGATCGAGCCAGGTCGCCCGACAATTAAACTCGTACAACGCGCCGCGGTGACTAAACGCCGTGGCCGTCATTTCAACTCGACTGCTGCATTCCCCAATTGCTGAAAGAACTCCGAAGACAACGGCGAAGGCACCGCGACAAAGCGCTCGACCATCAGGTCGATCGCGCCGTCGCCGATGTCTTGCATCATGTTCGTCTTCACGTAATTGCGGCGGCCGGGGACCGTCGAGGCATCGAGCAAAGTCTGGACCTGGCGGTACGGCATCGGCGCCACCCGGTCGACGACCGGCGGGCCAAAGGCACGCAGCGGCTGCAGAACCTTCTCGCCTTTTCCGAGATCGCCATTGTAGCAGCCCAGGATCGCCACCGCCGGGACGCCGTCGGGCAGAGTGATCAGCGCGCCCACCGTGTTCAGTTCTAGCGGGGCCCGCATCCCGCTGCTGAACGTGCGCTCCTCATCGATCTTGATCCCCGGTATCCAAACGACCTCGGCCGAGGATAACACCGCCAGTCGCCGCTCTGCCATTCTCACCGCTTTGATCATGATGGCGGCTTTGGGTTAAAATCTACAAAATTCTGTCTCTGATAACAGATACGACCGTATCAGAAAACCGTATCCTTGTTTGCATCGTCGCCTCATCGACGGTTCCGACGAGCCAGCGTCCGTCGCCGGTGTTCTTGACTGTGCGGCCGTGGTGCTCCCCGATTTTCCGATTGGGTAGATCGCGACGATTTTCAATGGGCGTTCGAGCGTGCCTTCCTCATCCTCCCATCAGCCGCGAACCCCGGCCACATCGGCGGCGAGGATCGCGGCCAGACGGCGTGTCTGGCTCATCCCTCCGGCACTCCGGCCTTGCGCAGGCCCTCGCGCAGCCGCTCCGCCGCTTCTCCGGCGAGTCGGCACGTTCTCAGTCATCCAGGTCAGGGAGAATTCCGGCTGCAAGCCGAAGCAGTGTGTGCCCGCGCCTCGGCCGCCGCATCCACATGCCCCGTCCATCGCCAGTGCCGCGGTAAGCATCCAATTCCTCGGAAGTGTCCTCGGGGCTTTTCTCGATCATCGTTGCGCGCCCAGGCAACACACTCCGCATAACGCCCGGCGGTGAAATGGACGAACGCCATCGCGAGCGCAGCATAGGCGCCGACGAGCCGATCGCTCGGACTCAGCCGCAGCGCGTACTCGGCGCTGTCGATGGCCTCTTCCTGCGCCCCGTGAAGCGCGAGCGGAATGGCCGAGCAGCGCCATGAGCCAGCGCGAAGTTCGGGTTCAATTCCACAGCACGGCGCAACGCGCGCACGGCCTCATCGAGGCGACGCAACCGCAGGAACAAAATACCCTGTGCCAGGTGCGCCCAGGGGTCGCGGTCGTCGAGGGCGAGCGCGGCCCGCGACTTCCGCGCTGATCTCCGGCACGACCGTCCTCAAGTCGCCCGACCAGGACGTGCGGCGCAACAGTCCCCAGGCAAGCAGGCTATGCGCTTGACCGTAATCGGGCGCGATCGCGATGGCGCGACGGCACAAAGCTTCGGCCTCGGTATTCTCGTCTCGCGTGCCCTGGCCGATGCAGGACAGCGCGCGGATCACGCATTCCCAGGCAGTCGAGGCTCTCGGGCGGCTTGCGCTGGCTGCGGACCTGCTCGGCCGCGTAGAGCTCCGGCTCGATCGCTGCGACCACGCGCTCGGTGATCTCGTCCTGCACCGCGAAGATGTCGGCGAGCTCGCGGTCGTAACGCTCGGCCCAGACGTGATTGCCGGTTTCGGCCTCGACAAGCTGGGCGGTGATGCGGAGGCGGTTGCCGCCCTTTGCGCACGCTGCCTTCGAGCACGTAGCGCACGCCCAGCTCGCGCCCGACCTGCTTCACATCGACCGCGCGGCCTTTGTAGGTGAAGCTGCGATTGCGGGCGATGACGAAGAACCAGCGGATGCGCGACAGCGCGGTGATGATCTCCTCGACCATGCCGTCGGCGAAATATTCCTGCTCCGGGTCGCCGCTCATGTTCGGCGAACGGCAGCACCGCGATCGACGGCTTGTCGGGGAGCGCCAGCGCCGGCGAGGCACTCTCACCCGCCTCAGGCCTGTGGCGCTCGGCACCCTCTCCCGCACTGCGGGAGAGGGTGCCCCGGCGCCTCTGCGGCGGGGTGGGTGAGGGTCGTGCGCACCCGGTACACCCGCACCGGCCGGGCGATGTTCTTGACCTGCTGCTCGCCCAGATCCTCGAAGACGAATGGCAGCCGGTCGCGGACATGGTCATGGACCGTGTTGGAGACGAACACCCCGCCGGGATCGGCCAGCGCCTCGATGCCGTGCGGCGATGTTGACGCCGTCGCCATAGAGGTCGTCGCCCTCGACGATCACGTCGCCGAGATTGATGCCGATGCGCAATTCGATGCGGCTGTCCGCCGCGACGCCGGTGTTCCGCTCGGGCATCGCCTGCTGCACCGCGACCGCGCAGCGCACCGCATCGACGACGCTGGCGAATTCCACCAGCAGGCCGTCGCCGGTGGTCTTGACGATGCGGCCATGGTGCTCGGCGATCTTCGGATCGATGAGCTCGCGGCGCAGCGCTTTGAGGCGTTCGAGCGTGCCTTCCTCGTCCGCCCCCATCAGCCGCGAATAGCCGGCGACATCGGCGGCAAAGATCGCGGCGAGACGGCGGGCGGCGGGCATCTGCGGACCCTTTTTGATTAGCTTCCGAGAACGGTGAGGCCCAACTGAATGGCCGCGCCTCGCAGATTCCCGTCAAGCGTGGCAAGTGGGAGGCTGTGGCGCTGTGTGAGTTCCAGGTAAGCGGCGTCATAGGCGGAGAGAGCAAAGCGTTCGGCTAAGCCCATCGTCGCGGTCCATGCCTGGCTCGCAGTTTCATCATCGAGGCTGATCGGCAGGGCGCGCAAAAAACCGGCCAGACGCTGCCGCCGGGATGGGTCGAGCCGCCGCGGCGCTCGGCGACCAGCAGCCCATTCAGGGCCTCGAGCGGCCACAGCCCGGGGTCAGCGTGCCGGACTCTCCCACTTGCTCCAACAACGCCGTCGTTGCGGGCGTGCGCTCATCCTCGAAGCACCACGTCAGCGCTACCGAGTTATCCAGTACAAAGCTCACGAACGTCCCTCGCTGATCAGATTTTTGATCTTCAGACCACCGAGAGTGACGCCGCGGCTCGCTTGGAGCAGACCGGCGACGGCACGCCGAGCTTTTGCCCGATCAAAGCCCGGACCTACGGGTACGAGTTTGGCAACGGGTTTCCCGCGCCGGGTGATAACGATCTCTTCTCCGTTTTCGACCCAATCCAGCAAGGCGCCAAGCCGGTTTTTTGCTTCAAATGCCCCGATCTCGCGCATGAACGGCTCTCCAGCTAGACAGTTGTCCCGCTTATAACTGCCCGCCCATGTCGTCCAGCTCGGTTGTCGGATCGAAGAGCTCGCGGCGCAGCGCCTTGAGGCGTTCGAGCGTGCCCTCTCGTCCGCCCCCATCCTATGGCGGGGGCTTGAATTCCGGTGGGGTGTATCCATCTAGCATATGCTGAGACCTATGCCAGATGGAGGCGGCGATGATTGCCGAGCGGCACGTCAAGCTCTTCAAAAACGGGCGAAACCAAGCGGTGCGTATCCCCCGCGAGTTCGAGCTTCCCGGCGAAGACGCCATCATGCGCAAAGAGGGCGAAAGGCTAATCATCGAGCCCGCCCCGCCGAGATCCCTGCTGGCACTGTTGGCTACTCTCGCACCCCTCGACGAGGAGTTTATCCCCGTCCCCGCATGCGCCTCCCGATCCCGTCGAGCTTTGATGCGTTATCTGCTCGATACCAATATTGTCTCCGACCTCGTTCGCAATCCTCAAGGGCGCGGATACCAAACATATCCTAGAGGTCGGGGAGGCGCAGGTTTGCACCAGCATCATCGTCGCGGCTGAACTGCGCTACGGGGCTGCGAAAAGGGGATCGCCGAGGCTCGCGAGACAGCTCCAGGCGGTGCTGGGCGCACTCGACGTGCTCCCCTTTGCCGCACCCGCCGACAGGGCCTATGGCGAGATCCGCACCCGGCTCGAACAGACCGGCAGACCGATTGGCGGCAACGATCTGCTGATTGCCGCTCAGGCCATGGCACTCGGCTGTACGATCGTCACGGACAACGAGGGAGAGTTCGCACGGATCGACGGCCTTATTCACGAGAATTGGCTGCGGTGAGCCTCGGGATGGGGAGCTCGCGGCGCAGCGCCTTGAGGCGTTCGAGCGTGCCTTCCTCGTCCGCCCCCATCAGCCGCGAATACCCCGCCACATCGGCGGCGAGGATCGCGGCGAGACGGCGGGTCTGGCTCATCCGCCTCGCCCGCCGCCAGGCGCAGGCCCGACAGGAAAAGCTCGCGGTCCTCGGGGTTGCGCAAAGGCAGATCGCTCGGCACGACCACGAGGGGTAATGGCGCGCAGCCGGGCGACGATCGCGCGCGCTTCGTCGAGCCGCCCCATATGGGCATAGCACGCGGCGAGAAAGCGGTATGAGGCGGGAGAGCCGGGATGGTCTTGGATGGCCAGGAGCAGCTTCGCCGCCGCTTCGTCAAACTGATGTTTGAAGAAATAGGCCATGCCCATCACGGAAAGCGGCAGACCCATACGCTCGCGCGGGCTCAGGCGCAGCGAGGTCTCGACATGCTCGATCGCGAGATCATGGTTGACCGGCCCAAAGCCTGAGAAGCCGCTCACAAACCAGCCGCGGGCAAAGCTCGGGTTGAGCGCCAGCGCACGGTCGACCAGCCCGATCATGGCGCCGATATCCTCGCCGAAATGTGCCAGCACAAAGGCGGCGTTGGCGAGGATGCCCGGGTCGTTCTCCCCCGCCTGCGAGCGCCTGCCGAGCAAGATCGATGGCCTTGCGGCGGGATGTTCCCGGCTCTTCGGCCCAGCCGTCTCAGTGACGAGCCGCAGGTGGCAGATCGCCGCCCAGGACAAGTGCCGGCCCGTAATGCGGATCGATCGCGATCGCCTGCTCGAGCAATCCCAGAGCCTCGACAATCCGCTCTTTCGTTATTGGAAAGAACGCTCGCAAGCGCGCGCAGGTAGAGATCGTAGGCGCTGAGGTCGGTGGTCGGCCGCGCGGCGGAGCGGCGCATCTCGGCCGCCTGCAATGCCGGCTCGATGACGCCGGCGACGCTGACGCGACCTTGTCCTGAAGCTCGAAGACATCTTCGAGCGAGCCGTCGAAGCGGTCGGCCCACAGATGCGTGCCGGTCGTCGCATCGATCAGCTGCGCGGTGATGCGCACCCGCTTGCCCGCTTTGCGCACCGAGCCTTCGAGGACATAGCGCACGCCGAGTTCGCGCCCGACCTGCTTCACGTCGACGCCTGGCCCTTGTAGGTGAAGGTCGAATTGCGGGCGATGACGAAGAGCCAGCGGATGCGGGACAGCGCGGTGATGATCTCCTCGACCATGCCGTCGGCGAAATATTCCTGCTCCGGGTCGCCGCTCATATTGGCGAACGGCAACACCGCGATCGACGGCTTGTCGGGGAGCGGCAGCGCCGGTTGAGCTGGCGCCGAGCGCGCTCTTGGCGGCGCCGGCGTCGCGAACCCGGTAGACCCGCACCGGCCGTGCGATGTTCTTGACCTGCTGCTCGCCCAGATCCTCGAAGACAAAGGGCAGCCGGTCGCGAACATGGTCATGAACCGTGTTGGAGACGAAGACCCCGCCGGCATCGGCCAGGGCCTCGATCCGGGCGGCGATGTTGACGCCGTCGCCATAGAGGTCGTCGCCCTCGACGATCACGTCGCCGAGATTGATGCCGATGCGCAACTCGATGCGGTTGTCCGCCGCGACGCCCGTGTTCCGCTCGGGCATCGCCTGCTGCACCGCGACCGCGCAGCGCACCGCATCGACGACGCTGGCAAACTCCACCAGCATGCCGTCGCCGGTGGTCTTGACGATGCGGCCCGTTGTGCTCGGCGATTGTCGGATCGAGAAGCTCGCGGCGCAGCGCCTTGAGGCGTTCGAGCGTGCCTTCCTCGTCCGCCCCCATCAGCCGCGAATACCCCGCCACATCGGCGGCCAGGATCGCAGCAAGGCGGCGGGTGGCGGGCATCTGCGGAGCGTTTTGATCAGCTTCCGAGAACCGTGAGACCCAACTCAATAGCTGCGCCTCGCAGATCCCCGTCAAGCGTGGCAAGCGGAAAGCTGCGGCGCTGCGCGAGTTCGAGGTAAGCAGCGCCATAGGCGGAGAGAGCAAAGCGTTCGGCTAAGCCCATCGTCGCGGTCCATGCCTGGCTCGGGGTTTCATCATCGAGGCTGACCGGCAGAGCGCGCACAAGAAACCCACCAGACGCTCCCGCCGGGGTCTGTCGAGGCGGCCCCGGCGCTCGGCGACCAGCAATCCATTCAAGGCTTCGAGCGGCCACAGCCCGGGCGCCAGCGCGCCGGACTCTCCCACTTGCTCCAACAACGCCGTCGTCGCCGGCGTCTCGCTCATCCTCGAAGCACCACATCAGCGCAACCGAATTGTCCAATACAAAGCTCACGAACGTCCCTCGCCGATCAGATCCTTGATCTTCAGACCGCCGAGAGTGACGCCGCGGCTCGCTTCGAGCAGACCCGCGACGGCACGCCGCGCCTTCGCCCGATCGAACCCCGGACCGGCCGGTACGAGTTTGGCGACGGGTTTACCGCGCCGGGTGATGACGATCTCTTCCCCGTTTTCGACCCAGTCCAGCAAGGCGCCGAGCCGGTTCTTTGCTTCAAAAGCTCCAATCTCGCGCATGAATGCCCTCCAGCTAGACTGTTGTCCAGCTGATTACCGCCCGCCCATGCCGTCGAGTTCGGCGATCTCCGGATCGAGGACCTCGCCGCGCAGCGCTTTCCTCGTCCGCCCCATCAGCCGCGAATACTCCGCCACATCGGCGGCGAGGATCGCGGCGAGCCGGCGGGTCTGGCTCACGTCGTCTCACCCGCCGCCAGGCGCAGCCCCGAGAGGTAGAGATCGCGGCAGCGGGCTGAGCGGGAATTTGACGGGGTCATCGTTCCATGGATCGAAGATCTGTGCTCCGCTCGTCTGCACATCGCTGACATTTCGCGTGACGAGATAGAGGTCATATTCGAGCGCGGTCGCGGCGAACAGGGTATCAATCACCGGCGGCGAGTGTCCGGTCACCCGTTTCGTGGTTCCCGAAATGACGCCCCACCGTCGCACGACAGCGTCGCCGACCGACAGCGTTCGGCCGGCGAAGCGGGCTGCCAGACCATCCCGTGCCGCGATAAACCGCAACCGATTGGGGTGATCGTTCGACACGTTATGGATCCCCTTGTCGTACTCGCCCAAGGTCAAGATGCTGAGGAAAAACCTGCCTTCGTCTTGCGCCGCCGCCCAAGTCTTTACAGTCGGCGCTCCGTTCGGGTTGATGATTGCGCTGACCACGTTGGTATCGAGAAGCCAGCCGATCACAGCTCGACATCTCGGCCGTGATCGGGCTCACGGCTGAGGTCCAATCCCTCGACATAGAGGCTCTCCATAAACGCGACGAACGGGAGGCGCCGCTCCTCGGGCAACAGCCGCTCCAGCTCTTCGGCGCTAATCACCACCACGGCATCCCTGCCGCGTACAGTGACGCGCTGCGGACCTTCGCTCTGCGCGCGCCGCACCAGCTCGCTGAAGCGCGCTTTGGCGTCCTCGAGTTTCCATCCCCGGTACCGCTTGGCGCTGGGCGCGTGCGCCACGCCCTGGCCCTGGTCGCCATGTGTCGGCTTTTGATCGCTCCTCATGCCGCACCCTACCTGACTATATGGTCAGATATCAATGGCGATGACCGCAGTCATGTCGTCTGGCTCGCGCGAGGCAGTCTTGGGATCAGTCACCTCGGCCCGGATCATCAGCCGCGAATACCCCGCCACATCGGCGGCGAGGATCGCGGCGAGACGGCGGGTCTGGCTCATGTCGCCTCGCCCGCCGCCAGGCGCAGGCCCGACAGGAAGAGCTCGCGGTGCTCGGGGTTGCGAAACGGCAGATCGCTCGGCACCACCTCAGGGGTGATGGCGCGCAGCCGGGCGACGATCGCGCGCGCTTCGTCGAGCCGGCCCATATGGGCATAGCACGCGGCGAGAAAGCGGTATGCGGGGGGAAAGCCCGGATGGTCTTGAATGGCCAGGAGCAGCTTCGACGCCGCTTCGTCAAACTGACGTTTGAAGAAATAGGCCAGGCCCATCACCGATAGGGGCGGACCCATACGCTCGCGCGGGCTCAGGCGCAGCGAGGTTTCGACATGCTCGATCGCGAGATCGGGCTGGCCGGCCCAGAGCCTGAGAAGGCCGCTCACAAACCAGCCGCGGGCGAAGCTCGGGTTGAGCGCCAGCGCACGGTCGACCAGCCCGATCATGGCGCCGATATCCTCGCCGAATACAGCCAGCACGATGGCGGCGTTGGCGAGGATGCCCGGGTCGTTCTCGCCCACTTCGAGCGCCTGCCGAGCGAGATCGATGCCCTTGCGGCGGGATGTCTCCGGCTCTTCGGCCCAGCCGTCTCATGACGAGCCGCATGTGGCAGATCGCCGCCCAGGCAAGCGCCGGCCCGTAATGCGGATCGATCGCGATCGCCTGCTCGAGCAATCCCAGAGCCTCGACAATCCGCTCTTTCGTTATTCGGATAGAAGGCCGCAAGCGCGCGCAGATAGAGATCGTAGGCGGTGAGATCGGTCGTCGGCCGCGCGGCGGAGCGGCGCATCTCGGCCGCCTGCAATGCCGGCTCGATGACGCCGGCAACGCTGACCGCGACCTTGTCCTGAAGCTCGAACACGTCTTCGAGCGAGCCGTCGAAGCGGTCGGCCCAGAGATGCGTGCCGGTCAGCGCGTCGATCAGCTGCGCGGTGATGCGCACCCGATTGCCGGCTTTGCGCACCGAGCCTTCGAGCACATAGCGCACGCCCAAGCTCGCGCCCGACCTGCTTCACATCGACGGCTTGGCCCTTGTAGGTGAAGCTCGAATTGCGGGCGATGACGAACAGCCAGCGGATGCGCGAGAGCGCGGTGATGATCTCCTCGACCATGCCGTCGGCGAAATATTCCTGCTCCGGGTCGCCGCTCATATTGGCGAACGGCAGCACCGCGATCGACGGCTTGTCGGGCAGCGGCAGCGCTCGAGTTGCGCTGGTGCCGCTGGCGCCTTGGCGAGGTCGCTGGCGTCGCGGACCCGGTAGACCCGCACCGGCCGGGCGATGTTCTTGACCTGCTGCTCGCCCAGATCCTCGAAGACAAAGGGCAGCCGGTCGCGCACGTGGTCATGAACCGTATTGGAGACGAACACCCCGCCGGCATCGGCCAGGGCTTCGATCCGTGCGGCGATGTTGACGCCGTCGCCATAGAGGTCGTCGCCCTCGACGATCACGTCGCCGAGATTGATGCCGATGCGCAATTCGATGCGGTTGTCCGCCGCGACGCCGGTGTTCCGCTCGGGCATCGCCTGCTGCACCGCGACCGCGCAGCGCACCGCATCGACGACGCTGGCAAATTCCACCAGCAGGCCGTCGCCGGTGGTCTTGACGATGCGGCCGTGGTGCTCGGCGATCTTCGGATCGAGAAGCTCGCGGCGCAGCGCCTTGAGGCGTTCGAGCGTGCCTTCCTCGTCCGCCCCCATCAGCCGCGAATACCCCGCCACATCGGCGGCGAGGATCGCGGCGAGACGGCGGGTCTGGCTCATGCCGCCTCGCCCGCCGCCAGGCGCAGGCCCGAGAGGAACAGCTCGCGGTGCTCCGGGTTGCGATAAGGTGCAGCCGCCGGCACCACGACGGGCGTGATGGCAGCGCAGCCGCTCGACGATCTCTCGCGCCTCGTCGAGCCGTCCCATATGCGCATAGCAAGCGGCGAGAAAGCGATAGGTCGGCACATAAGCCGGGATGCTCTTGAATGGCCACGGAGCAGCTTTCCGCCACCGCTTCGTCAAAGCGCCGTATTGAAGAAATGGGCGATGCCGATCCCAGTAAGCGGCGTGCCCATCCGCTCGCGCGGGCTGAGGCGCAGCGAGGTCTCGACATGCTCGATCGCGAGATCGGGCTGACCGGCCCACAACCTGAGAAAGCCGCTCAACAACCAGCCGCGCGCGAAGCTCGGGTTGAGCGCCAGCGCGCGGTCGATCAGCCCGATCATGGCGGCATCGATATCCTCGCCGAAATAGCCAAGCACGAGGCGGCATTGGCGAGGACGCCCGGGTCGTCTCCGGCTACTTGAAGGGCCCGCCGAGCGAGATCGACGCCCGTTGCGGCGGTTCGCTTCCCGGTCATTCGGGCCAATCGTTGCTGTCGAGTCAGCACGATGGCAGAACGCCGCCCAGGCGAAGCGCCGGCCCGTAATGCGGATCGCGTTGCGATCGCCTGCTCGAGCAGATCGCAGCGCCTGCGATCACCCGCTCTTTCGTTCCAGGAAATCCAGTGAGGCGCAAGGCGCGCAGGTAGAGATCATAGGCGGTGAGATCGTTCGTCGGCCGCGTCGGCCGAGCGACGTGTTCTCGGCGGCCTGCAAGGCCGGCTCGATGACGCCGGCAACGCTCGATCGCGACCTTGTCCTGAAGCTCGAAGACGTCTTCGAGCGAGCCGTCGAAGCGGTCGGCCCAGAGATGCGTGCCGGTCAGCGCATCGATCAGCTGCGCGGTGATGCGCACCCGGTTGCCGGCCTTGCGCACCGAGCCTTCGAGCACATAGCGCACGCCGAGTTCGCGCCCGACCTGCTTCACGTCGACGGCTTGGCCCTTGTAGGTGAAGCTCGAATTGCGGGCGATGACGAAGAGCCAGCGGATGCGGAGAGCGCGGTGATGATCTCCTCGACCATGCCGTCGGCGAAATATTCCTGCTCCGGGTCGCCGCTCATATTGGCGAACGGCAGCACCGCGATCGACGGCTTGTCGGGGAGCGGCAGCGCCGGCTGAGCCAGCGCCGACGGGCTCTTGGCGGCCGCAGCGTCGCGAACCCGGTAGACCCGCACCGGCCGGGCGATGTTCTTGACCTGCTGCTCGCCCAGATCCTCGAAGACGAAGGGCAGCCGGTCGCGCACCTGGTCATGGACCGTGTTGGAGACGAACACCCCGCCGGCATCGGCGAGGGCTTCGATCCGCGCGGCGATGTTGACGCCGTCGCCATAGAGGTCGTCGCCCTCGACGATCACGTCGCCGAGATTGATGCCGATGCGCAATTCGATGCGGCTGTCCGCCGCGACGCCGGTGTTGCGCTCGGGCATCGCCTGCTGCACCGCGACGGCGCAGCGCACCGCATCGACGACGCTGGCGAATTCGACCAGCAGGCCGTCGCCGGTGGTCTTGACGATGCGGCCCTGGTGCTCGGCGATCTTCGGATCGAGGAGCTCGCGGCGCAGCGCCTTGAGGCGTTCGAGCGTGCCTTCCTCGTCCGCCCCCATCAGCCGCGAATACCCCGCCACATCGGCGGCCAGGATCGCGGCGAGACGGCGGGTAGCGGCCATGGTTGACCCAGCCTTCGGGTTATCGCCCCAAGATTAACCCAAAATCACAGCCTTCCCCATCGCTATTACCGGCCATCGCTCAGGCCGGCGCGCCCTCTACCGTCTGGATCACCTCGAACCCTTCGAATTCGGGGTGGCCGAGATAGAGCGGCCGGTTCGAACCGGCGTCGCGATGGGCGAGACGGAACGCCTCCGACCGGGTCCAGGCTTCGAAATCGTCCCGGCTGCGCCACAGCGTATGCGAAGAGTAGAGCACGTGGTCGTCGTGCTCCGGCCCGCGCAGCAGGTGAAATGCGACAAAGCCGGGAACCGCGGTCAGATGGCTGTCGCGCGTCGTCCAGACCCGCTCGAAATCCGCCTGCGCGCCGGGAACGACCTTGAAGCGGTTCATTGCGATGAACATGGGCTTACCTGTCGGTTGCATCGGTTGACGTTCGAGGCCGCGCCGCGGCCTCGAACCTGGCTGAACGTTTAACTCAATCTATACTGCGCGTCGCGCCCTACTGCGCTGCCCCGGCCTCCGCTTACGGTGACGCGGCCGCCGCAACGGACTACTGTCGGCGGCGGGACAGCGGGAGAAAAGAATGCCCCGGACGGCGACGCGATGGGACGATCTGCGGCCGAGTAAAGAGCTGCTCGACCCGATCGAGATCGCCGGGCGGGACGAGATCGCCGCGCTGCAATTCGCCCGGCTCAAATGGTCGCTGCGCCATGCCTACCAGAACGTGCCGCATTACCGCCGCGCCTTCGACGCCGCCGGCGTTCACCCCGAGGATCTGCGCGATCTCGCCGATCTCGGCAAATTCCCGCTGACGGCCAAAGAGGACCTGCGCGCCAACTATCCGTTCGGCATGTTCGCGGTGCCGCGCGAGAAGATCGCGCGCCTGCACGCCTCGTCCGGCACCACCGGCAAGCCGACCGTCGTCGGCTACACCGCGCGCGACATTTCGACCTGGTCGGATCTGATGGCCGCGGTCGATCCGTGCCGCCGGCGGCCGCGCCGGGCCTGCGGGTGCATGTCGCCTACGGCTACGGCCTCTTCACCGGCGGGCTCGGCGCGCATTACGGCGCCGAGCGCCTCGGCTGCACCGTCATCCCGGTTTCCGGCGGCATGACCGAGCGGCAGGTTCAGCTGATCGCCGATTTCGAACCCGAGATCATCATGGTGACCCCGAGCTACATGCTGGCGATCCTGGACGAGTTCCGCGCCAAAGGGCTCGACCCGCGCCGCTCGTCGCTGCGGATCGGCATTTTCGGGGCGGAGCCGTGGACGAACGCGATGCGCTCGGAGATCGAGGAGGCGTTCGACATGCACGCCGTCGACATCTACGGGCTCTCCGAGGTGATCGGACCGGGCGTCGCCAGCGAATGCGTCGAGACCAAGGACGGGCTCCATGTCTGGGAGGACCATTTCTACCCCGAGATCGTCGATCCCGCGACCGGCGCGGCGATGCCCGAGGGCGAGCGCGGCGAGTTGGTGCTGACCTCGCTGACCAAGGAGGCGATGCCGGTCATCCGCTATCGCACCCGCGATCTGACGCGCCTGCTGCCCGGGACGGCGCGCTCGATGCGGCGCATCGAGAGGATCGCCGGGCGGTCCGACGACATGCTGATCGTGCGCGGGGTCAATCTGTTCCCGACCCAGATCGAGGAGCTGATCCTCGGCGATCCGCGCTTTGCGCCGCATTTTTTGATCGAACTCGACCGCAAGGAAAGGCTCGACACGATCACGGTCAGGGTCGAGGCACGGCCGGACGCGGCGGATCAGGCGAGCCGCGCGGCGTGCGACCGCGATCTGGCATATCTGATCAAGTCGACGATCGGCGTTTCCGCCGCCGTCGAAACCCTCGAACCCGGCAGCGTCGAACGCTCGCTCGGCAAGGCCAAGCGGATCGTCGATCGGCGGCCGAAGGAGGCGGCGTGACCCCGGACCGCACGAACGGCCTCCAGGAGGATTCGCCGCACGCCGTCCTCGATCGCGCCGGACTGCCGAGCGGGACGGCGACCGCGTGGCTCCGCAGCAGCCCGAAGGCGACCGGCGACTACCATCGCGATCGCCGGCATTCTCCGGGTTCTGGCGGCAGGGCGCCGATCTCGTCGCCCTCCTCCCGATGAAGCCGAACCGCAACCCCCTCGAAGCGACCGCGGCGGAGACGATCTTGCGGATCGAGCGGGAGGCGCGCGACCGTTTTCTTGCCGTCCATGTCGACGCGGTCTACCGCGCCCTGACGCGCGACTACGCCGATGGCGTCCGCCTCGAGCGCCTGGTCTACGACGCGGCGGCGCTGGTGCCGGGACTGACCCCGACGCGCGCCCGGGTCGCGGCGGAGAGCGACAGCGCGCTGCGCGACAAGGACGGGATCGAGATCGATCAGGGGATCTTCCTGTCGCAGGTGCTGGCGCATCCGCAGGCGGGGACGCATCTCGCGCGGGCGATGCTGCTGGCGAAGGCCGAAGTCGCTGGAGCTGCTGCCGCGTTACCGCGAAAAGGGGGCGCTCGATCTCGGCGGCGCCAGGATCGAGCGCCGCGGCAACGCCTCGATCGTGCTGATGCACAACCCGCGCTTTCTCAACGCCGAGGACGACAGCACGATCGGCCCGCTCGAAACCGCGATCGATCTCGCCATTCTCGATCCGGATACCGCCGTCGCGGTGCTGCGCGGCGACGTCGTCGAGCATGCGCGATACCGCGGGCGGGCGGTCTTTTCGGCCGGCATCAACCTGACGCATCTCTATCACGGAAAGATCCCGTACATCTGGTACGCCGCGCGCGAGATGGGCCTCGTCAACAAAATTTTCCGCGGCATCGCCGGTAATGATGCGGTCCCCGACGACATCGCGGGGTTGACGGTCGAGAAGCCGTGGATCGCGGCGGTCGACGAATTCGCGATCGGCGGCGGCTGCCAATTGTTGCTGGCGATGGATTACGTCGTCGCGGCGCGGAATGCGTATCTGACCCTGCCGGCCCGCCGGGAGGGGATCATTCCCGGCGCCGCCAATCTGCGCCTGCCGCGCTTCACCGGCCCGCGCATCGCGCGCCAGCTGATCATGCTCGGCCGTCGGCTCGAATGCGACAGCCCCGAAGGGCGGTTGATCTGCGACGAGATCGCCGCGCCCGAGGCGATGGACTCGATTTTGGCGCGCGCCGTCGACGACTTCGCCGGCTCGGGGTCGGTCGGCGCGGCGGGTAATCGCCGCGCCTTCCGCGTCGGCGAGGAACCGCTCGATCTTTTTCGCCGCTACATGGCCGTCTATGCCCGCGAGCAGGCATATGCCCATTTCAGCCCGGCCCTCGTCGCCAATCTCGAGCGGCACTGGAACGCGCAGGCACGCAAGGTCTGAGCGCTGCGATCGTCAGGTTCGCAGCCGGCGGCCGCGTCGCGATCGCGCCGATTGCCGAGCCGCTTCCCGCGCCGCCGCGGCTGCATTACGATCGCCGGCGAGGGAGCCGCAGCCGGGACCGAGATGAGCGACACCACCGACAACATCATCGTCGACACCGCGACCCGGATCTTTCGCGATCTGTGCGAGCCGGCCACCGTCAACGACGCCGAAAACGGCATCTGGCCCACGGCATTGTGGAACGCGCTCGACGAATCGGGGCTGACCGTCGCCTGGGTCCCCGACGATCTCGGCGGCGCCGGCGCGACGATGGCCGACGGATTTGCGGTGTTGCGTTCGGCCGGGCCGCTTCGCCGTGCCGGTCCCGCTGGCCGAGACCCTGATGGCCGGCTGGCTCCTGGCGCGGGCCGGGATCGCGGTGCCGGCGGGGCCGTTGACGATCGCCCCGGTGCATGCCGACGGCCATATCGCGCTCGGCGCCGACGGCCGGCTCGGCGGCCGGGCGCGGCATGTGCCGTTCGCCCGCAACGCCCGCCACATCGCCGTCCTCGCGCAGCGCGGGCGGCGAACCGAGCGGTGGCGCTGGTCGACGCCGCCGGCCTGCCGATCAGCCACGACAAGAACCTCGCCGGCGAGCCGCGCGACACCGTCTCGTTTGACGGCGCCGTCCCCGAGGCGCTCGAGCCGGTGGCGCTCGACGCCGACATGATCCAGTGCCTCGGCGCCGCGGTGCGGCTGCAGCAGATGGCCGGCGCGCTTGAAAAGATCCTCGAACAGTCGGTCCAGTACGCGCTCGACCGCTCCCAGTTCGGCCGTCCGATCGCCAAGTTCCAGGCGGTCCAGCACAATCTGGCAACCCTGGCCGGCGAGACCGCCGCGGCGGGTGCGGCGGCCGATCTCGCCGCCGAGGCCTGCGCCGGCCCGGAGATCGGCGTTGCCGACATCGCCGTCGCCAAGGTGCGCGTCGGCGAGGCGGCCGGCACCGGGGCGGCCATCGCCCATCAGGTGCACGGCGCGATGGGCTTCACCTACGAGCATTCGCTGCATCATGCGACGCGCCGGCTGTGGGCGTGGCGCGAGGAATTCGGCAACGAGTCGGTCTGGGCCGCGCGCCTCGGCCGGATGGTCGCGGCGCAAGGCGCCGACCGGCTCTGGCCCTTCATCACCCAAGACTCGTAAGCCCCTGGGATCGTGAGGCACCGATGACGACCAGCTTTCGCTTCGACCCGGTCGAGCTGCCGCCGGAGGCCAAAGAGTTGCGCCGAGAGGTACGCGCCTTTCTGCGCCGGGAGGCCGAGGCCGGCGCTCTTGCCGCGCATGACGGCAAAGGCGGCTTCTCGCGCGAGTTCAGCCGCAAGGTCGGCGCCAAAGGCTGGATCGGCATGACCTGGCCCAAGAAATACGGCGGCCACGAGCGCTCGCAGCTCGAACGCTATGTCGTGACCGAGGAAATGCTGGCGGCGCACGCGCCGACCCGGGCCCACTCGACCGCCGACCGGCAATCGGGCCCGGTGATCTTGCGCTACGGCCAGGAGGAGGTCCGGCAGAAGATCCTGCCGCGCATCGCCAGCGGCGAATTGTGCTTTTGCATCGGCCTCAGCGAGCCCAATTCGGGATCGGACGTGTTCGCCGCCTCGACCCGCGCGACCAAGACCGACGGCGGCTGGCTCGTCAACGGGCGCAAGATCTGGACCAGCAATGCGCATCAATCGGATTACATGATCGCGCTGCTGCGCACCTCGCCGGCGACCAAGGAGAACCGCCGGCACGGGCTGACCCAGTTCCTGGTCGAGATGAAGACCCCCGGCATCGCCACCCGCCCGATCGTCAACCTCGCCGGCGGGCACGATTTCAACGAGGTCGTGTTCGACGACGCCTTTCTGCCCGACTCGCATCTGATCGGCGAGGTCGACATGGCGTGGAAGCAGGCGACCGACGAACTCGCCTATGAGAGGAGCGGCCCCGACCGCTGGATCGAGACCTTGTCCTGCCTGGTCGAGCTGGTCCGGGTGGCGGGCGAGGAGCCGGGGGAGCGCCTGGCCGAGGGCATCGGCCGCCAGGTGGCGCACCTCGCCACATTGCGCCGCATGTCGTTATCGGTCGCCGGCATGCTGCAGGCCGGCAAGACGCCGTCGGTCGAGTCCGCCGTGGTCAAGGACCTCGGCACCAATTTCGAGCAGGCATTGCCCGACAAGGTGCGCCTGTTGGCGCCGCCGCGCGGCGACATGCAGGCCGACAACAACGACGACCGGTTCGAGGAGGCATTGCGCTACACCACCCTGATCGCGCCCAAGCTGACGATCCAGGGCGGCACCCGAGAGGTGTTGCGCGGCATCATCGCCCGCGGCCTCGGCCTCGATAGGCGGCGCTCGGCGGAATTTGCAGGATCCTTGGTAGCTATGTCCTTCGACGCGCATATTTGTCCCCTTGGCCGGGCTTGCCCCGGCCACCCACGTCTTTCCGCTTCTCCGACGACCGAATGGAGTCCGGTGGCGCGAATGGGCGCATGGGTCTACATCATGACAAACCGGCCGAATGGCACGCTCTATGTCGGAACTGCGGTCAATCTCGCGCGGCGGGCTTGGGAACATCGCGAAGGCATCGAGGATGGGTTCACAAAAAAATACGGCCTGAAGCGCCTGGTCTATGCCGAATGGTACGACGATGTTCTCCACGCTAAACAGCGCGAGATGAACATCAAGCATTGGCGCCGTTCCTGGAAGGTGCAGCTAATCCATCGTGATAATCCGTTTTGGGAAGACCTCTATGACCGCCTCACCTGAAGACGTGGGTGGCCGGGTCATGCCCGGCCAAGGGGCCGCGGAATGCACCTGCGAAATCCTGCGCGGCATCATCGCCCGCGGCCTCGGCCTGCAGGTAGGCGATGCCTGACCTTCGCCCTCTGTTTCTCTCCGGACAGCGTCGCGATCGTCGGCGCCTCGGCCGACACGCATACTCTGCGGGGCCGGACCACCGAGTATCTGATCGCGCACGGCTACCCCGGCCGCATCTACCCGGTGACGCGCAGCCAGCCCGAGGTTTTCGGGCTGAGGAGCTATGCGAGCGTCGCCGAATTGCCGGAGGCGCCCGATCTCGCCGTCGTCGTGGTGCCGGCGGCCTATGTCGCGCCGACGATCGAGGAATGCGGCAAGAAGGGCGTGCGCGCCGCGGTCATCATCAGCTCCGGCTTTGCCGAGGAGCGCGGCGATGCGGCGCAGGCGCGCGACCAGGCATTGCGACAGGTGATCGAGCGCTAGGGCATCATCGTCTGCGGCCCCAATTCGGAAGGCATCGTCAACCCGCTGAAGCCGCTCGTCGCGACCTTCAGCCCGGTGTTCCACGATCCCAAGCAAAGCCTCTTTCCGACGAGCGACAAGAGCCGGGCAATCGCGGTCAGCTGTCAGAGCGGTGCCCTGACCTTCGCGTTTTTGAGCCGCGGCCGGCCGCGGCAGCTCCGCTTTACCTATCAGACCAGTGCCGGGAACCAGGTCGGCCTCGAGGCGCACGACTACGTCGACTGGATGATCGATGCCGGCGGCGCCGACATTGTTCATCGCCTATCTCGAAAGCATCCGGGACCCGGCGCGCTTCCGCGCCGTCGCCGACAAGGCGGCGGCCGCCCAAAAGCCGATGATCCTCGCCAAGGTCGGCCGCTCCGAGGCGGGCCGGCGCGCCGCCGCCTCGCATACCGGCTCCTTGGCGCATTCGGGGGCGATCGACGATGCGATCTTCCGCCATCACGGGATCATCCGCGGCGAAGACCTCGACCATGCGCTCGACATCGCCGCCGCCTTTGCCTTCTGCAAATTGCCCAAAGGCAACCGCGTCGCGGTGATCACCGGCTCGGGCGGCAGTGCGGTGTGGATGTCCGACATCCTGTCGGCCCACGGGCTCGAACTTCCGGTGCTCGAAGAGGATCTGCAGCAGCGCCTGATGGCGCTGTTGCCGTCCTACGCCTCGGCGCAGAACCCGGTCGACGCCACCGCGCAGGCGATCCACGAGGTCGGCTACGCCAAGCTCGTCGAGATCGTGCGCGAGTCGCAGCGGATCGACACGATCCTGCTTGATCGGCTCGCTCGCCAACGAAGCGACCGCAAAGACCCGCGCCGAGGAGTTGGCCGCGGTCACCGGCTCGACCGAGCAGCCGATCATCCTGTCGACCTACACGACCGCGACCGAGGGTGCGATGGCGGCCTTCGCCGAGGCCGGCATCCCCTGCTACACCTCGATGCCGAGCTGCGCCCGCGCGATCCGGGCGTTGGTCGATTACGCCCGCTTCCAGGCGCGGCGGCATCGCGCGCCGCCGCCGATCGTAACCCCGCCGGCGATCCGCGACGAGACCGCTCGGGCATTCGCCGCCGCCGGCCGGGTCCTGACCGAGAACAGCGCCAAGGCGTTGCTCGCGGGTTACGGCGTCCCGCGCCCGCCCGAGGCATTGGCGACTTCCGCGGATCAAGCCGTCGCCGCGGCCACCCGGATCGGCGGCGCGGTCGCGCTCAAGGTGCAGTCGCCGGACATCACCCACAAGACCGAGGCCGGCGCCGTGGCGCTCGGCATCGAGGGCGACGCCGGCGGTGCGCGAGGCCTATCGCAAGGTGCTCGCCAACGCCAAGGCCGCCCATCCCGACGCTGCGGTCGAGGGCGTGCTGGTCCAGCAGATGGCGCCGCCCGGCGTCGAGATCATCCTCGGCATTACCCGCGACCCCGTTTTCGGCCCGATGCTGATGGTCGGGCTCGGCGGCATCCATGTCGAGGTGTTGCGCGACGTGGCCTTCTCACCCGTCCCGATCGGGCCGGACGAGGCGCTCGCCCTGCTCGGCGAGCTGAAAGGCGCCGCGCTGCTCGACGGCGTGCGCGGCGCCCCGCCCGCCGACCGCGCCGCGCTCGCCGAGCTGATCGCCGCCCTCTCCCGCTTCGCCGCCGATCACGCCGACCAGATCGACGAAATCGACCTCAACCCGGTCATCGTCCACGCGCAAGGCCAGGGCCTGACCGTGGTCGACGCGCTGATCGTCAAACGCCAACCCGCGAACTCTTAAACCCGCAGTCCCGCCGCGCGTGATACACGTCCGGCATCGGTGGAAGCCGATGATCGGCTATACGCGCGTCGACAGCTAGCTAGCGGCGGTAGCCGTCATCCGGGGAGCGCGATCGAAACCACAGCATACGACTCGTTGCGGACAACGTGCCCCATAGCTATCGGGAGGTTTATGCATCACGGGCAGCTAGACTAGGTCCGTGGCCAGGCGAACGCTGTATCACGAATGGCAAAATAGTTCGCATCCAAATCCGGCTGCATCGCGACAAGAGCAGCGAGGCGACGCACAATTGTTGTCGCTTCACGCACCTCGGCCGTCGTCATGGGGCGACCGAGCACGTCTCGCTCTCGATAAGACAGCCATTTTTTGAAAACCTGATAGCCGCCGATCGTGAACTCCCAAACGCTGCGCGGGATCGTCCGCCAATAGGCAGAATCATTGAGCCAAACATCGACGGGTGGCCCGAGCCGGCTCATGAGATCGTCGATAGTCTCGCCGCCCTCGTCGGCATCGCGCTCAACTTCGGCTATCTCTTCGGGTGTATAGGTGCTGCGCTCTATTGTCCGGCCTTGGCCCGGCATCACGGGCCGGCCATTACCGCCGTGCCCCCAACCAGCCGTCACAGCGAGGTCACGGGCATTTAGCATCCCACCGCCCTCGCGCGTGATGACACCAAAGATGCCGAATGGAGAAACGGGCGTCCCCATGGTTATACCAGAGACAGGTCGATCAGGGTCCAACAGGTCGGCTACCCGTGAACCTAGACGGGCAGAGCTCCGTAGCGCCTCGGCGTTGGTCGGCAGCGGCACGCGCGGCCAATCCGCCAGCACCGCAGCGCGGTTTTCACAGAGCCAAGCCGGTGAGCAACTGACAGCGAGGACATGAAGCCAGAGCGCTGCACCGAGTTCAATGTTGGTGTTAGGATCGGGCCAGCCGATCGATATGAGCCAAGTCCCTTGCTTGTGCTGAGAGATTAGCTCGGCTCGCCGGCTCATTACTAAGCATATCGTTTTGCGGTCCGTCACTGCTGAACAGGCGCACCGGGATAGCTTGAATATTAGGGCGAAGGAGATGGTAGTCTGCCAAAGTCCGGGTGGCGACTATCGGAATTCCCTCTTGCGGGCGCTCAGCCATCATACAACTCACAATAAAGAGATTATCCTCTCTCACCTGTGTCGCAAAATCTGGCCGCGGTTCGTTCCAAATTGGCCGAACCGTTGTGTGATAGGCATAACGATTATCGAGGGGAAACAGCGCGTAACGCACTATTCGCCTTGCGTCGAACGCCTCTCGCGACAGAATACGCTGCCGAGCTGGTTCAGGATTGAACCGGCCTGCTGCCTCAACCGGTCCTACCCCTTCTCCGCGCACAGTTTCAAACGAAAGAGTCGGATCGAGATATCGACGCAACCGTCTCTCAAGCGATGGTTGATCGATACTCATGAGGGCACCCTTGCGCATCTCTTGAAATCCGCTAAAGGGCTCAGCTTCCGCAAGCTCACGCAGATTTGGCCAAGCCGCATAATTGGCGGCAGCCGCTTGCGGACGGAAATTAAAGCGGTTCGCTGTCGTCGGCGACGCAGCTTCATAAGAAGTTTGAAGGTCGGAACCGTCCAAGGTGGCGAGTAATTCCTGCCGCTTGTGCCCACCCCAAAATTGCCGATAGCCCACTGCCGGTGGGCGAGCCCTACTAGAGCTTTGGCGAACAAGCAGGCCGACCGCCGTACCAAGCCGGATACCTGCTGGGTTTAGATCGGTCGAGAAAACGGATGGGTCGGGATCGCCACTTGGAGTGCGCTTACCCGTCTCACGGCTGTCACCATTAAGGCTGTCGATCCAGATCGAATCAAATTCATCGAGGAGGCGATGACGCACCACAACGAAGGACGGGTCACTCAGATAGGAATAGCTCGAAATAAAGCGGACGATACCGCGACCCGTTCCTTCAACAATTCGTCGTTCTGCCACTCGTAGGAAACGGACATAGAGTTCGTCTAGGTTGAATTTACGGATGCCCCAATCGCGCTGAAGTCCTTCTTTATAAGGCTCAACCAACCCTTCCTCCTCCGCTGGACTAGTACCGGCGAAGGCGTTGTAGGGCGGGTTACCGATGATGACCAGAATCGGTACCTCACGTTTCACACGCTCGGCGGCGTCTCGCTCGGGCTCTAGTTCAGGCAGCATCAGTTGCTGCTTTGGCCCTTGTGGTGGCTGCCAGCCGGTGAGTGCATTAGTGAGATAAATGGCTGCGCGTTCATCCCCGGCCATAAGCGGCGCCCCGGCCCTGGCTAGAAGCAAACCCACTTGCCAATGGGCAATGACGAAGGGGGCGGGCATAATCTCGAAGCCGAAGATCCGACTGAGAGCCGCCTGTTTGAGGTCTTCTGCCACGAGCGCGTCGACGCCCTGCTCGTGCATCCGGCGGCCAATGAGGTCCAAGGTCTCGACTAGAAACGAGCCGGTGCCGCAGCAGGGATCAAGCACGTAGACGCACGGATCGGCAAGCCCATCCGCCACGCCGAGTTCCGTACGTAGCACGTCATCGACGCGGCGAACCATGTATCGAACGATCTCGGGTGGCGTGTACCAGACGCCAAGGTCTTTCCTTAGCACCGGATCGAAAGCGGCGAGGAATGGCTCGTAGAAATATTGAACAGCCAACCGATCATCAAAAGTCGAGAAGAAGGCGGCCCTATCAACGCGCTCAAGCGCCGCGCCAGCCCAACCGAGCACCTCAATGAGGCCCAGCGGCCCGAGTTCGAGTGGGTGTCGCTACTTGCTCGAAGAGGTTGCGAACCATCGGAACATGGAGCGACCAGCCTGCCGTGTGCCAATCAAAGCGTGCGTCAGACCCCACTGGCTGATCCCGGCACCACTGCACCCAAGCCGAAAAGATGCCATAGAACAGGGTCTGCACTAATGTAGAACGAAAGAAGTGCTCACCCTTCTGCGCCTCGAATCGCAACCCTAACGCTTGTTCCAAACCGGCGCGAATTGTTGCCAAGGTAGGAAGGCTCGCAACCGCCTCGACTCTGGACCAACGCGTCACGTGCGTAAGATGCTAGCAACCAAGCCAAATCGGCCGGGCGTGTCAGTGGCGCCAAATGGGCCACGGCTCGGCGCAGGTATTCGACAAGCAAAGCAGCCTTCGCGTTGGCAGTTGCACGGGGCCGCGCGCAAGCCTGCCAGAAAGCTGCGTCGCTCTCGGCCAAGCTGAAACCCTCCAGCCGTATAGGGCGTTGGTTATCAGCCGGATCGATGCCGATCAGCAAGAACTCGCGGTAATTAGTGACGAGCACGAGCCGATAGTGCCGCCAATATCGCGACACCTGCGCAGTATCGGCTGTTGCTAGCACCGGCTCGATTAGACCCTTGACCTCGACGACACCCCGCTCGGGCAATTCGCCCTGGCCGGGCATTGGCGCCCCACCCCGGCATTGTGTCTGCGTGTAAAGCCCGAAGTCGGGATGTCCCGCGCCTTGGTTTCGTAATTGTCCATTGGCGATCACCCGCGGCTTCAAACCCGTGCCGACTGTGTTCAATAGTGCCTCTAGCAGGGTGCGGAAATAGGGCTGTTTATCGGGTTTTCTGGCTCGATTTGCCCGAAGGCCAGGGTTGGCGGAGTCCGGTTGATCGCATTTGCGGCCACCCGGTTCGATCCGAGGCTTGGCCGCGGGGATAGGCTCATGCAGCCGCCAGCAGCTTGGGCAACCGGATCAGGTTGCAGGCGGCGGCGGTCAGGGTGAAGGTCCAGCCGACACGGGCGTTGCCGCGGTGCCGCGTTTTGCGCAGTCCGCCGCTGGTTTTGATCCAGCCGAACGCCTCCTCGATGCGCTTGCGGATACGCTGGCTGACGGCGTAGCCGGGGTGTCGGGTGGTGCGCCGGTCGATCGCCGAGCGGCGGTTGGTGAGGTTTTGCGCCACATGCGGGGTGACCCTGATCGCGCGCAGGCGGTCGACGAAGTCGGCCACGTCGTACGCCTTGTCGGCGCCGAGGGTCATGCGGTGGCCGCCGTCGAGGCGGCCCAGCATGGTCATCGCGGCCTCGCGCTCGGCGGTGCCGGTGGCTTGGGTCAGCGTGGCATCGACGATCAGGCCGTGCCGGTTCTCCATCAGCAAATGGCCCATGTGGCACAGCCTGGCTTCCTTGCCGCGCCCCTTTCGAAACAGCCGGGCATCGGGGTCGGTGGTCGAGGCGTGGGTGTCGTTGCTGCGCTTCTCGGCGTGAAAGTCGCGCTCGGCATTGCGGCCCTTGGGTGCGCCATCCTTGGGTGCGCCATCCTCGGCCGCGCCATCGCCGCGGTCGCCCCCGCCCCGCGGCGTGAAGCTCTTGATGCTGGCCCAGGCTTCGATCAGCGTGCCGTCCACCGAAAAATGCTCGTCCGACAGCAACGTCTTGACCCGTGGCTGGTTCAGCACCCGCGCCAGGAACTTGGCGGCGACATCGCCCGCCAGCAGACGTTCGCGGTTCTTGGTGAAGACCGTCACGTCCCAGATCGGCGCGTCCATCCCCAGCCCGACAAACCAGCGGAACAGCAGATTGTAGTCCAGCTGCTCCATCAATTGACGCTCCGAGCGCACCGAATAGAATGCTTGCAGAAGCAATGCTCGCAGCAGTTTCTCCGGCGCGATCGACGGCCGGCCGATCGGCGAATAGAGCCTTTCGAACCCGCTCGACAGCCCTTCCAACGCCGCGTCCACGATGACCCGGATCGCCCGCAGCGGATGATCCGCCGGGACCCGCGCCGCGCAACTCAGATAGCTGAACAACGCTGCTGTGTTCAAATCCCTACCGCGCATCCGATATCCCCATATCTCGTCACGCAGCCTAGATTCTACACCATATCCGCCCCTGATCTCGACCTTTTTCCGCATCCTGCTAGTGCGCCATAAAACGAAGTCTCGCTCGTAGCCCCACCCGTCGAGCGGATTTCGGCCATCCGCCGCAGATATGTCTCGACTATCTGCTCCGCAGTTTCGGGCAAGGTGCAAGCTCCCTGTGACGACGCTCCAGAGACGATCGTCTACCACTTAGGGAACGTCTGAATAAGGGGCGGGCGCGTCGGATGATGCATTGAGATTGGCGCGGCCGGTGTAGACCGGCGGGAAAATGCGAGGGAGGCGGGGTTTTGTGGTGCGAACCGGCGGTCGGTGCGGGTTTTGGGCGCGGTGCAGGCGCGCTACGCGCGCTGGCAGCGCAGCAGGTGGCGGCGGGCGATGAACAGATTGGCGAGGGCGCAGGTCACCAGCAGCCGGTGCGCGTTTTTGGCGAGCCCGCGATAGCGCACTTTGGCAAAGCCGAAGACTCGCTTGATGATCCCGATCGAATGCTCGACCCGGGCTCTTATCTTCGACTTGGTGCGGTTCTTTCCCCGCTCGATCAGGTCGACCACGCCGCGCTGGCGATAGCGGCGGTTGGTGAAGTCCCTGGCCTTGGGCGCGTGTTGCCGGATCACCGCGCGCTGGCCGCGATAGGCCTGGTCGCCCCACACCCGGGTTTCTCGGCCATGCAACAGTTGCGGCAGCACCCGGCTGTCGGCGACATTGGCCGGCGTCGCCACCACCGCATGGATCAGCTTGGTGCGGCTGTCGACGCCCAGATGCGCCTTCATGCCAAAGTACCACTGGTTGCCCTTCTTGGTCTGATGCATCTCGGGATCGCGCGCCTTCTCGCGGTTCTTGGTCGAAGACGGCGCGCTGATGATGGTGGCATCGACAATCGTGCCGGTGGTCACCTTGAGCCCGTTTTCGGCGAGATGGCGCTGCACCTGGTCAAACAGCCGGCGGCCGAGGTCGTGGGCTTCGAGCAGATGGCGAAAGCGGCACACCGTGGTCTCGTCGGGCGCCGGCTCATGCCCCAGATCAATCCCGACAAACCGGCGCATCGCCTGCGAATCATAGACCGCCTCCTCGACCGCCGGATCCGACAGGTTGAACCATTGCTGCAGAAAATAAAGCCGCAGCATCCGCTCGACCCCGACGGGCGGACGGCCGTTGCCGGGCTGGGGATAGTAGGGCTCGATCAGCGCGCACAGCGCCGGCCATGGCACCACCCGCTCCATCTCGGCCAGAAACGCCGCCCGCCGCGTCGTCCGGGCATAGCGCTCAAACCCCACCGTCGCCAAGCTCAACTGCCGCATCGCCCCACCCTTTGTGCACCGACCCACCCCGTGCACACTATATCGTTGGCAGACGACTTTTGCAGAGGTTCCTTAGGTTAAAAATGTAATATATTTGGTGAATTAATCATCGTCGAGTGAGCGCAGCGGGTGCGACACTCATGATCTCCGCGCTTGTCCGCTCTCCACCCACCTCGACCGAACCCCCTTGCGCGCCGCAAATAACGGCTGGGGGCATTATCTGCCGTTTTTCCCCGGCTACCGTTCATAAATACAGGCTGGGTTTGTAAACGATAAGGACCGGCCCTCAGAGGGACGGCCTTGCACTTGATATTCTGACAAATTGCGATTATGATATCGCCAAGCGAATCCGTTGGCCGGGACCCGTGGGTATGAGACAATGACCGGAGATGCTGAACAGCGGCCCGCTTGCGGGCGACCATAATCCGGTACGCTGGCGCTTGACGGCAACCTATGCGAGAAACCTCGCTGTAAACTTGCTGCAGGAACAGCGACGCGTAACATTCGGCTAAACTGGAAATTGTACCCGATCCCAGCAGAGGATCCCGCGATATGACCGACACCCCCTCCTATCGCGAGATCGGTGTCAGCCGTGACGGCCTTGTCGCCACGCATGCCCTTCGCGCGGGCGCGGTGCGGCGGCGGGAGAGAATTGCCAGATCTGGCTCTACGGAGAGGTGATGGAAAAGACCGTCGACGTCACGATCCCAGTCGAGCTCGCGGCTGCGGCAGCGCTTGCCGACGCACGCAATCGCGAGGCGGTCGGCCGCCTCGTCAGCCGCATATTCCGCCCAGCCTCCGGCTCGACCCCGCTGGCCCAGGCGATCGCCGAGATCAAGGCCGGCGCGAGAGCGACCGGCCTCAGCGATGCGGAAATCGACGCTGAGCTTGCCGCCTATAACGCCGAGCGGCGCGAGCGCGGCCCCGACGGTTGATCGTTTTCGATGCTTCGACCGTTGTCAGCGCCGTACTTAAGGCGGACAGTGTTCCTGAGCGCGCTCTGTTGCGCGCCGAAGAAGTCGATGTGTTGGCACTCTCTGCGGCAGTCGATGACGAATTCTCCGAGGTGCTTAGCCGGCCTAAATTCGCGCGCGCCATTCCGCTCGGGCGGCGCGACGGCTTCCTGAGAATTCTGCGGGATGCGGCCATATGGTTCGATCCGGTGGTGCGAGTCACCGATTGTCGAGATCCGAAGGACGACAAGTACCTGGAACTGGCCTTGGCAGCCGGCGCGGAAACCATCGTCAGCAGCGACGATGACCTCCTCGTGCTTCATCCCTGGCGAGGTGTGCGCATTCTCAGTCCGGCTGACTACCTTGCGCTTGTCTGAGCCGGCGCACGGGGACGAGCGCGCCGCCCCGGCCAAATCAGCAGTGCGGCGCCATCGGCACTCTGGCCGTCAGAGCGCATTCCGCGACCGGCCCGATGGTGGATAATCCCTTGTGCCCGATCTGATACGAGGACCCCCGTGATATGACCGACACCCCCGCCTACCGCGAGATCGGCGTCAGCCGCGACGGCCCTGTCGCCACCGTCGAGATGCGCCGGCCGCCGCATAATTTCTTCGACAGCGAACTGATCGCCGAGATCGGCGAGGCGTTCGAGCGGCTCGACGCCGACCCGCAATGCCGGGCGATCGTGCTCGCGGCCGAGGGCCGCTCGTTCTGCGCCGGCGCCGATTTCTCCAAGCGCATGGACACCGGCACCGTTGCCGAGGCCAACCGCAGCGGCGCCGGGCGGCATCTCTACAAAGAGGCGATCCGCCTGTTCCGGACCAGGAAACCGATCGTCGGCGCGGTGCACGGCGCCGCGGTCGGCGGCGGGCTCGGCCTCGCTCTGGTTCCGGATTTCCGGGTCACCTGCACCGAGGCGCGGTTCAGCGCCAATTTCAACCGCCTCGGCTTTCATCCGGGCTTCGGGCTGACCGCGACCCTGCCGCGGCTCGTCGGCGCGCAGCAGGCGGCATTGCTGTTCTATACCGGCCGCCGCATCCCCGGCGACGAAGCGGTCCGCATCGGGCTCGCCGATCTGCTGGCGCCGCAGGCCGAGGTGCGCAGCGCCGCCCAGGCATTGGCGCTCGAAATCGCGCAATCGGCGCCGCTTGCGGTGATGTCGACGCGCGAGACGATGCGCCGCGGGCTGGTCGATGCGATCGAAGCCGCCACCGAGCGCGAGCTGGTCGAGCAGGACTGGCTGCGCCGCACCGAAGATTTCCGCGAAGGCATCAAAGCCATGGCCGACCGCCGCCTGCCGAACTTCCAGGGCCGCTGAGAGATCAGAACCGGTTGCGCAAGGCGGCGACGGCGAGCCGCCAGCTCTGCAGCGGGTCGGCCCGCGCCGGCCCCGGGTCGAGCGGGTCGTAACGGGCATGCGCGAGCCGCTTCAGCGTTTGGTCGGCGATCACCGCCGGCAGCAGGGCCGAGAATGCCGGGCGCGGCACCCCGCCCGTCCGGCGGCAGAGGCGCGCCGCCTGCAGATGACGCCGCGCCGCAGCGGCGATTTCTGCGGCAGCCGCCGACAACGCCGGGCTGTCGCGGCCGACCCTCCAACCCGCGGGATCGAGGCCGGCGCGCAACGCGACATCTTTCGGGATGACCGAGCGGCCGGCGGCGGCGAGCATCGGCAGGGCGCGCAGCAGCCCGGCGAGCGCGTAGGCGACGCCGACATGCCGCCCGATCTCGACCGCAGCGGCATCCTCGGCGCCGAGCGCCTGCAAGGCGAGAAGGACCAGTCCCGCCGAGGTCGCCTCTGCGTAGTCTTCGAGCGCCGCCAGGCTCGCCGGCGGCGCGTCGTCGAGATCCTGCGCGCGCGCCTCGATCAGCCGGTCGAAACGAGCGCGCGTCAACCGGTACCGGCGGACCGCCGCGGCGAGCGCCTCGGCCACCGGATGACGGCGGACCGGGCCGCCATCGAAAATCGCGGCGATGTTTTCGCGCCACCATTCGAGGCGGATATGGCCGAGCGTCGGCTCGGTGACGGTCTCGCGCACCCTTGCAATCTCGTAGTTGAAGGCGTAAAGCGCGAACAGCGCCTCGCGGCGCGCGGCCGGCGCAAACAGCGCGGTCTGGAACCGGTCATGGTCGTGGCGGCGAACAATCTCCGCGACCGCCGACAGGCCTATCGGATCGCTGGAACGCTGGCTGCGAACGGACGTTCTCCAGGAAGTTTCTCCACCCTAACCCGGGATGGTCGCCATGGCTTTCGAATTGCCGCCCCTGCCCTATCCGAAAAACGCGCTCGAGCCGCATATGTCGGCGAACACCTTCGATTTCCATCACGGCCGGCACCACCAGGCCTACGTCACCAATCTGAACAACCTGATCAAGGGCTCGCCGATGGAGAGCCAATCGCTCGAAGAGCTGATCAAGGCCAGCTACAAGGACACCTCGAAGACCGGGCTGTTCAACAACGCCGCGCAGGTGTGGAACCACACCTTTTTCTGGAACAGCATGAAGCCGCATGGCGGCGGCGCGCCGAGCGGGGCCGTCGCGCAGGCGATCGACCGCGATTGCGGCGGGCTCGACAAGTTCAAGGAACAGTTCAAGGCGACCGCGGTCGGCCAGTTCGGCAGCGGCTGGGCCTGGCTCGTCGCCGACAAGGGGCAGCTCAAGATCCTCGGCACGGCCAACGCGGTGACGCCATTGGCCGAGGGTCAGACGGCGATCCTGACCTGCGATGTCTGGGAACACGCCTACTACCTCGACTATCAGAACCGGCGTCCCGATTTCGTGCAGGCGTTTCTCGACCATCTGGTGAATTGGGACTTCGCCGCCCAGAACCTTGCCAAGGCCGGCTGAAGACGGTCGTCCGCCGACCGGGAGGGGTCGGCCTCCGGGCTTTCCCCTCTTTCCCTCCGCTTACAGGTGGATACCCCGATCGAGCAGCACCGCGGTATATTGCCGGTACGTCATCCCGAGTTCCTCGGCGCGGGCGAGTCGGGCCAGCGCGATCTCGCGCGGCGGCGTCTTCCACGCCCGCGCATTCGCCCTACGCCAACAAAATAAATTCCAATCCGCGCCGAGTTCGAGCGGCGGCCCGCCATTGTGGCCGATCCCGGGTTGGACCGGGCCCCCGCGATCTGTCGTCGGCTCGGACAAGCGGACAATCAATCGGGTTCGGACCGACCCCGATCAATCCTGTCGCAGGATGCGCTCGATCACCCCGTCGGCGACCCCGTAGACCTGGGCAACCTGGGCAATTGTCATGCCGTATTCGACCCAGCTGCGGATGCGGGCGAACTGGGACCGAGGAATCGCCGGCGTTCGCTTCGGTCGTGTCGTCGAGGACGGGTTGGGCGCCTGATCAAGGGGCGCCGGCGGCGGCGTCGGCGCAAGGACGCGCGGCTCGCGCGCCGATGGTCCCGCGGATTGGCGGGAAGGCGGCGTCTTCGACTCGGCGGCCGGCGGCTTCGGCGCGAACAGCGCTTCGGCGGCCTCGCGAGCTCTGGCGACCCGGGCGCGGTCATCATGGATCGGGTCGCCCGACCGGCCCAGGGCAGATGCGGAGCGGTTCGAAGGATGGTTCTCGGTCATGACATCTCTTAAACTCTAACCCGTTGACCCGGCAAGCGCTCGCGCAATTTCCAAAAAATCGCCGACCGGTATGGCGGTCCCCTCTTGTCGGCGACCGATCGGCGCCTTGCCGGCGATCGACGGGCGGCGGCAGCGACCCCGGCCGTTGCGGTCACAGGGGCGGGATCAGCGCGGCGGCTACGTGACGGTCCTCGGCCACCAGCACGTTGAAGGTGCGGCATGCCGCACCGGTGTCCATCGGCTCGAGCGCGATCCCGACCCGCCGCAGCGCGCTGCGCAGCGGGCCTGCCATGGCGCCGGCTTGCCGGCCGAGCCCGAGCAGCAGAATCTCGATCCCGCCGCGCTCGATGACCGGGGTCAGGCTCTCCCAGGTGATCATGGCGGGGCTTGCCGCGGACCAGGGCATAATCCGGTCCGGGAACACCAATATCGGCCCGCGTTGGATCATGCCGCTGACGCGGAACCCGCTCGCCCCGTACCGCTCGATCACCTGGCGGCCGACGGGTACGAGCGGGGTCAGATCGATCGCCACCCGAATTTCCTATTGCGGCCCCGATTGCGTCCGGGGGGCCTCGCCGCGCGCCGCTTCGCCCGATCGGGCGGTCGCGACGCGGTTCGGCTGCACGTAGTTGAGCACCGGCGCGGCGATGAAGAGCGAGGAATAGGTGCCGATCACCACCCCCCAGAGCATCGCGATGCTGAATCCGCGAAGGACCGGACCGCCGAGGAACAGCAGGGACAGCACCGCGAGCGCCACCGTGCTGACGGTCAGGACCGTCCGCGACAAGGTTTCGTTGAGGGCGAGGTTGATCAAATCGCGGAACGGCATCGACCGGTATCGCCGCATCGCCTCGCGCACCCGATCGTAGATCACCACCGTGTCGTTCACCGAATAGCCGGCTACGGTCAGGATCGCCGCCAGCGTCGTCAGATCGAATTCGAGCCGCAGCAACGCAAACAGCCCGATCGTGGTGACGACATCGTGCAGGGTCGAGATCATTCCGCCGACCCCGAACTGCCACTCGAAGCGAAACCAGATATAGCCGGCGATGGCCAACAGGGCGAGCACGGTGGCAATGACCCCGGCGCGGATCAGTTCGCTGCCGACGCTCGGGCCGACAACCTCGACCCGGCGATAATCGATCCCGGCGCCCAGCGCCTTGCGCGCCATTGCGACCGCCCGCTCCTGCGCCGCATCGCCGCCGGGCTGTCGCGGCAGCCGGATCAGCACGTCGGTGGCCGCGCCGAACCCTTGCAACGACGCCTCCCCGAGATGCAGCGAATTGAGCTTCTGCCGCATCTCGGCGAGATTGGCCGGGCCTGAAGTCGACCTTACCTCGATCAAGGTGCCGCCGACAAAATCGATGCCGTAATTGAGCCCCATCGTCAAAAACAACACGATCGACGATAGGGTGAGGAACGCGGAGAAGGCGAAGCCGATTTTGTGCCACGCCATAAAGTCGATCTTCGGCGTCCGCCGGATGACGATTAACGGCCTCATCTATAAACCTGTTTTGGCGAGCATTGCGTCCGATGACGGCGGGCTTGGGTGCTGGCGGAAACCTCAACGGCGCCGCTGCCGAAATGGGCAAATCATTCCAGACCTCGCCAGCATTAGCGGGACATGCCGCGAGGGTCAATCCGGCTGGCGCTCGGCCGCCGTTCCAAGCGGGGCCCGGCGGCCTGGCCGATCTCGACGTTTCAGACGCAATCGAAAAAGGCGAACCGCTCGCCGATGCCGAGGCCTTCGTGATAAGTTTTCCGCAATTTTGCGGTTTTGTGATAACGGGCGCAGGCCTGCTGCGCGCTCTGGGTCGCCAGGTCGAGCCCGTTCGCGATCCCGTCATAGCGGACGGCAACCGCCGTGTCCGAGTGCTGCACCACCTCTACCGAATCGCAGGCGCTCGGCGTCAGCAGGCTGGCGAACGCCGCCAGACAATACATCATCCGCCATGCGGGGAACCGGGCCGCGGCGCCGACGCACTTCCGCTGACGCGCAACATGCTGTATGCATTGTCTATGATAGATAGCGCCCATGATCCCTCTGGCATGCTGCGGCCGGCCGGCGCCGGGGAGCGGCGCGGGCCATCCCGCCCGAAGCTTTTACGGGTCTCTGGTCCGTTGGCAAACCGGTGATTGGACGGCACGCCGCCGCCGAGGACCGCGAAGATCACGGTCCCGAGATGCCGATGACGAGCACCCGGAGCGTGGATCCCAGGCCGGTCCCATCGCGCCGGATTTTGGTGCCGATGATCGTCGCCTGCGCGATGTTCATGCAGAACCTCGACTCGACGGTGATCGCCACCGCACTGCCGACGATCGCGCGCTCGCTGGGCGAGAGCCCGCTGCGCCTGAATGTCGCCATCACCTGTTACTTGTTGAGCCTCGCCGTATTCATCCCGATCAGCGGCTGGACCGCGGACCGGTTCGGCGCCCGCCGGGTCTTCAGCGGCGCGATCGTCGTCTTCACCTTGGGCTCGATCGCCTGCGGCGTGTCGACGACGCTCTCCGCCCTGGTCGCCGCCCGCATTCTTCAGGGCATCGGCGGCGCGCTGATGGTCCCGGTCGGACGGCTCGTCCTGTTGCGCACCGTGGCCAAAACCGATCTGGTGCGGGCGATGTCGTTTGTCAGCGTCCCGGCTCTGATCGGGCCGGTCATGGGGCCGCCGCTCGGCGGCCTGATCGTCACCTACGCCTCGTGGCGCTGGATCTTCTTCATCAACATCCCGATCGGCATCCTCGGCATCGTCCTGGTCAATCTGGCGGTCGGCAATCTGAAGGAGACCGGGCGCCGGCCGTTCGATCTCGGCGGGTTCGCGCTGACCGGCATCGGTCTGGCCGCATTGGCCTTCGGGTTCGAGAACGTTGGGCGCGGCGCTCTGCCGAGCCTCGCCGTCATCGCCTTGCTCGGGACCGGCCTGACCTGCATCGCCGTCTACATCCGCCACGCCCGCCGCGTCGCCTTCCCGATCATCGACCTCGCCCTGCTGCGCATCCCGACCTATGCGGCGGCATCGATCGGCGGCTTTCTGTTTCGCATGGGGCTCGGCGCCCTGCCCTTCCTGATGCCGTTGATGCTGCAGGTCGGGTTCGGGCTCTCGGCGCTGAATTCGGGCCTGCTGACCTTTGCCAGCGCCGCCGGGGCAATGCTGATGAAGACGACGGCGGTCCGTATTCTGCGCACCTTCGGCTTTCGCATCGTGCTGATCGGCGACGCCGTCATCAGCGCCGCCTTTCTGGTCGGCTACAGCCTGTTCCGACCGTCGACGCCGCATCTGGTGATCTTTCTGGCATTGCTGACCGGCGGCTTTTTCCGCTCGCTGCAGATGACCAGCATCAATACCCTGAGCTACGCCGATGTGCCGTCGGCGATGCTGAGCCGCGCCACCAGTTTGACCAGCATGGCGCAGCAATTGTCGCAAACCGCCGGGGTCGCCACCGCCGCTTTGCTGCTGCATACGGCGCTGGTCTGGCGCGGCGGCGCCAGCCTGGCCGCGGCCGATTTCTACCCGGTCTTTGTCGGCGTCGCGATGATTTCGCTGCTGTCGGTGCCGTTCTTTATGCGGATGTCGGCCGATGCCGGCGCCGAAGTCAGCGGTCGGGCATCGGTGCGATGAGCCGGCGGGGTCGCGGTTCGCGCATCGCGGCGAGGCGGGCGAAACTGTCCGAGGTGCAGGGTTGGCGCAACCGGCGCCGGTGCTGTTCCGGAAGTGTCGGCGAGATTAATTTATCCGCTCGCGTCCGGGGCGATTTTTTGGAACAATAACCTTCGCGCGGTTCCCGATTGGGCCGCGAACCGACTCGACAGGAAACGGACTTGATCAGAGACAGGAATTTTCGCCAGCCGCGCCGCCGCGAT
Organism: uncultured Alphaproteobacteria bacterium; assembly: GCA_963701815.1. Classification (GTDB taxonomy): domain Bacteria; phylum Pseudomonadota; class Alphaproteobacteria; order ATCC43930; family CGMCC-115725; genus AP-15. Next base: position 105,201 of record CAVPBN010000048.1, read on the forward strand.
TTCGACGATGACGGCTATGACCCGCACCTGCAGGGTGGCTTTGGCGGCGCGCCTCGCTTTAGTCCCCACCGCGGTTCGATACCCCGTCCGGCCCGCCGGTGCGCGCCGTCGTCAAATGGTTCAAACCCGAACGGGGCTTCGGGTTTGTCGAATTGGCCGACGGCTCGGGCGACGCGTTTCTCCATGCCAGCGTCCTCGAGCGCAGCGGCACCAACGCGGTGCAGCCGGGAGAGACGCTCGAAGTCCGGGTGTCGCCCGGGCAAAAAGGCCCGCAGGTCACCGAGGTCCTCAGCGTCGACACCAGCACGGCGGCGCCGGCGCGGCGTCCGGCTTATCCGGCGGCCGCCCGCCCCGCCTACGAGGCGTCCGTCGAGGAAACCGGCACGGTGAAGTGGTTCAACGCCCAGAAGGGCTTTGGCTTCATCGTCCGCGAAGGGGGCGGCAAGGACGCCTTTGTCCACGCCTCGGTGCTCGAACGGTCCGGGATCAGCACCCTGATCGAAGGCCAGCGGGTGCTGATCGATATCGCCGAAGGACGCAAGGGCCCCGAGGCGGTCAGGGTCCGCCTCGCCTAGAAAAAAGCGGGGCGGTCAGGGTCCGCCTCGCCTAGGCAAAAAGCGGGCGCGGCGCCGGGGCCGCAGCGGAGCAACCGATGGACTTCGGCGCGGCGATGTTCTTCACCGACTATGCGATGGCGGCGGACACTCTCGGCCGCGCCCTCGAAGAGCGCGGCTTCGAATCCGTCTGGGCGCCCGAGCATTCGCACATCCCGACCGTGCGGGCGACGCCGTTCCCGCAGGGCGGCGAGTTGCCGAAAAAATACTACGACGCGATGGACCCGTTCGTGTCGTTGACGGCGGCAGCGGTGGCGACGAGGACCTTGCGGGTCGGCACCGGGGTATGTCTGGTGGCGCAGCGCGACCCGATCCAGACCGCCAAGCTCGTCGCCTCGCTCGACCAGGTGTCGCAGGGCCGGTTTCTGTTCGGCGTCGGCGGCGGCTGGAACGCCGAGGAGATGGCCGACCACGGCACCGAATTCAAAACCCGCTTCAAGCTGATGCGCGAGCGGATCGAGGCGATGAAGGAGATCTGGACCAGGCCCAAGGCCGAGTATCACGGCGATCTGGTCGATTTCCCGGAGATGATGGCCTGGCCGAAGCCGGTGCAGAAGCCGCACCCGCCGGTCCTGGTCGGCGGCGCGTTTCCGCATGCGGCGCGGCGCGCCTTGCGCTACGGCGAAGGCTGGATCCCGCATGCCAGCCGGCCGCAATACCCCGACGTCACCGATTTTCTTCCGCAATTCCGCCAGATGGCGGTCGAGGCCGGACGCAGCCTCGGCTCGGTTCCGGTGACGGTGTTCGGCGTGCCCGAGGATCTCGACCGGCTGAAACTCTATCGCGATCGCGGCATCGCACGGGCCGTGGTCAGCCTGCCCTCGGCCGAGGCCGACGAAATTCTCCCCGTGCTCGACCGCTGGGCCGAACTGATCCGCCGCGTGCAATAGCCGCCGCCATGTTGAAGGACCGCGCGCCGCGGCTACCGGGTCATCCGCTTCTGGAACCATGACGTGATGCAAAATCTCGCCGGCGTGCTCGAAATCATCCGACGAGAAATGGAATGCCCTCTCTGCCCTGCGGGCGGAGAGGGAGGGGACCCGTCGCTGCGGCGACGGGGAGGGTGAGGTGGGCGCCGTCGGTGCGCCGCGATCCCCACCTCACCCCGGCCCTCTCCGCCCCTGAGGGGCAGAGAGGGTGATAGGGCTGGTCAGCCAATCGCTTCGCCGAACTCGAACGCCCCGCCGAACTCGACGCCGCCGGGCGGCAGGACCGACGGGTTGAGGCGGGGCCGGGGTCAGGCGGCGTTGCGGTCGAGCAGCTCGATATGGACGTTTTGCGGACCGCGCAGAAAGGCGATGCGCACGCCGGGTCGGATGGTCTTGGGCTCGACCGTGAATTCGGCGCCCTTTTGCTTCAGCTCGGCGACGACCGCGTCGATCCCGTCGACCCGCAGCCCGAGATGTTCGAGCCCGAGATAGGGCGGCTCCGGCGGCGGGGCGATGGCCTGCTCGTCAGGGACTTGCGCGATGAAGACCGCTACGCCGCCGAGATTGAGGTCGATGCGCGGCCGGCCATCGGACTGGATCGAGCGGATTATTTCGGCACCGAACATCCGCTCGTACCAGCGGGCGGTCTCCTCGGCGTTGGGGCTGCGCAGATGGATGTGGTCATAGGTGAAGGCGGTCATCGCGTTTCTCCGTTGTTTACCGCGAGGCGCAACTCTAGGCCCCGCACGGACTCGGTTCCACCCCGATCACTTGCCGCGCACCTCGGGGCGGCGCCGCTCCCGCCAGGCGTTATGGCTCTCCTTGGCGTCCTCGGTCATCGACAGGGCCATAAAGCGGTAAAGATCGATATAGGCGGCGTCGGCGACATTGGGCATGTCGAGCCCGCGGTTCAGCGACTCCTTGGCGAGCCGCGAGGCCAGCGGCGGCAGTTCGGCGAGGCGTTCGGCTATCTCGGTCGTTTGCGCGCGGAACTCGGCATGCGGGAAGAGCCACTGCGCGAGACCGAAGCGAAACGCCTCCTCGGCGTTCATCGGCCAGCCCATCGCCACCTTCATCGCCTGGCCCTTGCCGATCCAGCGGGCGAGGCGGACGATGCCGCCGTGGTTCGGCAGGATGCCCAGCGCCACTTGCGGCAGCCGCCATTCGGCGCGGTCGGAGGCGACGATCAGATCGCAGCAATAGGTGACGATGCAGCCGATGCCGACCGCATAGCCGTTGACCGCGGCGATGACCGGCTTCGGAAATTCGCTCAGCGCCTGGCCGGCGGTGCGGCGCCGCTGCGGCAGGCCGGCGATGAAATCCGCCATCGATGCCTGGGTGTGGGTGCGCGGGTCCTTGAGGTTGGCGCCGGCCGAAAACGCGTTGCCCGCCTCGTCGCCGGTCAAGACCGCGACCCTGACCTCGTCATCGGCCGCCATCTCGTCGCAGCGCCGGGCGATCTCGTCGTTGAAATCCTCGCCCCAGCAATTGCGCGCCTGGGGCCGGCTCAAGGTCAGCCAGCCGACATGGTTGCGCTTTTCGTAAAGCACCGGCATCGCCTGCTCCTTTGGTCATCTCCATCCAGACCGACCGATCTTGCCCGCAGGGAGCGGCGAATTGCATCCGCAATCTCGCAAGTGCTGCTAAATTGGGCAAAGGATCACGGAGGAGGGAGAAAAGCGGCATGGCCGACGCGGCCGAGATCGACGCGCATCAGCCAGGTGCGGCCACACGTGCCGACCGCTTTCCGGACAGCATCGAGAACCGCGCGTCCTGGGTCGCGGCGCTGCTCGCGATCTGTATCCTGTCGATCTCGTACGGCGCGTCCTTGATCGTCGTCGTCGGGCTGAAGCCGATCGCGGCGGCACTCGACAGCGACCGCTCGGTGGTGGCGCTGGCCGCTGCCCTCGTCTGGGTCGGGACCGGCAGCGGCGGCATGCTGATGGGGTGGGTCGCCGATCGCGTCGGAGTGCGCCGGACGGTGATCTTCGGCGCGGTGATGACGGCGCTCGGGCTGGCGGTCTCGGCGACCGGCAAGGTCTGGGCGCTCTACCTCGGGCATGCGGTTCTGATCGGCTTTCTCGGCGGCGGCGCGCTCTACCCGCCGATGCTGATCTATATCAGCCGCTGGTTCGACCGCCGCCGCGGCACCGCGCTGGCGCTGATCTCGTCCGGGCAATACGTCGCCGGCATCGTTTGGCCGTCGGCCTTCCAGCACATGATCTTTTGGCTCGGCTGGCAATGGACGATGCTCGTCTTTATCGCCCCGATCGCGCTGATCGTGCCATTGGCGCTGATGCTGCGGCCGGCGCCGCAGCCGGGGCGCGCCCTCGGCTCGGCGGCACACCTCGTTCGCGGTACGCGGGCGCTCGGCTTGCGGCCGAATACCGTGCAGGCGCTGCTGTGCGCGGCGGGCTTCCTGTGCTGCGTGCCGATGGCGATGCCGTCGAGCCATTTGGTCGCCTTTTGCAGCGATCTCGGCATTTCGCCGGCGCAGGGTGCGGCGATGCTGTCGGTGTTGCTCGGCTGCGCCTTTGCCAGCCGGGTGTTTTGGGGCTGGCTTGCCGACCGGATCGGCGGGCTCGGCACGGTATTGGCCGGCTCGGCCTGTCAGGCGCTGGCGATCGCCGCGTTCTCGGTGACCAGGAACGAAGCCGGGCTGTTCGCGGTTTCGGCCGCCTACGGTCTCGGCTTCAGCGGGATCATCCCGGCCTACATCGTCGCGATCCGCGAGCTGTTCCCGTCAGCGGAGGCCTCATGGCGGGTGCCGCTGCTGCTGTTCACCAGCATGGCGGGGATGGCGTTCGGCAGCTGGTTCGCCGGCGCGCTCTACGATTATTTCGGGTTCTACGCTCCGGCCTTCGCCGCCGGCGCCCTGTTCAACCTGGTAAATTGATGGTGGTCGGTTTTCTCGTCGTCCGCCAGCCGCGGGGCGCGCACCTGCCACAGCTGTCGCGAGCGTAGCGCGAAAATCACCGGGGTCGGTGCGCGATAAAGCGCCGGTGGGTTCGAAAATGACACTCATTTGAGCGTAGCGACCGCCTCGATTTCGACGAGGTAGTCGGGTCCTGCCGACAGCTTCGGCACGGTGGCGATACTGCTGCCCGCCGCTTGCGGCCCAAGATCGCGCGCAACCACATCGGCGTTCTTTTTGAAGGCGTCGGGATTGGCGACAAAGACCCGTGTCAGGAGTATGTCGGACGCCTTTGCCCCAGCCGCCGCGAGGCAGGCCTCGACATTCCTGTCGGCTTGCTCGATCTGCGCCCGCATGTCGCCTTTGCCCACTACATTTCCGTCCTTGTCGACGGCGACCTGGCCGCCGACGAGGAGGCGCCGTCCGCCGTCCTTGAACGAAATTATAACCGAAGGTGGACGATCGCGGCATGGAGGCCCGACGATCACGGGTTCTGCCTGATGCTCGACGGTCGACCAGTTCTGGTCGGCCTGTTTGATGTTTTCCGCTTCGTTGTGGCGCCAAGTGTCCAGCGCACGAGCGGTGTGGGTCAGGTAGAGCTTACCGTCGACGATCGCCCAGGCCGGGGGATCGATCGTATCCTTGTGCGGCTCCTTGAACGCCACGCCCAGCGCGCAATAGCCGTCGAATTGCGGCGCGTAACGCCCTGGGTCCTTGACGAAGAGATCGCGATGCGCGGCGCTGGCAAAACGCCAGCGCGCATTGTGCCACACGTATCCGAATTCGGCCTTGCCCGGCACGGGTTTGCCGTCGGTGAAATAAGCGACGGGGTCATAACCGCTTATAGCAAGCCGTGTCTCATCGCCCCATGCCGCGGGTACCAACAGGTACAAGATCAGCCCGAAGAGAACAGCGGATCGCTTGAGCGGAGCAAAATACGCCTTCGCCATTCGCCTTCCTCCCGCCGCTAACGCCCGGCTGTGTTCTGTTTCCATGCTAGCTTCGTGGTCGTTAGTTATATAGTGCTCGTCGCCTGCGACGAGGTCAAACGCATTCAAGGATGCAGACCCGGCTCGATCACCTGCCTCATCCTCCGGGAAAATCGTCCTCCCGGAAGCGGAAGCTCGCCGCCATTCTGCATGCGGATGTCGTGGGGTTCAGCCGGTTGATGGGCGAGGATGAGGCCGGCACGCATCGCGCGCTTGGCGACCTGCGGGGCGCCGTTGACCCGCTGATCGCCGCGCATGACGGACGGATCGTCGGCACCGCGGGCGACAGCCTGCTGGCGGATTTTGCGAGCGTCGTCGATGCGCTGAGCTGTGCGGTCGAGATGCAGCGCGCCGCGCGGTCGATAAACGACCCCATCCCGCCCGAGCGCCGGCTTGAGCTCAGGATCGGCGTCAATCTCGGCGACGTAATTGTCGACGGCCACGACATTTTCGGCGATGGCGTCAATATCGCCGCCCGGCTCGAAGCGCTCGCCCAGCCCGGCACAGTTTGCATCTCGCAGACGGTTTACGATCAGGTCAGGAACAAGCTCGATCTCGATTACCGCCCGCTCGGCAGCCACCGGGTCAAGAATATCGCAGAGCCCATTCGCGCTTACGGGGTCGGCGTATCGGTCGCCCGATCTCGGTCAAGAAAAGGGCGGCGACTTCTTTTCGCCGCTGCCTGGGCCGGCACGCTCGTTCTGGCCGGCCTTATTGCGTGGGCGCTGTATCGGGGTGCAGCCCAAGAGCTGCTTGAGCACGGTGCTGTATCGAAGCCTGTCGAGGTTGCGAGCCTCGCCGCTCCGGCCCGTCTCGCCGGGCGCCCGTCGGTGGCGGTGTTGCCGTTCGAGAACCTGTCGGGTGACGCTAGCCAGGATTTCTTCAGCGACGGGATCACTGAGGACGTCATCACCGCGCTCAGCCATTTCTCGAACCTGCTCGTCATCGCCAAGTCGGCGAGCTTTCAATTCAAGGGGCAGCATCTGGCGCCGGCCGAGATTGGGCGCCGTCTCGACGTGCGCTATCTGCTCGACGGCAGCGTTCGTCGCGCCGGCGATCGTGTTCGCGTTACCGCCGCGTTGAGTGAGGCCGCAACCGGGCGGAACGTCTGGTCGCAGGCCTACGACGCCGAGGTCAAGGACATCTTCGGCGTGCAGGAGGACATCGCCCGGCGCGTCGTCGGCGCGGCGGCGGTGAAGCTCACCCGCTTCGAGCAGGAACGCGCCTTGGAGAGGCCCACCAAGAACCTCGACGCCTACGAATACGTGCTGCGCGGGCGCGAGACCTTCTCGCACACAACGCGCGAAAGCAACCACGAGGCGCAGGACATGTTCCAGCGCGCGATCGACCTCGACCCGAGCTACGCCGCCGCCTATGCGGCTCTCGGCCTGTCGCTGATCGAGGCGGTGTCGTCGGGATGGACGGAGTTTGTCGCCGACGATCTTGGCCGCGCCGAGACATTGGCGCAGAAAGCCCTGACCCTCAACCCCGCGTCGACGACCGCCTATCGCCTGCTCGCCGAGATCAACATGATGAAGGGACGTGTCGATCTGGCCCTGGACGACAGCGCGCGCGCCCTCGAGATCAACCCCAACGATGCCGAGAGCTTCCGAGAGCGTGGCGGAATGCTGATATGGGCTGGCAGGGCTGCTGATGCCGCGCCGTGGCTCCAGGGCGCGCTTCGGCTCGATCCTACCAATGCCAGGGCGGCCTTTTTGCTCGGTATGGCCGACTACTTCCTCGATCGGTACGGCGAGGCCGTCGAAGCCATGAACCGCGGCCTTGCCGGCAATCTCGGACGCACCACCCAGCTGATGGGCCGACCGGTTTTGGCGGCGAGCTATGCCGAGTTGAACAGACCGCAGGACGCCGAGCGAGAGCGGACGGCAGTGATGCGTACGGCGCCGTTCTTCGACGCCGAGCGGTTCGCCTCGCAATTCGCCACGAAGGAGGCCCACGACCAGGTACTGGAAGGTCTGAAAAAAGCGGGCTTCCGCTAACCCGATCGCGTTGCGCCGGACACGTCGGAGGAACCGCCTCTTTCGTCGGGATTGCTTTGTCGTCGGAAAACGGGCCGGCCAGGACCGCAATCGGATCAGAGCAGGGGAGGGGTCTTCGCCGGCGACCGCACTTGCTTACGGCGGATACTGCGGAATTGCTCGCCATATTGTCGTACGATTGCCGCCGCCGGTTTGAGCCGGATGCCGACACCGCCGCGATCGGCGATGAAGGCGCACTCCGTGGCAATTCGCTTGACGACATCCTCGGCGGCCAAAATTGGCGGCATTTCCGCGGCCCTCCGCGCGGGCCATCTCCTGCGCGTCCAACGGCTTTTGTTATCTTTTGCCCAACGCGCATCAAAAATGATCATCCCATGATACCTGACGCCGACATCTGGCGGGCCGCGGCTCTGATGCTCAAGCGCTACGGCGAGAACGCCCAGAAGGAGAGTTCCGCACGCGTCGATCAGCTCGCGGCCGAGCGCGATCAGGCCGGTGCCGTGGCTTGGCGCATGATCACGGAAGCCGTCGCGCAGCTCGCCAGCACAACACCACCCGGCCCGGTGCACTAACCGGGGGGCCGGGTAAATTTATGGGACCGGCGGGATCTGAGTTTCTGCCTCTGAGGGCCATTGCCGATCAGCAGGAAATCGCACGCCAGATCCAGCGCTTCGACGAAATACTCGGGGGAAGAACGACCAGCCTCGAGGAGCAAAGATTCCTACTTTTTCAATTCTTACTCCTTGTCAAAATTCGCAAATCCATTTTCGATATCCCAATCGAATTACCCTTCGGAGCACATCTTGCCTAGCCGCGGTCGCGGCGGCACGATCCCACAGGAAATCGGACAGGCTGATGTGCTCCCAGCTGAGCGGCGGCGATATGGGCGAGCCAGGCATCGGACGTCGGTTCTGCTGCCGCGCGCAGGTGGGCGACGGCATCGGCGATGCAGGTGGAGTTCCAGAACACGATCGCGGCGATGACGAGGTTGAGGCCGGAGGCGCGAAATTGCTGCGCTTCGGCGCCCCGGTCGGCGATCCGGCCTTGCTTGAAAGTGCAGATGACCTGCGCCAGGGAATGACGCTGCTCGCTCTTATTGAGCCCGGCATGGCAGCGCCTGTGCAAACCCGGGCTTTCGAGCCAGTCGAGCATGAACAGCGTGCGCTCAATTCGTCCCCGCTCCATGCACCGGGTTTGGAGCGACCGGAGCGAATATCGCTGGGTCGACGTTCTCACCGCGGCGTGACCACAACTTGAGGAATCACACAAACACCGAAATCCGCTGACCATAGGCGGAGACGCGTCCCAGCCGGGACGAGGCTCGGTAACCGCGCGCCCTTCGCTGCGACACCCTCAGCGGATTGGATCGCGCTCGGGACATATCGGTGCCAGCCTCCCCGACGCCAGGTTGCGGCTAACTCATCCGGGCAGACCGCGGAAAGAACCATGACCCGGCAGGACGTGGCAGAGACCTCCCGGAGATTGTCATTCGGGGCCAACAGTCGCAATCTGGCGGGGATGACCGATCTCGCGCTGCCCCGTATTTCCGCCAACCAGTCGAAACCGCCGTTCTGGCGGCCGTCGGTGCACGGGTCGGAGCTGAGGTGGGGTATCGCGCTCGTCGTCCCCTATCTCGCCGTGTTTGTCGCCTTTGTCCTGTACCCGATGGGATATGGGCTGTGGATGGGCAAGGACCCGGCGCTCTATGCCGAGCTGGTCGACGACCCGACCTATTGGCGGGCGATCGTCAACACGCTGGTCTTCGTCGGCGTGGCGGTCAACGTCAAGATGCTGGCGGCGCTGGCGCTGTCGGGCTTTTTCATGCGCAAGCGGCGCTGGATCAAGGCGCTGCTGGTCATCTACATCCTGCCCTGGACGGTGCCGGCGGTGCCGGCCTACCTGTCGTTCCACTGGATGTTCGTCAGCCAGCAGGGGTTGCTCGACACGATCCTGCAAGCGGTGTTGGGGATCGACGGGCCGCTGTGGTTCAGCACGCACTGGCTGTCGCTCGCCTGCAACATGGCCAGCTATGTCTGGAAATGGATGCCGCTGTGGACGCTGATCCTGCTCGCCGGGCGGATGGCGATCCCCGAGGACCTCTATGAGGCGGCCAAGGTCGACGGCGCGGGGCCGCTCGACCTGTTTCGTCGCGTCACCTGGCCGCTCTTGGCGAATTTGTACCTGATCAGCACGCTGATCTCGACGATCTGGACGGTCAGCGACATCACCGTCACCCAGTTCGTCAGCGACGGCGGCCCCGGGCAGTCGACCGACGTGCTGGCGACGCAGGGCCTCAACTACGCGCTCGAAATGGCACGGCCGCATCTCGCCGTCGCCGCCGGCTTGTCGATCGTGCCGGTGATGATCCTGGTCGTGGTCCTGCTGATGCGCCGGCTGCGCAAGGCGGAGGTGCAGCTATGACCGCCGCCGCCCTTCCCGACCGTGCCCGGCGCCACCCCAACTACCGCCGGCATAAGGTGCTGATCGAGGCGGCGTCGGTGCTGGTCGGGCTCGTCGTCCTCGTATGGTCGCTGATCCCCGTCTACAACATGCTGTTCATCGCGCTCGACCCGAACGGCTTCGACAAATCCGCGGGCGTGCTGTGGCCCGGGCATGCCACGCTCGACGCGTTTGTCGGGCTGTGGACGGGCGATGTCGACGATGTCGCGTTTTTCTGGCAGCAATTCGCCAACAGCGCCTATATCGGGCTGGCCGTGATGGTGCTGACCGTTCTGGTCGGCTCGTTCGCCAGCTTTGCCGTCAGCCGGCTGCGGCTCGCCCGCGAGTGGATGCTGAACGATATCGCGTTCCTGACCTATCTGATCCCGTTATCGACGCTGATCATCCCGTTCTACCGGATCATGAATCAGTACGGGCTGATGGACAACCCGTGGTCCGTCATCCTGGCCGAGGTGGCGTTTGCGACGCCCTATGCGATCCTGGTATTGCAGTATGGGGGCAAGCTGATCCCGACCGAGCTCGACGAAGCGGCGCGGATCGACGGTGCCTCGGCCTGGCAGGTCTATCTGAAGATTTACGTACCGCTGATGGCGCCGGCGCTGGCGGCGGTCGGCACGTATGCGCTGCTCTTCGCGTGGAACGATTACCTGTACCAATACATGTTCCTGACCTCGAGCCACCACGCCACGCTCGCGGTCGGGCTCGAGCAGATTTTCGATGACGACAATTCGCCGTACAACTACATGATGGCGATGTCGGTCGTGTATTCGATCCCGCCGATTGCGATCTTTTATGTGCTCCGCCGCTACATGGCCTCGGGGCTGCTGCTCGGCGCGGTCAAGGGGTAGCGATGGAAACGAGCGTCGTCGGCGGGGCGATGCTGCCGCATGCGCCGCAATTCCTCACGATGCTGCCGACCGTCTGTTATCCCAGGGGTATTTATTTTAGGCCGGCGAAGGCGAAGCCAACTTGCGCCGCGAGCCGCGAACGACAGCAGCAAGGGCGGCGAACGCGGCCAGCAAAATCACCCAAGTGGCGGGTTCGGGGACGCTCGCTGGGGTTGTGGTGAACGTCCCGTTGTCAAAAACGTATGATCCGTTCGGATTGATGCTGAAGAAGTCCACCTGAGTAGCACCCAGGAAGTCCAACGAAACGTCGTAGAACCTCTCACTCGCGCCGCTACCCGTGCTGACAAGGATACCATTAACGTCAATCGGCAACAGATCGTCGAAGATAAAGTCCGCGCCGCCGGTATTTGGAACGCCATGGTAAGTCAACAGACCGGGCGACGGAGTGTTGGCTTGAACGGGAGGCGTTGAGGCATCCCAATAGGTGAACGGCAGGCCGATGAACGTGCCGGTAAACGACGACACTAACCCGGTCGATAAGTCGTACGTGAGTGAGCCGTTCCCCATGTTTCCCGACGGCGTGCCAAGAAAAGACCAATTCTCGGTCACCATCGGGGTCGCGCGCGCAGGGCCAGATATGAGCGCGATTGCTGCGGCGAAGACGGGAGCCAGAAGCATCGACCGCATGATTGAAATCCTTTTTAACATCCGCAGCCTCCTGGAGGAATGTTCGGTCATGTCAGACGAGTGGCGTGGACCGGCTCGGAGGCACTCGCTGCCTGGCGCGCCAAGCGTCGATTTTCTTGACCAGCTGGGCTCGATCCCGAATGTCGATATTTGCTGTTTTCTGCCCATGCCCGTGAAATGGGGTGTCGTCCGGCGGCGCCGCTTGATAGTCCCGGCCAAAAGATTGATAGGAAGCTACTCCAGCGGCCGTCCGGCCACTGTGCCCGCGGGCGCGACCGAAGCAGCCCAAGCCGTTGCCGGTGATGCCCGCGCGCGCCGATCCGGCCGCTCCGGCGCTTACATGCCGCCGAGGCTTTTCCCTCGCGTGAGACGGCGGAGCTCAAGCGCTA
>CAVPBN010000049.1:0-42963 GCA_963701815.1 uncultured Alphaproteobacteria bacterium
GCCGTTGCCGAGAACCGAGGTGGACGCCACCACCCCCAAATACCTGCGGGACAAATACGCGATCGTCGGGGTGGGGGAGACCACCTATACCCGCGGCTCGGGCAAGACGACGCGGGCGCTCGGCACCTGGGCGGTTCGCAATGCGATCCTCGATGCCGGGCTCACCGCCGCCGACATCGACGGCATGCTGTCCTATTCGGGCGGCGACTTCGACTTCGGCGACGTTTATCGCCGGCGATCTCGGCATCCGCCTCAATTTCTACATGGATGTGGTCGGCGGCGGCTCCTCGACCGAGGCGCTCGTCGGCATCGCCATCGGGCTGATCGAGGCCGGCTGCTGCAAGACGGTGGCGATCTTCCGCTCGATGAACGGCTATTCGCAGGTCAGGATCGGCGGCACCGGCGCGCGCTCGGCAGCGCCCGTCGCCGGCGACGCGCTGCACAACCGCGCCTATGGCTGGCAGAGCGCCGGGCAGAGCTTTGCCCCGACCTTTATGCGCCATATGTATGATTACGGCACCAAGCCCGAGCAGGTCGCCGCGGTCAAGGTGGCGCACAGCCATCACGCCTCGAACAATCCGAAGGCCTATTACAAGAAGCGCTTTACGGTCGACGACGTATTGTCGAGCCGGTTCATCTGCAAGCCGTTGCACCTGCTGGATTGCTGCGTCGAAACCGACAACGCGACCTCGGTCATCGTCACCTCGGCCGAGCGCGCCCGCGACATGAAGCAGCCCTTGGTGCTGATCCGCGGCGTCGTCGGCCGCTGTTCGAAACCGCGGCTCGACATGCATTACCAGCACGGGCCGATCTCGACCGTCGCCGGCCATTACGCGGCCCGCATCCTGTGGCCGAATGCCGGGGTCGGGCCTGAAGATGTCGACATTACCGGCTCCTACGACGCTTTCACCTTTACGACGATGCTGCAGCTCGAGGATTACGGCTTCTGCAAAAAGGGCGAAGGCGGCCAGTACGTGTCGAGCGGGGCCATCCAGCTCGGCGGCCGGCGGCCCAACAACACCAGCGGCGGCCATCTCTGCGAGGGCTATACCCACGGCATGAACATGGTCATCGAAAACACCCGCCAACTGCGTCACGACGCCGACGATTCCTGTCCGGTCGGGGCTGACGGCAAGCGCCGGCACACCTACGACTACCGCGAAGGCGGCTGCCGCCAGGTCAGGAATGTCGAAGTCAGCGCCAATCTCGGCTGGGCCAACCCGGCGACCGCGTCGTCGATGGTCATGCGCCGCGGTTGAGAAGGAGAACGAATATGCCTATCCGCGGCGAATACCTTGGCATGGGGCTCACGGTCGACGATCTCGACGTCGAGAACCTCGAATATTTCCGTCATTGCGCCGGCCACGATTTTCACTTGCAGGCCTGCGCGCAATGCGGCCGGCTGCGCTACCCGCCGACCACCGCCTGCCCGTGGTGCATGAGCCTCGAATCGGCCTGGAAAAAGGTCGAGGGCAAAGGTGCCGTGCACTCCTACAGCGAGGTGCACCACGCAATCCAGCCGGCCTTTCGCGGTCACACGCCCTATCTGATCCTGCTGGTCGATCTCGACACGCAAAAGGGCGAGCCGACCGCCGAGGAAGCCCTGCGCGTCGCCGGTAATCTGGCGACCCCCGAGGGCCAACTGGCGCCTCCGGAACTGGTGAAACAGGTCGGCATCGGGACGCGGGTGCGCATGGTATTCAGCGACGTTGCCTCCGGTCTGGCATTGCCGCAATGGACCATCGACGAGACGGCGGCCCAGCCGGAAAAACCCTGGCGCTACCCGCAGGAGTAGCGTTAGATGCAGATAGCCACTGCGCTATGGAAGCTGCGTGTCAGGCGGGCCGCCGACAACATGCAAGGACAGGCATTGGAGCAAGATCAAAAAGCATACCACGCCGTCAATGCTTTAAGAATAAATCAATCGGGAGGTTACTATGCTTGATGTAGTGCATGCCGCAAATCCAATGGCGCAACAGTTGATGATATTGTTGAAGGAAAGTGGGCTCGCTTGCCAAATTTTTTCTTATGACGACGGTAGCTCTGGCCTGTATATTCCTCCTTTGCTTCTGGATAGCGCGCCCTTCCAGGATGCCGGTCGGGTAGAAATTTCTTACCTTGGCGCCGCAATGACATATCTCGCGGGAAAAGCGAACGCGGAGGGAAGAGCCGGCGAGTTCTATCCAGAGGACCCAAAGCAAGTGTTTGAGGCCGAACGATGGGTCATGTGGCAGTCGGTTAAGCAGGCATTCCGCCCCCTGGAAGAACGCCCAGAACTCTCAGAATGGGCAAATAAGCTTTATCAAGATCTTGAGATTCGGTTGGATACCCGTTCTTTTATTGCCGGGGACCATTACTCTATCGCCGACATGATGTGCTACCCATGGGTGGTGAATTGGGGAGGGGCTGAGCCTAATTTCGGCGGATTCCAAAAGCTAGCAGGCTGGTTCGGGCGGGTGCGATCGCGCCGGGCCGTGACCGACGGCATGCAGGCGGCGAGTACCGTGCCCTCTACCGCTTACTCGCTCGCCCGGGCCATCGAGTTTCGGGCTTTCGGGCTACTGTCCGGCAATCCTGTTATTAAATATCCACCCGGGGAGCCACCACCGCGTTAAGCTGCATCGGCTATTCGTTCATCCTGGATGTTCAGCGAGCTCCCCAAGTTATTCGACCGAGATTTTGCTATCGGATTCTTCTTGCCAGCCGCGGTGTTGGCCGGTGGAATCTGGATCGCCCTAAGAGGCTTCGGCTTCTTCGCAGATGCGCCACGCCTTGAAGTGCTGACTACGACAGCAATCGCCGCGGTTGTCGTTTGGTTGTTTGCTGTAGCGCTGTTGGCGCTCAATTACCCGATCTTAAGAGTTTTCGAGGGATATCCAAGTCAATTGCGAAAGTGGCACCCAATTAAATCTCGCGAGGCATTTTGGCGGCGTCGTTTCCAACGGACGATTGACCCAGTGCTCAATCTAAGAGAGCATATTGAAACAGATGTAGAAACTCCTGCCCCCGACTATTTTGACAGATTGCGCATGGCCGTTGAAGATTACCCGTTTGCAGCAGAGCAGGTCCTTCCAACACGGTTTGGAAACGTCTTTCGAGCGCTGGAGGTTTACTCTTACATAATTTATGGGATGGACGCAATACCGGTTTGGCCGAGACTCCAGGCGGTGATGCCAAAAGAATTTCGCGAGCAGCTCGGTGAGGCGAAATCACTGCTTGATTTTTTCGTCAATGTATCTGTGGCTGGTACAATCACTACCACAATATATTTCGTATTGGCTGCTTGGACCAGGCAGTTGCCAATACTGTGGCTGCCTGTGGTCGCCATAGTATTGGCCATCGCCAGCCATCGCTTTTCAATAGATGCCGTCAGGCAGTATGGCGTGCACGTGAAAAGCGCGTTCGATCTCTACCGAGGCGAGTTGGCTAAGCAACTTGGGCTCGTGTTGCCGCGTAATGCCAGGGACGAGCGCAAGATGTGGTTCGACGTCAGCTTCATGATCGCGCACCGCTCGCAACGGTTCTCCGACCGGCTCGACCCCTTTCGAACCCGCCCACCCCCTGATTCCGATCGCTGAGATCGATACTTATCTAACCGTAATTTCGGCCCGGCGGTTCTCCGGCTCACGCACACCCGGCGCAGTGGGAATGCGCGGGTCATTCATCCCGCGGCCGGTTTCCAGAATGTCGTTGCGCGACACTCCCCTTACTTCCAGGGCTATGGCAACGACATTGGCACGTCGCTCGGAGAGCCGTTGGTTGTAGACGGTTGGGCCCGAGAGATCGGTGTATCCCGTTACTTGTATTCGGATTGGCTCGTTGGCCTTGTACGCTTGCGCCGCCTGATCGACGAGCTGCTCACCGTCTGGGGTCAGTACATATTGGTCCCAATCAAAGAAAATTTGGAAAATCATCGGCCTCGGGGTTGGTGGATCGACAGGTGCCTTGAGGGGAAGGACGGTGGGTTTGGTGGAAGCGGGTGGAGGGCAGGCTCGATAGGGGAATGTCGGTGGCGATCCTGCGGGCGCATGATCCGAATTGGACGGCATAGGTTAGTGCGTGATAGCCGATCACGACGGGTTGGGCGAAGGTTTGGCGCAGTGTGACCGAGCGCGAATTGGAGCGGATTACCGTCCCCGAGACAGCAGGTGCGTTGGACCCCTAGCGCCTTCGAAATTTTGTCCAATTCGACCTCTATCGCGTCGAGTGTAGTTTGGTTCTCCTTCTGCGCGGCCGAACTGGCAGCCGCCGTCGAGGGCGGGCTGGGGCTGCCGGCTTCGGGCGCGACCGGTTTGGTCTTGTCGTCAGATGGATGTGGGCGGAGTTTCGCCAGCATATCCTTAATTTTTTCGAGATCGGCCGACGTAACCGCAATCATGCTTCCTGTGCCGGTTTTCATCGCTATTGTGTAATCGATAGCCCTGGCATAATAAACTTCGGTTACGATAGAGATTCTCGGCTTGGTCAGCGTCGGGTACATCTGCACCAACTGGTTAATGCTATCCTTTAGAATACAATTGTTGGCGACGAGAGCCAGCGCGGTCAACGCGGGGACCCCATAGCTTTCGGCATTTGGAACGCTGATCGTAACGTTGTAGTTGCTTTGCCCAAACGAGCCCGAACTGAAGAACTGCAGCACGCTGTCGGAAACGGAAAGCTTTGCCAACCGGCTCGAAGCGACCGTGAAGCTTGGAAATGCGACGCTTCTCAACCTCTTTGGGACGGCTCCGGTTCCGAAAATGTTTGCCGTCTCGGCCGGCGGCGGAATCCAGTCCTTGCTGTCCTTTGCACTACCAATAGGTTTTCCGCCATTTTCGGCGGGCATGGCAAAGCGATCTTTGTAGAAATTCTTGATAGGCCCGGCCAGGCCGAGGTCGCCGAGCCAAATTTGACTTGATCGCGGCTCTGTTTCGTCGGCGGTTTGGGATCCCGAAATGAGGTAGAGATCGCCAACTTGGGTATCTTCTCGGGGCGGAAAGACGGGGGTAATCCCGAGCCTTCGAACAGCCGAATCCCATTCCTGGATGATGTGCATCTCTCGGGCCGGATGAGGTATCCCGGTAAACCAAGCCACGCTGAAGATCAGAAAAAGCGCTGCAAGGATTAGCGCAGAAACGCGTGCAAAATTCATGTGCGGCCGATGCTCCGATTTGCGTCGCAACGCACCGATCCGTCGGTCAAAGGGCGTCGCAGCGGCAACCCATGCGGATAGTAGCGCAACCTGCGCGCACGCGAATATCGATCGCTAGGGACAGTCGCTGGGAAGGCATGGATTTCGTCATCTGGCCATATGCTATAGAAAAGTCGATCCTCTAAGGCCGGTCGGCGAAACGTGCCGGCGGGTGTCAGAAAGGCGGCAGGACGGGTGACCCAGGCCAACAGTGAGGAACCAACAAGCGGCCTAGAGGTGCCCATCGCGGTGCTAGAAGAGTGCAAACATCAAGAGGTTGTTTGCCGCAAGACGGGGTCCATCCTTTATTATTGGTACGAGGATCTGATCGAGCAACGCGCTATGTATATTATTGTTATTGTTGTTTTGTCTATCCTAACAATGATGGAAATGCTGTTCGAGTTTGGCGACGACTGGGCTGATATCATCGTCGCAACCCTGATCCTGCTGACTGCGGGCGCTCTGGCTGGCTACTTTGCTCTAAACTCGAACTTGCCACTTGATGAGATACGTGAGAGTGCCGGGGAATTCGTTGGCTTGAGCGAACGTTTTCGGCTGGCTGCCGTTACCAAATCCCCAAAATTGGAAGATGAATTGCGACAGCTAATGGATCGCAAGGCTGCGCAGTGGAAGACTGCACCGATGCCTTCGAAAAGATTTGCTTACGCAAAGTGGTGGCGTCCGCTGCATCCTCTGTTGAATGGCTCGAACGACGCAGCTGCGATGGCGTCGGGTGCAGATACCCGGGGCGAGAGAACGTCGCCGGAGGTCCGCACCTCCCGTCAGGCTGAGAAGTGAACGGACGGGATCTGGCGTGGCGGGTCGAGGAGACTTGCCTCAATGCCTGGCCGGGGTTGCGCCAGGTGCTGCTCGGCGGGTGGCTGCTGCGCTTCAGCGGAGGACTGACCCGCCGCGCCAATTCGGCCAATCCGCTGACCGCCGGTTGCGGCGATGTCGACGGCCTGGTCGCCGGCTGCGAAACGCTCTACCGCAGGCACAGACTGCCGCCGATATTTCGCCTGCTCTCGATCATCGAACCCGAGGTCGATGATCGGCTGGCGGCGCTCGGCTACGCCAGCGAAGGCGAAAGCTGCGTTCTTTACGGCGACATCGCCGGCATGGCGGCGGCGCGGGACCCGGCGGTGCGATTGCTGCCGCGCCCCACGAGAGGCTGGTTCGCTGCAATGGCCGAGTTGCAGAACCATACCGCCGAGCAGAGCCGGGCTTATCGCCGGATCGTCGGCGCCATCGCCGTTCCCGCCGGGTTCGCGTTGCTGTCGGTGGATGGCGAGCCGGCGGCGCTCGCTTACGGTGCGATCCACCGGGGTTTGTTGTGCTACGAATCGGTCGTCGTCGATCCCCGGCGTCGGCGGCGCGGCTTCGCCCGACGGATCGTTTCGGCGCTGGCCGCATGGGGCGCGGAGCACGGCGCCGCCGGCGCCTGCCTGGAGGTCGAAGCCGGCAATCTGCCGGCCCGCACGCTTTACGATGCAATCGGGTTGGGGACCGAACTCTATCGCTATCATTACCGCCGGCATCCCGGCGGAGATGCCGAGCCTGTGACAAAAACGTGAGCATGAACCGCGTCACACGCTTTTGCCGGCAGTCCGCCTCTATAATTCGCCAAGGAAAATAGGCGAGTGTCGAATATGCGGACAGTGGAGATCCACCTGAAACCGAGCGAACTGTTCGAAGAGATGGCGGCGATGCGGATATGGCTGGATGAGCGCCGCTTCGAGCCGTCGATCTTCACCTGCCGCGACAGCGGCAACGGCGTCCTGTTGCGCATCGACTTCAAGGTCGCACCGGAAGCCGGGGCTTTCGCCGAGCGCTTCGGCGGGTACGTCAACGAGGCGGTCCTCGCCGAAGTCTAGAAAGCCCCTACAGGATGCGAGGGGCGGCCTTGCGCCGCCCCTCGCTGTTCGTCGGCCGTGTTGTCTATCGGCCGGTGTCGGACGGCATCAGACGATGCCGTCGCGGTGCAATGCGTCGATCTCCGCGGAACTCAAGCCGAGCCAGTCGCCGAGCACCTCGGCGGTGTGCTCGCCGAGCAACGGCGCCGACCTGACCTCGGTCGGGACGCCGTCAAAGCGCACCGGCCAAGTCGGCATCACCATCTTGCGATCGCCATGGGTCATCGTCTGCAGGATGCCGCGGTCGCGGAAACTCGGCTCGTCGATCAGCTCCTGCGTATCGAGCACGGCGCCGGCCGGGACGCCGACCCCGCTCAGCTGCGCCATCGCCTCGTGCTTGGTATGCCGGCGGGTCCAGGCAGCGACGATCTCGTCGACCTCGGCCTCGCACTCCATCCGGGCGTTGGGCGTGTCGTAGCGCGGGTCGCCGATCAAATCCTCGCGCCCGATCAATTTCAACAGGCGCGGCCAGTGTTCCGGATTGGCGCGGCTGGTCAACAGGTAGACGTAGTCGTTTGGGCCGCCGGGTTTGCACGGGAATATGCCGCCGGGCGGATTGTTCGCGGGCGGGCGGCGCGGCGCGGCTTTGCCGGTGCGCGCCTGGGTGATGAACCCGCCGCGGCTGTAGTGCATGACCGAATCCTGCATCGCCACCTGCAGCCGGCGGCCTTTGCCGGTGCGCGCGCGGTCGAACAGGGCGCTGACGATGCTGAACGCCATCAGCATGCCGGTGCCGGTGTCGCCGATCGTCGGGCCGGGCTTGACCGGCCGGCCGTCCTTTTCGCCGGTGATGCTCATCGCGCCGCCGGCGGCCTGCGCGATCGGGTCGAAGCTGAGGCCCTTCTCGTACGGGCTGCCGTCGCCAAAGCCCTTGACCTGGGCATAGACGATCCCCGGGTTGAGCGCGCTGACCACGTCATAGCCGAGGCCCAGCCGCTCGACCGCGCCCGGAGCGAAGTTTTCGGTGAAGACGTCGGCCTTCTTCGCCATCTCCTTGACCAGGTTGAGACCGCGCTCCGACTTCAGATCGACGGTCAATGAGCGCTTGTTCGCGTTGTACATCATGAAATAGTAGGCGTCGCCGAAGCCCGTACGGCCGGCCTCGCCGCGAGGGGGCTCGACCTTGGCGATGTCTGCGCCCATCCAGGCGAGCGCTTCGGTGCAGGTGGTGCCGGCCTCGAATTGAGTGAGATCGAGGACGCGGATGCCGGCAAGGCAGCCGGGCGATTTCGGCGTGATGGGCATTGTCGTTCACTCCGTTGCTGGAGGCCCGGGAAGGGCAATTTGTTTCGGCGGTTTCGCTGCTTCAGGGCTCAGTCGAGACCTTCCTGCTGCATGACCCGCTGCACCGAGGGCCGGGCCATCATGCGGTCGTAATGTGCCGAGACATTGGCCGGCAGTTTCATGCCGAGCCGTTTCGCGGCCCAGAATTCGCAGTAGAACAACGCCGTGTCGGCGGCGGAGAATTCGCTGCCGGCGATGTAGTTCTTGCCGGTCAGCGCCTTGTCGAGGACGGCAAAGCCCTTTTCGACGACCTCGCGGCCGGCCGCCTTGACCGCGTCCTGGTCGGCGGCCGACGGGGCGAAACGCTCCGAGCGGAACAGCCGGGCAAAGCCCTGCCCGTGCATCGTGCCGACGGCATACTCCATCGCTTCCATCGCCCGGGTGTCGGCCTCCTCGTCCTTCGGCAGCAGATTCTCGCGGCGGCCGAGCCAGCGGGCAATGATCGGAAACTCGGTCAGGATCGAGCCGTCGTCGCGCTCCAGGGCCGGGACCTTTCCTTTTGGGCTGACGCCGGTAAAGGGCGGTTTGAATTGCGCGCCTTCGCGCAGGTTGACCAGTTCGAGTTCGTAGGGTTTGCCGATCTCCTCGAGCAGCACATGGATGCCGATCGAGCAGACGCCGGGGGCGTAGAAAAGCTTCATTTCAGAGTCCTCGCATGGGTCGGCGTCGGCCGGATTTGGGTCAGACGATGCCCTCGCTGCGCAACGCCTCGACCTCGGCGGCGCCGATGCCGAGCCATTGGCCGAGCACTTCGGCATTGTGCTGGCCCAACAGCGGCGACGGCTTGACCTTGGGCGGCGCGCCGTCGAAGCGCACCGGCCAGGCCGGCATCGTCACCTTGCCGGTCGTCGGGTGCTCGATCGTCTGCATGATGCCGCGCTCGGCGAGCGAGGGGTCGTTCATCAGTTCGAGCGTGTCGAACACCGCGCCGGCCGGCACGCCGGCCGCGCCGATCATCTTCATCGCCTCTTCCTTGGTGTGCTGGCGGGTCCAGGCGGCGATCAGCTCGTCGACCTCGGCGGCGTGCTGGCCGCGCGCCGGCCCGGTGTCGTAGCGCGCGTCGCCGATCAGGTCCTCGCGGCCGATCGCCTTCAGCAGGCGCGTCCAATGCTCGGGATTGGCGCGGCTGGTGAAGACGTAGACATAGTCGTTCGGCCCGCCGGGCTTGCACGGGTAGAGGGCCGAGGGCGCGAGCGCAGTGCTCGACCGGCTGCTGCCGCCGCGAAGCTGCGCCTTGCCGCTCTGCTGGGTGCGCGAGAACGGCACCCGCATGTAATGGATCATCGCGTCCTGCATCGCCACCTGCAGCCGCCGGCCCTTGCCGGTGCGGTCGCGCTGGTGCAACGCGCGCGAGGATGCTGATCGCCATCAGCATGCCGGTGCCGGTGTCGCCGAACGAGGGGCCGGGTTTGACCGGCGGGCGGTCGGCATCGCCGGTGACGCTGATCGGGCCGCCCGCGGCCTGCGCGATCATGTCGAAGGCGAGGTTTTTCTCGTACGGGCTGCCGGTGCCGAAGCCCTTGACCTGGCAATAGATGATGCCGGGGTTGAGCTGTTTGACCACATCGTAGCCGAGGCCGAGGCGCTCGATCGTGCCGGGCGCCATGTTCTCGACCGTGACATCGGCCTTTTTCAGCAACTCCTTGACGATCTCCAGACCGCGCGGCGATTTGAGGTTCAGCGTCAGCGACTTCTTGTTGGCGTTGAATTGGTGGAAATACCACGGGTCGTCGTCGGGCTGGCCGGGCCGCAGTCGGCGGCCGGGATCGCCGGTCTTCGGGTTCTCGATCTTGACCACCTCGGCGCCGAGCCAGGCGAGCGCCTCGGTGCAGGACGGTCCCGCCTCGAACTGGGTGAAGTCGACGACCCGCACGCCCGAGAGACAATCGAGTTCCACACCCTCAATCGCAGCCATCGCCCGTCACTCCTCCCGAAAAAATTCCGGCGATCACTATAGCGCGTTCGCGGCCATACGCGAGCCGGATTGCCAGAAGCACTGCGCTCGGCAACAGTATCGCAGGCGTACGACAGGAGGCGGGGCATGGCGATCATCGAGCGAATCGCGGAATTCCATGATGAATTGACGGAATGGCGGCACGACATCCACGCCCATCCCGAACTCGGCTTCGAGGAACGGCGGACCGCCGACCTGGTCGCGCAAAAGCTCGCCGAATTCGGGTACGAGGTGTTTCGCGGCATCGGCAGGACCGGCGTCGTCGGCCGGTTGCGGGCCGGCAATTCGGCGCATTCGATCGGCTTGCGCGCCGATATGGATTGCCTGCCGATCGAGGAGGCGACCAACCTTCCCTACCGCTCGCGGCATGACGGGCGGATGCATGCCTGCGGCCATGACGGCCATACGGCGATGCTGCTCGGCGCCGCCCGCTATCTGGCCGAGACGCGCAATTTCGACGGCACCGTGAACCTGATCTTTCAGCCGGCCGAAGAGGGGCTCGGCGGCGGCAAGGCGATGGTCGAGGACGGCCTCTTCGACCGCTTCCCGTGCGAGGCGATCTTCGGCATGCACAACCGGCCGGGGCTCGCGGTCGGGAAATTCCAGATCCGCACCGGGCCGATGATGGCGGGCG
Organism: uncultured Alphaproteobacteria bacterium; assembly: GCA_963701815.1. Taxonomy (GTDB): domain Bacteria; phylum Pseudomonadota; class Alphaproteobacteria; order ATCC43930; family CGMCC-115725; genus AP-15. The sequence goes on from CAVPBN010000049.1 coordinate 10,956, forward strand.
GCGGCTATTTCGACATTGCCGTCACCGGCCGCGGCGCGCACGGCGCCCGCCCCGAAGCCGGGATCGACCCGGTGATCGCCGCCAGCCACATCGCGATCGCGCTGCAGACGATCGTCTCTCGCAATGTCCGGCCGATCGACACCGCGGTCGTCAGCGTCACCCAGATCCATGGCGGCGACGCCTACAACGTGATCCCGGAACGGGCGGTCCTCGGCGGCACCGCGCGGGCCTTCCGCCCCGAAACCCTGAAGTTGATCGAAGAGCGGATGCGCAAGATCGCGACGGGCGTGGCCGGCGGGTTCGGCGCCAGCGCCGAACTCGATTTCCGCACGATCTTTCCGCCGCTGGTCAACGATGCCGCCGAAACCGGGTTCATCGCCGACGTCGCCGCCGAACTCGTCGGAGACGGCAACGTCAACCGCGACGGCAATCTGGTCATGGCGTCCGAAGATTTTTCGTACATGCTCGAACAGCGGCCGGGGGCCTATATCCAGATCGGCAATGGCGACGGGATCGGCGGCTGCGAGGTGCACAACCCCGGCTACGATTTCAACGACGCGGCCCTGCCCTTCGGCGCCAGCCTCTACGCCCGCCTCGCCGAGCGCAAACTGGCTCGCCGCTGACGCATCGAGCGAGGCGAAGCGTTTGGCCGGCGCCGCTACGCCGGGGCGGGGATGGCGCGCTGGTTGTACATGATCTTGCGCATCTGCTCGCGCTCGGCGGCGGAGAGGGTCGCCGGGTCGACCCGCAGATTGTTGCCGGTCTCCATGCCGCGCTTGACCGCCGGGCGGTTGCCGATCTCGTCGAACCAGCGCTTGAAGTGCTTGAACTCGCCGATGTCCTGGCCCTGCCCCTCCCAGCCGACGGTCCAGGGATAGGAGATCATGTCGGCGATCGTGTACTGGTCGCCGGCCAGGTACCTGCTGCCGTAGAGGCGATTGTTCATGACGCCGTAGAGGCGGTTGGCCTCGTCGGTGAAGCGGCGGACCGCATAGCTCAGATCGCCGGCATCGGCACCGGCGCGGCGGAAATGGCCGCACTCGCCGAGTTTCGGTCCTTGATTGGCCATCTGCCAGATCACCCACTGGGTGACGTCGTATTTGCCGCGCAGATCCTGCGGAAAGAACCGGCCCTCCTTTTCCGCCAGGTACATCATGATCGCACCCGATTCGAAGATGCTGATCGGCGCGCCGCCGCCCTTGGGGCTATGGTCGACCAGGACCGGCATGCGGTGGTTCGGGTTGATCTTCAGGAAATCGGGTTTGAACTGGTCGCCGCGGCCGATGTTGCAGGGAACGAGATTGTAGTCGAGACCCAATTCCTCGAGCAGGATCGTGACCTTCTTGCCGTTCGGCGTCGGCCAGAAATGCAGGTCGAGCATCAGTGCGTCCTTTCGGTCGGGGTTTGGAGAATTTCCTAATCGAACGATCCCAGCGGCGATCGACCGTCGCTATTCGCGCCTATACGTCGCCACCAGGACATCGCGGTATGCCGGCCGCCGGGGATCGATCGGCGTCACCGCGGTGACGCCGTGATAGACGCGGCCGTCATCGACCCAGGCCGCATCCATCGGATCGGTCAGCGTGAAACTGCCGAGCGGGCGCCTGGCGAGGTCGTAGATCGTCGTCTCGCCGCTGGCGACGTTCTCGCGGCGCACCATCAGCACCAATACCCAATCGACGCCGTCGCGATGCATGCCTTCGGGGGTCGGCTGCGCCGTCTCTCCCGGCCGCGCCTCGATGCGGAACTGGTGGATCTCGACATGCCAGGCTTCGGGGCGGATCTCGGCCGGGGTCATCCGGTCGAACAAGGCCCGGCTGGTGCCGAGGATCGCGGTCAGCGCCGGATGGCCGGCGACCGCATCGGTCACCGGCTCGAACCAGCGCTCGATGCCGCCGTTCAGCGCGTTGTAGTCCCGGCTCTGATAGTGCGGCTGGTGCGGCTTGCGCTCGATCCCGCCCGGCCCGGCGCGGAAGACGCCAAAGCGGCGCCGGCGATAACGGCCGCCATCGGCCATATAGGCGTCGAAGCCGAGATCGTTCCAGCTCGCGGCAAAGGCGCGCCAGTGCCGCAGACCGGCGCCCTCCAATATCGACGCCATGTCCGGCGCCTGGACAAAAGCGAACCCGTCCTGCGCAACCATAGCGGAAAGTCTGCAGAGCGGGTAGTTCATCGGCCTCGAAGAGGGTTGCTTGCCTTGATGTAGTCGCATCGAGATGAAATCCACCCAATCGATCGATAATTCGCCGTACTAGCTTGAACCGTTCGCGTTCCCTAGCCTGGCGAAAAATTATACCCAAGTGCGAACCGCTTCGCACATGTCGACTGATCCTTCTGGCATTTTACGGGTGTGGCGGACGAGGGTCCATATGGGAATGTCGGATTATCCTCGTAGCGCTGATAAGGAACATCTTGTATACGCGGGAACGTCTGGTGTAGGCGCACACGCTACGTGTAGCGCGACGGTGACGGTACTGCTGTCGCTTCAAGCGGCACTTCCGCCAACTGCGGGCCGTACAACCAGGTGCTTTGTTACCAGATTCGTTCCTAGCCTGAATAATTCACCAGCTCACGCGGCGGCGGGAGCGGTATAAACCGTTGGTTTCGTGTATGATTTGGTTGCTGAAGCCGGATCAACCGAAGCAACGGAGTTCGCGCCCGCCATGGATGAGACTACGGGGATTTTGCCGGGTTTGCCAGCGGTCGGCGGCAAGCCGGTGCATGTCGGGTTCGACGGCGGTCGGCTGACCTCGGACGCCGGGATCGTGCGGCTGGCGGCAATCGAAGGGCGGTTCAAGGTCGCCGAACGCTTGGCCGTTTGCATTGAAGACCCGCGCGATCCGGCCGGGGGCTGCATGGTCTAGCCGAGATGATCCGCTACCGCGCGCTGCTGATCGCGGCGGGTTATCCCGACGGCAACGACTGCGACGCGCTCAGATCCGATCCCGCCTTCAAGATGGCGGTCGGCCGCTTGCCCGAGGGCGGCGAGGATCTGTGCTCGCAGCCGATCATCAGCCGGCTGGAGAACCTGCCCGGCGCGACGGCGCTGAAGCGCATGATGGCGGCGATGGTCGAGTTGTTCTGCGACAGCTTCGAGGCGGTGCCGCGGCGCATTCTGCTCGACCCCCGCCTTCGCAGGGGCAGGCTATCGACGACACCGAAGACCGGGTTCACGGCGGCCAGCAACTCTCGCTGTAGAACGCCCATTACGACAGCCGCTGCTTTTTGCCGATCCACATCTACGAGGCGACCACCGGCAAGCCCGTCGCCGATGATCCTGCGCCTGGCAAGACCCCGGACGGGGCCGAGGTGGCGCTGGTGCTGCGCCCCGTCATCGGCCGCATTCGCGCCTGCTGGCCGGCGGTCGAGATCGCTCTGTGCGTGGCGACAGTCATTACGGACGGTCCGAGGCGATGGCGTGGTGCGAGCGCTGGCGCGTCGGGTACATCTTCGGCCTGGCCGGCAACCCGGTGCTGCTGCGCCAGGTCGGCCCGCTCGCCGAGGACGCCGCCCTTGGCTGCCTCGCCGGCAAAGGGGAAAAGGTCCGGCGCTATGGCGACTTCCGCCGACCGCAACGCGCTTCGTGAAGACGATGTGCGTTCCACGCTCGCCCCTACGGACGGCCGCCCGATGGTCGATGGCTGTTTGAAGGTGAGCCACGCGTGCCGCTCGTAACCCTTACGGGAGGCAGCATCCCAAAGGATCGGGATGTTGATGCCGTGATATCCGGCCGGTGATTGCGTTCGCGGGCATGACCCCGAAAGCCTCTCCAGCCTTCCAAGGCTTGACCCACGGGGCGTTGCCTTGCTCCAGTTCGTGGATGATCCCTTGGTGACGGACTGGCAGAGCTCGGCTATCTTCATGCCGAGCTCCCGAGGAGGCGCTCGTCAGCGATGACCTCGGCCATCGTCCGGTGATCGAGAAACGCCCAGCATTCGCCCGGCGCCACGTCCCGAGCTGGTTTCGGGCCCCTCTCCTCGCTGGTATCAGTACCGGTCTTTCTCTCGCCAAATGAAAAGAACAGAACCCGCCGCTTTTCGGCGGGGCACTGTGGGTGCATTCGATTCCTCCGTCCGGTTATCCGACGCCCGAGGAATTCGGACGCCAAGTGGCAGGACGGAGGTCTGACGAGTAGTCTACCTCAAGAACGATCAGCTTGCAAAAACGCAAAACCAAACGGTAAATGTGTACTCTTAAAATAGTCTCGGCAGGTTTCCGCTTATTTGCAACTAGCTTAACTTTCTTGAACGAACACGGGCGGTTGAGAGGGTGTCCCGATGTTTAATTCTTTGAAAAGGTAATAGTAAAAATTCCCCGTTATCTCTTTGTTCACGGCGCCGCCCATTGTCCCCGCGATGACACCGACCTCGCTTCCCGAAATCCTGGTTCCGACTTCTATCCTGTTGCCCAGCGTTTTCACCCGCACACTCATGCGCCGTTCGGCCATTTTATCGCCCGCGTATTGCTGCCTGGTCATAGTAATAAGACCCGCAGTTCGGTCGCTGCTTGCGATTGTAAATTGGATGTCCGCCCCTGCTGCCAAGGCGGCGTTGAACACCGTATCAAATGATACGTCATTGGGCGCTGTCCATTGGGACGCTTGAGGTGTTCCTGCGCAGGCACCTAAAGATAAAGCTACGAGAAAGAGAGCGACTTTTATTTCTGGCCGGAACCAAGAACGCTGACGAGAGTACCCGAGATCATATTTATTACGGCATGCGCGCCCTCGACCTCGTCCCAAGTCCGCGCCCTTGAAATCACAAAAAGCGAACGTGCGCACGGAAGCCTCCCTGTCGCTGTCTATCGTTTTCGGTACATTACAGCGCCGAGAACGCGCGCGCAAGGAGGCACGACCTCGTGGATAATCGAACACGCGAGGCCTTCGCGCACGAAATGGCCGTTCGGTGATCTTGACCTGGCGGCTGCGACAGTTGGTACATTCGGAGAATCTTCTCCGTAACCATACGGTTAAGCTGGAAGCCGCGCTCGCCCCTGCGGTATCATCATGACGGAGAAGAAGCCTCACCGTCAGAGGCCGGGACGTGCCGCAGATTACAGGGAGACACGCACATGACGGCTGATTTGTCCGATCGGTCATGGACTATTTCACTACACCTCGTACTGGCGTTGTTCGTGATTGCGGGGATATCCTGCTTTGCGGAGGCAGGCTGGTCGCAGACAACAGTCAGTACCATCTGTGATTTAGAAGCGATCAATAAAAACCTCTCGGGCGATTACGTACTAGGTACGAATGTGGATGCCTCGGATTTCACCTGCAACAAAAACGTGCCGTTCGCTTTTACGCCAATTGGCAACAATACGAAACCATTTGTTGGCTTATTTGATGGTCAAGGCCATACGGTCAGCGACTTAGTGAGCGCCTCCACGGTCTTCTACTCCGGACTCTTCGGTAATGTCGGCCCGTCCGGGATCGTCCGGAATGTCGGCGTGACGAACGCGAGCATCAAAACCGGTTTAATCCCCGGTCTCGGTGGCGGGGTTCTGGCGGGCGAAAACGAAGGCACGATTGAAGATGCGTTTGCGACCGGCGCCATCGATGGGGGAACCTATGGTAGCAACGTCGGCGGGCTGGTTGGAACGAATTCGGGTCAGGTGATCAGATCATTTGCGAACGTCGCGGTCAGCGGCAAAGGGATCTACAGCTTTGGCGGTCTTGTCGGCGATAACGCCGGTACGGGAACGATTACCCAGTCATACGCGACCGGCTCTGTTTTCGGTGGTAACGCCAATGGCGGGTTGGTCGGACTGAACCTGGGCGAAATAAGCCAATAGTACGCAACCGGCAGCGTGACCGGGAGCGGCGCGGTCGGCGGGCTTGTGGGGAATGCGACCGGTACAACGCATACATCCTATTGGGATATTCAGACCTCCGGTCAATCGCAAAGCGCAGGCGGGAGTCCATGAATACGAAGGACCTTCAAAAGGGCCTGCCATCGGGGTTTAATCAATCGGTCTGGTCGATCTTTCCTACTGTCAGCAATCCATATCTGAATGCCGTGCGATATGCGTGGCTTGGGTTCCCAATTGAGGGGTATAAGGCCCAGGCGTTCGCGCCGCCGGAGGTTAATTCCGCTACACCAATTGCGCCGATTTCGGCGGTCATGGACCATTCCGGCACGCCCTTAGACCCCGATACTTCGAGAAAACGGTGCTGGTATATACCCTGCGAGGACAAAAAAGTATTGGCCTATACGGGGGAGCTGGGTAACGTCCCACCATACAATTGCCGTCCAGGACCTGGCTATAAAAACGAGAATGGGACGCCATTCGAGGTGAACGGTAATTACGTCGGTGCGCGTTGTATTAAAACTGATCCGCTGTCAAAGACCATACGGTACTTGAACTATGACGGACACTCAGGATACGACTACCCATTCCTGGCGAAGACAACCGCCGTCCGCGCGGCCGCGGACGGACGTTTGTTTAAGGCCACAGTTGATAACGTGAACCATAATTCTTCCTGCTTATTCAACGGATGGCAGGAGTGGCATACCTTTTATATAGTTCACGACAACGGCTATTCCTCGTGGTACTTGCACGTTGACCGTCTTGCAGTGAACAGCGGCGATCATGTCGCGCAGGGTCAGATCGTTGCATATGTGGGCCAGTTTGGGCCCTGCGGAAATCCAACGGGAATGCCCCAACATCTGCATTTTGAGGTGCGCAAAACTTTGCCCAGCGGGAAAGACAAGGATGTCGTCGATCCGTATGCCGAACGGTTTTGGCTTAATCAGTGAGGGTACCCGGGACTGCCGATTGCACAATGCGCGATAGTTCATCGTCGCTGAACATGCCATTCTGATCGATCATTATGATCACGAGGCATCCTCTCGGAGTGGAAGGGGCGCACGCCGTATTCTTTAGAACGGACACGCGCATGTCGAAGCCTTCGAGACTGCTGACGTAGCTGGCAGTATAACCGCCGACGTTTCCCAGACGAAAGCCGTCGGAGGTTGCAGAAGAGTCGACAAATATATGGGCATGCGCGATGTATTTCTCGAAGGTTTCATTGTTCGCCTCGTCGGTTTTTACGGAAAAGAATGTCTCTCGGGGAAATGTCTTCGGGTCGCCGATGAAATTGCCAGCCGCGTCGACATCCGAAGTCGCCGATCGGATCGTACGGATAGCGGCAGATGTACGCACCTGAAGCATCATCGATCCATACGGCGGTAGGCTTTACAGGATATGAAAAGACGAGGTCCTTCCGCCGAAAATGCGCAATTTGGCCGGTTGCGAACATGCCGGGAGTCGGCGGTGCAAATGCCGGCCTCTGATACGTTGCCGCTTTGACCTCGTGGGTTCTCCATGCGGCTCCCAATAATCGGCCTAGGTTTAACCAGCATGAAAGCTGCAATTAGCGCTATGACTAGCAACTACAGCAATGATATCTTTCTTATTCATTGCGCCAATAATAACACAACTATATCAGCCATCATGGGGATATGTGCGAGAATAAGCCAGCCGAAAAGAGAACCCCGCCGCGTTTCCGCGGCGGGGTGGGTCACCATCAGTACTCATCCTGCAACCCAGCCTTTTACAACACGGCCTCGGCGACGACCCGCATCGCCTCCCGGGTAGCGCCGGCCAACACCAGCGAGCCGACCCGATGGTCCCGGGCGACTTCCTGCCAGGCCTGCAGCCGGTCCCTGATGCGTTCTTTCGGGCCGATCAGCGAGGTCTCGTCGATCAGCGCGTCGGGCACCGCCGCTTCGGCCTCCCGGCGTTTCCCGGACAGATAGAGATCCTGGATCGCCGCCGCCGCCGCCCCGTAGCCCATCCGCTTCGCCAGGTCGTTGTAGAAATTCTTCGAGCGCGCGCCCATGCCGCCGATATAGAGCGCCAGGTTCGGCCGGATTTTGTCGCGGCAGGCGGCGAGGTCGTCGCCGACCGCCACCCGTACATAGGCGCCGATATCGAAATCGGCGAGGGTCTTGCCGTTGCCGGCCTTGGCGATGCCGTCGCGCACCGGGCCGCAGATCGCCTCGGCCTGCTCCGGCGACATGAAGAACGGCAGGGTCCCGTCGGCCACCTCGCCGGCGGTGCGCAAGCCGGCCGGGGCGATCGCCGCGGTGTAGATCTTCAGGCTCGGGTCGCCGTGGACGATGCTGCGCAATGGCCGGCCCAACCCGGTGGCGCCGGGTCCCTTATAGGGGATCTGATAATGTTCGCCGGCGAATTCGAGCGGCGCCCGGCGTTCGAGGATCCGGCGGATGATCGCGATGTATTCGCGGGTGCGGGTCAAGGGCTTGCCGAACGGCACGCCGTGCCAGCCCTCGACGACCTGCGGGCCGGACGGCCCGATGCCGCACAGAAACCGGTTGCCGGACAAGGCCTGCAAGGTCATCGCCGTCATCGCCGCGCAGGAGGGCGTGCGCGCCGGCATCTGCATGATGCTGGTGCCGGCCTTGATCCGCTTGGTCTGCGCCAAGACCCAGGCGACCGGCGAGACCGCGTCGGTGCCGTAGGCCTCGCCGCACCACACCGCCTCGTAACCGAGGCGCTCCGCTTCCCGCACCATCTCCATGTCGATGCCGGTATCGGGCGAGACCCGTAGCGTAATGGACAGTTTCATTTCGCGCCTCCCAAGCCCCGGGTCATGCACCGCGGCGCGGCAGCCGCACGATGAACTCGGTGAATTCGCCGGGCTCGCTGTCGACCGCGATCGTGCCGCCATGCTCTTGGGTGACGATGTCGTAGCTGATCGACAGCCCGAGCCCGGTGCCCTCGCCGGTCGGCTTGGTGGTGAAAAGGGCTGGAACAGCCTGTCGCGGATTTCGGGCGCGATGCCGGTGCCGTTGTCGCGCACCCGAACCTCGACCGCCTCGCCGAGATCGCGCGTCGCCACCTGCAGGGCCGGTCGATATCCGGCCTCGGCCCAATCGCGCTGCTTGCTGTCGGCGGCATACAACCCGTTGCCGAACAAATTGAGAAAGACCCGGGTCATATCCTGCGGCACCAGCTCGATCGGGGCGAGCGTCATGGTCGAAATCGCGCTCCAGGGTGATATTGAAGCTCTGGTCCGGGCGCGGGCGCCGTGATAGGCGAGGTTCAGCGCCTCCTCGATCAGGTTGTTGAGATCGACCTTGCGCCGCTCGCCGGTGCCGCCGCGCGAATGCTCCAGCATGCTCTTGACGATGCCGTCGGCGCGCCGTCCATGCTCGGCGATCTTTTCGAGATTGCCGGTCAGCATCCCGACGATCTCGTCGACATCGGCGCGCTTGTCGTCGCCAAGCGCAGCCAGCGCGGGCGCCGTCGTCTCCTTCAGTTCGTCCAGCAGTTCGATCGACAGGCCGGCGAAGTTGTTGACGAAGTTGAGCGGGTTCTTGATCTCGTGGGCGATCCCGGCGGTCAATTGGCCGAGCGAGGCCATCTTTTGCTGCCTGGATCAGATTGCTGCCTGCGTCGCCTTGAGTTCGCGGAGGGCGGCTTCGGCCGCGTCGCGGGCGGCGCGGATTTCCGCCTCGGCGCGCTTGCGCTCGGTGATGTCGCTGTAGATCAGCACAAATCCGCCGCCCGGCACCGCATTGCGCCGCACCTCGATGACCCGCCCATCGGGCCGCGTGCGCTCGATGCGCAATTCCTGGTCGGTGTCCTCGATGCGCCGGGCTAGTTCCGCCGCGATGTCGTCGGTGCCGAATTCGCCGCGTTCGGCGAGGATACGGAGATAGTCGGCATAGCTCGGCCGCTCGCCCAGAACCGCATCGGGCAGATCGAGCAATTCCTGGAAGTTGCGGTTCCAGGCCGCCAGCCGCAGATCTTCGTCGAACATCACGACGCCATCGCCCATATTGTCGAAGGTGACCCGCAATTCGGCCTGGCGCTGGCGGATTTCGTCGAGCAGCCGGGCATTTTCCATCGCGATCACCGCCTGCGCCGCGAAGTTCTGCAGCAGCGCGATTTGCTTGTCGGTGAACGGCCGTACCTCGCGGCGGACGACGGCGATGGTGCCGAGCGAGCGTCTCGTCCTTGCGCAGCGGGACCACGATGAGGCGTGCGAACCTCGCCGAGATCCACCACGCGCTCGGCGCAGAGTGAATCCCGAGCGGTAGACATCGGTCGTCGGCCATATCCGGTACCTGGACGAACGGCGCGCCGTGAACCGCCTACCGAGGGGGGCTCTCGGGGGCAGGCGGACCGGCTCGCGCAAGCGCCGGCGAAGTTCCGAACCGACGCCATGAGCGCCACAGCCGGAACTGTTCGCCGTCATAAGTCGCCACAAGATTCCCGAACGTGGCGTCGCACAGCCGCACCGCCTTCTCCAGCATCGCATCGAACACCGGGGCGAGATCGCCGGGCGAGGAATTGATGACCTGCAATACCTCGGCCGTCGCGGTCTGCTGCTCCAATGCCTCGCGCGTCTCGGTAATGAGCCGCGCGTTCTCCATCGCGATGACCGCCTGGTCGGCAAAGGTGCGCACCAGCTCGATCTGCCGCTCGGTAAACGGCTGCACCCGTTGGCGGGCGAGATAAATGACCCCGATCGGTTCGCCCTCACGCAGCAGCGGCACGCCGAGCGCCGTTCGCATTTTCCCAATCGTGATGACTTCGGGCATGGCGTATTCCGCATCGGCCGCGATATCGGCGACATGCACAACTTGACGTTCGAGAGCGGCTCGCCCGGTAACGGTGCCGCGGCCGGGCTCGAACTTCACGTTACGCACCAACTCGTCAAACTCGGACGAAAACGCGAAACTGGAAGCGACCGGGTAGCTGTCGCCGTCGCGCTTCGCGATCAATCCCATTTCGGCATTGCAGAGCCGCGCGGCCGTTTCAACGAGCGTGTCGAGCACCGGCTGCAGATCGAAGGTCGAGCGGCTGATGACCTCGAGCACCTCGCTGGTCGCGGTCTGGTATTTGAGCAACTCTTGAAGGTCGCCGGTGCGCTGCTGCAACTCTGTAAACAGCCGCACATTCTCGATGGCGATCACGGCCTGATCGGCGAAGGTCTCGAGCAGGTCGATCTGCGCCCCGGAGAACGGCTCGATCTGGTGGCGCGTCACGGTGATGGCGCCCAGCGGGTGGCCGCTGCGCAGCATCGGCACCGACAGCACCGTGTGGAAACCGACTTGTGCGAGGCGTGGCTGCGCGTAGGCGAGGTCGTCGCCGATATCGGCCGAATGGGCGATCCCCCGCGTCATGATCGCGCGCGCCGTCACGCTGCCGGGGCCGGGCGCGATCGGAAATACGCTCCGCACCGCCTCCATTTCCTCCGGAGTCCAGCCGTAATGGGCTTGGAAATGGATCAGGTCGCCGTCAAACCGGAAAACGCCGCCGCTGGCCGCATCGCACAGGATCGTCGCGCGGGCCGCGATCAAATCGAAGGTCGGCTGTACATCGGCCGGCGAGCCGGAAATGACCCGCAGGATCTCCGCCGTCGCCGTCTGCTTTTCGAGCGCTTGGCGGGTCTCGGTGATCAGCCGCGCATTCTCCATTGCGATCACCGCCTGCGCTGCGAAATTTTGCAACAAGGCGGTCTGTTTATCGGAGAATGGCCGCACCTCCTGGCGATAGATCTGGATCGTGCCGAGTAGGATTTGATCCTTGAGGAGAGGCACGACGAGCGACGTGCGGGCGCCGCCGAGATCGACCAACGCGCGGCGGTTGGGCTCGCCGTTCCGGTAGGCGTCCTCTTCCATCAGGTCCAAGACGTGAACGACCCGCTCGCCGCCGAGGATTCGCATTGGCCCCGTCCCCGGCCCGTAAGCCGGCGGATTGTTCGCCCGATACTGAGCGTAGGGGGCTGGGACCCCCCGCGTGGCTGCGGTCCGAAAGGTCTTGCCGTCATAGGTGGCCAGGAACCCCGAACGCGGCCCCGCACAAATGCATCGCTTTTTCCAGCATCGCGTCGAAGACCGGCGCGAGGTCGCCGGGCGAGGAGTTGATGACCTGCAATACTTCGGCGGTCGCGGTCTGCTGCTCCAGCGCCTCGCGCGTCTCCGTCAACAGCCGCGCGTTTTCCATTGCGATGACCGCCTGCGCCGCGAAATTTTGCAGCAACGCGATCTGTTTGTCGGAGAAGGGCCGCACCTCCTGGCGATAGATCGGTAATGACGCCGAGGACCTCGTTGTCTTTCCGCAATGGGACCTGCAGCGCGGTGCGCGCCCCGCCGATTTCGACCAATGCCCGCCGCTGCGGATCGCCGGCACGGTAAGCCTCCTCGGCGGCGAGATCGACATTGTGGACGATCGGCTCGCCATGCCGCAGACGGTAGGGTGCGGTGCCTGGGCCGGGCACCATCGTGGCCTTGGCCAGAAACTCGGCATAAGCCGGCGGTACGCCGCGAACTGCCTCGGCGACGTAGCGATCTTGCTCGAATGTCCACAGCCCGCCGAAGGCGGCGTCGCACAACCGCATCGCCTTGTCGAGCATCGCGTCAAAGACCGGTGCGAGGTCGCCGGGCGAGGAGTTGATGACCTGCAGATACCTCGGCCGTTGCGGTCTGCTGCGCCAGGGCTTCGCCCAGATCGCGGTTGCGGCTTTCCAGCTCGTTGAACAGACGGACGTTGTCGAGGGCGATCGCCGCCTGGTCGGCGAAAGTCTGAATGAGCTCGATCTGGGCGGCGGCGAAAGGCTTGACCTCGCGCCGGCCGCAGCCGATGACGCCGATCGGGCTGCCGTCCAGCAGGATCGGAGCGCCGAGGAACGTGCGATACCCCGCCACCGGTTGCAGCACCTCGCGGATGCCGGCGTCGTAGCCGCGTTCCGTCAGGACGTCGTCGAACTGCACCGCCCGAGCTTCGAGAAAGGCTCGGCCCATGGTGAACGCCCGCGTGGGTCGCCGCGGGAACAGGCTGTGAAAAGCCGCCCTCTCATCCGGCGACATGTTGTTGATCGCGACCAGATGCAGCAGCCCGTCATCGAACCGGGTCACCGCGCTGAACTCGGCCTCGCATAGTCTGGCCGCGTTGCCGACGATGGCTTCGAACACCGGCCGGACATCGGTCGGCGAGCGCGCTATCGCGCGCAGGATCTCGTTTGTGGCGGTCTGCTGCGCCACCGCCTCGTCGCGTTCGGCGGTCCGCGCCCGGACTTGATCGGCGAGTTCGTCGCGCTGTCGCCTGAGTTCGGCGATGGTCTTTGGAGGACCGGCGACCGCGCTGCTAGCCATCCCGCTCCTCCCGGTAAAGTGCGCTGCCTGCCCCGATGCGTTCCGAACGCCGGTTCCGCCGCACCATCGGTTAGAATAACATAGAGCTTACATAAGAGCTTACATAAGTGTGAGCGCGCAAAGCAGCTCGCCCGCCGGCCGACCCGGCCTTCGGTCAGCCGGTCTGCCGGACCTTTTCGGCGGCATCCGCGACGCGCTCGACGGCGGCGAGCCAGTCGTCGAGCGCCCGCTCGGCCGGCTCGACCAAGACGTGGCCGACGCCGATGTCGCGATAGCCGGCGAGGCGGGCGGCGAGTTCGCCCTGGTCCCTGCCGTCCCAGCCGGTGCGCAACGAGATCGCGAATTCCGGGTCCGGCCGCGCCGCCCGCAAGCGTTTGACGATCGGCCCCGCCGCGTCGGGCAAAAGCCGCGAGCCGTGCCAGCCGTCGAGCCGCATCGCCCGGGCGAGGGCCGGTTCCGAGCTGCCGCCGATCCAGATCGGGATCGGCTGTTCCGGGCGCGGCAGCATCCGCATGTTGTCGACGACCGCCGGGATGTGCCGCGCCGAAAAGCTGACCGGATCGTCGTTCCACACCGCGCGCATCAGGGCGATGCCTTCGTCCATGCGCCGGCCGCGCTCGCGGAACGGCATGCCGAGCGCGGCGAACTCGGCCGCCATCCAGCCGACCCCGGCGCCCAGGATCAGCCGTCCGCCGCTGAGGTTCTGCAACGTCGCCAATTCCTTGGCGAGCGGCAGCGGATGCCGCATCGGCAGCACCAGAACACTGGTGCCGAGCCCGACCCGCCGGGTGCAGGCGGCGGCCCAGGTCAGGGTCAGCACCGGATCGTAAAAGATCGGCGACGGCGGATAGGGGGCGCCCTGCGGCACGATGATGTGCTCGCTGACCCAGACATCGGCAAAGCCCAACGCCTCGGCCTGCTCGGCGGCGCGCCGGATCGCCTCGGGTCCGGCCTTGCGTCCGATATGCGGCAGATGAATCCCGACCCGCATGATCAAGCCCTCCTGTTACGTTGCGCGATGCCTAGTGAAGCAATACCGACAGATGACATCGATTACGCGCGTTCAACAGTCGCGTCGCCCGCGAGGTCGATTGCGATTTCAGGTCTTGTCGCTGCGCGGGGGGCGCTCCCGGTGCGTGCGCTCGATCACGGCGCGCACGGCATCGCGGATTTCCGGGTCGTGTTGGCTCCAAATCTCGCGCGTTGGCGGATTGCGCCCGGCCGCTCGCACAGCCTCCATCACCGCTTCGGCCAGCGTGATCAGCGGCGGCGCGTCGGTGACAATGATCTTAACATCAACCGGCATCGCGCAAGAGCGGTTGGAGGATGGCGCTGGCGCGTTCGAGATGCGCCCGCCGTTGCGGTGTATCCACCGGCTTCGGCAAATCGAGGTCATGCCGGACTAGGGCAATGACCAGCTCAGCATAGTCGTCGAGGTGGGCGCGCCGCATAGCCTCGCGAGTGCCGAGCAGACCGGCAGCGTAGTCGCGAAGTACCTTAAGCTGCTGTTGCTGGCTGCAAGTTCTCATGTTCGTTACTCATACTATCATTGTATAATAACACGGCCTTAACCGGAATACGAGGGTCGCCGGCCCCGACCCGCGCCCGGCAGTCTCTGTTGCGCGATTTCCGGGATTACCCGGCAAACCGCGTCAGCAACTCTCGAGCATCCGCCAGCGATTCCAGCCGGCCGATCGCCGTCAGCGCCGCATCGATGTCGGCATCGGACAGCGGCCGCACGGCGTTGCGTGCGCAATCGCGGAACTTGGCCGCTAACCGGGCATCGCTCAGCGGCTTTTTCGGCGATCCGACCGGGTCGGTGGCCTCGATCGTCACCGCGCGCCCGTCGGTATGCCGCACCGTAATGCTCAGCGATCGTTTCGGCCGGTCCTCGCGCGCCGTACCGGCGATGCGGTCCGACAACGCCAGCACGCCGGCGTCCCCCAGACCGTCGACCTCGGCGATGCCGACTTTGCCGTGCACCAACGCGGTGGCGACCAGGAACGGCTGGGCAAACTGCGCCTCGACCACCTGGGTCGGGCGGCGCTTGGCGGGAATGCCGCCGAACTGCTCGGCATGGCCGGCGGGATCGGCCTCGATCGTCACCGATCCGATATCGTCGGCCCGCGCGATCCCGAGCGCCGCCCGCGCCGTCAGGGCCGCGTCGATCGCCGCGTGCAAGGGCCGGCCGCAGGGGTAGGGCTTGTAGCTCAATGCCTCGCCGCAAAAGACCGTGCCCAGGTCGCGCAACAACAGTGCCGCGTCGTGCCCGTTCGGCTGGTACAGTTCCAGGAACCCGAAACGCCCGTTGAAAACGTTGCGCGCTCCGGTGAACCCGGTCTTGGCCAGGACCGCGGAGAACACGCCTGCACTCGCCGCCTGGCCCGCCTGTAGGCGCTTGGTCAGCGCCCCGTCGAGGATACATTGGCGGTTGCCGGCGGCGTGGCTGTAGGCGATGCCGAAGGCATGCACCATCTGTTCGACCGAGAGGCCGATCAGCTTGCCGACCGTCGCGGTGGCGCCGAACACCCCGATCGCGGCGGTGCGGTGCCAGCCGCGGTCCAAGGTGCTGGCGAGGGCGATGCGGCACGACACATCGAGCCCCAACGTCACCGCGAGCAGCAGGTCCCGCCCGCTGATCCCCGCGAGGCTGTCGGCCGCGGCGAGGGCCGCGGCCAGCACCGAGACGCCGGGATGGATCGAGCCGCCGCTGTCGAGCGTGTCGTCGAAATCGAGCGCGTGGCCCATGCCGGCGTTCAACAGCGCCGCCTGCGGCGCCGGTACGCGGGTCCCGCGCAGCAGCACGCGGCTTTCCGGGCGCCCGCCCCAATGCCCGATCACCCGGCACAGCTCGTCGATCCCCGGGGAGCCGCTGCCGCCGAGCATGCAGCCGAAGGTATCGAGAATATCGCGGCGGGCGGATTGGACCGCACTCGCCGGCAGATCCGCGCAGCCGGTGCGGCAGACGTGCTCGGCAAGCGGCAGGGCGGCGTCATCGGCCATCGCTCAATCCTTGCGGCCGAGGCCCGCCGTCAATTTCGGCGCGGTGCGCAATGTCTGCAGCACGACGCAATAGCGTTCGGTCAACCTCAATAAGCTTTGGCGACGGTCTTCGGGTTCGTCGGTATCGAGCGCAAAATTGAGCCTGATCTCGCGGAAACCGACGGGCGCGGTACGCTCGACGCCCAATGTGCCGCGGAAATCGAGGTCGCCTTCGGCGCTGACCGAGCCGCCGCGCAGGCGGAAATCGATCGCCGTCGCCACCGCCTTCAGGGTGACCCCGGCACAGGCAACCAAGGCTTCGAGCAGCATGTCGCCGGAGCAGGCTTCGAGCCCGCTGCCGCCGGTGGCGGGATGCAGACCTGCTTCGATCAGGGCCCGGCCGGTCTCGACCTTGCACGCGATTGTGCCGTCGGCCAGATCGCCTCGCGCCCGCAAGGTGACGACCGCGGCATCCGGATCGCTGCGATACTTTTCTTTGAGCGGCGCCTGCAGTTCGCGCAGTTCGGCACTGTCCATCCCACACCTCGCCTAGGCTTCTCCGCGGTTCGAATCCGTCGCCGCGGCGGTTGCCGCTTCGACCGCGCCGGCGGCGGCAGGTCCGCCGTGGAGCGGACGGGTCGATGTCCACCGATCCAACGGGCGACGAGATTGCCCGCAGCGCCTGCCGATCCTCGAAATGGCCACGCCGTTATTCGTGCGTCGGCTTCAGGAGATCAACGCCTGGCATAGACCGTGTCGCCGTCGACCCGCACCTCATAGACCGGTATGTCGGTTGAGATCGGACCGTCGACGAACTTGCCGGTGCGGATGTCGAACTGCGCGAAATGCAGCGGGCACTCGATAAGGCAGCCGTCCAGCCTGCCGCGCGACAACGGCGCGTTGCGGTGGCCGCAGACGTCGCGCAGCGCATAGAAGCTGCCCTCGACATTGGCGAGCACGATCCGCTCGCCCTCGACCGCGGCGAACTTCATTTCTCCGGCCGCGAGATCGCCCACCCGGGCGACGGCGACGAAGCCTTCTGGAGTCGCACCCATGGTCGATGCCCCTCGCCGCAGCCCCCTCGCCGCTGCGGCGGGAGGGGGAGCTCGCGGGGTGGGCGAGGGTCCGAAGTCAGTTCAGCTCGAAGCCGAACATCTTCGCGGCATTGCTCGAGGTGATCTTGCGCAGATCCTCCTCGGGCACGCCGGCGAACATGCGCTGGAGGAATTGCTGCGAGCGCGGAAAGGTCGCCTCGGCATGCGGGTAGTCGCTGCCCCACAGCATGTTCTCGACGCCGATGCGGTCGCGCAACTGCACGCCGAGACCGTCCTCCATGAACTCGACGAACATGTTGCGCTTCCAGTAATCGCTCGGCATCAGCCCTTCGGCCGACTTCCAGCCCTTGGTGAATACCGGCCGCTCGACATAGGTGAAGTCCATCTGCTGCAGCCAATGCGGTATCCACGACGCCTCGTGCTCGACCGAGCCGATCTTGAGGCCCGGGAACCGGTCGAATACGCCGGCGAACAGCATCGAGCCGAGCGAATAGCGCACCCAGTAATCGGTGGTCGAGCGCCCCGCGCCGGTCAATTCGGTCACGTCCATCGTGAATTCGTTGGCCGGGACTCCATAGCGCGGTGTCGCGATATGCATCAGCAACGGCTGCTTCAGATCCTGCGCCGTCGCCCAGACCTTGTCGTAGATCGGGCTGCTGTATGGCTTGTCCGGCAGCGGCGACACTGGGATGAACGCGCCCACCAAGCCCATCTTCGCGCAGCGCTCGAGCTCCTTGGCGCCGGCATCGGGATCGTCGACGTTCAGCATCGCTATGCCCTTGAGGCGGCGCGGATGGGGTTTGCAGAAATCGGCGATCCAGTCGTTGTAGCAGCGGCAGATATCCGAAAAGAGCTCCGAATCCGGGATGCGGTACCAGAACAGGCCCTGACTCGGCTGCAGCACCGAGCCCCAGATGCCGTCTTCTTCGTTCTCGACCAGCATCGCATCGGCGTTGTAGGCGCCCTTGCGGACATCCTCCCAAAGGCCGAGGAAATCGATCTGCGAGGGGTCCTCGAAACGCTGCCCGGCCTGCATCACCGCACCCAAGGTGCCGACCTGCGTGCCGTCGAGCATCCAGGCGTCGTATTCACGACCGGTCGGGGTCTTGCGCCGCTCCATACGCGGCGCGCGGTCGCGGAATTTTGGCGCGATGCGGGACGTGTACATGTCGGGTGGCTCGACGATATGGGAATCCGCCGAGATCAGCTGGTACGCCGCCATTTGAGATCTCCTTCGGAGCCGCCGGCTCCCGCTCAAAATCACGCCGAATCGCCCTGTTCGGAATGTTAAAGCGTAGATCGGCCCTGGGAAACAAGTCAAGCGGTCGGAGGCCGTCGACGCGGCGTGCGCAACCCGGACTGCCGCCGTCTTACGGATCCGGAAGAAGCGGCGGATGCGATCTCAAAAAGTGACCTGCATCCGGCCGGCGAGGGTCTCGAACCGCTGGCCGATCTGGATCGTCCCGGCGGAATTCAATCGATCGATATTGGAATACTGGAATTGCAGCATCAACCGGACCCGGTCGTTCGGGTACCAGCTGAGTGCCGTGCCGAAAATCTGTTGAAACCCGCCGTAAACGCCCCCGGTGACGGTCTGCGCCACGCCCGGCGTGACGTTGCTGTTCAGGTCGGTCACGCTCCAGCGCGCCGACAATTCCCAGGCGCCAAGTCCGCCGCCCAGAGAAAAGGGTTCGGCCACTCTGGGCCTGGCGAACGCCGCCGCCCCGACATTGTACCGGATCGGCTCGCCGGTGATGACCCAGCCGGCTTCGACATAACCCCCGTTGAAGCCGAGAACGGGGTTGGGCGCGGTCGGCTGCTTTAATTGATCGACATTGATCTTGTAGTATTCGCCCTGGACCAGAAGATTCCGCCAGCTGATCCCCGCCCCGCCGCCGTAGGAATTCGCCCCCGACGCCGACAGGGTCCCGCTGCTGATCAGGCGATTCATATCGATCCGCAGCTCGGGACGATCCTGAAAAATCAGGGTTTCCTGGTTCACGAAAGGCGTGCCGCTCGAATTGATGTCGGGATGGAACACGTCCTCGCCCGAGATGCCCAAATAGACGTTCCAATCCTTATCGTAATAGGGGCGGCCGGCCAGACGCCCGACAAAGCCCAGCTGCTCGCCGTTCAGCAAAGATGAGCTTTGTGCGCCGTAGGTCGCGCCGGTCAGATAGGCGGAACCGAACAGCTGGTCCGTCGACCACTTCGCCCCGGCCGAAGCGCGCGCGTCTGCGGCCGCCAGATTGCGCGATATTTCGATAATGCTCGGCCGTTCCATCAGCAGAAAATCGTTCGAACTTTGAGAATCGTACAACGTGTACCACGGTTTGAAATACCCGACCGTGCCGGTTACCGGTCGGTACCCGGTGTAGTTTATGTTGGCTTCATAGAGGGTCGGCGAGCCGTCCGGCGAGCCGCCGAAGTCCGGGGCCAGGTTCACCGTGAAATCGTCGAACTTTCCGACAAAGAAGATCCGGGCGCGGCGCAAATTCACGCCGTTGTTGAGATTTGGAAATTGGGTCGTCGGGCTCGGGTTCTGGAAATATCCGCCCATGTCGAACTGGACCTGGGCGCCGACGGCAAAGGAGGCGCGGCCATCGGCGGAAGTGATCGTCGGCCGCCCGCCGGGCATTGCGATATCGACCCCCGATGGGCCGGCGGCAGCGACGCGGGGAGCGGCGGCGGCGGACTGCGCCCGTGCCGCGGCCTGCGCCGCCCGAGACTCGGCGGCAGCCGCGCTTTGTGCGTTTTGCTGCGCGTTTTCGGCCGCGGCCCGCGCCTGGCGGAGCTGGTCTTGCGCGCGTTGCGCCTCGGCGCGAGATTGGTGGAGTTGCTGCTTGGCCTCGCCGAGCTGATTTTTGAGCTGCTTCAAATCCGCCTGCAGACTGCGGATCTGGCGCTCGATCGCATCGATCCGAGCCTCGCTCGTAACGGCCTGGGCGGCGGCAGCTACAGGGGCGACAGCCGTAAACAACGCGACCGCCGCGCCGCAGCTGAGGCGGCGGCTGCGGAATGTATTGCGGCCCGGCATATCCGAGGGCTTCCTCCGATCGTTGGCCGGCCCGAAGCCTATCGCCTTGATGCTTCGGTTTTGTTTCGGCATGACGACAGTTTCGAAAGTCGGGCGCGGCGTTTCGTTCCCGACATCGTTCCGCGTTGGCGGCGAGATCCCCAATTACTGCAATTATCAGGACGGGGAATGGTTCTACGTCAAGTGGAGATACGATGCATGTAGATCGCACAATATCGACCTGGGCGAGTTCGAGGGCACCGTCGGTCAGTCATCGCGGTTGTTCATCGGGTCGGCCGGCAGGGTCGGTTTCTTCAACGCCGTTCCTCGTCCCGAAAGGCTCGGATTGGTCATGAAATAGATGTGTGCGCTGTGCGGCTCGCCGTCGGGCCTGGTCCGCTCGAATGTACCATCGCGACGCAGGACCCAGCTTTGCGCATCGTCGTGCAAATTCGCGACCATGATCTGATCGAGGATCTGCTGATGCACGGTCGGGTTCTCGATCGGGATCAGCGTCTCGACCCGGCTGTCGAGGTTACGCGGCATCCAATCGGCCGACGAGATGAAAACCGCCGCACCGGCGGAGGGCAGCCCGTGCCCGGCGCCAAAGCATACGATCCGGGCGTGTTCGAGGAACCGTCCGACGATGCTCTTGACCATGATGTTGTCGGACAGGCCGGGAACCCCCGGGCGCAGGCAGCAGATGCCGCGGATGACCAGCGAGACGGTCACGCCGGCCTGCGACGCGCGATACAGACCCTCGATCATCTCGCGGTCGACAAGAGCGTTCAGCTTTGCCCAGATCGCGGCCGGCCGGCCCGCCTCGGCATGGCCGATCTCGGCATCGATCATCTCGAGCAGCTTCGTGCGGATTCCCTTGGGCGAGATCGCCAGCTTTTCGAGATGGGCCGGATGGGCATATCCGGTGATGAAATTGAACACCCGCGCGGCATCGCCGCACAATTCCGGGTCGCAGGTAAAAAACGATATATCCGTGTATATCTTGGCGGTGATCGGATGATAATTGCCGGTGCCGAAATGCACGTAGCAGCGCAGCGCGTCGCCCTCGCGGCGGGCGACCAGCGACACTTTGGCGTGCGTCTTCAGATCGACAAAGCCATAGACGACTTGCGCGCCGGCCTGCTCCAGCCGCCGCGCCCAATGGATGTTGCGTTCTTCGTCGAAGCGGGCCTTGAGTTCGATCAGCGCGGTCACCGATTTACCCGATTCGGCGGCGTCGACGAGGGCGGCGACGATCGGCGAATCCTCCGAGGTCCGGTAGAGCGTCTGCTTGATCGCGATGACGTGCGGGTCATGGGCGGCCTGGCGGACGAACTGCACGACCACGTCGAACGATTCATACGGATGATGAACGACGATGTCCTTGGCCCGGATCGCGGCAAAGCAATCCCCGCCGTAGTCGCGAATGCGCTCGGGAAAGCGCGGCGTAAACGGCCGGAACAGCAAATCGGGCCGCTCCGAGGTAATCAGCAGGCGGCAGTCCGACAGGCCTACCATTCCCTCCAGCACCGCGACGTCGGCGGCGCGGGCGTGCGTCTCGCGCCTGACGAAATCGCGCAGCCGCTTCGGGGTGCCTGCGGAAAACATCAGGCGGATGATCCGGCCCCGCCGCCGCCGTTTCAGCGCCGATTCGAACATCAGGACGAGGTCGTGAGCTTCCTCCTCGATCTCGATGTCGCTGTCGCGAAGCACCCGGAACGTGCCGTGACCGGCCGGGTCCGCGCCGGGAAACATTTCCGACAGGCCGACGGCGACGATCGTGGCCTCGATCGATGTAAAGCGGATGGCTTTGCCCGGTAGTCTGACGAACCGGTCGATCTGTTCGGGGATCATGACCAGCGCGTTGATTTGCGGGCCGTCGTCGCGCAGCAATTCGACGACCATGACCAGCGCGCGGTTTGGCACAAACGGGAAGGGATGCGCGGGATCGATCGCGATCGGCGTCAATACCGGGAGCAACCGGTCGACAAAACGCTGCCGCAGCCAGGTGCGGTCGGCGGCGGTCAGCGCATCATGTCCGAGAATGGCGATGCGCTCTTCGGCGAGACGTTGCTGGAGTTCCGACCAGCAGCGCTGCTGACGATGCACCAGGCGCTTGGTAACCTCGGCGATGGCGGCGAGTTGCTGCTCGGCATTCAGCCCGTCATCGCTGCTGACCGCAATACCGCTCGCCGCCAATTCCTTCAGTCCGGCGACCCGCACCATGTAGAATTCGTCGAGGTTGCTGTCGGAAATCGACAGAAAGCGCAGACGTTCGAGCAAGGGATGATCCGGGTTCGACGCCTCGTCGAGCACCCGCTCGTTGAACGCGAGCCAGGACAGCTCGCGGTTCATATAGCGCGCCGACGGAACCTCCGGCGATGCGATGACCGGTTGATCGGCCGCGGGCCGATCGATCGTCACTTGTGCCATTTGTCGCCGTAGACTTTCTGTCGGGGGGTTGCGTTCATCGAGGGTGTCGCGGAGGTCCGCGCGGCCGGGCCGACCCGCGATTTCGGTAATGCAGCACCGCGCATGAGGAGGGACAACCCGTGGTTTCGATCTCGACTGGGTGCCGCTTTTTATAGCACCGTTGCGCGATGGCACGCATTCTCGGTCGCGGCGCGAAGGTCAATGCCCTGCTCGGCGCCGGTCATTTCCTGTCGCATTACTATCAGCTCTGCCTGCCGGCGGTGTTCATCGCCTGGCAGAAGACCTTCGACGTGTCCTTTGCCGAACTCGGCCTGTCGATGGCTGTGATGTCGGCCGCGGCGGCCTTGTTGCAGACGCCGATGGGGTTTCTCGTCGACCGCTACGGCGCGCGGCCGTTTTTGGTAGGCGGGACCTTGATGATGGCCCTGTCGGTGGCGGCGATGGGGTTTGCCACGGCCTATTGGCAGATCGTCGGCCTGGCATTGCTCTCGGGCGTCGGCAACTCGGTCATTCATCCGGCGGATTATTCGATCCTCAGCGGGTCGGTGGAACAAGCCAAACTCGGTCGGTCTTTCGCCTTTCACACCTTTGTCGGGAACATCGGCTTTGCCGTCGCACCGCCGGCGACTGCCGCCCTGACCTTGCTGCTCGGCTGGCGCGCGGCGCTGAGCCTGGTCGGACTGCTGGGCGTGCCGGTGGTGCTGACGATCCTGTGGCAAAGTCGGATTCTGGTCGATCAGGCGCGCGAGCCGCGCGGTCGCGCCGAGCCCGTCATCTCCGGCGCGCGGCTGTTGCTGAGCCGGTCGGTCATGATGTTTTTTGCGTTTTTCATGATATCGGCGATGGCCGGCGCCGGCATCCAATCCTGGTTGATCACGATCCTGCATCGCGCCTACGGGATGCCGGTCGCGGCCGCCTCCACGGCGCTGACCGGGTGGATGGCGGGGGCAATCTGCGGCGTGCTGCTCGGCGGATGGGTCGCCGACCGCACCGACCGCCATCTGCCGTTCGTCGTCGTCCTGACCACGACCGCCGCCGCGATCCTGTTGTTGGTCGGGACCGTGCCGATGGCGAGGGTGGCGACCGTCGGGGTGCTGTTTGTCGGCGGCGTGATGACCGGGGCGAGCCGAACCCCCCGCGACGTGATGGTCAAGGACGCAGCCCCGCCGGGCCAGATCGGCAAGGTGTTCGGCTTTGTCAGCTCGGGCATGTCTTTGGGCGGGGCGATCATGCCGGTGCCCTACGGCATGATCATCGATGCCGGCCAGCCTCGGGTGGTGCTGGTGGTCGTCGCGGCGCTGCTGATGGGGAGCCTGTTATGCGCCGGCGGCGCGCGCATCCGCACCCGTCGCCCGGTCGTAGCCGCGCCGGCCGAATAGGGCCGGCGGCGGCGGGGCTTGTGCAGCCCCGGCGGATCGGGGAAAATCGCCGATCATCGCCGCCGCGTTTCACCGAGGGAGGGCTTCGATGCGCAGGGTGGGCCGGAATTCCTTTACCGAAATCTATTTCGCCGGCTGCAATCCGAGTTTTGTCGAGACCAGCGACGGCTACGTCATGATCAACTCGCCGCAGCAGCCGATCGACGCCGTGCGCTGGCGCGAGCAGATGGAGGAGAAGGCGCCGATCCGCTATCTGATCAACACCGAACCGCATGGCGACCATATTTCGGGCAACGCCTATTTCACCAACACCAAGATCGTCGGTCAGGTCCAGCTGCAAGAATGCTTCGAGCGCTATCTCAATGCTTTCGGCTCGCTCGAAGAAAAGCGCGAGCGCTTCAAGCAGAGCGACCCGGACAGCGTCTGGCTTCTCGGCCACCCCGATTTTCCGGCCGCCAACCCGCCGACCGTGACGTTCACCGACACGCTGACCCTCAATGTCGGCAATCACACCTTCAACATTATCCACATGCCCGGCCACACCGCGCCGCAGACATCGGTCCACGTGCCCGAGGAAGGGGTCGTCTTCACCGGCGACAACGTCTTTTACAAATGCCGCAGCTGGCTGCAGGAATGCGATCCGTGGGAGTGGCTGGCGGCGTTGAAAAGCATCGCGGCGCTCGATGTCGAAACCATCGTGCCGGGGCATGGCGACCCCTGCACCAAGGCATATCTGAGCGAACAGGGCCAGATCGTCGAGAACTGGGTCGGCTGTATCGAGCGTTTTGTCGATCGCGGGCTGACCGCCGAGGAGGTGCTGAAGGAGCCGATCGAGGTTACTCGGCAGGACCCGTATCCGATCGGCCAGCGGCTCTTCATGCACGATCAGCGCCTGACCGAGATGATCGTGCGCAACCTGCACCGTCGCATCTCCGACAGGAAAGAGCAGGCGGGCCCGGCGTAGACGCTCGAATTCCGCAAATCATCGGGAGAAGACGCATGACCGTGCAACTCGGCGGCGGCCGGTTCGCCTTTGCGGTGCGCGAGGATTGGGCGAAGGTGCCGGACGAGATTGTGCTCGGCGACGTCGCCGCGGTCGGCGTCGACCGGCAGGACCGGGTCTACGCGTTCAATCGCGGCGAGCACCCGATCGCGGTGTTCGACGCCGAGGGCAATTTCCTGCGCTCGTGGGGCGAGGGTGTCTTCACTCGCGCGCACGGTGTTCATATGGGGCCGGACGACACGATCTGGCTGACCGACGACGGCGATCATACGGTGCGGCACTGCACCCTCGACGGCAAGGTATTGCTGACCATCGGCGTCCCCGGCGAGGCCAAACCCTATATGAGCGGCGAGCCGTTTCATCGCTGCACCCACACCGCGATCTCGCCAAAGGGCGAACTCTATATCTCGGACGGCTACGGCAATGCGCGGATCCACAAATTTACGCTGGACGGCAGACTGTTGATGTCGTGGGGCGAGCCGGGGACCGATCCCGGCCAGTTCAACGTGCCGCACAATATCTGCTGCGATCCCGACGGGTGGGTCTATGTCGCCGACCGCGAGAATCACCGGGTCCAGGTGTTCGACGGCAACGGCAAATTCGAGACCCAATGGAACAATCTGCACCGGCCGAACGGCATGTGCATGGCGGCCGGCCGCGACCCGCTGATCTATATCGGCGAAGGCGGCCCGTCCGGCGAGATCAACCGGGATTGGCCGAATATCGGGCCGCGGGTCAGCGTCCATACCTGCAAAGGGCCAGGTATTGGCCCGGCTCGGCAAGATGCATGCCGGGCTCGCGCCGGGGCAATTCACCTCGCCGCACGGCATCGCCGTCGACCGGCACGGCAACATCTTTGTCGGCGAACTCACCGGCCGCAGCTGGGGGCGCTTCTCGAAGGACCCGCCGCCAAAGCGCATCCGCGTCCTGCACAAACTCGAAAAGATCGCGGGCTGACCCGCTGCGCGTCCCGTCCGGTCGGCTCTGCTGATGTTGACTGATCATGATTTGTTCTGGACAATCCGACTGAAAAACTGTAGAAGGTCAGCTTCACTCAACCAATTCAAATCATCTTATGGTTTCTCCAGACCAGCTGCGAGCGGGATGGACTGAACGCATCAGGCTAGGGCCGATCTGCTGCGTCATGACCATCATCGGAGATGATCTGGTGCTCGGTGCGGGAACCGTGCTGACGAAGATGGACGGTTCGGCTGCGCCGACAACCGCATTGGCCCTCGACGGACCCGGCGAGCAACGCTTGTCGGCGCTGCTGGCGGTGGCTTATGGACGGCCCGTCGAGCGGCGCGTGCTCGGCAACATCCGTCGCGCCTCGCAGTATTGCCGCGATGGACGCCAGCATCTCGCGGCAATCGAACTGGCGCTCAGCGGCCTGCCGCCGCTGGCCGGCGACGAAGCCGCTTATCGCCCGTATCTGGCCGAGCGCCTAATCACATGCGGCGCAGCACTGCGCGAAGTCGCAAGCACGCTCGGCGCCGGTCTGGCCCTGCCTGACACTGCGAGGGCCGGGTTCAACCCCAATCAGCCGCGGGTCCCCGCCGGCAATCCCGATGGAGGCCGGTGGGACAACGGAAATGGAGTAACGGCGGCGCCGGCCGCGGCGCGAAACCCACCCGCCGCGCCGGAATACCGGACCGGCGACCCCGACAGATTCTTCGACACGCTTTATCCGCCCGTCCATGCGCTCGCTCAGAGGCTCGGCATCGACGAAACCTGGCTCTTGGGATTGGCCGTTCACGAGAGCGGCTGGCTCGACCCGCACAATCGTAAACTAAACGATCCGTTCGGCGTGACCCATGGCGGCGGTCCGAATGTCGGCTACGCCTCGATCGCCGATGCGGCCACCTATTGGGAGAGGAAATTCGGCCGGTTGTTCGCGGTGCCACCAGCCCCACGGATTTCGCCCAGCGGCTGTGGGAGGCGGGGTACAACAAAAGAGACCCGAGCTGGCTCAAAAATGTGGTGCAAGCGATCGGGTCTGTTCCCGCACATTTGGGCAGATGGAAAGCCAAAGGAGGCGGCATTTGAGACTTATTGCCGCCCTCGGTAGTATATTTTTACTGGTCTCGACTACGTCAATCAAGGCCGATATACCGACGTCGAGCAAGCATTATCAAAATGCCGATTACGATTTCTCAGTCGATATACCCGACAATTTACTCGGTTGCGTTAGCGAGGACACAAATCACGGAGTGTCCATATTTCTCGACGATCGTGCCAATTGCAACGACGAACACAGACCTTATGTCGGCGTCTTCGCCAATTATAATGTGGCTACCAATGCAGTCACGCCGCGAAAGCTGGCAGTAGTCTACTGCGGCTATCAGGAAGCTGAACGCACGATGTGGCTGATCGGCTGGACGCTCGGCCGCCGCGCTGCCGCGGGCTGCCTGCAATATTTTAAGGACGGCCGAATCACCGTAGAGATAGTGACGCAGCGGAAGACAGAACCGGGCAACTCGGAAATTTGGATCGATATTTCGGCGTATCTATCGACTACAGCCGCTCGTTACGATCGTGACATGCCCGCTTTTCGCCAAATCGTGCGAACCGTCCAGATCGCCCCGGACGGGCCGCTCAAGTAAGTGAGGGCAGCCGGGCTCTTTGTCGCGGCGGCGCTCGTGGCGGGAGCTCTACCCTGAGCAGCCGAGATTCCCTTACATAGCCAGCAATATGGCAATACCGGTTATCAGTTTTCAGTAAATATACCAGCTCTCCTGACGGCGTGTGTCAGCGAAGATACTAATAACGGAGTTGAGATATCGCTCGATCACGGGATATTGTGTAATAAAAATTACTAATAATTCCCCGTTTACAACTGTATTTGCTAACTGTAATGTTGCCACCGGAGTCAAAACACAAAAAGATCTTGCAAAGTTAAATCGCTACGGGCCGGAAGTACGGCGCACGGTACTGTTGAATAATTGGACCCTTGGAGGTCGCCCCGCCGGTGGTTGCCGGCTTGACCTCGATCGAAACGAGATCGAGGTGAAGTTGATGACCCTCCGAAAAAATGATCCGCAAAACCCAGAAGCATGGATAGAGGTCGACGCTTACCTGTCGACCACGACCGCGCGCTACGAGCACATGCGCGTGTTCCGCGAGATCGTGCGAACGGTCCGGATCGCCCCGGTCGGGCCGCTTGAGTAACCGAGCGCTCGCCGACGCGAGGATGTGGTCCCTGTTTTCTTCTGTGGCGCCGTTATGATCAGACTTCCGCGTCAAGGGCCTCGGTGCTTGTCGGCTTCGGCCGGAAATCTCTCACCAAGGCTCTGGGCCAGCATCAGCAAATAACCATCGAGGTCCTGGACAAAGACCTCCTCCTGCCCGGATTCGCGGTCGCCAGTTTTGCGCCAGATTTGGCGTGGACCGAGGTAAATCGGCCAGTTTTGGGCAGCGAGATTGGCCAGCATCGGGCCTACATCCTGGAAGTAGATCTGGAACATCGCCCCTTGCCCAAGTGGACGCTCCATGGGACCTGTCTCGAAGCGGCCGTGACGTTGGCAGAGCATGATTTGTTGGCCTTCAGGATGCTCCAAATACACGAACTTTTCCTCTTCGCGCTGGTAGGCAATTTCAAAGCCGATGATGTCTTTCCAAAAAGCGAGGTTGGCCACCAGGTCGGTGACATGAAGCTCTGCTACAATTTTGGCCCAGCCGGTTTTTGGCGGCGAGTTGCGATCGGCGCTCATCTCGACAACTTCTCCAGAATCGTTTCGACAACTGTACAACGACGATGACACACCGCCGAACGCGGTTATCGACGCGTTTCCACCGGCAGCGTTGATCAGCCTCCCACCCGCTGTGGCAACCCGAATTTAGACGTTATCAACACTCGCTCGCATGCCACGGCCTCCCGGTCCCATGATGGCCGCAGCGAAATCGGCGTGATCGGGGAGAGGGCGCATGGCGGTGGAACTCGGCAGCGGCCAGTTCACGTTCGCGGTCCGACAGGATTGGGCGAAGGTGCCGGACGAGATCCTGCTCGGCGACGTCGCCGCGGTCGGCGTCGACCGGCAGGACCGGGTGGGTTCACGCGGTGGACGCCGCCATCAGGCGCGCGCCGCGGGCCTGGCGGATGACGAGAACGCCGATCACAGCCAGGTTGGCGAGGTTGAACAGCGCGCCAGCGGCGAAGGCCGGGGCGTAAAAGCCGAAGCCGTCATAGAGCGCGCCGGCGAACCAGCTGCCGAACGCCATCCCCGCCATGCTGGTAAACAGCAGCAGCGGCACCCGCCATGAGGCCTCGGCGGACGGGAACAGCTCGCGAATCGCCACGATGTAGGCTGGAATGATCCCGCTGAAGCCAAGACCGTAGGCGGCCGAAACTGCGAACAGCCCGGCTTCGTTCCTGGTCACCGAGAACGCAGTGATCGCCAGCGCCTGACAGGCCGAGCCGGCTAATACCGTGCCGAGCCCGCCGATCCGGTCGGCAAGCCAGCCCCAAAACACCCGGCTGGCAAAGGCGCAACCGAGCAACACCGACAGCATCGCCGCACCCTGCGCCGGCGAAATGCCGAGATCGCTGCAAAAGGCGACCAAATGGCTCGACGGCATCGCCATCGGCACGCAGCACAGGAAGCCCGCCGCGCACAGCAGCGCCTGCACGGTATTTGGCCGCAAGCCGAGCGCCCGCGTACCACGAACGAGGTGTGCCGCCGAGCCGAGGGCGCGCCCCGGCTGCGGCGCCGGCCGCAGCATCAGCGCCAACGGCACGATCAGCGCGATCGGGGCGATAAAGACGAACATCGTCCATTGCCAGCCGAGCCAAAGGATCATGTGCTGGAAGGCCGACGGCCAAACGACGCCGGCGACGTATTGCCCGGACGAGATCAGCGCCAGCGCGGTGCCGCGGCGGCGGTCGAACCAGCGGCTGATATAGATCAGCATCGGCGGGTAGAGCGCGCCGCCGCCGAGAAAGCCGATCAGGACCGCATGCCCGAGGTAGAGCGCCCAGACCTTTCCGGTCGCCGAGACCGCCAGCCCGAGCGCCGTCATCACCGCGCCGAAGATCACCGTCCGGCGCACTCCGACGCGATCGGCAACCCACCCCATCAGCAGGCCGCCGCTGCCGGTCCCGACCCAGACGAGGGCAGCGGCCAGCGCCACCACCGAGCGGTCGCTGTCGAGCGCGAGTGCGATCGGCTTCAGCCCGACGACGACGATCAAGGACGCGCCGTACGAGATCGACAGGATGCAGATCGCGAGCAGCGCGGCGACCCAGGACGCGCGGTTCTCGATGCTGTCCGGAAAGCGGTCGGCACGTGCGGCCGCGCCTCGCTGATGCGCGTCGATCTCGGCCGCGTCGGCCATGCTGCTTTTCTCCCTCCTCCGTGATCCTTTGCCCAATTTAGCAGCACTTGGGAGATTGCGGATGCAATTCGCCGCTCCCTGCGGGCAAGATCGGTCGGTCAGGATGGGGATGACCAAAGGAGCAGGCGATGCCGGTACTTTACGAAAAGCGCAACCATGTCGGCTGGCTGACCTTGAGCCGGCCCCAGGCGCGCAATTGCTGGGGCGAGGATTTCAACGACGAGATCGCCCGGCGCTGCGACGAGATGGCGGCCGATGACGAGGTCAGGGTCGCGGTCTTGACCGGCGACGAGGCGGGCAACGCGTTTTCGGCCGGCGCCAACCTCAAGGACCCGCGCACCCACACCCAGGCATCGATGGCGGATTTCATCGCCGGCCTGCCGCAGCGGCGCCGCACCGCCGGCCAGGCGCTGAGCGAATTTCCGAAGCCGGCCATTGCCGCGGTCAACGGCTATGCCGTCGGCATCGGCTGCATCGTCACCTATTGCTGCGATCTGATCGTCGCCTCCGACCGCGCCGAATGGCGGCTGCCGCAAGTGGCGCTGGGCATCCTGCCGAACCACGGCGGCATCGTCCGTCTCGCCCGCTGGGTCGGCAAGGGCCAGGCGATGAAGGTGGCGATGGGCTGGCCGATGAACGCCGAGGAGGCGTTTCGCTTCGGTCTCGCGCAGTGGCTCTTCCCGCATGCCGAGTTCCGCGCGCAAACGACCGAGATAGCCGAACGCCTCGCCGAACTGCCGCCGCTCGCGTCGCGGCTCGCCAAGGAGTCGCTGAACCGCGGGCTCGACATGCCCAATGTCGCCGATGCCGCCTATATCGATCTTTACCGCTTTATGGCCCTGTCGATGACCGAGGACGCCAAGGAAAGCCATAACGCCTGGCGAGAGCGGCGCCGCCCCAAGGTGCGCGGCAAGTGATCGGGCTGGAACCGGGTCCGGGCGCGGCCTAGAGTTGCGCCTCGCGACAAACGAGGGAGCAACGCGATGACCGCTTTCACTTATGACCACATCCATCTGCGCAGCCCCAACGCCGAAGAGACCGCCCGCTGGTACGAGCGGATGTTCGGCGCCGAGATCATCCGTTCGGTGCAATCCGACGGCCGGCCGCGCCTCGACCTCAATCTCGGCGGCGTCGCGGTGTTCATCGCCCAAGTCCCCGACGAGCAGGCCATCGCCCCGCCGCCCGAGCCGCCCTATCTCGGGCTCGAACATCTCGGGCTGCGGGTCGACGGGATCGATGCGGTCGTCGCCGAACTGAAGCAAAAGGGCGCCGAATTCACCGTGGAGCCAAAGACCATCCGGCCCGGCGTGCGCATCGCCTTTCTGCGCGGCCCGCAAAACGTCCATATCGAGCTGCTCGACCGCAACGCCGCCTGACCCCGGCCCTATCTCCCTCTCTGCCCCTTTGGGGCGGAGAGGGCCGGGGAGAGGTGGGGATTACGGCGCACCGACAGCGCCCACCTCCCCGTCGCTTCAGCGACGGGTCCCCTCCCTCTCCGCCCGCGGGCGGAGAGGGCATTCCAATTCTCGGCGGATGACTTCGAGCACACCGGCGAGATTTTGCATCACGTCATGGTGCCAGAAGCGGATGACCCGGTAGCCGCGGCGCGCGATCTCCAGGGTGCGGGCGGCGTCTTCTTCGGCTTGCTCGGCGTGTTGGCCGCCGTCGAGTCGATCGCG
>CAVPBN010000050.1:0-192500 GCA_963701815.1 uncultured Alphaproteobacteria bacterium
GATCAGGCAATAGCAATAGGCGGTCCGGCCGAACAGATCGAACGGGTAACGGCCGAAGATCGGCCAGACCTGCATCCCTTGCAGCCCATCGTCGCCGCCGGTCAGCCAGCTCGCCTTGTTGACCGCCTCATACAGCATCGAGGCGACGACCAGGGTCAGCATCAGCAGGGTCAGCCCGGTCGTGCGCAAGATGACGAGGCCCGACAACAGCCCGATCAGCGCCGCCACCGCCGCTCCGGCCAAAAGACCGGTGATCGGCTCGCCCCAGCCATGGGCGGCGAGGAGTCCTGCGGCGTAGGCGCCGGCGCCGAAAAACGCGGCTTGGCCCAGCGTGACGATCCCGGCGTAGCCGAGCACCAAATCGGCCGAGAGCGCGAACAGGATCGTCGCCAGGATCTGGGCGCCGAGCGGCAGATAGGAGGGGAAGGCGAAATAGGCCGCGACCGCGATCAGCCACGGCGCCAATTCGAGCAGCGAGATATGGTGGCGCCGGGCAAAACTGCCGACTGCGCCGCGATCGGCCATCACGCCCGTCCGAACAGGCCGCGCGGCCGCCACAACAGTATTGCCAGCGTCAGAGCATAGATGAAGAAGGCCCCGAATTGCGGCGCCAGGAACTTTGAGGCGGTATCGCAGACGCCGAGCAGGACCGCGGCAAAAAACGGTCCGCGGATATTGCCGAGCCCGCCGACCGCGACGACGATTAGGAAATATATCAGGTTCTGCAATGCATAGCCCGGATTGACCGACAACAGGTCGGCCCCCAGCGCACCGCCCAAGCCGGCGAGCCCGCTGCCGAGAGCGAAGGTCGCCATGAACAGTCGCGAGGTGTCGATGCCGACCGCCTGGGCCATCCGCAGATTGTCGACGGCGGCGCGCACTCGGGCGCCGAAGCGGGTGCGCTCGACCGCAAGCCACAGCGCCGTCACCAGTGCTGCGCCGCACAGAATCAAAAAGCTGCGGTAGGCGGGAAAGCTGCGGAAACCCAGATCGACCCGGCCGCTGAGCCATGCCGGCGGCTGCAACGGCTGCTGCAGCGGCCCCCATAGATAGGTCGCCCCGGCCACCGACATGAAGGCGAGCCCGATCGTCAACAGCACCTGGTCGAGTTCGTCGCCGCCGTAGAACCGCCGATACAATAGGCGCTCGACCGGGATGCTCGCCGCCACCACCGCCGCCGCAGCGCCAAGCAATGCCAGCGGAAACGGCGCGCCCTGGTGCTTCATCAGGCTGGTCGCTACATAGCCGCCGGCCATGGCGAAGACGCCGTGCGCCAGATTGACGAACCCCATCAGCCCCATCGTCACCGACAGGCCGACCGAGATCAGATAGAGCACCATCGCGTAGGCGAGGCCGTTGAATGCGATGTCTACCGCAACCGAGAAAACATCGTGCATCGCCGCAAGCCCGCTCGACAGAGATTATTTCGGCGGATTGAGCTCTTTCCACGGGTCCTTGACCATCGGGATCGTCGCGATCTCGACATTGGCGAGCTTGCCGCCCACCTTCTCGACACGCCGGATATAGATGTTCTGAATGACGTCGCGTGTCTTAGGATCGATCGCGATCGGCCCGCGCGGGCTGTCCGGGTCCTTCCAATGGGAAAAGAACGCCATCGCCTCGTCGGCGGTAAACTTGCCCTTGGTCGCCTTGACCAGGTCGAAGATCATAGCCATCCCGTCCCAGCCGTCGACCGAGAAGAAATCGGGGATGGATTTGTCGCCGTAGGCGCGCTTCCACGCCGCCAGAAAGGCCTCGTTGGCCGGCCGCTTGCCCGCGACCGAATAAGTGCCGGAGGTAATCAGGCCGAGCGGTATATCGCCCATATTCGGCAATTCCTCGTCCGGCAGCAGATCCTGGGGTGCGGCGATCTTGATCCCGGCCTCGCGCAGGCCGACCTCGCTGATCGCCCGGATCATCGCCGTAGCCTGGGTGCCGGCCGGCACGAAGATGAAGGCGACTTGGGGCTTGGCGTCCTTGATGCGGTGCACGAACGGTGCAAAGTCGGGATTGGCCAGCGGAAACCGGTCGGCGCCGACGATCTTGCCGCCGCCATCGGTGAAGGCCTTGGTAAAGGCCGCCTCGGCGTCATGGCCGGCGATGAAGTCGGTGACCGCGGTGTACCCGGTCTTCCAGCCCTGCTCCGCCGCCCATTTGCCGATCGGGTAGGATACCTGCCACAGGGTAAAGGTGACCCGCACCACATAGGGCGAGATCCGCGGTATCGAGACGCCGGCGGCGGCGTAGCTGAGCACCAGCGGCACCTTCGCCTGCGCGGTCATCGGCGCCACCGCGGTGGCGACCGGCGACAGGACGACGCCAGTCAGCAGCTGCACATGGTCGCGGGTGATCAACTCCTGCGCCAGCCGCTTGCCGACCTCCGGGTTGGAGGTGTCGTCGCGCTTCAGGATCTCGATCTTGACGCCGGGCGGCAGGTCTTTCTCGTGCTCCTTGACATAGAGATCGCTGCCTTTCCAACCCTGGTCGGCGGGCTGAGCGACAAAGCCGGTAAAGCTGTTGATCAACCCGATCTTGACGGTCTGCGCCGCTACCGGCGCCGCGGCCGAGAAGAACATGATGCTGATCAATGCAACGGGCGCCAGTCTGAACAATCCGCACCGCATCGCGAGCCTCCTTGCCGGATTTCTCGCGGCAGTTTAGCACGCCCCAGGTCTTCGGTCGGCGCAATCTCGAAGTTCGCCGGCGGCGACGATCGGCTACGGATGCCGGCCGACTGCCCACAGCACGGTCAACGACAGCGTATAGAAAAAGGCTGCGGCAAATATCGCCGCCGCACCCCATCGTGCCCATTTTGTCAGCCCGTATCCGCGCTTCGTCCGCGGCAGTATGGCGACGCCGACAAACAGCAGCACAGCGACGGCGGCAAGCAGACGGATCAGCCGGTCGTCCGGCAAATCGATCGACCCAGCTGGACCTAGGCCCGGCCCGCCGTCACGTTATCGCGCCGTTTGGCGGCGGCTGCGGCCTTGGCGAAATCGTCCTCGGCAAAGCCGTAGAGGCGGGCGCCGCCGCCGAGGATCTTGCCGCCGATCTCGGGGGTGATGCTCGGATTGGTCAGCACCCTCTTCGAGACGTCGGGGAAGCTCGAATCGAAATGCGGGAAATCGCTCGACACGCAGATATTGTCGGCGCCGCCGAGCAATTCGACGATGGCGCCGACCTCGCGCTAGCCGCTCTCGATCGCCGAGAAGCAGTTGCGGTGCCAATATTCGAACGGCGACAGTTTCAGATAGGGCGCGTCCGAATCGTGGTGCTGGCGCCGATCCCATTCGATCCGGCCCAACGGGCCCGGCACCCACCGGCTCTGCGCCTCGAGGGCCACTTTGAGGCGCGGGTAGAACTCGAAGATGCCGCCCAGCATCAGCGCGATCAGCGCCAATTGCATCTCGGTCGAGTGGCTGGCGACATGGCGCATGAAGCGGTTTTCGCCCAACCGCGGCTCGATCGTCGAATATACGATCCGGTGCCCTCGTGAAAGCACAACGGGATCTGCATCTCCTGCAGCATGCCGTAAAAGCGGGTCCCAGTAATTCGAGTGCCAATAGCGGCCATTGACGTAGTTGGGCCGGACAAAGGCGCCGACCGCGCCGTACTCGGTGACGCAGCGGTGCAATTCGGTACAGGCGAGGTTGACGTCATGGATCGGCAGCATCGCCGCCATCTTTCAACTGGTCGGGGCTGTGCTGGATGAATTCGTGCAGCCAGTCATTGTAGGCGCGGCAGATCGCATTGAGAGGGGTCCATGTCGTCGCGCGCGAGAACGACAGGCCGGCGGTCGGGAACAGACGGCGATGTCGATCTCCTCGAGTTCCATGCCGATGACTGTGCTTCGGCGTCGTAGCCGCGCTCGACCGCGAACATCACATGGTGTTGGGCGCTGCGAGACCAGCGGGCCGCGGATCCGGTTGATTGCGAGATGTTGCAGTCATTGCTGGTCGGGGTGCCGTCGAAGAACCACAACGGCCGCCGCCGCATCCCGGTGCTGCCGCCGTCGACCGGCCGCATCGGCGCCGACGCGGCTACCGCACCAGCGCGACCACCGCCAGGTAGTGGGAGGCGGCCCCGGCCGCGACGAAGCCGTGCCAGATCGCTCGGTGAAACGGCAGCCGGCGCCACAGGAAGAACACGATCCCGATCGTGTAGAAGGCGCCACCCAGCATGATCAGGCTCAATACCGGGCGCGAGGCGATGCCCGGGCCGACCGCGACCATCGCGGCCCAGCCCAGCGCGATGTAGATCGCGGCGGAATGATGGACACGCCCGATCGGATAGCGCAGCTTGACGAAGATGCCCGCGGCGGCGGCGAGCCAGACCGTCGCGGCGGGGCCGTAACCGCCGCCGCCTCCGCCGATCGCGAACGGGGTGGCGGTGGCGGCGATCATCGCAAAGATCGCGGCATGGTCGAGCCGGCGCAGCAGCCCCCGTCGCGGCGTGTCGAACGCCGCCGCGTAGCACAGTGCGCAGCCGAACATTACCGGCAATATCGCGGCGTAGATCGCGATTGCGGCGACGATCGGCGCCGCGCGCGGCGCGGCAAAAGCCGTCTCGAGCAAGGCAATTGCACCGGCCGAGGCAAGCAGCAGTCCGACTGCCAGCACGACCAGATCAACTCTGCGCTCGGCCCGGCTCGACGACCATGCCGGCCGAACGGGCCGGCGCTCCGTTCCGATCCCGGCCGAGGCGGCCGCTTTCGCCGATGCGGTCACTCGGCGTCGGGCTGTTTCGAGGGATGCGCCTCGGCGAAGGACGGCATCGCCATGCAGTTGTCGTAAATTCGCATGACCCGCGGATAAGGGTCGAGCGGGCAGTCGAAGGTTTTGGCCGGGGTGACCTGCGTCACCAGGCAGATGTCGGCGATAGTCGGGAGCGCGCCATGGCAGAACGCCCCGCTGGCCGGGTGCTCGGCGAGCAATGCCTCGATCGCCGCCAGCCCGGCGGTCAGCCAATGCTGGATCCAGCCCGCTCGTTGCGCGTCGCTGAGCTTCAGATAGTCGCTCAGATAGTGCCGGATGCGCGGCACGATCAGCGGATGCGAATCGGCGGCATTGATCAGCGCCATCCCGCGCACCCAGGCGCGCGATGCCGTGTCGGCCGGCAGCAACGGCGGCTCCGGGTAGCGCTCTTCGAGATACTCCAGAATCGCCAGCGACTGGAACAGCTTGACCCCGCCGTCGATCAAGGTCGGCACTACCATCTGCGGGTTGATCGCCCGGTAATCGGCGGCGAGCTGGTCGCCGCGTTCGAGGTGCAGAAACGTGTCATCATGCGCCAGCCCCTTGAGGTTCAAGGCGATGCGGACGCGAAAACTCGCTTGCGAGCGGTAGTAGGTGTAAAGTTTCAAAAGCAATCTCCGATCGGATCGGCGGGACCGTGGTTGATCGCGACCGGATGGTCAATATCACCTTTTCGCGCAACCGCCCGATCGGTGCGGACGATGCGAATATCCACAGGCTGAGGTTTCTCGATGGGGAGTATCGACCTTCGCTCGGACACTGTGACCCTGCCGGCCGCCGGCATGCGGCAGGCGATGGCTGCGGCGCCGGTCGGCGACGACCAGTATGGCGAGGACCCGTCGGTCAATCTGCTGCAGCAGCGGATCGCTGGCCTGCTCGGCAAGGAGGCCGCGCTGTTCGTGCCGAGCGGTACGATGGCGAACCAGATCGCCCTGAAGATCCTGACCCGGCCGGGCGACGAGGTAGTGCTCGGCGACGAGGCGCATATCGTCTGGCATGAATCGGGCGCCGGCGCGGCGAATTCCGGCGTGCAGTTCGCGGTCGCGGGCCGGGGCGGCCTGTTCACCGCTGCCGATCTGCGGGCCGCCTACAAACCGCCCGGGCATATCGTCTTCCCGCCGACGGGTTTGGTCGCGGTCGAGAACACCCATAATCGCGGCGGCGGGGTCGTCTTCCCGCAAGACCAGGCCGAGGCGATCGGCGCCGCAGCGCATGAACTCGGCATCGCCAGCTATCTCGACGGCGCCCGGCTGTTCAACGCCGCGGCAGCTTCTGGCCGCAGGCTCGCCGATCTCGCGGCCCCGTTCGACCTGGTCTCGGTGGCCATGTCGAAAGGGCTCGGGTGTCCGGTCGGCAGCGTGCTCGCCGGCCGCCATGCGTATATCGCGCGCGCCCACCGCGCCCGACGCATGTTCGGCGGGGCGATGCGTCAGGCCGGCATCCTGGCAGCGGCCGGGCTGTGGGCGCTCGACCATCATCTCGACCGGCTGGCCGAGGACCATGTTAATGCCCGGCTGCTGGCCGAAAAGCTGGCCGGTTTGCGCGGGGTCGAACTCGACCTGGCGACCGTCCAGACCAACATCGTGATCTTTCACATGGCCGAGGGCATGCCGGACGCGGCGGCGATCGTCGCGGGGGCCGCCGAAGCCGGGGTTCTGGTCTCGGTCTTTGGCGTGCGCACCGTGCGCGCTGTCACCCATCTCGACGTCGGCCGCGAGGAATGCTGCCATGCCGCCGATCTCCTCGCCGATATTATCGAGCATTGCTGACCCGCGATCCCTTGGTGGGCGGTGCCGGACAGAGTGCGAGCAAGCGCGCTCGCGGATCATCGGTGCCGCTTTCGCGGTGATGATGGGGCAAGAGCCCCTATCCTCGCTCAGCCCGCGCCTCGGAGCATGCGACATCGTCGCCGAGCGGGCGCGTGAAATCATGGCCTCTTTCGCGGCCCCGAGTTCGGCGACCGGGTTGGAGTTATTCCCGTAATAGACGCGATTCGGATGCCGCAAAGCGTCGCTCTCGACGCGGGCGGCGGGACGCGCCAATCTGCTCGTCGGCGGCACCACGAAGGATGCTGGACATGGCACCGGGAGGAGGAATATGGCGGATTGCATAGCAGTCACCAAAACCGGCGCGGAGCGGGTGGTCGAGGGGGCGGCTCTCGATGCGTTCGCGGCGGGGTTTCGCGGGGAGCTGCTGCGACCCGGTGAACCGGGATACGATGCGTCCCGCAAAGTCTGGAACGGGATGATCGACAAGCGCCCGGCCTTGATCGCGCGGTGCGTCGGGGCGGCCGATGTCGTCGCCGCGGTGAATTTCGCCCGCGACCACGATCTGCTGCTGTCGGTCCGCGGCGGCGGCCACAACATCACCGGCAACGCCGTCTGCGAGCGCGGACTGATGCTCGATTTGTCGCCGATGAAGGGCGTGCGGGTCGATCCGGCCGGGCACCGGGCGCGCGCCGAGGCCGGCCTGACCTGGGGCGAGTACAACCGCGAGACCCAGGCCTTCGGTCTCGCCAGCACCGGCGGGGTGGTCTCGACCACCGGCATCGCCGGGCTGACCCTGGGCGGCGGCCTCGGCTGGCTGATGGGCAAGCACGGGCTCAGCTGCGACAACCTCGTCTCGGCCGACATCGTCACCGCCGACGGCAAACTGCTGACGGCGAGCGCCGAGCAGCACCCGGAATTGTTCTGGGGCCTGCGCGGCGGCGGCGGCAATTTCGGGGTCGTCACCTCGTTCGAGTACCGGCTCCATCCGGTCGGTCCGGTATTGGCCGGCATGGTATTGCACCCGCTGGCCAAAGCGCGCGAAGTCCTGCGCTTTTACCGCGAGTATGCGCGCTCCGCTCCGGACGAGCTGACCGCGTTTGCCGCGATGATGACCTCGCACGAGGGCGACCCGGTCGTCGCCGTCGTCGTCGGCTATATCGGCGATCTCGACGCCGGCGAAAAGCTGGTGGCCCCGCTGCGGAAGTTCGGCATGCCGCTGGTCGACACGATCGCGCCGATGTCCTACGTGCAGTTGAACATGCTGTTCGACGCCGCCTTTCCCTATGGCGGGGTGCAGCGCTACTGGAAATCGAGCTTTCTGAAGGAGCTCGGCGACGACGCGCTGGAGGTCCTGGTCGATCGGGCGGCGACATTGCCGTCGCCGATGTCGATGGTCGGGTTCTTTCATGTCCACGGCGCCGCGACCCGGGTCGACCCGGACGCGACCGCCTTTGGGCTGCGCGACGACCAGTGGGATTACGATGTGATCTCGCAATGGGACGATCCGGCCGAATCCGCCCGGCACATTCAGTGGACGCGCGAGTTCTGGACCGCGGTCGAGCCGTTCGCCACCGGTGCGGTCTACGTCAACCATCTCGACGCCGAAGAGGGCGCGCGGATCCGGGCGGCCTACAGCAACAGCAGCAGCTATGGACGGCTCGTCGCGCTGAAGAACAAATACGACCCGACCAACCTGTTCCGCCTCAACCAGAACATCCGCCCGACCGTGTAGCGACGCCCCTCCGACGGCTTCTGCGACCCACCGGGGAAAGGGGGGACGCGCGGATGGCGGGCGCCCGCCCAACACGCCGCCGGTTTCGCGGACGCTCAATCCGCGTCCGTCTCGGCCAACACCTGGGCGAATAGGGTACGGTCGACATTGCCGCCGGTCTGGATCACCGCGACCCGCTTGCCGCGCACGCGGTCGCGCTCCTGCAGGGCGGCGGCAAAGGCGGCGGCGCCGGCGCCCTCGGCGAGATTGTGCGTATCGGTGTAGAGGATGCGCATCGCCCGGCGGATCTCGGCCTCGGACACGCTGACGATGCGCGCCGCACCCCGGCCGATCGTCTCGAGCGCGGCCGCGTCGGGCACTCGGACGGCGAGGCCGTCGGCGATCGTGTCGGCCGAGTTGGTGCTGACCGGCCGGCCGGCGGCCAGCGACAGCGCGTAGGCCGGGGCGGCGTCGGCGACGACGCCGACGATCTCGCTGGTCAGGCCCAGCGCCTCGCGCGCCGCGATGACCCCGCAGATGCCGCTGCCGAGCCCGATCGGCACGTAAACGACATCGAGATCGGGCACCGCGCGGAACAGTTCCAACCCATAGCTCGCGACCCCGCGCACCAGGAGCGGGTCCCACGAGCGCACGAGGTGCAGATTGTCGCGCGCGGCCAGGCCGACGGCGTGCTCGTACGCCGCCTGGAAGTCATGCCCCTCCTCGACCAGGCGAGCGCCGAACGCCGCCATCGCCCGGTTCTTTTCGACGCTGTTGCCGTGCGGCACGACGATCGTCGCGGCGAGGCCGAGCCGGGTGGCGGCATAGGCGATGCTCTGCCCGTGATTGCCGCGGGTCGCCGTCACCACGCCGCCGATCTGCGGCGCCGATCGCCGGATCTCGTCGAGATAGACCACCCCGCCGCGCAGCTTGAACGCGCCGATCGGGGTGTGGTTCTCGTGCTTGACCCACAGCTCGGCGCCGACCCGCCGCGACAACAGCGGCCAACAATATTGCGGCGTCGGCGCGACCACGCTGCGGACGAGTGCTGCGGCGGCATCGAGGGTTTCAAGATCGGTCATCGCCGACCGGTTTTGCGCCGCTTTCGGTAAAGGGACAAGAATAGCCGGATCTCGGCATCGATCGTTGTCAATGTCCCGGGTAGAGGCGGGCCCCGGCGGCAGGGGGCATGCCGAGGGAACGCGGCGTCAGCCGCCGGCTCGCCTCGGCGCGCACCGCGGCGTGGGGAGCGATGTTGCGGCGTGGCCCGCCATCGGGCGGGCCGCGGCGAAAACCGCCCGCGGCATTGCAGCGGCGGTATTGCCGTGCAGCACGGTTGTCGCCGGGGCGGCGTCGGCGCCGGTCCCCGTCTGGAGGACGCGAAGAATTGCCGGCGCCGCGGCGCCGGTCGGCTGCCGCCCGAATTCCTGGCGGGTTGCGGCGGTCGGATAGGGAACTCCGTCGCGATGCGCCGGGTCGTGCCGCCATATCGGCAAGCCGATCGCCGGATGATGCACGTTGATACGGTTGAACCGGTCGGCATTGACCGCGATCGTGCCGTGTCGCCAATTCGGGTTGCACCAACCCCACAGCTTTCTGTTGACGATCACCACGACCGACCCGAACCCTAATCCAAAGCCCAGCGGCCCCGCCCAATAATCGGGAGGGTAGGCGGGATAGGGCCAGCCGCCGTAGACGTCGGCGGGATCGTAGACCGGCACGTAGACGATGTCCGGATTGGCGGGTGCGAGCGCAATATCCGGCCCCTGCGCCGTCACGTCCTGCCCCGGGATCGAGGCGAGCTTGCCGGCGGACTGCGCCAGCTGGCGCAACCGCTGGATCGAGGCGAAGCAATCCTGCGGCTGCGCCAGGAAGGCGTCGCCGAGCGTTTTCGTCCACTCGATCCGATCCGACAGCATCTTCAGGACGCCGGCGAACGGCACCAGCGATTTGACGCTCGGGTCCCAGGACTGCGCCTGCAACGCCTGGGCCAGCGCCTCGCCCGTGAGGGCGGCGTTGTTCGGGTCGGCCGCCCACCGCGCCGCCATGACGATTTCGAGCGGATAGGTCGACGCGGCCAGGATCTGCGCCAACAGCGCGTCCGGGTAGAGCGCGATCGGCGCCATCAGCTGATCGAGCTGTTCGACCTTGAAGTTCGTCGCCGCCGGCGGCGCCGGCTGCGCCTGAGGCGGCGGCACGGTCACCAGCTCGGCGCCGGCCTGCGCCCCAGCCACCGCCACCGCCAGCACCGCGCCGAGAACGATCGCAGCCGCCGATCTCATCGTTCGTACCTTTCGCTCGGCCGGTGCAACCGCACCGGCTAAGGAGCGATCCCCGGCCGATCCCGAAAAGATGTTCCGGTAAACGACTCCATCAACGGCCATGCCCGAGCCGCATTCCGGCGACGGGGATCATATCTCCGTGATCGGCCGCCATTCCATGCCGGCTTACCAGCCGCCGTCGATGCCGATCGCCTGCCCGGTGACGAAGGCGGCCTGGTCGGAGGCGAGAAACGCGATCATCGCCGCCACCTCGTCGGGGGTGCCGAAGCGGCCGACCGGGATTGCCTTCGAACGCTCGGCAAAACCGATCTCCAGGTCGTCGCCGTATTCGCGCCGATTGGTGCTGACTGCGCGCGAGGTGCGGATCGGACCGGGGCAGACCGCATTGACGGTGATCCCGTGCGGGGCCAGATCGAAGGCGAGCGATTTGGTAAAGCCGACGATCGCCGCCTTCGAGGCGGCATAGGTCGCTCGGTTGCGCCCCGGGCGGAACGCCGCCTTCGACGATACGCTGACGATGCGCCCCCAGCGCGCCTTGCGCATCGCCGGCACCGCGGCGCGGGACATCAGAAAGCAGCCGCGGGCATTGACCCCCATCGTGCGCTCCCATGCGTCGAGCGGCACATTCTCGATCTCGTTGCGATCGGCGCCCTGCGGCGCCCCGGCATTGTTGACCAGAACATCGAGCCGCCCGTAGCGCGCCAGCACCTCGGCGACCATCCGGGCGGCATCGGCCTCGACGCTGACATCGCCGAGCGTCGCCGAGGCGGTGCCGCCATTCGCCGCGATCTCCGCCGCGAGGCTCTCCACGCCGCCCCACGAGGCGTCGGCATCGCCTTGGACGTTGTGCTCGTTGGCCACACCCGCGGCGACGACGTCGGCAACGACGACGGTCATGCCGGCCGCGGCGAGCGCGCGCGCCGTCGAGTGGCCGATGCCGACCGGCTTGCCGCAGCCGGTGATCAGCGCAACGCGTGCCTTATCCGCCATAGGACTTCGCCTCCAGAAATCGAACCTCGGCAATTTTGCCGCCGGCTGGAGTATTCACCCCGCGCAGGCGTATGTAACCTGGAAACCGAATTTCTGCGATCCCGGGGCGCCGGCGGAGACCCGATGTCGAGATGCTCTCGAAGACGAGCGACGGCTGGAATTGCAGCATCCGTTTGCGTCGCTCTGCTGCTGGTTTCCGATCCCGGCGCTCGCGCGGCCGAAAGCCACGCCGCCGCACTGCCGGCGCGGGTGGCGACGCGCCACACGATCGCAGCCGGCGATCACCGTCTCGACTATGAAGCGATCGCCGAGACGCTGCCGCTGAGCAACGCCAAGGGGGAGCAGACGGCTTCGATCTGGACGATCGCCTATGTTGTCGACGGCGCGGCGTCGAAGGCGCGCCCGGTCAGCTTTGTCTTCAACGGCGGCCCCGGCGCTGCCTCGGTGTTTCTGCATCTCGGCGCGCTCGGGCCGCGGGTCCTGGAAACGCCCGCGAACGGGGCGGCGCCGGACCCGCCGGTTCGGCTGATCGATAACCCCTCGACCTGGCTGAGTTTCACCGATCTTGTGTTTGTCGACCCGGTCGGCACCGGCTTCAGCCGCGGTTTCGGCAAGGAGGACAATCCCGATCGGCAATTCTGGAATGTCTCCGCCGACCTCGCGTCGCTCGGCGGCGTGGTC
This sequence comes from uncultured Alphaproteobacteria bacterium, assembly GCA_963701815.1. Lineage (GTDB taxonomy): Bacteria > Pseudomonadota > Alphaproteobacteria > ATCC43930 > CGMCC-115725 > AP-15. Next base: position 12,188 of record CAVPBN010000050.1, read on the forward strand.
CGCTTGTGGCTGACCCGGCATCAGCGCTGGAACGCTCCGGTCTACCTCGTCGGCGAGAGTTACGGCGGGTTTCGCGCCGCCGCCCTGGCGCAGGCATTGCCGCGCGATGCCGACGTGACGGTCAGCGGGCTGGTGCTGATCTCGCCGGCGCTCGATCTCTCGGCATTGCACCCTGGTGCGCGCGATCTGCTGGCGTCGGCGTTCTTTCTGCCGTCTTACGCCACCATCGCGGCCGTCTGGCGCCCGGCGCCGCCGGGCGACGACATCGCCGCAGTCGAGCGCTTTGCCCTCACCGGCTATTTGACCGGCCTTGCCGGCCTCAAGGGCCGGCCGCCGGCCGGCGATCCGTTCATCCGCCGGGTCGCCGACATGACCGGCCTCGGCGAGGACATCGTCCGCCGTTATCGCGGGCGCGTCCCGGCTCCCGTATTCGTCCGCGAGATCCGCCGGACCGAGGGGGAACTGGTCAGCCGCTACGACGGTACGATCGCCCGGCCGGCACCCGGCGACGAAGATCATGACGAGGCCGGCGACCCGCTGTTGCGGCCGGCCGCCGCCGCCTTTGGCGCCGCCTTCAACATCTACTCGGCCGAGGCGCTCGGCTATCGTACCGAAGAACGCTATCGGGTGCTCGACCCCGACGTTTCGCGCGAATGGGACTGGCGCGGCGCGTACCGGCAGGGTCGGTCCGGGTGGCCGATGACGGCGCTCGAAGCTGCTTTGCTCGAACATCCGAACACCCGGGTGCTGATCGTCAACGGCCGCGACGATCTGGTGACGCCCTATCTCGCCTCGCGCTGGCTCGTCGACCAGCTCGAACTGCCCGACCCGGTGCGCGCCCAGGTCCGGCTGCGCGTCTATGCCGGCGGCCACATGATGTATATGCATCCGGATTCGCGCGCCGCGCTCGCCCGCGATGCCGCGGCGCTCTACGCTCCAGTCGATGCCGTCCCACACGCGCAATGACGCGTCGGCCGCGTCGCCGCGGCGGCCGCACCAGCGAAAATTGCTGCGGATCTGCGGGCGCGCTGCCGTCGCGGCGTTGTTCGAGCGCGATCCGGACCGGGTCGAAAGGCTGTTTTTCGACCCGCGGCTCGGCGGCGAGTTCGGCGCCTGGTGCGAGACGCTCGCCGGCACCCGCCGACCCTATCGCCAGGCCGGCGCGGCCGAGCTTGCGCGTCTCGCCGGCACCGTGCTTCATGGCGGCGTCGTGGCGATCGCGCGGCCGCGCCCGCCGCTCGCCCTCGACCACAGGTCGGCCCCGGCCTGGGCACGGGACGGCAAGCCGCTGCTGGTGCTCGACGGCATCGGCAATCCGCACAATCTCGGCGCCATCGTTCGCACCGCCGCGTTCTTCGGGATCGAGCGGATCGTGCTCGCCGAGCGTGCCGACCAGGCATTGCCGTCGGATGCGAGCTATCGGGTGGCCGAAGGGGGGTTCGAGTATCTGAACGTGTACCGGGCGGCGGTGCCGGCGGCGCTCTACGCGTTGCGGCCGGCCTACCGGATCATCGGCACCGCACCCGGACGCGGCGCCCTGCCGGACCTGCCGCGATCGACCTGCCCGCCGGCATTGCTCCTCGGCAACGAGGAGCACGGGCTCGACGCGGCAACGCTCGCCGCCTGCGACGAGGTCATCGCGATTCCCGACAGCGGCCGGGTGCAGTCGCTCAACGTCGCGGCCGCGGCGGCGATTTTGATCTATCTGTCGACCCGCTGACGATCTGCCCGCACCGACGGGGCGTCAGGCGCCGGCGAGCAGCGTCTTCAGCTTGGCGACCGCGCTGCCGGGGCTGGTCAGGACCGGCCGGCCGAGCGCCGCGCCGACCGCCTCGGCTGCCCGCGACGTCGAAAAATGCGCCAGCAATACCGCATCGCAATCGCCGAAACGCGGCGCCGCCGCGGCGACCAGCCCGTTATGGGTGGCCGTATCGCCGGCCTTCAGCGCCGCCATCGCCCCCGGCACGCAATAGGTCGCGATCGTCGCCGGCGATCGACGCAGTTCGGCCATCTGCCGAAATTCGTCCTCCATCGATCGCACGCTCGGCGCGAAGGTCGCCAGCATGCCGATCCGCCGGCCGGCCGAAAGCGCCGCTTCGAACATCGCCTCGTTCGGCTTCAGCACCGGCATCGACGCCCGCTCCGCGGCGGCCTCGATCGCCTCCCCAAAGGCCGAGCAGGTAAACAGAATGCCGGCCGCGCCGGTGCTCGCCGCATAATCCGCCAAGGCCAGGATGCGGGCCGTCATCGCCGCGGTCAGAACTCCGTCGCGCTCGCGGTCGACGCTCAGCGAATTGTCGAGGATGTTGCCGCATTCTGCCTGCGGCCATAATTCGCGGAACGCCGCCTCGACCGGTGCGATGGCGACGGCGACGGCGTGAATGAGCGCGATGCGGGTTGTCATCCGGCCTCCTTTGCGGCCCGCGGCAGGCCGGCGCGCCGCGACGATCAACCCCGCCGCCGGCGCCGCGTCAAGCCTGATCGACCATCTCGGAGGCTGTCCCCGCTTACAAGTCCCACGACCGACCGTCCGGCCCGCCGGGATAGATCCGATACTCTGAGCTGCGCGCGCGCTATACTCAGCCGGCACGCCGACGGAGGACGCGGCATGGATCTGATCGTCGCTGATGTCAGGCTCGCCGATCGGCCGGCAGAGCTGGTGGATATCGCCGTCGCCGACGGCAAGATCGCGGCGATCGGGCATGGCCTCGGCGACGCGGCGCGACGCTATGACGGGCAGGGGCGGCTCGCCTGCGCCGGTCTGATCGAGACCCACATCCATCTCGACAAGTCGCGGCTGATCGACCGCATCCGGCCGGAAACCGGCCGGCAGATCAATCCGATGCGGCAAGTGGCGGCGATCAAGCACGAGTTGACGGTCGAGGATGTGCGGCGGCGGGCGGCGCAGACCCTCGAAGACTGCATCGTCAACGGCGCCACCCGGATGCGGACCCAGGTCGAGGTCGATCCGGCGATCGGCATGCGCGGCTTCGACGGGGTGCAGTCGCTGATCGCCGATTATCGCTGGGCGATCGACATCGAGATCTGCGTCTTTGCCCAGGACGGGTTGACCGATTATCCCGGCACCGAGGAATTGCTGATCGCGGCGTTGCGGCGCGGCGCCACGGCGATCGGCGGCGCGCCGCGCTACGACATCGACCCGTCCGGGCAGATCCGGCGGATCTTCGAACTGGCCCGAGACTTCGATGTCGATATCGATATTCACCTGGATGTCGGCAACAACCCGGCGGCGATGGACATCCCGCTCGTCTGCGAGTTGACCGAGCAATTCGGGCGCGGCGGCCGGGTCACGGTCGGCCATATGGCCAAATTGTCGACGATGCCGCGGGACCTGCTGGCGGCGACGGCCCGCCATATGGCCGATGCCGGGGTCGCCGTCACCGTATTGCCGTTGACCGATCTGTTCGTGATGGGTCGCGACCAGGACCACAATATTCGGCGCGGCGTTGCCGACGCCAATTTCCTGGTCGAACACGGGGTCAATTGCTCGCTGTCGACCAACAACGTGCTGAACCCGGTCACCCCCTACGGCGATTGCTCTCTGATCCGGATGGCGAACCTGCACGCCAACGTGCTGCAGATCGGCCGCGCCGAGCAGTTGCGCGAATGCTTTGCGATGCTTACCGAACGCTCGGCCCGGCTGCTCAATCTCGCCGATTACGGCCTCGCGATCGGCAATCCGGCCGATATCGTCGTCATCGACGCGCAAACCCCGGAGCAGGCGATCGCCGAAATCCGCCCGCCGCTTGCCGTTTTCAAACGCGGTCGGCAGACGGTCCTGCGGCGCCCACCCGAACTGTTCCGCCCGCCGCTGTGATCCGGCCCGCCCACACGAAGCTGCGCGTGGCGGGGTTGGTTGCGGCGTTTGCCTGCCTTGTTGTCCCGCTGCCGAGTTCGGCGCAAGCGCTGACCGGATGCATCGCCGGCCAACGGGTGATCGACACGGAAGGGAAGATCGGCACCATCGTCTCGACCGGCAGCGCCTTGTGCCAGGTGCGTTACGCCGACGGAAACACCTATGGCTGGATTTTCTGGAACCTGCGAGCCGCACCAGCCTCCGCCGGCGCGACGGGCGGCGCCAACTCGCACGGCCCCACGCCGCCGCCTTCGGCGCATGCCGCGGCGGGCGGCAGCGTCCCGGCTCCAACGATCCTGCGGCCCTCGACCACCCATAGTCTGGTCTATCGCGCCGACCCGCGAGGTCATTTCCTGATAACGGCCGAGGTCAACGGCACGCCGATTCGGCTGCTCGTCGACACCGGGGCGAGCCTGGTCTTTCTGACCCAACAGGATGCGCGCACCATCGGAATCAGCCAAAGCGAGCTGGTGTTCGATCGAACCGTAGAAACCGGAAACGGCCCGGCCCAGGCCGCGCCGTTGCTGCTGCGAGAGATCCGCATCGCACAACTTTCGCTCGGCAACGTGCAGGCCGCGGTGATCGAACATCTGGGTCAGTCGGTACTCGGGATGAGCTTTCTCGACCGGCTGAAAGGCTTTTCGATGCGGGAAGGCGCATTGACGATCGATTGGTAGTCGCAGCGCCGCGATCGGTTCCTCGCCGCTCAGCGCGTGAGGACGATGTCGACGCGCCGGTTGAAGACCGACGGATCGCCCGATCCGGTCTGGCCGATCGGCTCCTGTTCGATCGTCGCCGGCGAAACGCCGTCGCTCGCCAGCTCATCGGCTACGATCGAGGCGCGCGTCATCGCCAGATATTTGTTGGTCACAACCGTTCCGGTGGCGCTGGCCCGCGCCTGGACGATGATCTTTTTGACGCCCTCGCGCTGCGCCTGTTTGGCCACCCGGGCGATGATCGCCTTCGACCGCGGCGACAGGTAGGCGCTGAATTCGTTGAAATAGACGAGGTAGCGCGGCAGCGAAGCACCGGGCGGGCCGGCCGGAGCCGATGCTGGGGCCGGAGCCGTCTGGGCGTTCGCCTGCGGCGCCGCGGCGAGCGCCGGCGGCAGCAGCAGCAACAACAGGCAAAACCCGGGCAATCGCCAAGTCATCGTGTTCCCCCCGATGCTCGCAAGACCAGCGCAGCTGGCCGGAATCAATGGCGGCGCCTGTATGCGATTTTGCCGGCCGCGCGCGCAAGCCCGCCGCGACGGGCTCACTCCGCAGCCGACTTGTCCGGGTTCTCGGCCATCCAGGACAGCAGCAGCGTATACGCGACCGCAAGCACGACCGGGCCGAGAAAGATGCCGACCAGGCCAAAGGCGATCAGGCCGCCGATCACGCCGGCGAACAGCACCAGCAGCGGCACGTGCGCCCCCTTTCGGATCAACAGCGGGCGCACGATGTTGTCGAGGCTGAGAACGACCGCAGACCAGATCAGCAGAAAGGTGCCCCAGCCGGTGCTGCCGCTCCAATAGAGCCAGATCACCACCGGGATCAGCACCGGCGCCGGGCCGATCTGGGCGATGCACAGCATGAACATCGCCGCCGTCAGCACCGCGGCGACCGGAACCCCGGCGATCGCAATGCCGATGCCGCCGAGCACCGACTGAACCAGTGCGGTCACCACCACGCCCAGAGCGACGCTGCGGATGGCCTGCCCGGCCAGCAGCACCGATTCCTCGCCCCGCTCGCCGGCGAGGCGATGACCGAAGCGGCGGATCGCGATGGCGGCATGTTCGCCGCGCGCATAAAGAATCGCTGCGATCACCACGGTCAGCAGGAACTGCACGACGACAATACCGAAACCGCCGAGCACGCCGAGCAGCCAGCCTGCCGCACTGCCCGCATAGGGCGCCGCCTTCGCCATCAGATCGGTGATGCCGCTGTTGGCGATACGCTGCCACAGCAGCACCGCCTGCTCCCCGAACAGCGGCACGTCCGCGAGCCAGGCGGGCGGCGGCGGCAAGGTGAACGCGAGCAGCGCATTCGCCCAACCGACCAGCCGGTCGAAATTCTGAGTGATCGCAGCGACCGCCAGAGAAAACGGCACGACAAAGACCAAGAGCAACGCCAAAGTCATCACCGCGACCGCCGGCCCGCGCCGGTTGCCCAGACGGTGCTGGACCTGCAGCATCACCGGCCAGGTCGCGACCACCAGGGTGGTCGCCCAGATGATCGCCGGCAGAAACGGCCAGAGTATCCAGAACGTGGCGGCGATCAGCCCGGCGACGAACAGGATCGCCAGCATCGTCCGCACCAATTCGCGCGGCGGCAGCATACGGGCCGGATCCGACAGGCGGGCGGGGTCGGGCCGCGCCGACGCGATCGCCTCGCTCGGCGTTGCGACGGAGCTCGCCCGTGCCTCGACTTGGGCTTCGGCGAAACCGGCCGGCGAGGCCGGGCGAGGCTGCCGGCCGATTGCGAAATCGCGATCCCGGCGAAGCCAGCCGCGCATCGACTAGGTCGCCGAGCCGGCCGGCAATGGGGCGGCGCGCCGATGCGGCGATCGGCGATCGCCGAGCAGCGCCATCGCGACGGTCGCCAGCATGAAGACGACGCTGGCGCCAAAAACCCAATGCGGCATGCCTCGATCCATGATCCAGCCAAACAGCATCGGCCCGATCGTGCCGCCGATGCTGAAGCCGATCGTGACGATGCCGAAAGCCCGCCCGACCGCACCCGGCGGCGCCGCCGCGCGGACCAGCATGTCGCGCGACGGCTGGATGATGCCCGACAGGAACCCGGCCACACCCATGGTCAGGACCAGCACGGCCGGGGCGAGGCCGATGACCGCGATCAGCAGGATCAGCGCCGCATTCGCGCCAAACCCGATGGCCGCGACCTCGCCGTGCCGGCGCGTCATGTCGGCGACGAAACCGCCGCCGAGCACGCCGAACGCGGTCGCTGTCAGGTAAGCGGTCAGCGCCAGATTGGCCGCGGCGAACGGCAGATGATAGGCGCTCATCAGGGCCGGGACCGAAAAACCGGTAATCCCGCTGGTCGACAGGCTCAGCAGGATGAAAAACACCGAAAGGCCGAGCAGCGCGGGAGTAAACACCGAGATCCTTCGGCCCGGTTGCGGCCGACCCCGATGCCCGGACGCTTGGCTCTCGGCTTCCAAGCGCTTGGCCGACGGGGGCTTGGCCGACGGGGGCTCGGCAAGGCTGTCGCCCTCGACTTGGGCGGCGCAGATCAGCGGCAGCGCCACCAGCGGCCCTATCAGCCCGGCGACGATCAGCGCTGCCGACAGTCCGAGGACCGGGATCAGCAGCAGCATCGTGATCGGCGCCGCTGCATTGCCGAGCATGCCGGCGCAGGTGTGAACCGAAAACGCCCGGCCGATCCGCGTCGGCGTCACCCGAGCCGACAGGATCGCGTAATCGGCCGGGTGATAGACGGCGTTGGCTACGCCCGAAAGCCCGGCCGCGAACAGCAGCCAGCCATAGCGGTCGACGACGCCGACCGAGGCCAAAGAAAACCCGCCGAGGCACAGCGCGCCGATCAGCAATTTGCGCGAACCAAAGCGGTCGGCGAGCCAACCCATCGGCAATTGCGCCAATACCGATACTGCGGCGTAGACGGTCAAGGCCAGGCCGAGCTCGACAAAGCCGACGCCCCAGCGCGCGTTCAGCAGCGGAAACAGCGGCGGCACCACCATCATGTGGAAGTGCCCGACGAAATGCGCCGCCGACACGAGCCCGACCGCTTTGGCTTCGCCGCCTTTAACAACTCGCCGAACGGCGATCGATGCGCCTGTCATTGCTGCCGATGCCTGGGCCGGTTGCGCCGCGGCGCAAAGATAAGCATGCCGGGGACAGACGGCAATTGCTGCCTGTATTTTCAGCAAGCGGAGCAGTCATGCGACGGCATGCCGTCATCTTGGCGAAAAGGAACGGACCCGAACCCAAACCCGACGCGATATTTGGGTACGGCGCCGCGAGCACGCCGGCCGGTCATGGAGTCAGTCCGCATCCGGCTGCCCGGTCAGCCATTCGAGACCCGCCATGTCTTCGAGCCGCTGCAGACGATCGTAGAGCGCCGCGGCGCCGGGTTCGCCGAGCGTATCGCGGGTCAGCCGCAGCCATTTGTCGGCGAGTTCGCCCGCTTCGAGCATGCCGCTGTCGCCGTGCCGTTCGAGCCGCCTGCCGTCGCCGAGGGTAATCGTCACGGCGCCCGCCGCAGCGCCGTGGCCGTCGCCGCCTGCCGGCACCAGCCGCACCCGGCGGGTCAACGCCCGGATCTGCGGATCGCCGAGGGCGGTCTCGTCCCAGGAGCCGGGATCGCGCGCTTCACGGCACAACGCCAGCGCCACCGAAAACGGAATGCTGTACTGCGCCAGCATCAGATCGGTCGGTTCGAGGATGTTGTGCCGTTCGATCATGCGGTCGGTGCCGGCGACCGTGATCGCGTCGATCTCGCCGGCGGCAAAGCCATGCGCAGTCTGCAATTCTCGCACCGCCCTGACCGCCGGGTGCGCGGTCGCATGGCACGGGTAGCGCTTCAGTACTGCCGACGACATGACGAACTCTTTGCCGAGACCGCGCGTCAGTTCGGTCTCGTCCGACGCAGTGCAAAACACCCGCAGAAAGCCGAACTCGCCTTCGAGCACCGTGCGCGGCCCGGTAAAGCCGTCAGCCGCCAGGCTGGCGGCCAGCACGCCCGCCTCCGAGGCGCGGCCGAGATGCAGCCGCTTGACCATGCCGCCGTCGCCGCGCGCGAATTCGAGCAACCCGCCGCATAAGGAGCCGGCGATGCCGACGGCGTTGGTCATCGCCCTGCTGTCCAACCCCAGCAGATGACCGGCGGCGACGGCGGCGCCGAACGGGCCGGTGGTGCCCGGCGCATGAAAGCCGCGGGCTTCGTTGGTGTGCCCGGTGGCGCGGCCGATGCGTATCATGATTTCGTTGCCGGCGACAAAGGCGGCGATCAGATCGCGTCCGCCGCGGCCCTGCTGCTGCGCCACGGCGAGCGCCGGCGGCAGCACGGTCGCCCCCGGATGAGCGCCGGCGCCGGGGCGGGTCAGGCTGTCGAGTTCGAAGGCGTGGGCCAAGGCGCCGTTGGCCAGCGCCGCCGCCGGCGCCTGCACCGCCGCGCCGGCGCTGCCGAGGATTTGGCTGACGCCGCCGGGCCCGGTGCGCCGGGCATAGTCGATGACGATCCGGCTCCACGGCAAGGCGGCGCCGCAGACCGCCGCCGCGACCGTATCGATGATGCAGTCCTTCGCCCGCCGAACCACCTCCGCCGGCAGGTCCTCATAGCGCAGCGCGGCCGCATATTGCGCGAGCCGAACGGTTTCCTCAGGCATCGCCTTTCTCCTAATTCGGCCCTACACGGCTTTCAACATCGCCAGCCATAGTTGGTGCTGCGATCTATCGCGACCGGGGCTGGGTTATCGTATGGCTCATCGTCAAACCGTGAGCGGTACAACGCTGACTTGTCGCCATGCAGTTACCGCCCTATCGTTTTGCCCGGCTCAAAACGGACGCGGGACCATCCATGAGCACAATCGAACTTGTCGACCCCGAATTGCGCGATGCACTCGCACTGTGGCCGCTGCCGCCGCTGAGGGCCGAGATCTTTGATGCAGCGCCGCGCCAATGCCCTCGACCTGATAGGCGCCGTTCCGAAACCAAGCCTGCCCGATATCGCCACCGACGAGATCCATGTCGAGAGTGCTTTTGGCGCAAAGCCGATCCGGGTCCTGACCTATCGCCCGGTCACGACCGGCGACCCACTGCCCGCCGTCGTACACATCCATGGCGGGGGCTTCGTGATGGGCGCGCCGGAAATGAAGGATGTGGAGAACAGGTTCTTCGCGTCAGAACTGAGATGCGCGATTTATTCCGTGGATCATCGCCTCGCGCCGGAAGCGCCGCACCCGGCGCCGCTGGAGGACATCTACTCGGTATTTGCCTGGCTGCACGCGAATGCCGGCCGGCTCGGGCTTGATCCCGCCCGCATCGGTATCAAGGGCGAAAGCGGCGGCGGCGGTTTCGCGGCAGCCGCAGCACTCTACGCACGCGACCGGCAGGGGCCAAAATTCGCCTTTCAGCATCTGATTTATCCGATGATCGACGACCGCACGGCGGTGCGCAAGGACCTGCATCCTTACGTCGGCGAATTCGTCTGGACCCAGGAGAACAACTATTTCGGCTGGCGTTCGCTGCTCGGCCGGGAGCCGGGCTCGGCCGGCGTCTCGCCTTACGCGGCGGCCGCACGAGCAACGGATGTGTCGGGCTTGCCTCCAACCTACATTTCGGTCGGCGGCCTTGATCTCTTCCTCGAAGAAAACATGACCTATGCGGATCGATTGAGCCGCGCCGGGGTGCCGGTCGAGCTTCATATCTATCCGCGGGCGCATCACGGCTTCTATCGGGTGACGAATGCCCGCGTGACCAAGCAGGCCGAGCACGACAATCGCGAGGCGCTGCGACGCTTCCTGCACGGCTAAGACCCCGCACCGGTTGCTGTGAGCTTCACCGACGATTTTCAGGGGAAACTCGCCTCCCTGGGCATCGTGAGCTATCCTTCCTTCGTCATCTCCCCCATGGCGTGCCGACCAGCGGGTATGCGGTCTGCCCAAAGCGCGCACACAGCCGCAGCGTCGCCGCCCAGCCAAAGGCGAAGCGAGGCCAATCGGGCGGCAAGCGCGGGCTTCACCCGCCCCGCGCTAGCTCACGACCAGAGGGCAAACCCCAGGCCGGTGCCGGACCCCGCCGGGGTGCGGTATCCCGGCACGTAATGCGACCAGGCGCAATCGAGCCGCTCGGCGGCGCCGGCGGCGCAGATCCACATCCGGATCTCCGAGCTGCCCGAATTGAGCTTGCGCCGCGGCAGGGATTGCAATGCCTCGGCGTCCTTGCGCTCGATCGCGTCGATGATCCCGCGGTCGAGTTCCTCGTCGACGACAAAATGGCTGAGCCCGCCCGAGCCGACGACGCCGATGCGCGCGTCGCCCGGAAAGCTCTCGACCGCCTCGCGGATCGCCTGGCCGAGCTTCCAGCAGCGCCGCGGGGTCGGCTGGTTCGGCGGGTAGTAGGTGTTGATGAACACCGGCACGACCGGCAGGTCGGGGTTTTCCAACAGCCGCTTGCGCACGAAGGCGTGCGCATGGCCTTCGCCGAGCCCGGGCCGCAACCCGTTCGACGAGGCGATGTCGAACTCGCGGTCGATCAGTTCGTCGATCAGATGCAGCGCCAGGGGCGCCGCGACCGGGTAGTCGCGCGGCTCCTTCTCCTCGTAATATCGCGCGGTGGCGAGCCGCGACCATTCCGGACCCTTGAAATGGGAAGAGAGCGGCACGTTGCGGATCGTGTCGCCGTAATAGACCAGGAAGGCCGGCAGGTGGTCTTCGTGAAACAGCTCCTTCTGGTCGTCGCCGAGGACGATCAGCGCGTCGAGTTCGGCGCGGCGCACGCTCTGCTTCAGATGCTCGACCGCCGCTTGTGCCTCGTCATGGCGCGCGGCAAATCGCTCGGACGTCAATTCCGGCAGCGCTCTCGGGTCGGCGCGACCCAGCAACTCCTCGTAGGTGGCCGGTTCGCCCTCCTTGTCGAGAAAGTCGCGCACGCCGTCGCGATCGATAAAGCTCGGCCAATCCTTGGCCGGGGTATTCAGCATCGGCGTATGCGAGGTGGCGATCCCGAGAACGATCTTGGCCATGGCCGAGCGCTCCTCCGCGCGTTCATGAGGTCGTCGCCAGCTTAGGATCGGTCGGCCGATCGCGTCAATCGCGGCCGACCGAAAGGGGCCGGACGATCGCCTTTGTCTCGACCGGATCGCCCGCTTATAACGTCGGAGCAAGCCCCGATCGGACCGGGGAACGATCCGCAAAAGAAGCCCGCCGGCGGCGGGCCCTGCCGATCGGGAACTCCAGCGGAAGCAGCAGGATGGTCGATCTAACCAAGGTTGCGCAGTTCGTCGATCGATGCTGGGACGACGAGATCGTTCCGGCGTTGACCGAATACATCAAGATCCCGAACAAATCCCCGGCCTTTGACCCGGATTGGGCGGCGCACGGGCATATGGACCGGGCCGTCGCCGCCTTCGCCGGCTGGGCGCGCCGCCATCTCCCGGCGCTCCCCGGCGCGGCGCTCGACATCGTCCGCCTGCCCGGGCGCACGCCGGTCATCGTCATCGACATCCCGGGCGAGGGCAGCGACACCGTTCTGCTCTATGGCCACCTCGACAAGCAGCCCGAGATGACCGGCTGGCTCGAAGGGTACGGCCCGTGGCTGCCGCGGCTCGACGGCGACAAGCTCTACGGCCGCGGCGGCGCCGACGACGGCTATGCGATGTTCGGCGCGCTGAGCGCCCTGCTGGCGTTGCGCCAGCAGGGGGTCGCACATGCCCGCTGCGTCGTCTTGATCGAAGCGTGCGAGGAATCGGGCAGCTATGACCTGCCCTATTACGTCGATCATCTCGCCGGCAAGCTCGGCGATCCGTCCCTGGTGATCTGTCTCGATTCGGGCTGCGGCAATTATGACCAGCTGTGGTTGACGACCTCGCTGCGCGGCATCGCTTCGGGCACCTTGACCGTCCATGTGCTCGACGAGGGGGTGCATTCGGGCGACGCCGCCGGCATCGTGCCGTCGAGCTTTCGCATCATGCGGCGCCTGTTGTCGCGGCTGGAGGACGAGGCGACCGGAGAGGTCCGCCCGGCCGAACTCTACGCGCAGGTCCCGCCCGAGCGGATCGCCCAGGCGCGTCGCGCCGCGGCGGCGCTCGGCGAGGCGGTCTACGCCAAATTCCCGTTCAAGCCGGGCATGTCGCCGATGTCGGACGACACGACCGAACTGGTGCTGAACCGGACCTGGCGGCCGCAACTGGCGGTGATCGGCATCGACGGGCTGCCGCCGCCGCGCAATGCCGGCAACGTGCTGTTGCCGTTGTCCGCGGCGCAGCTAAGCCTGCGGCTGCCGCCGACAATCGATCCGGAACGGGCCGGTGCCGCCTTGCAGACGCTGTTCGAGAGCGATCCGCCCTACGGCGCGCGGGTCTCGTTCGAAACGGGGCCCGGTGCGGCCGGCTGGAACGCGCCGCCGGTCGCGTCCTGGCTCGAACGATCGCTGGCCGCCGCCTCGCAAGCGACGTTCGGTGCGCCGCCGGCCTATATGGGCGAAGGCGGCAGCATCCCGTTTATGGCGATGCTCGGCGAAAAATTCCCGCGTGCCCAGTTTGTCGTCACCGGCGTGCTCGGCCCCCACTCGAACGCGCACGGGCCGAACGAATTCCTGCACATCCCGACCGGCAAGCGCATCTCGACCGTGATCGCCCAAGTGCTGGACGACCACCACGCGCGGCCAAACACGCTCTGAGGTTCCCGATGACCGAGACTTACGAAGGCGGCTGCCATTGCGGCAAGGTCCGGTTCCGGGTGCGGGCCGATCTTGTCGACGTGCTCGAATGCAATTGCTCGATCTGCACGAAGAAGGGCATCCTGCATCTGATCGTGCCGCCGGAGCAGTTCGAGATGCTGAGCGGCGAAGACGCCCTGACGACCTATCGCTTCAACACCAATACGGCGCGGCATACCTTCTGCCGCCATTGCGGGATGCACCCCTTCTACGTGCCGCGATCGCATCCCGACCAGATCAACGTCAACGCCCGCTGCCTCGACGGCGTCGATGTGGCCGCCCTCCAGCCGCGCAGGGTCGACGGACGCAATTGGGAGGCGACGTTCGGGGGCAACACGGGCGATGCCGCCTCCTGAGCATACCGGCGCCGCAAACCGGTGCTTAGACTCATTCGAATGATTTACGGCGATCACCAACCGTCATGCCCGGACTTGATCCACGGCTGTCCGGTTCGACAAAGCCGGTTGTCGCTGCGCTGTTGGGTGCCACCTTGTGGTCGTCATCACCGGGCTCGTCCCGGTGATCCACGCCCTTGGTCGCGCCGATCCGACTGCCGCCGGGTCCGTGGATGGCCGGAACAAGTCGGCCATGACGATTAGGGTTGGTATTGTCGATCGTCGCGACCCGTGTGAATTGTCGGAAGAATTCCTAACCGGACGGCCATGGGTCAAGCCTGGCCATGCAACCATGTGCATCTTCTGTCTCGGTCAGAGCGCTAGGACGGTTGGCCAGCCTGATCCTCGAGCGATCTGAGGCGATCACTGAAGCGGTTTTGCTGGTTCGTCATCGCCCGCAACTGGTCGAGAGTTGCATTTTCCTGCCGGACGACGATGGCCGTCAAGACCGTGATATCGTCGCGGATCGCGACGAATTCGGTTCTCATTCCCACCATTTCGACGCGGATTGCGCCCAACTCGTCGAGCGTCCGGCGCTGTTGAGCGGCGAGAAATTCGAGCGTGATCGTTTCGGCCATCAGCTTGCTCCTGACGCGAAAGATAAGCCGCTTGCCGCAGTTTGCTACGCTGAGCTGGCGCGGGGCGCCGGATTACGACAATCGGGTTCAAACAAATTTAGGGGCTGGTTTATTTTTTATTAAGCGCATCGTTTCAAGATTAGGTCATGTAACTGACATCGGACGGGATCGGAATATGCGGATTTAGGAATTTGAACAGAAGGTCTGGGACACCGACCGCATCCGTCTAGTCGTCAAAGGACCGAAGCAAGCAACTGTACAAGATTTCGATTACGTACACGCCGCCAAAGAGGGGATGACGTTGGCCGTTTATATGAAGACTCGAATTCTCCCGCGAATAGGAGATTTTGAGTCTAGCATAATCGATGGTACTGGAAAAATCCCAAGAAATAATACGGTAATCGCGACAGTTCGGGAATCATACAAGCAGCCGGCTTGAACAACAAGTCTACGCCACGCCTATTTGACAAGTCCTAATCACAGCCGGTAGTCCTGTTTTCCAGACGAATCTGTGCCGTCGCCTGGGCGAGCCAGGCGGCGGTGTCGGGGTCGACGAGCGGGGTCAGCGTCTCGCGGACGCGGGCATGATAGGCGTCGAGCCAGGCGATCTCGTCGTCGTCGAGCAAATCGGGTTCGATCAGGCTGCGGTCGATCGGGGCCAGGGTCAACGTCTCGAACCCCAGCATCTCGCGCTCGCCCTTGCCGTCCACCGGCTGCACCAGCACCAGGTTCTCGATGCGGATGCCGTAGGCGCCGGTCTTGTAATAGCCGGGCTCGTTCGAGACGATCATCCCGGGCAACAGCGGCTGCGCGTTCGGCGCCTTGGAAATGCGCTGCGGCCCTTCATGCACGCCCAGATAGCTGCCGACGCCATGGCCGGTGCCGTGATCGTAGTCGAGCCCGACCTGCCACAACCCGCGCCGGGCAAAGCCGTCGAGCTGGCTCCCGGTCGTCCCCTTCGGGAAATGCGCCAATGCCAGCGAGATGTGCCCCTTCAGCACGCGCGTAAAGCGGTCGCGCATCTCGGCCGAGGGTTCGCCGATCGCCACGGTGCGGGTCACATCGGTCGTGCCGTCGAGGTATTGCGCACCCGAATCGAGCAGATAGAGCGTTCCCGGCTCCAGCCGCTTTTCGGTCTCCGGCATCGCCCGATAATGGACGATGGCGCCGTTCGACCCGGCGCCGGAGATCGTCGGAAAGCTCAGATCGCGGAAATGCTCGCCGGCCCGGCGGCAGTCTTCGAGCCGGTCGCTGGCGGCGATCTCGCAGAGCCCGCCCTTTGGCGCCTCGCGCGACAGCCACGCGAGAAACCGGGTCAAGGCCGCACCGTCGCGGCGGTGGGCGGCGCGGGCGCCGTCGATCTCGACCGGGTTTTTGCACGCCTTCGGCAGCATGCAGGGGTCGGCGGCGCGGTGGATCTTGGCGCCCGCCGCTTCGAGCCGGTCGAAGATCCACGAAGCGGCACTCGCCGGGTCGACCTGAATGCGCGCGTCTTCGCCGGCGAGCGCGTCGAGCGCCGGTCCCAATTCCGCGGGCGGCAGAATCGTCACGGCGTTGCCGAGATGGCGTTCGAGACCGGGTGCGAGCTTGCGCCGGTCGATGAACAGGGCGACGCCGCCGTCGCGGCGCAGGATCGCAAAGGACAACGGCAACGGCGTATGCGGCACGTCGCCGCCGCGGATGTTCAACAGCCAGGCGATCAATTCCGGCATCGTCAGCACGACGGCCGCGAGGCCGTCCTCGGCCAATGCGCCGCCGATCCGCGCGCGTTTCGACGCAGCGCTCTCGCCGGCGAACTCCTCGACGTGCGGCACGACCGGCGCCAATGGCGCCGCCGGCTGGCCCGACCACACCCGGTCGAGCGGATTGTCGGATACCGCGCGCAGGCGCGCCGTCGCCTTTTCGGCCGCGGCGCGAAACCGCGCGACCTCCTGCGGCGTATGCAGCCACGGATCGTAGCCCAGCTCGGCGCCGGCGGCGAGCGCGCTGCCGATCCATTGCGCCGGCGGCTCGTCGATCAGGTGATGGATCTCGAACAATCCGGTGTCGACCTGCTGCGCCGCCTGCAGCGTGTAGCGCCCGTCGACGAACAGCGCCGCCCGGTCGCGCAACACCACCGCGATTCCGGCCGAGCCGGTGAAGCCGGTCAGCCAGCAGAGCCGTTGTCCGCGCGGCGGCACGTACTCGCCCTGATGCTCGTCGGCGCGCGGCACGATGAAGCCGTCGAGCCGGCGCGACGCCAGCTCGCGCCGCAACCGCGCCAGTCGCTCGGCGCGCGACAGCCGCTCGAAATCCTCGCGACCGAGACCATCGCGATAACCGGCCGCCAGCCGCGCGCGCAACGCTTCGAGCGCCGCGGCCAGTTCCGGCGAAACCGGGTCGGCGACCAGCATGTGCCACGCCGTCCCGATCTCGTCGGGGGCGCCGAGCACCCCGGCAACCAGCGCCTCGACGCCGGCCGGATCATAGGCCGCCCCGGCTTCGTGCAGCAGCCGCGTCAGCTCACGCCGTTCCAGCAAAGCGCTCTGTTTCGTCATGGCCTGTCCCTCATGCCGCACCGCATCCGCCAATCAAAACCTTGGCATGGCTGAATTGCAACAACGCTGCTGGCGTATGTTGCGGCGCAACACCAAATCCTTTGCGGTGCAGCAAAAGCGATGCACAGGAGTGTGCGATGTTCTTGGTCAATCTGTTCTTCTCGGCGGGTAAGGCCTTATCCGACCGGTGGCGTCGGGAACGCGCTTATGCCGAGTTGATGTCGCTCGACGATCGCTCGCTGGCGGATATCGGTATTCGCCGCTCGGAGATACGTGCGCTGGTGCAGGGCACTGAACCGCGCGGCCCTGCAGCCGAGCCTGCCCGTGCCGAGAAAGAGGCCGCCTTCGGCCGGAGAAAGGCCGCCTGATCTGGTGTCCTATTCGACCCGACGCATCGATGGGGGCCGCGGCCCCCATCGTCGTCTTGGATGCAGCGCCGCTCGGGAGACCGCCATTCCGCAAAATCAGGGTCGACCAGCCGTCGATTGCAATCCGGCCTTCGAGCGCGATGCCCACGCCCCGATGCGCGGCCAGCACGATCGGCTCCTGCCGGCGCAATAATCCGGACAGCACGGCCCGCCCGCCGGGCGCGAGATGCCGCTTGAGATCGGCGGCCAACAGGGCCAGCGGGCGCGCCAGAATGTTGGACAGGACCAAATCGTAACGCGACTTGCTCAATGCACGGCCGCGATAGCCCGGGGCCGGGTTGGCCCGCACCAACGGCGCCAAGCCATTGGCGGCGACATTGCGGCGGGCGATCCTGACGGCGCCGGCGTCGATGTCCTGCGCCGTCACCCGGCGGCGGTTCAGTTTTGCCGCGGCGATCGCCAGAATCCCGGTCCCGGTCCCGATATCGAGGGGGCGGCGGAACCGATGCCGCCGCGTCAGACGGTCGAGCGCGATCAGACAGCCGCGGGTCGAGGGATGCTCCCCGGTGCCGAACGCTGCCGCCGCATCGAGCGTGATGCCGATCATGCCGGCCGGCACACCGCCCTGGTGATGCGACCCGTAGATGAAGAAGCGGCCGATCCGCAGCGGCGGGAATGCGAGTTGGTTTTCGGCGACCCAATCGCGCTCGGCCAGCATTGTCTCGGCGATGTCGACGAGCGCGCCCCCGGCACCGGCGGCGGCGAGAGCCAGACGGCCCGAGAGATCGGGGGTCAGCGCCGGCGCGCGCGAATAGGCCTCGATCCGCCAATCCCCGGGCATGGTCTCGAAGGCCGACACCGCACCGATTGCGTCGTCGAGGATTGCGAACACCGCGCCGGCCGCCGCCCCGCCGCTGACCCGCGTCACAATATGCCAGGTGTCGACGCCGATCATCGATGGCCGGCGCCGTCTAGAGCCGAGTCGAAAGCCAGATCGCCAGCCGCGACCCGGTTTTGACGACGGCGCCGATCAGGCCGTAGGCCGGAATGTCCGCGGCGCCGTGCGCGACGGCGATATCGCGATGGGCGATCTCCTCATCGCGGAAGGCGAGGATCAACTCGCGCAATGCCGGGTCCTCGCCGGCCAAGCGATCGGCCTGTTCCAGGTAATGCTCGTCGATGACTTCCTCGACCGCAACGGTGCAGGCCATCGCGCCGCGCTCGCCGAGCAGCGCCGTCGCCGCGCCGAGGGCGTAGCCGGCGACGGTCCATACCGGGTGGAGCAGGGTCGGGCGCACCCGCCGCTCGCGCAACAGCGCTTCGAACCGAGCGAGATGGCGGCCTTCGGTCTCGGCCATCCGGCGAATCTCTCCGCCGGCGCGGCTGTGGCCGAGGATGTCGAGTTGGCCGCGATAGATGCGCGTCGCGCCGTATTCGCCGGCGTGGTCGACGCGCAACATGGCGGCGATCTCCTCGGACGGCGCTGCATCGCCGGGGAGACGATGCGCAGTCTCGCCGCTCACGCCGTCCTCCGACCAAAGCCCGACCGCCGTCGGACCTGTGAAAAGACGGCAAAGCAAATACCCGTCATCGCCACGGAGGCCAGCAAATTCCAACCGGCGAGCGACACTCCCCAGAGCGACCATGCGACCTGATCGCACAGCACCGGCTGCCGGTGCAGAATCTGCGCCTTCAGGGCTTCGAGGGTGTCGGCCGCGGTGGCCGGCGCGGTGCAGGCGCTCGGGCCGCGGAACCAATGCTGCTCGACCCCGACGTGATAAAATGCCAACGCGGCGCTGGCGGCGAAGACGAGGCCGAGCAGCAACGCGACGCGCGACAATGCCGTCCGGCTGCCCGTCGTCGTCGCCACGGTCGCGACGACGATCGCCGCAGTCCACGGCCAGCGCTCCTTAAGGCACAGCTCGCACGGCGCCAACCCGCCCCAATACTGCGATACCAAGACGCCGCCGAGGATCAGGGCGCTCGCGGTCAATACGAAGATCGGGAAAGAACGCTCGACCGGAAGCATCGCATTACATATAGCGCAGCGCCACAAAGCCGCCAACGAGCGCCAAGGCGAACAGGCTCGTCACCAGCATCAGCCGTCGTTCGATGAATTTGCGGACCGGCTCGCCGAATCGCCACAACAAGGCCGCCAGCAGGAAAAAACGCAGGCCGCGCGAGATCAGCGAAGCAAAAGCGAAGGCTGCGAGGTTGAAATGCACGACCCCGCTGGCGATCGTCACCAGTTTGTAGGGGATCGGCGTCAGCCCCTTGATGATGATGATCCATACGCCCCATTCGGCGAAGGCCGCTTTCAACGTCTCGTACCGGCCCATCGCGTGATAGAATTCGAGCACCGGCCGGCCGATCGCGTCGAATAACAGATAGCCGATCGCATAGCCGAGAAAGCCGCCGAGCACCGATGCGCCGGTGCAGATCGCCGCCAGCCGAAACGCCCGGCGCGGCTGCGCCAGGATCATCGGGATCAGCAGCAGGTCGGGCGGCAGCGGAAAGAAAGAGCTCTCGGCGAAGGCGACGAGCGCCAACGCCGGCACCGCATGTTCGTTGGCGGCGAACGCCAATATCCGGGAATAGAGGCGGTCAAGCATGCCGAAGGGAGAACCCGGTCACGAATTCTCGCCGCCGTCGGTGTCGATCCCGTCGTAGAGCTCCGCCATGCCGACAGAGAGCTCGACCGAGGAGAGGCGCAGTTGGGCCGCCGGCCCCTGCACCAACTCGGTGATCCAGCGGTCGCCGTCGCGCCGCAGGAGTTCGGCATAAACGCTTTCCGAATCGATCAGCAGAATTTCCGCCACGCTGTCGATCTGCCGATACGCGGGAAGTTTGATCTGCCGGTCGTGCCGTTGAGTTCCGGGAGATAGAATTTCGACAAGCAATATCGGCTGCTCGATCGCCTGGCGATGCCGCTCGTTCGGGCGGCATGTTACCGCTAAGTCGGCAATGAAATACGCGTCGGCGCGGCCGGCCCGCGAGACGCCGGCTTCTACCTGGGCGTTGCAGGGACGCCGCTGAGCCAGCGCGGCGTCGATCCGAGAGGCGAGCCGAACCATCAAGATCCGATGCGCCTCCTCCGGCGGCGCCATGGCGACCGGCGATCCGCCGACCAATTCGTACCGGATGTCCGTCCCGTCTTCCCAATCCAGGAACTCGTCGAGGGTCATCCGTGTCCCACCGCCCGATCGCCCATCGCCGACCTCCGCGCCCTATTGGGATCCGTTTGCCGATGCGGCAGGCTATTCGGCGGCGACGAGCCCCGCCGGCATTGCCGAGTCGAGGAACCCGCCCGATTGACGGCGCCACAACCGCGCATAGGTGCCGTCCGCGGCGAGCAGCCCCGCATGATCGCCCTCCTCGACGATCCGCCCCTGATCGAGCACGACGAGGCGGTCGAGGCGGGCGATCGTCGACAGCCGATGGGCGATGGCGATTACGGTGCGGCCGCGCATCAGGCTTTCGAGCTGCTCTTGGATCGCCGCCTCGACTTCCGAATCGAGCGAGGAGGTGGCTTCGTCGAGGACCAGGATCGGCGCGTCCTTGAGGATCACGCGGGCCAGGGCGACGCGTTGACGCTGACCGCCGGAAAGCTTGACGCCGCGCTCGCCGACATGGGCGTCAAAGCCGCGGCGGCCGTTCCAATCCTCGAGGCCTTCGATGAATTCGAGGGCGCGCGCCTGGTCCGCCGCCCGCCGCACCTCCCATTCGCTGGCCTGGGGCCGGCCATAGCGGATGTTGTCGCGGATCGAGCGGTGCAGCAGCGAAGTGTCCTGGGTAACCATCGCGATGTGGGCCCGCAGGCTCTCCTGGGTGACCTTGGCGATGTCCTGGCCGTCGATCAGGATGCGGCCGCTCTCGATGTCGTAGAAGCGCAGCAGCAGATTGACCAGGGTCGACTTGCCGGCGCCGGACGGCCCGACCAGGCCGACGCGCTCGCCGGGCGCGATCGACAGATCGATGCCGCGCAATACGCCGCGTGCGGTGCCGTAGCCAAAGCGCATCTCGTCGAACCGCACCGCCCCGCGGTCGATCCGCAACGGCACCGCATCCGGCCGGTCCAGCATCTGGTGGGGCACCGCGATCGAACGCATCCCCTCCTGCACGACGCCGATATTCTCGAAGATCGTCGTCACGTTCTGCGCCACCCAGCCGGCGATGCTGGCGATGTGCCAGGTCAGCGGCAACGCCATCGCGACGGTGCCGACCGCAATCCGACCGTCGTTCCACAGCCAGATGGCGGCCGCGGCGGTGCCGACGACCATCGTCGCATTGAGCACGGCGAGGGTCAGTCCGAACATGGTCATCAGCCGCAATTGCAGCTGGTGCGCGTCGGTCAGCTCGTCCACCGCCTCGCGCACGAAAGCATCCTCGTCGCGCGGGCGGGCGAACAGCTTGACCGTCGCTATGTTGGTGTAGCTGTCGACGATCCGGCCGATGGTGGCCGAACGCGCCGCCGACATCGCCTGCGAGCGCCGCCGCAGGCGCGGGACGAAGAGGCGCAGCATCGCGGCGTAGCCGGCGAACCACAGCAGCACCGGGATTGCCAGCCTGGCGTCGCTCGACGCCAGCAATATGATCGCACCGCCGCCATAGACCAGGATGTACCAGACCGCGTTCGTGGCGGAGACGACGCTCTCGCGCAGGGCGGGCCCGGTCTGCATGACCCGGTTGGCGATGCGGCCGGCAAAATCGTTCTGGAAAAAGGTCCAGCTCTGCCGCACCACGTGCCAATGGCTCTGCCACCGCACCAGGTTGGAAAAGCCCGGAATGATCGCCTGGTTGGTGATCAGGTTCTGCACCAGCATCGTTATCGGCCGGGCGATCAGCAGGACCAGCGCCATGGCCAGCAGCTGGTGCCCCGATTCGCGCCACAACATGCCCGGCCGCTGGCTGGAGACGAGCGTCACCACCCGGCCGACAAATACCGGGACCAGGGTGTCGAGCACCGCGACGATCGAGCCGGCGACGAAGAGCGCGGCGATCAGGCGGCGGATCTGCCGGGTGTGATGCCAATAGAAGGCGCCGAGCCCGGACGGCGGCGGCGCCTCGGGCGGCAGTGCGGTGGGTTGGAGCAGAGATTCGAAGAATTGGAACGCGCGCATTGATCTAAGCTCGTACCGCGGAGAGCCGAATAAAAGGAGGGTCCCGATGCCTCGGCTCGGCCGAGCGGATTCGAATGGCCGGTCCGTAGTTATCACCCTTTAGTTATCACATTGTGCAACGGCGCGCTTAAGAAAGAGGCACGCCGATCAGGAATGCAGGCGAGCCCGGCGACGATCCCGATTTTGCAACCCCAGTATGATTTTTGGTCGGGCCGATTTTCCGGTATGCCGCCGCGGCGCGCCTCGCTGCCATAATGCCGACAAAACCGGCCGGCAATCGACGACGGCGTCGCGGTGCAGGGGCACGTCGGCGGCGGCGTCCGGCGTCCGGGCACCAGAACAGCACCTTCTCCGTCGCAGAGAGCGAGATCGGATGCATCGTCACATAGGCCCGCGTCGACCCGGTCAGGCGGCAAAAGGCGAGGGTCGACGGCAAACCCCCTTGTCATCACCCCGTCGTTTCCTTTATCGGGCGCAGCGCAGTCGCCAACCGGCGTGCGGATCAACCGAGAACGGCACAAATCGGCGGTCGTGCTGAGGGTGCGCTGATGCTGGAAATCCAACATCTGGTCAAACATTTCGGCCCCCTGGCGGCGGTCGACGACGTGTCGTTTGCGGTGCCGGGCGGCGAGGTGCTCGGCTTTCTCGGCCCGAACGGCGCCGGCAAATCGACGACGATGAAGATGATCACCGGTTTTCTCGCGCCCACCGCCGGCACAGCGATCGTCTGCGGCCATGACATCGGCAAGGAACCGATCGCGGCCAAGCGGCATATCGGCTATTTGCCCGAGGGCGCCCCGGCCTATCCGGATATGAACGCGGCCGATTTCCTCGGCTTCGTAGCCCATATCCGCGGTTTTGGCGGCGCCGAGGCCAAGCGCCGCATCGCCCGCGTCGTCGAGATGATCAAAATCGGCGACATCCTGTATCAGCCGATCGAAACCCTGTCGAAGGGCTTCAAGCGCCGCGTCGGCGTGGCGCAGGCGCTGCTGCACGATCCCAACGTGCTGATCCTCGACGAGCCGACCGACGGGCTCGACCCGAACCAGAAATACGAGATGCGCAACGTCATCGCGACGATGCGGCAGCAGAAGGCGATCATCATCTCCACGCATCTGCTCGAGGAGGTCGAAGCGGTGTGCAGCCGGGCGATCATCATCGCCCAGGGCCGCATCCTCGCCGACGGCACGCCGGCGCAGCTCGCCGCACGCTCGCGCCATCACAATGCCGTGCGTCTCGGCGTGGCGGGCGGCGATCCCGCGCAAATCCGTACCGAGTTGCTGCGCCTTCCCGCTGTCGCCGCGGTCGAGACGATAACCGACGGCGAGGGCGATGGGCTGATGATTTTGCCCCGCGGCGGCGAGCCGGTGGTCGGCGAGGTCGCCGATCTCGCCCGCGCCCATCGCTGGCCGGTCAATCTGCTGCGGGTCGAGCGCGGCCGGCTCGACGACGTCTTCCGCGCGGTGACCGCGTCCCGACCGGAACCCGCCGGCGCCACGCAGCCCGACCCCTGACGCCGATGCGCAACGTCCTGACCATCTTTCGGCGCGAGCTCGCCGGCTATTTCACCACCCCGCTCGCCTATGTCTTCATCGTCATCTTTCTGGTCATGGCCGGGGTGCTGACCTTTTTCCTCGGCAATTTCTTCGAACGCGGGCAGGCCGATCTGCAGCCCTTCTTCGCCTTTCATCCCTGGCTCTACCTGGTGCTGATCCCGGCCCTGTCGATGCGCCTGTGGGCCGAGGAGCGCCGCAGCGGCACAATCGAGCTGTTTTTGACCCTGCCGATCCGGATGATCGAGGCGGTGCTCGGCAAATTTCTCGCCGCCTGGTGCTTCGCCGGGATCGCCCTCGTTTTGACCTTTCCGTTCTGGCTCACCGTCGCCTATCTCGGTCGGCCCGACAACGGGGTGATCCTGGCGAGCTATATCGGCAGCTGGCTGATGGCCGGCGCATTGCTGGCGATCGGCGCCTGCGTGTCGGCGCTGACCAAGAACCAGATCGTCGCCTTTGTCGTCACGGCGGCGATCGCCTTTGTCCTGACTGCCGCCGGCACGCCGGTGGTGGTCGGGCTGTTCCAAAGCTGGGCGCCGGAATGGCTGATCCACGCCGTCACCCAGACGAGCCTGCTCGGCCATTTCAACGCCATCACCCGTGGCGTCATCGATCTGCCGGATCTGGTTTATTTCCTGTCGATCATGGTCGTCGCGCTGATCGCCAATGCGATCCTGGTCGATCTCGCAAAGGCGGCTTGAGATGGATCGACCCATGCCGACCCGGGGGTTCTTCGCGTCGCGAACCGCGGTGGCGGTGGCTGCGCTGGTTTGCCTCGCAGCGATGCTGGTCGCGATCAACATCATCGCTGCTCGTTATCTGACGGCGCGGCTCGACCTGACCGCGGAGCACCTCTACACTTTGTCGCCGGGCACCCTGCGAACCTTGGCCAAGATCGACGAGCCGATCACCTTGCGCTTCTACTATTCCGCTCGGCTCGGCGATGAGGTGCCGACTTACGGCGTCTATGCCCAGCGGGTGCGCGAATTGCTCGACCAATATGTCGCCGCGGCGCACGGCAAGATCCATCTCGAAATCTACAATCCCGAGCCGTTCTCGGGCGTCGAGGACCAGGCGGTCGCCTTCGGTTTGCAGGGGGTGCCGCTCAACCGGTCCGGCGAACAGGTTTATTTCGGCCTGGCCGGCACCAACTCGACCGACGATCAGCAGGTCATCGCGTTCTTCTCGCCCGAGCGCGAGCGCTTTCTCGAATACGACCTGAGTAAACTGGTCCACAGCCTCGCCTTCCCGAAAAAGACCGTGATCGGGCTGCTGACCGCGCTGCCGCTCGAAGGCGATCCGATCGCGATGATGCAGGGCCGGCCGAGCCGGCCGATGGCGGTGATCGAACAATTGCGGCAGCTCAACACCGTCCAGCGGCTGGAATCGGACATCGACAAGGTCCCGGCCGACATCGACGTGCTGATGCTGGTGCATCCGCAGAATTTGCCGGCGAAGACATTGTTCGCGATCGATCAGTTCGTGCTGAAGGGCGGCAAAGCGTTGATCTTTGTCGACCCCTACTCCGAACTGCAGGCGGCGCATCCGAACCGGGGCAGCCCGCAGGGCGGATCGACCGCGAGCAATCTGCCGCTTTTGTTCAAATCCTGGGGGTTCGAAGTGTTGCCGGATAGGGTGGCCGGCGACCGCGCCGACGCCCAACGCGTCAACCTGCCGGGCGCGGCAGGGGTCAGTGGACCGCTCGACTACATCGCGTGG
The DNA here is from genome assembly GCA_963701815.1 of uncultured Alphaproteobacteria bacterium. Classification (GTDB taxonomy): domain Bacteria; phylum Pseudomonadota; class Alphaproteobacteria; order ATCC43930; family CGMCC-115725; genus AP-15. The sequence goes on from CAVPBN010000050.1 coordinate 37,735, forward strand.
CTCGACCTGCACGCCGCCAACCTCAATCGCCAGGACATGATCACCGCCGATTTGAGCCATCTGACGATGGCCACCGCCGGCATCATCGAACCGCTTGCCGGGGCCAAGACGACGATCGAGCCGCTGATCACGACCTCGGCCAATTCGACCCGGATTCCGGTCGCGAAACTGACCGGGATGCCGGATGTCGCCGGGCTGCTCGCCGGCTTCAAATCGGACGACAAGCGCTACATTCTCGCCGCGAGGGTAACCGGTACGGTGACGACCGCGTTTCCCGACGGGCCGCCGAAGCCGGCCCCACCCGCCCCGAGCAAGCCCGGCGAGACCAAGCCCGGCGAGACCAGGCCCGGCGAGACCAAACAGGGCGCGGCCAACCCGACCCCGGCCGGCGATTGGCTCAAACGCTCGGTGCATCCGATCAATGTCGTCGTGGTTGCCGACACCGACATGCTCGATGACGGGTTGTGGATGCAGAGCCAGGACTTCTTCGGCCAGCGGGTCGTCGTCCCTCTAGCCGACAACGGCGACTTTGCAGCCGATGCGATCGAGGTCTTGGCCGGCGGCGAGGATCTGATCGGTCTGCGCAGCCGCGGCACCGCCGTCCGCCCTTTCGAGGTCGTCGACCGCATCCGGCATGCCGCCGAAGCCCGCTACAGCGCCGAGGAGCGGGCCTTGCAGGCCAATCTCAAAGGCGCCGAGGCAAAGCTGGCGAGCCTGACCGGAAAGGACCAGACCGGGACGGCGGCGACGTTGTCGCCGGCCCAGGCGCGGACGATCGACGGTATTCGCGCCGACGTGCTGCAGACCAGGCGCCAGTTGCGCAACGTGCAGGCGGCGTTGCGCAGCAACATCGCACAGATGAAAGGTTGGCTCGAATTCGTCGATATTGCGCTGGTGCCGATCGTCGTCGCCGTGGTCGCCATCGTGCTGGCGACGATCCGGCGCCGGCGGCGGCACCGGCGGATCGCCGAACCGATGCCGCCTCGTTGATCGACAGCGCGAGGTTCCCGTGATGCACAAGCGCGGTCTGACCTTGCTCGCGGCGGCGACCGCGGTGATCGTCGGGCTGGCGGTTGCCGCGCTGGCGACCGGCGGCCGCCGGGGCAAGCCCCGCAACGGCGAACCAGCGGCTGTTCCCGGCGCTCGCCGCCAGGCTGGGCGAGGTTGCTTCGGTCGAACTCCGGCGCAGCGATCTGACCGCGACCTTCACCCGCCGCGGCGAGGATTGGCAGGTCGCGCAAAAGGGCGGCTATCCGGCCGACAGCAGCAAAGTGCGGCAGATCGTGCTGGCTCTCGCCGACATGACTCTCGTCGAGCCGAAGACCCGACAGGCCGACCTCTATCCGCGGCTGGAAGTGGAGGACCCGGGCAAAGGCAAGTCGAGCCTGGTGACGATCAAGGACGCATCCGGGAGCGATCTCGCCCGGTTGATCGTCGGCAAGCGACGCTACGACCGGCTCGGCGCCGGCAACGACGGCGTCTATGTCAGGCGTCCGGGCGACGCCCAGTCCTGGCTGGCGCGCGGCTCGGTCGATCTGTCGGGCGACATGGCGAGCTGGCTCGACCGGCATATCATCAACATCCCGCCCGAGCGGATCGCCAAGGTGACCCTGAGCCAGCCCGACGGCAGCACTCTGGTGTTGAGCCGCGCCAAGCCCGACGCCACCTTTACCGCCGCCGGCGCGCCGGCGGATGCCAAATTCAAGAGCGACTCGTCACTCGGCGAGCCGGCGATGGCGCTCGAATCGCTCGACCTCGACGATGTCGCGCCGAAAGCGGCGATGCCGGTCCCGGAGAAGGGGGTGACGACGGCGTCCTTTACGACGTTCGACGGGCTGACGATTGATCTGCGGCTGTTCGATCGCGACAAGACGAACTGGGTCGCGGTCGCCGCCGCCGGCTCGGGGAAGGCCGCGGCCGAGGCCAAGAGCATCGACGCGAAGGCGTCGGGCTGGCGCTATGCAATCCCGTCATACAAAGCGCAGACGCTGCGGACCAAGCTCGCCGATCTGATCGGGCCGGCCAAAGGGTCGTGATCGGCAGCCGATGACACGGGACGGACCGCCGGTCGAGCGCATGCCGGCCTCGCCCTGCATCGGCATCTGCCTCGTCGACCCGTCGGACGGCCATTGCCGGGGCTGCTTGCGCAGTATTGCCGAAATCACCAAGTGGTACGGGGCGAGCGCCGCCGAAAAGCGCGCGATGCTGGCGGTGCTGGCCGAGCGCCGGCGGCTTGCCGACCCCCGATTGCCGGAGGAATGATGACGATCTCTGGTCTGTTCGGACGGGCCCTTGGCCGGTACGTCCATGCTTCCGCGCAGTTGGCCGGGTGCCTGTTGCTGCTGGCCTGCGCCGCATCGAACGCCTCCAACAATTGGGTCAAGACCGGCGCCGACAGCGCGGCGACCCTGCACGAACTGCACGATTGCCAGCAGCAGGCCAGCGCCGTCGAGGCCAACCAGCAGGGGATCAACCAGGACATCACCGCGACCCTCGGCGGCAATTGGCAGCGCGGCAACACATTCGGTGTGATGACCCAGAATATGAACAATCAAGCCGCCAGCGCCGGCGCCCAGACACTCGACGCCTGTATGCGGGCCAAGGGCTTCGTCAGACAGGGCTGAGCCGCGGCCGTCGTCGCGGCGACCGCCGCCGGCTTCCGCCGCGCGACGGCGGCCCTCTACAGGAGACGGGTGTGGAAACGGTCCGGGTCGTTTGCGCGCATGATTGCCCCGACATGTGCTCGCTGTTGGCGCGGGTCGAGAACGGCCGCGTGGTGCGCATCGACGGCGATCCGGAGCAGCCTTTCACCGCCGGCTTTGTCTGCGCCAAGGTCAACCGCGATGTCGAACTGGTCCACTCGCCCGAGCGCCTCGTCACGCCGCTGCGTCGCACCGGCGTCAAGGGCGAAGGCAGGTTCGCGCCGATAAGCTGGGACCAGGCGCTCGACGAGATTGTCGCGCGCTGGCGGGCGATCATCGCCGAAAGCGGGCCGACGGCGCTGCTCGGCTATGCCTACAGCGCGCATCAGGGCCAGATCAACCGCGGGCTCGTCAACGGGCTGTTCCACGCGCTCGGCGCCAGCCGTCTGCGCGCCGGCACGGTGTGCGACACCTGCTGCGAGACCGCCTGGGACATGACCGTCGGCCCGATCGGCGGCGCCGATCCCGAGGCCGTCGTCGATGCCGACCTCGTCATCGCCTGGGGCGCCGATCTGGTCGCCACCAACGTGCATTTCTGGGCCAAGGTCGAGGCCGTCCGCAAACGCGGCGTCAAGCTCGTCGTCATCGACCCGCGCCGCAGCCGCACCGCGCGCCGGGCCGATTGGCATTTGCCGATCCGCATCGGCGCCGATGCGGCGTTGGCGCTGGGCCTGATGCACATCCTGGTCAGAGACGGGCTGTGCGACCGCGAATACATCGCGCAGCACACGAAGGGCTTCGATCGCCTCGAAGCCGAAGTTCTGCCGCGCTTCGCGCCCGAGCGGGTCGCCGCGGTCACCGGGCTCACGCGCGAAGACGTCGAGCGTCTCGCGGGGCTCTACGGCCATGCCAAAGCGTCCTTTATCCGGCTCGGCGAGGGGATGACCCGGCTGGCCCGCGGCGGCGAGGCCTTGCGTGCGGTGGCGCTGCTGCCCGGCGTGACCGGCGCCTACGGCCGCAAGGGCGGCGGCGCATTGTTGCTGACCGCGGCATCGTGCGAACTCGACTATGACGCGGTGCGCAAGCCGTCGGGACCGGCCGAAACCCGCACCGTCAATCATCTGCGCCTCGGCGAGGCCCTGCTCGAGCTGCGCGATCCGCCGCTCCGCGGCCTTCTGATCGCCGCCAACAATCCGGCGGTGACTTGCCCTGACGCCGGCAAGGTGCGCCGCGGCCTCGCCCGCGAGGACCTGTTCACGGTCGTCCACGATCCGTTTCTGTCGGTGACGGCGCGCTATGCCGATATCGTATTGCCGGCGGCGACCTATCTCGAAACCGAGGACCTCTACCGCGCCTATGGCGCCTACTACATGCAGTATGCGCCGCGCGCGGTGCCGCCGCAGGGCGAGGCCTGGTCGAATTTCCGGCTGGCGCAGACCCTGGCCCGAAGAATGGGGCTCGGCGACCCGGTATTCGGCATGAGCCCGGGCGAGATTGCGGCAGCGATGCTGCGCGGCGCGCGCGGCGCCGCAGCCGGGCTCGATCCCGAGCGGATCGGCAAGGCCGGGCCGATCCGGCTGGCGCCGGCAGGGCGGGCAAGAGTTCCGCACGCCGTCCGGCAAGCTCGAATTCTACTCCGACCAGCTGGCCGCCGGCGGATTGCCGCCGATGCCGGATTGGCGGCCCGATCCCGAGGAGCAGCGGCAGGCGGCGCGCTGGCCATTGCGGCTGCTGACCGCCCCCGGCTATTTCCAGAGCCACACCGCCTTTTCCGGCGTCGAGTTCCTGCGCCGGCGCGAGGGGCCGCCGTGCTGCATCCTGCACCCTGACGAGGCCGGCGCCCGCGGGCTCGCGGACGGTGAGCGGGTGCGGCTCTTCAACGACCGCGGCTCGGTCAGCTTGATCTTGCGGGTCGGCGACGAGGTCCGGCCCGGCGTCGTGCTCGTCCCCGGCCAGCGTCCCGACGGCGAAACCGGATCGGGAACGATCAACCTGCTGTGCGCCGATCGCTATACCGATCTCGGCGAGGGGGCCACCTATCAGAGCACCTGGCTCGATATCGCCGCCTGGGCGCAGCCTGGTTCAATTGATCGATAGATCGCTGCCGACCGAAGATTGCTCACGTCTCCGGGCGACAGACGTGCCGAACTGGTTACTGTCCGATACTCCGCGCGGGAGGTAGAGAGTTATCGTGGTGCCTTGACCCATGACGCTGGCGATGGTTACGGTCCCGCGGGATTGCTTGACGAAACCATAGACCATGCTGAGGCCGAGGCCGGTCCCCCGGCCGGGTTCCTTGGTTGTGAAGAACGGTTCGAAGACGCGCGACAGGACAGTGGACGGTATCCCAATACCGGTGTCCGAAACAGTTACCGCCACGAAATCCCCGACAAGAGAGTCCGGCTCACCGCTCAGTTTGATATTTTTTGTGTTGATTGAAAGGGCGCCGCCGTCGGGCATGGCGTCTCGGGCGTTAACCGCAATGTTCAACAGTGCCAGACTGGTCTGGTTCAGATCGGCCTCGACAGACCAAGTGCCGAGGCTGGGCATCATTTCCAGGCGGACATTCGAGCCCAAAGCCTGTCGCAGCAAGTCGCTCATACCCAACAAGGCCTTGTCGGTTTCAAAAATTTCCGAAAGCAGCGGCTGCCGCCTGGAGAATGTCAGCAACAATCGGATTGCCTTGGCTCCGCGCTCCGCCCCGGCAAGTGCTTTTTTTACCAACCCGGCGCCACGACGATCGGTAATATGAACGCTCAACAATTCGAGATTTCCGATAATGATAGTGAGGATGTTGCCGAAATCGTGCGCGATCCCGCCTGTCATCTGGCCTAAGGCGTCCATCTTCTGCGAATGGCGGAGCTGGCTTTCTATGGTGGTGCGGCGTTCTCCTTCCTCCCGCAACCGCCGAGCGGCGACGCGCCAATGGTCCAGCGCCGTCGCCTCACGGCGGGCATGCCGGGCCGCGGAAACCGCCATGAACGTCAGGGCTATCGTCGCCAGACCGAAGAAGTACCCGTAAACCGCAAGGTGCTCGTACCAGCGCCGTAAAGCGGATACCGTGCCGATACCAAAAGCCACATAAACGGGATAGGCGTCGATTTTCTGATACGCGTAGAAGCCCTCGATCCCATCGAGGCTGGAGACGATGAGCCGCGCCTCGGAGCTGCCGCGTTCGATCGCCTGCACCAGCGCGTCGTCAGAACCGAAAAGGGGCCCGGCATTGGACGAAGGCTCGCGGGCGAGGACGATACCGTCCTGACGAACGAGTTTTGTCGCGACGCCGTGGCGTGGCGCAATTCGTCGCCAAAATTCGGTGAAATAGGTGGGGCGGACGGAAACGACGATAACGCCGTCGAAAGATGTCGAAGCACCCTTGCGACGTTGGGCGACGTTGAAATTGACGATCCCTCTCAGGCGGCCGACGATCGGGCAACTGACGAACGTGCCCACATCCCGTTCGCGCAGCGCTATAAAAAAATCGCGGTCGGCGGCGCTCATTGGCGTTTTCGGCAGCACGACGTTCGAACTTCGGACAATGCCGGCAGGGTCGATCAGCCAGAGCGAGTGAATCTGTGGGTATTGGCTCTGTATAGCTGTGAGGTATTGATGGATTTGTGGTGAATTGGCGATTTCCTGCCAACTCATCCCGCAAATCCGCTCGTTGATCAGCGCAGCGACAAGCTGATGGGTCTCGAATACGTTCCGCGCATGTTGATAGAAAACAGCGACAGTGCGCAACACCTCGTGTCTGCTCTCGCGCAGCACCGTCATGCGGTCTTGCCATGCGACGAGCGCAAACAGCAGCATTGGGACCAGCAAGGCCGCCAGCACCAGACGTCCGGATGATCGGAAGTTCGGTGTGCTCGCCGGCCCCGTCAGACCGACCCTGCGGGAATTTCCCTCGCCGGGAGCCGGACATGCCGCTGCGACCCGATGCCACCGGCGCACGTTTCCCCCGAGCCCATTTATTACTGCCGGGGTTTAGCCGATCGTGCAGTCGCGCGCGCGTCAATAAACCGTCAAAGGAAAATCGGCCTCTTGCTTGCCTGTCTAGGTTTCTTCGTCCGGCCGGCACACAACCTGAGATTATTGCTGCTTCTTCTTGTCCTCGGTGATCGATCAGTTCCCGCCCTCGAGCGCCTGCGCCACCGCGACCAACGCGGCGTCGGCGCCGGCGCCGCCGATAATCGACAGACCGACCGGCAGGCCGTCGACGGTGCTCCCCGGCAGGTTTACCTGCGGCATGCCGGCGAGGCCGCCATGGGCGCACAGGCACAAGATGCGGTCGCGCTGGAGGCTCGCGGCCGATAACGGTTCGCCGCGCTTCGGCGCCGGAAACGGCGTCGTCGGCTGGCACAGGATGGTGCCGGACGGCAACAGATGGCGCATCCGCCCGCGCGCCTCCTGCCGCACCAATTGCGCCCATTGGCGCTCGCTGGCGGGGATCAGCGATCCGGTGAAGAGGTTGCGGGCGACGCTGTAGGCGAACCGCGGATTGTCGCGCTCGACCCAATCCCTGAAGGTCAGCCAGGCCTCGGACGGTTGCAGGGTGCGCTGCGCCCGCGCCCATTGGACGATCCCGCCCGGCGCCATGATTTCCTCGCGGCTCTCGCCGATCAAGGTCCGCAGCCGGTCGACCATCGGCTGCAGCGCGGCGGCGACTTCCGGATCGGCGAAGGCAAAGCCGTCGATCGCGACGACCAGCCGGCGGGGCAATGCCGCCGGGATCGCCTCGTCGAGCATGACGCTCGACACCCGCGAAAAGGTGGCGGCATCGCGCGCGAACCAGCCGGTCGTGTCGGACGACGGCGCCTGCGGCAGCATGCCGGTCACGTCGATGCGGCCATGCGTCGGCCGGATGCCGTAGAGGCCGCAAAAGCTCGCCGGCACCCGCACCGATCCGCCGGTGTCGGTGCCGAGTGCGGTATCGCACAACCCGGCCGCGACCGCGGCGGCCGAGCCCGAGGACGAGCCGCCCGGCACCCGCCCGGGGGCGCGGACATTGACCGGCGTGCCGTAAAACGCATTCTCGCCGACGATGCCGAGCGAGACCTCGTCGGTGATCGTCTTGCCGACCAGCGTCGCCCCGGCATCGAGCAGCCGTGCGACCGCCCAGCTGTGTCGGGTCGGCACCGGGTTGTACCGCTCCCAGTCGGGATTGCCGCCGCCGGTCGGGTGTCCGGCGACATCGAACAGATCCTTCGCCGCAAACGTCAGGCCCGAGAGCGGCCCGCCGGCCCGCCCCTCGATATGCAGCCGGGGCCCCGGAACAAAGGCGTTGATGTCGTCTGGCATGGAGACCTCGGGATCGGGTGGAACCGGAACGGACGCCATCGGTTGAGCAATCATCGACGGCGGGCCGGGGCTACCGCCAACAAGGAGAGCGGCGGCAACAAGAGCGGATCGGGGCCGGGGCACCCCGAAAGCCATGCCTCGGCGCGCAAAGGCGGAACCTCGGCGGCCGGGCTTCGGCGGCGCGGTCTGCCGCGGCGCCCCCGGCTTCGGCCAAGAAGGCCGCCGCGGCGGAAATCGTAGCGGCCCTTGAGGTCAGCGGTATGGGCGCCGATTACCAGGTGAAGGCAGTGCCCTCGACCGCGACGCCGCCGTTTTTGTCGATGACGCCGCGCAAACGGAACCGGCACGGCAATTCCCGGCCGCAGTCGAAACGCGGTTCGGAATCCGGTTTGGCGATCGAACTCCGGCCCGAACATCGCCGGCCTGCCGGGAGCGGTCGGATCGGATGCCGGCGCCGCCGGCATCGGCAGGGTCAGACGATCGGCAAACGGTACGGCCTGCTGCGCCGACGCGGGCGGCGCGCAAATGGCCCCCGCGGCGACGAGCGCCGAGGTCAGCCGCCGGCGCCGGGCCATCGCACCTCGGCTCAGAACGATTTCAGCATCACTTCGGCGCTCGACACATCGTATTGGCCGGGCTGCTCGACATTGAGCGCTTTGACGACCCCGTCCTCTACCAGCATCGAATAGCGCTGCGAGCGCATTCCCATGCCTTCCTTGACGCGGTCGAGCTCGAGCCCGATCGCCTTGGTGAACTCGTCGCTGCCGTCGCCGACCATCGTGACCTTGCCCTCGGCATTGCCTTCCTTGCCCCAGGCATTCATCACGAACGGGTCATTGACGGCGATGCAGGCGATCGTATCGACGCCCTTTGCTTTGAGCTCTTCCGCATGGCCGACATAGCTCGGCAGGTGACGCTGCGAGCAGGTGCGCGTAAAGGCGCCCGGCACCCCGAACAGCACGACCTTTTTACCGCCGAAGAATTCCTCCGCCGAGACCGCCTTCATGCCGTCCGGACCCAGATAGCGCAGCGTCACCGCCGGCACCTTGTCGCCAACTTTGATCGTCATCGATTGATCTCCTAGGCAGATTGCCGAAATCGGCATCATCCCAGCACAGCTGCGCCGCGGCATCAACCCGTCATGTCGGAGCGAGCTGGGCGGCGATCAGTGCCCGGCCGGCGGTGGCGACGGCGCGCGCCGGCCCGGCCGGGCCGAGGCTCTGGCCGATTGCGTAGGCGCCGTCGATCAGCAACTGCAGCTGCTGAGCGAGGAGATCGGGGTCGCGCGCGCCGGCCGCCGCCGCCAAACTTCGCAACCGCTCGCCGACCGCGCGTTTGTTGGCGAGGATCACGGCGCGGGCGGGGTGGTCGGGTTCGGGAAACTCGGTGCCGGTGTTGAGGAATGGGCAGCCGCGCCATTGGGGCCGCGAGACGAGCGTTGCGACCATGTCGAGGACCGCTTCGATCCGGCCGCGCGGGTCGTCCCCGCCGGTCGTCGCTTCGGCCCGGTCCCAGCGGCGCCAGAAGGCCTGATTGCGCTCCGCGAGCCAGGCGGCCACAAGCGCGTCCTTGGACGGAAAATGCCGGTAGAGACTCATCTTGGCGACGCCGCAGCGGGCGATGATCGCATCGATGCCGACCGCCCGGACGCCGTCGCGATAAAACATCTCCGAGGCGGTCTCGATAATGCGCTGCCGCACCGGCTTGCGCTGTTCCGACATTGCAGCCCTGCACGCCGAAAGTTTGACAAGAGACAGACCTGTCTCTCACATTGGCCGCCGTCAAAATAGCAAAACCAGCACCGATGGCAAGCCGGACAAAGCCGCATTACGCCTGGGTCGTCGCCGCCGTGACGTTTGTCACCCTGTTGGCGGCGGCCGGCGTTCGGGCCGCCCCGGGCGTGTTGATCGTCCCGCTCGAAAGCGAATTCGGCTGGTCGCGGGCGACGATCTCGTTCGCCGTCGGCATCAACATCTTCCTTTACGGCCTGATCGGGCCGTTCGCGGCGGCGGTGATGGACCGCTTCGGGCTGCGCCGCACCATGCTGGCCGCACTCGCCCTGATCGCCGCGGGGGTCGCGCTGACCCCGCTGATGACCCGGCCGTGGCAGCTCGTCCTGTTGTGGGGCGTCGTCGTCGGCACCGGCAGCGGCGCCACCGCGCTGGTTCTCGGCGCCATGGTGGCAGCGCGCTGGTTCGCGGCCCGGCGCGGGCTCGTCATGGGCGTGCTGACGGCCAGCACGGCCACCGGCCAATTGGTTTTTCTGCCGCTGCTGGCGAGCCTCGTCGTCGCCCATGGGTGGCGCAGCGTGCCGCTGGTCGTGGCCGGCGTCGCCGCCGCGCTGATCCCGATCGTGGCATTGCTGATGCGCGATCGGCCCGAAGATATCGGGCTCTTGCCCTACGGCGCCGCGGCCGCGGCGACCGGACCTGTCGCATCGCGCCGCAACCCGGTCGCTGCCGCGCTGATTGTCTTGCGCGACGGGCTTGGTTCGCGCGATTTCTGGCTGCTGGCCGGCAGCTTCTTCATCTGCGGCGCCTCGACCAACGGGCTGATCGGCACCCACCTGATCCCGGCTTGCGTCGACCACGGCATCCCCGAGGTCACCGGCGCCAGCTTGCTCGCGGCGATGGGGATTTTCGATTTTCTCGGGACGACCCTGTCGGGCTGGCTCAGCGACCGCTGGAGCAATCGGGGCCTTCTCGCCTGGTATTACGCCTTGCGCGGCCTGTCGCTGGTCTATCTGCCGTTTGCCTTCGGCTTTTCGCTGTGGGGCCTGCCGGTGTTTGCGGTGTTCTACGGGCTCGACTGGATCGCCACGGTGCCGCCGACCGTACGGCTTACCGCGAAAATCTTCGGCCCGCAGCGCGGCCCGATCATGTTCGGCTGGATCGCCGCAGCGCATCAGCTCGGCGCGGCGTTGGCCGCCTTCGGCGCCGGCGTGCTCAGGGTCGAGTTCGGCAGCTATCTGCAGGCCTTCGTGCTGTCCGGTACGTTATGCCTTGTCGCCGCGCTGTTGGTCCTGTTCATCGGCCGCAATCCAAACGAGGCGCCGCAGCCGGCAATTGCTGCGGCCGAATAAACCGACTCTCGGCAATCGCGTCGTGCTTTGGCGATGCTGCCGCAAACCCGCGCGGCGTTTGGCCGACGATGCCGGCCGAACCGGGCCGTTCTCGCCGTCATGGCGCTTTAACGGCAGGCTCTTCGACCAGGACATTGACCCCGCGGGCGGCGACGATGAGTTCGCGCCAGGTCTCGTCGTCGACCGGGACCCCGTTCTTCTCGCGCTCGGCGCGGGTCTGGCGCTCGGGGTCGCCGGGGATCAGCACCGGCTCGCCCGGGACTGCGCGGCGGCGAGGCGGTGATGTAGTCGGTCATCGCCGCGATCTCCTGCGCCAGCCAGGCGCGGTCGACCAGCCGCGACGGGTCGATGACGATCGTCAGCATGCCGTTTGTCGCCGTGCCGCGGCCCTGCCGCTCGGGCCGCATCGTGCCGCTGCCGCACAGCGCACCGGCCAGCATCTCGCAGACAAAAGCCAGCGCGTAGCCCTTGTGCTCGCCGAAGGTCAGCACCGCGCCGCGCGGCTGGCGATACATCGCGCCGGGGTCGGTCGGTCGGCTTGCCCTCCCCGTCGAGCAATGTGCCGGGTTTCAACTGCTCGCCCTTGTTGCGCGCGACGCGCACCTTGCCCATGGCAATGACGCTCGTCGCCATGTCGAGGATGATCGGGCGCTCGGCCTCGGGCCCGGGGATCGCGATGCAGACCGGGTTGGTGCTGAACCGCGCATCGCTGCCGCGCCACGGCGCCACGGCCGGTTGGGCGTCGGTCACGTTGACAAAATGAAACGATACGAGGCCCGCTTCGGCGCACATCTCGCCATAGGTGCCGACCCGGCCGATATGGTGCGGGTTGCGCAAAGCAACGACGGCGACCCCGGTGTCGCGCGCCTTGGCGATGCCGAGCCAGCGTCGCCTCGCGCGCCGCGACCTGGCCCCAGGCGCGCTCGCCGTCATAGACGATCAACGAGCCGTTCTCGCTGACGACGCGTCCCTTGCGGTTGGCGACGACGGTACCCTTGTCGAGATGCTGCAGATAGTTCGGGATCAGGCCGACGCCGTGGCTGTCATGCCCGCGCAAATTGGCCCCGATCAGGTGATCGGCGATGATCTTCGCCTCGCCTTCCTCGCTGCCGGCCGCGCTGAATACGCGAGTGGCGATAACGTGCAGGGCGGTGTGATCGATCAGCGGCATCGGGATTTCCTCCAGGTACTCAGTTCGCCTCGCCGGCCGAGGCGGCGATGCGCAGCGGATGGGCCGGGTAGACGCCGAGGATCTTCAGTTCGCGCGAGAAGAAGGCCAATTCTTCGAGCGCCAATGCCAGCGGGCGGTCTTCCGGGTGCGCCTCGACATCGGCATAGAACTGCGTCGCCGAGAACGCACCGCCGACCATGTAGCTTTCGAGCTTGGTCATGTTGACGCCGTTGGTGGCAAAGCCGCCCATCGCCTTGTACAGCGCCGCCGGCACGTTGCGCACGCGGAACACAAAGGTCGTGACCGCCGGCGTGCCGCGCGCCGGCTGTTTCGGCTCGCGCGCCATGATCAGAAAGCGGGTCGTGTTGTGCTCGGCGTCCTCGATGTTCTGCTTCAGCGAGACCAGGCCATAGATCTGCCCGGCGAGCTCGGAAGCGATCGCCGCCACGGTCGGATCGCGGCGCTGGGCGATCTCCGCCGCGGCCCCGGCGGTATCGGCGACGGTAACCGGTTCGATGCCGAGCGCGCGGACCGTATTGCGGCACTGCGACAAGGCGTGGATGTGGCTTTTGACGGTCCGGATCTTGGCGAGCGCCGCGCCGGGCACCGCCAGCAGATGGTGGTTCACCGGCTCGAAATGCTCGCCGATGATGTGGAGCCCGGCGTCAGGCATCAGGTGATGGATGTCGGCGACGCGGCCGGCGACCGAATTCTCGATCGGGATCATCGCCAGCGCCGCCCGTCCGTCATGCACCGCGGCAAAGGCGTCTTCGAACTGGGGGCAAGGCAGAGTTTCCATGTCGGGAAAGACGCGCCGACAGGCGAGGTCGGAGTAGGCCCCGAACATGCCCTGAAATGCGATCGTGCGCGCCGGGTCGGCAAATGCGAATTCGACCTCGAAATCGGCCATCGATCTATCGTCCTCCTCGGCAGAGTTCTCGGGCACGTTCGAGGTCGGCCGGCGTGTCGACCTGGACCCCAAGCTGGGCGGCCCTGATCAGCGACACCGAAATTCGCATGCCGGCTTCGAGCGCGCGCAACTGTTCGAGGCGCTCGCGCTGTTCGAGGACCCCGCGCGGCAGCGCGACGAACCGCTCCAGCGCCATCCGCCGGTAGGCGTAGAGCCCGATATGTTCGTAATGCGGTCCCGGCCCCCAGGGTACGACCGCCTTGCTGAAATAGAGCGCGCGCGCCGGTCGGGCCGGATCGGCAAAGCCGGCGACTACCTTGTTGACGCTGGTGTCGGCGAGCGATGCGTCGTCTTCGATCGCGGCGGCGAGCGTCGCGATGTCGGTCTCGGGGTCGGCCAGACCGCCGATCGACGTCCGAATCGCCGCGGGATCCAACAGCGGCAGATCGCCCTGGACATTGATCGCCGCGTCGAATTCGCGGTCGGGGTCGAGCCGGGCGATCGCCTCGGCGATGCGGTCCGATCCGGTCGAGTGGTGCGGATCGGTCAAAACCGCCCGACCGCCGGCGGCTTCGATCGCCTCGGCGATTTCGCGATCGCCGCAGGCGACAACGACCGGTCCGACCCCCGCGGCGACCGCGCGGCGCCAGACATGTACGATCATCGGCTCGCCGGCGATGTCGGCCAGCGGCTTGCCGGGCAGGCGCGTCGAGGCCAGCCGGGCCGGAATCAGGATGATCGGGTTCTCGGGTGCGGCTCTCGGCAAGGTCTCTCTCGGCGGCGCTGGTCGATCGATCGGGCAGCGACAACATGCCCGGTTCGAACGGCTCTCGGAAGCGTGATAATTCATTTGGTTCGACGGGGGGAAACCCGTGTTCGGCGTTGCCCGACACGGTCAGAAAGGTCACCGATGCCAGCGTTCGAGTGGAACAAGGTCATTGCCTCGGTACTCACCGCGCTGATCGTGGCGATGGTGGCCGGGCTGTTGGCCGAAGAGCTGATTCGCCCAACGCGCTTGGAAAAGCCGGTCTTCGTCGTCGCCGGGACCGCGCCGGCGGCCACCGCTCCGAGCCGAGCAGGCGCGCGCCGAAGCTCGAGCCGATCGCGCCGTTGCTGGCCAAGGCGGATCCGAAGAAAGGGCAGGAACTGGCGCGGGTCTGCGCAGTGTGCCATTCCTTCGACAAGGGCGGAGCGAACAAGATCGGCCCGAATTTGTGGGACGTGGTCGGCGGACCGATCGCCGAAGGCCGCAACGGCTATTCCTTTTCCGACGCGCTGCAAGCACCACAAGGGCCAAACCTGGGACGCGGAGAAGCTCAATGACTGGCTGGACAATCCGCAGCATTTTGCCCAGGGCACAAAGATGACCTTTGCCGGGTTTCCGCAGGCGCAGAACCGTGCCGACGTCATCAAATATCTCGAAACGCTGAAGTAAGCCGGTGACGTCGGCCGCGCTCGACGCGTTTCTGGTGCTTGCCGGAGAATTGGCCGATGCCGCCGGTGCGGCGATCCGGCCGCATTTCCGCACCCGGCTCCAGATCGACGACAAGGCCGATCTGACCCCGGTAACCGCCGCCGACCGGGCCGCCGAGGCGGCGATGCGGCAGCTGATCGAGGCCCGTTTTCCGGAGCACGGCATCATCGGCGAGGAATTCGGCCGCGTCCGTGAAACAGCGGAATTCGTCTGGGTGCTGGATCCGATCGACGGCACGAAATCGTTTATCAGCGGGGTCCCGCTGTTCGGTACGCTGATCGCGCTGACCCGGCACGGATGCCCGATCCTCGGGATCATCGACCAGCCGATTTCGCGCGAGCGCTGGATCGGCGCGGCGGAGCGTCCGACGACCCTGAACGGGGCGCCGATCCACTGCCGCCCCTGCCCCGGTCTCGCCGCGGCGACGCTCTTTGCCACCACCCCCGAGATGTTCCGCGGGGACGACCTCGCCGCCTACAGCCGGGTTTCCGCCGCCGTCAAGCTGACCCGCTTCGGCGCCGATTGCTATGCCTACGGGCTGCTGGCCGCCGGCTTTATCGACCTGGTCCTTGAAGCCAGCCTCAAGCCCTACGACTTTTGCGCGATGATTCCGATTGTCGAAGGGGCGGGCGGCGTAGCCAGCGATTGGCAGGGGCTGCCGCTCGATCTGCGGTCCGACGGCCGGGTCCTGGTTGCCGGCGAACGGGGCATTCATCGCTCGGCTCTCGCTCTGCTCGGCGTTTGAGGCGATCGCTGGGGACCGGCTGATGCGGAGGGTTTGGGCCATACTCGTCGGCCTGACGGCCGTCCTCGCCGCCGGCGCCGCCGCGCAGACCGTGGCGAGCTACGGCATGTCCTTGTTCGGGCATCTGAAATACGGCCCCGGCTTCACCCATTTCGACTACGCCGACCCGAAGGCGCCAAAGGGCGGCGCCATGCGGTTTTCGGCGATCGGCACCTTCGACACGCTCAACCCCTTTGTCGTCAAGGGGGTGCCGGCAGCCGGGCTGAGCCGGATCTTCGACACCCTGGCGGTCGCTGCCGAGGACGAAGCCGGCAGCGTCTACGGGCTTGCCGCGCAGAGCATCGAATTGGCGCCCGACAAGCTCTCGGTGCTCTACACCCTGCGCAAGGAGGCGCGGTTTCACGACGGTACGCCGATGACCCCCGACGACGTGATCTGGAGCTTGGCGACATTGCGGGCGAAGGGGCACCCGATGTACAGCTCGTATTACCGCGATGTCGTCAAGGTCGAGAAGGAAGGCGAGCGCGGCGTCCGCTTCCATTTCAAATCGACCGAAAACCGCGAATTGCCGCAGATCATCGGCGAGATGCCGGTCTTGTCCAAGGCCTACTGGTCGGGGCGCGATTTCACCAAGACGACGCTCGACCCGCCGCTCGGCAGCGGCCCGTATGCGATCGAAAAGGTGGATCCCGGGCGGTCGATCACCTATCGCCGGGTCGCCGATTACTGGGGCGCCGCATTGCCGGTCAACAGCGGGCGGTTCAATGTGGATACGATCCGCTACGATTATTATCGCGATGCGACGATCGCGCTCGAAGCGTTCAAGGCCGGCCAATACGATGTGCGGCTGGAGAATTCATCGAAGGATTGGGCCACCGGCTACGACAGCCCGGCTGTTCGCGCCGGGCTGATCAAAAAGGAGGCGATCCCGAACCAGCTCCCGAGCGGGATGCAGGGCTTCGGCTTCAACCTTCGCCGACCGATCTTCCAGGACCCGCGGGTCCGCGACGCCCTCGCCTATGCCTTCGATTTCGAATGGTCGAACAAGAACCTGTTTTACGGCGCCTATCAGCGCACACGCAGCTATTTCGATAATTCCGAACTGGCCGCGACCGGTGTGCCGCAGGGCGAGGAACTGAAGATCCTCGAGAAATTCCGCGGGCAGGTCCCGGACGCGGTGTTCACGACCGAGTACAATCCGCCCAAATACGACGGCTCCGGCAATATCCGGGACGGGCTGCGGATCGCGCTCAAATTGCTGAAGGAGGCCGGCTGGAGCTTCAAGGGAGAGCAGCTGGTCAACACCAAAACCGGCCAGCCCTTCGAATTCGAGATTTTGCTCGACAATCCGCAATTCGAACGAATCGTGCTGCCCTTTGCCGAGAACCTCAAGCGCATGGGGATCACCGCGAGGGTGCGAACGGTCGATACCGCGCAGTATCAGCGGCGGATGGAGACTTTCGATTACGACATGACGGTGGTCCTGTTCGGGGAGTCGCTGTCCCCCGGCAACGAGCAGCGCGAATACTGGGGCTCGCGGGCCGCCGACCAGCAGGGCAGCGGCAATCTGCTCGGCATCAAGAGCGATGTCGTCGACAAGCTGATCGAGGCGCTGATCCAGGCGCCGGATCGGCCGAGCCTGGTAGCCCATGCCAGGGCGCTCGATCGGGTCCTGCAATACGGCTATTACGTGATCCCGAATTTTCATTTGGCGGCGTTCCGGGTCGCCTATTGGGACGAGTTCCGCCGTCCGGCGATCTCGCCGAAATACGCGGTGGGCCTCGATACCTGGTGGGTCGATCCCGGCGCGAAGAAGTCGGTCGAGGCCAAGAAGGGCGAGGTGGTAAAGAAATAATGCCTGCCCCTGACGGTCGCTGCGAGCATCAAAGACCGACGGCCGCTCGACGATGATCGCCTATGCGTTGCGGCGGGTACTGCTGATCATCCCGACCCTGTTCGCGATCATGGTGGTCAATTTCATCATCGTCCAGGCAGCGCCCGGCGGCCCGGTCGAGCAGATGATCGCCCGGCTGAAGGGCAATGCGGTCGGCGCCACCGAGCGGGTCAGCGGCGGCACCGGCGAGATCAAAATGCCGGCGAGTGGCGGCCCGGTCGGCGCGGCAGCCGCCGGCTATCGCGGCGCGCGCGGTCTCGACCCCGCGCTGATCAAGCAGCTCGAAAAGCAATACGGCTTCGACAAGCCGCCGCTCGCCCGCTTTTTGTTGATGATGCGCCACTATCTGACCTTCGATTTCGGCACCAGCTTTTTCCGCGATCAGCGCGTCGTCGATCTGATCAAGGCAAAGTTGCCGGTGTCGATCTCGATCGGCTTGTGGACGACCCTGATTACCTATCTCGTCTCGATCCCGCTCGGCATTCGCAAGGCGGTACGCGACGGCAGCCGGTTCGATGTCTGGACCAGCGCCGTCATCATCGTCGGCTACGCCGTGCCGAGCTTTCTGTTTGCCGTATTGCTGATCGTCCTGTTCGCCGGCGGCAGCTATCTGTCGATCTTTCCGTTGCGCGGGCTGGTCAGCGACAATTGGGCGTCGTTCTCCTGGCCGATGCGCATCGCCGATTATTTTTGGCACATCGCGTTGCCGATCGCCGCCCTGGTGATCTCCGGCTTCGCCACGCTGACGATGCTGACCAAGAACTGCTTTCTCGACGAGATCAACAAGCAGTACGTCCTGACCGCGCGGGCCAAGGGCCTCTCGGAGCGCCGCGTGCTGTACGGCCACGTGTTCCGCAATGCGATGCTGCTGGTGGTCGCCGGCTTCCCGGCGGCGCTGGTCGGCATCCTCTTTACCGGCTCGCTGCTGATCGAGGTGATCTTTTCGCTCGACGGGCTCGGCCTCCTCGGTTTCGAGGCGGCGATCAACCGCGATTACCCGATCATGTTCGGCACGCTCTACGTCTATACCCTGATCGGCCTGCTGCTGAAGCTGGTCAGCGACCTGACCTACATGCTGATCGACCCGCGCATCGATTTCGCCGCGCGCCGCGCCTGAGCCGGCCGGCGCTCCAGCGAACACGGGCGGCCCGGCGCGGCGACCAGGCAGTCCCACCACCCCTTTCGTGAAAGCAAGGAATTTCGGTTTCTCGCCAGGAGACTATACCCTAATTTCGGCGTGCGACGCCGAAGGGGACGGGTAATGAAGCGCAGATTGCGGGGAGACCGAATCATCGAAATCCTCGATCGCCGGCGGCTCCGCATCACCGCATGCCGCAAGCTTTTCGCCGCGCGCCGGGTCCGGTCGTGAAGGCGCTTTTTCTCGGCAAGGTCGCGGCCGACACGGCGCGCGGCATCGAGGCGCGGCTGCCGGCGGGTCTCGACTACGACATCCTGGACGACCCGATCGACCGGGGCCGCCTGCCTGCGGCAGCCGCCGCGGCCGACATCCTGGTCAGCAACCACTGGCGCGCCGATTATCCGCCGGCGCCGAAAATGCGGCTGGTGCAATCGGTCGCGACCGGCGTCGAACTGTTCGACCTCGACGCCCTGCCGCCCGGCGTCGCGGTGTGCAACGCCTTTGGCCACGAGACCGCAATCGCCGAATATGTGCTGATGACGATGCTGGCATTGCACCATCGCCTGTTCGAGATCGCCGGCGAGTTTCGCGAGCGTGCGTCGTGGCGCAGCAGCTGGGTCGAGGGCGGCGCGCCGCACGGCGAAATCCTCGGCTCGACGCTGGGCATCGTCGGCTACGGCCGGGTCGGCCGCGAGGTCGCGCGCCGTGCCGCCGGGTTCGGCTGTCGTATCCTCGCCGCCAATCGCTCGCCGCGACCGGCGGAAAACGGGGTCGAGCGGGTCTTCCCGCTCGCCGAACTCGACCGGATGCTGCCCTTGTGCGACACCGTCGCGTTGTGCACCGCGCTCGGGCCCGAGACCGCCGGGCTGATCGATGCCCGCCGGCTCGGCCTGATGAAGCCGGGCGCTTTCCTGATCAATATCGCCCGCGGGCCGGTCGTCGACGAGGCCGCACTCTACGAGGCTCTGCGCGACCGCAGGATCGGCGGCGCCGCGCTCGATGTGTGGTGGCAATACCCGAGCGCTGCCGAACCCGCCCGGCGCGGGTCGCCTCTGCCGTTCCACGAATTGTCGAACGTCATCGTGACCCCGCACAATTCCGGCTGGACGGCGGGGATGGTCGGCCGCCGCTGGGATGAGATCGCCGACAATCTTGCTCGCTTCGTTCGCGGCGAGCCGCTGATCAACGTCGTCTCCGGAAACTGAGAGGCCTCATGCATCCTGTCGCGCGCAACATGGTGCCGCGATGAAGGCGGTGTTCCTCGGTACGCTCGCGACCTCGCAGGCGGCGCCGATCATCGACTTCATCGCCACCGATATCCGCACCGAACTCGTCGATCAGCCCGATCCGGCCGCCCTTGCCGATGCCGACATCGTGCTGACCGGGGCGTGGCGCAGCGGCTACCCGCCGGCGCCCAAACTGCGCCTGCTGCAGGTGCCGCTCGCCGGCACCGACGGGATCGATGTCGCGGCGCTGCCGAAGGGCGTCACCCTTTGCAATGCCTACGGGCACGAGCCGGCGCTCGGCGAATTCGCGATCATGATGATGCTGGCCTGGCGCCACCGGCTGCTCGACATCGCGACCTCTTTCCGCGCCGGATCGTGGTCCTGGAGCCCGATGGTCGGCGGCCCGGTGCGAGGCGAGATCGGCGGCCAGACGGTCGGCATCGTCGGGCTCGGCCATATCGGAGGGGAGGTCGCCCGCCGGGCCGCGGCGCTCGGCTGCCGGGTGCTGGCCGCCAACCGCACGGCGCGCGAGACGCCGCCTTGGGTCGAACGGGTCTATCCGTGGGCCGAACTCGACCGGATGCTCGGCGAATGCGACACGGTCGTGTTGAGCTGCGCGCTGACCCCCGAAACAACCGGGCTGATCGGCGAGCGCCGCCTCGCGGCGATGAAGCCCGACGCGTTGCTGATCAATCTGGCGCGAGGGCCGATCGCCGACGAGGATGCCTTATACCGAGCCCTGCGCGACGGCGTAATCGGCGGGGCGGCGCTCGACACCTGGTGGCGCTATCCGAGCCCCGCCGACCCCGCCCCTCGCCCGTCGCGGCACCCGTTTCACGAATTGCCCAACGTGATCATGACGCCGCATTGCTCGCCCCGCACCGACGGGACGATCGCCCGTCGTTCGCGCGACGTCGCCCGCAACATCGACCGTTTCGTCCGCGGCGAGCCGCTCGCCAATGTCGTCGCCGCGACGTGAGGGGGAACAGCATGGCCGACGAGATCGCCTTTATGCCGGCGACGCGAATGCTGGCGCTCTACCGCGCCCGGCAATTGTCGCCGGTCGAGGTTGCCGCGGCGACCCTGCGCCGGCTCGAAACCTATGAAGCCGCAATCAACGCCTTTGTGCTCTACGATCCCGAGACGGCCATGGCGATGGCCCGCGCGGCCGAGGCGCGCTGGCAGAAGGGAGAGCCGCAGGGTCTGCTCGACGGCGTGCCGGTGGCGATCAAGGACACCTTGCTGACCCGAGGCTGGCCGCGCCTGCTCGGTTCGCGGACGATCGATCCCGACCAGGCCTGGGACGAGGATGCGCCGGTGCCGTCCCGGCTGCGGGCCGAGGGAGCGGTGTTTTTCGGCAAGACGACGACGCCCGAATTCGGCTGGAAGGGGGTCACCGACTCGCCCTTGAGCGGCATCACCCGCAACCCCTGGAACCTGGAACATACCCCCGGCGGCAGCAGCGGAGGCAGTGCTGCGGCGCTGGCCGCGGGCATATGTCCGCTCGCGGTCGGCACCGATGCCGGCGGCTCGATCCGCATTCCGGCCGCGTTCTGCGGGCTGGTCGGGCTCAAGCCGACCTTTGGCCGGGTCGCGGTCTATCCGCCATCGGCATTCGGCGATGTCGCCCATGTCGGTCCAATGGCCCGCTCGGTCGATGACGCGGCATTGATGCTGGATGCGATCAAGGGACCGGATTCGCGCGATTGGCACAGCCTTCCCGATGACGGCGTCGCCTATCGCGACGGTGCAGCCGGAGGCTCGCTGAAGGGCAAGCGGGTGGCCTTGTCGCCGACCCTGGGCTATGCCGAGCCGATGGCGCCGGTGCGCGACGCGGTCGAACGTGCCGCGCGGGTCTTTGCCGGTTTAGGCGCCGAAGTAGAGTTGGCCGATCCGTTTGTCGAATCGCCGATGCCGGTTTTTCAGACATTGGCGCTCGCCGGGTTCTGGGCCTTGCTGCGCGCGCAGAAGCCGGGCGCGGCGGCGTTGATGGACCCGGGCCTGGTCGAAATGTGCCGTCGCGGCGAGGCGGTGACGCAGGAGCAATATGTCGAGGCGGTGGCGGCGCGCGCCGCACTCGGTCAGCGGTTGCGGCTGTTCTTCGACCGGTACGATCTGCTGCTGTCGCCGACGATGCCGATCGCGGCGGCTTATGCCGATCCGCGCGAGGACGACAAGCCGAACCCGAACAACGCCTGGAGCTGGGTTACCTACACCTACGCCTTCAACCTGACCCGGAACCCGTCCTGTTCGATCAATTGCGGATTTGCCGACGGGCTGCCGATTGGTCTGATGGTGACCGGCCCGCTGTTCGGCGATCTGGCGGTATTGCAGGCCTGCCGCGCCTATGAAGAGGCGGCCGGCCTCGCCTGGCCGAGCCCGCCGCTCGACGCTTGTCTCGATCGCATCGCCGGACCGTCCGGCGCCGTCACCGAGGCCAAGCGGTGGCGGCCGCCGGCGTGAGCGGCGCGGCGATCGGTCGAGTGCCGCATTGCGCCGCGCGATGGCCGTGCCATATTCGCGATAGTATTTTCTGAGGGGAGCACGCGATGGCCAACAAAGAGCAGAAGCGGACCAGCCGGGAAGCCAAAAAGCCGAAGCAGAAGAAAAAGGGCGCCGATAAATCCGCTGCCAAATCGACCAAAGCCTGAGAGCTCGACCCAAGCGGCGGTCTGGGCCGATGACGGCCGCAACGCCTCGCAGGTTGCAGCGGCGGCGGCAAAGGCGCCGCCGCTGCGCATGGCGAGGTTCGGACGCAACCGGCGTCTCGCTGAGGATTTCGAGAACCTTGCCGAAACGCTGGTCACCGTCGTGACACTGAACCCCGTCCGGTTCGCTGTCGGGCGGCTCGCTGGGTGTAGTTCGCGCAGCCAACAAATGCTGGGTTGAGCCGATGGCGCGATTCCCGCGCCCACAGCCGAGCGACCGCTGTCGGTTCGGAGCCGGGTTTATCGCGTGGGCCTTCGTGGCGTTCTCTCCAACCGCCTACAAATATTTCAGTTCTTCGGCAGCCCGGCGAGAAACTTGTCAACTGCTGGCGCCCAGATCTTGGGATCGCCGCGCATGATCGTAAAATGACCGTCGTCATCGAACGGCGGAAGGTCGACGAAAGCGATCGGCGCTCGCGCTTTGGCGCGGTAGGCCTCGAACATCGCACGCGCCAACGGCGGCGCGAAGTAATGGTCGTTCTCGGCGTAGAGCCAGACTTCGGGGATATCGTCGGCGGTGCCGAGGCGTGCGATATCGGCGATCAGCCGGTCCGCCCCGGCGCAAAACTGGCCCGGCGCAAAAGAACCACCGCCGCCAGCGAAATTGATAATGCCAACGATCCCACGCGGCGGATCGTAGGCGACGCCGAGCGCGCCCAAAGCGCCCCATGAATGGCCGAGGACGACAACATTCTTCGGATCGACAAAACTTTGTCGCTGCATGTAGGCGATGACGCCCTTCATCTCGGTGGCGGTCAGCAGCGCTGACGTGAAATAATCACGATGACCGCAGTCTCCGGCGACATCGCCGATATCGCCTTGGGAAGAGCCGTAGCCGCGTCGCATCGGTACCGCTACGGCGAAGCCGTGGTCGACGAACCAGTGGGCGGCCGGAAAGTAGCCGGGATGCATCGTCCGGGCTACCGCTTCGCCACCGCGCGGTTTGCCGTGGTTGATCGTGACCAGCGGGAACGGGCCATCGCCGGTTGGCCGATATACCACCGTCTCAAGCAGGAAGATGTGGGAGCCGGTCGCCGGGGTCGTGATCGGGACCAACCACTCCTGCTTATTGTCCGGACCCAACGGAGGGCCTGCTGGCCCAGCTTGCGGATCGGCCACTGCGCCGATGGTGGTTGTCAGCAGTAACAGCAAAGCCGCCAACCCTGCGGTTACTGCCCGCTCCCAAAGCGACGATTTGGCGTTTGGCATTTGCGACAGTCCAAAGCTCAAATGACGCGCCGGAATCAGGAGCGGGACAGGGAGCGGGCAAAGGCGAGGATGCGCTGCCCGGCCTCTTCGAGGCGCTGATCGGGGGCGGTCAGCGCGATGCGCAGATGCCCGACCGCACTCGCGCCGAACCCGTCGCACGGGAGGAGCGCCACATCCTGTTGCAGCAACAGCCTGCGCGCGAAATCCTCCGCTCCGAGCCCGGTGCCGCGGATGTCGAACAGGACGAACATGCCGCCTTCCGGCGGGATCGGCCGACAGTTCGGGGCATCGGCGAGAATGCCCGACAACAACCGAGCACGCCGCCGATAGACCTCGCGCAGCAGGGCCGCCTCGGGCAATTCCTCGCCGAGTGCAGCCAGGGCGCCGTCCTGGATGAACCCAGGGCCGCCGAAATACATGCACAGCAGCAGGTCGAAGAGGTGCCGCGACAATGCCGGCGGACCGATCACCCAGCCGAACCGAAAGCCGGCCATCGCATGCGATTTCGACAAGCTGGATACGACGATCGTGCGCTCGGCCATGTCCGGCAGCGACCACGCGCCGACATGCGGCCGGGCGAAGGCGAGGTCTTCGTAAACCTCGTCCGAGACGAGCCATAGATCATGTTGGCGGCAAATCTCGGCGATGCCGGCAATCTCGTCGCCGGTAAAGACCGCACCGGTGGGATTGTGCGGGCTGTTGATCCAGATCGCCCGCGTCCGCGGCGTCACCGCTCGGGTCATCGCGTCGAGATCCGGATGAAAACCCCGGTCGGCGCGCAGCGGCACGGTCACCATCCGCGCGCCGCTCGCCCCGATGACCCCCTGGTAGGGACCGTAGATCGGCTCGGGCAGGATCACCTCGTCGCCGGGACCGGCGAGACACTGCAGCACGCAATAGAGACCGCCCTGCGTTCCCGGCGTCAGCACCACATTGTCCGCGCTGCATGGGCGGCCGCTGCGTCTTTGGCATCGGGCGGCAACGGCTTCGCGGATACGCGGATAGCCGATGATCGGGGTATATCCGGTGCGGTTTTGCCGCAACGCCTCGATCGTTGCCGCGATCACCGGTCCCGGGGCGCTCTGGTCGGGGTCGCCGACGGTCAGGAAAATCACGTCATGGCCGGCATCGCGGCGGCGAATGCCCTCTTGGTGGACGCGCCAGGCTGCGGTGGTTTCGCCGGCAATGCGGTCGACCAGCGGCGAAAACCGCACGATGCCCTCCTCTCAATAGCCGAGCGCGGCGCCTGCCGGGCGACGGCTGTCATTGGCGCCGTAAAGCCGGCCATTGGCGATCTCGATCAGTTCCGTCGCTCCCCACGGCTTTTGCTCGGCGAGCTTGTAGCCCATGCTGCGCAAGATCGCGGCGGTGTCGGGCGACAGCCCGTAGCGTTCGTAAGCGACGACATCGGGCAGCCATTGGTGATGGAACCGCGGCGCGTCGACCGCCTCCTGCGGCGCCATGCCGTAATCGACGATGTTGATGATCGTCTCGACGACCGTGGTGATGATGCGCGGGCCGCCGGGGCTGCCGAGAACCAGAAACGGCTTGCCGTCCTTTTCGACCAGGGTCGGCGCCATCGACGACAGCGGCCTCTTGCCGGGCGCGATCGCGTTGGCTTCGCCCTGGACCAGGCCGAACAGGTTCGCCGTGCCGGGCTTTGCGGTAAAGTCGTCCATCTCGTTGTTGAGGAAAAAGCCGGTACCCGGGGCGATCACACCGGCGCCGAAATAGCCGTTGATCGTGTAGGTGACGGCGACGGCGTTGCCGGCTTCGTCGACGACCGAATAATGCGTGGTCTGCGGCTTTTCATGCGCGGCCGCAGGGGCGACCAAAGGCGCCGCCGGCAGCCCCGCCGAGGACGTCTGCTTGCCGGCATCGATATCGGCGCGGATCGCCGCGGCATGGTCCCTGCTCAATAAGCGATCGAGCGGGTTGGCCACAAAAACCGGGTCGCCGAGCAACTCGTTGCGGTCGTGAAAGGTGCGGCGCATCGCCTCGACCATCAGATGCACCGAGCGCGCCGAGCGGAACCCCATTCCCTTGAGGTCGTAGCCTTCGAGGATTGCGAGAATCTCGCAGACCGCAACGCCGCCCGAACTCGGCGGCGGCGCCGAGAGCAGAAAATAACCGCGATAGGCGCAGCCGAGCGGCGTCCCCTCCAGCGCCTGGTAGCCGGCGAAATCGCCCGCGGTCAGGATGCCGCCGTTCGCCCGGCTCGCCTTCTCGACCGCCGCGGCGACCGGCCCGCGATAAAACGCGTCCGGGCCGCTTTTTGCGACAGCAGCGAGAGTTGTCGCCAGATCGGTCTGGACAATGCGGTCGCCCGGCCGAAAGCGGGCGCCGTCCGGCGCGCAGAAAGATCCGGGCGGCTTCCGGGTCCGCGGCGAGCCGGTCGGCTTTGGCGTCGAGGATGTCGGCATCGCCCTGGCTCAACACATAGCCGTCGCGGGCGAGGGCGATCGCCGGCGCCATCAGCACCGGGCGCGGCAGTTTGCCGTATTCGCGAGCCGCGCGATCGAGCCCGGCGACCGTTCCGGGCACGCCGGCGGCGCGATAGCCGTAGCGGCTCAGATCGGCGATCGGCTTGCCAGCCGGGTCGAGATACATCCCGGCGGTCGCCGCCGCCGGCGCGGTTTCACGGAAATTGATAAAGGTGTCGCGGCCATCGGCGAGATGGATGACCATGAACCCGCCGCCGCCGATATTGCCGCAGCACGGATCGACGACGGCAAGCGCGTAGCCGACCGCGACCGCGGCGTCGATCGCATTGCCGCCCATTTGCAGCATGCTCAGCCCGGCCTCGGAGGCGCGGCGCTCGGACGAGACGATCATGCCGTGCCGGGCCTCGACCGCCGGCAGCGAAGCGGCGCTGGACGCGCCGGTCGCCGCCCGCCACCGCCGACAACAACGCCGCGACAGCGTACCGGGTCGGAAATCGCCGGGGCCGCCGGCCCGCTCCTCGCCGCGTCATCGCGCCGATCAGGCGTTGCCGCGCTGCTCGCGAAAGAGGCCGAGTTTTTCCTGCACCGGCCGATCGGAATAGCTGAACAGCACCGCCTCGTCCGCTGCGTGGTGGCTGACCGGAAGCCAGCTCGGCGCGACGAAAATATCATGCGGCCGCCAGCGCAACACCTGGTCGCCGACCCGGCTTTCACCCGCGCCCTCGACTGCGACAAACACGGTACCGTCGGTCGAACGGCAGGGGCGGGTCGCAAAGCCCTTGGGCAGAAGCTGGATAAAGGTGCCGATGGTCGGCATCGCCCAATCGCCGCTCGCCGGGTTGACATAGCGCAATTTGTACCCGTGGCAGGGATCAGGCTCGTCGTTGGCCGCCAGCACCGCCAGCAACTCGCGCGATCTTTCGTAGGGATAGTTGAACACCGGCGAGGTCTTCGCCGACGGCCGCCAATCGACCGGCAGCAGGTTGTTCGCATAGCGCGCGGCGTTGTCGCCCTCGGGCCGGGCGACCGGCTGGGCATCGGCGACGCCGGGCTCGGCAAAGCTCGCATCGAGCAGGCGCACGATCGGGATGTCGAGCCCGTCGAGCCAAACCATCGGCTCCTGCGTGTCATTGCCGTGGTCGTGCCAGGTCCAGGACGGCGTGATCACGAAATCGCCGGGGCGCATCGTCGTGCGCTCGCCGTCGACCGCGGTATAGGCTCCGCTGCCCTCGATGATGAAACGCAGGGCCGACTGGGTGTGCCGGTGCGCCGGCGCCACCTCGCCCGGCAGGATCAGCTGCAGGCCGGCGAACAGCGAATGGGTGATCGAGGTTTGGCCCTTGAGCCCGGGGTTTTCGAGGATCAGCACCCGGCGGGTCGCCTCCCGCGCGCTGATCAGCCCGCCCGATCGCATCAGGTGCCGGCGCACCTCATCGTAATGCCAGATCGCCGGCCGGCAGGGAGTCACCGGCTCCGCGGTCACCAACCCATGCAGCCGTTCCCAGAGCGGCGCCAGATTGGCGGCGCCGATCTCCTGGTAAAACGCCTCACGTTCGGGCGATCGGGCGGCAGCTTCGTTCATCGCCATCGGCTTCGCCTCGTCTATCTGTCGGCGGCTTCGGCCGGCTCGGCCATGCGGCCCATCGCGAATACCGCAAGCGCGGCGACCAGCGCCGGGACCGCACCCATCAGGAAGATCGTCGGCGCCGGCCAGGCGCGCGCCAGCAACAACCCGACCAGCAGCGGGCCGACGATCGCGCCGACCCGTCCGATGCCGAGCGCCCAACCCATTCCGGTTGAACGGATGAAGGTCGGGTAGAGGTTCGCCGCCAGCACATTGGCGCCGATCTGGCCGCCGATGATGCAAAACCCGGCGCCGATGGTCGTGGCGACGACCGACTGAAGCCCGGCCCGCGACGAACCGATCCCGACGATAAACAGCGCCGCTCCGAGATAGGCCCAGGTCAGCACCCCATAGGGCCCGAGGCGGTCGATCAGCCGACCCAGCGACACTGCGCCGATGATGCCGCCCACTTGGAACAACGATGCGGCGATGGCGCCGGCTTCGACCGAGCCGCCATCCTTGGTGATTATCGTCGGCAGCCAGCTGGCGATCAGCCACAGATCGAGCAGGCTCATGAAAAAGATGATCCACACCAATACGGTGCGGCGCGCACGCCCGGCCCGAAACAGATGTTTCACCGGCAGGCCGCCGCGGTCTTCTTCCGGCACCACGAAGCGGGTGTCGCGGGAAAAGATCAGCGCCGGGTTGATCCGCCGCAAGGTCGCGGCAACCCGCTCGCGATCGGAGCCTCGCAAAGCCAGCAACCGGACCGACTCCGGCAATACCGCAGCCAACAGCGGGAGCAAGAGCAACGGCACGCCGCCGCCGATCCAGAAGATTGCGCGCCAACCGTAAGTCGGGATCAACTTGGCGGCGAGCGCGCCGTTGGCGGCGGCGCCGAGCGCCACCCCGCACAACGCCAGCATGACCATCGTGGCCCGGCTTTTACGCGGGGCGAACTCGACGGCGAGCGTCACCGAATTCGGGATCGCGCCGCCGAGCCCGAACCCGGTCAGAAATCGGATCGCCACCAGCGGGGCCGTCGAACGGCTGACGACGGTCGCCAGCGAAAACAGCGAAACGATAAGGACCGAGATCAGGATCACCGGCCTGCGCCCGATCCGGTCGGCGAGCGGACCGAAGATAAGAGAGCCCAGAAGCAAGCCGACGAGGCCGGCGGCGAAGACGACGCCGAGCGCGTCCGGCATCAGATGCCATTCCGTACCGATGCTCGGGGCGACCACCCCGATCGCCAGCAGATCAAAGCCGTCGACAAATTGGATCGCGGCGCAAAGCGCCAGGATTCGCAGCTGAAAGGCGCCGAAGCGCTGTTGGTCGATCAGCGCCGGGACATCGACGATCTTGACGCCGGCGGCTGGCGCCGTCATCGACATCTCCCCGACCCCGTCCCCTGGTCCCGATCGTCGTCGCCGTCAGGCAGCCTTCGGGCGGCTGCGTTCGCCGAGGGCAAAGCCGACCCCGGCGAGGTCGGCGATCAACGCCGTCGATTGTGCCGGATCGAGCGGGGTCAGCGGCGGTCGCACCGTGGCCCAGACCGGGTCGTCATGGAAATGCGCGACGACGCGCTTCAGCGCCGGGACCATCGGATAGGCCTGCATCGTCTTGCGCACGGTGGTGATCTCGGCCTGCAGAGCGTCCGCCTGCGGATTGCGCCAGTTGGCGTAGAGCCGGGAAATCCCGGATGCATTGATGTTGCCGGTGGCGGTAATGCAACCGGCGCCGCCGCGGCGGAGGGCGTCGAGCAGAAACACCTCGGAGCCCGGGAAGACGGCAAAACCGGGATAGCGGTCAAGCAAGGCCGCCGTATTGCTCCAGTCCCCGGAGCTGTCCTTCAGCCCGACGACCGTTTCCGGATAGGCCTTGATAAAACGGCCGACCAGATCGAGCGAATAGCCGACCACGGCGACCGGCGGGATATGGTATAAAAACAGCTTGAGCGCGGCCGATCCGACCCGGTCGATGACCCCGGAAACAAAAGCAAAGATGCCGTCGTCGCCGACCGGCTTGTAGTAGAACGGCGGCAGCATCAACACGCCGCCGCAGCCATGGCCGACAGCATGCCGCACCAGGGTTACCGCCTCCGTCATCGAGCAGGCGCCGGTCCCCGGCATCAGTTTTTGCGGCGGGATGCCGGCGGCGATCAGCTGGTCGAGCAGAGCCATGCGCTCGGCCGCCGACATCGAATTCGCCTCGCTCGTCGTGCCGAAGACGGCGAGCCCGTTGGCCCCCTGATCGAGCAGCCAACGGCAAAAGGCGATGAAGCGGCCGGCATCGGGTTCGCCGCTCGCGGTAAACGGGGTCAGCGCCGGGACAAGCACTCCGTCGAATGGCTGCATGGTCATCGCTTGGCTCCATCGGCCGATCTGATCTGCACGCTGATTAAGGAATAAGCGACCGCGTCGGCTCCGCGTCAACATCCGTCTGCGCTGCGAGACGAAACCAGCAGGCGAGAATTCCGGCGCATCGCAGCATTCTCGCCGCTTCGCCTTCGGTCAATTCAATCGGACATATTCATAGTCGAGCGGCAGATCGTTGATGCCCCGCTCCGGCGGGGCGATCCAGCCGGCCATCTTTCCGGGCTCGGTCACCTGCCGCATCAGGCCTTTGACAAAGCCGCGATCGGCCGCGGAGGGCAGCCACTCGCCATGCCGCGCGCGCCAACTCGCCGCGTCGATCGGCCGGCCGTCGGGATCGGTATGGCGGCTGGCCCAGCCGCCGATTGCGCGGTGAAAGCGCGAACTCGGCAGGCGCAGGCGGAAATCGTGCCCGGCGCCGTCGATCAACCGGTTCCAGCGCGCGACCGCATTGTCGCATTCATGGATGTAGGCGCGCCGGGTGACCTCGTTCATCGCGTTGCGCAACGGCACCTCTTCGGCCGCCGCCTTCCCGCCGCTGTCGGGCAATTCAACGGTCAGGGTCTCGTCGAGCGCGCGATGGTCGGCAAACCGGCGCTCGTCGGGGCGGCCCTTGATGCCGGCTGCGAAGTAGGCGGCGGCGTTCGACGAGATTTCCGCGCCGAACAGGTCGAGCGACGAGCTGAACCAGTAGTTGATGTAGCGCTGCACCGTCGGCAGGTCGATGGCGCCCCGGTCGCGCACGACGGCAGGGTCGTCGGTGCCGGTCTCGCGCATGATTTCGAGCGTGCGCCGGATCACCCGGGCGATGCCGGTGGCGCCGACGAACATGTGGTGGGCTTCTTCGGTGAGCATGAAGGTGCAGGTCCGCGACAACGGGTCGAAGGCGCTTTCGGCCAGGCTCTTCAGCTGGAACTTGCCGTCGCGGTCGGTGAAGAACGTGAACATCAGAAAACTCAGCCAATCCTCGATCGGCTCGTTGAAGGTACCGAGAATGCGCGGCTTGTTCGGATCGCCAGAGTGTCGCGCCAGCAATTCCTCGGCCTCCTCGCGGCCGTCACGGCCGAAATAGGCATGCAGCAGATAAACCATCGCCCATAAATGGCGCCCTTCCTCGACATTGACCTGGAACAGGTTGCGCAGATCGTAGAGCGACGGACAGGTATGGCCGAGCAGGCGCTGCTGCTCGACCGAAGCCGGCTCGGTGTCGCCCTGGGTGACGATCAGCCGCCGCAGCGTCGAACGATGCTCGCCCGGGACCTGCTGCCAGACGGGCTCGCCATGGCAGTCGCCAAAGCCGATGCGGCGGTCCGGGACGGCGTCGGCGAGAAAGATGCCCCAGCGGTACTCCGGCATCCTTAACTGGCCGAACCTCGCCCAGCCCGCGGCGTCGACCGAAACCGCGGTGCGCAGATAGACATCCGCGCCCTGGAACGGCGTCGGCCCCATTTCCCGCCACCAGTCGAGAAACCGCGGCTGCCAGTGTTCGAGCGCGCGCTGCAAAACCCGGTTGCCGCCGAGATCGACATTGTTCGGGATCCGCTCCAGGTAATCGATCGTCATCCCGCCTCCTATGCGCGGTCCCAATCGAAGCGCGGCTTGGCGCCGCTGCCGTAGCGCTGCAAGGCGCCTTCTGCGCCGGTCGCATTCGGCCGCGAGAAGATCCAGTTCTGCCACGCCGAGAGGCGGGCGAAGATCCGCGTCGCCATGGTCTCGGCGCCGGCGAAACGCAAACTCGCCTCCATGCCGGTCAAGGCGTCGGGCGACAGGCTGGCGCGCTCCTCGATCGCGAGACGGATTTCATCCTGCCAATCGAGCGCGTCCGGGGCAAAGGTGACAAGGCCGCGATCGAGCGCCGCGGCGGCATCCAGCGGCGCGGCGCGGAAAGCCTTCGCTCGGCTCGCCGTTGAAGCGGGTCGCCAGCCGGGTCCGTCCGGTGACCATTTCGAGACCGGCGAAATTGAGCGCATCGAGCGCGATGCGCGGTCCCTCCGCCAGCATGAAGCTGCGGTCGGCGGCGAGCGCCAATTCGAACAGGCCGCCGGCAAAGCACGACCCTTCGTCGATGACGGCGAACAGACTGCGCGAGGTCACGTCGAACCGCTGCAAGGTGCGGCGCAGCAGCCCGATCGTTTCGCGCACAAACCAGTGATCGCGATGCGCGGTAATCGCCGCATCGCAGGCGAGCACCAGGCGCAAGCTCGCCCGCCGTCTTCAGCACCAAGGTGCCGAGCGCCGGTTCGTTGGCGCGCAGCAGCAGCAGCGCATCGTCCAGCTCGCGCGCCATCGCCAGCGGCCACCAATCGGCGCCGGCGGCGATGATGCCGGGCAGATCGCCGGGCAGATCTTCGCGGCGGGGACCCGTCACAATCACCGTCGCGACGCGCTCGTCCCGCGAGATCAGGACCTCGACCCGGCGGTAATGATAGCCGTCCGCGTCGATCCGCCGTTCGAGCGGCGTCAGCGCCACCCCTTTTGCGTCGGCCGGGCGATCGCTCCGGGCGGCGAGCGCCGCAGCGCGCTCGGCGACCTGCGCGGAGAAACGGGCGGGCGGCGCCGTCCAGTCGACAAGGTTCCAGGAACGGGCGCGCTCGGCGCGCACCCCTTCGGCGGTCGTGCAGAACACATCGGCGAGGTCGCGCCGCACCTTGCGCTTGTCGACGAGCCTGGTCAGCCCGCCGGTGCCGGGCAGGACGCCGAGCAGCGGCACCTCGGGCAGGCTGATGGTGCTGGACCGGTCGTCGACCATGACGATTTCGTCGCAGGCGAGCGCCAGCTCGTAGCCGCCGCCGGCGCAGGCGCCGTTGACCGCGGCGATGAATTTGAGCCCGGAATGGGCGCTCGAATCCTCGATGCCGTTGCGCGTTTCATTGGTGAATTTGCAGAAATTGACCTTTTGTACATGGCTCGTCCGGCCCAGCATGTAGATATTGGCGCCGGAGCAGAAGACCCGTTCCTTGCCGCTGGTCAGCACCACGACGCGGGTTTCGGGGTGCTCGAAGCGGATGCGGTTCAACGCATCGTGCAGCTCTATGTCGACGCCGAGATCGTAGGAGTTGAGCTTCAGCCGGTAGCCCGGGTCGAGCCCGCCCTCTTCCTGAACATCGAGCATCAGGGTGGCGACCGGCCCCTCGTATGAGGGCCGCCAATGCCGGTAGCGGCCGGGGTCGGTGTCGAAGGCGATCATCGCGGCATGATAGGCGGGCACCGGAGAAATGCTATGGTTTCGGTTCGACCATAACCCGGGCAGTCGGAAGCGGGAGGAGGGTTGCGGATGGACGGCGCGCCTTACAATGCGGCCGCGGATCTGATCGAGCGCAACCTCGACGCCGGGCGCAGCGCCAAGACCGCCTTCA
The DNA here is from genome assembly GCA_963701815.1 of uncultured Alphaproteobacteria bacterium. Lineage (GTDB taxonomy): Bacteria > Pseudomonadota > Alphaproteobacteria > ATCC43930 > CGMCC-115725 > AP-15. The sequence goes on from CAVPBN010000050.1 coordinate 70,971, forward strand.
TCGACGATCGCGGGCAGTACAGCTACGCGGAGCTGGCCGGGCGGGTTGGCCGGTTCGCCAATCTCATGCGGCGGCTCGGCCTTCACCCGGAACAGCGGGTCTTGCTCTGCCTGAATGACGGGATCGATTTTCCGACCGCGTTTCTCGGGGCGATCAAGGCCGGGATCGTGCCGGTCGCGGTCAATACCCAGCTGAGCCCCGGCGAGTTCGCCTTCATGCTGGCCGACAGCCGAGCGCGCGTCGTGGTGGTGTCGGCGCCGATGCTGCCCGCCATCACCGCAGCGCTGGCGACGTTGCCGGGGCCGGTGCCCGAACTGCTCGTCTCGGGAACCGATGCCGACGAGCGTTCGCTGGCCGCCCGGCTCGCCGCTGTGTCGGGCGATGCCGAAACCGCCCCGACCCATCCGGACGAGGCTTGCTTTTGGCTTTACTCGTCGGGCTCGACCGGGCGGCCGAAGGGCACGGTCCATCTCCATTCGAGCCTGGCGGAAACCGCCGAACGCTATGCCATCCCGGTGCTCGGCATCAACCAAAGCGATGTCGTGTTTTCGACGTCAAAGCTGTTCTTCGCCTATGGGCTCGGCAATGGGTTGACCTTTCCGCTGGCGGTCGGCGCCACCAGCGTGCTGACCGCCGAGCGGCCCAATCCGGCATCGGTCGGACGGGTGCTGCGCCGATACCAGCCGACGATCTTTTGCGGCGTTCCGACGCTCTATATTGCGATGCTGGCCGATCCGGACCTGCCGCGCCCGGAGGAGCTGGCCTTGCGCCGCTGCGTCTCGGCCGGCGAGCCGTTGCCGCGGGAGATAGGCCGTCGCTGGTCGCAGCGGATCGGCGTCGACATTCTCGACGGCATCGGCTCGACCGAGATGCTGCACATCTTTCTCAGCAACCGGCCCGATGATCTGCGCTACGGCACCACCGGCAAGCCGGTCCCCGGTTATGCGGTCAAGGTCGTCGACGAAGAGGGTCAGCCGGTCAGGCGCGGCGAGGTCGGCGATCTGTTGGTCAGCGGCCCGACCAGCGCCGCCTTTTATTGGAACAATCGCGAGCGCAGCCGGTCGACTTTTGTCGGCGCATGGACCCGCACCGGCGACAAGTATCTCGAGGACGAGGACGGCTATTACGTCTATTGCGGCCGCAGCGACGACATGATGAGGGTCAGCGGGATGTGGGTCTCGCCGGCCGAGGTCGAGGCGGCGCTGATCGCGCATGACGGCGTCCTCGAAGTCGCGGTGGTCGGCGCGCCGGACGCCGACGGGCTGATCAAGCCGAAGGCGTTCGTCGTGGCGAAGCCGGGCGTCACTGCCGATCCGGAATTCGCCGGGGCGCTGACGGCGCATGCCCGGACCCTGCTGGCGCCGTTCAAATGCCCGCGCTGGATCGAGTTTCTCGATGAATTGCCGAAGACCGCCACCGGCAAGATCCAGCGCTTTAAACTGCGCAGCGACGCCGCCGCGCGCTAGCAATGTCAGCGAATGCCGCCGGCTCTCTCCCTCAGCGGATCGCCGCGTGCGATGGTTGCTGCGGGCTGGCGGCGCCGATGACCCAGGCGCGGGTCTCCGCCGCCGACCACCAGCTGACGACGAGGTGAGGCGCGATTGCGGCAATGCGGATCGCCTGCTCGGGCTCGCTTTCGATGAAATGCGTGCAGCCCCAGCGCGTCGCCGCCAAGGCCTTGTAGTGCGCGACGGAGGGCAGGTCCGCCGGCACCTCGTTCGGACGGCATTCCAGTTTGAGGGTGTCAAACCCCCAGCGCGTCAGCCAGGCCTCGGTGTGCGGGCGATCGATCTCCGGCCGTCCGGTGATGATGACGGCGCGCTCCGGCGAAAACGGCGGCAATACCGCAAGCGGTTCGAGCGCGTGCCGTCGGCTGAGCGCCTCGCCGAGGTCGGCGTCGTAATGCGCCCGCGGAATCTCGGGAAGAAAGACGCCATCGAGATCGAGCCCGAAAAACGGACGCTCGGTCGAGCGCTCGGGGAGGACGCCGGTCTGGCGTTGCGCGCGTGCCGCGGGGGTTGCTTCGCCGCGCTCCCAGGGAAAGCGGAACAGCTCCCGCATCGGGTGCGAATAATCCGGGACATAGCACGTCGTCTCGGGATCGTGCAGCACCGTCAAGGTCGCACAAGCGTGGCCCCAAGCGAGAAGCGACGCGCGGACCGAGGCCATCGTCGCCCCGGTCGAGCAGGCGTCGTCAACGAGCAGGATGCGGTTCGCCCCGGCAGGCGGCGGCCCGATCCACCGGGCAAGGCCGGTCTCGCGGTCCCAGCCGATCATCAACAGCGGCACCGCCAACATGCAGGACGCCATCGTCGCCGGCACCAGACCACCGCGCGCGATGCCGGCGACGACATCCGGCGCCCACAGCGAAACGCGGTCGAGAACCGAGGCAACGAGACGTTCGGCCTGGTCGTACGAGATGAAAACCGGCAGCCTGTCGGTCGCCCACCCTTTTCGAGAGCGCGGCGGTTTCCCGGTCATCGAAGTGGCGGATGAGGCGGGCTCGTCAACGCTTGAGCTCCATGCCGACGCGTTTGTCGACAAACCGTGTGGTATAGGCCTTCGCGATGTCAATCCCCGGCTTGTAGACCCCGACCGCGGTCATCGACCGATAAAACGCCTGCCATCTTGCGTCCGTCATCGCGCCGATGCCGAGGGTTTCGGCATCGCCCGAATCGACGATGCCGCGCGTCAATCATCGTCTTGCGCCCGAAATCGATAAGGTCGGCCGGCATCTCGGGATTGGCCTTCATGATCAACCGATTTGCCGGCGCCGGATCGCCGTAGAGATAGGAATACCAGCCCTCGATCGAGGCATCGACAAAGCGTTGGACGAGGTCAGGCCGGTCCTCGATCAGCTTGGCGCTGGTCGTGATGATGTTGGCGTAGCCCTGATAGCCCGCCTCGGACAACGGCAGTACGACCGGCTCGATCCCGGTCTTTTGGCGGATCAGAAACGGCTCGCTGCTCGCATACCCTTCCTGGATCGCCTTTTTGTCTGCAAGAAACGGCTGCAAGTTGAACGTATAGGGCCGGATCTGGCTGTCGTCATAACCGAATTTGGCGGCGAGAAAGCGCCACCAGGTAAGCCGCGCGTCGGCGCCGATCATGATCAACTTGCCCTTCAGCGCCGGAAAGCTGTCGTTGCCTTCGCCGGGATGAGCGATCAGCACCGCGAGATCTTTCTGAAAGATCGCCGCCACCGCGATAAATGGCAGCCCCTGCTGGCGAATTCGATCGCCCGGCCGCCGCCCAAATTGAAGTCGAGACGGCCGGCCGCCAATAGCTGCATGTGGTTGACCTGCGGCCCGCCCTCCTCGATCGTGACCGCGAGCCGGTGTTTGGCGTAAAGCCCGGTCGCGAGCGCCTGGTAATAGCCGCCATATTCGGCCTCGGCTTTCCAGTCGAGACCAAAGGTTACCCGATCTTGGCCTGCGCGCGATCGACGTGACGCAAACGGCAAGGATGAAGATGGTGGCAACGGACGCCGCGCTGCGAATGTGAGACATGATCGTCTGGCCGTGATCTCATCCGTGCGGCCTCTCCTCGATGCGCGATCATTTCAAAAGCGCGTCCGTCCGGGGGGTGAAAGTTTTGCAGGCCGAACAGCGTAACAGCTCCTGAGGCAAGGACAGATCTCGAATGCTGTCGAGACGCCGGCAGGACCCTGGCGGACGCGACTGCGCTCCTGCACTTTTCCGGTCGGGTCAGCCGGAGAGCACGATTTTGAGGCCGATCGCGAACAGGGCGACACCGCCGAAGATCTCGGCGGCTCGACCAAATCTAGCGCCGATCAGCCGGCCCAACATGATGCCGAGCGCCGTCATCATCATCGTCGCCATTCCGATGGCTGCTGCCGGCGCAAAAATGCCGATTTCAAGCAGCGCCAACGTCGCCCCCACCGTCAGAGCGTCGATGCTGGTGCCGATCGCGGTCATCATCAGGATCCGGCTGGAGTGGCGCTTTGGCCGGTCCGCCTGAGCCGGACGGCGCAGCCCGTCCCACGCCATCTTCCCGCCGATGACGCTGAGCAGGGCGAGTGCGATCCAGCGATCGATCGCACCGACAAAGCCGCTTGCAGCGGTGCCGAGCCCCCAGCCGATGACCGGCATGACTGCCTCGACCGCGCCGAATATCAGGCCGCAGCGCAGCGCCTCGACGATTGACGGGCGGTCGAGCGTCGCCCCTTTGCCGAGTGCTGCGGCAAACGCATCGGCCGACATGCTGAAGGCCAGAACGACGATCGCCGGGAAGCTCATCGCTCGGCCAGAACTGCTGGCGCCGTCGGAATGTCGGCGCCGTTCAGCACTTGGCGCGGCGACAAATCAGCAGGCTGGTTCTAAACGGTCCGACCACCTCGCCGATAACCTCGAACACCTTGCGGACCTGTTCGGTGGGGGCATCGGCGACAAAGATCACGTCCTTGTCGCGGACCGGGAATTCGCGGGCGAGAAAGTTGGTTTTGGCGTCGCCTAGATCGAAACGGTATACCACCGGCGAGATCCCGCGGGGCGCCCCCGCCGCGAGCGGTTGGCCGAATGCGCGGACGACCGAATCGGGTTCGTAACGAAACAGGAAGACCCCCGTCGGGTTGGCCCGATTGTCGTTCAATCCTTTCGCGCCCGCCAGCGCTTCGGTCAGGCTGAGCCGGTCGGATTTGAAGGTGATCGCGGCATTGGTGCCGGCGGCGCCGAAAATGCTGTAAGTCTGCGGCTGTTCCACCAAGGTCAGCACGTCGCCCGGTTCGGCATAGATGTTCTCGGCCGGATCGGATACCAGGGTTTCGAGCGGAATCGTCGCGGTTACGCCGCCGCGCGACAGGCGCACGAAAACATCTCGGATCGGGGCTTTCGCGCCGCCGGCAGCGGCGATCACCTGGAGCAGGCGGTCGCCGTCGGGAGTAAGCCTGATCCGGGCGCCATTGAGCATTTCGCCTGCTGCGGTGACGGTATTGGCGACGCTTCGGTCGACGATCACCAAGACCTGCGGCAGTATCGCCTTGCCGGCCAATCCTTCCTCGATCGCCTGCTGCAGCTGCGCCGGCGATCGGCCGGCGGCGCGGATCCGCCCGGCATAGGGCACACTGATCGCGCCATCGGGCCCGACCTGCAACCCCGGCACCGTTTCCGCGCTTACGCCCGTCGACCCCGCACTTGGCGCGCCCGGCTGCAACCCTAAGGCGGGGCTGGTCTTGGCGGGGGCGCCTGTGCCGGCGCCGAGGACGCCGCCCGTGGCGCTCTCCCAGATGGTGAGCGAGATCGTATCGCCGATCGCGATCCTGAGGTCGGGGGGCTCGCGATATTTTTTGAACCGGGCGGCTAAACTCTCGCGCGGCTGGGCGAGCAGGGTGGCGAGGACATGATCGTCGACGTTGACGACATCGAACAGGACTTCGCCGGCGACCGCCTGCTGATCGGCCACCTCGCCCGCCATCGGCCCCGCCCGCGGAATCCACGAGCAGGCGCCGAGCAACAGCGCAGCGAGCAACGCCGGAATCGGGGCACACTTCATCCGCGCCGAACCTAGCACTGGTCGACCCGCGGCCAAAGCCGCAGCCGAAACCAGGCGCTCGAGGATCGAACGCCGGAAACTGTCGCGCGAGATGGGGACTGCCGACGACTACCGCGATTGGGCCACCGGGTAACCGCAGCGGCTCGCGGTCACTGCTGCGACATGGCGCTCGGCATGCGGTCTGTTCAGCATGATGGGCGGATGCTATGATCCGACAATGAAAAGACGAATCGAGGTCCCGCCGCGCAACGCGGTGCTGATGGCATGCGCGGTAGCTTTACTGGGGCTGGTCCTCGCCGAAGGCTGGATCTGGCCGCTCAAGGCGGCCGCCGTGATGCTCCCGGTTTCGTTTCTGATCGGCTGATCCGGGCCGACCTCCACCGGGGTGACCGCGACCCCGATGGTTCCTCCCTTGTGCGCGGGAACTACACAAGGTTGCCACAGCGCACCAGGATTGTTACAAGTCTGCTGAGGTGAAGCCGCGGGGCCGGGCCCGCTGGCGATGTACACGGCATGACATGAAAATTCTCGCCTGCAACAGCAATCGGCCGCTTGCCGAGGCGATCGGCGTCTATCTCGACTTGCCGCTGACCAAGGCCAGCGTCCGCCGCTTTTCCGACATGGAGGTGTTTGTCGAGATCCATGAGAATGTGCGCGGCGAGGACGTCTTTGTGATCCAGTCGACCTCCTACCCGGCGAATGATCACCTGATGGAATTGCTCGTCTGCCTCGACGCGCTGAGGCGCAGTTCGGCGCGTCGGGTAACGGCGGTCGTCCCCTATTACGGTTACGCGCGGCAGGACCGCAAGACCGGGTCCAGAACTCCGATTTCGGCCAAGCTCGTCGCCAACATGATCACCGCCGCCGGCGCCGACCGGGTGCTGACCCTCGACCTGCACGCCGGGCAGATCCAGGGTTTCTTCGACATCCCGACCGACAATTTGTATGCCGCGCCGGTTCTGGTGAAGGAGATCGAGGAGCGCCACGCGCACCAGGATCTGATCATCGTCTCGCCCGATGTCGGCGGGGTCGTGCGCGCCCGGCAGATCGCCCGTCGGCTGGACGCCGATCTGGCGATCATCGACAAGCGGCGCGAGCGGGCCGGCGCCTCCGAGGTCATGAACATCATCGGCGATGTCGCCGAACGGCGCTGCATCCTCGTCGACGACATCGTCGACAGCGCCGGTACCTTGTGCAATGCGGCCGAGGCGTTGATCGACAGCGGCGCTTCGGCCGTGTATGCCTATGTCACGCACGGGGTATTGTCGGGTGGCGCGGTGGCGCGGGTGGCCGCCTCGCCGGTCGAAATGCTGGTCATGACCGACAGCATCGTCGCGACCGAAGCGGTGAGAGCTGCAAACAACATCCGGCAGGTGACGATCGCGCCGCTGATCGCCGAGGCGATCCGGCGGATCAGCGAGGAACGATCGGTTTCGAGCCTGTTCGATTGAGCCGTTCGCCTCAGGGTCGGCCGGGCGCCGGACCGCCTGCGCCCCGGCCGTCGTGCTGTCGATCGGTCTGACGCCTTCCTTTCGGAGAGGAGCCGCATCAATGCCCGAGATCACCACCCTCAGCGCCGTGCCTCGCGCCGTGGCCGGCAAGGGGGCTGCCAGAGAGACGCGGCGCGGCGGGCGCGTCCCGGCGATAATATACGGCGACGGCAAGGAGCCGGTGCCGATCAGCCTCGAAGAGCGCGAATTGTCGCGGGCGCTCGCGCGGCGCGGCTTTTTTGCGACGCTGGTAGACGTGTCCGTCGACGGCACGACGCATCGAACCCTGCCGCGCGACGTGCAGTATCATCCGGCGACCGACACGCCGCTGCATGTCGATTTCATGCGCGTCGGGGCGACGACCCGGGTCAGCGTCGAGGTGCCGGTCGTTTTCATCAATCATGAAATGTCGGTCGGGTTGCGCCGTGGCGGCATCCTCAACATCGTCCGCCACGGCATCGAGCTGAGCTGTCCGGTCGACAATATCCCCAACCATCTGGTGGTCGACCTCAACGGGCTCGACATCGGCGACAGCGTTCACATCGGCGCCGTCGCCCTGCCGGAGGGTTGCCGCCCGGTGATTACCGAGCGCGACTTCACCATCGCCAGCATCGCCGCGTCGTCGGCGGTGCGCGAGGAAGCGGCGACCGCCGGCACGGCGCCGGCCCCGGCCGCCGCGACGAGTTGAGCCGGCCTCGAGCCGATTTGGCGGCGGCCGCGATCAGTCGGTGATGCGTCTCATCGTCGGTCTGGGCAACCCCGGCTCCCGGTACGCTAGAAACCGCCATAATATCGGCTTTATGGCGATCGAGGCGGTCGCCCGTCGCCATGGCGTTTCCGGTTTTCGCAGCCGGTTCAAGGGCGAACTGGCAGAGGGACCGATTGCCGGCGTGCGGCGCATGCTGCTGAAACCGCAAACCTTCATGAACGCCTCCGGCGAGGCGGTGGCCGAGACGGCCCGGTTTTTCAAGATCGCGCCCGAGGAGATCGTGGTGATCCATGACGAGATCGATCTGCGGCCGGGAAAGCTGCGGGTCAAGCAGGGCGGCGGCCATGCCGGCCATAACGGCTTGCGCTCGATCGACGCCCTGCTGGGCCCCGATTACTGGCGGATTCGGGTGGGGATCGGCCACCCCGGGGTCAAAGAGTTGGTGCATCCGTACGTGCTGCAGAATTTCGCCGTCGACGAAATGATCCTGTGGGTAGAGCCGTTGCTCGGGGCCGTGGCGGAGACCTTGCCGTTGTTGTTGTCCGGCGCCCCCGATGCGTTCATGAGCGAGGTGGCGCGACGCTTCGGGCCGCCGGCGCCGGAGATCGCGGACGGTCCCGGGCCGGGCTGAGCCGATGGGTTTCAGTTGCGGTATCGTCGGCCTGCCGAATGTCGGCAAGTCTACCCTGTTCAACGCCCTGACCGCGACTGCGGCGGCCGAGGCGGCGAATTATCCCTTCTGCACGATCGAACCCAATGTCGGCCGCGTCGCCGTGCCGGACGACCGGCTGGCAATCGCCGCGGCCCTGGCGAAATCGGCAAAAATCATCCCGACCCAGCTCGAATTCGTCGACATCGCCGGATTGGTGCGCGGCGCCGCGACCGGCGAAGGGCTCGGCAACCAGTTTCTCGGGCATATCCGCGAAGTCGAAGCGATCGCCCATGTCGTGCGCTGCTTCGCCGACGGCAACGTTGCCCATGTCGAAGGTTCGATCGATCCGATCCGCGATGCGGAAACCGTCGAGACCGAGCTGATGCTCGCCGATCTCGACAGTCTCGAACGGCGCGCGATCGCGGTGCAGAAGCGGGCGCGGGGCGGCGACAAGGAGGCCAGGATCCTGCTCGACATCATCGAGCCGACCCTGGCGGGGCTGCGCGCAGGGGTCCCGGCGCGCGATGTCTTCACCGACGCGGAACGGCGACAGCAGCTGAAGGCGCTGCAGCTGTTGAGCGCCAAGCCGATCCTCTATATCGCCAATGTCGACGAGGCGGACGCCGCCGCGGGCAATGTCGACAGCGGCCGCGTCGCCGATTATGCGGCCCGGCGCGACGCGCGCTCGGTGGTGATCTCGGCGGCGATCGAAGCCGAACTCGCCCAGCTCGACGATGAGGGCGAGCGCGAAGAGTTCCTGACGGCGCTCGGGCTGTCCGAGGCCGGCCTCGCCCGGATGATCCGCGCCGGCTACGCGTTGCTCGATCTGATCACGTTCTTCACCGTCGGCCCGAAAGAGGCGCGGGCCTGGACGATCGAGCGAGGGACCAAGGCGCCGCAGGCGGCGGGCCGGATCCACACCGATTTCGAAAAGGGCTTCATCCGCGCCGAGACCATCGCCTACGACGACTTCGTCGCCCATGGCGGCGAGCAGGGCGCCAAGGACGCCGGCCGCATGCGCCTCGAAGGCGCCGACTACGTCGTCCGCGACGGCGACATCATGCATTTCCGTTTCAACGTGTAATCCGGCCGCTCGCAGTCGAACTTCCTCGGGACTGCTCCGGCCGCCGCCGGGGAAAGTCCGTTATCCTTCTGCGAAGAACAGTACGGCGCCGTTGGCCTCGCCTGCCGGTACGACGAGGGCGCCGTCGGGCGTTTCGCTGAATGGGACCTGCCGGCGCGTCAGGAAATCTGCGGCGGCAGCGCGTTGCTGCACCAGCAGGTCGAGCGCGACGATCCCAGGCAGCGGGAACCGGGGATCGAGTTCGATGGTCGGATGCATGGTCGAGAAGTCATCGGGCGTGCTGAACAGGATCCGGTGTCGCCCGGCATGAACCGAGACGACGGCATCGGTCGTCGTCACCTCGGGCAGGCCGAACAGCCGGTCATAGGCGGTCAGCAGCGCGGTCGTGTCGTCGACCAGCACATGAATGCCCTTCAAACCGACGGCGCCGTTCGGGTGACCCAGCCATTCCGGCCGCCGCATCAGCTCGGGCGTCAGATGGCCGCATACGAAGCAGTCGAGACCCGGGGTTTCCTCGGCCGGCAACGAGACCAGACTGAAGCGAGGGACCGCGGTCCCCTCCGGCAGTTCGAGCTGTCGGCCGAGCGGGCGCGGCTCGGATGGATGGAGCCCCAGTTGCAGGAGCGCCGCACGCGCCGCCTCGGCGGTGCCGTCGGGGGCGAAGGCGGCCGCCATCAACCCCTCGCGCCGCGCCAGGAAGGCATCGAGACGCTGCGCCCCGGCCCTGCTTTCGCCGGCCGGCGGCGGGGCGGGAGCGGGCGTTTCGACGAGGCCGAGCAGCTCGATATAGTCGGAACCAAACATGATGCAGTAATTTGCCGTGCTCTGTCCGATATGGCGCCCGCGCGGCGACAACGCGAAACCGAGCCGGCCCCAGCGCGTCGCGCGCCCGATCGAGATCGCGCACCCCGACGATGACGTGGTCGAGCCCGGCTAATCCGTTGCGCATCGGCGCGCCTCCGCGTATTGCCGCGGCCCCCGATTCACCTGCGGTGTTCCGGGAACAGACCGAAGAGCCCGGCGCGCGAGGCCGGGCAGACGCCGCGCTCGGTGATCAGTGCGGTGACCAGCCGCGCCGGCGTCACGTCGAACGCATAATTCGACGCCGGGCTGTCCTCGGGCGTAAGCCGCACCGCGACGCGTTTGCCGTCTGCGCTCCAGCCTTCGATATGGGTGACCTCGCGGCTGTCGCGGCATTCGATCGGGATCGCCGAACCGTCGTCGATCTGCCAGTCGATCGTCGACGACGGCAACGCCACGTAAAACGGGATGTCGTTGTCGTGCGCCGCCAACGCCTTCAGATAGGTACCGATCTTATTCGCGACATCGCCGTTGGCGGCGGTGCGGTCGCTGCCGACGATGCACAGATCGATCAGACCCTGCCGCATCAGATGGCCGCCGGCATTGTCGACGATGACCGTGTGGGCGACGCCGTGTCGGCCGAGTTCCCAGGCGGTCAGACCGGCGCCCTGGTTGCGCGGCCGCGTCTCGTCGACCCAGACATGGACCGGGATGCCGTCGTCATAGGCCCGATAGACCGGGGCCAGCGCGGTCCCCCAATCGACCGCGGCAAGCCAGCCGGCGTTGCAATGCGTCAGGATCTCGACCCGCCCATTGCCGCCCTTTTGACGCAACGCATCGGCGATCAACCGCGCGCCGTGATCGCCGATGCGTTGGTTGCCGGCAACATCGGCCTCGGCGATCTCGCCGGCCCGGGCAAAGGCGGCGCTGTGGCGAAAGGCCTCCGGCACAGCGCGCAGCGCCTCGCCGATCTGCGCCAATGCCCAGCGTAGATTGACCGCCGTCGGCCGGGTCGCCGCCAACACCGCCGCTGCCCGTTCGAGCCCGCTGTCGGAGGGGTCCTCGCCGGCCGCGAGCGCCATGCCATAGGCCGCCGCCGCGCCGATCAGCGGCGCGCCCCGGACCTGCATCGTCCGGATCGCCCGCGCGGCGTCTGCAAGGCCCGCCAGTTGCACGATCGCAAGCTGGTGCGGCAGCAAGGTCTGGTCGATGATCTCGACCCGACGCCCATCGGCGGCGGGCCAGATCGTGCGCATCGGCCGGCCCCCGACGTTCATGACGGCTTCGCGACGGACGAATGTTCTGGGCCGGCCGTTTGCCGCAGCACCCGGCCGGCCACCGCGTCGAGACGGGCGAGCATTGCCGGATCGCGGCGCTCGGGTGCGGTGATCAGCGCATGGTCGAGGGCCGTCCGGCAGCCCTGCCGGCAGCTTCCGGTCGCTCCGGCGAGCAACGGCACGACCCGCCGGATCAGCGCCTTGGCCTTTTCCGCATTGGCCCGCAAAACCGCGACGATCGTGTCGACCGTGACCGCGTCGTGCGCGGGGTGCCAGCAATCGTAATCGGTGACCATGGCGACTGTCGCATAGCAGATTTCGGCCTCGCGGGCGAGGCTGGCCTCCGGCATGTTGGTCATGCCGATCACGTCGCAACCCCAGCCGCGGTAGAGTCTGCTTTCGGCGAGGGTCGAAAATTGCGGTCCCTCCATGACCAGGTAGGTGCCGCCGCGCTTGATTGCCGGATCGGCGGCGGCGAGCGCGTCGCCGACCCGCCCGCAGACCGGATGCGCCATCGAAACATGGGCGACGCATCCCGATCCAAAGAAGCTCTTGGCGCGGGCAAAGGTCCGGTCGATGAACTGATCGACGACGACGAAATCGCCTGGGGCGAAATCCTCGCGCAGGCTGCCGACCGCGGACAGCGAGACGATGTCGGTGACGCCGCAGCGCTTCAACGCATCGATGTTGGCGCGGAAATTGATCTCGGAAGGCGGCACTGCGTGGCCCCGTCCGTGGCGCGGCACGAAGACGACCGGATGACCGTCGAGCGTTCCAAAGCAGAATTGATCCGAAGTCGGCCCGAACGGGCTCTCGACCCCCCGCCAAACGACATCGGCAAGTCCGTCGATGTCGTAAAGGCCGCTGCCCCCGATGATGCCGATGACGGGGGCGGTCATCGATGCCTCAGTGGATCGCCGACCAGATCTTGCGCTTCGCGGCGTAAAAAACGCCGACGCCGACGATCAGGAACAGCATCACCTTGAACCCGGTCCGGTGGCGCTCGTCGAGATGGGGTTCCGAGGCCCAGGCCAGAAACGTCACGATGTCGTGCGACATCTGCGGCACCGTCGCCTTGGTCCCATCGGCATAGGTCACCGCGCCTTCGGACAGCGGCGGCGGCATCTTGATCTGGTCCCCGGGGAAAAACTCATTGTAATACATTCCGGGCAGCAGGTGAAAATCGGCCGGCGGCGTGGTCTTGTAGCCGTTCAGCAAGGCATAGACATAGTTGGCGCCATCCTCGCGGGCCTTGACGATCAGCGACTGGTCGGGCGGCAGGGCGCCGTTATTCGCCACCCGCGCCGTCTCGTCATTCGGGAACGGGCCGGGGATCGGATCGGAGGGACGGCCGGGCCGCTGGTACATCTGGCCCTGGTCGTTCGGCCCGTCGGTGACCTGATAGCTCGCGGCGATCGCCTTGACCTCGTCCGGCGTATAGCCGATCTGCGTCAGATCGCGGAAAGAGAGATGTTTGACCGGGTGGCAGGCCGAACAAATCTGTTTGTAGACCTGAAAGCCGCGCTGCAGGGAGGCCGTGTCGTAGGTGCCGAAGATGCCGTCGAAGGACCATTCCTGGGATGGCGGGGTCGGCGTGACGGGAAGGATTTGCGTCTGCGCGTCGGCTATTGCCGGCAGCGACAACAGCAGCGCGGCCAGGACGACCGGTCGAAAGAGAGTCCTCGGCATATCAATGCCTCGCCGCCGGCGCGCCGGCGAGCGGCGCCGCACCCTTGGGCAACACTGCTGCGGCAATGCTGGTCGGCAAAGGTCGCGGCCGTTCGAGCTTGCCGATCAGCGGAAACAGCACCAGAAAATGGAAGAAGAAGTAGAAGGTGGCGATCCGGCCGACGGTGACGACGATGCCCTCGGGCGGATTGGCGCCGACCCAGCCGAGCGCCAGCGCGGCGATCACCAGGAGCCAGAACAGCCATTTATAGATCGGCCGGAAGCGGGCGCTGCGCACCGGCGAGGTGTCGAGCCACGGCACCAGGAACAGCATGAAGATCGAGCCGAACGCCAGGATCACGCCGAGAAGCTTGTTCGGCACCGAGCGCAGGATCGCGTAATAGGGCAGCAGGTACCATTCCGGGACAATGTGGTTGGGCGTTTGCATCGGGTTCGCCGGAATGTAATTGTCCGGGTTACCGAGAAAGTCGGGCGCGTAGAAAATAAAGAAGGCATAGATCAGCAGAAACACGGTCAACCCGAACAGGTCCTTGATCGTGTAATAGGGGTGGAACGGGATCGTATCTTGCGGTCCTTTGGTGTCGATCCCCAGCGGGTTGTTGGAGCCGAAGCGGTGCAGGGCGATCAGATGCAGAAACACTACGGCGAGTATTACAAAGGGCAACAGATAATGCAGCGCATAGAAGCGGTGCAAGGTCGGGTTGCCGACGGTGAACCCGCCCCAAAGAAAAGTCACGATGCTCTGGCCGATCACCGGGATCGCCGAGAACAGATTGGTGATGACCGTGGCCCCCCAATAGCTCATCTGCCCCCAGGGCAGCACATAGCCCATGAAGGCGGTGGCGACCATCAGGACCAGGATGACCACCCCGAGAATCCACAGAAATTCGCGCGGCGCCTTGTACGAACCGTAGTAAAGGCCACGGAACAGATGGATGTAGACAATGGCGAAGAACATCGACGCGCCATTGGAGTGCGCATAGCGCAGCAGCCAGCCGTAATTCACGTCGCGCATGATGCGTTCGACCGAGTCGAATGCGAGCGACGAATCCGGCGTATATTGCATCGCCAGGAAAACGCCGGTGGCGATCATGATCACCAGCATGATCCCGGCGAGCGAGCCGAAATTCCACCAATAGGTCAGGTTGCGCGGGGTCGGATATTCGTAAAGCTCATGCTCCAATGCCGCGACGAAAGGCAGCCGGTGATCGATCCAGCGGATGATCCGCGCCGCTGCTCCGGGACGGGTTTCGGCCATCGCGTTCCCCCTAGCCGATCTTGATGGTGGCGTTGCCGGTGAATGCGTAGGGCGGCAGAAACAGATTGAGCGGCGCCGGGCCTTGGCGAATGCGCCCCGAGGTATCGTAAACCGATCCGTGGCAGGGACAGAACCAGCCGCCATAGGGACCGCGCGGATCGCCGATCTTCTGACCGAGCGGGATGCAGCCGAGATGCGTGCAGACGCCGATCACGACCAGCCATTCGGCCTTTTTGACGCGGGCCGCATCGGTCTGCGGGTCGCGCAGCTGGGCGACGTCGACATCCTCGGCCGCCTTGATCTCCTGCGGCGTTCGGTGGTCGATAAAGACCGGCTTGCCCTGCCAGGCGACGGTCAGCCGCTGGCCGAGCTGGACCGGGGCCAGATCGACCTCGGTCGTCGACAAGGCGAGCGTGTCGCGCGCCGGGTTCAAGGTGTCGATAAACGGCCAGATGGCCGCGGCGACGGCGACGCCGCCGAGCGCGGTGGCGGTCAGGATCAGAAAGTCGCGCCGCGTCTCGCCGGGCCGCGCTTCGCCGCTGTGCGGTTGCGCTGGATGGGTTTGCGCCAGATCGGCCATGCGTTTCCTTTTGCTGCGCGCCGTCCTGCCGGGCCGGCGGTCATATTCCGAGGCTATACCGTTGAAGTAGACGGGCTATGCGACAGACTGCCGCAGAAATGGGCAGCAATTTCAGTGCCGTCGACAACGGTATAATGCACCCGACCGGTTCTGGAAACCCAAGTCTCGGGGGTTATTTGCGTCTCGCGCTGTTCGAACCGGACATCCCGCAGAACAGCGGCGCTTTGTTGCGTCTCGCCGCCTGTCTGGGGGTGGCCGTCGATTTGATCGAACCCTGCGGGTTTCTGCTCGACGACCGGCGGCTCAGGCGCGCGGCCCTCGATTATGCAGCGTCGCTGACGTTGCGCCGGCACCTCTCGTGGGCCGCGTTTGTCAAAGATCGTCCGCCGCACTCGCGGCTGATCTTGATGACGACCTCGGGTGCGGTGGCATTGCACCGGTTTGCCTTTGCCGCGGACGATACGATCCTGCTCGGGCGGGAGAGCGCCGGCGTTCCCGAGATCGTGCATCGCACCGCCGACTTCCGCGTCGCGATCCCGTTGCGTCCGCCGGCGCGATCGCTCAACGTCGCCCTGGCGGGGGCGATCGCGCTGGCCGAAGCGCTGCGGCAAACCGGATTGTTTCCCGAGCGACCGAAGCGAGATGATGTCGAAGCCCCCCTCTTTCCCCCCTGACCCCGACCGCTGCCGCAAAACCGAGGCCTGGTTCGCCGCGCTGCGCGACCAAATCTGTTCGGTGTTCGAGACGATCGAGGACGAATTCGGCCGCGAACACCCCGACGATGCCGCACCGGGGCGTTTTGCGCGCACCCCCTGGCAGCGGCCGGACGGCGGCGGCGGAACGATGTCGCTGATGCGCGGCCGGGTCTTCGAAAAGGTCGGGGTCAATATCTCGACCGTATCGGGCGAGTTTTCGCCGGAGTTCCGCAAAGACGTTCCGGGCGCCGAGCAGGACCCGCGCTTTTATGCCGGCGGGATCTCGGTGGTGGCCCATATGACTTCGCCGCTGGCGCCCGGCGGTCCATATGAACACCCGCCATATCGTAACCAGCCGGAGCTGGTTCGGCGGCGGCGCCGACCTGACCCCGATCTATCCCGACCCGTCGGCGAGCGAGGCGTTTCACGCGGCGCTCTCCGCCGCCTGCGCCCGATACGACCCGGGCTGCCACGCGCGGTTCAAGGCGTGGTGCGACGAATATTTCTATCTGAAGCACCGGAACGAGCCGCGCGGCGCCGGCGGGATTTTTTTCGATTATCTCGACGGCGGCGATTGGGAGCGCGATTTCGCGTTCGTTCGCGCCGTCGGCGAGGCGTTTCTCGGCGCTTTTGCCGAAATCGTGCGCACTCGCATGCATCTGACCTGGACCGAAGAGCAGCGTCGCCATCAGCTGGTCCGCCGCGGGCGCTATGTCGAGTTCAACCTGTTGTACGACCGCGGCACCCAGTTCGGGCTGAAGACCGGCGGCAATGTCGAGGCGATCCTGATGTCGCTGCCGCCCCTGGCGGCATGGCCTTGAGGCAATACATCGGGCCGCAGGCAAACCCAACTCGACCCGCGTTCTAAACGGGTGTACGTTCGGAACGTAGCAAGAACTTCGGGGCTCGAATGGCCCAAACTGCGCCTGGTTCCCGCCCCGCCGAAGCAGCGCGGCCGATCGCCCATCGACGGTCTGGCGACGAAGCGACGCATGACCTTGAACAACATCTGAGAGCCGCGGCGCATTTGGCCGGAAGGTTCGCTGAGGTATGGGGCGCATCCGAGGCCGCGGCGCTTGCGGCGCTGTGGCACGACCTCGGAAAATACGCTCCGGAATTCCAGGCGATGATCCGGTCGGCAGATCGCGACGCCCACCTGGAGGGTGTCGCTGGGGGTCCGCGGCAGAGGGTCAATCACTCAAGCGCCGGTGCGCTCTGGGCGATGCAGCGGTTCCGCAATAGGCGGGTTTGGCCGCCTGCTCGCCTACCCGATCGCGGGACACCATGCTGGTCTTCCGGATTGGGTCGGCGGGGGTGGCAGATCCGGGCTAAAGGACCGCCTCGCCGACGGATCTCATTTGGCGCGCGACATTAGCGGCAAATCCGCCGGCCTCGGTCCTGGACGCCGTTCTACCTTCGACCGGCATCCCGCACGGTGCGGATGCGGGATTATGGACGCGAATGCTCGCATCGGCGCTCTTCGACGCCGATTTCCTGGACGCGGAAGTTTTCTTCAACCCCTCTGCCGGCACGGGACGAACAAGACTGGCCGGAACTCGGGTCGCTTCTGCCCAAGCTCGACGCGCATCTGGCGCAGAAGCTGGCAACGGCCGAGCCGACGCCGGTCAATCGTCTCAGAGCGGACGTGCTGCAGGCCTGCCGAAGCGCCGCGGGTCGTCCGCCCGGGTTGTTCTCGCTGACGGTCCCGACCGGCGGCGGCAAGACTTTGTCGTCGCTCGCCTTTGCGCTGGAGCATGCCCGCCGGCACGGGCTGCGACGTGTTATTTATGCGATCCCGTTCACCAGCATCATCGAGCAGACGGCGCAGGTATTCCGCGAAGCCGTCGGTTCCGACGCGGTGCTCGAGCATCACAGCGCGCTCGGCCCTCGGCCGGATCGGGAGACGGCTCGATCGCGGCTCGCGAGCGAAAACTGGGATGCCCCGCTGATCGTCACCACGACGGTGCAGCTCTTCGAATCCCTCTTCGCCAACCGCACGTCGCAGCTGCGTAAGCTCCATAATCTGGCCGCCAGCGTGTTGGTGCTGGACGAAGCCCAAGCCCTGCCGCCCGCCGTCCTGCGGCCGGTCACGGCCATCCTCGACCAGCTGGTTCGCCATTACCGGTGCTCGGTCGTCCTGTGCACGGCGACCCAGCCGGCGCTCGGTAAAGTGTTCCGCCGCTTGGCCTCGCCCGCGGAGATCGCGCCGGACCCGCCGGTGCTGTTCAGGACGCTCGATCGGGTCGATATCGCCCTGCCGCGCTCGGACGAGCGCCGGACCTGGGGCGAGATCGCAGGTGAAATCGGCCGATGCCGGCAGGCGCTGGCGATCGTAAACACCCGCCGCGACTGCCGCACCCTGCACGCGCTGCTGCCGCCCGGCACGATCCACCTTTCGACCTGGCAATGCGCCGCCCATCGCGCCGCATTGTTGAAGTGGATCAAGCGCCGGCTGGCAAAGGGCGGTGAGCTGCGCGTCGTCAGCACGTCGCTGGTCGAGGCCGGGGTCGACATTGACTTTCCGGTTGTGTTCCGGGCGATGACTGGCCTCGATTCGCTGGCCCAGGCGGCGGGCCGCTGCAACCGCAACGGGCGGCTCGACAAGGGACGGTTCGTCGTGTTCCGGCCGGATGGCGCCCGAACCTGGGGCCACATCGGCCAGGCAATCGAGGCAGCCGAGAAGGCACTGAGCGCGCATAGCGAAGCACCGTTCGAGCCGGCCGCCTTCGAGCGGTTCTTTGACGAACTCTATTGGGCGAAAGGCGACGAGGCGCTCGACGAGTATCGGATGGCGGAGCTGCTCGGGATTGGTGTCGAGAAGCGGCGCGAGGGGGATCCCCTCGATTTCCGCTATCGCACGGCGGCAGAGAAATTCCGGATGATCGATCAAGATCAGGAGACCCTGATCATACCGTACAACCGCGCTGCGAGGGAGGCGATTTCAGCGCTCAAGCGCGATGGACCGGACCGGCACTTGTTGCGGCGGCTTCAGCCTTTCACCGTGCCCGTGGTGCGGACCGCCATGGCTAAGCTACGCGAGTCCTTGGCCGTGGAGGATCTGGATGGGGCGAGCGTGCTGAAGAAAGAGGAACTCTACCGGAGGGACGTCGGCCTCGATCTGGAACAGCTCGGCGGGCCGAGCATCGGGGATTTGATCGTGTGGCGGTGAGGCCAAAGAGGGAGCCGCGCCGCGGCTCCTTCTTCGGCTTTACCATGACACAGTTTCAATCCGCGCCTTCAGGCGAACCGCGATCGTGCCGGCGCGGGCCCAGCATGTCAAATCTTCTTGCCTACCATACACAGAATGATATAGTTCTCAAAACTCGACGTCAGGGAGCCGCCCATGAACGGGCAACCGAAGCAAATATCGGACCTGCTCCGCCTCCGAATCTGGGGCGAGCGCGCCTGTTTCACCCGGCCCGAGATGAAGGTCGAGCGCGTCTCCTACGACGTTATGACGCCATCGGCGGCGCGCGGCGTGCTCGAAGCGGTATTGTGGAAACCGCAGATGCGCTGGATCGTCGAGCGCATCGACGTTCTGAAGCCTATCCGCAAGACGTCGGTCCGGCGCAACGAGGTGAGCCACAAAGCCTCTGTCGACAGCCTGATGAGCGCGATAGCCGGCCGCCCGGCACGGCTCGGGATCGACATCGAGGAAGCGCGGCAGCAGCGGGCCGGCGTCATCCTGCGCGAGGTAGACTATGTTGTCCACGCCCGGATCGGCCTGACCGAGCGGGCGAGCCCGGACGATGCCATCGCTAAATATGTGGAAATGTTCCGGCGGCGCGCAGCCTCCGGGCAGTGCTTTCACCGCCCCTATTTGGGAACGCGGGAATTTGCTGCCGAGTTCGCGCTAGCCGAGGAAAGCCTGCCGAATCCGATCGCCGAGACCCGCGATCTCGGCTGGATGCTGTACGACATCGACTATTCGAACGGCAAGCCCACGCCTCTTTTTTTTGAGGCGCGACTTCGCGGCGGGGTCGCTCTTCGTCTCCGGTACAAGTTCGCCGGAGGTACGTCGATGATCCTGCAGGCGCTGGCAGACTATTACGATCGCCTTTTCGCCGAGCGTGCGGTTCAGCCGCCGGGGTCCCAGGAAAAGGAGATCCCTTGGGTCGTCGAACTAAGTCCCGGAGGCAAGTTTCTTGCGTTGCGCAGAACCGGCGGAGAGGACGGCCGCGGCCGCAAGTTCGTCGTGCCGGCCGAGGTCAAAAAGTCGGTCAACATCGCCGCCAACCTGTTGTGGGACAATCCCGAGTACGTCTTCGGCTGGCCCCGGCCGGGGCTCACCGAAAAGCAGGCGGTGAAGGTGCCGCAGCGCCATGAGGCCTTTGTGGCGCGGCTGCACGAATTGCCCGAGGGGGCGCGAACCGATTCCGGTGTCTCTGCGGTCATCACCTTCCTGGAAAAGGGCGACTTCGCGGCTTTGCAGGGGGCGGACGGTTGGGCCGAACTGGCGCAAGGCCGCGCCAATGTCTCGTTCCGGCTCGACGGCGACGACGGATTGGTCTGCGAGCGGCCCGCCGTCCGGGCCGCCCTGTCCGGCGACGCCGGCGCCGCGGCCAACGACGCACCCGACGCCTGGTGCCTGGTGACCGGCAGACGGGCTCAGCCGACGCGCCTGCATCCGAGCATAAAGGGCGTGCGCGGTGCGCAGTCCAGCGGCGGCAATCTGGTCTCGTTCAATCTCGACGCGTTCACCTCGCACGGTTGGAGCCAGGGCGCGAATGCGCCGGTCGGCGCCGCCGCGACTCACGCCTACACGACCGCGCTCAACCACCTGCTCGGCCGCGGCAACGAGCGGCACCGGCTGACCGAAGGCGACACCACCTTCGTGTTCTGGGCCGCGAAGCCGACGCCGATCGAAGACCAGTTCGCCCATCTGATGGGCTCCTACGCCGCCGAGCAGCAAGAAAGCGACGGCACTCCCGTTCGCGACACCTTCGATAGCGTGCGCCGCGGCTTGCGGCCGAGCCTCGACGATCGGACGCCCTTTTACGTGCTCGGGCTCGCGCCGAACGCCGCTCGCCTGGCGGTCCGCTTCTGGCACGAGGGGACGGTCGCCGAGCTGGCGCATAACATCCTCCGGCACTTCGATGATTTGGAGATCGTCGCCCTCGGCGGCGAAACCAATGTGCCGGGGCTGTGGCGACTGATCGGCGCCGCCGCCCGCGATGGCGATGCGAAAAAGCTTCAGGACAATCTGCGCGGCCAGCTCGTCGCCGGCCTGATGGCCGCGATCCTCGACGGGTTGCCTTACCCGGCAACCTTGCTCGCCCGCACCGTCGCGCGCTGCCACGCCGAGCAATCCGTCCGGCCGGTCCGCGCCGCCCTGGTCAAAGCCGTCTTGAACCGCCGCTCGCCGGCAAAGGAGGTGACCGTGAGTTCTCGATCCCGACGAACCGAATGCCGGTTATCGGCTCGGGCGGCTGTTCGCAGTGCTTGAAAACGTTCAGCAATGCGCAGCGACCGGAGGCGCCCGCAGGAGAGATATCAATGTGACGATCCGCGACCGATATTTCAGCGCCGTTGATGACGGCGCCGCGCAGCGCCTTCGCCGAGCTGATGCACCTGAAGAACGCACATCTGAAGAAGATCAGGCGATCCAGACGCCAGGCTTGCGGCGATATTTCGAACGTCGCTCGACCAGATCCTCGGCACGCTCGGTCCCCGCTCAGGGCTTTCCCGCTTCTCTTTCACTGGATGACCAAGGCCGCTTCATCCTCGGCTACCACCACCAGCGGAACTTTCGCAGCGAGCGCGCAGAGCCGAGGACGCTTCGCCCGGACCTGGCCGATACCCCCGAACCCGTCGCCGACCGAATAAGGAGACCGAACAATGCCTTCCCCAATTGCCAATCGCTACGACTTCGTCCTGCTGTTCGACGTCAAAGACGGAAACCCGAACGGCGATCCGGACGCTGGAAACATGCCGCGCAGCGACCCCGAAACCGGACAGGGTCTGGTCACCGACGTGGCGCTGAAGCGCAAGATTCGAAACTACGTCGGGATCAAGTACGGCAACCGGCCTCCTAACGAAATCTATGTACGCGAAGCGGCTGTGCTCCAGGAGCAGCGCAGGCCGGCTTACGAAGGATTGGAGGAGGGAAAGCGCGCCTCCGAAGAAAAAGCCAGAAAGTTCATGTGCGAGAATTTCTATGATGTCCGCACCTTCGGCGCCGTGATGTCGACGAACAAGTTCAACGCCGGCCAGGTGCGAGGCCCGGTTCAATTGACCTTTGCCCGGTCGCAGAATCGGATTTTGCCGATGGATCACGCGATCACCCGCGTCGCGCGGGAGACCGAAGCCAGAGCGGCGGCCGGCGGGCAGACCGAGATGGGCGGCAAGGCGACCGTCGCCTACGGGCTCTATCGCGCTCACGGCTTCGTCTCGCCTCATTTAGCGGCTGGCGAGAAAGGTACCGGGTTCTCGGATGCCGACCTCGAATTGCTGTGGGAGGCGATTGCCGCAATGTTCGACCACGACCACTCGGCGGCGCGCGGGATGATGGCAACCCGGCGCCTGATCGCGTTCAAGCACGCCTCGGCGCTGGGCAATTCTCGGGCGAGCGACTTGTTCGCGCGGGTCGCCATGGCGACGACGGCGGAGACGCCGCGCGCCTACGGCGACTATGTCGTCACCGTCGACACGGCGGACCTGCCGCACGGGATCGAAGTGCTGGAGTTGGTCTGAGGCCCGGCATGTTCGCCGAATCCGACCTGATCCCGCTCTCTGCCCTGCAGCATTTCGTCGTCTGCCCGCGGCAATGCGCGCTGATCCATCTCGAAGCGGTGTGGATCGAGAACGAACGCACCGCCGAGGGGCGGGTCGAGCACGAGCGGGTCGATCGCGGCGGCGCCGAGACGCGGGGCGGGGTGCGGCGCGCCTATGGCGTGCCGTTGCGCTCGCTCAGGCTCGGCCTTGCCGGGCGGGCCGACGCGGTCGAGTTCCACGCCGTGCCCGGCGGCGGCCCGGAGCGGCCGTTCCCGGTCGAGCACAAGCGCGGCCGGCCCAAGGCCGGCGACGAGGACCGGGTGCAGCTCTGCGCCCAGGCAATGTGTCTCGAAGAGATGCTGGGCGTGCCGGTGCCTTCGGGTGCGCTGTTCTATGGCAAGACGAGGCGGCGGACCGATGTCGCGTTCGACGCGGCGCTGCGCCGCCGCACCGAGCAGGTGGCGGCCGAAACCCGCGCCCTGTTCGCAGCCGGCGCGACACCGCCGCCGCCGGCGGTGGCGCCGTGCAAATCATGCTCGCTGCTCGCCGCCTGCCGCCCGGATGCCTTCCGTCGCCGGCGCGGCGGCGTCGCCGGCTGGATCGAGGGCCGGCTCGCCGAGGCGGAGCAGCCGGTCGAGCTGCCGTGAGGCGCCATCTCAACACCCTCTTCGTCACCACCGAGGGCGCCTATCTCGCCAAGGATGGCGAGTGCCTGGCGGCGCGCGTCGACGGCGAGACGCGGCTGCGCATCCCGATCGCCGCGATCGAGAGCGTGGTCTGCATCGGCCGCGTCTCGTGCAGCCCGCAGGCGCTGGAGCACTGCGCGCTGAACGGCGTCGCGGTCACCCATCTGACCGGATCGGGCCGCTTTATGGCGCGGCTCGAAGGGCCGGTCTCGGGCAACGTTCTGGTCCGGCGGACGCAATATCGCTGGGCCGACGATCCCGCCCGCACCGCCGATCTCGCCCGCGCCTTCATCACCGGCAAGATCGCCAATGCGAAACTCGTGTTGCGCCGGGGCGCGCGCGAGGCCGCCACCTCGGCCTCGGGCAGCGAATTGGCGCAGGCAGCCGACCGGCTCGACCATCTGCTGCGGCGGCTGCCGTACGAAACGGACCTGGAGGTATTGCGCGGCAACGAGGGCGAGGCCGGCCGGCTCTATTGGGCGGCGTTTTCGTCGTTGATCGCCGGCGGCGACGGGGCAATGACCTTTGCCGGGCGCAGCCGGCGGCCGCCGCTCGATCCGATGAACGCGCTGCTGTCGTTTCTCTATACGCTTCTCGCCCACGACATCCGCGCCGCATTGGAGGCGCAGGGTCTCGACCCGCAGGTCGGCTATCTGCACCGCGACCGGCCTGGACGGCCCGGTCTCGCACTCGACATGATGGAGGAGTTCCGTGCGGTCCTCGCCGACCGGCTGGCGCTGACCCTGGTCAATCGCGGGCAGGTGCGCGCCCAGGGTTTTCGCCGGCTGGACGGCGGCGGCGTAACGATGGACGACGCCACCAGGCGCAGCGTGATCACCGCCTGGCAGGAGCGAAAGCGCGACGAGCGCCGCCACCCGTTTCTCGACGAATCGGCGCCGCTGGGCCTCTTCTGGCATCTCCAGGCATTGCTGCTGAAGCGGCACATGCGCGGCGATCTCGACGGCTACCCGCCCTGCCTGTGGCGGTAGGGCGATGCTGGTCGTCGTCAGCTACGATGTCGACACGACCGATGCGGCGGGGCGCCGTCGGCTCCGGCGCATCGCCAAAACCTGTCAGGACCGCGGTCAGCGGGTGCAGTTCTCGGTGTTCGAGTGCGAGGTCGCTCCGGCCGACTGGGTAAAGCTCCGGGCGAGGCTGCTCGACGAGATGGATCAGGCGAGGGACAGCCTGCGCTTCTATTTTCTCGGCGCGGACGGCAAGCGGCGGATCGAACATGCCGGCAACCGCAAGCCCGTCGACTTGGATGGGGCCTTGATGGTGTGAGGCGCCGTTCGCGCGCGCACCCGAAGCGGCCGGCCCAAACCCGCGAGGTTCGCGCCATGGGTAAGTCGTTGAATACAGCCGATGACGCTCACGGCTCTGGTCGCCGACGCGGCTCGATTTGCGTGCCCGTGAGGGGGCCGCGCATCCGCGGCCCTTCCCTCCGGAGCATCAACAAGCTATGCACACCAAGTCGCCCCCCGCACGGGGGGCGCGGATTGAAACGGTACGCCGCAGTCGATGCCAGCGTCGTCGCAGGTCGCCCCCCGCACGGGGGGCGCGGATTGAAACAGTCGCGCTGAGCGATCGCTGATCGATGCCAGCGCCGTGTCGCCCCCCGCACGGGGGGCGCGGATTGAAACAGGTCTGCCGTCGATGAGCCTGATCGCGACCTGCCAGTCGCCCCCCGCACGGGGGGCGCGGATTGAAACACTTAGTGACGCACGGTCGTCAGGCCGCGATACGTGCGTCGCCCCCCGCACGGGGGGCGCGGATTGAAACTTGTCATGTCGGGCTTTGACCAGATCGCTGGCGTCGCCCCCCGCACGGGGGGCGCGGATTGAAACGTCGCAGCGGCAGCGATTGCGGTCACGCTTACGGCGTCGCCCCCCGCACGGGGGGCGCGGATTGAAACGCGTCGACGTCGGCCGGTATCGGCCAGCGCGCACCGGTCGCCCCCCGCACGGGGGGCGCGGATTGAAACTGCGGTCCGACGAGCCATGCTCGACTCGTCGCAGGTCGCCCCCCGCACGGGGGGCGCGGATTGAAACTCGCGTGCCGCCGGCGCGATCAGCCGATCGCTAGGTCGCCCCCCGCACGGGGGGCGCGGATTGAAACTCGCATCGAGCCGCGCCAATGCCGACGACCGCTGCGGGTCGCCCCCCGCACGGGGGGCGCGGATTGAAACGCCGCCGGCACCGCGGTCGACATCGTCGGTCGCCCCCCGCACGGGGGGCGCGGATTGAAACAGCTCCGAGACCGCGCCATGCGGCGCAGGTCGCCCCCCGCACGGGGGGCGCGGATTGAAACCTCGGCTATCGAGCGCGGCTGCCGTCACGGCGCGTCGCCCCCCGCACGGGGGGCGCGGATTGAAACATGCATCGACGCATGCCGATGCGACGCCAGCGTGCGGTCGCCCCCCGCACGGGGGGCGCGGATTGAAACTGCAGCGCGCGAGCAGCCGCACGCCGATCGCGTCGCGTCGCCCCCCGCACGGGGGGCGCGGATTGAAACTCGAGCTCGGCAGCGCCACACGTCCGCGCGCGATGCCGATGGTCGCCCCCCGCGCGGGGGGCGCGGATTGAAACATCGGTCGGCGCCAGCTGACCGACGGCTGCGCCACGGTCGCCCCCCGCACGGGGGGCGCGGATTGAAACACGTCGAGCGCCTGCCGAGCGCCGTCAAGCGCTGGGTCGCCCCCCGCACGGGGGGCGCGGATTGAAACGACGTGCGACGCTCAGGTCGCGCGCCGTCGCTGTGTCGCCCCCCGCGCGGGGGGCGCGGATTGAAACGACGCGCCTAGGTCGCACGCCATCGGCGCTGGTCGCCCCCCGCACGGGGGGCGCGGATTGAAACTGATCGCCGACGCTGCCGGCATGCGGCCGTCAGTCGCCCCCCGCACGGGGGGCGCGGATTGAAACAGCATGCGGCGCACATCGCCGGTGATGACGCCGGTCGCCCCCCGCACGGGGGGCGCGGATTGAAACATCGGCGCTCGGCGACAGCACTAGCCGGCTCTGTCGCCCCCCGCACGGGGGGCGCGGATTGAAACTGATTGCCGTTGCCGTAACTATCGGCCAGCGTGGTCGCCCCCCGCACGGGGGGCGCGGATTGAAATGGGTGCGCGATCCAGCCGACGCCGTTCCACACCTGTACCCCGCGCTGGGGGGATGAAACTAGGTAAGCTGGCCCGTCACATTTGCTGGATCGCCGAGAGCAGCCAGTTGCCGCCGCGGCGGCGGACAAAGGTCCACATCTCCTCGGCCTCGACAGGGGTGCGCGGGTCGCCGCCGACGACAAAATCCGCGTCGCCCGGCGACCGTCCGAGCCGGACGACGTAATCCACCGCACGCCAACGCATCAAGGCGCTCGCATATTGCAGATCGCCCTGCTCCCAGCTCTCGTTCAGTTCGCCGCCGAGCAGATTGACGCCGGAGACGACGTTTTGCACCCCCTGGCTTGCGTTACGGGCCAACTCGTCCGAGAAATAGCTCAGCATTTCGGGTGTCATCAGCTGTCGCAGACGGCCGAGATCGGCCGCACTCCACGCCTGCTGCACCGCGGCATGGATCTGCTGAAACGTGTCGAGATCGGCATCGGCGAGGTTGACGTCGCGGCCGCGATCCGCTGTCCGGTCGGCCGCCGCCGCCCCGGCCGAACGCGCCGTCAACCCCTGTCCGCCGCCGAATCCGCCCGACGAGAAGCCCCGGCGGAACAGCCGCACGACAAACCAGACCAGCAGCCCCAACAGCAGCAGCCGCATCACCGTCCCGATGCCGGCGCCAAACCCGCCGCCGCCCGCGGCCCAGGCGCTGTGGCCGAACAGCCACGAGCCGAACAGGCCGCCGGCAATCCCGGTCAGGAACGGGTGCCGCTGCATGAAGCCGCCGCCATAATTGTACCCGCCCGAGCCATAGGGCGCCGCGGTCTGCGGCATCGGCGCCAGGCTGCGGCCGAGCGGCTGCGCGCCGTTGTTTTCCCAGCTTCGCGACCCCCGGCTGCCCATGCCCGATGAATTGCCGCCAAAGGAATGGCCCGCCCGCGCTTCGGCGGGGGCAGGGGCGAAGGCGAGGGCGAGCAACAGGCTCGCACAACAGCAGACCGTCAGGATGATGCGCCAATTCGTCAGCCGTATCGACATCGCTCGGCTCGCTCGAGTGCCGGAGAACGGGAAAAGACTGGAACGAATATGGGGGCGTTGCGGCGGCGGCGTAAGCCGACGCCGATCGACCCGTCGCTTGATTGCCAAACCGCCCGCCCCCAAATAATCGCCATTGGATGCGTGCTGCCTGGGCGCCGCGCACGGGCCCGGCTCGACACTCTCGCTCGCTGGTGGGGAGAACGGCGCATGTCGCGATTGTCTCTGTTCAATTCTCCGCTGTTGCTCGGGTTCGACCATTTCGAACGCGCGCTCGACCGGGTCAGCAAGGTCTCGAACGACGGCTACCCGCCATACAACATAGAGCAGATCGGCGACCACGCGCTGCAGATCACGCTGGCGGTCGCCGGCTTTACGATGACCGATCTCAACATCACCGTAGAGGACAACCAGCTGGTCATCCGAGGTCGGCTGACCGACGACGCCGACCGGGTCTATCTGCATCGCGGTATCGCCGCCCGGCAGTTCCAGCGATCGTTCGTCCTGGCGGAAGGGATCGAGGTCAGCGGGGCTTG
This sequence comes from uncultured Alphaproteobacteria bacterium, assembly GCA_963701815.1. Lineage (GTDB taxonomy): Bacteria > Pseudomonadota > Alphaproteobacteria > ATCC43930 > CGMCC-115725 > AP-15. The sequence goes on from CAVPBN010000050.1 coordinate 98,791, forward strand.
GCTCGACAACGGGCTGCTCCATGTCGATCTCGTTCGACCCGAACTCGAGAGCCGGGTGCGCACCGTTGAAATCAGAACCGGCGGTGAGGCGAGAAAGGTCGGGGTCGAGCGAGGCGCCGCTCGGAGCGAGAGCGTTTTCGGCGGACCGGACGAACGGTGACGCGTGTCGCGGCGTCTGCAATTTCGAGGGATCGTACAATGAGCCAGATCGAACGGATGCGCCGCCTGTCGCAGCGGGAGCTGGCGCTCTTCGGCATGCAGGATGTCGCCTATATCAAGCAGGTCGCGGTCAATGACGGGACCGGCTACGCGGTCCATGCCGCCGACGGAACGCAGATCGCCGTGATGCCCGACCGCGATGTCGCGTTCGCCACAGTGCGTCAGCATGACCTTGAACCGTTGAGCGTCCATTAAGCCCGGTTTATCCCGCGTGGCCTTGTATGGGCTCTCTTTCCTCTGACCGCTTGACCTTGTATCGGAGGTGATTGCGGCCGGCAATCAGCCGGGGCTCCTGGCCGTGCGGTCGGTCAGCAGGCCGTACAGCGCATCCCCACGATCGGTCCCGCGGAGCTTGCCGCAGACGCTCCGGTCGCGCAGCAACCGGGAAACCAGCGCCAGGGCCTTCAGATGGTCGGCCCCGGCATTCTCCGGGGCGAGCAGCGCAAAGATCAGGTCCACCGGCTGATCGTCGATCGCTTCGAACGGGATCGGCCGTTCCAGCCGGGCAAAGATGCCGTACAGCCTGTCGAGCCCGGCAAGCTTGCCGTGCGGGATGGCGATCCCCATGCCGATCCCGGTGGTGCCCAGACGCTCGCGCTCCAGCAGGACATCGTAGATCGCGCGGTCGTGGACCTTGGTGATCGCCGCCGCCCGGCGCGCGAGCTCCTGCAACGCCTGCTTCTTGTTTGCCGCTCGCAATTGCGGGAGGACACTCCCCGGCGTGATCAGATCGGCGATTTCCATAGCCCGGCCCGGCAATTTCTGCGCCGTTCTATCTCGGTCGCCGGATGCCGCCCGCGACGACAAAACGTAGGTCCACGCATCCGGTCAAAGGGGTCGCCCGATCGCCGCTTCGCCGACGGTCAGGGCTTGAGCTTGCCGGTCCGCAATGCGGCGGCGAATTCGGGATCGATCCACCCGATGTTTCCGTCGGGACGCCGAAAGACAACGTTGAGTTCGCCATGCGAGCGGTTGCGGAACAGCAGCACCGGCGCGTCGGCGAGATCCATCCGCATCGACGCTTCGCCGACGGTCAGACTCGGCAAGTCGGTGCTGGCCTCGGCGATCACCGCCGGGGCGCCGGTCGAAGCCTCTCCTCCCCCGGTTTCACCGTCTTCTTCGGCATCCTCGCTGACCGGGGCCAGCACGTAATTTCGCGCCCGCTCCACCGCTTCCGCGGCGCTCGCGCGTCTTGCCGTGGTGATGACGCAGTCGACGCTTGTAGCGCCGCAGCTGCTTGGCGACCCGTTCGGCCGCCGCGTCAAAGGCCGTATAGGCATCGAATGAGGTCCCTCCGGCATTGACGACGATCCCGCGACCGATATGAACCGACAGATCGGCCCGGATCGAATGTGCCTCCTTGGAGACGACCAAATGCGCCTCGATCGCCGTACCGAAATATTTTTCGAGCGTCGCGTCGAGACGCCCCGCGACATGCTCACGCAAGGCGTCGCCTATATCGACCTGCTTGCCCGATATGCTCAACTGCATGAAGCAATGGCCTTTTTTTGCCGGCGACGGCGCTGATCGGCCGCTCCGGGAGTCCAGAACTGGTAACCCGCCAAACGGCAATCAAGCCGAGCTCATGCCGGATGCCCGGGAAAAGGGCAACGGGTTCGCCCGGTGCAGGCGAGGTTTCTCATAACGCGAACAGCTTTTCTCGGCGGCGCTGGACCGAGGACGGGATGCGCATTGCCTCGCGGTACTTGGCGACGGTGCGCCGGGCAATGTCGACGCCCTCGCCCTGCAACAATTCGACGATCCGCTCATCCGACAGCGTGCCGCCGGGCAGTTCTCCGTCGATCAGGCCGCGGATCCGATGCCGCACTGCCTCGGCCGAATGCGCGTCGCCGCCGCGCGATCCGGGAATCGACGAGGTGAAAAAATATTTCAGCTCATAAAGGCCGCGCGGCGTCGCCATGTGCTTGTTGCTGGTCACTCGGCTGACTGTGCTCTCGTGCATGCCGATCGCATCGGCGATGTCGCGCAGAATCAGGGGCCGCAGAGACTGGACCCCCCGGCGGAAAAAGCCGTCTTGCTGACGAACTATTTCGGCGGCGACCTTGAGGATGGTCGTCGCCCTCTGATGCAGCGATTTGACCAGCCAATTCGCGGCTTGCAGCCGATCGCTCAGATAGTCCTTCTCCGCCTTGTTGCGGGTCGCCCGGCTGACCTCTGCATGATAGCGGTTGTTGACCAGCACCCTGGGCAGGGTCTCGGCGTTGAGTTCGACGATCCAACCTCCCTGCGGTTCCGCCCGCATCAGGATGTCGGGCACCACCGGCTGCGCCAGCGGCGGGTCGAAAGCGAGGCCCGGCCGGGGATCGAGCTGTTTGATCTCGCCGATCATCTCCGCCACATCCTCGGCGTCGACCCGGCATACCCGCACCAGCGCGGCGATGTTGCGGGCGGCAAGCAGCGGCAGATTCTCGAGCAATGTCTGCATGGCCGGATCGAGCCGGTTGCGCTCGCGCAGCTGCAGAGCCAGGCATTCGGCGAGGTCGCGGGCGAATACCCCGGCCGGATCGAATTGCTGGAGCCTGCACCAAAATCATCTCGACCCGGCCGGGGTCGCAGCCGAGGAGCGTCGCGACCCAGTCGAGTTCGCCGGTCAGATAGCCGGCCTCGTCGAGCAGGTCGACCAAATGCAGCGCGATGACCCGGTCGCCGGGGTCGCTCAAATCGGCGCCTATCTGCTCGATCACATGCTCGCGCAAGGTGCGCGGCCGGCTCGCGGTCTGCTCGATCGACGGACGGTCTCCGGCGCTGAACGATCCGATGCGCTGGCGCCAGGTTTGCGGCTCGCCGCCGAAATCGACCGACCCGTCTCCTTCGTCTCCCGATGCGATGCGCCAGTTCTCGGCGGCATCGGGAGCAAACTTATCGGCGAGCGTCTCGGGCAACGCCGGCGGCGGCGCTTTCTCGACGGCGCCGTCCGCGCCGATCTGCGCTGCTTCGGCGAGCCCGCGCTCGCGCCGCTCCAGCAGCGGGTTCTGCTGGATTTCGGCATCGACGAAATCGACCAGCTCGAGGTTCGACAGCTGCAGCATCTTGATCGCCTGCTGCAACTGCGGCGTCATCACCAGAGCCTGCGATTGGCGCAGCTCAAGCCGTTGCGAAAAGCCGATTCTGTTCAAATTACCATCACGCTCCGCTCGGAGCGGCTTATAGGCTAAACCGATCGCCGAGGAAAACGCGTCTTACATCGACATCGGCAACGATTGCGGCGGGCACGCCCTCCATCAGCACCTGGCCTTCGTGAAGGATGTAGGCGCGATCGACGATGTCCAGGGTCTCGCGCACATTGTGGTCGGTGATCAGGACGCCGATGCCGCGATCCTTGAGATGGCCGACGAGGTCGCGGATATCGGCGACCGCAATCGGATCGATCCCGGCGAGCGGCTCGTCGAGGAGGATGAAATGAGGCTGGGTCGCGAGTGCGCGAGCGATCTCGCAGCGCCGGCGTTCGCCGCCGGAGAGCGCCATTGCCGGCGTCCGCCGCAAATGGGTAATCGAGAACTCAGCCAGCAATTCTTCGAGCATCGCCTCGCGCAGGTCCGGCTGGGGTTCGGCGATTTCAAGGACGGCTCGGATGTTCTGCTCGACGCTGAGGCCGCGAAAGATAGACGCCTCCTGCGGCAGATAGCCGATGCCGAGACGGGCGCGCCGATACATCGGCAGATCGGTGATGTCCTGGTTGTTCAGCCTGACGACACCGGTGTCGGCGGTGATCAGGCCGGTGATGATATAGAAGCAGGTGGTCTTGCCGGCGCCGTTGGGTCCGAGCAGCCCGACTACCTCGCCCCGCTGTACCGAGACGTTGACGCCGCGAAGAACCGGCCGCCGCCTGAAGCTTTTTCCGAGCCCTTGACCGAGCAAGCCCCGCTCTGTCCGGCCGCGCGCCGCGGGACCGGGGGCTGTCCGGCTGCGATTGTCGGCGACGAGTCGGGGTCTGCCGGACTCCGCCGCCGACGGCTCCAAATAGGAGCGGGACGGGACGGGTCTCGCCCTCATCGCTGTTTCACCTGGGCGGTCGGGCTTTTGCCGAGGCCGGTCCCGCCGGGTGTCGCCGCTGTATTCTGCCGTACGAAGATGGCTTCGACCCGCGGCGACGCCCCGCCGGGTTTGGCGGCGACGGTCATCATCCGGCTGACATTGCTTTTCAGGTCGACGACGGCGTATTGGCCGCGGATCAGGTTCTGCCCTCGGGTGATCGTGACATTGCCGAGCAGGGTGACGATCCCGGTATCGGCATTATAGACGCCGTAATCGCCTCGGCCGATATCGGTCGCGGTCGAAACGACTACATTCCCCTGCGCATCGACGCGGCTGATCCGAGAGCCGCCGGCGTCGGCGCCGAGCGGCCCCGCCGCGGCGCCGGGCTTTGCCGGGCTGGTCGCCGGCGCGGGCTTTTGCGATGTTGCCGCCGGCTTGGCCTCGCCGGCTTTGCCCGCATCCACCGGCTTTTCCTTGATCATATGGGCGGTCAGCACGTCGGCGCGGAGCCGTCGGTCGGCACGAACGGCGACCGCGTCGCCGCGGGCGACGGCGACCTGCTGCTGATCGTACCATTCAAGGCTGTCGCGCGCGGTCACCAGATCGGTCGGCGTCGTCAGTCGCAACCCCTTTCCGGTCATGACTGCGATCTGCCGGTCGACATCGTAGACCGCCCGGTCGCCGACTACCGCATCGGCGCCGTTGTCGATCCTGACGCGGCCATCGGCGTCGAGGCGGTAGATCTCAGTCCCGCCTTCGGCTCCTTTGGCCGGGCGATAATGCGCGGTCAAGGTATCCGCGTGCACCTGGGTCGCGCCGCGCGTAGCCACGGCATTGCCGCGCGCGACATAAACTTGCGCCGCCTTCTGCCATTCGATGCCGGAATCCGCGGTAATCTCCACCGGCCGGTTGTCGGCGTCGCCGCCGATGCCCGGCAGCTGAGCCGCGGCGGCTGGCCGGATGGCCGTCAACGCCAGCGTCGATGCGACGAGCAGCACCATCATGCATTGCTCGCACCGGAGCAACGGCCGGCCCGCCGCAGCGCGCCGGCCCGGGCCCGCGGCGCCGGATGCCGGGACCTCAGGCGGCGGCATGGCGATGTCCCTCGGCATCGGCCCCGAGCCCGGTCGCGCCGGTTTTTGTCGCCCGACCCGGCGCCGGGGGTTTGAGGACATGGCTGCGGTCCGGACGGGAAGGCGCAAGGACGCGCGGTCGCGCGGCCCTGCTGCCGCCGCGTAACGCGGTCGCAGCGGCGGGTCGCGGCGCCGGGGGCGGGCCGGCCGCGTCAGGGGAGTTGGTCATGACGGGCAGGGCGGCCGCGATCTCGGCTGCTTTTCTCTCGACATCCGCCGGTAGGGCCGGGGGGACCGCCGCGGCCCTGCTCGGCCGGGTTTCCTTGAGCAGCAGGCGCGACCGGCCGGTAAAGACGATTGTGTCGCCCTTGTCCTGGATCCTGAAGCCTTCGGCAGCGACGTCGCCCGAGGGGCCGCGCCCGCTGACCGGCTCGTGCCCGTCGGCGGTGTCGGCCGAGAGATCGATATGTGCCTGTTGGGTCACGAACCGGGTGCCGTTCTGATGGGTCAGGACGACGTCGCCGGACAGATCCAACAGCTGGGCCTGGGCTTGGTACACTCCGGTCGCGGCGGTCAGCACGACCTTCGCCCCGCCATGCACGACGATCTGTCCGCGCGGTTGGTCGAGCGACATCAAATCGTTACGGTCGGGCACCTGATGACCGACTGCTGCGGTCACGACATAGGGCCGGTTCAATCGATCGGTGCCGGCATAGCGGGGATTGATCATCTGCAGTTCTCGCGCCTCGCGCAGATCGATCGCCGGGAACAGCAGCCTTGCCGTATCCAGCAACGGTTCGAGCCGCGGCCAGGCGGCGACCAGCAGCAGCAGAGCCATTCCGATCGCCGGTAGAACGCGCTTGAGCAGCGCGATGCGCCGGCTGTGACGGTCCGCTGCAAGGCGGAGCGGCCATTCGTCGGCGCCGCTGTGCGCCATCGGCGCGGCGGTCTCCTCGCCGCGTCGCGCCGGCTGTCCGATCGTCCTCATCCGATCACGCGACGCCGGCGCGCAAGCAGTCGTGCAGATGCAGAAAGCCGACGGGGCGGCCATCGCCATCGACGACGAAGAGCGCGGTTATCGCGGTGCGATTCATCAATCCTAACGCCTCTGCCGCCAATGCCGCGGCGGTGATCGTCTTGGGATTGACGTGCATGATTTCGTCAACATTTCGGCAGAGCAGCGTATCGCCCATATGTCGGCGCAAGTCGCCGTCGGTGATGACGCCGACCAGCATTCCCCGCGAATCGCAGATGCCGACGCACCCAAAGCTCTTCGCCGTCATCACCAGGATCGCTTCCGACATTTGTGCGCCGGGGGCCACCAGCGGGATTTCGTCTGCCGAATGCATGATGTCGCCGACGCGCAGCAACCGCCGTCCGAGCTTCCCGCCCGGATGGAACAGGCGGAAATCGGCCGACGAAAAGCCGTTGCGCCCGAGCAAGGCGATCGCCAATGCGTCGCCCAGCGCGATCATCATCGTCGTCGAGGTGGTCGGCGCCAGTCCCATCGGGCAGGCTTCGGCGGCATTGGGGAGCAACAGCACGACGTCAGCCGCCTCGGAGAGAGTCGATCCCGCGCCGCCGGTGACGGCGATCAGCGGGATCCCGAACCGGCGCGAATAGGCGATGACGTCGGCCAGTTCGCTGGTTTCCCCGGAGTTCGACAGCGCTAAGATCGCGTCGCCGCCGCCGATCATGCCGAGATCGCCGTGGCTCGCCTCGACCGGATGAACGAACTGCGCCGGGGTGCCGGTCGAGGCAAGGGTCGCGGCAATCTTGCGGGCGACGTGGCCGCTCTTGCCGAGGCCGGTGACGATGACCCGCCCGGTCGCCGTCGCACAGACATCGACCGCGGCGGCGAAGGCGTCGTCCAAACCTGCCGCGAGGCTCTCGAGCCCCCCGATCTCGGCGCGAATCGCCGCCCGGGCAACGGCGAGATCGCAAGGACTTTCCGCTCGATGCCGCGGGTCAACGCGTCCGGAGTGCGCCGAACTCGACCCGACCCCAGCCGCGTCGGTCATCGCCGGCCAACCCGGCAGGCTTGCATCGATCGGCGCCAACAGAAATCCCGCCCCCAACCGTGCCGCTAATGCGCGAAGATGTCTTGCTCCGCCCAGCCTTCGAGATCAAGCAGAACGCGATGCGGCAGGAATTCAAAGCATGAGCGAGCAAGCGCCATGCGCCCCTCGCGAGCCAGCATCGAATCGAGCCGGGCGCGCAGCGCATGGAGATAGAGCACGTCCGAGGCGGCGTAGCGCAGCTGCTCGGCCGACAGGGTCTGCGCTCCCCAATCGGAACTCTGCTGCTGCTTCGACACCTCGACGCTCAGCAGGTCCTTGCACAGATCGCGCAGGCCGTGACGGTCGGTAAACGTGCGCACCAGGCGCGAGGCAATCTTGGTGCAATAGACCGGGTGCGCCATGACCCCGAGATAGCGGTACAGCATGGCCAGATCAAAGCGGGCGAAATGGAACAGCTTGGTCACCTCGCGATCGGTCAGCAATTGCCGCAGCCGCGGCGCCGCATAGGCGCCGGGGGCGAGTTGAACCAGATGCGCATCGCCGTCGCCGGCCGACAACTGCACCAGACAGAGCCGGTCGCGATGCGGGTTCAGCCCCATCGCCTCGGTGTCGATCGCCACTGTCGTCCCGAAATCGAGGCCTTCGGGCAGATCGCCCTGATGAAGCTGATAGGTCATCCTGTCTTGCGGCGTCGCGGCGGACTGCGGAGCGGTGCCCTATTGCAAAATGGTGCCCAGGAGAAGACTCGAACTTCCACGAGCTTTCGCCCACTAGAACCTGAATTTAGCGCGTCTACCAATTTCGCCACCTGGGCCGATGGAGCAGGCGGACATAAGCCCGCCCGGTTACGATGTCAACGCGCCGCGTGACGGTGCGCCGCGCTCACCGCTCCGCCTTGACCACGACCTTGATCGCATCCTCGATGCGATCGCGGGCGTACTGAGCGCGGTCGGCAACTCGTCGAGGGCAAAAGTGCGGGTGTGGATCAGCCGGGCGGCCTAACCCGTGGCTGTGCCCGGTGGCAGCGACGCGGTTCGGTCACGGTGTGCCGGCTTCCGGCAGTCGGCGGGCGGCGCTATAGAAGGCGTTACCGGAGATCGAGCATTCCGGCGGGGCGGCGGAGCGAAGGTCGCGGGGACAGGATGAAGAATGAGAGGATCGCCGTGCTCGGCGGGTCCGGCTTTATCGGCCGCTACATTGTCCGCCGGCTCGCCGAACGCGGCCACCGGATCGCAGTCGGCTGCCGCAATGCCGAGGCCGCCAAATTCCTGAAGCCGATGGGCGAGGTCGGTCAGATCGCCCTCTTGAACGTCGCCCTGGACGACGCCGAGCTGCTGCCGGCCTTTCTTGCCGGCAACGAGGGGCTGATCAATTGCGTCGGGATTTTGCAGGAAGCCCGACGGCAGACCTTCGAGCTGGTCCACCATGTCGGCCCGGCCCGGCTCGCCCGGCTGGCCCGCGACGCCGGAATCGAGCGCTTTGTCCACATCTCGGCGCTCGGCGCCGATTCGCGGTCATCCTCGGCCTATGCCCGCACCAAAGCGGCGGGCGAGCAGGCTGTGCGCGATGCCTTTCCGACCGTGACGATCTTGCGCCCGTCGATCGTATTCGGTCCGGAGGACCAGTTCTTCAACCGGTTTGCGGCGATGGCGACGATGCTGCCGATTTTGCCGCTGATCGGCGGCGGCGACACGCGGTTCCAGCCGGTCTATGTCGGCGATGTCGCCGATGCGGCAGTCAAATGCCTCGACGATCCGGCGGCGGCCGGGCGTACCTACGAACTCGGCGGTCCGCAAACCTATACCTTTCGCGAACTCCTCGAACTGGTGCTGAGCGAGATTCGACGAAAACGCCGATTCTGTCGACATCCCGTTCGGACTGGCGATGCTGCAGGCGCGGCTGATGTCGGTACTGCCGAACAAACCGTTGACGCCGGATCAGGTCGAGCTGTTGAAACAGGACAACATCGTCGCCCCCCAGGCGCTGAATTTCGCCAGCCTCGGCATCGCTCCGACGGCGGTCGAGGCGGTACTGCCGACTTATCTCGATCGCTTCCGGCGCGGCGGCTGGTACACGCGGCGCGCCTGAGGCGCTTTCGCGACGGCGCCGCTTGGGCTAGGTTCGCGGCCGGCTTGGGGATTGGGATCATCATCGATGGCAGCGTTTGGTCGGCTCGTCGTGCTGATCGCCGCGCTCGTTCTGGGAGGCAAGGCGATGGCCGCGGATCTCGAGAATACGATCTATCTGGACGTGCCGGCAGGCCGCGTCGTGATTGCGATGCGGCCGGATCTGGCGCCGGCCACCTGCGCCCAGATCAAGGCGCTGGTACGGAGAGGCTTCTACAACGGTCTCGTCTTTCACCGGGTGATCGCCGGCTTCATGGCCCAGACCGGCGATCCGAACGGCGACGGCACCGGCGGCTCGGGCCATCCGCTGAAGGCCGAGTTCTCCGGCGAGAAATTCGCGCGCGGCACGGTGGCGATGGCCCGCGCCTCTGACCCCGACAGCGCCGACAGTCAGTTTTTCATCATGTTCGCACCCGAGCCCTCGCTCGACGGCAAATACACCATCTGGGGCAACGTCGTCGCCGGGATGGAGTTCATCGACCAGATCAAGAAGGGCGACCCGGCGAACAACGGCACGGTCGCCAATCCCGACAAAATCATCAAGATGCAGGTCGCCGCCGACGCCGAGAAGAAGCCTTGACGTTGCGGTGACGCACCGTCCGAGTGCCGCCGAAAACGGGCGTATCGGGCAAATCCGGCAGTTCCTGACGAGCCCGGCCGGCGCTGGCTCTCGACGCTCGCGGTCTATCGCGAACCGAGATTGATCGCGGTGCTGCTGATGGGGTTTGCGAGCGGGCTGCCGCTCGCGCTGACCTTTGCGACATTGTCGTTTCGGCTGGCCGAGACCGGCGTTTCGCGCACCGAGATCGGGTTGTTCGCCCTGGTCGGCGTGCCCTACAGCTTCAAATTCCTGTGGTCGCCGCTGATCGACCGGCTGCCGATCCCGCTGTTGACGCGGCGTCTCGGACGGCGGCGCGGCTGGGCCTTGACGATCCAGCCGGCCTTGGCCCTGGCGATCCTGGCGCTGGGTCTCGCCGATCCGCGATCGGCGCCCCTGCTGACCGCGTTCGCCGCCGTGGCCGTCGCCTTCCTGTCGGCCAGTCAGGACATCGTCATCGACGCCTATCGGATCGAGCTGCTGTGCCCCGAGGAACAGGGCGCCGGCGCCGCGGCGACGCAATGGGGCTACCGTTTCGGCATGCTTGCCGCCTCGGCCGGCGCGCTCTATGCCGCGAGTTTTGGCGGCTGGCGCTTTGCTTACGGGCTGATGGCGGCGCTGATCGGCGTCGGCATGGCGGCGGTCTGGTTCACCGCGGAGCCGGCGGGCATCGATCTGCCGGAGCGGTCGCGCGCCGACCCGATGCCGGCCCGGATCGTCGCCTGGCTGCGGCAGGCCGTGCTGGCGCCCTTTGCCGACATGCTGGGGCGTCGCGGCGTCGTCGCGATCCTGGCGTTTGTCGTCCTTTACAAGTTCGGCGATGCGCTCGCCGGCACGATGTCGAACCCGCTTTACGTGTCGCTCGGCTTCAGCAAGATCGAGGTTGCCAATATCGGCAAGATCTACGGTTTCGGCGCAAGCCTGGCCGGGCTCGCGCTGGGCGGCGTGGTGGTGCTGCGCCTTGGCGTCTTTCGCGCGCTGCTGCTGTGCGGCGTACTGCAGATGCTGTCGAACCTGATGTATGCGTTGCAGGTCTGGGCCGGGCACGACACCGCGGCGCTGGCCCTGACCATAGGCATCGAAAACCTGACCGGCGGCATGGGATCGGCGGCCTTTGTCGCCTATCTCTCGGGCTTGTGCAGCCTCGCTTTCACCGCGACGCAATATGCGTTGCTGACATCGCTTGCCGCGGTCGGCCGCACGACCTTGTCCGCCTCCGGCGGGGCGATCGCCGACGCGCTCGGCTGGACCCCGTTTTTCCTGCTCAGCACCGCCGCCTGCTTGCCCGGCCTCGCTCTGCTGATCTGGATAATGCGCGCCGCCGCTGCGCCCGCCGCCGCTTCCGGTCAGCCATAAGACAGCAGGCGGGCGCGGTGGCGCTTGAGCCAGGCTCGCGGCGCGGCGTTGCCCGGCGCCAGGCTTTCGACCAGCTGCCAAAATTTGGGGCCGTGGTTCATCTCGGCCAGGTGTGCCACCTCATGCGCCACGACGTAGGCGAGGACCGCCTCCGGCGCCAAAATCAGCCGCCAACTGAAGGACAGATTGCCGTGCGCCGAACAGCTGCCCCAGCGACTCCGGGTGTCGCGCACGGTGACTCGCGCCGCCTTGCGTCCGATGCGCAGAGCAAGCGCCCGGGCGCGGCCGGCCAACTCGGCCAAAGCCAGCGCCGCCAGATGGTCGCGGACGCGGCGCGCCAGATGCTCGGGCTCGCCGCGCACCCGGATCTCGCCGGCGATGATCGCCACCGCAGGCGCCGCCGGATCGGGCTCGCGGCAGATCCGGTGCGGAACCCCGAGCACCGGTACGATCGCACCGGCGACGAACGGCGCCGGCGACGGCAGCGCATCGAGCCGGGCCATGATCCAGCCCCGCTGCGCGATCAGGAAGCGCAGCGCGAGTTTCGCCGACACCCCGCGCGGCAGAACCAGCTCGACCCGGCGGTCGGCCGCATCGATGCGCAGCCCGACGCGGCGTGCCCGCGCGCTGACGCGGATCGACACCGGCGCGCCGAGATCGAGCGCCGCCGCCAGTTGCCGCAATTCCTCGGCCGGCGATTCGCCGCGCGGTCGTGCGCGGTCGACGGGAGTGGTGCGCAGGCTCAATGTCCGGCTCCGGTATTCGGCAAACCGTCATAAAGCTTTCCGCCTTTGGGTTTACTCTGCAAGCTCGTTGACACCGGTCGATCCCGACTCGCAAGGGGACGAGATGAGACGCACAATCCTGGCCATTGCTGTTGCAGTTTTGGCCGCTTTCGGCGCCGGTGCCGCGTCGGCGGCGCCGATCGAGCTGCAATGGTGGCACGCGATGACCGCGGTCAATGCCGCGTTGGTCAACAAGATCGCCGCCGATTTCAACGCCTCGCAATCCGCGTACAAGATCGTGCCGGTGTTCAAGGGCTCCTATGCCGAGACGATGACCGCCGGGATCGCCGCCTACCGCGCCGGCGCCGCCCCCGACATCATCCAGATCTTCGAAGTCGGCACCGCGACGATGATGGCGGCAAAGGGGGCGATAAAGCCGGTCTATCAGCTGATGCAGGAAGCCGGCGAGCCGTTCGATCCAAAGGCCTATCTGCCGGCGGTGACCGGCTACTACAGCACTGCCGACGGCAAGATGCTGTCTTTGCCGTTCAACAGTTCGACCGCGATCACCTATTGGAACAAGGATGCGTTCAAAAAGGCTGGCCTCGACCCGGAGCGCCCGCCGAAGACCTGGCCCGAGACTTTTGCGATGGCCGAAAAGCTGCGCGCTGCCGGGGTCCCGTGCGGCTTTACCGCCGGCTGGATCAGCTGGACCCAGATCGAGCAGTTCAGCGCCTGGCACAATCTGGCCTTCGCCAGCAAGGAAGACGGGTTCGGAGGCCCCGAGGCCCGGCTCGAATTCAACAATCCGACCGTCGTCAGGCACATCGCCAATCTGGCTGCGGCGCAAAAAGACAAGAGCTTTGATTACGGCGGGCGCACCAGCGAGCCCGAGGGCAAGTTTCTGAACGGCGAGTGCGGGATGATCCAGACCTCGTCCGGCGCCTACGGGACCTTCAAATCCGGCGCCAAATTCGATTTCGGTATGACCGAGCTGCCCTATTACCCGGATGTCCCGGGCGCGCCGCAGAATTCGATCATCGGCGGCGCCAGCTTGTGGGTCATGGCGGGCAAGACCCCCGAGGAGTACAAGGGTGTCGCAAAATTCTTCACGTTTCTGTCACAAACCGGCCTGCAGCAACAGCTGCACGAGGTGACCGGCTATTTGCCGATCACCAAGGCCGCGTACGAGGCGACCAAGGCCTCCGGTTTTTATCAAAAGAACCCGGGCCGCGAGATCCCGGTCCTGCAGATGACGGCAAAACCGCCGACCGAGAATTCGCGCGGGCTGCGCCTCGGCAATCTGGTCCAGATTCGCGACATCATCGCCGAGGATCTCGAAGCGGTGTTCGCCGGCAAGGAGGCCGCGCAGGCAGGTCTCGACGATGCGGTCAAGCGCGGCAACGCTCTGTTGCAGCAGTTCGAGCAGAATACGCGGCAGCAGTGACGTGAGGCGGCGCGAATTCATCGCCGTGCTTGGCGGGGCGGCAGCCTGGCCGCTCGCGGCGCACGTGCAGCAGCCCGAGCGGGTTCGCCGAGTTGGCGTGTTGAACCCTTCCCGCGAGAACGACCCGCTCGCTCAGCCAAGGGTAACGGCCTTTGTGCAGGCGCTGGGGCGTTTCGGGTGGGTCGAGGGTAAGAATATCCGGATCGACTATCGTTTTGCCGCGGGCGATTCAACCCTCTTTAAAACCTATGCGGCAGAACTGGTCGGCCTGTCACCGGACGTAATTCTTGCAAACTCCTCGTCGGCGGTCGCGGCGCTGCAGCAACTGACGCGCACGATACCGGTCGTTTTCACGCCCGTGGCCGATCCCGTCGGGCAGGGCTTTGTTCAGAGCCTCGCGCGACCCGGCGGGAACCTCACGGGGTTCAGCTCGTACGACGCGGAGCTGATGGGAAAATGGGTCCAGTTGCTCAAGGAGGTCGCGCCAAGTGTCACGCGGGTTGCCGTCATCTTCAACCCGGACACCGCACCTTTCGCCCCATTGTTCAACCGCGCGATCGAGACCGCCGCCCCGTCCTTCGGGATGACGGTGACGCTGGCTCCGGTGCACGACGACGCGGGAATCGAAACAGCCGTCGCCTCCCACGCACGCGAGCCGGGAGGCGGCTTGATCAATTTTCCGGAGAGTTTCTCCACCACCCATCGCGATGCAATCGTCGCCGCAGCGGCCCGTCACGGGTTACCCCAAATCGGCCAGCCGGATTTGGCGAGAGCTGGCGGCCTGATGTCCTACTGGTTCGACATAGTCGACGGGTACGCGCAGGCGGCATCCTACGTCGACCGGATCCTCAAGGGCGCCAGTCCGGCCGACCTCCCCGTTCAGCAGCCGAAGAAATACTCGCTGATCATCAACCTCAAGACCGCAAAGGCGCTCGGCCTCACCGTCCCGCAATCGATCCTCGTCCGTGCCGATGAGGTAATCGAATGAGATGGCAGCGAATTCCCCCTCTCCGCCCCTGGGGGCGGAGAGGGCCGGGGTGAGGTGGGGGATTCCAGAGCGCTGGCCGAAACCCACCTCACCCTCCCCGTCGCTGGCGCTGGATACAGATAGAAATGTATGTGTGCCCTGGAGTGGAAGCGGAAAAGGGCCGGGGTGGGGCCGACGCGGCGGGGATTAGGTAGTGGAGCGCCGCACCGTCTTCTCCGGCCGGCTGTTCCCGGCATTGCTGCTGCTGCCGCAGCTGGCGGTGACGATCGTCTTTTTCTTTTGGCCGGCGGCGCAGGCATTGCTGCAATCGGTACGGCGCGAGGATGCCTTTGGCTTATCGACGCGCTTTGTCGGGCTCGACAATTTCGCGGCGATTTTCACCGATCCATTCTATCTAGCCTCGGTCGAGGTCAGCTTCGTCTTCAGCCTCGCGGTCGCGACACTGGCCTTGGCCTCGGGATTGCTGTTCGCGGCTGATGGCCGACAGGGTCGTGCGCGGCGCCGCCTTTTATCAAAACGGTGCTGCTGCTGCCCTATGCGATCGCGCCGGCGATCGCCGGCGTGCTGTGGCTGTTTCTGTTCAACCCGAGCTTCGGCGTCGTCGCGGTCGCGCTTGCGGCGCATCGGCATCGACTGGAATTTTCTGCTCAACGGCCGCCAGGCTTTGCTGCTGGTGATCCTCGCCGCCGCCTGGAAGCAGATCGGCTACAATTTTCTGTTCTTTCTCGCGGGCTTGCAGGCGATCCCCAAAAGCCTGCTCGAAGCCGCCGCCCTCGACGGCGCCGGCCCGCGCCGCCGGTTCTGGCGGATCACCTTCCCGCTGTTGGCGCCGACCAGCTTTTTTCTGCTCGTCGTCAACATCGTCTACGCCTTCTTCGACACCTTCGGCATCATCCAGAACGTGACCCAGGGCGGGCCGGCGAAGGCCACCGAGATCCTGGTCTACAAGGTCTGGTACGACGGCGTCGTCGGCCTCGATATCGGCGGTTCGGCGGCGCAGTCGGTCATCCTGATGGCGATCGTCATCGCCTTGACCGCGGTCCAGTTCCGCTTGATCGAGCGGCGGGTGCATTACGCATGAGCAACGTGAGATGGCCGGTTCCGGCCGGGGCGCCTGGGTGCCGCACGCGGTCTTGCTTGCCGGCTTGGCGTTGGTGCTGTTCCCGATCTACGTCGCTTTCGTCGCCTCGAGCCTCGACCTGCGCGACATTCTCGACGCGCCGATGACGCTCGTTCCGGGGCCGCACCTCTTTGCCAATTATCGCCAGGCGCTCGCGGTCGGCACGATCGGCACCAGCGGCCAAGGGGTCGCGGCGATGATGCGCAACAGCCTGGTCATGGCGCTCGCCATCGCCATCGGCAAGATCGCGATCTCGCTGCCTTCGGCCTATGCGGTCGCGTTCTTCCGCTTTCCGCTGCGCCGGCTCTGCTTCTGGGCGATCTTCGTCACCCTGATGCTGCCGGTCGAGGTGCGGATCATCCCGACCTACGCAGATCGCCGCCGATCTGCATCTGATCGACAGCTATGCCGGGCTTGACCCTGCCGCTGATCGCCTCGGCGACCGCGACCCTGCTGTTCCGCCAGTTCTTCCTGACCATCCCGGACGAAATCGTCGAGGCGGCAAAGCTCGACGGCGCCGGCCCCTGGCCTTTTCTCGTCTATATCGCGATCCCGCTGTCGCGCACCAACATCGCGGCCCTGTTCGCGATCCTGTTCATCTATGGCTGGAACCAGTATCTGTGGCCGTTGCTGGTCACCAACAGCCCCGGCATGACGACGATCGTCGTCGGCATCCGCCAGATGATCGGCACCGGCGACGCGCAGACCGCCTGGCACCTGGTCATGGCGACCGCACTGTTGGCGATGGTGCCGCCGGTCGTGGTGGTGCTGGCGATGCAGCGCTGGTTCGTCGCCGGGCTGGTCGAGCCCGAGAAGTAGCCGCCGGCGCCGGGATCAGCTCAATGCCGCGTAGACCGCCTTTTCGAAGCCGTCGAATACCGCCAATGCCTTCGCGTCGGCGAACGGGATCAGCTGCATCAGGATGACGCCGGCGACGCCCTTCTCCTGGTCGATCCAGAAATAGGTGTTGCCGAGCCCGGCCCAGGCGAGGCTGCCGGGGCTGCGCCCGCCCGGCGACCGCGGCGGTCGAGATCATAAAGCCGAGGCCCCATTTCTTGACCATGCCGGGGAAGAATTCGGCATCGTTCGAGTAAGGCGGGGCGGCGGTTTTGAGCAGCCGGACGTTCAGATCGCCGATCGCATTGTGCGCCATCAGCCGCACCGTCTCGGGCTTCAACACCGGGGTGCCGTCGGCCGCGCGTCCTTCGTCGAGAAACAGCCGGGCGAAGGCGAGGTAATCGGCCGCCGTGCCGTAGAGCCCGCCGCCGCCCATCTCGAATTCCGGTTCCTGCGGCAGCTCGAACGGCATCGGCGCGAGCGCGCCATCCGGCCCGCGCGTATGCATGCCGGCGAGACGGGCGCGGGTCCTCGGGTTCAGCTTGAAGCCGGTATCCTTGATGCCCAGCGGGGCGAACAGATGTTCGGCGAAATATTCGCCGAGGCGCTTGCCGCTCGCCCGCTCGACGGCCTTGCCGACCCAGTCGATGTTGATGCCGTAATCCCACTTGTCGCCGGGGTCGAAGACGAGCGGCAGCATCAGCGCCGCGTTCTCGCAGGAAATGATCCCCGGGATCCCGTTCTTCTCCATGTAGCGGCCGATATCGCCGTTCCAGATGTCGTAGACGAAGCCGGCGGTATGGGTGATCAGATGGCGCAGCGTAATCGGTCGCCGCGCCGGGCGGAGTCGCGGCTCGCCGGCCATATCGAAGCCGTCGAGCACCTGCGGTGCGGCGAGTTCGGGCAATACCTCGGCGATCGGCCGGTCGAGAGCCAGCTTGCCTTGTTCGACCAGCTGCATCGCCGCGGTCGAGGTGATCGCCTTGGTCATCGAGGCGATCCAGAACACCGTGTCCGCGGTCATGGCGCTGCCGTCGGGCAAGGCGCGGCTGCCGAAAGCGCCCTGATAGACCGGCCCCGCACGCGTCGCCGCCACCGCGACGACCCCCGGCACGTCGCCACGCTCGACGGCCGATTTCAGCACCTTATCGATTTGCTGCGGTTCGGGCATGACGCTGCTCCCAGAGCTCGATATCGGAACCCGCGGGAACGGCGTCGAAGCCGTCCCGTGGTGGCTTGGCACGAGGATCGCGCCCGCCTATGTTGACCATCAATGGTCATCTTCGGTGCGGAGCACATGATGAGCACAATGGTTTCGGTCGCGCAAGCCAAGGCCCGTTTCGCCGCTCTCGTCACCCGTGCGGAGGCCGGGGAGAGGATCGTGGTGACCCGGAACGGCCGGCCGGTCGCCTGTCTCGGCCCGCTCCCGGAAGAGAGTCCGATCAAATACGGCGACCTGGAAGGGATATTCCTGGCGGAGGATCTTTCGCTTCCGGAAGACGTGATCCGCGACTTCGAGCCGGTCGGTTGACGACTTCTATTCTCATCGACACGCATATCGTCGTCTGGATGCGGACCGCGCCGCAACGGTTGACGGAGGGCGAAAGGCGGGCGCTCGACACCGCTCGGTCCCGCCGTGTCAGCGCCGTGACGCTCTGGGAGATCGCCATTTTAATGCGCCTCGGCCGTATCGGCGGCGACGAGCGTCTGCTCGACGTGCCGAGCGGGTTCGAGCTGCTGCCGGTCCGGCCGGACCACTGCAAGGTCTTGCTCGCGCTTCCCCAGCGGCATCGCGACCCGTTTGATCGAATGCTGATCGCGCAAGCCCGTTTCGAGAACCTATCTCTGTTGACCCGCGACAAGGCGATCATCGATTACGGCTCCGAAGGAGCGCCGGTGTTGTCGTTCGGCGGCTGAGGCTCGGGTTCCGAGCGGTCGATCAGGTGGGCGAAGGAGCCGAATACCGCGCCGCGCCGCAGCCCACAGGCGCCGAGGTCGGTCCCCGCGGCATCCTGCGACGACCACAGCGGGTCGGCGGCACCTTCGCGGACTACGGTCGCGTAATGGAATTCGTGGCCGCGGTAGGTCGTGCCGGCGGCGCCGAACGGCCCGCCTGCCAATAATGTCACAGCACGATAGCCGAGGGAGAGGCGCCGCTCGGCAAAGCTCGTCGCCAGCGGCAACAGCCCCGCCATCGGCCGGGCGCAACCCCCCGCGTCGATCAGTGCGTCGCCCAGCACCATGTAGCCGCCGCATTCGCCGTAGACCGTCTGGCCGGCAGCCGCGGCCCGGCGCAGGCCGGCGAGAAACGCTTCGGCGGCGGCGAGCCGGCCGGCCCACAGCTCCGGATAGCCGCCGGGCAGGTAGACCGCATCGGCGCCTGGGTCGGGCGGCTCGTCGGCGAGCGGAGAAAAGAAGGCGAGCTCGGCGCCCGCCCACCGCCACCCGTCGAGGAGCGCCGGATAGCGGAAGCAGAAGGCATCGTCGCGGGCCACGGCGATGCGTCGGCCGAGCGGTGGAATGCCGGTGCTCGTCGTTGCCGGCTCCAAGATCGAAGAGCGCGCCAGCGCCAGGAGCCGACCGATGTCGAGGCAGGCGCCGGTCTGCTCCGCGGCGCGCTCGATCACCGCCTCGGCCTCCGCCGTTTCGCCCGCAGGCACCAGCCCGAGATGCCGCGACGGCAGGCTCAGCGCCGGGTCGGCGGGGAGCGCGCCGAGGATAGCGAGGCCGGGCAGGTGACGAGCGACGGCGCCTGCGAGGAGGGCGCGATGGCGCTCCCCCGAAACCCGGTTGAAGATTACCCCGGCGAGCGGCAGGCCCTTGCGATGATCGGCGAAGCCGCGCAGCAGGGCGGCGACCGAGGCGCCCTGGCCGCGCGCATCGACGACCAGCACCACCGGCCAACCGGTGATCCGCGCCAATTCGGCGGTCGAGCCGGTCTCGCCATCGGCGCCGGTCCCGTCGAACAGGCCCATCACACCTTCGCACAACACGATCTCGGCCGAGCCTTCGAGCTCGCGGACGAGCCCGGCGAGCGTCGAGCGGCGCATCGCCCAGACATCGAGATTGACGCACGGCGATCCGCTCGCTGCCGCGTGAAAGGTCGGGTCGATGAAATCGGGCCCGGCCTTGGCCGCGGCGACGCGGGTGCCGCGGCGGCGGAGATGCCGCAACAGGCCGGCCGTCACCAGGGTCTTGCCGCTGCCCGAGGCCGGAGCGGCGAGGATCAGCCCGCCCGAGCTCACGCTTGCCGCGTGCTGTCGACGGCGGGCGGCGTCAGCCCGGCAATTTGTCGCCGTCGGGCGGGGCCGGGAGCTCGAACGCGTTGACCATGCCCGAGAGGAACGCGAAGTAGTTCGCCGCCGCGGTCAGCTCGACCATCCACTGCTCGCCGTGGCGGCCCTTGAGGCGGTCGAACAGCGCCTGGTCGACGCGGTTGGCGCGCAGCAGCTGGCGGGTATAGGTCACGATGTCGCGCTCGTCGGCCGGCAATGCCGCCGGGTCGCCCTTGGCGCGCAGCAGGTCGATCGTCGCCTCGGGCACGCCGGCGCGGCGCGCGGCGCCGACCTGGGCCGCCCACACATAGGCGGCCTCCTTCTCGCGCACCGCGGCCAGGATCGCGTGCGAGCGCAGCTTCCCTTCGACCACGCTGCCCTCGCGGAAAAAGGTCACCAGCGGCAGCACCCGCTCGGCGAGCTCAGGGCTGTGCAGCATGATGCTGAACGGCCCGCGCACATTGCCAAAGACCTTGACTACCGCATCGACAGCGCCGTGATGCTCTGCCGGGACGTCGGCTTTGCCGGTGACCGGCGCAATTCTCGGCATGACCTGCTCCCTTGATCAGATGCCCGGATAGGGCTTGCCCCACCCGTCGAGATAGACGACTTCGGACAACGGCCCGCGGCCGACCGGCCCGAAATTCCCCATCGGGTAGCCGATCGGCAGGATCGCGTAGGACTGAAAGCCGGGCGGAATGCCCATCGCCGCGTCGACTTCCTTCTCATAACGCGATATGCCGCGTCGTCAAGGTCGAGCCGAGGCCGAGCGCCCGCGCCGCCAGCAGCATGTTCTCGACCGCCGGGTAGATCGAGGAGCCGGCCGAGCGGCCGGGGTTGGCGCCGGCTTCCAGACAGGCGACAATCCACACCGGCGCTTCGTGGTAATGGTCGGTCAGATATTCGACCGCCGCATGCTGACGCTTGTAGCGGGCCGGGTCCGAGCCCGGCGGCGGCGCGCTCGACGCATAGCGCGGCCCGACCACCTCGTCGAAGGCCTTTTTGTAATAGACCTGCACCGCTTTCTTTTTCGCCGGGTCCTTCAGCACCAGAAAGCGCCAGCGCTGGGTGTTGCCGCCGCTTGCCGCCGCCTGGCCGGCGAGCAGGATCTTGCGGATCAGATCGTCGGGCACCGGGTCGGGCTTCAGCCGCCGCATCGCCCGCATCGTGTGCATGATCTCGAATATGTCCGTCGTTCCCGCGGTCGCTTCAGCCATCAGATCCTCCGTGACAGTCGGTCCGGACTTTAGAGGGGATCGGCGCGCCCCGACAAGAACCGGCTGAGCGGCGCGGCGTCCGGGCCGGCCGCCGTGCCGTTTGGCTTATCGCCGTTCGGCTGCCAGCAGATCGTGCGCGGTCCGCTCGATCGCAGTGTCGATCGCGGCGTAGGAGCCGGCCGGCATCAGCCCGACGAGCAACGGGCCGAACCGGGTGCCGGCGCCGGCGGCCAGGTCGGCGCAGGCGGTGCGACCGGGCCCGCTCGCGGCATTGCGCCCGACGGGCTTGCGCCGAGGCCAAACTACCGGCAACGGCATCTCGGTCGATCGTCTGGTCGCCGCCTGCCGACCGCCGGAGCAAAGACCGCTGTCGAGCAACACGCGATCCCGATAGGCCGCCACACCCTTGTCGAGCCGGCGCGCCGGCCGCCCGGCATCGACCCAGGCATTCATTCGGCCGATGCCCCAATTATAGGCGGCGATCGCATCGGGCCAATTGCCGTAGCGGCGATAAAGCTGCGCCAGATAGGCACGCCCGATGGCCCGGTTCTGCGCCCAATCGAACCGGTCGCCGCCGCCGACATCGGTTGCCGCGCCGGCGCTGACCTGCATCGGCCCTTGCGGACCGGCCGGGTCCGGGCGCCACATCGCCGCGTCTCGCCCGTGGCTCGATTCCGCCCCGTCGACCGCGGAAGCGACCCGGTCGAGCGTCGCCCGCCGCTCCGCCGCCTTTGCCGTATCGCTGAAACAGACAAGCAAAACCAAGACCATTAACCATGCGGGCGAACAACGCATACGTAGGATTCCCGGACTTTTTACAAAGCGGAAGAATAGCAAGCGTCCGGCGATCGTCAAACTGGAAATGTAATTGATTTTTAATCAATATATGGTGTCGGAATGTGGTAAACGATCGGGGTATCTAGTGGTACGAACCCGACAGATGGTTCCCGTTGCGGGCCTTAAAATCGAGATTGCTTCGTCGCTCCGCTCCTCGCAACGACAACCGCTTACGACGTCATGGCGACCCGCGGGCCTGACCCGCGGGGAAGCAATCTCGGCCTCGGGTGCCGGCACCAAGCGTCTGATCCGTGCCACCAGCGCTGTGAAAGCCGGGTCCTCTGGCGTTGCTGATCATTTCGTATCCGCCGCGGCCGATGCATCTGCTCGACGGCCGTCGCAGCCCTACCGGGCGCCGCCGCGCCATACGGCCAGGCACAACGGCACCGCCTGTTCGACCCGCTGGTCGATTTCGGCTTCGGTCAGGGTGCTGAGCGGGTGGTCGATGACGACCGGCGCCAAATCGGGCATGCCGAGGGCGTCGCGCTGCATCAGCGCTTCGTGCAGGAACTCGGTCGTGACGATGACCGCCGTCGGGCGGCCCAGGGCTTCGAAGCTCACGCCGTCATGCGTACAGCACGATGTGCACGAGCCTCAATCGCCGATCGCGGTCAATACGATGTCGTTGTCGGCGGCGATCTCTCGATCAATGCCGGGTCGGCGTCCTTCGAAAAGCTCTCCTTGCGGTAATAATTGACCGCGGCCAGCGGGACCTCCGCGCCGAGACGCGCGGTGCATTTGCGCAGCAGGCGGTTGGCGTTCCATTTGGTGTTGTCGAGCACCCCGAGCCGCAGCCCGGCCAGATCGCGCATCCGCGGGGCCAGCGCCTGCGGCTGCACTTCGACCACGCCGCGCGGGTCGAAGACCAAATCTTTCGATGAATTGCGCATCGCCGTACTCCCGTTTTGGCCGCTCACAGATAGCAGGTGCCGTCGACGCACAGCGGCTCGACCCCCGGCCGCGCGCCGCTCTCGATGCCGCGCAGCACCGGGGCGGACATGTGACCCCAGCCCGGGATGAAGGCGGAGAACCGGCCGGCCTCGCCGCCGACGACAAACAGATGAATGTGGTCGGGGCTCGGCACCACCGGAATGCGCGAACCGGGCTCGCGCCTGTACCAGCGCGGCAGGTTGCGGTTGTAGATCTTGCCGTAGCGCCCGTCGAAGGTCAGGTCGGAAAAGAGATTGTAGGCGTTCATGTGCAGATAGCTCTTTACATCGTGCCGGGTCCAGCCGTTGCCGGCGATCGTACGCGCATGCTCGGGCCCGATGATCACCGCGCAATGGCCGCTCGAGACGGCGTTGTTGTTGGCGATCGTGCTCATTGCCGAGGCGATGCTGTCGAGGATGCCCCGCGCATCGTTGGCGACATGGTTGGTGACGCTGTGCGGCGGCTCGGCGGCCAGCACGAAGACCGTCGAATCCGCTGCATCGAAACCCTTCTCGACATGGTAGGGCGCCCACGGGCTGGCCGCCTCGTTTTCGGCGACGCAATAGCTGTATTTGCCGGGATGGCCCAGCGTGCTCTTGTCGAGATCGCCCGGCCGGCCGCCGCCGACATTGAGCAACACCAGCCGCAACGCCCGGCCGATCGTCGCATTGGCCCGGTTGCCCGAGCCGAAGGCGTTGCAATCGCCGTTCATGCCGATCGCCCGCGCGATGGGGCCGTTGACGATCAACAGCGGCGCCGCCATGTGCGTCGTCGCCTGCACCCCGTTGAGGTTGAAGGCCTTCGCGGTCAGCGCCAGCATCGCCGCCCGCACGACCGGGGCGTAATCGGGCTTGCAGCCGGCCATCACCATGTTGATCGCCAGCACCTCGCGGGTCAGGCTGCCGTGGCGCGGCGGCACCTTGCACTCGACGAGATCGGGCATGCCGCCCAACGCCGCGACAACCGCGTCGACCCGCTCGCGGGTCGGCGGCACCACCGGCAGGCCGTCGGTCCAGCCCTGTTCGAAATACCATTCGACGAGGTCGGTCCCCGCCGGCACGCGCAGAATGTTCGACGCCGCCGTTGCGGAGAGGCCCGCTGATGTCTGCGCCATGCCTACCTCCCGATCCGCCTTACTCCCGGCGATGGGCCGGCGCCAATCCCAAGGCCGAGCGGCGGGGGCCGCCGTCAATGGGCGATCAGGATCGGTATCTCGGCGCCTTCCAGCGCACGGCGGGTGAAGCCGCCGAAGATCCACTCGCGCAGCCGACTGTGACCATAGCCGCCCATTACCAGCAGCGCGCCGATTTCGCTCGCGGCGGCCAGCAGCGTATCCGGAGCGCCGTGCGGGCCGGGCGGTAGATATCGAGCCGAGACCTCCGGGCCATGCCGGCGAAGCGCCGCGCTCAGCAGGGGGTCTTCGCCACTTGCCGCTGCATCGTCTTCGGCGACGGTCAGGATCGCGACGTGCCGGGCGGCCGACAGCAGCGGCATCGCCGCGGTGACGGCGCGGGCGGCTTCGCGCGTCGGCTTCCAGGCGATGGCGACGGTCTCGGGCAGGACCGCCATCGGCGTGGGCGCCGTGATCAACAGCGGGCGGCCGCTGTCGAGCAGCACCGCTTCGATCGTTTCGAGCGGCAAGCCTTCGCCGTCGTGCGGGCGGCCGACGACGATCAGATCGGCGGTGCGGCCATATTCGGTCAGGAGCTCCGGCTCGGACCCGACCCGCAGCAACCATGTCGCCGACGGACTCGGTTGGTCCGGCGGCGCATCGCCGAGGGCCACCCCTTCGCCACGGCAAAAGCTCTCGACCCGCTGTCTTGCCCGCTCTTCGCGCGCCGTCGCGCCGCGGTCGATGGTCTCGGTCAGACCGCCGAGCATCGCCGGGCCGCCGGCATCGGTCGTCATCGCGACCGCGAGCGCGGCGGCGTCGATCCGCACATGCAGGAACTCGAGATGCGCCGCAAACCGCTTCGCCACCGTCAGAGCCGAGGCAAAAGCCACCTCGTCGCCGTCGCTGCCGGTCGCTGGGACCAGGATGGTCTTGAACATCGGATCTCCTTCGCCGCCGCGACGCCGGCTCGGCGGCCGCATCCACGGCCTGAGCGCTGAGTATTGATTTATGCGTATCGATCAATGATCGATGAGCGGTTTGCGGGACGCAAGGGGGATGAAGTTTCTGCCGCAACCGGTTGGCCGGATGGAGCCAGCCCGGCAACGGCAGGACCGGCTCGATCTCGGCAGGTGGAACAACGGGGGAAGACGCATCTGTGAGCGAGCTCTGGGACGCCTTGGCCCTGATGTTGATCCTGATCGCGGGCACGGCCCTGGGTGTCGCGGTGCGGCCGCTTTTGTCCGAGCATCACCGCAGCCGGGAGACGACCGACCTGATCCAACTGGTGATCACCATGCTGGTGACCTTCGCCGCGTTGGTGCTGGGTCTGTTGACCAGCTCGGTCAAGGCGTCGTTCGACGGTGTCGACAGCGATTTGAGAGGCTTCGCCGTCCAATTGATCCAGCTCGACCGGACGCTGCGGCAATACGGAGACGAGGCCGGCCCGGCGCGGGCGCTGCTGCGCAGCTATGCCGCAGCTGCGATCGCCACGACCTGGACCGGCGAGCCGCCGCCGGCGGGCTATCGTTATTCCGAGACGGCGGCGACGCCATCCGTGCCGGGTTCGATCGAATCGCCGGGCCTCGGCGACGTACTGACCCGGATCGAGATCGAGTTGCGCAAACTCGATCTGCAGGACCCGGCCCATCGTCGGCTGGCGCTGACCTGCCTCAATCAGTACGAGAGCCTGGCGCGTTTGCGCTGGAAGCTGATCGAGGAAGCCTACAGCTCGATCTCGCTGCCGTTCTCCGCCGTGCTCGCTTTCTGGCTGGTGATCGTCTTCGCCAGCTTCGGGCTGAGCGCGCCGCGCAATGCGCTCTCTTATGTCACGATCCTCCTCGGGGCCTTGTCGATCGCCTCGGTAATCTTCGTGATATTGGATCTGAACACTCCGTTCAGCGGGATATTCATGGTGTCGAGCCAGCCGATGCGCGATGCTTTGACCGAGCTCAGCCGCTGACGATACTACCCGCTGCGGCATGATGGGCCGCGAACAGGCGCGGAGGATCCATGGCCAATTACCGCACTCTCGACGACCTCGATGTCCGCGGCAAACGCGTACTGGTGCGCGCCGATCTCAACGTGCCGGTCAGGAACGGCGAAGTCGCCGATGCGACGCGCATCGAACGCCTGGCGCCGACGATCGAGACCCTGCTCGACCGGGGCGCCAAAGTGGTGCTGATGTCGCATTTCGGCCGCCCCGACGGCAAGCCGGACCCGGCCTATACCTTGCGGCCGGTGCTGGCGCCGCTGCGGCAGGCGCTCGGCGGGCGGGCGGTGGCCTTCGCCGCGGATTGCGTCGGCGAGGCGGCCCGGCAGGTCGTCGACGCGCTGCGGCCGGGACAGGTGGCGCTCCTCGAAAATCTGCGTTTTCATCCTGGCGAAGAGGCGAACTCGCCGGAGTTCGCGCAGGCCCTCGCCGCCCTCGGCGATGTCTATGTCGACGACGCCTTTTCGGCTGCGCACCGCGCGCACGCCTCGATCGCGGCCCTCCCGCATCTGCTGCCGGCCGCCGCCGGCAAACTGATGGAGGCCGAGCTCCAGGCGCTCTCCGCCGCACTCGAAAACCCGGCGCGGCCGGTGCTGGCGCTGATCGGCGGCGCCAAGGTGTCGACCAAGCTCGACCTGCTGCATTTCCTGGTCGGCAAGGTCGATTTTCTCGCGATCGGCGGGGCGATGGCCAATACCCTGCTGTTCGCCCAAGGCCGGGAGGTCGGGCGATCATTGTGCGAGCGCGACATGGCCGATAATGCGCGCCGGCTGCTCGCTCTGGCCGGCGAGCATGGCTGCCGGGTGATCCTGCCCGAGGACGCCGTCGTTGCCGCCGAACTCAGGCCCGGCTCGGCGGCGCAGACCGTGGCGATCGACAGGGTCCCGCGCGATATGATGATTCTCGACATCGGTCCGGCCACCGTCGCCCGCATCGGCGATGCCCTCGATGCTGCGCGCGTCCTCGTCTGGAACGGGCCGCTCGGCGCGTTCGAGACCAGCCCGTTCGACCAGGGCACCAATGCGGTGGCGAAGAAGGTCGCCGCGCTGACC
Source organism: uncultured Alphaproteobacteria bacterium (assembly GCA_963701815.1). Taxonomy (GTDB): domain Bacteria; phylum Pseudomonadota; class Alphaproteobacteria; order ATCC43930; family CGMCC-115725; genus AP-15. The sequence goes on from CAVPBN010000050.1 coordinate 125,712, forward strand.
CGGTCCGGCCGGTTGCTCAGCGTCGCCGGCGGCGGCGACACGGTCGCAGCGCTCGCCGGGGCCGGCCTCGGCGACGCGCTCTCCTATGTCTCGACGGCGGGCGGCGCGTTTCTCGAATGGCTCGAAGGCCGCGAATTACCCGGCGTTGCCGCTCTGACGGCGGCCGCATCGGCGGGGTGATCCCGGCGCCGGCGCGGCGGCTGCTGCCGTCCGACAGGAGAAGTTTCATGAAAACCGCCGACATCATGTCCCGCGACGTCGTCAGCATCGGGCGCGGGGCGACATTGCGCGAGGCGATTCGCCTGATGCTCGACAATCGGGTCAGCGGGTTGCCGGTCGTCGACGACACCGGCAAGGTCGTTGGGGTCCTGACCGAGGGCGATCTGTTGCGACGCAGCGAGACCGGCACCGTGCGGCATCGCCATCCGTGGCTCGAATTCCTGATCGGGCCGGGCCGGATCGCCGAGGATTACGTCAAAACCCACGGCCGCCGGGTCGACGAGATCATGACCAGCGAGGTGGTCGGCATCGGCGCGGACGCTTCCCTCGACGAGTTGGTGCGGCTGCTGGAGCATCGCCGGATCAAGCGGGTCCCGGTGCTTGACGACGGCAGGCTCGTCGGCATCGTCAGCCGCGCCGATCTGATGGCCGCCGTCGCCCGCGCCCTCGACGACGCCGAAGAGGCGGCCGCGACCGGCGACGACGAGATCCGCCGGCGCGTGCTCGCCGAGCTGGCGAAGGTCCCGGCCTGGGCGCCGCAATCAGGGCTGACGATCGCCGTCGAGGACGGAATCGTCGAATTCAACGGCGTCATCTTCGACGAGCAGGAGCGCAAGGCGCTGCGCGTCGCGGCCGAGAATATTTCGGGGGTCAAGGGCGTTGTCGATCGCTTGGTTTGGGTCGAGCCGATCTCCGGGACCGTTCTCGATCCGCCGGACCTCCCATCAGGACCGGATCAGCCGATCGTGCCTTAGGCTGCAACTCGAGGCCTGATCGCCGACGCCCCGCAGCGTTGCCGACCAGGCGGCGAGCACGACGGTCCGGATAGATGCAAATTGCCGCGAAATGATGCGAATATGGTAAAGTTGGCGCTTTAGGCGATCGCTCGGGCCGAAATCGGCGGAGGGACGGGCGCGCTGACGGCGGCGGCAATCCTGCGTAACCGAGCAACCCGGCGCCGCCGCTTCAGTAAGATCGCCCCAGCCGCCATTGTCGATAAGGTCGCCCAGATCGTGGCATCACACCGCACAACATTCGTCGGGCAAACAGTTGGGCCAAATAAGGCCTAATACCAGGAGCGCCAATTTCTGATGCTCGACCAGACGATAACCTCGATCGTTTTTGACCGGTCGTTTCGGTGGCGCTCGAGGGGTAATTCTACCGCCGCCGACGGGGCGGCCAAAGCCGACGCCACCACAGCGGCGGCGCCCACCGTCGTTGCGGAGGCCTTGCACAGGACGGCATCGTCGCGGCGCGGCGCCGCTTTACCAACGGGCAGCATTTTCTGGCACCTCCTCTCGGTCGGGGTGGTTGCCGGAGCAACCATCGGAGTGTTCTACGGCATCGGCTTTTCGTTGCTCCGGCAGCCGGCGAGAGAGCCCTTGCACAGCGCGGTTGCGGTCCCGCACGCCGGACCCGGCGAGATTGCCGGGATCGCCGCCGGCCGGCTCGGCGGCGCCGCAACGCCGGCCGATCGGACCGGATCGGGTGCAGACACGATCGCTCGCCGGCCTCCCGCCGGAATTCCCGATCAGATCGAGGCTGCGGAGCCGGCGGCGCCGTTGCGGCGACCGGCCGTGCCCAATCGATCGCCGGTCGCCTCGCACCTTTCGGAAGCGGAAATCGGCGTGCTGCTGGCGCGAGGCGATAACCTGTTGCGCGTTCACGATATCGCGTCCGCGCGCTTTTTTTACAAATGGGCGGCAGATTTAGGTGGCGGACAGGCGGCGTTGCGGATGGCGGAGACCTTCGATCCGGAGTTTCTTCGCAGTATCGGCGCACGGAACGTGTCGGGCGACCCGACGGAGTCGCGCTTCTGGTACAAGCGGGCGCGCGAACTCGGGGCGTCCGTGCCTTAGCTGACCGGGCGGTTGTGCCGGCCAGCGAAAACCAATGTAACCGCTAAACGTTGACCGGGGCGAGCGGGGTCCGGCCGCGGATCATGTCGGCGGCCTTTTCGGCGATCATGATGACCGGCGCGTTGATGTTGCCGCCGACCAGGTCGGGCATCACCGAGGCGTCGACGACCCGCAACGCATCGACCCCCAGCACGTTGAGCTCGGGATCGACGACCGTCATCGGATCGCTTTCCCGGCCCATCCGGCAGGTGCCGAGCGGGTGGTGGACGGTGATCGCGGTGGCGCGGATATGCGCGTCGATCCCGGCATCGGACCGGCAATCCGGGCCCGGCGCAATTTCGCGCGCCAGAAACGGCGCGAGCGGCGTCTGCCGGGCGATGTCGCGCGCCAGCCGCACGCCGGCGCGCAATACCGACCAATCCTTGTCGGTTGCCAGAAAATTCTGCCGGATGCGAACGGGGTCGCGCGGGTCGGATGATGCCAGCTCGATCCGGCCGCGGCTCTCCGGGCGCAGCAGCACCGGACGGCAGGCGAAACCGTCGGCATAGGGGCGGACAAACGGCGGGAAATAGGCGGACGCGGTCATCGGCGCCGCGCCGAACAACAGCTGGATGTCGGGCAGCGGCGCCTCGGGTGTGCTCTTCAGGAACGCCATGATCCCGCCCGGCCAATCGGTGGCGATCCCTTCGCCGCGCCAATAGGCGCGAGCGAGCGCGACCGCGATCCGATCCGCCCGCATCGCGGCGTGCAACGGGCCCGGCTCCTTGCGGGCATAGGCGATGGTCGCCGAGACGTGGTCCTGCAAATTGCGGCCGACGCCCGGCAATCCGACCTTGACCGCGATGTCGTGCGCGCGCAGCGCCTCGGGGTCGCCGATGCCCGACAGCATCAGCAGTTGCGGCGAGTTGATCACGCCGCCGGCGAGGATTACCGCGCGCTCGGCCAAGGCGACGCGGCTTTCGCCCCGCTCCTGGTACTCGACCCCGACTGCGCGGCTGCCCTCGATCCGGATGCGCGTCGCCAGCGCACCGACCGCAACCGTCAGGTTGGGCCGGTGCAGCGCCGGGTGCAGATAGGCGACGGCGGCGCTGCACCGATGCCCGGCGCGGATCGTCATCTGGGAATGGCCGAGGCCCTCCTGCTGCGCGCCGTTGTAGTCGTCGGTCGTCGGCTGGCCGGCGGCTGCCCCGGCCGCCAGGTAGGCCTCGACCAGCGGGTCGCGATAGCGCGAAAACCGGGTGGTCAGCGGGCCCTCGCCGCCGCGATAAGGATCGGCCCCGCCCTCCCAGCATTCCTGCCGGCGGAAATACGGCAGCACATCGGCATAAGACCACTGCGCGAGCCCGGCCGAGGCCCAGCGGTCGTAATCGCCGCGATGGCCGCGGACATAGGCCATCGCGTTGATCGAGGATGAGCCGCCGATGACCTTGCCGCGCGCGCACTCGACCCGGCGGCCGTCCATCGTCGCCTCGGGCTCGGCGAAATAGCCCCAATCGTGCTTGCGCTGCTGCAACATCCGACCCCAGCCGAGCGGAATGCGAATCCACGGATCGCGATCCCAGCCGCCGGCCTCGAGCAGCAGGACCTGCGCGTCGCCGTCCTCGGTCAACCGGCTGGCCAAAGTGCAGCCGGCCGATCCGGCGCCGACGATGACGTAGGCATAGGAATTGTTCGCCACCGCTCGCCTCCTGGTCCCGACCGCCGGGTAAAGGGCCCGGCCGGCAAATCATCGCAAAAACCATCATGTCGCGCCATCCGGGCGCAGGCTCGCGCCGCCGGTGCGCAAGCGCCCGTTTGGCGCGAGGTCGCAGTGCGGCTACGATGCCGATCGCTGCACTGCCGTATCGGAGATCGGACATGAGTTTGCCGGCATCGAGCCGCATCCCATTTGCCGGCGATCTGACGATCTGCCGGGTATTGAACGGGATGTGGCAGGTCTCGGGCGGGCACGGCGCCATCGACCGCGGCCGCGCCGTCGACGAGATGCTCGCCTGCCACGATGCCGGGTTCACCAGCTGGGACCTCGCCGACCATTACGGCCCGGCCGAGGATCTGATCGGAGAGTTCCGCCGCCGCCTCGCCGCCGATCGCGGGACGGAGCGGCTGGGCGAAATCCAGGCCTTCACCAAATGGGTGCCGTATCCGGGCCAGATGTCGCGGCGCGTCGTCGAAGAGGCGATCGCCGTTTCGCTGAAGCGGATGGGCGTAGACCGTCTCGATCTGCTGCAATTCCACTGGTGGGATTATCGCGACGAGCGCTATCTCGACGCGCTCAAACATCTCGCCGATCTGCGGCAGGAAGGCAAAATCCGCCATCTCGGGCTGACCAATTTCGACACCGAGCGTCTGCGGGTCATCGCCGGGCACGGCATCCGGTTCGTCTCGAACCAGGTCCAGTATTCGCTGGTCGATCGCCGGCCGGAGCGGCGGATGGCGGAATTCTGCCGCGATCGGGCGACGGCCCTGCTGGCCTACGGCACATTGCTCGGCGGCCTGTTGTCGGAGAAATATCTAGGCCGCCCCGAGCCCCGCCGGTCCGATCTCGACACCGCCTCTTTGCAGAAATACAAGAACATGATCGACGCCTGGGGCGGCTGGGGCCTGTTCCAGGAATTGCTGATGGCGGTCAAGCAGATCGCCGACAAGCATCGGGTCGGCATCGCCAATGTCGGCGCCCGCTATATTCTCGATCGTCCGGCGGTGGCCGGCGTCATCATCGGCGTTCGGCTCGGCATCGCCCGCCATACCGCCGACAACGCCCGCATCTTTGGCCTGGCCCTCGACGGCGAAGATCTGGCGTCGATCGAGGCGGTCCTGGTCAAATCGCGCGACCTGATGTCGGTGATCGGCGATTGCGGCGACGAATACCGCTGACTCTGGTGCCGCGGTTCCGAGGTTCGCGGGCCTCGACTAGAGCCCGAGGCGCGGGATTTCGATCGCCGGGCAGCGGTTCATCACCACCTTGATCCCGCGGGCTTCGGCGCGCGCGGCTGCGGCGTCGTCGCGCACGCCGAGCTGCATCCACACGATCTTGGCGCCCTTGTCGATCGCCGCGTCGACCGCGGCGCCGGCCAGTTCGGAGCGGCGAAAGATATCGACCATATCGACCGGCTCGGCGATATCGGCGAGGCTGCCGCGGCAGGTCTCGCCGAGGATCGTCGCTCCGGCGGCGATGGGGTTGACCGGGATCGCCCGATAGCCGCGGCGCTGCAGATAGGCCATGACCCGATGGCTCGGGCGCTCCTGCCTGGGACTGGCGCCGATCACGGCGATCGTGCGCACACTCGTCAGAATGTCGCGCAGATAGTCGTCGGAGATAGAAATCGTGGTCCATCGCCGGGCCTCAGCGGTCCTGCCAGACCGGCGGGCGGCGAGCGAGAAACGCATCGATGCCCTCGCCGGCATCCGCCGCCAGCATGTTGGTCGTCATCACCTCGGCGGCGTAGCGGTAGGCGGCGGCGAGGTCGAGTTCGGCCTGGCGATAAAACGCCGCTTTGCCGATCGCCACGGTGAAGGCCGACTTCGCGGCGATTTCCCGGGCCAGATCGTCGACCGACCGGCGCAACTCGACACGCGGCACGACCCGATTGACGAGGCCGAGGTCGCGGGCGCGTCGCGCGTCGATCATCTCGCCGGTCAGCAGCATCTCCATCGCCGCCTTGCGCCCGATCGCGCGGCTCAACGCCACCATCGGCGTCGAGCAGAACAGCCCGATATTGACGCCGGGGGTCGCGAACCTGGCCTCCTCGGCGGCCACCGCCAGATCGCAGCTCGCCACCAGCTGGCATCCGGCCGCCGTCGCCACCCCGTGCACCTCGGCGATGACCGGCTTCGGCAGGGCGACGATCGCCAGCATCAGCTCGCTGCATCGGGCGAAGACCCGCTCATATGTCTCGCGCCGCGGATCGGCGCGGATCTCGCGCAGATCGTGACCCGCGCAGAAGGCCGGCCCGGCGCCGTCGATGACGACGACCCGGACCGCAGGGTCCTGTGCGGCGCGGGCGAGGGCGTCGAGCAACGCCGTCATCAGCGCCGTCGACAGCGCGTTGCGCGCCTGCGGCCGATCGAGGGTCAGGCGCAATACGCCGCCCGCTGCCGTTTCGCGCAGCATTCGGCTTTCGCCCTGCGCAGGGATGCCCTCGATCATCTGCGGTATCGCCGACATCGCGTTGTTCACCCTTGCCTGGCTGCACCGGAACGGCGAGTCTGACGCCGTCGCCGGCCCGGCGGCAACAGCTATTTTCGGAGGGGCGGGTGGACGACCAGGCCGCGCCGTTGCGGGAGGCGTGGTACTACGCGGCGCCCGGCCGACAACTCGGACGCGGCGCGATGCTGGCCAAGGTGATGCTCGGCGAGCCGGTGCTGATCGGCCGAGACGCCGCCGGCGCGGTCTTTGCGCTGCGCGACATCTGCCCGCATCGCGGCATGCCGCTCAGCGCCGGCAATTTCGACGGGCATCGGATCGAGTGCTGCTATCACGGCTGGTGCTTCGACACCGGCGGTCGGTGCCTGGCGGTCCCGTCGCTGGTGCCGAGCCAGGCGTTTCCGATCGAGCGGATCCAGGTGCGCCGCTATCCGGCCTGCGAGGTGCAGGGCAATGTCTGGGTGTTTTTCGGCGACGACCCCGCCGCCGCCCCGGCGGTCCCGCGATTGGAGGGGTTCGGCGACGCCGCGCCCGATCTCGTCGAGCGCGTCAGCTTCGCCGCCTCCATCGATCATGCCGTCGTCGGGCTGATGGACCCGGCGCACGGGCCGTTCGTGCACGGCGCCTGGTGGTGGCGTTCGCGAGATTCGATCCGGGCCAAGGCCAAGGCGTTTGCGCCCTCGCCCTACGGCTTCACGATGAGCCGCCACCGTCCCTCGGCGAATTCGCGGGCCTATCGGCTGCTGGGCGGCGTACCCGAGACCGAGATCGCGTTTCGCCTGCCGAGCGTGCGCATCGAGCAAACCCACGCCGGCCGCCATCATGTGTGCAATCTGACCGCGATCACGCCGATCGACGAGCAGGCGACCGAGATCAACCACTGCGTCTATTGGACCTCGCCCTGGCTCACCCTGCTGAAGCCGCTGCTGCGGCGTTATGTGCGCGCCTTCCTGCAGCAGGACCGCGGCATCATGGAGCGCCAGCGGCAGGGCTTGCGCTGGGACCCGCCGCTGATGCTGATCGACGACGCCGACACCCAGGCGAAATGGTATTACCGGCTGAAGCGCGAATACCGGCGCGCCTGCGCCGAGGGCCGGCCGTTCGTCAATCCGGTCAAGCCGCGCATCCTCGAATGGCGCAGCTGAGAGCGCCAGTGGTCAAAACCTGACGCTTGGTCCCCGGTGGCTATGGCTGGATTGCGACCGACAGCAGCCTCTCAGCCTCCTCGGTGGCAGCTGCTCTTGATGCCCCTTATCGGCCATTGACCGAAGCCAACCTGCTTTGGGACCCGCTCGGGTTTGCGTTACGTTCGTGAGAAGGTCCGTCGCGCGCCATCCCATGCAGGCGGGCGATAACTCCGATCTGCGGAGAGAGAAACCATGGACGCACAGGAAGCCTCCCAGGAACTGATGAAGCTCATCAACGGGTATCAGATTTCACAGGTCATTCACGAACGCATGCCCGCTCGCATCAGCCGCTTCGCGTTTGCTCGTGAGCAACCGGTTGCTGCATGATGCTCCGCTGTCCAACGAAGCAGGAAACGCCCATGTTGATGAGCACCGACCGCATACTGGTCAGTCATGTCGGCAGTCTGCCGCGACCACCAACATTGTCCGAACTGTTGGTTCGCCAGGAGGCCGGCGAGACGATCGATGCCGCCGAGTTGGCCCGTCAGGTGGAGATCGCGACCACGCATGTGATCGACAAACAGGTCGAAGCCGGTGTTGACGTGGGAAATGACGGGGAACAGTCGCGCGTCGGATTTCAGACCTATGTTTCCCGCTGCCTACGCGGCTTTGGCGGCGAGTCCAGGCGTCCGCCGTCACGGGATCAAACCGACTTCCCAAGCTATGCCCGGCAGACGGAACTGCGTTTTCCGCACTCCGCGCGGGTGGCGAACGCGCCGGCAGCGCTGTCCGATGTCGAGTATGTAGACAGCGCCCCGATCAACGAAGACGCCGCAAGGCTCAAGCGAATGGGCAGCCGCTTCAGCGAATGTTTCATGACGGCGCCGTCACCGGGCATCGTCGCGACGACGATGCTCAATCGGCACTACGACAGTCACGAGGCCTATCTGACGGCTCTCGCGAAAGCGCTGTCCAACGAGTATCGCGCGATCCACAACGCCGGCATGGTCCTCCAGATCGACGCCCCGGATCTGGCGATGGAGCGACATCGGTTTTTCTCGCATCTGGGGGAAGCCGAATTCCTCCGGCAACTGGAACTGCATGTCGCGGCCATCAATTTGGGGATCGAAGGCATTCCCCGCGAGCGCGTCCGGCTCCATGTCTGCTGGGGCAACAATGACGGGCCGCATGTCCATGACATCCCGATGACAGCCATCCTGCCCGAACTGTACCGTGCCAATGTCGGGGCACTCTCGATCGAGTTCGCCAATCCCAGGCATCAGCACGAATACGACGCACTGCGTAATAACCCGCTGCCGGCACACATGCTGCTGATGCCCGGCGTTCTCGACTCCACCACGAATTTTGTCGAGCATCCGGAACTTGTCGCCCGGCGGCTCGAGGAGGCTGTGTCGGTGGTCGGTGACCGGGAGCGGGTGATCGCCGGGACGGATTGCGGTTTCGGCACCTTCGCCGGTCGCGAATACGTGGCGGAAGAGGTCGTCTGGGTGAAACTCGCCGCGGCCGCGGAAGGCGCGCGCATTGCCTCGCATCGGTTATGGGGACGGGCCGTCAGGTGACGCTGTCCGGGTTAAAGTTGGCCCGGCCTCGAAACGCCTCGCGCCTGTCTTAGGGGGCGCAGCCCATCGTGCCCGGCGCCGATCATCGAAAGCCGGCGCCGAAATTCAGCGATGACGCCGCCCGCGAATAAAGGCTGAATCCCGCGTGTCTCGCTGATGCCTCGCGTGAGCGGCGAAGTCTCCCGACCGGGCCAACAGCCGCCGCTCAGCTGCCCCTGAGCGGACCCTGGCCGGCGGCCGAGCGTGTTGACGCCGCCGAACGCGTGTGCTGGCCTTGCGCGTCATGGAACACGAACCGCAGCGCAATGAGCGGGGTCAGCCAGTCGGTTGGCGGGTCGAGGGCTGGTCGCCGCGATCGCGTCCGCCGAGAACCGCGATGGCCGGCGCCTTCGCGACGGTCGAGCCGCTCGACCCCGACCGCCATGCCGCCGAACTGTTCGACGCCAATTCCGAGGACCGCGAGGGAGCGGCCTGGACCTATTACAATTTCGGTCCGTTCACGACGCTCCCGGAATACCGCACCTGGCTCGACGCCGCCTGCGCCAATCCCGACCGGTTCTATCACGCGATCCGCGACAATGCGCAGGGCCAGGCGGTCGGCGTCGCGGTCTATCAGAACTGCGTGCCGGCGATGGGCACGATCGAGATCGGCGGCCTCGTGTTCAGCCCGCGGCTGCAGCGCCGGCCTGCGGCGACCGAGGCGATGTATCTGATGATGCGCCGGGTGTTCGACGAACTCGGCTATCGCCGCTACGAATGGAAATGCGATTCGCTGAACCTGCCGTCGCGCGCCGCCGCGGTCCGGCTCGGCTTTCGGTATGAGGGTCTGTTCCGCCAGGCGATGATCACCCGCGGGCGCAACCGCGACACCGCCTGGTTCTCGGTCATCGACCGCGACTGGCCGGCTCTGCGCGCCGCCTTCGAGCGCTGGCTCGACCCCGGTAATTTCGCGGCCGACGGCAGCCAGCGCCGGCGCCTGGCGGATCTCCGATCCGGCGCCGGATGAGCGGCCGACCGGCACCGTCGCTGGCGCTGCTGTCGGCAATAACGGCGCTCGCGTTCTGCGGCCTGCATATGGTCGTGCCGGTCTTGCCGCTGCTCGTCGCGGTATTCGCCGACACGCCGGCGCATGTGCAGCTCGTCGTGAGCCTCTATCTCGCCGGGATTGCCGCCGGGCAGCTTGTCTACGGCCCGGTTTCCGACCGCTTCGGGCGCCGCCCGGTATTGCTCGCCGGTCTCGCGGCATTTCTCGTCGGCACGGCGCTGTGCGGCGCCGCGTGGTCGTTGCCGGGGCTGATCGGGGGACGCGTGCTGCAGGCGCTCGGCGCATGCGCCGGTATCGTGCTGAGCCGCGCGATGATCCGCGACGTCTATGAGCGCGAGGCGGCGGCGCGCGGGTTGGCGCTGGTCATGATGGCGATGACGCTGGCCCCGGCGATCTCGCCGGCACTCGGCGCCTACCTTGCCGAATGGTTTGGCTGGCGGGCGATTTTCGCGACGCTCGGCGGGTTGGGGGGCGTCGTTCTGGTTGCGACGGTGATCCGGCTCGGCGAGACCAACCGGCAGCGGGTCCGGCTTGATCTCGCCGGCATGGCGGGGGCCAACCTGGCGCTGCTGCGCTCGCCCGCCTTTGTCGGCTTTGCGGTGTGCGGCGCCTGCACAAGCGCGTCATGGTTTACGTTTATCGCCAGCGCGCCGCACATCCTGGCGGAAGCGCTGCGTCGGCCGCCGAGCACCTATGGGCTGATGATCCTGCTGCCGATGGCGACCTACATGCTCGGCAATGCCGCGGCGGCGCGTTTCGCGCCGCGCTTCGGGAGCTTGCGGCTACTGCTCGCCGGCCGGGCGCTCGCCTTTGCCGCCGCGCTCGGGATGGCGCTGTGGGCGGGCTCGGCCCCTCTCAGCGTCTGGCTCTTGTTTGTGCCGATCGGGCTGGCCGAAATCGGCGACGGCATGAGCGGCCCCACGGTCATGGCGGCGGCGCTCAGCATCCACCCGCGGCTCGCCGGCACCGCCTCGGGGCTGATGGGCTTTCTGCAGATGGCCGCCGCCGCTCTCGGCAGCTTCGTCGTCGCGTTGCTGCCGTACCGGAACGCGTTCGGCTTGATCGTGCTGTACGGCGGCTTTGTCGCGCTCGGGCTGGCTGCTGCGGTCTTCGCCGTACGGCGTACGCAGCCGCCGGCGGCCGCAGTGGAGGAGCGACCGTTGTTGCCGGGCGCGCCCGCGCCTGCGATGGGCCGCCGCCAGGCTCCAAGCGGCCACCCGAGGCTGGAAACGAAGCTCACCTCCCACTCCTGATCCCGACGATCAGCGCATCCAGTGGCGCCTCCAGTCGGCCGCGCCCCGGGCGAAACACGCACGAGAACCTGACGAAATCCTCGTCGGAGATGCGAACGACCGGAATCGACGTTTGCGCTCGTTACCCCGCGTCCCCGCGTGGGTACCCCTGACTGAGCTGCTTTAGATCTTGACTAATAGGTTGAGCCGTCGGCGACGACGCCCGCGGCCGGCGATCCCTGGCGGCGGCCGGCAAGGTAGACGGCGATCGTGCCGACGATGCCGCGCCGGAAGACCAGCACGCAAAAGACGAAGATGGCGCCCTCGATCACCGTGACCCATGAGCCGAACTGGGCGAAATAATGCTCCATGGCGACCAGCAGAAAGGCGCCGACGACCGGGCCGGTCATGGTACCGAGCCCGCCGACCAGGGTCATCAACACCACCGTTCCCGACATCTCCCACTGAATGTCGGTCAGCGAGGCGAGCTGAAAGACCAGTGTCTTGACCGATCCGGCGAGCCCGGCCAACGCTGCCGACAACACAAAGGCGAGCAGCTTGTAGTGGTCGGCGTCATAGCCGAGCGAGACGGCGCGGGGCTCGTTGTCGCGGATCGCCCGGATCACCTGGCCGAACGGCGAACCGATCGCCCTGACGATGATCGCAAAGCCGAGCAGAAACATCGCCAGCACGAAGTAGTACATCGCCAAGGGCCGGTTCAGATCGATCAGCCCGAACAGATAGCCGCGCGGCACCGCTTGGATCCCGTCCTCGCCGCCGGTAAACGGAGCTTGCAGGGCGATGAAATAAACCATCTGGGCCAATGCCAGGGTGATCATCGCGAAGTAGATGCCCTGGCGCCGGATCGCCAGCCAGCCGAAGGCGGCGCCGAGCAATGCCGCAATCGCGGTCCCGGCGAGGATGCCGAGTTCGGGAGGCATGCCCCACGCCTTGACCATATAGGCGGTGACATAAGCGGCGGCGCCGAAAAACGCCGCATGGCCGAACGACAGCAGCCCGACATAACCGAGCAGCAGGTTGAAGGCGCAGGCAAACAATGCAAAGCACAGCGCCTCCATCAGAAACACCGGATAGAGCACGAAAGGTGCCGCCGCCGCCGCGATCAGCACCGCCGCCGTGGCGATCCGCCGTCCGGTCACGCCGATCGCCATCTCAGCGGGCCTGCCCGAAGATCCCGGCCGGCTTGATCAGCAATACCACCGCCATGATCACGAAGATCACCGTACTCGAGGCCTCAGGGTAGAAGACTTTGGTCAGCCCTTCGATAACGCCCAGGGCAAAGCCGCTGACGATGGCGCCGATGATCGAGCCCATGCCGCCGATGACGACGACGGCAAAGACGGTGATGATCAGATTGCGGCCCATCAGCGGGCTGACCTGATAGATCGGCGCCGCCATGACCCCGGCGAATGCCGCCAAGGCAGCGCCGGCGCCATAGGTCAGGGTGATCATCCGCGGCACATTGATGCCGAAAGCCTGGACCAGTGTCGGGTTCTCGGTCGCCGCCCGCAGATAGGCGCCGAGCCGCGTCCGCTCGATCGACGAACCAGGTGCCGAGGCACACCGCCAGCGAAGCGAGGACGACCCAGCCGCGATAGATCGGCAGAAACATGAAGCCGAGATTGAGGCCGCCCTCGAGTTCGGGCGGAATGTCGTAAGGCTGGCCCGAGGAGCCGTATTGCTGGCGGAACACGCCCTCGATGATCAAGGCGAGGCCAAAGGTCAGCAGCAGGCCGTAAAGCGGGTCGAGACGATAGATATGGCGCAGCAGCGCGCGCTCGATGGCGATCCCGACGACGCCGACGGCGAGCGGCGCCAGCAGCAGGGCCGGCCAATAGCCGAGGCCCAGCCAGTTCAGCAGGAACCAGGCGCAAAAGGCGCCCAGCATGTACTGGGCGCCATGCGCAAAGTTGATGATGTTCAAAAGGCCGAAGATGATCGCGAGGCCGAGGCTCAGCACGGCATAGAAGGCGCCGTTGATCAGCCCGACCAGCAATTGCGCAAACAATGCCGGGGCCGGCGGAACGGCGAGATGAAGCCAGTTCGGCACTGCCGCTCCGCCTCGGCGACAATCAGCGGCGCCGGTCTCAGCCTTTGACCAGCGGGCATTGGTTCGGGCCGGGCCGGGCGAAGGCCTGCTCGCCGGGGATCGTCTCGATCAGCTTGTAATCGTCCCACGGGCCTTTCAATTCGGCCGGGGTCTTGACCTCGAACAGATACATGTCGCGCACCAGAGTGCCGTCCTCGCGGATCTTGCCGTTCTTGGTCATGAAATCGTTGACCGGGTTCGCCTTCATCCAGTTGACGACGGTCGGCCCATCGTCGCTGCCGGTGGCCTTGATTCCTTTGAGGTAGTCGGTGACGGCGCCGTATACCCCGGCCTGGACCATCGTCGGCTGGCGCTTCCTGGCGTCGAAAAAGCGCTTGGACCAGGCTCGGGTCGCGTCGTTCTGGTCCCAGTAAAACGCTTCGGTCAGCTGCAATCCCTGCGCGGTTTTGAGGCCCAGGCTGTTCACGTCGGTGATGAAGACCAAGAGGCCGGCCAGTTTCTGCCCGCCGGCGACGATGCCGAACTCGGCCGCCTGCTTGATCGAATTGATCGTGTCGCCGCCGGCATTGGCGAGGCCGATGATCTTGGCTTTCGACCCCTGCGCCTGCAGCAGAAACGACGAGAAATCGGCGGTCTTCAGCGGCACGTTGACCGAGCCCAGCACCTTGCCCCCGTTCGCCTCGACCACCTTTGTCGTGTCGCGTTCGAGCGCGTGGCCAAAAGCGTAATCGGCGGTGATGAAGAACCACGTCGTACCGCCCGCCTTGACCACCGCCGCACCGGTGCCGTTGGCCAATGCCACGGTGTCGTAAGTCCAATGGACCGAGGTCGGCGAACAGGCCTTGCCGGTCAGGTCGGAGGCGGCCGCCCCCGAAATCAGAAACACCTTTTTCCGGGTGCGCGCGACCTCCTGCACGGCGAGCGCGACACTCGATGTCGGCACGTCGACGATCGCATCGACCCCGTCATTATCGAACCATTGACGGGCGATGGCCGAGCCGACATCAGGCTTGTTCTGATGGTCGGCGCTGACCAACTCGATCTTCTTGCCGTCGACGGTGCCGCCGAAATCGGCGATCGCCATCTGCGCTGCCGTCACCGATCCTGGTCCGGCGAGATCGGCATAGAGGCTCGACATGTCGGTCAGGACGCCGATCTTGACGGCATCGCCCGAGATCTGGGCGACGGCCGGACCGGCGATCGCCACGCCGGCGGCAAAAGCGAGGGAGGCGGCTATTCTCATCATGCGTCCTTTGCGAAGTACGTTGGCCTCAGACCCCGAGATAATGCTGCAACTTGGTCAGGTTGCCCGCAAGGTCGCGGTTCGCGATCTGATCCACGACGCGACCGTTCTCCACGACGTAATGCCGGTCGGCGAGGGTCGCGGCAAAGCGAAAATTCTGCTCGACCAGCAAAATCGTGTACCCTCTCTGCTTCAAGGTGCCGATCACCTGGCCGATTTGCTGGACGATGACCGGGGCCAGCCCTTCGGTCGGCTCGTCGAGCAGCAGCAGGGTGGCGCCGGTCCGCAGGATGCGGCCGATCGCCAGCATCTGCTGCTCGCCGCCCGACAGCCTGGTGCCGGGGCTTCGGCGCCGCTCCGCGAGGTTGGGAAAGATCGCGTAGATCTCGTCGACCGTCATGCCGCCGGACAGCACCACCGGCGGCAGCAGCAGATTTTCCTCGACATCGAGGCTGGAAAATATCCCGCGCTCTTCAGGGCAATAGGCGATGCCGAGCCGGGCGATGCGGTTTGAGGCGAGGCGGGTCAATTCGTTGCCGCGATAGACGACCGAACCCTGCCGCTGCCGCACGATTCCCATCACCGCGCGCAAGGTCGTCGTCTTACCGGCGCCGTTGCGGCCGAGCAAGGTCGCCACCTCGCCCTCGGCGAGGGCAAAGCTCGCCCCGTGCAGGACGTGGGACTCGCCGTACCAGGCGTGCAGTCCTTCGACCCGCAGCAGCGCCGCCGCCGCCGTTTCCGGTCGATCGGGTTCAGGCATCGCCGGTCCCCATATAGGCCTCGACGACCTCGCGGTTGCTCGAAACGGCGGCGTAATCGCCCTCAGCGAGGATGCGGCCGCGGGTCAGCACCGTGATCCGGTCCGATAGATCGGCGACAACCGACAGATTGTGCTCGACCATCAGGATCGTGCGGTCGCTCGATACCGTGCGGATCAGCGCCGAGATCCGGCCGATATCCTCTTGACCGAGCCCGGCCATCGGCTCGTCGAGCAGCAGCATCCGGGGATCGAGCGCCAGGGTGGTGGCGATTTCCAACGCCCGTTTGCGCCCGTAGGAGAGTTCGCCCGCCAGGATATCGCCAAAGCCGTTCAGGCCGACAGCATCGAGCAGCCCCTCGGCGCGCTCCGTCAGCCGGTCGAGAGCCCGTCCCGAACGCCAAAAGGCGAACGAGTTGCCGAGCTTTCGCTGCAGCGCCACCCGCACATTGTCGCGTACCGATAGTCGGGCAAAGACGGCCGAGATCTGAAACGAGCGCACAATTCCGCGGCGGGCGATCTCGGCCGGCCGCTCGCCGGTGATGTCGTCCCCGTCGTAGATGATCCGCCCGGCCGATGGTTCGAGGAATTTCGTAAGCAGGTTGAAGACGGTCGTCTTGCCGGCGCCGTTCGGGCCGATCAGCGCATGGATGGTGCCGCGCTCGATGTCGAGGTCGACCCCCTGCACCGCGGCAAAGCCGCGAAACTCCTTGGCGAGACCGCGGGTCACCAGGATCGAATCCTGCAAAAGGTGCTGCTCCCCAACCGGCCGCTATTGTCTTCGTCGCGCGGTCACCCTAATGCGGGCGGTGGGTCAGGGCAACCGGCGGAAGGTCAGCGCGTTGACGAACACGATCGAACAGGCGGTGAGCGAGATCCGGTTCGGTGCGGACGGTCTGGTCCCGGCAATCGCCCAGCAATACGACACCGGCGAGATTCTGATGATGGCGTGGATGAACCGCGAGGCGGTGCGCACGAGCCTCGGCGAAGGCCGCGCGTGCTACTGGTCGCGCTCGCGCGACCGATTGTGGCGCAAGGGCGAGACCTCGGGCCAGGTGCAGCTGTTGCGCGAACTGCGCCTCGATTGCGACGGCGACGCCTTGTTGCTGCTGGTCGACCAGCAGGGCGTGGCCTGTCATACCGGGCGGCGCAGCTGTTTTTTCCGCGCTTGGCGAGGCGGCGCCTGGGTGGTGATCGCCGAACCGGAGATCTCGCCCGACTCGCTCTACCCGCAGCGGGCCGGCTGACCGGCCGCGGGAGCCGGAACTCGCGCTTACCGAGGCGCTGGGCAGGAGAGATGCGCCTGCATCTCGGCCATCATCTCGGCGTTGAACGGGTGCCCGGCGCATCGCGCATTGTATTCGTTGACCTGTGCATTGTAGTGGGCGACGGCCTGATCGGCCTGAGAGACGACGGGCCCGATCGATTGCCGGTAGGCGGCGTCGCGCCGATCGAGCAATGCCTTGTAGCGGGCGACCGAATCGGGGTCGTTGACCTGGACCATCGGCCGGTCGCGGGCCAGTTCGGCATCGAGATCGGCCAAATGCCGGCGGATTTCGGCGAGCGCCTGGGTCTTGGCCGACATCTCGCGCGACAAGGTCTCGTTTCCCTGCTCGAGGCAGAGGCAGGCGTTGATCTCCGCGGGGTTATTGGTTGCCTGCGCGCGTGCCGCACCCGAGCCGCTTGCGGTCAGAGCGAGCAGGCCCAAGCCGAACATTGCCGCGCCGCGAACGCCAATCGAGCAAGCCATGCTCATCCCCTTCCGATCTGCGTTTCCGTTGGCAACCATTGCCTCGACCGAGATCACCCGCGATCCGCCATGCCGCGCCGGCTCGGGCAATCCGCTGTGCCGCGAAGCTGCGCCGCCGCCCGGTGACCGAAATCCTCTGCCTTTTGCCACAGATTTTCGCGGGCCCGGTCGACGAATTCCCGTTCGCCTTCGGCCGGCGGCAACAGCGCCGAGGCGGCAGCGCCGGCGACGAGGCCGAGCAGGCCGATCGCCAGAGGGTTGGACTGAAAATGTCGATCCATCCATTGTCCCCGCGGTCCGACGCCCTCGCTTGACCCCCAGGTTTGCCCGGCTCGCCGACGCCGTCGCAGTGCGGCTGATCGCCGATGCCCGGACTTGCGCCGCGGCGGCGCCTCGGTTTTGCGCCGGGCAGAACGCCGGCGTAGTCGGCGACCACCCAGGCGACCCCGGCGCCGATCATGCCGATCGCGATCGGACTGACGCGCCGTCTCTCGCCCCGGCCCGACCCGCCCCGTTTCGCCGCCCCGATAAACCCGGTGATCATCTCCACTCCTCGGTGCAGCAACGGCCGCCAGGCGAGCTTATCGGCGAGAGCATCGAGAGTGCGGTCGAGTTCACCCCGGATGCGGCCGATTTCGCCCTCGATCTGCGCGATCGACCGGGGCGGCTGCGCGCCGTCGGCACCGTGGCCCGGCATCGCCCGCCGGCTCACGCGGCCCTCTCGCTGTCCCTGACCCTGGCCCCACGCAGCGACCGCCAGGTGCGCCGCAACGCCAGCGACCTGGCGCGCAGCCGGCTTCTCCCGAAATAGATGAGCGCCAACCCCGCCGTCACGGTCGTCAGCGCGACGGTCAGCGCGGCCAGCCAAGGCGCCATCACCGTCGCCAGCGCCAGCGCCGCCGCCGCGAGCAGTGCGACCCAACCGCTGAAGAGGACGAGCGCACCAAAGACCAGCGCTGCCAAGCCCAGCCCGACGCGGACCAGTTTACCGCCGAGCTCGGCCTTGAATAGGGCAAATTCCTGCCGGACGAGAAAGCTCGCCTCGGCCGCCAAATCGGACAGCAAGGCGCCGATCGAGCGGTCGCGTCCAGCCTCCGGCCCGGCGTCCCCACCGGCGTCGGCTCGACCGGCGTCATCGCCGGCGAGTGCGGCTCGGTCAGGCGCCGCCATCAGTGTTCTCCGGTGCGTGCCGCCGCCCCGGTGACGGCGATTCGCGCCGATCGGCCGGCAACGACAAAAAGCGCCCGGCGAAAAAGCCGGCGGCAGCCGCAGCCAGGGTAAAGAGAATGGGTCGGCCCCGGGCGAAATCCTTGGCGTCGGCGATGATCTCGTCCCAGCGAGAGGCGCGGATCGCCGACGCCAACCGGTCGATTCGATCGGCGAGGCGATCGGCCCCGGCGGCGATGCCCGGGCTGTCGGATCGGTCGAGCGACCTGGCGGCCGCGCGAGCCGCCTCGGCGACCGCGGCGGCATCGCCGGCCACCCCGAGCCTCTGATCCTCAGCCATCGATCGAGCGGCCGAGCACAGCGCATCGAGCATTTCGGCGAGGATGGCCGCGGCGCGTTGCGCATTGCCCGGCATGCTCTTGCCGTCTGCCGCCGCATCGGATTGGTCGATCATCCGGATGCTCCTGCCGAGACCTGCCCCTGTCGCTCGAACGGTTGCGCTCGCCGCTGTGCCTGCCGCCGAGACGCCCGCGAGCCGCCGCTCTGCGAGAACGGTCGGCGACGGCCGCGGTTCCGTCGATCGCCCGGCGTCGGGCAGGCGGGTCCCCGATATCACGTAGACGCCCCGATATCACGTAGACGCCCCCGGGCACGACAATTTCCGCTCGTTGCCGTAATTTGCCGGATCATAGCGGCGATCGGGAAGCTGATCGAGACGGAGTGCGAGAGCGGGTTGCCCGAGGGCGGAGCCGCTGTGGCGAGTATTCATGGTTGATCATGGTTGATCCCAGATTGCGTGCAGACCCGGCCGACCGGCTTCGCCCGCCTCCGCGCCGGCCGTCGAAGCGCGGCGGCGGCGGCCCGGCCGCAAGGCGGCGGGTCAAAGTGCGGCGAGGTAAAGGGCGACTGGCCGGGGTGCTCAGGATCGGCGTCTTGCTGCTGCTGTGGGTGGCGATCCTGGGCGGCGGGGTGATCGGCTACTTTGCCCTGACCCTGCCCGACACCAGCGATCTCATTCGCTCCGACAGACGTGCGAGCATCACCTTTCTCGGCGCGGACGGCAGCCTGCTGACAAATTATGGCGATCTCTTCGGTCAGCCGCTGACTTTACGGGACATGCCGGCCTACTTGCCGGAGGCGGTGATCGCCACCGAAGACCGCCGCTTCTACAGCCATTTCGGCATCGATCCGATCGGGCTGATCCGTGCCGCGACCGCCGATCTTGCGGCCGGCCATGTCGTCGAGGGCGGCAGTACGATCACCCAGCAGCTCGCCAAGAATCTGTTTCTGACGCCCGAGCGCAGCCTCGCCCGCAAGATGCGCGAGACCCTTTTGGCCCTGTGGCTCGAACATCGCTTCACCAAAGATCAGATTCTCGAAATCTATTTGAACCGGGTTTATCTCGGCGCCGGAACCTACGGCGTCGACGCGGCGGCGCATCGCTATTTCGGCAAATCGGCGCGTCACATCGATCTCTATCAGTGCGCGGTGATCGCCGGCCTGCTGAAGGCGCCGACGCGGTTCAACCCGATCCGCGACCGGGCGCTGGCCGCAGCGCGCACCGCTCGGGTCCTGACCAACATGGTCGAAGCCGGCTACATCACCAGAGCCCAGGCCGCGTCCGCCGGACAGGCCGAGGCGTCGCTCGGCGCCGTCGCGGTGGCGCGTCCCGGCGTGCGCTATTTTGCCGATTGGATCGCCGCGCAGCTTGCCGATTTTGCCGGCGCCGGCAACCGCGACCTGACCGTCGTCACCACCCTCGACCCGCGCATGCAGCAAGCGGCCGAGGCGGCCATCGCCGGTACGCTCGCCCATGACGGCGTCAGGGATACGGTCAGCCAGGGCGCCCTGGTCGCGATGTCGCCCGACGGCGCGGTCCGCGCCATGGTCGGCGGCAGCGACTACACCGACAGCGAGTTCAACCGGGCGACGCAGGCGGAGCGCCAACCGGGCTCGGCGTTCAAGCCGTTCGTCTACCTTGCGGGGCTCGAAGCCGGGTTGCAGCCCGGCGATCATTTTGTTGACGCGCCGATTCACATCGGCAGCTGGCGGCCGCGCGACTACGCCAACCGCTTTCAGGGCGACATGACGATGGCCGAGGCCCTGGCACAGTCGATCAACACGATTGCGGTCCAGGTCGCGATGCGCGCCGGGATCGGCAATGTCGTCGCCGTCGCCCATCGGCTCGGCATCGCCTCGCCGCTGGTGCATGACGCGAGCATCGCCCTCGGCACCGACGAGGTAAACCTGCTCGAACTCGTCTCCGCCTACGCGCCGTTCGCCAATGGCGGGATCGGGGTATGGCCGCATGGCATCGCCGAGATCCGCGACAAGGCCGGCAAGGTCCTGTTTCGCCGCGCCGGGTCGGGACCCGGCCGGGTGGTCGGCGCCGAACTGGCGGGCGAGATGAACGATATGCTGAGCGGCGTGATCGACCACGGCA
The DNA here is from genome assembly GCA_963701815.1 of uncultured Alphaproteobacteria bacterium. Taxonomy (GTDB): domain Bacteria; phylum Pseudomonadota; class Alphaproteobacteria; order ATCC43930; family CGMCC-115725; genus AP-15. The sequence goes on from CAVPBN010000050.1 coordinate 146,349, forward strand.
CCGGCAAGAGCGCCGCCTTGCCGCGCCCGGCCGCCGGAAAGACCGGCACCACCCAGGATTACCGCGACGCCTGGTTCGTCGGCTACACCGCCGATCTGGTCGCCGGCGTCTGGCTCGGCAATGACGACGACAAGCCGATGAACAAGGTGACCGGCGGCACCCTGCCGGCGCAGACCTGGCGCCGTTTCATGCTCGCCGCGACCCGCTCGATGCCGGTGCGGCCATTGCCGGGCGAACCGGCGGCAACTCCCGCAACCCCACAGACCGCGGCGGTCGCGCCGTCGCCGGGATTTTTTGATAATTTTCTCGGTCTGTTCCGCCGTCCGCCTCGACCCGCCCCGCTGGCTCCGGCGCAGCGAGCGGGCGGGTGAGGCCGAGACCTCGGCGGCTCGTCTAGCGCAGCGGCGAGAAGGATGCCGGTACCACCAGCATGTTTTCCTGTTTGACGAACATGCCGCGGGTCGCCGGCGGCCAGCTGCCGTCCTTGCGCGATTCCTCGCGGATGCGAGCGCGCTCGTTTGCGTCCTTGTAGGCCCAGATGTGTATCCACTGGTTCAGCGGGCCGAGTTCGGTATGGCCGGCAGCGGCCAAGGGCGACAGCTTGACCCGCCCCTCGATCCGCTCGGCCCAGCGGGCAACGACGGTCGGGGCCGACCCGGGCAGCATCGTATAGGTCCGGATCTCATAGAGGTTGCCGTGCTGCCGCGGCGTGAACGCCGGACAGAACGGCGCGGCGATCACGATCTTGCTCTCCATCTCGACGATGAATTCCTGGATCTTCGGCGGCCAGTTCGGGATCGGTTGCGAGCGCACGCGAGTCCGGTGCTGCAGGTCGTCATAGGGCCAGATGTGGATGATGTGGTTGAGCGGCCCGACCTCGGTGTGAAAGAAGGCCCCCAACGGGGACACCTTGACGCGTTCGGTCAGCGCCTCGCCGAACCGCTTCTCGGCCTCGGGCACCGACCCCGGCTGCAGCCGATAGGTGCGCATCTCGAAAATCATCGGTTTTGCTCCCTTTTTCTGAGTTGGCGATGTCACTCTAAGGCAAGATCCGCCGACGGTCGACGCGAACCGCACCGCTGCTGCCGGTCAGGGCAGCCCCGCCAGCTTTTCCGTCAGCAGATCGAACAGACCGTCGGCGTCGACCATGTCGAGAAACCGGGCATTGGCCGGCCGGCCGGTCACGCCCCACCAGTCGACGACCGTCATTCCCGAGGTCAGCGGGCTCGCGGTCTCGACGGCGACATTGACCTCGCGTCCCTGAAACAGCTCCGGGCACAGCAGATAGGCGACGACGCACGGATCGTGCAAGGCGAGGCCCCGCGTTCCGAACCGGCCGGTACGGGTTGCTTCGAACTCGCCGAGCAACCCGGCGACCGCCGGACCGCAACGATTGCCGAGCGCCCGCAACCTTGCCAGCCGCGGCCCGGTGCTGAGGACCTGATGGGTGGCGTCGAGCGGGATCATCGTGATCGGCATGCCGCTGTTCAGCACGATCGCCGCGGCGTGCGGATCGACATGGATGTTGAATTCGGCGGCGGGCGTCACATTGCCGATCTCAAAACCGGCGCCGCCCATGATCGCCAGTTCGCCGACCCGCTCGGCGATCTCCGGCGCCTTGACCAAAGCCACGGCGATATCGGTCAAGGGGCCCAATGCGCACAGTGTCGTCGTGCCGGGTGCGGCGGCGCGCAGGCTCTCGATCAGAAAATCGACGCCATGCTGGGCTTGCAGCGGCATGGTCGGTTCGGGCACGCCCAACCGTTCGCCCAGAGTGTCGCCGTGGATGCCCGTCGCCGTCGCCAGCGGCCGCAGCAGCGGCCGGGCGCATCCGGCATAGACGGCAATCTCCGGTTGCCCGGCAAATTCACAGACCCGACGAGCGTTGCGCTCGGTCTGCGCCAACGGCAGGTTGCCGGCGACGGCGACGATGCCCCGCACTATCAGTTCCTCGCGCGCCGCCAGGGCGAGCAGGATGGCCACGGCATCGTCGATGCCCGGATCGGTGTCGATGATAATGGTGCGCGGCATCAACGGCTTAGCGGCGCAATACCATCAGCTTTTTGATCTCGGCGATGGCCTTGCCCGGGTTCAGATTTTTCGGGCAGGTGCGGGTGCAGTTCATGATCGTGTGGCAGCGGTAGAGCCGGAACGGGTCCTCCAGCGCGTCGAGCCGCTCGCCGGTCGCCTCGTCGCGGCTGTCGGCGATCCAGCGATAGGCCTGCAGCAAAACCGCCGGACCCAGATAGCGCTCGCCAGTCCACCACCAGCTCGGGCAGGCGGTCGTGCAGCAGAAGCACAGGATGCACTCCCACAGCCCGTCGATCTTGTCGCGCTCCGCGACCGATTGCGGGAGTTCGCGGTCGGGCGGCGCCGCGCTCACGGTCTTCAGCCAAGGCTCGATCGACTGATATTGCGCGTAGACATGCGTCAGATCGGGCACGAGGTCTTTGACTACCGGCATATGCGGCAGCGGATAGATGCGCACCGGCCCGCGAATATCCGCGATCGCCTTGGTGCAGGCCAAGGTATTGACCCCGTCGATGTTCATCGCGCAGGAGCCGCAGACGCCTTCGCGGCAGGAGCGGCGAAAGGTCAACGTCGTGTCGATCTCGTTCTTGATCTTGATCAGAGCGTCGAGAACCATCGGCCCGCACTGATCGAGATCGATCGCAAAGGTGTCGACGACCGGCTTTTTGCCGTCGTCGGGGTTCCAGCGATAAACCTTGAACTCGCGAACCCGCACCGTGCCGGACGGCGCCGGGACGGTCTTGCCGGTGCCGATTTTCGAATTCGCAGGCAGGGTGAATTCGGCCATCGGCGGACCCTAATAGACCCGGGCCCGCGGCGGAAACGGCTGGACCTCGTTCGACAGGGTAAACAGATGCACCGGTCGGTAGCCGAGCCTGACCGAGCCGTCGCCGTCGAGCCAGGCTATCGTATGTTTCAGCCAATCGCGGTCGTCCCGCCCGGGGAAATCCTCGCGGGCGTGCGCGCCGCGGCTCTCGGTCCGATTATCGGCGGAATGCAGGGTCACCACCGCCTGTTCCAGCAGGTTTTCGAGTTCGAGCGCCTCGGCCAGATCGCTGTTCCAGATCATCGAGCGGTCGGAAATGCCCAGATCGCCAAAGCTGTTGGCCACGCGATCGATCTTTTCGACGCCCTCCCTGAGCACTTCTGCGGTGCGAAAGACCGCGCAATTGCTTTGCATCACGCGCTGCATGTCGAGGCGGATCTCCGCGGTCCTGCGTGCTCCCTTCGAATGCCGCACCGCGTCGAGCCGGGCGACGGCCTCGTCGCCGGCGTTGGCCGAGAGTGGCTTGTGCGGCGAGCCCGGCCGGACTTTTTCCGCCGCGCGATAGGCTGCGGCGCGGCCAAAGACGATGATGTCGAGCAGCGAATTGCAGCCCAGGCGATTGGCGCCGTGCACCGAAACGCTGGCGGCCTCGCCGATCGCCATAAGCCCTGGGACGGTCGCCTCCGGGTCATCTGCGGTCGGCCGCAGCACCTCGCCGTGATGGTTGGTCGGGATGCCGCCCATGTCGTAATGGACCGTCGGCAATACCGGGATCGGCTCCCGCCTGACATCGACGCCGGCAAAGATCTTTGCCGTCTCCGAGATGCCCGGCAGGCGCTGATGCAGCATCGCCGGATCGAGGTGTTCGAGATGCAGCAGAATGTGGTCGCGCTGCGGCCCGCAGCCGCGGCCCTCGCGGATCTCGATCGTCATCGCCCGGCTGACGACATCGCGCGAGGCGAGATCCTTGGCGTGCGGGGCATAGCGCTCCATGAAGCGCTCGCCCTCGCTGTTGGTCAAATAGCCGCCTTCGCCGCGGGCGCCCTCGGTAATCAGGCAGCCGGCGCCGTAGATGCCGGTCGGATGGAACTGGATGAATTCCATGTCCTGCAGCGGCAATCCGGCGCGCAACACCATGGCGTTGCCGTCGCCGGTGCAGGTATGCGCCGAGGTGCACGAGAAATAGGTCCGCCCATAACCGCCGGTCGCCAGGATCACGATATGGGCGCGAAAACGGTGCAGGGTGCCGTCTTCGAGGTTCCACGCCATGACCCCGCGGCAGGCGCCCTCGTCGTCGGTGATCAGGTCGAGCACGAAATATTCGGCAAAGAACTCCGCATTGTTGCGCAGGCATTGCTGATAGAGCGTGTGGATGATCGCATGCCCGGTGCGGTCGGCGGCGGCGCAGGCGCGCTTGGCCGGATCGCCGTCGCCGTAATCCATCATATGGCCGCCGAACGGCCGCTGGTAGATCCGCCCGTCCTCGGTGCGAGAGAACGGCACGCCCATATGCTCGAGCTCGACGACGGCCGGGATCGCGTTACGGCACATGTATTCGATCGCATCCTGGTCGCCGAGCCAATCCGACCCTTTGACCGTGTCGTACATGTGCCAGCGCCAGTCGTCCTCGCCCATGTTGCCGAGGGCGGCGCTGATCCCTCCCTGCGCCGCCACCGTATGGCTGCGGGTCGGAAATACCTTGCTGATGCAGGCGGTCTTGAGCTCGGCTGCGGTGCAGCCCAGGGCCGCGCGCAGCCCGGCGCCGCCGGCGCCGACGACGACGACGTCGTAGCTGTGATCGGTGATCGGGTAGGCCGGCGACATCGCGGATGCTCCGATCAACTCGGGTTTCCCAGGGCCATGCTGAGCACTGCGACGATCCCGGCGACAGCGAGGGCCAGGCACGCGAGCCGAACCACGACGATCAGGCCGAGCCTGGCAAGCTCGGCATGGACGTAGTCCTCGATCACGACCTGCAGACCCAGGTACATGTGATAAAAGGTGGCGATCAGCAGCAGCGCCAGGAAAATTGCCGGGAGCGGACGCCCGACCCAATCCTGCACCGTGTCGAGATCGGCGCCGGCGAGGCGGATCATCGCCACCGCAAACCACAATGCAAGCGGCACCAGCGCCACCGCGGTAACCCGCTGCAGCCACCAGTGCTCGACGCCCTCCTTTGCGGAGCCGAGACCGACCGCGCGGCCGAGCGGCGAGCGCATCCGAACGGCTGCCCGAAGTTCTGCCATGTCAGGAAACCCAGTGCGCGATCCCGGCCGCCCAGGCGATGACGGTCAGCACCGCCGTCGCCGCGACGACGAGCCAGCCGCCGAAATAGGTCGATTTGAGGTCGAGAGCGTGACCGGTATCCCAGACCAGATGCCGGATGCCGTTCGAGAGGTGATAAAACAAAGCGGCGATCCAGCCGAGCAACAGAACAAACCCGGGCCAGGAGCTGAGCACGCGCGCGACCCGGTCGAAGGCATCGGGGCCGGAGGCGGCGGCAACGAGCCAGCAGACCAGCATGACGGCGCCGGCGCTCAACGCAATTCCGGCGATGCGGTGCAGAATCGACAGGACGGAGGTGAGTTGCCAGCGGTAGATCTGAAGGTGCGGCGACAGCGGCCGGTCGGCGGGTTCCATTCAGCGTAGTCCCAGCATTGGCTAGAGCAGTCCCGGCATGGCCATCGCAAGCGCCGACGGAAGCGGGTGACTTAGACCCCGGCCGGCGGGGTGTCAACGAAAGCTCGGTCGATTGCTTCGGCGACCGCCATGAGCCGGAGGGCGTTTTCGACGTGCAGGTTTTCGATCAGCCTGCCGTCAACCAGGACGACGCCGCTGCCCGCGGCGGTCGCGGCCTGATGGGCGGCGATGATGCGGCGCGACCACGCGACCTCTTCATGGCTCGGGGCAAAGGCCGCATTTGCCGGCGCGATCTGCTTGGGGTGGATCAAGGTCTTGCCGTCGAAGCCGAGTTCGCGCCCCTGCCGGCACGAGAAGGCAAACCCGTCGTCATCGGCCAGATCGAGATCGACCCCGTCGAGGATCGTCAGATCGTGGGCGCGGGCGGCCAGCATCGCCAGACCGAGAGCGGTGATCAGCGGCAGCCGGTCGCGGGTATGCCGCGCATGCAGGTCTTTGGTCAGATCCGAGGTGCCGAGGACCAGGGCCTCGAGCAGCGGGCTCGCCGCCGCAATCTCGCGAGCGTTGAGGATTCCGAGCGGCGTTTCGAGCATGCACCAGATTGCCCGCCGCGGCGGCGCGCCGAACCGGTCGAGCAACGACACGCTGAGCCGCACCCGGTCTGCGTTCTCGACCTTGGGCAGCAGTACGGCATCGACCGGCATTCTCGCCGCTGCGGCGAGATCGGCATCGCCCCACGAGGTGTCGAGCGCGTTGACGCGCACGATCAGCTCACGGCGGCCATAGCCGCCCTCGGCCGCCGCCGCCGCGACGGCTATCCGCGCCGCGTCCTTTGCCGCGGGTGCGACGGCATCCTCGAGATCGAAGATCAGCCCGTCCGCCGGCAGGCTGCGCGCCTTTTCCAGGGCCCGGACATTGCTGCCCGGCACGAACAGCAGACTGCGGCGCGGGCGGAACATGCCTGGCATCGCCTGCCTCCTAGACATCGGGCCGCAGCGCGATGAGCAGTTCGTTGGAAACCCGCAAGCTCGGCCAGGACATATCCGATTGCCGCGATAAGATGGCGCCCCCGGTCGAGGACAGCCGCCCGCGGTGCAGCACGACAGCGCGGGACAGGCGACCCGGAGCAGGAGGAATGCATGGCCGACATAACGCATCAGATCAAGCGACCCGGCGCGCCGCTGCTGCATCACCTCCGCCGGCCATGAGCGTTATCGGTTGCGATCGGCTTTCGCCGGCGTGCATTCTCGACCCGAGGCTCGCGGTCAGCCTCGGGCGCGGTGGTTGGAGGGTAAGGCATGGACGAGACGAGCCGGCCGGGCGAACCGGCCGGGGATGGGTTTTGGCGGTGGCTCGGCTTTTGGATCCCGCTCGTCGTTCTCGGGCTCCTCGCCGTCATCGGCGCCGCTTTTGCCAGCGCCTGCCGGCAGCCGGGCGATTACGTGGTCGGCCTGTCGCTGAGCCTCGCGGCAATCGCCTTGGGCTTTTTGTGGCTCAAGCACCGGCTGGATGGTGGCGATCTTGGTGCGAACGGATTTCTCTTCGTCGACGACATGACCAATCTCGCCTTGGCGATCCCGTTATTCGCGCTGATCGGGCTCCTCGGATTGTTTCTCGCCGACGCCTGGGAATATGGCAGTCTGCACGCGGCCGGGCTCGGTCTCTTTGCCGCCAGCTGCCTGATCATCTTCCTCGACATCAAGCATGTGTACGACCGCCTCGACTCGCTCCGGCCCTGAGCCGCGCCGGTCCTGACATGCCGACCGTGCTCTCGGTGCAGTCCTGGGTCGCATGCGGCAATGTCGGCAACAACGCCGCGTTGTTCCCGCTGCAGCGGCTGGGCTGCGAGACCTGGTCGCTGAACACGGTCGCGTTCTCGAATCACACCGGCCACGGCAGATGGCGCGGCGGGGCGGTGCCGGCGGGCGAGATCGCCGCGCTGTTCGAGGGCATCGTCGAACTCGGCGTATTGCCGCACTGCGACGCGGTGTTGTCGGGCTATCTCGGCGACGAAGACATCGGCCCGGTATTGCTCGACATCGTCGCCCGGACCAAGGCGGCAAACCCGCGGGCGCTCTATTGCTGCGACCCGGTCATGGGCGATTTCGGACCGGGCTGGTATGTCCCGCCCGGCATCCCGGAATTCTACCGCCGGCGCGCGCTGGCCGTCGCCGACATCGTCACGCCGAACCGTTTCGAACTCGAATGGCTGACCGGCCGACCGGCCGGGACCGTCGCCGAGGCCGCTGCGGCTGCTGCGGAACTGCGCCGGCAGGGGCCGGGCATCGTTCTCGTCACCAGCCTCGAACCCGCCAAAGATCGCCTCGCCGCGCTCGCCGCCGGACCCGACGGAATGTGGGCGGTGGAAACCGCGCGCCTGCCGATCGATGCGACCGGTTGCGGCGATGCGGCGGCGGCGCTGTTTCTCGGCTGGCTGCTCCTCGGCAAATCATTGCCCGAGGCGCTGGCCGCCACGATCGCCGCGCTGACGGCAGTGATCGAACAGACGATGCGTTCTGCGGGCGGCGAATTGGCGCTGGTCGCGGCCCAGGATGAACTGGTCGCCCCGAGTCACCCGATCCGACCGTGGGAGCTCTGACAACCGAAAGGGCAGGGGAAGATGGAAACGCAGCAGAAAATTGCCGTCGTTACCGGCGCCGGCAGCGGCATCGGCCGCGCTTCGGCTTTGGCTCTGGTCGAAGCCGGGTTCACGGTGGTGCTGGCCGGCCGACGGCGCGCTATGCTCGAAGAAACCGCGGCCTTGGCAAAGCCGCCGTCGCGCACTCTGGCGGTGCCGACCGACGTCGCCGATCCGGCCGCGATCGCGGCCCTCTTCGACAAGGTCAAAGCGACTTACGGCCGCCTCGATCTGCTGTTCAACAATGCCGGCATCAGCACCCGGGGCATCCCGTTCGAGGATCTGAGCTGCGAGCAATGGTCGAATGTCGTCGCCGTCAACCTGACCGGCTCGTTCCTGTGCGCTCAACACGCCTTCCGCATCATGAAGAGCCAGGACCCGCGCGGCGGACGGATCATCAACAACGGCTCGGTTTCGGCCCATGTGCCGCGGCGCAACTCGACGCCCTATGTCGCGACCAAGCACGCGTTGACCGGGTTGACCCGGTCCCTGTCGCTCGACGGCCGGCAATACGATATCGCCTGCGGCCAGATCGACATCGGCAACGCCGCCACAAGCCGCAACGAGGACACGTCTCAGGGCCGATTGCAGGCGACCGGCCGCGTCGAAGCCGAGCCGCGGATGGATGTCTCGCACGTCGCCCGAGGCGTCGTCTACATGGCCACCCTGCCGCTCGAAGCGAACGTCCAGTTCATGACCGTGATGGCGACGAAGATGCCCTATGTCGGCCGCGGCTGAGCGGTCGGACCGGGTCATGCCTTGCGCTGGGATCGCTTTGTGAGTGAACCGGATCGCACTCGATCCGGCGCCGCCGTGGTCAGATCGAGATTCGGCCCGGTCGGGGCCGGCGGGAAGGGGCTTACGGTGCCGGCGCTGGTGATTTTCGATTGCGACGGCGTCCTCGTCGACAGCGAGGTCATCTTTGCCAGGGTCCTGGCCGAATGCCTGACCGCAGCCGAGTTTCCGGCGACGGCGGACGAGGCGCTGCTGCTCGGTTTCGGCAAGAACCGCGACACCCTGGCGGCGGCGGTCGAGACCCGGTTCGGGCGGGTCTTGCCGGACGGGTTCTTTGAGACGATGCGGGCGCGCAGCGCCCTCGTGCTCGAACGCGAACTGGTGCCGATGCCGGGCGTGGCGGCGCTGTTGGCCGCGCTGCCGCAGCCGCGCTGCGTCGCCTCGAACGGTCATCTCGACCGGGTCCGCGAGCGGCTCGCCTTGACCGGCTTGCTGGACTGGTTCGAACCCCATGTTTTCAGCGCGATCCAGGTCGCCGCGGGGAAGCCGGCGCCCGACCTGTTTCTGTTTGCCGCCGCCCGGCTCGGCATGCCGCCTTCGGCCTGCCTCGTCGTCGAAGACAGCATCGCCGGGGTGGAGGCCGCCGTCGCCGCGCACATGCCGGTCGTCGGCTTTTGCGGCGGCAGCCACTGCCCGGCCGGCCATGCCGATCGATTACATGCTGCCGGTTGCTCGCGGGTTTTCGCGCGAATGCCGGATCTCGCCGTCTTTCTCTGCGAGGAACCATGCGGGTAATTCAGATCTCGGACACGCATTTGAGCCCCGGCAAACCCCATTTCGCCGATAATTGGCCGCCGCTGGCGCGGTGGATCGAGGCGCAGCGGCCCGATCTGGTGATCCATACCGGCGATGTGACCGTCGACGGCGCTGCGGTGGACGAGGATCTGCGCCACGCCGCCCGTCTGTTGGCCGGGCTCGGCGTGCGCTGTCTTGCGGTGCCCGGCAATCACGATGTCGGCGACGCCGGTCATCCGCGCCAGCCGGTCACCGAGGAAAGGCTGGCGCGCTGGCGCGCCCATTTCGAGGCGGATTGGTGGGTCGAGGACTGCGCCGGCTGGCGCCTCGTCGGCCTCGACGCGCTGATCCTCGGCAGCGGGTCGGGTGCCGAGGCGGCCCAGCGCGCCTGGCTCGAGGGGGTGATGGAGGACGCGCAGGACCGGCGGATCGCGTGGTTCATCCATCGGCCGCTGTTTCTCGACACTCCCAGCGAGGCCGATACCGGCTACTGGTCGGTCAAGCCCGAGCCGCGCGCCTGGCTGATGGGCTTGCGGCGGCGGTATAAGGTGGCGCTGGTCGCCAGCGGCCACCTGCACAAGATGCGCGATTTCCGCCTCGACGGTACGCGCTACCTGTGGGCCCCGGCGTCGAGCTTCGTCGTCGGCGACATGCAGCCGGCGATGGCGGGGGAGAAGCGGCTCGGCGCGGTCCTCTACGAATTCGATCCGGCCGGGCTCGCCGCCGAGATCGTCGCAGTCCCGGGTCTGGCAGTTCATTGGCTCGACGACGTGATCCATGAGGTTTATCCGCGCCCGACCATCGCGGCCCCGTCCGCATAGAATTGACCGCCTCGAACAACCGCGCTCGCCGCAAAATTGTCCATGCTGCAAAAAAATTAGTCAGTCGCGGCGGTGCGCCGAAACATCGGGTAGCAGCGCCCCTGCATTGGCTGGCAACGGGAGCTTGGGGACTGCCGGGCAACTAACCGGTTTGCCCACCCGAGCCTCGCGGTGAAGGCGATAGACGCGGCGGTGGTACGGCCCTTGCACGTTACAGCACGGTGACGACCGGACGCGCTTGCTCGACGGTCGCCTGCCGAGTGTACGGGGAACGTTGATTCGAAAGGCTGTTCCTATATGCGTAATATAAAGAAGAACATCTTTACCGGCGCCGCCCTCACCTGCGCCATGGTCGGATTGGTCGCCGTTCCGGCATGGGGCGACGAAACCGTCGCCCAGGCGACGCCGGCTCCGCCACCGCCGGCCCCGCCACCGGCGTCCGGCGCGCCGCCCGCAGCAGGGGCCCCTGCGGCGGCCCCGGCAGCCCCCGCGGCGCCGACCTCGCCGCTGATCGGACCGTCGATCACCGGTCCGCTGTCGATCCAGTTGCCCCCACCCAAATATGCCGTGCCTCTGCTTGGCGACGTTTATCTCGACGGCATCGGCAGCGGTCTCGGGCAATGGCAGAACAACCCGTTCCCCGGCAACCGCAACTGGGAGCCGGATCTGTCGAACGGTCAGCTCTTCCTGCAGAAGACCGACGGCATCTTCCAGTTTTATACGCAGTTCGGCGCCTATTCGATCGCGGCTTTGGGATTTCCTTATACCTCGGCAGCGACCGCGACCTGGGGGTACCACGCGCCGACCATTGCAAATACGCCGCAAAACGGGAATTTGTGGGGCTGGTTTCCGCAGGGCTACGCGAAGATCGTGCCGACCGACAATTTCTCGATCGAGGGCGGCAAACTGCCGACCCTGATCGGCGCCGAGTACACTTTCTCGTTTCAGAACATCAACATCGAGCGCGGGCTGCTGTGGGGCCAGGAGCCGGCGATCAGCAAAGGCGGCCAAGCCAACTACACGATCGGCCCGGTGGCGTTGTCGCTGTCGTTTACCGACGGTTTCGATTCCGGGCGTTTACAACTGGGTCACCGGCTACGGCAACCTACACTTTGAACAGCGCCAACAGCTTCTATATTTGCCGCCGGCGGCAAACGCCGGCAGCACTTCGGCTAACGCCGGCCTTTCTGCGCACTCCGCTGCTGCAGAACAACTCGCAGATCTACAATCTGATCTACACTTACAATGCCGATCCCTGGATCATTCAGCCTTATTTTCAGGCGACCCACGTCCCTGTGAACAACAAGATCGGGATAACGTCCAGCGCTTCGAGCTTTGGCGGAGCACTACTCGTCAACTACAATCTCGGTTCAGGATTTAATCTAGGCGGCCGTCTTGAGTATCTCGGCACCACTGGCGACAACAATCTGCTTTTCGGTCCCGGCAGCGGCGCCTTTTCGTTTACCATCACCCCGACCTATCAGTGGAGCTATTACTTCGCCCGGGCCGAGTTTTCATGGGTGAAGGCAAACAGCGTCACCACCGGGGATGGCCTCGGCCCCAATTTCAACGGCAACTCGCAGACCCGGCTGATGGTCGAAACCGGCATTCTGTTCTGACGCGGCGACGTTTCCGCGGTCGGCCGCTTCGCCGGGCGCCTGCGCACCGGCCGGGCGGCGGACCTGGTCCCGCACACGCTCGCCGCCCTGGGTGGGGCGGTGCGTGTGCGGGACCCCACCCTGTGTCGGCATCGGGTCTGGTCGGCCGCACGCCGGCGCCTTCTCCCGATCTCGGATTTCTCGGCGGGGTTACGAGGGTTGCATGACGCGGGCGCGCAACCGGGTATATTCCTCACCGGAAATAGTGCCGGCGCTCTTGAGCCGCTCGAGTTTCTCGATCTCGTCGGCGGCGCTGTAGCCGACGATCTGGCGCAGCTCGTCGCGCGCGTGCCGCGCCCGCTCGCTGTTCCGCTCCGCCATCCCGCGGCTTTGCGTGATCAGGTAGATGAACACCCCCAAATAGGGGAACAGGATCAGTACGATGATCCAGATTGCTTTGGCCACTCCCGATGTGTCGTGCCGGCGAAACAGGTCGCCGATCACCGTAATCAACAACCAGAACCACAATACGAATACAAAAACGGCAACAACGTCGAGCAGGAAATTGCCGAAGCTGAAACCACCCGTTGTCGTCATGTTTTCCTCCCGTGGCGATTGCCTGTGGGTCGAGGCGAGTGCTCAACCGACGCGGACGCGTTCGGTTGCAGTCAGCCGCAGGCTGCCGTCGGTCGCCGCCGCCAGCTGATGAATGTGAAAGCTGCCGCGATATTTGTCGATGCCGTGCGTGCCGAGCGACGTCGACGGCGCGGAACACAAGACAATGTCGCCGCACATGCCGATCCAATCCCTATGACGATGGCCGTGAAGCACGATGATTCGCTGTGCATGCGGCGCGAGGACGGCCACCAGATCGGGTGCATTGACCAGCGCCAAACCGATGCGCTCGCGCAGACTGACCGAAACCACCGGATATTCGACCACCTGGTGGTGAAGCAGAATAAGCCAGGGATGCCGAGTGTTTTGCAGGATCAGCCGCAGCGCCTTCAACTGCGACGGGCCGACGACGCCTATCGCGTTGGTCAACGCGAAGTGGCTTCGCGCATTCGAATTGAGCAGGATCACCCCACAGGCGTCGCCCGGCGCCGGCGGTTCCACCAGCGGAAAGATCGCCTCCCACACCCTGGTCATTTCGCGGCGCCCGCGCATGGTCCCGCGATCGGCCAGTTCGCGCAGCAATCCGGGACGGCGACCCTGGCGCAGAAAGTCGTTGAGGGCGAGCCGGTACCCGCCGGATACCCGATCGACGACATGCAGGCGATCGCCGGCCAGCGTATCGAGCGCCAGCACGGTGCGGAGCTTGCGCAGCGACTGGCCGGCGCTCCACGGCAGCTCGATGCGTCCCGGGTTGGTCCGATCGATGATGTTGACATCGTGGTTGCCGGGCACAAGGCAGAGCCGCCGGCGCAACTCGGGGCAACCGCGCAACAGGTCGAGAAACTCTGCCCATTCCGCCCGGGTCCCGGTATCGGTGATGTCTCCGGTCATCAGTACGCGGTCCAACGGGGCCGTCGCATGAATGGCGCCGAGTTTGCGCAGGGCGATGCGGAGCGGCCGGTTGCCGCGAGGACCATCGGTCCCGGCCTCCATGCGATAGCCGTAGCGCTCGCCGACGATATGCAGGTCGGACAGATGGGCTACCCTTACCACCGCCGCCTGCGGCATTGGCGGATTGGGCGCCCAATCGAGCACCCTGCCCTTCAGCGAAAGCTCGCACCAGATCCAATAGAGACTTTCGATTGCGGCAGAGAGACCGAGGATCATCGCGGCGTTGCCGAGCGCGGCCGCAGACAGCAGCCGCCATCGAATGTGCACGATATCGACAAGTTGCAGTCCATATGAAACTTCGACGGTGGCGGCGAGGGCCAGGCCGCCGACGATGAACAGACCGGCTGCGATCAAAGCGCACATCCGGCGGCCTCGATCGAGCTGTTCGGGGGTCATCGATTTACCGCGCGATTTTTCCGCCGCCGCGCGCAAAAGCTCGCGCAATACGACAAAGATCGGCAGCACGAGGCTGTAGTGGAGATGCCAGAAGTTTTCCCAAGCCAGGGCAGCGAGCGGGCGGCCGAGCCGGAAAGCGAGGACGGCCAAGACCAGGATGACGATCGGCGTGACGATCATGCCGCCGCCGGCCAATTCGGGTGCGCGGAGCATGAGCCGCGCATAGGCGACCACTACCGAGGGGACGATCCCGATCAACAAGGCAGGGGCGACGAACAGAGCCAAGATCCCGATCGGCGCCTTGAGATAGCTGAATTCCAGCGCGGCTGAAAAGACGAGACTGCGCAAGCCCCGGCCGTGCGGGTTCGTACGGTCGTCGTCATCGTCGCCGCGCCGCAGGTCCCAAATCCGCAAGTCATCCCCCAAGATGCGGCGATCATCGGGAACCACCCTCCGCCCGCACCCCGAGCCGGTAGACCAGCCCTACTCGCGCCTCGATGTCAACGCGGTTGAATTCTGTTCCGACTTGATGAGGTCACGGATGTCGGGCGACATGCTGACGCGAGACATGTATTGCGGCCGCTGTGATTTGGCGATTTCCCGGCCTATGATCCGGATCAAATTTGATGCGCGATGCCTCGGACGCGACGGGCGGCGGTTTCTTGATCCAGGTCAAAGTCCGGGGCGCGCATTTCGCGTCTTCTTCCGCCGGAGCGCAAGGCTGCCGCAACCCCGAGCGTCGACGTTGTAGAGGAGGCTCACAAATGGCGATCTTGGTCAAAGCGCTGGCTGCGATCTGCGTGGGTTTGACGATTGCATCCGCGCAGGCGCAGTTGCTGCCGACCTGGGAGACCCGCATCGTCCTGACCAAGCAAGACCTCGACATGATCCATGCCGCAGTAACCCGACAGGTGCACGGCAAGGCGGTAGGCACTGCCGCTTCATGGAGCAACCCGGTCTCGGAAAACTCGGGCACCGTCAGGCTGGTCAAAAAACTTGTCTTGAATAACCAGCAATGCGAGGAAATCGCATATACGGTCCGCTCGGATAAACCGCCGACCTACACCGAACACTATCAATTCACCAGCTGCCTGCAGCCGGACGGGACGTGGAAAATCGCGTGAGCGGAGCGTCGCCGGTGCGCAGGCGGTCGCGCGTTTACCCTGCCGTTCCGTCAAGCGATCCGATCGCGGAAATGTCCCGCGCGCGAGCCTTGCCGATGGTGGCGGCCAAACCTGCGGCTCGGCTGCCGGACCGGTGAATCATGGCTAATAATTTGAGCTTGGCCAGTCGGTTTAATCATGTCAAGCTGACTATATGAACAACCTGGGAGAATTGGCCGTGGCCGCAAAGAAATCGGACGTTGAGCTGCTTGAGCCTGGGGCGGCAACTCAACTCGGGAACGGCGAAATTCCGGGCGGCGAGGTGGTCGGCGTCGACAAGATCCGCGATCTGCTGTTCGGCAATCAGATGCAGGATTACGACCGCCGCTTCTCCAACCTGGAAGAACGGTTCCTGCAGCGCTTCAAGGATGTCGAGTTCGAGACGGCGCGCAATCTCACCACCTACGAAACCCACTCCAAAAAGCAGGTGGAGTTGCTGGCGAGCGAACTCAGAGAAGAAAAGGACCTGCGCACCGATGCCGACAAGGACATCGAGCGAACGCTGCGCGACCAAAATCAGGCGCTCGAAAAACGCCTTCGCACGATGTCGGATCAGCTGAGCCAGCTCGAGCGCGACCTGTCCGAGCGGTTGACCCAGGAGGCGCAGTCGCTGCGCGACGAGATCAAGCGCCGGCACGAGAGCACTCAGTATACGATCGAGAAGATGTTCGCCGAGCTGAGCAACGTCAAAACCGATCGAAACCTGCTCGCCGGGCTGTTCATCGAGGTTGCCAAGTGCCTGAACCAGGACGTCGGACCGAAGAGCGTCGGCAGGGCGCAGCCCGGCTGAGATCCGGTCGGGCGGTGAACTGAGCCGCATCCGAGGTGAGCACGTCCGACGCCGCGCTCGAGTGGTTGTTCCGCCCTCCCTCGAGCGACAGCGGGATCGATCGGAGGGGGTTGGCCGGGCTCCTGGCGGAGCTCGCCCGCAACCTCGAACCCCGGTTCGCCGCAGAGCCGAACGGCGTGCGCCCGGTCGATCCTCGCCTCGAACAGCTGCGGACCTTGCTGGTCGGGCGCGAGATCGAAGTTCTGTCGCGGCTCACCGAACTGGTGGAGGATCCCGAGCAGCTGGCGGGCGCGGTCGGACGCATCCTGCCCACCGCGATCGCACTGGCGTCGAACGATGGGCGGCTCGGGGAGGTGTTGGCCCCGGCCCTGGAAAAGGCCACGCAGAGCTCGATCCGAAGCGATCCGCGGACGCTGGTCAATATTCTCCATCCGGTGATCGTCCCGGCAATCCGCAAGTCGATCGGCGAGACGATCGACGAGACCTTCCAGTCGCTCAATGAGACGCTGAAGCACAGCCTTACCTGGCATGGGCTCAGATGGCGCTGGGAGGCCTGGCGCACCGGAACCTCGTTCGCCGAGGTCGTGCTCAAACACACGCTCGTCTACCAGGTCGAGCACGTTTTCCTGATCCATCGTCACACCGGGCTGTTGATCTCCCATGTCGCGGCGGAGGATGCGGCAGGCCAGGACCCGCAACTGGTTTCGTCGATGCTGGTCGCGATCCAGGACTTCGTACGCGATTCGTTCACCGGCGCCGAGCACCAGGGGCTCGATACGGTGCGGCTGGGGGCGCTCTGGCTGTGGTCCGAGCCGGGGCCCTTTGCGACGTTGGTTGCGGTGATCCGGGGCAATCCGCCGGAGGGACTGCACGAGCAACTGCGCACGGTCTTGTCGCGGATCCACGAAGAGCGCCCGCGCGCGCTGGAGAGCTTCGACGGCGACAG
Source organism: uncultured Alphaproteobacteria bacterium (assembly GCA_963701815.1). GTDB lineage: Bacteria > Pseudomonadota > Alphaproteobacteria > ATCC43930 > CGMCC-115725 > AP-15. Next base: position 163,234 of record CAVPBN010000050.1, read on the forward strand.
TTCGGGCTTCGCCGACGTCGAGGCGCATCTGAGAGAATGCGCAGCGCTCGGCCAGCGCGCGCCGCGCGCCGCGGAGCGTGGGTTTCCTTGGCTCGTCGCTGTGGTCGGGCTGGTGCTGCTGGCGCTCGCCGGAGCAGGCGGGGTACGGTGGTGGCAGAACGAACGGGCTTGGGAAGTCCAGCGACAGCTCCAGGCGGCCAGGCAGCGGACCTGGGACGGCTACGTCGCGCAGCTGCGGGCGCAGCCCGGCATCGTGGTCACCGAAGCGGGCCGAAGCGACGGCAAGTTCGAGGTCGCCGGCTTGCGCGATCCGCTCGCCGTCGACCCGCAGTTGCTGCTGCGCCGGGCGGGGGTCAACCCGGAGAGTGTGGTCAGTCGCTGGAAGCCTTATCAGGGGCTCGATCCGCAGTTCGTGTTGCAGCGGCTGCAGGCGTCGCTCGATCCGCCGCCGAGCGTGAGCCTGGCGGTCGAGGGCGACCACATCGCGGCGCAGGGATCCGCACCGGCCACCTGGATCGAGCGTGCGCGGACCGCGAGCCGGATGCTGCCGGCGGGGGGGCCCAGTCTCGATCTGTCGCAAGTGCGGGATGTCAACGAAGGGGTATTCGGCAAACTGAGCAAGGCGATCCGGTCGCACGATATCCACTTCGATTTCAACGAATCGCTGCCGGCGCCGGGGCAGGACGCCATCCTCGATCAGCTCGCCAAAGAACTGAACGATCTCGAATCCCTGGCGTCGGCGATGCGCGTCTCCGCGAGGGTGACGCTGACCGGGCACTCCGACGCCGCCGGCGGCGGTACGTTCAACCTGTCGCTGAGCGTGGCCCGGGCCGAGGCGGTCCTGGCGCTCCTGAAGAAGCGCGGCGTCGATCCCGATCTGCTCGCGGTGCGCGGCGCCGGCCCGCTCGAGCCGCTGGAGGCGGCATCCACCGACGCCGCAAACTCGGCAAACCGCCGGGTTTCGTTCAAGGTCAGGATCGAGGAACAGCGATGACCGCGACGCTGCAAAAGAAAATCTGCATGCTCGGCGGTTTTTCGGTGGGCAAGACCAGCCTGGTCAAACGCTACGTCCAAAGCGTCTTCTCCGAGACCTACCTGACGACGGTCGGCGTCAAAATCGACAAGAAGACCGTCGAGCTGTCCGATCTTACCGTGAACCTGATCCTCTGGGATCTTGCCGGCGAAGACGATATTGCCTCGCTGCGCATGAGCTATCTGCGGGGCGCGGCAGGATACGTGCTGGTCGCGGACGGGACGCGACCCGCGACCCTCGAGGTCGGGCGTTCGCTGCGCCGGCGCGTCGAAGCGGAATTCGGTCTCCTGCCGTTCGTGCTGCTGCTGAACAAGAACGATCTCAAGGAGCAATGGGCGATCGCCGACGCCGAGATCGAGGACCTCCGGCAGAACGGCTGGTGGGTGCAATCGACCAGCGCGCGAACCGGAGAAGGCGTCGAGGATGCTTTCAAAGCGCTCGCCGTCCGTGTCGCGCGCTGAGCGATGGAGGCGTTACCCGCAACCATCGTCGAGCAGCTGCAAGCGCTGACCTATCGCGAGCGGGCGGTGGCCTATCTGCAGGTCGATGCCGGGCTCACCCTGGTCGGCGCCGGCGGACATCTCGAAACCTACGGGCTGGCGGATCTTTGTCTGGGAGAGCCGGCGACCGAGCAGGCGTTCTTCCTCGAAGGGCTGCTGCCGCCGGTCGAGACGCCGTATGTCGTGCCGTCGATGGAACTGGCCGGCGGCCGCGTGGTCGATCTCTATTTTTTTCTCGACGCCGATACGCTGTGGGTCGTGTTGCTCGACGTCTCGGTCGAACGAGATGCGGCCCGGCGCATGCAGCAGAAAGCCTACGACATGACGCTCGCGCAGGAGCGCGAGGCATTGCTCAATCGGCGGCTGGAGGCCGCCAATGCAGCGCTCCTTGCGGCCCAGCGCGAATTGGAAGCCTCGCGCGATGCGCTCGTCCATGCCCATGCTCAAGTCCAGGCGCAGGCGGCCGAGCTTGCCGTCTGGAACCAGACCCTCGAAGAACGGGTCGCGGCGCAGCTGGCGGAAATAGACAGGATGGCCCGTCTCAAGCGGTTCTTCGCGCCGGCGCTGGCCGAAATGATCGTGTCGTCCGGAAACGAGCGCATTCTCGAGAGTCACCGTCGCGACATTGCGGTCCTTTTTTGCGATCTACGCGGCTTCACGCCGTTTGCCGAAGGCGCCGAGCCGGAGGAGGTCATGGAGCTTCTGCGCGATTATCATGCGGCGCTGGTGCCCCTGATCCAGGAGTTTGAGGGCACGCTCGACCGCTTTGTCGGCGATGGTTTGATCGTCTACTTCAACGACCCGCTGCCGTGTCCCAATCCAGCCGAGCGCGCGGTCCGCCTCGCGATCGGCATGCGCGACGCCATGGCGGCGCTCGCCGAAACCTGGCGCCGGCGCGGCCACGAGATCGGGTTCGGCATCGGCGTCGCGCAAGGTTTTGCGACGCTGGGACAGATCGGGTTCGAGGGACGGTTCGACTACAGCGCAATCGGCACGGTCATCAATACTGCCGCGCGTCTTTGCGGGTTCGCCACGGACGGACAAATTCTGGTGACTTCCAGAATAGCGGCCGCAGTCGCCGAGGTGGCGGATGTCAGCGAAATCGGATCGCACCGGTTCAAGGGCATCAGTCGTGCGCTTGCCGTCTTCAACGTGGTGGAACTCAAAGAGGATCGCGCCAAGTCCGCGTCCGATTTCGACGCGGCGACGGCCCCGCTCGGCAAGCTGACCGATGGCGCCTCGTCCACATCGGTATAAAGCCCGCGACGGGGCCGCGTCCATCGAGCCGAGGCGATTTCGCGTGTTCCCGCCCGATCCTAAGTGGCGAGATAGCCGCCATCGACGTAGAGTTCGGCGCCGGTGATGTAGGAAGCCTCGTCCGAGACCAGAAACAGCACGGCGTTGGCGACCTCTTCGGGGCGTCCGGCCCGTCCCATCGGCACCTGCCGCAGCATCCGTGCGCGGACCTCCGGGTCGGCCGTCCGCTTCGAAGAGCGCATCGGCGGCATCAATCCCGGATGGACCGAATTGACCCGAATGTTGTCGGCGCCGTGCTGTACCGCGGCGGCTTTGGTCAAGGTGCGGACCGCGCCTTTCGACGCATTGTAGCCGACATGGATCTGGTGCTGACCGGTGATCCCCGATATCGACGAGATGTTGACGATGGCGCCGCCGCCCGCCGCCTTCATGATCGGGATCGCGAACTTCATGCCGAGAAAGACGCCGCGCGCATTGACCGTCAGCAGCAAATCCCAGGCTGCGGTGTCGAACAGGTCCTCGACGGCGCTGCCGCTCAACCCGGCATTGTTGACGAGGATGTCGAGCTTGCCGAATTCGGCGACGGTCGCCTCGACCGCCGCCCGCCATTCCGCCTCGCTGCCGACATCGAGCCGCTGGAAGCGCGCGGTCCCGTTCGCCCGGGCGATGCCGGCGGCGACCTCTTTGCCCTCCGCCTCGAGTACGTCGGCGACGACGACCTTGGCGCCTTCGCCGGCGAATATCCGGGCCATGCTGGCGCCCATGCCGGATGCGGCGCCGCTGATCAGCGCGACCTTGTTGTCGAGCCTCATGCTGTTTCCTCCCTCGTCGTTATTCGACCCCGGCAGCGCTGCCGAGCGTCTCGCCGATCGCGCGGTGCAATACCAGATCGGCGATGTTGTCGAGCCCGGTCGGCTCGCGGTTGACGATGACCAGGGCAGCACCATTCCGCTTGGCGATTTCCGGAAAACCGGCGGCGGGATAGACGACGAGCGAGGAGCCGGCGACGATGAAGAGGTCGGCGGCGAGCGTCTCGGTCTCGGCCCGCCGCATCGCCGCAACCGGCATCGCCTGGCCGAACGAGATCGTCGCGGTCTTGACGAAGCCGCCGCAGGCCGTGCAGACCGGTACGGCCCCATCGCGCTCAAAGGCCGCGCGCAATGCCGGCAGCTCGTATCGCCCGCCGCAGTCGAGGCAGTGCGCATAGGTCGTGTTGCCGTGCAGTTCGATGACCCGGTCATCGGCGACGCCGGAGGCCTGGTGCAGCCCGTCGATGTTCTGGGTGATCACCGCCGCAGCCGTGCCGCGGCGGACGAGTTCGGCGACGGCGCGATGGCCGCGGTTTGGCGTCGCGGCGCGAAACGTGTCCTCCATCGCGAAGCGGCGGCGCCAGGTCTCGCGGCGCGCCGTCTCCGAGGCGAGAAAATCGGCGAAGTCGATCGGCGCCATCGTGGTCCAGATGCCGCCGGGGCTGCGGAAATCGGGAATCCCGGAACTCGGTGCTGATGCCGGCGCCGGTAAAGACGACGGCGCGGCGCGCCCGGGTGATCATCCGGCTGAGCTCGGCGGTTTCGCGATCGATCGGCACCACCGCAGTTTGGCAAATGCGCGGCGGCGCGCCAAGCCCGGCTTGCGAGACTGAGCGCCCGCTGTGACCGGCCCCACCGCCTATCTTGCCGCCGATGGGTATGCCGAGGCGCTCGCCGCGGAGCTGGGGGCGGTCGAGCGCGCGCATGGCCGGCTGCTGATCGCCGCCGGGGCCGCCGCAGCCGGCGGCGTGGGCCGCCAATGTCTGGCTGGACGCCCGCGAGATCGCGATCGGCTCGATCTCCGACGCGGCGCATAAATTGCGCGCGATGCAGCGCAATTGGGCCGTCTATGCGCCGGCGCTGTATCGCCGCGCGATGCTGATTCAGCAGGGCCTGCCCAAAGTCTCGGCCCGGCCGCTGGTGTTCGGCACGCCGACGCCGACGGCGCCGCTCGGCAGCTGGACGCTCCTCGACCCCGCGACGATCCTGGCCTCGCCCTGTTGCACGAGCCCGTTTCCCAACGGCGAAGTGCGCTTCGTCGAAGACCATGCCGGGCCGCCGAGCCGCGCCTATCTCAAATTATGGGAGGCGCTGACCGTGATCGGGCGGCGGCCGATGCCGGGCGAGCGGTGCCTCGATCTCGGCAGCAGCCCGGGCGGCTGGAGCTGGGCATTGCAGCAGATGGGCGCCCATGTCGTCAGCGTCGACAAGGCGCCGCTGGCTCCCGAAATCGCCGGCCTGCCCGGGATCGAGCATCGCTGCGAGAGCGCCTTTGCCCTCGACCCGCGCGTCGTCGGTCCGGTCGATTGGCTGTTTTCGGATGTCGTGTGCTATCCGGCGCGGCTCCTGGCGCTGGTCGAGCGCTGGCTCGACGCCGGCACCTGCCGCCGGTTTCTGTGCACGATCAAGTTCCAGGGCGAGACCGACCACGCGATCGCCAGGCGCTTCGCCGCCATTCCGGGGTCCGAACTGCGCCACCTGTTTCACAACAAGCACGAGCTGACCTGGAGCAAAATCGGATAGCATGCGACCGCTCGGGCCAATGGGTCGGGGAGGGATGCCATGGATCTGGGGTTGCGGGGGAGAAAGGCGCTGGTGACCGGCGCCTCGAAAGGGATCGGACGGGCCTGCGCCGAGGTGCTGGCGGAGGAAGGTTGCGACGTGGCGCTGGTGGCGCGGACCGCCGCCGATCTCGAAGCGGTCAGGGCGAGGATCACCGGCCAACACAATGTGGCGGTGCGGGTCTTTCCGCTCGACCTGTCGGATAGCCGCAACATCGACAAGCTCGCCGCCGAGTGCCCGGATATCGACCTGTTGGTCAACAACGCCGGCGCCATCCCCGGCGGCGACATCGACGCGATCGACGAGGCGCGCTGGCGCGCCGCCTGGGATCTGAAAGTGTTCGGCTATGTCAACATGACCCGGCGCTTCTACGCGCAGATGCGCGCCCGCAAGCGGGGGGTCATCGTCAACATTCTGGGCGCGGCCGGCGAGAACCCCGATTTCGACTACATCGCCGGCTCGTCCGGGAACGCCTCGCTGATGGCGTTCACCCGCGCGATGGGCGGGGCGGCGCCGCGCGACGGGCTGCGGGTCGTCGGCATCAACCCGGGCCCGGTCATGACCGAGCGCCTCGTCACCCTGATGCGGACCCGCGCCGAGACCCGTTTCGGCGACGCCGAGCGCTGGACCGAACTGATGCAGCCGCTCGCCTTCGGCCGCGCCGCAAAGCCCGAGGAAATCGCCTGGATGGCCGCCTTTCTCGCCTCGGACTTCTCCGGCTACACCACCGGTTCGATCATTACGATCGACGGCGGCGGCTCCAGCCGGCGATCGGCGCTCTGACCGGGTCTCGCCGCTAGCTAGGGCGTGTCGTCAATTGAGCCAAATGATAGCGGCGGCGAGGTGGATGGCCGCCAGGAAATTCTGTGCGGTTTTGTCGTAGCGGGTGGCGATGGCGCGGAACTGTTTGAGTTTACAGAAGAAGTTTTCGACCAGATGGCGCTCCTTGTAGAGAGCGCGGTCGAAGTTGGCAGGTGCAAGTCGGTTTGGTCGCGGCGGGATGACCGCGGATTTGCCGGCGCGCGCCAGGGGTTCGCGGATACGGGCATCGGCGTCAAAGGCTTTGTCGGCGATCAGTTGGCCGGCCGCCATCTTCGGCAGCAGCGCGTCGGCGCCAAGGAGATCGTGGGCCTGTCCCGCGGTCAGCAGAAAAGCGAGAGGATTGCCGAGCGCATCGACCAGAGCATGGATTTTGGTGCTCAGTCCGCCGCGGCTACGTCCGATCGCGTGATCCTGGTCTTTTTTTGGGAGCACCGGCACTGTGCTGATGCGCCCGCACGATGGTGCTGTCGATCATCGCATATTCGTTATCGGCGTCGGCGGCGAGATATTCGAAGATTTTTTGCCAGACCCCGCTCTGAGCCCAACGACTGAACCGGCGATGGGTGTTCTTCCAATCGCCGAATCGCTCCGGCAAATCGCGCCACGGGATGCCGGCGCGGTAACGGTACAGCACCGCTTCGACGAAGCGGCGATTGTCTTGGGCAGTTGCGCCGACATGGCCGACCCGCCCCGGCAGCCAGTCTTTGATCCGCTCCCATTGGTCGTCTCGCAGTCCATATCTGGTCATGGGTCAGCCTTTTGCCAAAGCCGACCTTTCATTGATCACATAATTTCTGGTATCGCTAGACTCGTTTTACGCACCATACATCAGCGACGACTTGTTTTACGTGCATGACCAAAATAATTGACGACACACCCTAGTCGGCGACAATGCTGGTACAGGAACAATTACTCAGTCGTACGCGGCCGGTTCGGTGTATGGCGGGAACGCCAACGGCGGGCTCGTCGGATTGAACCTGGGGAAAGTAAGCCAATCGTATGCAACCGGTAGGATTACCGGGAGATTTGCGGTCGGTGGGCTTGTGGGGAATGCCCAAGGTACCACCACGACATCTTATTGGGATATTCAGACCACTGGGCAATCGCAAAGCGCGGGTGGCACACCATTGACAACGGCGGATTTGCAATCGGGGGTGCTGCCGGCGGGATTCCAACCTACGATTTGGGTTCCCATCGAAGCTGAGTACCCAGAGCTTCAGTGGCGCCTGTTTTCGCGCCCTGCGTACCCTGTCGTATTTGTGCACGGGCTTTGCTCAACAGCTGATATATGGTCAGACCTCGAAAAGAAATTGCCCGCAGATTGGAAATATGGCGGAACGCTGGGAGTTATCGGCAACCCAAACAGTGCGCACCGCACAGATGACGCTCAGAAAGCCGATTATTACACGATCACGTTTTCCGATCCCGCAATTCGAAGCGGCATTAGAGAATGGGCGACTGAACTCGCGAATTTTCTTGAGGACATCAAACAAATCCGTGAGGATGAGAGAGCGAAGTTCATCATCGTAGCTCATAGCGCTGGCGGTCTCGCCGCACGGGCGTATCTTCAGATCTATCACAACAACGACATTGTTGACTTAATTACATACGGGACGCCGCACGGGGGCACGAAACTCGCTGGAAATCTCATTGTTCTGGCTTTTTTTCAGCCGTAAGTCCGGGCGCGTGTAAAAATATTCCTACGGGAAACCAGACATTGAGCGCAATCCTCATACACAGCCGAGGCGTCACGGACATGGAACCTGATAGCGTCTTTCTCCATGTTCTCAATGGTACCATCTTTCCGCTCCCCCCAGGGGTTCGTATACGTTTCTCATTGGTACCGTTGACGGCCTTTCGTTAGGGAACGTCTGAATAAGGGGCGGGCGCGTCGGATGATGCATTGAGATTGGCGCGGCCGGTGTAGACCGGCGGGAAAATGCGAGGGAGGCGGGGTTTTGTGGTGCGAACCGGCGGTCGGTGCGGGTTTTGGGCGCGGTGCAGGCGCGCTACGCGCGCTGGCAGCGCAGCAGGTGGCGGCGGGCGATGAACAGATTGGCGAGGGCGCAGGTCACCAGCAGCCGGTGCGCGTTTTTGGCGAGCCCGCGATAGCGCACTTTGGCAAAGCCGAAGACTTGCTTGATGATCCCGATCGAATGCTCGACCCGGGCTCTTATCTTCGACTTGGTGCGGTTCTTTCCCCGCTCGATCAGGTCGACCACGCCGCGCTGGCGATAGCGGCGGTTGGTGAAGTCCCTGGCCTTGGGCGCGTGTTGCCGGATCACCGCGCGCTGGCCGCGATAGGCCTGGTCGCCCCACACCCGGGTTTCTCGGCCATGCAACAGTTGCGGCAGCACCCGGCTGTCGGCGACATTGGCCGGCGTCGCCACCACCGCATGGATCAGCTTGGTGCGGCTGTCGACGCCCAGATGCGCCTTCATGCCAAAGTACCACTGGTTGCCCTTCTTGGTCTGATGCATCTCGGGATCGCGCGCCTTCTCGCGGTTCTTGGTCGAAGACGGCGCGCTGATGATGGTGGCATCGACAATCGTGCCGGTGGTCACCTTGAGCCCGTTTTCGGCGAGATGGCGCTGCACCTGGTCAAACAGCCGGCGGCCGAGGTCGTGGGCTTCGAGCAGATGGCGAAAGCGGCACACCGTGGTCTCGTCGGGCGCCGGCTCATGCCCCAGATCAATCCCGACAAACCGGCGCATCGCCTGCGAATCATAGACCGCCTCCTCGACCGCCGGATCCGACAGGTTGAACCATTGCTGCAGAAAATAAAGCCGCAGCATCCGCTCGACCCCGACCGGCGGACGGCCGTTGCCGGGCTGGGGATAGTAGGGCTCGATCAGCGCGCACAGCGCCGGCCATGGCACCACCCGCTCCATCTCGGCCAGAAACGCCGCCCGCCGCGTCGTCCGGGCATAGCGCTCAAACCCCACCGTCGCCAAGCTCAACTGCCGCATCGCCCCACCCTTTGTGCACCGACCCACCCCGTGCACACTATATCGTTGGCAGACGACTTTTGCAGAGGTTCCTTAGGCAAGATTTGCGGGGGAGGGACCGATTGCGCAGTGCGGGACCGCGACCAGAACATTTTGAATATCGCGAACCCACCCGCAGGGAGCTAAGTCGCTACTCGTTCAGTTCCAGACAGAGCGCACGCGGGATTTTCATTCAAACAGTATGTAAATATACCCGGAGAACCTCAAGATATAAATGGTATTCTATGGGCTATACACAGGTAGTTATCGAACACAACGATCCTGTTCTAGAACGGTTTTCACTCAAAACGGATTCAATAAGTTCGTGCAGATCGGCTAGCCCTCGGCTAGCTAGCCGGTTCGATGAAGATCGTCGGCGATGCCGGGCTGTGGAGTGACGAGATGACCGACCTGCTGGAAGCCGCTGCGAACGGCGTCGCCTGGCTGACCCTCAACCGTCCCGAGCGGCTGAACGCGTTCTCGCCCGCGATGCTGCTCGCGCTGAGCGAAGCGCTGCAGCGCTTGGGCAGCGATGCCGAAATCGGCGCGATCGTGATCACCGGCGCCGGGCGCGGCTTCTGCGCCGGCGGCGACGTCAAGACGATGGCCGAGCGCGCCGCGCCAGGGCTTCGAGGAGCGGGTCGAGGGGTTGCGCCGGATGCACCAGCTGCCATTGCTGATGCGCACGATCCCGAAAGTCGTGATCGGCATGATCAACGGCCCGGCGGTCGGGGCCGGGATGGGTCTCGCGCTGGCCTGCGATCTGCGCGTCGCCGGCCGCTCGGCCCGTTTCGGCACCGGTTTTGCCGGCGTCGGCTATTCCGGCGATTTCGGCGGTTCGTGGAGCCTGACCCGACTGGTCGGCCCGGCCAAGGCGCGCGAACTTTATTTCCTCGGCGAGATCGTCGACGGCGCGACGTGCGATGTCGCTCGGCCTGGTCAATCAATTGGTCGAGGACGAGGCATTGCATGACCGCGACGACGGCATTGGCGCGGCGTATCGCCGACGGGCCGCGCATCGCCTACGGCTACATGAAGCGCAATCTGTTCGCGGCCGAGACCGAACCGTTCGCCGCGGTGCTCGAAATGGAAGCCGTGCACCAGGCGCGCACCGCGATGACCGAAGATCATCTCGAAGCCGCCAGGGCTTTCGTCGAAAAGCGGCGGCCGGTGTTCAAGGGAAGATAAAAGACGATCGCGGGCATCCTCTCACTCCTCGTCTGCCTCGATCGCACTTTCGTGCCAGCGCCGCAGGATCATCCGCGATACGAAATCGATGACCGCATAGATCGCAATGCCGGTCGCCGAAAGCAGAAACAGCGCCGCGAACAGGCGCGGGATGGCCAGGCGGTAGCCGGCCTCGAGGATGCGGAAGGCGAGCCCGGTCTCGGTGCCGCCGGTGCCGGCGACGAACTCGGCGACAACCGCGCCGATCAGCGCCAATCCGCCGCTGATCCGCAATCCGGCCAGGAAATAGGGCAGCGCCGTCGGCAATTTCAGATAGCGCAAGGTCTGCCCCGGGCTGGCCCCGTACAGCCGGAACAATGCCAGCAGATTGCGGTCGGCGCTGTTGAGCCCGATCGTGGTGTTCGACACGATCGGGAAAAACGCCACCAGCCAGGCGCAGACCAACAGCGCCAGAAACGGCTGCCGCACCCAGATGATGATCAGCGGCGCGATCGCCACGATCGGCGTCACCTGCAGGATCACCGCATAAGGAAACAGGCTCAGCGCCAGGACCCGCGACAGCGAAAACAGCAGGGCGATAGCGCCGCCGAGGATCGCCGCCGCGGCGAGCGCTGCCAGGGTGATGCGCAGCGTGACGAGCAGCGAGCCTAAAAGGCTCGGGCCGTCGGTCCATAATGCCTGCGCGATCGCGATCGGCGCCGGCAGGATGTAGGGCGGGATGTCCTCGATCCCGACCCATGCCTGCCACAGACCGAGCATCGCGACCCCGACCGCCAGAGGTGCTGCCCCGCGCCACAACCGTTCGGCTCGCCTCACGGCTCCGCTCCGGCTGCCATCGCGCGGTTGAGATGACCCGAGACCGCGGCGCAAAATGCCGCGTAGTCCGGCGTGGCGCGCAGGGCGCGCCCGCGGGGCTGCGGCAGGTCGACCGGGAGGTCGGCGGCGATATGCCCCGGCCGGGCCGTCATGACCGCGATGCGGGTCGACAGGTAGACCGATTCGAAGACGCTGTGGGTGACGAAGACGATTGTCGGCCCGGCGGTTTCGCCACAGCTGCAGCAGATCGTCGTTGAGCGCCATCCTGGTGATCTCGTCGAGCGCGGCAAACGGCTCGTCGAGCAGCAGCAGGTCGGGATCGGTCACCAGGGCGCGGGCGATCGAGACGCGCATGCGCATCCCGCCCGAGAGCTGGCGCGGGTAGGCATGCTCGAAACCGGCAAGCCCGACCGCACGAAGCCCGGCCACCGCATGCTGCCGCTCGTCATGGCCGATCCGGCCGGCAAGGCGAAACGGCAGCAGCACATTGCCGAGCACCGAGGTCCACGGCATCAGGGTCGGGTCCTGGAAGACGAACCCGATACGTCCCGGCTCGAGGCGCGCGTTGTCGGCGGGGGACAACGCCAATCGCCGCTCGCCGCCGCTCGGCTCGCTCAACCCGGCGATGATTTTGAGCAAGGTCGATTTGCCGCATCCCGACGGGCCGAGCACGCTCAGGAACTCGCCGCGTCCGATGTCGAGATCGATCGGGTCGAGCGCCGTCACGCCCGACGCAAATCGCTTGGTGATCCCGCGCAGCGAGACGATTGGTGCTTCAGTCGGTAAGGAACCGGAAATCGCCGGAGGAGAAACCGGGCGTGCGATCAGGGGTGCATCCGGGTCGGCTGGAATCGGGACCACGCTGAAGGTGTAGGGCCGGACCCGATCATCGGTACAGCCGAATATTTGCTTCAGAAGGACCCAGCCGCCGATGCGCTTATCCGAGCCGATCATGATCGGCTCGCCCCGGAGCGCGGCCGGCCCGGCTTTCCCCTGACCCCGAGCAGCTGTCAATGATCCGCGTCGAGTTGCGGCGGTCAGCGAGCGGCGGTAGGCTCGGGGCAATCCGATCGGGACCGGTGCCTGTGCGATATATCAGTACTCGCGACCCGCTGCCTCGGCCGCCTGTCCTTGGTTTCGAGGAGGTACTGCTTGCCGGACTTGCCCAGGATGGCGGGCTCTACGTACCGGAACGACTGCCGGTCCTCGCCGAGGCGACCCTACAAGATTATGCGGGGCTGGCTTATGCCGAACTGTCCGCGCGGATTATGGCGTTGTTCGCCGGCCCCGCGTTTTCTGTCGAAGAGCTGCGGCGCATCGCGGCTTCGGCCTACCACGGCTTCCGCCATGCGGCGGTAGCGCCGCTGGTGCAGATCGACGAACGGCTGTGGCTGCTCGAGCTGTTTCACGGACCGACCCTGGCGTTCAAGGATCTGGCGTTGCAGTTTATCGGCCGGCTGTTCGATGCCGCGCTGGCGCGGCGGCGCGAGCACGTCACGATCATCGGCGCCACCTCGGGCGATACCGGTTCGGCGGCGATGGAGGCCTGCCGCGATCGGGAGGCGATCGACATCTTCATATTCTACCCGCACGGCCGCGTTTCCGAGGTGCAGCGCCGTCAGATGACGACGGTGGAATCGGCAAACGCGCATGCGATCGCGATCACCGGGACTTTTGACGATTGCCAGGATCTGGTCAAAGACCTGTTTGCCGATCAGAGACTGCGGCGCGGCCTGAATTTGGCGGCGGTCAATTCGATCAACTGGGCGCGGATCGCCGCGCAGACGGTGTATTATTTCGCCGCGGCAATGGCGCTCGGGGCGCCGTCGCGGGCGGTTTCGTTCAGCGTCCCGACCGGCAATTTCGGCAATGTCTATGCCGGCCATGTCGCACGCCGTCTCGGCTTGCCGATCGATCGGCTGGTGATCGGGACCAACCGCAACGACATCCTTGCCCGTTATTTCGCCGGCGGCGAGATGACGATCGCGCCGGTAGAGGCCAGTTTGAGCCCGAGCATGGACATCCAGATCTCGAGCAATTTCGAGCGTCTGCTGTTCGAGCTGAAAGGGCGCAACGGCGCCGCCGTCGGCGAGGCGATCGCGCAATTTCGCCGCAGCGGCAGCCTGCCGGCAGACGACCAGGCGCGGCGCGCAGCAACCGGCTTGTTTTCTGCCCACAAGGTCGACGACACTTCGACGATGGAGATTATCGCTCGAACCTACGCCGCAACGGGGATGCTGATCGATCCTCACACCGCGGTCGGGGTCGGCGCAGCTCGCGCCGCGACTGCCGGCGACCGGAGCGGCGCGCCGATGGTGGCGCTCGCCTGCGCGCATCCCGGCAAATTTCCCGACGCCGTCGAACGCGCCACCGGTATCCGGCCGCAGCTCCCGCCTGCCTTTGCCGATCTCTCGGAGCGGCGCGAGCAACTCGTCGTTCTGCCCAATCGCCTGGGCGTCGTGACCGATTTCATCCGCGCTCACTCCCGGCGCGGCAGGAGCGCCGTATGACCGTGGAACTGTCCAACCTGGAAAATGGCTTGCGGATCGCGACCGACCGGATCGAAACGGTCGACACGGTCTCGGTCGGCGTTTTCGTCGATGTCGGGACCCGCCACGAATCGGCCGATGTCAACGGCGTCGCACATTTTCTCGAGCATATGGCGTTCAAGGGCACCGAACGGCGCAGCGCCCAGTTGATCGCCGAGGAGATCGAGGCCGTCGGCGGCCAACTCAACGCCTACACCTCGCGCGAGAGCACCGCGTATTACGCCAAGGTGCTGAAGGAAGATCTGCCGCTCGCCCTCGATATTCTCGCCGATATCTTGCAAAATTCGACGTTCGAGGCGGCTGAGCTGGAGCGCGAGCGAACGGTCATCCTGCAGGAGATCGGTCAGGCCAACGACACGCCCGACGACATCATCTTCGACTATTTTCAGGAATGCGCTTTTCCCGACCAGGCGATGGGCCGGCCGACCTTGGGGCGGCCGGAGATCATTCGCCGCCTCGGGCGCGATGCAGTCGTCGCCTACCTGCGCAATCACTACGGTGCGAAGCGGATGGTGCTGGCCGCCGCCGGCAATCTCGAGCACGATCGGATCGCCGATCTCGCCGCAACATTGCTGTCCGATCTGCCGGCCGAACGCACGGCGAGCACCGAACCCGCGCGATATGTCGGCGGCGATTGGCGCGAGCAGCGCGATCTCGAGCAGCTGCATCTGGTTCTGGGGTTCCCCGGATTGGCGCTCGGCGATCCGGACTATTTTGCCGCCGCGCTGCTGTCGACGGCGTTCGGCGGGGGCATGTCGTCGCGGCTGTTTCAGGAGATCCGCGAAAAGCGCGGCCTGGTCTATTCGATCCACTCGTTCGTTCACGGCTACCACGACGGCGGGCTGTTCGGCGTTTACGCCGGCACCGGCGCGGAAGAGGCGGCCGAACTGGTGCCGGCGCTGTGCGCCGAGGCGATACGCCTCGCCGACGGATTGACCCCGGTCGAGATCGCCCGCGCCAAGGCGCAGATGAAGGCGGGGCTGCTGATGTCGCTCGAGAGCACCTCGGCGCGCTGCGAGCAGCTGGCCCAGCACCTGTTGATCTATGGGACGGCGTTCGATCCGCCCGAAATCGTGCGACGCATCGAGGCGGTCGACGACGCTGCAATCGGCCGCGTCGTCGCCCACTGGCAAACGGCGGCGCCGACGCTTGCCGCTCTCGGACCGTTGGGGCGGCTCGAAGAATTCGGCCGCGTTCAGGCGCGGCTCGCGGCTTGAACCCGAGCGAGCGATGGCATCGCAACGCAAATCCTTTCCCCGGCTGTTTCTGGCCCGGTCCGAACCGTTCCGGCTGATCGGCGACCGGGTGGCGCTGCGCGCGCCCGAGCGCGGCGATTGGGGGGCCTGGGCAAGTTTGCGGGCGCTCTCTCGGCAATTTCTCGAACCCTGGGAGCCGAGTTGGCCGTCCGACGCTCTGTCCTGGATGAGCTACCGCTCGCGGATTGCCCGATATGCCGAGGATTGGCGCGCCGACCAGGCATACAATTTTTTCATCTTTACCCATGACGAGACGCTGGTCGGCGGCATCGGCCTTTCCAATGTGCGGCGGGGCGTGTCCGAAACGACGAGCATCGGCTACTGGATCGGCGGACCGTTTGCCCGACAAGGCTGGATGACGGCAGCATTGCCCCTCGTCCTGGATTTCTCATTCGACCGGCTGCGCCTCCACCGGGTCGAAGCCGCCTGCCTGCCGATCAACACGCCGAGCCGGGCATTGTTGACCAGGGCCGGCTTTCGTCAGGAGGGCTACGCCCGGCAATATCTCTGTATCGACGGCAAATGGCAGGACCACGTGCTGTTCGCGATATTGCGCGAGGATCGCCAGGCCTCTCGCGGAGAGCAGCGGCGAACGATCTGATGCGGAGGATCGACCCTCGATGAGCAGCACGATGCATCGTGTATTGATAACCGGGGCAGGCGGCGGCATCGGCCGGGGGTTGCGCGAGACCCTGCGCGGGGTCTATCCGATATTGCGGCTCTCCGACCGCGTCCCGCTGGCGCCGGCGCGGGCCGGCGAGGAGCTCGACCGGACCGAGATCTCCGACATGGCGGCGGTCGAGCGTATGGTCGAGGGGGTCGACGGCATCATCCACCTCGGCGGCAATTCCGGCGAGGCGGCGTGGCCGGTCATCCTCCAGTCGAACATCGTCGGCCTCTACAACGTGTTCGAGGCGGCGCGGCGGGCGGGCGTCAGGCGGATCGTCATGGCGACCAGCAATCACGCGGTCGGCTTCTACCCGCGGTCGCAGACGATCGACCATCGGGTCGTGCCGCGGCCGGACAGCCGCTACGGGGTCAGCAAAGCCTTTTCCGAGGCGCTCGCAAGCCTCTACGCCGACAAGCACGGGATCGGTTTTCTGTGCGTGCGGATCGGCAATTTCGGTACGCAGCCGATCGACAAGCGGCGCCTGTCGATTTGGATCAGCCCGCGCGACCTGACGCAATTGGTGCGCATCGGGCTCGAACATCCCGATCTGCGCTGCGAGATCGTCTACGGCGTCTCGGACAACCGGCGCTCGTGGTACGACAATTCGAACGCCTATCGCCTGGGTTATCGGCCGCAGGACGATTCCGAACCCTATGCCGAGGCGGTGCTCAAAGCCGAGCCGGCGGATGCCGATCCGATCGCCGAGCAATACCAGGGCGGCACCTTCTGCGCCGGCGAATAGACGGCGAGGGCGTCATGATCGCTTCTCCGCACTTATCGGCGGAAAGGAGCGGTTAGGCGGAGGTTTCCGAAATAGTCGCGCATCGGTGAGCACGGTGAACGGGTCTTCTGGATTTCCACCAGATTGGGCCGAGGAGCCGGTTGCAATTTTAATCGCACCGCCTCCCTTCCCGCATGTTGCCGCGAGCTGCCGCCTGCCGCATGATGACCGCGGAAGTCGAAAGAAACGGGCGGGGGAATGAGCGCCAGGAACAAGATCTATCCGAGTTTCGACGACGCGGTTCGCGACATCCCGGACGGATCGACGATCGGGTTCGGCGGGTTTGCGGTCGTCGGCATGCCGATCAACCTCTACGAGGCGGTGGCCAAGCAGGGCGCCAAAAACCTGACCTGCGTCTCGAATTCGACGCGCGGCGGCGCCACCCTGCCGGCCGACGCGCCCGACATGGGCCAGATGATCAAGAACGGACAGATCGTCAAGGTGATCTGCGCCTTTACCGCGCCGACCCGCGCCTCGCAGCGGCTGGTCCTGTCGGAATATGTCGCCAAGGGCCTGATCGAGGCCGAACTGGTGCCGCAGGGCACCCTGGCCGAGCGGATGCGCGCCGCGGGCGCCGGGATCCCGGCATTCTACACCCCTGCGGCGATCGGCACCGAACTCGCCGAAGGGCGCGAGACGCGGGTCTTCAACGGCCGCGAATATCTGCTGGAGGAGGCATTGCCGCTCGATTATGCGATGATCCGCGCCTACCAGGCCGACGCGTCGGGCAATCTCCGCTTTCGCCGGTCGCAGCGAAATTTCAATCCGATCATGGCGATGGCGGCGCGGGTGACGATCGTCGAGGTCGAGGAGGACATCCTGCCGGCCGGCGCGATCGACCCCGACGACGTGCATACGGCGGGGATCTTCGTCCACCGCATCGTCAAGATCCCGCCGGCGCCGCAGGGGTGGTGGCCGCAGCGGCCCGGCAGCATCGGCGGGAGCGCGGCGCGATGAGCGAACGGGCAAAGGGGCTGAGCCGCCAGCAGATGTGCGACCGGCTGGCGATGGAGTTCGGCGACGGCTGGATCGTCAATCTCGGGATCGGCATCCCGACGCTGTGCTCGAATTGCGATTTCGGCGACAAGGAGATCATCTTTCATTCGGAAAACGGGGTGATCGGCTACGGCCCGCTCGCCCCGGCCGGAGAGGAGGACCTCCACCTGGTGAACGCCGGCGGCCAGCACGTGACGCTGCGCCCCGGCGCCGCGATCGTCCATCATGCCGAACTCGTTCGCGCTGATCCGCAGCGGGCGGATCGATGTGACCGTGCTCGGCGCCTATGAGGTCGCCGAGAACGGCGATTTCGCCAATTGGAAGATGGCCGGCCAGCAGGGCGGCGGCATCGGCGGCGCGATGGACCTCGCCGCCTGCGCCAAACACGTGTTTGTCGCGATGGAGCACCAGACGCGGGGCGGCAGCCCGCGCCTCGTCGAGCGTTGCGCGATCCCGGCGACGGCACGCGGCGTCGTCAACCTCGTCGCCACCAATTTCGGCTTGTTCGCGGTGACGCCGCAGGGCCTGATGCTGAAGGAAATCGCCCCCGGGGTGACCGTCGGCGAGATCCAGGCGGCGACCGGGTGCAAGCTGATCGTCCCGGCCGAGGTGCCGCCTGTGAGGATGGTGCGGTAGCGGTCTCGACTTCGCTGAAGGCCGAAGCCGTGGGTGCACTGATAAACGCGAAGCGTCTGCTCGACGCCGTCCATGTACTGAACGACCAGCAGGCTGACCGGCGGCGCACCGATGCGCCCGGCCATAATTTGATCCGTTTTTTGGGGTTCGAGCGCAGGGAAGTATCGAGGCTCAGGTCCCGGATACGGCCGTCAGCCTGCGCGGCAACCTCCGGCAATATAGCCAAGCGGTACGGCAACTAGTGCTTAGATGCATTCAGATGATTCAGCCGCATTGCCCTGTAGGATGGGGTTGAGCGCAGCGAAACCCATCTGTCGGCGTTTGCGATGGGTTTCGCAATGCTCAACCCATCCTACATTTTCTTACTGCTGAATCGTATGATTGCGTCTGAGCACTAGCATGCCGCAGATTTTGTCTCGTAAGGCTGGATCAGCACGTGGGCGGGAATGCCCAGCAGGGCGCCGAGCGTGCGCACCATCGGTAGGGTCAGCGGCCGTTTGCGATTGAGAATTTCCGAGACGCGCCCGCGGCTGCCAATGGCAGGTTCGAGATCGCGTCGGGACAGCCTGCGCTGCTCCATCATGAAAAGAATTGCGGCGATCGGGTCCGGGGCGGCGATCGGGTGGTGCCGGGCTTCGTAGGCTTCGATCAAAGTCGACAAGACCTCTATCCGTTCGCCCTCGGGCGTGCCGGATTCGGCCTCCCAGAGGCGCTCGACCTCGCCGAGGGCGGCACGGTAGTCCGCGTCGGATCGGATCGGGCGAATATCCATCGCGTACATCCCTAAACGGTTGCGGCGTCGATTTTGGCATATTCCGCGTAAGTTCCGATAAATCGGATGAAGCCGCGCTTGCCGCGGTACTGAACTGCAGCGACGAGTCGTGCCGGCCGAGGTGCCGCCGGTGCGGATGGCGCGGCAGCGGACGAAGCTCCGGGCGGGCGTCGACCCGGGGTCAGCCGGAGAACCGGGCGGCGAAATAGGCCTCGATCGCCAGCGCGAGGCCGTGGGCCAGCTGCCGCTGGTAGAGCGGCTGCTGCAGCAGCCGCTCCTCGGCCGGGTTCGACATACAGCCGAGTTCGACCAGCGCCGACGGAATATCGGGTGCGGTCAACACCGCAAAATCGGCCGAGCGCTGCGGGTTTTCGAGCAGCGGGACTTCGTCCCCGAGCGCCGCCACGACCTCGCGAGCAAACGCCAGCGACAGATTGTCGGTCTGGCGGCGGGCCAGATCGGCCAGGATATTGCCGACCACGCGCGGCTCGCCGGACAGGTTGACGCCGGCCATGATGTCCTTGTTCTCGGAAACGGCGAGTGCTTCGGCTTCGCGGTCCGAGGCTTTCGCCGACAAGGTGAACACCGACAGGCCGTGCAATGCCGCATTGGGCAGCGCATCGGCGTGAACCGACAGGAAAAGGTCGGCGTGCAGTGCGCGGGCGCGCCGCACGCGCTCGCGCAACGGCACGAACTCGTCGCTGCGGCGGGTCAGAAAGACCCGGAAACGATGCGTCGTCCTGAGTTGTCGCGCCAGGTCCCGCGCCGTCGGAAAGACGATGTCCTTCTCGTAGACGCCGCTCGGCCCGATCGCCCCCGGATCGATGCCGCCATGGCCCGGGTCGATGACGACGATGGCGAGGGGCGCCGGCGGGACCGGCTTTCGCTGTGGCCTCGCCACCACCGGCGCCGCCGCCGACAGCTGGGCCGATGCCGGAACGACAGTCCAGCCGAGCACCGCGCAAGACGCGAGCAGCCGCAGCACCCGACGCCGCGCGCCGGCGTTGTCCCCATCCCCCACCCCCCGCTGCGCCCTCGCCCCCAGCAAGGATCGCCGATGGTCCTGGATTATGCCGCAAGACCCGGATTTATGCCATCCGGCACGGCGCAAACGGCGAGAGGGGCGCTGACAAAGCGCTCATCCCCCCGATGGCGTGCTGCCGCCGCGATCGTCGTTGATCCGGCGCAATGCGGCGGGCTCGACCCGCGGCCGGCGTGCGAACAGCCGGCGCACCCCATTCCGCAAGCGGCGCCACGTGACCGAAACCGGCCACAGCAGCCGGCGCTGAACAATCTCTTCCGCCATCGTCCGGCGCGGCACATGCCGCAGACTGGCCATGCCGTGCCGCCGATAATCGGCGACCCAGACCTTGACGAGGCGCTCCGGCAGATCGAACTCCGCGGCGGCCTTGGCAGCCGTCCAACCGCCGACGATGACGCATTGGACGATCCGGCCGCGCTGCGCGGTGGAGATCGTGCGCCGCCCAGTCGGCCGCCCCGTCGATGAATGCTTCATGCCCCGTTCTCCGAGGGCCCCGTTGCCGGGGCCGATTGTTCAGCGAACGCGCGAGACCGCGCTCCAATTCCCCCGCCGATCCTCCCGATAGTTTTTGGTCGAACCCCTGGCCAAAATCCGCGGATTAGTTCCGTAGCCGCTCAGCCGGCGACATCGACGACGATCCGGCCGCGCACCCGGCCTGCGAGGATGCTCGGCGCGATCTGCGGCAGCGAGGAAAGCGGCACGGTTTCGATCATCTGCTCGAGGCGATCGGGCGGCAGGTCGCGGGCCAGCCGGCTCCAGGCCTCGACGCGCTCCTCGCGCGGGCACATCACCGAGTCGATGCCGATCAGGCTGACGCCGCGCAGCAGAAACGGGATCACCGTCGCCGGCAGATCGCTGCCGCCGGCGAGGCCGCAGGCGATGACGGCAGCGCGGTATTTGAGCTGGGTCAGGATCGTCGCCAGCGTGTTGCCGCCGACGGCGTCGATTGCCCCGGCCCAGCGCTCGTTGTCGAGCGGCCGCGCCGGTCCTGCGGCAAGCGCTGCCCGTTCGATCAGATCGGCGGCGCCGAGTTCGGTCAGGTAGGCGCCCAGTTCCGGCCGGCCGGTCGCGGCGACGACGCGATGCCCGAGCCGAGCCAGCACCGCCACCGCGACATTGCCGACCCCGCCGGCGGCGCCGGTGACCAGGACATCGCCCGCCCCAGGGCGCAGCCCGTGCCGTTCGAGCGCGATGACCGCCAGCATCGCCGTCAACCCGGCGGTGCCGATCGCCATCGTCTGGCGGGCGCTGAGCCCCGGCGGGCGCCGCACCAGACAGCCGGCCGGGACCCGGGCCTTTTCGGCATAGCCGCCCCAGCGGGTTTCGCCGACCCGCCAGCCGGTCAGCACCACCGGGTCGCCGGGTGCAAAATCCGGCGATTCCGAATGCTCGACGGTACCGGCGAAGTCGACGCCCGGAATATGCGGGTAGCTCCGCACCAGCCGGCCGAGACCCTGCAGGATCATTCCGTCCTTATAGTTCAGGGTCGAGCATTCGACCGCGACGGTGACCTCGCCCGGCGGCAACAGGGCCTCTTCGACCGCCTCGATCCGCGCGACCGGCTTGCCGCTCTCCTCGCGCAGCACCAAGGCCCGAAACGTCGCCATCAGGCGCGCAACGGCTCGAGGATGCTGACGAAATTGGCCACCGCGGCGCCGCCCATATTCATGACCCCGGCGAGCGAGGCATCCGGCACCTGGATGCCGCCCGCCCGGCCGGTCACCTGCATCGCCGCCAGCACATGCATCGACACGCCGGTGGCGCCGATCGGGTGGCCCTTCGATTTGAGCCCGCCCGACGGGTTGACCGGCAATCTGCCGTCCTTTTCGGTCCAGCCTTCGAGGATGGCGCGCGCGCCCTCGCCCTTCGGCGTCAGACCCATCGCCTCGTACTCGATCAATTCTGCGATCGTGAAGCAGTCATGCGTTTCGACCAGATCTAGATCATCCAGCGTCAGACGCGCGTCAGCGAGCGCCCGCCGCCAGGCGAGCGCCGGCCCCTCAAAGGCGATCACGTCGCGCCGGCTCATCGGCAAAAAGTCGTTGACCTGCTCGGCGGCGCGGAAAATCACCGCTTTCTTGAAGCTCAGGGCGGTCGCGGTATCGGCCAGCACCAGGGCGGCGGCGCCATCGGACACCAGCGAGCAGTCGGTGCGCTTGAGCGGGCCGGCGACGATCGGGTTCTTTTCCGAAACCGTGCGGCAAAATTCGTAGCCGAGGTCCCTCTGCATCTGGGCCAGCGGATTGGCGACGCCGTTCTTGTGGTTTTTTGCGGCGATGCGGGCGAGCGCATCGGATTGGTCGCCGTAGCGCTGGAAATAGCTCTGCGCGATCTGCCCGAAGATGCCGGCAAAGCCGCCCTCGATCGCGTCCTCCTCTTTGCGGTAGCTGGCGCCGAGCAGGATGTCGCCGACCTGCGCCCCGCCGATTTCGGTCATCTTTTCGACGCCGACGACCAATGCGAGACGCGCCTTGCCGGCGGCGATCGCGTTCAACCCCTGATGGATCGCCGCCGAGCCGGTGGCGCAGGCGTTCTCGACCCGCGTGGCCGGTTTGAAGCGAAAACCCGGATCGGCCTGAAACACCAGCGATGCCGGAAATTCCTGGCGGACGAACCCGCCGTTCATCGTGCCGAGATACACCGTGTCGATGTCGGCGGCGGCGACGCCCGCATCGGCGAGAGCCGCCTGCGTCACCTCGACGATCAGCTGCTCGATATCCCGACCGTCATGCCTGCCGAATTTGCCGTGCGCCCAGCCGACGATGCATCCGCTCATGCCGCCCTCCGAAATGCCGATCGGTTGCTGCCGCGGCCCGGCCATGACGACCCCGCCGCCGCTGATCTATCCTGATATGGGTAAAGAAATGACGGAGAAAACGGACGCGAGCCTCCGCCGACCGGAGCAGTTCCGGGATGGCAGGCCCGCCTGCGCCGCCCTATCCTGGGGTCGGGAACAGCAAGGGCGAAGAGAATGGACGCGATCACGCTGCGCCGGCCGGACGATTGGCATGTGCATCTGCGCGACGGCGCGATGCTGGGCCAGGTCCTGGCGTTCACCGCGCGGCAATTCGCCCGTGCGATCGTCATGCCGAATTTGGTCCCGCCGGTTACGAGCGCCGCAGCAGCGGAGGCTTATCGCCGGCGGATTGTGGCGGCGCTGCCGGCCAGTGTGCGATTTCACGCCGTTGATGACCTGCTATCTGACCGACGCGGCCGATCCGGCGGAAATTGCCCGCGGCTACGCCGAGGGCGTCTTTGCCGCGGTCAAGCTCTACCCGGCGCACGCGACGACCAACTCGGCCTTTGGCGTCGCCGATCTCGATCGCGTCTCTGCGGTATTGGAGCGAATGGCGGCAATCGGCATGCCGTTGTTGATCCATGGCGAGGTCACCGATCCGGAGGTCGATCTGTTCGACCGCGAGGCGGTGTTCATCGACCGGGTGCTCGACCCGCTACGCCGGCGGCTGCCGGAGTTGCGCATCGTGCTCGAACACATCACGACCGAGGAAGCGGCCGACTACGTCGCCGACGCCGGCCCGAACCTGGCCGCGACGATCACCGCCCACCATCTCGTCATCAACCGCAATGCCATCTTCGCCGGCGGGATCAGACCGCACCTCTATTGCCTGCCGATCGCCAAGCGGGAAAAGCATCGCCGGGCGCTGCGGCGGGCGGCGGTGTCGGGCGACGCGCGGTTCTTTCTCGGCACGGACAGCGCGCCGCACCCGGTCGCCGCCAAGGAGACCGCCTGCGGCTGCGCCGGCATCTTTACCGCCCCCTGCGCGCTCGAAACCTATGTCGAGGTCTTCGAGGAAGAGAATGCGCTCGACCGGTTCGAAGCGTTTGCCGCGCTGAACGGTCCCGCCTTTTACCGATTGCCGCCGAACGAGGCGCGCATCACGTTGCGGCGCGAGCCGCTGTCGGTGCCCGAGCAGGTCGGCGCCGGCGACATCGCGCTCGCCGTCTTCCGCGGCGGCGAAACCTTGCGTTGGCGCCTCGCCCTATGACCCTCCGGTCTTCGGGCGGGTAAGTCAATCCGGCAATGCGGAGATCACGTACAGGGTTTGCACGATCCCGCTCGGTTTGGCTTTGCCGCCAAAGGCGCGCGAGAAGATCGGGCCGATCTCGCCGCCGCGATAGATCCGGCTCAATGCCCGATCGACGGCGAGCCGGAAATCCTCGTCGCCGCGCGGCAGGGCCAGCGCGTAGGGCTCGATCGACAGATAATTGTCGGCCAGCATCAGCTTGTCCGGGGCCTTGCTCTGCCCGATCAGCGAGGACAGGATCGAGCGGTCGGCAAAATAAGCCGACACTTTGCCGTCGTCGAGCATCGCCAGCCCATCGAGATGGGTCTTGGCCGGGATCACATCGGCGGTGGTTCCGGCATCCTTCAGGGTATTGCGCAGCTCCTCCTCGGTCGTGGTGCCGGCCAATACCCCGATCTTGCGCCCGCCCAGCGCCTTCAGACTGCGCGGGCCGTCAGCGCGGATCATCAACCCGGCGCCGTCGACAAAGGTCGGGATCGAGAAGTCGACCTGCTGGCGCCGCGACAGGGTCTCGGTCGTCGGCTCGCACAGCAATTCGGCCTTGCCCTGGGCGATCGCCTCGAAGCGATCCGTCGCGGTGACCGGAACGTACACTACCTCCAACGAGGGCAGGTGCAGCTGCTGGCCAAGCTGTTCGGCGACCGCCCGGCACAGATCGACCATAAAGCCGGCCGGCTTGCCCGCCTTGTCCTTGAACGAGAAAGGCGGGGCATCCTCGCGGTAGGCGATGCGGATCGCCTTGCCCTGCGCGACCTGTTCCAGGGCGCCGGCCGCGGCGCCTTTCGCTGCGGCGAGAGTTAGGAGGACCGGCAATGCCGCCGCGCAGATCGCCCGCCTTCGAGATCCCGTCATGACCAATTCCCTCCCTCGCCTGTCGCGACTATATACGGGCAAGGTCGGATTGACCGGCAAATCCTTCCTACGGCTTGCCGCCGGACGGCGGGGCGACCGTCCGGCGCGGCGCCCACGGCACCTCGCGCAGATGATCGAGGTCGATCTGCGGCATCGGCAGGTCGAGCGCGCCGGCGACGCGGTTGGCGAGATCGCTGTAGCCGTCGAAATTATGGCGCAGGCGGCCGCGCCAGGCCGGGACGCCGCCGCTGGCGTGCAATTCGAACGCCGATTCGCGGCCGTCGAGCCCGGAGGAGACGTGATCCCAGGCCATCTGCAGCAATGCGGCGCGCTGCAATGCCGTATAGCCGCCGCCGCCGAACGATTCCTCGAGGCCGGCGGCGACCTCGGGAGCGGCGAGATCGCGGTCCGACGGGGCGACGACCAATGACGAACCCGGGACGATCCGCAGGATTTCGGCCATCCGCGGCCGGGCGCGCAGGACCGCCAGCCCGGCGGCGGCGAGATGGGCGTGGTTGGGCACGCAGTAGCCGTCCGGCGAGAACCGCGGATCGCGCTCGCAGGCCGCCAGGCAGCTGCGCACCGTCTGCACCTCGATCGTCAGGTCGAGCAGGTAGTCGATGGTCTGCTCGTGCCGGGCGAGCCCCATCGCGTCGCTCAGCGCCAATGCCAGACCGAGGGTGAATTCCGCCTTTGCCAGCCAGCCATGGACATGGTGCCAGATCAGCCAGCGGACCACCGGCTCGGGCGACTGGCCGAGCAGAAAGATCCGTTCCCACGGGACCTGCACGTTATCGAGCCACATCTGGCCGTCGAGTTCGTCAAACCGGCTGGAGAGCGGCGCCATGAACGGGTTGGCGTGGCGTGCGGCGATCTTGCGGCAGATCGTGGTGACCCCCGGCGCGTTGACCGGCACGACAAAGGTCGCGTAGTCATCGCCGACCCGCAGCCCGGAAATGCTGCCGACATAGACATCCTCGGCATAGGCCGGGCTCGTATGCATGCCGATCTTGCCGGAGACGACCAGACCGGCGTCGGTTTCGCGCACGATCTTTAAGGCGGCGCGCTCGCCCGGCTCGGCCCGCAGGCGATAGCCGATCGTCGGCGCGCCGCCGCAGAACGTCAGAAACCGCCCGGTCTCGGCGATCGTCCGGCGATAGCGGGAGGCATCGGCGATCTGCGCGGGCGAGAGGTTGCGCTCGCTGACCGAGGCGAGGACGCCGAGCGCGATCATGTGGCCGTAACACGGGGTATGGGTGATGTTGCCGGCGCTCAGAAACGTCGTCGCCGCAAAAAACCGGCCCATGCCGCCGAGGTCTTCGGCGCATTTCGGCACGGTATAGGCCCAGGGCGTGCGCACGCCAGCGGCATCGGCCGGGCCGAAAGCGATGTCCCGCCAGCGTTCGTCGAGGTGGAGATCGTACCAGGCGACGTACTCGTCGACCATCGCACGGGTGGCGGGATGCGTCGTCACGTCGTCGACGAGGCCCTCGCCGATGACCCAGACCCGCCGTCCGTCGCGCAAGGCCTGCCGATACTCCGCCCCTGTCCGCATGCCCCGCTCCTGCTCGACCGCTGCTCGGCAGGACCAGATTTACGCTGCCGTCGCCGCATTGCAAAGCCGCAGCGGCCGGTCGTTGCGGGCCGGCTCGCTCGAAGGGGATGGCCCGCTCGATCGGCTCGGCGCCGAAACCGCGCCGCGGCAGGCTGTCGGCTCGAGGGGTCGCCGGCTTTGCTCCAAGTCAGTTCGAGGCGCGGCCGTCGATCTGCAATGATGCGCCAATCGACCCCGACGATCGGCTCACTTTCCCGCGGCCTGTGCGGTCGCGTCGGGAGTGCGGCTGTCCAGGTCGGAGATCAGGCTGCGGATCTTGTCGTTCTGCCGGACCAGGGTCTCGCCCGCGCCGACGAGCAAATCAACGTCGACATCGGGGATCGTCAGCCCGGTCGGGATCGCTTGCAGGCGCCGCCGCTGCTGCGGGTCGGGAATGCTCGCCAGCGAAATATGGACGAGGGCGCCGCGCACATCGGCGCAGTCGTGCCCCTCGATCGTCCGGGCCTGGGCGCAACGGACCCTGCGCAGCTTCTCCACCAATCGGATCACCTCGTTGTTGGCCAAGATCAAGGTCTCGAAGTTGTAAGCGTCGATCTGGGTGCCGGAAACGGCGCCGAAGATCTGGCCGAGGCCGGTTACGACACGCTGTTTGGGCAGGGCCGGATCAGCCGCGGATTGGCCGTCGACACTGAGCACGAGAACCCGACGCGTCGTCATCGCGACCCGGCGGAAGGCGTCGCTGTTCTCATCGAGTGCGATGACGCCGTTGATCGCCGCGCGCAGCGCCAGATTGTCGGCGATGCCGCCATCCATCAAATGCACGTAACGTGTCCGCTCCGGGTCGAGATAGCGGTCGGCGGTCCGGGCCAGCAGCGCACGGCGCGACAACTCGTCGGGCGTCTCGGCCCATTGCCCGGGTGCCGCCGTCGGCGGTCGCTCGCCGGCGCAGCGCTCGTTGTAGCTGGTCAGCGTGATCGGCGAAAACAGCACCGGAAAGCCGTTGCTCGCCGCCACCGCGCGGGCGACCGGAAAGCTCGACAGATCGGAGCACAGAAGGTCGAAATAGGGCTGGGTGAACGAGAACGAGATCCCGTAGGCGATGTCGGTGGCGTTGATGGCGACCAGCGGCAGTCCCCGGCGCCGCAGGTCGGCGTAGGTGGCGCCGTGAAACAGCAGCCGGTCGTAGATTTCCGCCATCCGGTCGTTGGTGCCGTATAACGGGTTGACCAGCCACTCCCAATTCCACGGCAATAAAAATGTGCCGTAGACATAGGCGTTGATGTCCTGCTTCAGAAAATCTCTCGGGAAGGTCGCAAAGCTCTCGTCGCCGTAGAGCCCGTAATGCATCGCCGGAAAGCTGCCGCCCGAGACGGCGGAGATGTAATCCGCTTCGTCGAGCAATGAGCGTCCGACGCCGGCCTCGACGACCGGGATCTGTTTTAAACCGCGCAGGGCGCCATGGGCGAAGGCGGCGGAGCGCTTGCCGCCTCCGGAAAAAGCCAGGGCGAACAGGACCTCGCCGTGCGGGTGCTGCAGCATCGGCAACACCGAATAGCCGCCGCTGTAGACAGGCGTCCCCCGCGCGTTTTGCGGCAAGGGCGCGTTGGTCGGCACCATTGCGGTCCGGCAGGCGGCGAGCGCCAGCAGCGTCACCGCCGCCGAGAGCGCCCGCACCAGTTGCCGCCAATACCCAAGCCTTGCCATTGCCGGTTATACCCCAGGGCGACAGCGTTGAAATTGATGGTAGGCCATCGGCGCCGGCGCCAAGCTGCCGAACAAACCGGGAAGCCGGAAACTGCGCCGTCGTCGGCTTTCCGTCTATCGGCACTATAATAACGAATTCAATCATCGGTTGGATAATGGCGGCGAACCGTCTTTTCGCGAGCGATCCCTCCTCGGGTCATCGCCCGCCTCGAAAGCGCGCTCAATCGGCAATCCGGGCGCGGGGGAGAACGGCAGATGCGAGGACCGTCAGTCGCTCGTCGGCTGCTGCAGTTTCTCCATGATCTGATCGACGCTGAAACTTTGCGGGCGCTGGCGCGGCGGAAATTCTTTGAACGTTTCGATGAATTCCGCGACCATCGCCTGCCCCGCCATCAGCAGATATGCCTTGTGGATCGTCCAGGCGTAATAGCTGTTCGAGGTAATCTCGGCCCGCTCGTAGGGATCCATGCGCAGGTTGAAAAACAGGGGAAGGCGTCGGAAGGTGAACGGCTCGCCCCAGATGTCCAACGTGCCGGGCGTCTTCTGCTCGGCGAAGACGAGCTTCCAGTTGCCGAAGCGCAGGGCGACGACATGGCCGTCATCGTCAAAGTAGATGAAGCCCTTGCGGTCCGACTTTTCCCGCTGGCCGGTCAGGTAGGGGAGCTGGTTGTAGCCGTCGAGATGCACCTTGAAGGTGCGGTCGCCGACCTGCCAGCCCTTGAGGAGGCGGTCCCGCACACCGCTGTCGCCGGCCGCCGCAAGCAGCGTCGGGAACCAATCATGCCCCGAGAATATCTCGTTCGAGATGCTTCCCGGCTTGATATGGCCGGGCCATCGCACCATCGCCGGCACCCGGAACGCGCCCTCCCAGTTCGTGTCCTTTTCGCTGCGGAACGGGGTCATCGCCGCGTCGGGCCAGGAATTCATGTGCGGCCCGTTATCGGTCGTGTAGAGCACGACCGTGTCGTTGGCGATGCCGAGATCGTCGAGGGTCTTCAGGAGTTTGCCGACATCGCCGTCGTGCTCGATCATGCCGTCGGCGTATTCGTTGTCGGGCATGCCGCTCTGCCCGCGCATCGATGCGCGTACATGCGTGAATAGATGCATTCGCGTCGTGTTCATCCACACAAAGAACGGTTTTCCCGCCTTCGCCTGGCGCCCGATGAAATCGATCGCCGCCGCTGTGGTCTCGTCGTCGATCGTCTCCATGCGCT
>CAVPBN010000050.1:195000-347913 GCA_963701815.1 uncultured Alphaproteobacteria bacterium
ACACCATGGGAGTTGGTTTGACCCGAAGGCGGCGCGCCAACCCTGGGCTTGCCTGGGGAGGTAGCCGACCACGGTCAGGTCAGCGACTGGGGTGAAGTCGTAACAAGGTAGCCGTAGGGGAACCTGCGGCTGGATCACCTCCTTTCTGGAATTCAGGAGCCAGGTGCCAGGGACCAGGAGCCAGGAATGGCGAGCGGCCCGGACCGATCCTGATCTTCCACAACGAGCGTCATGTTCCTGGTTTCTGAAACCTGGTTCCTGACGCCTGATACGCCGCCGTCTGCGCATCCCTTCTCCCGAGCGTCGAGCGCGCCTCGAGACTTTGCTCCAGGAACCCGCCTGAGGACTCTGCCCGAGGATCTCGGCCGAGGTGGCTGAGGGGCAGCTCTGGCTCAGGGCTCTGGGCGAGAGTTTGGGGCTAGTAGCTCAGCTGGTTAGAGCGCGCGCTTGATAAGCGTGAGGTCGGAGGTTCAAATCCTCCCTGGCCCACCAGGTGCCGGCGGTCAGGAAGCAGGGTGCGGGAAGATTGTCGCCGGCGCCTGCCCCCTGGCAGCCGAAAACGGGGGGTGTAGCTCAGATGGGAGAGCGCCTGCTTTGCAAGCAGGAGGTCATCGGTTCGATCCCGTTCACCTCCACCATCGGGCGCCTCCGCCATCGGGCATCTTTGCCGCGGCGAGCGGTGCGGGCGAGCGACGTTCGGAGAAGCTGTTTTCAAAGGACCCCGTCGGGGCGTCGCCGGTTTGGGCGGCGCCGGGGCGGGGGCGATGATTGAAGGGTGAAGCGAGAGTTGTGATGTGACCGAGGCGGACATGGTCCGGCGGCGGCATCGCGGTTGGCTTCCGGGGGTTCGATGATATCGAACTCTGGGGGCGGCCGGTGTTGCGGCGTCGGCCTTGTCCGAAGAAGCGTCTTCATGCGAGATCGCCGTGTTTTGCAGGGTTTTGCCCAGGCGGGTTTGTCGCCGGCGGGTTTTGTCCCTGTGCGCGGCGGTTTGTATGGTCCGGCCGGCGGGGGTTCTTTGAGGGGATCTTTGCCGGCGGGCCGCGATCAAGCGCAAATCAAGGGCATCTGGTGGATGCCTTGGCACTGAGAGGCGATGAAGGACGTGGCACGCTGCGAAAAGCCCGGGGGAGATGCGAGCGATCGTTGATCCCGGGATCTCCGAATGGGGCAACCCACCCGGCAGGGCAACCTGGCGGGTATCCCGCGCTGAATTCATAGGGGCGGGAGGCGAACCCGGCGAACTGAAACATCTCAGTAGCCGGAGGAACGGACATCAACCGAGACTCCGCGAGTAGTGGCGAGCGAAAGCGGACCAGGCCAGCGGCCTTTGTTTTTGGTACCGGAAGCGTCTGGAAAGGCGCGCCGCAGCGGGTGAGAGCCCCGTACGGGAAACCGGAGCAAGGGTCCATGAGTAGGGCGGGACACGTGCAATCCTGTCTGAAGATGGGGGGACCACCCTCCAAGCCTAAGTACTCCTCAGTGACCGATAGTGCACCAGTACCGTGAGGGAAAGGTGAAAAGCACCCCGACGAGGGGAGTGAAACAGTTCCTGAAACCGGATGCCTACAAGCAGTCGGAGCTTCGGGGGTCAGAATCAGGGACCAGGAACCGGGAAGTGTTTGCTTCCTGACGCCTGGTTCCTGGTCCTGACTCCTGGGTGACGGCGTACCTTTTGTATAATGGGTCAGCGAGTTGGTCTTGGCAGCAAGCTTAAGCCGTTAGGCGCAGGCGCAGCGAAAGCGAGTCCGAAATGGGCGCCCGTCCCCGCGAGGGGACATCAGTTGCCGGGACCAGACCCGAAACCGGGTGATCTAGCCATGGGCAGGTTGAAGGTGCGGTAACACGCCCTGGAGGACCGAACCCACTGCTGTTGCAAAAGCAGGGGATGACTTGTGGCTAGGGGTGAAAGGCCAATCAAACCCGGAAATAGCTGGTTCTCCGCGAAATCTATTGAGGTAGAGCGTCGATTGCTCGCCGCCGGGGGTAGAGCGCTGGATGGGCTAGGGGGGCGCGAGCCTTACCAAACCTAACCAAACTGCGAATACCGGCGAGCGGAGATCGGCAGCCAGACGGCGGGTGCTAAGGTCCGTCGTCGAGAGGGAAACAGCCCAGACCGCCAGCTAAGGTCCCCAAGTCGTGGCTAAGTGGGAAAGGATGTGGGACGGCCAAGACAACCAGGAGGTTGGCTTAGAAGCAGCCATCCTTTAAAGAAAGCGTAATAGCTCACTGGTCTATCAGCCGTCCGGCGCCGAAAATGTAACGGGGCTCAAGCCACGCACCGAAGCTGCGGGTTTCAGGTGTCAGGAACCAGGAGTCAGGTTCCAGGAAGGGTTTTGGCAGATGCGCGAGCAGATTGTGCGGGTCGAAGACCTCGAGGTCTTTCGACGTGCCTATCGTCTGTCGCTGGAGATCCATAAATCCAGCCTGGCGTTGCCGCGGATCGAACAATTTGCCTTGGCGGACCAGCTCCGCCGGTCGAGCAAATCGATCTGCGCCAACCTCGCCGAAGGATTCGCCAAGCAGAGCTATTCTGCGGCGGAGTATCGGCGGTACCTGACGGTCGCGATCGGCAGCAGTGACGAGACGCAGCTATGGCTGCGCTACTGCATCGATCTCGGCTATATCGAGGAAGTTGCGGGACGGCGGTGGATCGCCGACTACGTCGAGATCAGCAGGATGTTGCAGGGTCTCCACGCCAGTTGGTCGCGTTCATCCTGACCCCTGACTCCTGGTTCCTGATACCTGGAGCGGTAGCGGAGCGTTCCGTAGGCCGGCGAAGGTGCCCCGCGAGGGGTGCTGGAGGCATCGGAAGTGCGAATGCTGACATGAGTAGCGGTAATGAGGGCGAGAAACCCTCACGCCGAAAGTCCAAGGGTTCCTGCGCAAGGTTAATCCGCGCAGGGTTAGCCGGGCCCCTAAGGCGAGGGCGAGAGCCGTAGCCGATGGGAATGGGGTCAATATTCCCCAGCCTGCCGGGCCGTGACGAAGGCCGAAAGTCGTCTTGTCTTAATGGATTGACAGGGCGGCCTGGGACTTCCGGGAAACAGCGCCGGCATATAGACCGTACCCCAAACCGACACAGGTGGACTGGTAGAGCATACCAAGGCGCTTGAGAGAACGGTGTTGAAGGAACTCGGCAAAATGCCCCCGTAACTTCGGGAGAAGGGGGCCCCGTTCCTGGGCAACCAGGGGCGGGGGGCACAGAAGAGGGGGTGGCGACTGTTTACTAAAAACACAGGGCTCTGCGAAGTCGCAAGACGACGTATAGGGTCTGACGCCTGCCCGGTGCCGGAAGGTTAAGAGGAGGGGTTCACGCTCCGAATCGAAGCCCCGGTAAACGGCGGCCGTAACTATAACGGTCCTAAGGTAGCGAAATTCCTTGTCGGGTAAGTTCCGACCTGCACGAATGGCGTAACGACTTCCCCGCTGTCTCCAACACCGGCTCAGCGAAATTGAATTCTCCGTGAAGATGCGGAGTTCCCGCGGTCAGACGGAAAGACCCCGTGCACCTTTACTACAGCTTTGCAGTGGTGTTAGGGATGGTGTGTGTAGGATAGGCGGGAGCCGAGGAAGCCCTGGCGCCAGTTGGGGTGGAGGCAACCTTGAAATACCGCTCTCATCGTCTCTGGCATCTAACCGCGGCCCGTTACCCGGGTCCGGGACCCTGCATGGCGGGTAGTTTGACTGGGGCGGTCGCCTCCCAAAGAGTAACGGAGGCGCGCGATGGTGGGCTCAGGCTGGTCGGAAATCAGCTGTCGAGTGCAATGGCACAAGCCCGCCTGACTGCGAGAGCGACGGCTCGAGCAGAGACGAAAGTCGGCCATAGTGATCCGGTGGTCCCGTGTGGAAGGGCCATCGCTCAACGGATAAAAGGTACGCCGGGGATAACAGGCTAATGACGCCCAAGAGTCCATATCGACGGCGTCGTTTGGCACCTCGATGTCGGCTCATCGCATCCTGGGGCTGGAGCAGGTCCCAAGGGTATGGCTGTTCGCCATTTAAAGCGGTACGTGAGCTGGGTTTAGAACGTCGTGAGACAGTTCGGTCCCTATCTGCCGTGGGTGTTCGAGACTTGCGAGGCGCTCTCCCCAGTACGAGAGGACCGGGAGGGACGCACCTCTGGTGGACCGGTTGTGGCGCCAGCCGCAGCGCCGGGTAGCTAAGTGCGGACGGGATAACCGCTGAACGCATCTAAGCGGGAAGCCCCCCTCAAAACCAGGTCTCGTCGAGAGCCGTGGAAGACCACCACGTCGATAGGCCGGAGGTGGAAGCGGCGCAAGCCGTGCAGCTGACCGGTACTAATCGCTCGAACGCGCCTGATCGGCAAACCGCCCGCGTGCAGCGGCAAAACCCGCCGCACCGGCGCCCGCAGCAAAGACGCTTCGCCCTCGCCGCACATCACACCCCGACCCCCACCCCAACCCCGGCGTCGCCCAGGGCCCGGGTCCGGGCCCTCCAGGGTCTGGGTCGTCCACGGTCCGTCCTCTGGGGCTTGGGCCGCCTGGTGGTCACAGCGAGGGGCAAAGCACCCGATCCCATCCCGAACTCGGCCGTGAAAACCCTCTGCGCCGATGGTACTGCGCCTCAAGGCGCGGCAGAGTAGGTCGCCGCCAGGCGCCCCAATCCCCAGGCCCAATCCCCCCAGGCCCAATCCCCCCGGGGTCCAACTCCCTGGGCCCAATCTCCCCTGGGCCCAATCCCGAAACTCTCGCCAAACCCCGCCGCGGCCCCGGCCGGCCGCCCTACCCAGGGCCGCCCCCAGGGCACAGGCGCCTCGCCAGCACCCCCGCGGGGTGGAGCAGCCCGGTAGCTCGTCAGGCTCATAACCTGAAGGTCGTAGGTTCAAATCCTACCCCCGCAACCAAATCCCCGAACTCTTCCAATATCTTATAGTAGGGCAGGCAGAAGGGGCGCGGGCGCCGGCCACCGCAGCCGGATTAAGGCGGCGCCTGCAGCGCATCGCCATCGACGACGATTGTGTCGCCGGTGCTGAAGCCCGTCTTCATCAGATAAAGATAGGCCTGCGCGATGTCCTCGGACTTCCCGACCCGGCCGACCGGGAGGCGGGCGCCGATCCGTTCGCCAGCAGATGCCGCTCAGGCGCCGGAACTTCGAGACCAATCGCGACCGGGACAAAGAGCAGCAGCCAGTTCATTATAATGAATCAGTCTTGATTTCCCGATAGCCTCGGTCCTCCCAATCCACCCACTCGACCGCGTGGCTCTCGAGGTAGCTGCCGACGGCGGCATCGATAGTCGGGAAAAAGAGATTTTTTCCGATCTGCGCGAACAGCCCGAACCGCTTGAGCTTGTCTTTGACGGGGTCCTTAAGCTCGGCGAAGCTCAGCTCGATCCCGTCCTCGTGTAAGGTATTGTCCAGTTCTGCGACGGTATCGGCCGCCGTGACATCCACGCTTGTGACCGGTTCTGCCGCAACGACCAGCCAGCGGACGGGAGCAGGGGATTGGGCCGCCGCATCCAGAACCCGCTTCTTGAACAACTCGGCATTGGCGAAGAACAGTGGAGCATCCCAGCGAAATAGGATCAGGCCGGGGATCTGCCGCGCCTCCGGATAGCGCGTGATGTCGTGGTACCCTTTGACGCCTTCCGCGCGTCCCAACACCGCAGAGTACGGACGCCAACCATCCCAGAGGAACTCGATGACGGCTATTACGATAGCCAGACCTATCCCCGGGATGGCGCCAAAAACGGCGACCCCCACGAAGCAGACGATAGACAGCCAGAACTCCCAGCGCTGGATGCGAAAGATCCGTCTCAGATCGGTGACCTCGATGAGGCCTAGAGCCGAAGCGATCACGACGGCGGCCAACGCGGCGGCGGGCAGATGCCGCAGAAGATTGGGCGCGATCAAGAGCAACAGAGCTACAGCGAGCGCCCCGACGACCCCGGTCAGCTGCGTTCGGGCGCCCGCAGATTCCGCCACGGGGGTACGGGACGAACTGCTGCTGATGGGAAATCCTTGAAAAAATCCGGCGGCGAGATTGGCGACCCCTAGACCGACCATCTCTTGATTGGGATCCACAGTCGTAGCGGTTCGTGCAGCGTAGATCCGCGAGAGGACGCTCGTATCGGCAAACGAGACCAAGGCGACGGCGCAACCTCCAATCACGACCGGCATGATATCGGCGTAGGTAATCCATGGTATCGAGAACGCCGGCAGTCCGCGGGGTAGGGGGCCCAGGACCGAAACATCAGCGCGTCCGGCCAAGTCAAGGGCACCAACGATTGCGGTGGCGCCGACCACCGCAATTAGTATTCCGGGCACGCGCTTGCTGCGCTTGAGTACGAGGATCACCGCCAATGTGCCCGCACCAACCGCAAACGCGACCCAGTTCGCTCTTCCGCCGTAGACCGCTTCCGCCATGGCCCATAATTTTCGCAACGGTCCATCGGCCTCGATCGAGAAGCCGAAGAACTTGGGCAGCTGGCTGATGAGCACCGTGAGCGCGATGCCGTTCATGTAGCCGTAGCGGATCGGTTTCGAAAGCAGCTCGGTTACGAAGCCCAGCCGCGCCGCGCCCGCCACGATGCACACGATCCCCGAAACGACTGCCATCATGCCGGCGAGCGCAACCGCGCGATCGGGATCTCCGCCGGACAGCGGCAGGACAACGCCGATTATGACGGCCGCCAGCGAGGAATCTGGTCCCAAGACCAGAATGCGACTCGGGCCAAACAGCGCATAGGCAAACAGCGGAACGATAGTCGCGTAGAGTCCATAAATGCCTGGCACGCCGGATGCTGCTGCATAGGCGATACCTACGGGCACCAACATCGTCGCCAACACTATTCCCGCGGCGACATCACGAACCAGCCATTTCGGTTGATACCGACGCAGAGCGAGCAGCCCCGGCAACCACCGTATCCAGCCGATCGGATCTGACATTGATAAGAAGGTAAGCTCCCAAGTTCGAGGCTATCGTCAGTGGTCTCGTTCGTCAATCAGCTCCTTGCTCGTCAGACATCGATGCTCGATGTGCTCTGGTGGAATTTCGGCTCGAAATAAATCTCTTCGACGTTCGAAAACTTCGATTGGAGGACGGTGGCTTTCTTTCTGGCTGATCGGCAGCACCGGTTCCCGGCTGCTCGCGTATCCCAAGACGCAACCCCAAACCCCAGCGCCGACGACCGATGCGGTGCGTGTCGACCTGATGGAGACTGTGCTCGGGGCGGGAAGAGCTGCCGGGAGTACACTCCAAGAAGCCCTAAATTCACCCCGCGGCTCGCTTCCGTCATCCCTTGGATCGGGAGTAGGCTGCACCCGATCGCCGCGGGCAAACGGGTGACGAACTTCGTCTGTCCCCTCGCGCGGGCGACAAGGGAGGAACGATCCATGCTGGAAATCGGCTTGTTTCACAACGGCGCATCCAGCCTGCCGGTCATCACCGACAAGGACGGCGTCACATTCAATGACGGCACCCTGGCGGAGGTCCACCGCGCCGCCCAGGAGACGCTGGTGAACCAGGTGCGCCAGGGGATTCTTGCGGAAAAACTCGGATTTCAGTCGTTTTGGCTCACCGAGCACCATTTCCAGCCGGAAGGCGCGGAGATGAGCCCGAACCCCCTGATGGTGCAGATGAGCGTGGCGGCGCACACCAAGCGCATAAGGCTCGGTCAGGCCGCCAATATCATCGTCTGGCACCACCCCGTACGACTTGCCGAGCAGATCGCATTGCTCGACGTGATCAGCGGCGGGCGGGTCGAATGCGGCGTCGGCCGCGGCTACCAGCCCCGAGAGAACGAAACCCTTGGCCGGCCCTACGGCTCGACGATCCAGGACCAGGAGCGCAACCGCAAGGCGTTTGAGGAATCGCTCGCGATCATGAAGAAATGTTGGACCGAACCGTCGTTTTCGCATCATGGCGAGTTCTTTTCGGTGCCGCCCAGCTACACCAAGTGGAATCACAAACAGACGATCGCCTATTTCCAGCGAGACGAGACCGGACGGCGCCTCGAGGATGTGCTCGCCCTCGGCGATCCCGATATGTATTCGGCCGGTAATCCGGTGCAGGCGACCACCACGACGCTGAAGGAGTTGCAGGTATTTCCGCAGCCGTTACAGAAGCCGCACCCGCAATTATGGGAGCCGTTGACCAGCGCGCGGTCGCTAAAATTCGCGGCCGAGCACGGGATCAACGGGGTGATGATCGCCGAACCCAATGACCGCCTGCGCCGCAATATCGAGATCTACCACGAAGCAGCGGAGAAGGCGGGTTTCCCCGACATGCACAATCGCGGCCGGTTCAAGTTCGGCTGGGACGCCGAGAAGCGGCGCGGGATCATGACCAGCCGCTACCTCCACATCACCCGCCCCGGCAAGGAGAAGGAAGCACTGGAGCGCGCGGCCCGCGCGATCGAGCTGCAGTTCGATTATTACGGGCCGTTCGGCTTCGGCGCCGTCGTGGCGCGGCTCGACGAGCCGATGTTCGACCTCAACAAAAAAGTGACGGCGCAGATGCTCCGCGACCGCGAAGTCGCGATCCACGGCTCCAAGCAGTACGTCATCGACACGATAATGAAAATGCGCAGGGAGTGCGGTTACGACGACTTCTGCTTCCTCGGCTGGTTCGAGCTCGGCGGCTTCGAGTCCAAAGAGATCGAGGAGCAAATGCAGATCTTCTCCGAGGAAATCATGCCGGTGATCGCGAACGAATGCGGTGGCAAGGTGGAGCTGCCGGCGCGCGGACTCGATCTGGTCGCCCAGGTCGGGCAGGGCCGATAAGGCCGGCGTTCCGGCGCCCGGCCTCCGGATTTGAGGAGGAAACGATGGCGAGCAGACAGACCGAGGTCTTGAACGCGCTTTACCGGGGGTGGGTGGCGGCGCTGCAGGCGAATCCGGAGATGCCGCTCGACGAGATGCGCCACATGTTCGAGCAGCTGGGGCAACATCACCGGCGAACCGGGCGGAGTCGATTATATCGAGACCGATGCCGGGGGCATCGCGGCCATGTGGGCGGCGCCGAAAGGCTGCGCACAGGACCGCGTGCTGCTTTGTGCGCATGGCGGCGGCTACGTCGCCGCGTCGATGTATACCCACCGCAAGACCTATGCGCATGTGGCCAAGGCGATCGGCTGCCGCGCTTTGATAGTCGATTACCGACGCGCGCCCGAGAACGTCCATCCCGGCCCGGTCAACGACATGGCGCAGAGCTACAAATGGCTGCTCGATCAGGGTATCCGGCCGGGCCATGTCGCGTTGATCGGCGACTCGGCGGGAGGCGCCCTTGCGGTGACGACGATCCTGCGCGCCCGCCAACAGGGCCTGGCGTTGCCGGCCGCGACGATGCCGCT
Source organism: uncultured Alphaproteobacteria bacterium (assembly GCA_963701815.1). Taxonomy (GTDB): domain Bacteria; phylum Pseudomonadota; class Alphaproteobacteria; order ATCC43930; family CGMCC-115725; genus AP-15. The sequence goes on from CAVPBN010000050.1 coordinate 204,315, forward strand.
GTCGCCCTGGCTCGACATGGAAGCAACCGGCGCGACGTACGAGACGAACGCGCAGAAGGACCTCCTCGTCTCCCGCGATATAATCCAGGCGATGGCCGGCATGTTTCTCGGCGAGGGCGGCAACCGGCGCGACCCGCTCGCCAACCCGCTCCACGCCGATCTTGCGGGTCTGCCGCCGATGTACATCCAGACCGGCGCCGACGAGACGTTGCTCGACGACAGCCGCAAGCTGGCGGAGCTCGCGCGCAAATCCGGCGTCGATGTGACGCTCGATGTCGTGCCGGAAATGCAGCACGTCTTCCAATTCCTGGCCGGCACTGCTCCCGAAGCCGATGCTGCGATCCGCCGCCTTGCCGACTGGGTCCGTCCAAAACTCGCGCTTGGTTGAGCTTATGCGGCTCTTGCCGGCTCTCGCCCGTGCCCGAATGCGAGCCGCTGCGGAAAAGCGACGCCGGCGATTTCCTGGGTTCCGCGAGCGCGACCGGCGCGCGATCCGCAGGGCACCCCGCGGCTGATCATTAACATCAGGACTAGGGCGTGTCGTCAATTATTGCAAGGTTGCACGTAAAGCGAGTCCATGGGGAGGAGGCATATAGTAAAAAGAGTTTACCTTGGCAATGATTTGTGTGAATCATGCGGAGTCAGCTTGCAACAGGGCTAACGCATGACTCGCTATCAACTGGGTGATGATCAGTGGCAACGGATCAAAGACCTGCTGCCCGGCAAACCGGGTGATGTCGGGGTAACCGCCCGCGACAATCGCCGCTTTGTCGAAGCGGTACTCTATCGATATCGCGCCGGAATACCGTGGCGCGACCCCCGGTCGGGCCAGGGGCAGGCTCTGCCGGAACGCTTCGGCGATTGGAAGAACGCCCATCGGCGGTTCAGCCGCTGGGCCAAGAGCGGGGTCTGGGAGACGGGTCTTTCGCCATCTGGCGGCCGATGCCGACAATAAATACGCGATGATCGACAGCACCATCGTGCGCGCCCATCAGCACAGCGCCGGCGCCCCAAAAAAAACATGACGACCACGCCATCGGCCGCAGCCGCGGCGGGTTGAGCACCAAGATCCACGCTCTGGTCGACGCTCTCGGCAGGCCGTTGCGCTTCCTGCTGACGCCGGGACAGGTGCACGACCTGGCCGGTGCCGACGCGCTGCTGCCGTATCTGGCCGCCGATCTGCTGATCGCCGACCGGGCGTTCGATGGTTTCCCTACGGTGAGGGCCGTCTTGCGGTCGGTGGGGTACGGATGCCGGATGCTGGCTTGGAACTGGAGCTAGCAATAGCGCAAGATCTATGTCCTACCCGACTGCCGAGTTGCTGGGGCGCGTGGAACGGCGGCGCCGGTTCAGTGTCGAGCAGAAGCTCGCGATCCTGACTGAGGCGATGGCGCCCGGAGCAAACCTGTCACAGGTCGCGCGCCGCCACGGGCTATTGCCGGCACAGGTATACAAGTGGCGCCGGTTGGCTGAGCTTGGGGTGATCGGCGTGCCGGGCGCCTCGGAGCTGCCGTCGTTCGTGGCGGTCGAGATCACCAAGGATGTGGCGCCGCTGCCGGTGCCGCTTCTCGAGGACAAGCCCGCGGCGGTCAACGATGCCCCGCGACGCCGGCGGCGCAAGAAAGCGGGGCTGATCGAGATCGAGCTGGCGAGCGGTCGCCGGGTTCGCGTCGACCGCGACGTCGACGCGGCAGCATTGGAACGGGTGCTCGACGTTCTGGCGCGGCGATGATCCCGGTTCCCAGCGGCGTGCGGGTGTGGCTGGCGGTCGGCCGAACCGACATGCGGAAAGGTATGAACGGGCTGGCGTTGCAGGTGCAGCAGGTGCTCGGCCGCGATCCGCATGCCGGCGATCTTTACGTTTTCAGAGGTGCCAGAGGCGACCTGATCAAAATCGTTTGGCATGACGGCATCGGCATGTCGCTGTACGCCAAGCGACTGGAGCGTGGCCGCTTCATTTGGCCGTCGCCGGCGGACGGAATCGTTGCGATCAGTGCCGCGCAATTGGCCTACATGCTCGACGGGATCGACTGGCGAAACCCGGTTCGCACCTGGCGTCCGGAGGTCGCCGGCTGAGGCTGCGGCCGATTGACTCACCCTTTGGTTGAGGAGCGCTCGGACCCGCTGATGTGGGATAATCGGGTTCGTGACGACGACGGCTGATGACCTCCCCGACGACATTGCCGCGCTGCAGGAGGCGCTGATCGCAGAGCGCGAAAGAGCGGCGCGGGTCGAGGCCGAACTGGCGGTGGCCAAGGCCAAGGCTTCCGACGATCAAGCCCTGATCGCGCATCAGCGGTTGCAGATCGCCAAGCTGACGCGTGAGCTCTATGGCCAGCGCTCGGAACGCACCGTGCACCTGCTCGACCAGATCGAGCTGGCCTTCGAGGAGCTCGAGAGTTCGGCCGCTGAGGACGAGATCGCCGCCGAGCGCGCCGTGGCCCAGACCACCAATGTGGTGGCCTTTACCCGTAAACGTCCGGCGCGCCAGCCCTTCCCCGAGCATCTACCGCGCGAGCGGGTGGTCGAGCCGGGCCCGACGGTGTGCCAGTGCTGCGGCAGTCCGCGCCTGCGCAAACTGGGCGAGGACATCACCGAGACGCTGGAGACCATTCCGCGGCAATGGAAGGTGATCCAGCATGTTCGTGAGAAATTCACCTGTCGCGACTGCGAGAGGATCAGCCAAGCGCCGGCGCCGTTCCATGTGCTGGCTCGGGGCTGGGCCGGGCCCAGCCTGCTGGCGATGATCCTGTTCGAGAAATTCGGACAGCACCAGCCGCTGAACCGCCAGGCCGATCGCTATGCCCGCGAGGGCGTGCCCTTGAGCCTGTCGACGCTGGCCGACCAGGTGGGCGGCTGCTGTGCGGCGTTGGCGCCGCTGATCAGGCGGATCGAGCGCCACGTCTTCGCCGCCGAACGATTGCACAGCGACGACACCACCGTGCCGGTCCTGGCCAAGGGCAAGACCCATACCGGGCGATGTTGGGTTTACGTGCGCGACGACCGGCCGTTTGGCGGGCCGGCGCCGCCGGCGGCGATGTTCTATTACTCGCGCGATCGGGGCGGCGATCATCCACAGGCGCATCTGGCCGGCTATGCCGGGATCTTCCAGGCCGACGCCTACGCCGGATACAACAAGCTCTACGAGGCCGACCGCAAGCCGGGCCCGCTCATCGAGGCGGCGTGCTGGGTGCATGCCCGCCGGCCGTTCTTTGTCATGGCCGATGTCGTCGCCGATGCCCGCCGCAAAGCACTGGGCAACGCCACCAGCGTGATCTCGCCGCTGGCGCTGGAAGCGGTCCGGCGCATCGACGCGCTGTTCGACATCGAGCGCGCGATCAACGGCCACAGCGCCGAGCAGCGCCGGACAGTCCGGCAGGAACTGAGCGCACCCTTGGTGGCCGATCTAGAAAGCTGGCTTCGTGAACAGCGGCCCAAACTGTCGCGCGGCAACGATCTCGCCAAGGCGATGGACTATATGCTCAAGCGCTGGCCGGCGTTCACCCGGTTCCTCGCCGACGGCCGCATCTGCCTCAGCAACAATGCCGCCGAGCGAGCGCTGCGTGGCATTGCCCTGGGCAGAAAATCGTGGCTGTTCGCGGGTTCCGACCGTGGCGGACAGCGAGCCGCGGCGATGTACAGCCTAGTCGTCACCGCCAAAATGAACAATGTCGACCCGCAGGCCTGGCTGGGCGATGTCCTGGCCCGGATCGCCGAGCATCCGGCCCGCAGGCTCGATGAACTGCTGCCGTGGAACTGGCGGCCACGCTCGGCGCCGCAAAGTCAGGCAGCCTAATCATGGCTGCCATCGCCCACGTCTTCACGATCGGCTATGTCGCCAACCAGATCGGCGAGGACGAAGACTGGCTCTTCGAACTGTCGACCGACATGTTCCCGGAAGACGGCTGCCTTTGGGTCTACGGCGTCGGCGAGGACGGCGTACCCGCCTTCACCAAAGACGGCATCGAAAACCTGCGCCAGATCATCGCCGACGAACGAAACGCTGGCCGCGCGCCGCCGCAGGTCAAACCGGCCGACTGACCTCGCCTGCGGGGTTCACCGCATGCTTACGTTCGATGCTGATGCCCGTGTTCTCCAGCGCTTGGCTGCCGCCGGCAAATCAGCCGTGATCCCGCCCCGCTCCAACCGGGTCATGCCCCGCCCATTCGACCGGGAGCTCTACAAGGCGCGCCACCTGATCGAAAATTTCTTCTGCAAGCTCAAACAGTTCCGCGCAATCGCCACACGCTACGACAAAACTCCCAGAAATTTCCTCGCCGCCATCCACCTCGCTGCCGCTACCATCTGGCTCAATTGACGACACCCCCTAGTCTGACGAGAAAAGCGCCGGTCCCGTAAACGAGACCGGCGCGGAAAGAACGGTCCGTCGGGCGGGAAGAAACCCGCCGATAGAGCTACTTCTTGAAGGCGAACAGATCCATCAGGTCCCCGATCGCCGGCCCGTTCGTCGGCTTGTAGGGGTCGGCGCCGGTGATCGGGTCGGGCAGGTTGTCGCGGCTGCGCGAGGTCAGCGGCGATAAATTCCAATTCGCCTCGATGAACTTCAGGACAGAGACGTGATCCGTGTAGGTGTGCGAAATGTGGCCGCCGGCGCTGAACGGCGAGACCACGATCATCGGAATGCGGGTGCCGTCGCCGAAATAGTCGAGCGGCTGCACATAGCCCGAATCGTAATACCCGCCGCCTTCGTCCATCGTGATCATGATCGCCGTGCCGGCCCACAGCGCTTTGTTTGCTTTGGTCAGATCGACGATTTTTTTGACGAAACCTTCGAGGAGATTTAGCTTCGACGAAGCCGGGTGGCCGTCGAGATAGCCGCTCGGCTTGACGAACGACACCGCCGGCAAATTGCCGCTCGCGATGTCATTGTAGAGATCGAGCGTGTCTTGCAGCGCCTCCTTCCGCACGCCCGAGTTGGTCATGATCGAGGTCGAGTACTGGAAGAAGTTGCAGATGTTGCAATAGGTGTTGTCCGGCGTAACGTAATTGTTGTAAGGATTGGCGAGGTAGGCATTGAACTGGTCGCCGAAATAGGCGAACGAGATCTTCTTTTCCAGCAATTCGTCGCCGATGTCTCTGACGCTCGATGGCGGCACCGTAAAGACGGTGTTGCCGGGATTGCCGATTCTCGCATAGGCGCTGCTGCCGTCGCCGAAATAGCCCGGATTATAATTGTTGATAAGGTAATAGTGCCCCGAGGCGCAATTCGGCTTGACCTTCATCGCCTTCAAAAAGTCGACTATCGGCTTGACGCCCGGCTGAGTAGGATCGGCGCAGTCGGTGTAGCTGCCGCCGCCATAAGACGGCGAGCCGAACGAGCCGCCGCCGTAGCCGTCCTCTTTATACCAATTATTCGTGCCCTTCAGCGGGTTCGGATCCTCGACCTCGTCGACGACCCCGGCGTTCTTGCTGCCCTTGGCGACGAGCAATTGTGCGGCGGCACGAGCGGGTTGCCTTTGCCGTCGCTGAACCAGATCGCGTCGCCGGTGCCGAGCATGATGTGGTTGGCGCCGGTGCCGCCCGTGCACCGCCTGATGATAATTGTCGCTCATCGAATAGGTGTCGGCGAGCATCTTGAAATAGGGCACGTCGCCTTGCTGGACATTGTAGAAGCCCATCGCCGTGGCGCCCTCCTTGTAGGTAAAGCCGGCCGGCGGCGGCTTGCCGTTGCTGCCCGCGCCGACCGTCGCTTCGACCCAGGGAAACAGGTCATTCGCGCAGCCTGTCGCCGCGGCGCAATCGAACTGCTGCCACATCTGGTAAAAGCGGTGCACCGGGCTTTCGGCGTAAGCGTCATAGGGCACGCCCGGGGTCAGCTGGTACGGACCCGGCGGCAGGTGGTTGACGTCCTTGCCGTCATAGATGATGCGAATGTCGGGCTTGCCGATGATCGCCGGGGGAACCGCGCCCGTGGTCAGGAACTTGTAATAGTCTATCGGCAGCCCGTTTTCGTAGGTCTGCGCCTGTGCGACCGTCGCGAATGGCGGCGGACCGCCGCCGGCCAACGGCGCCGGTAAGGTCGTATAGGGGGTCTTGCCGGATGGGCTGAGCTGATAGACCGTCTTGTCCTGCGCCTGAAGTTGCGGGGCGCTCGAATATTTCGGTCCCGGAGTGCCGTCGGCCTTGACGATCCCCTCCGACAGCAGGTTGAACACGGTCTCGCCTTTGTTGACCGGTGTGTAGGTGGCGAAAAGATGATCGAAAGTCCTATTTTCGCCGATTATCACGATCACGTGCTTGATCGGCGTCGTCGTCTTGCCATCGTTCTTGCCGATCGTCGCGGCGCCGGCCGCGATCGGCGTGAGGGTGTTGGCCGCCATCGCGCACAACGCCGCGCCGCCCAGCAGCTTGCGTCGATAACCTCGAGGAGCGCCTCGGAACCTCCGGTTTTGCATATCCGTCCCCTGTGGTGAAATTTCGGCCGCGGCGGCGAACCTAGCGGCCGAAATTTACCGGCGGGTGACGGTTGGATGACCTTCCTGTGACGCTTCAGGGCGAGCTCGAACGGCGCTGTTTTCAGCCCGCTGTTGCTCGATCGCGATTGGTGCAGCTGGCCTGATCGGCGGCCAACGCCGATTGCTACCAGTGCGAGACGATTTCGTAATCGGCGAAGAGCGCGGGCAACGCCTTGCGTGAGAGGAGCTTGACCCCGGGCACGAGTTCGCCGTGCTCGATGCCGCGTTCGGCCAGATCTTCCTCGATGAGGTAGACCGGGATCTTGCGGTTCTCGATCAGGTCGACGATGTCCCGATCCATCTTTGGCGCTTGGGTCTGTTTCCACTCCCCGACCGTCAATCCTGGGGACCCTTGCCCGGCGATCGCGTAGTTTACGGCGTTGCCGCGCAGCACCACCGTGTGCGCGCCGCCCGCCCCCTGCATCGCGGCCAGCAGCCACAAGATCGTGTCATCCTGCTCTTCCATCACGGCGCGGTAGGCCGACTCGACGATGTTCAACGAATTCTTGGCCATGGTCGCGCCTTATTTTGTCGGGATGACGAGGGAGTTGTCGGATGCTTCGGTGAAGGTTTGGAAATCGGCCGGCGAGCCTCGTCGCGTGCCGGGCACGAACTCGTTGACGCCGCGTTCGTCGACGCACATGCCGCAATTTACCCAGTCGACCTTGCCGCCGTTCTTCGCAGCCTCGGCCAGCAATGCCGCGACTTGATCCTTGGTCGTCGGATGGTTCTCATCGGCGAGGTTCTTGCCGTGCACGGGGTTCGGGTGCGGCGCCTGGCGGGTGAAGGCGAGCCCCGCGGCCCCTTCATACGCAAAGACGTTGATGTCGTGGCCGCGTCGCGCCGCCGCGTCGAGGATTCGAAACGCGGTGGTCAGGTTCGCCGACTCGTACGGCGCATCCATCAGCGCGAAGGTCAGGGTCCTCTTGGGCATCGTCTTCTCCTCAGTGCCAGAGCGTTTTGTGACCGGCCTCGAGATGGTCGACGACGACATCGATCGACGCAGTGAGGATCCCCTCGGCCAGCTTTGAGATGCCTCGCTCGCGCAGCGAGAAGTCGTCCGCGAGGACCTTGACGCCGCTCCGCCCGAGCGCTGACAGGGCAGCGGAGCGGGTCGACGGCCGCGCCGCCAAAACGCCATTCTGGATCAGCAATAGGGTCACGTCGTTGCCGGCGTCGACGAGGCCCTGAGACAATTCATAGAAATAAGCCACATCGTGCGACTCGAACGGATCGCGCGATTCGATCAGCAGGTAGTGCGCCATATGCTCTCCGTTGCCTATGTTGTTCCGTCGACACGCATTATGCGGGCGCCACCGGTCGAGCACCCTACTATAGGGGTGTCCCTCTGTTCAAGCGGGGGAACGTGTCGCAAGTCTGGCGGACCGCAGCAGCGTTATCGGGAGAAACGGCCGGGGTACCTCAACCACCGGGGGCCTTCAGCGGCGTCCCGTCAATCGTCGACGACGGCGATCGCCTCGATCTCGATCATCGCGTCGGGGTCGGCAAGCCGGCTGATCTGGACCGTCGTGCTGGTCGGCGTCGCCGCGCCGAGATAGCGCAGCCTCATGTCGGGGTGCTTGGCGAACTCCACGTAATCGGTGACGTAGGTATTGGTCTTGACGATGTCGGCCAAACCGGCGCCGGCGGCTTCGAGACAGGTCTTGATGTTCTCGCCGACCTGCTGGATCTGGGCGCGCATGTCGCCCTTGCCGACGCAAACCCCGTTGGCGTCGCGCGCCAGTTGGCCGGCGACAAAGATCATCTTGCCGGTGCCGCTGACCGTGACGACATGGGTGTACCTGGCCTTGCCGTCGACCATGCTGACATGGATGCCCTGCGGCTGAATCTTCTCGCGCTTGATCGCCATCGCGTCTCCTTTCCCTATAATGCGGTCCCGATGATACGCCGCGGCGCCGGCGCCGCGCCAATCGCAGCGAGGACTTCCATGCCGCTGAGCAACCTCCGCCACGGGATCTTTCTGCCGCCGTTTCACCCGAACGAAGAAAATCCGACGCAATGCCTCGAACGCGACCTCGAATTGATGGCGTGGCTCGACCGGCTCGGCTTTCACGAGGCCTGGATCGGCGAGCACCATTCGGCCGGGTTCGAGATCATCAGCTCGCCCGAGATCTTCATCGCCTTTGCCGCCGAGCGCACCAGGCACATCCGCTTCGGCACCGGCGTCATCTCGCTGCCCTACCACCACCCGATGATGGTCGCCGACCGCATCGTGCAGCTCGACCACATGACCCGCGGCCGGGTCATGTTCGGCGCCGGGCCGGGCCTCCTTGCCTCGGACGCGATCATGATGGGCATCGACCCGATGACCCAGCGCGACCGCATGGCCGAGGCGATCGACGCGATCCTGCGCCTGTTCCGCGGCGAGATCGTCACCGAGAAGACCGACTGGTACACGATGTCGGGCTGCCGGCTGCACCTCTTGCCCTACACCAAGCCCTACCCCGAGGTCGCGGTGGTCAGCGCGATCACTCCTTCGGGCGGGCGGCTCGCCGGCAAATACGATCTCGGCATGATCTGCGTTGCCGCGACCAATCCGTTCGGCTTTGACGCGCTCGGCTCGAACTGGCAGATCGCCTGCGATGTCGCCGCCGAGCACGGCCGCGAAATGGACCCGGCGCGGCTGCGCCTGGTCGGCCCGATCCACATCGCCGAAACCCGCGCCCAGGCCTACGAGAACGCCAAATTCGGCTTTGAACGGTATCTCGGCTATCTGAACAACAACCAGCCGCGGTTTATCGTGCCGGCGGGGAAGGACCCGCTCGAATGGTTTGTCGAGAACCGCTACGGCGTGTGCGGCACGCCCGACGACGCGATCGCGCTTGATCGAGCGGCTTTACGAAAAACAGGGCGATTTCGGCGCCTTTTTGCACCAGGCCCACAACTGGGCCGATTTCGCCGCGACCAAGCGATCCTACGAGCTCTACGCGCGCTATGTGATGCCGCATTTCAGCCGGCTCAATCAGAGCCGCGCCGCTTCCTATGAATGGTGCGGCGACAACCGAACCGAATTCAGCGCCAAACGCAACGCCGCCGCCAAGGCGATGTTCGACAAGCACGAGGCCGAGCAGGCTGCGGCTCGCGAGGTGAGCCGCCCCGCCCGCGGCCGCGAGGCGTGGTAGTTCGTAGGACCGTCCAATGGGCGTGTTCGTCCTGAGCGAATCGCAGGGGCTGGTGGCGCTAACCCCGAGCGAGTTTGTCCGCGAGGACGAATTTCAGCGGCTTTTGGAGAAATATCCGGCCCTTTTGTCCGGAAACCAATCTGAAAACATACCGGCGCGGCGTTGGCTGCTGATCAAGCGCGAAATGGCGGTTCCCGCAGAGGATGGCGGTTCCGATCGATGGTCGCTTGACCACCTTTTCGTCGATCAGGAGGGCGTGCCGACTTTGGTGGAGGTAAAGCGGCAGACGGACACCCGCCTACGACGAGAGGTGGTGGGTCAAATGTTGGACTACGCGGCCAATGCCGTCGTGTATCTGCCGGTGGAACGTCTGCGCGCCGAATTCGAACAGGCCTGTACGGCAAAAGGGATCGTCCCCGAGGAAGAAATCCGCGATCGATTGTCTATAGATACCGACTCTGGAGGTGCTTTGGCAGCAAGTCAAGACAAACCTCCAGGCGGGTCGCATCCGCATGCTTTTCGTGGCGGACAAAATCCCGGCCGAATTGCGTCGGATCGTCGAATTCCTGAACGAGCAGATGAATCCGGCGGAAATGCTCGCTTTGGAGCTTCGACAGTTTCAGGGAGAAGGCCTCAAGACGATTGTCCCGACGCTTTACGGGGAGACAGAACGAAGCGCAGCGGAAAAACCGCGCGCGACGTCGCGGCTGTGGGATAAAGAATCGATATGCGCGGCCCTCGAACGCAGGCATGGTCTCGGTGTCCTGCGTATCGCACGAAAAATAGTGGAATGGATTGAAAAGAACACCGACGAGCCGTTCTATGGCCGGGGCGGTAAGGACGGCTCCATCGGCTTGGTTGTCACCGCCAAAGGGTTCCGGTCGAGCCCACTCTTTCTCTGGACCTACGGCACTGTGGAGGTTGCGTTCCCGTATATGAAAAGACCATTCGACGACGCAGCAAAACGAGAAGAGCTTCGCCGGCAGCTCAACGAAATCGAAGGCGTTAACCTACCGGCAGATGCGATTTCAAAGCGGCCCGGTATTTCGATCGCTACATTCTCGACCGACGAGCGGCTGAAGCGCTTTCTCGACGCAATGGACTGGTGCGTCCGCGAACTCCGCGCCTCGTGAGAGGCTTTAGAACCACCGCGGCGCCCGTCCGCTGCGCATTGATGGGTTTCGCTGGGTTCAACCTACCGCTGCCACAGCACGGTCTCGCGGCTGACGCCGCGGACGTCGACTTCGACATCGAGGCCAAGGACCGGCGGGCGGGCGTAATGCCAGGTGAGGCCGGGGGCGGTGGCGCCGCGGCGCACGAACTCGTCGGCGAGGGCAGGGTAGATGTCGAAGACGGTGTAGAGCTGGGTGGCGGTGGCGTCGGTCCAGGAGCGGCCGAGCGCCGCCATGCGGCCCTCCATCGCGCCGAGCACAAAGCGCGCCTTTTCGCGCAAGCCCTCGGGCGAGGTGTCGCCGCGCCGGACGATCCGCTCGGCGTAAGGGCCCGAAGCGCCGTCGGCCTCGCCGCTGCCGGCGGCGACGAAATCGGTCCCGGCATGGCCCGCCTCGGCCGGCACCGTGCAGCAGAAGGCGTAGAGCGACGGCGTCGCCGGCGGGCCGATCTCCGGGCATACGTTCGAGCGCGCCACCGGGTTGACCTCGTCGCGGAAGATCCCCCAGCTTTCCAGCCGTTGCACGTAATGCCGGTTGAAGGCGACGAACCCCGCATCGGTGAACTGGGCCGGCGAGCGCAGCTCGCAGGCGCAGAAGGCGCCGGGCGGACGCCCGCGCCGCCGCAGATGGGCTTCGATTGCGTCAAATCCCTCGGCAAGCGGCAGCATGCGGGCAAGCCGCACCCGCTCGATCGCAAACCCCGGCTCGGCCGCGACTCCGCCCGAATACTGGAACGCATGCTCGATAAAGCGGTAGCCGCCGGGCTGAAACGTTACGACATTCGCCATCGCAAATGGTTCCGATTTATCGCGGTTCGCCGGCGAAGGCGGTTTGCAATCGGCTGAGGCGGTCGAGTGCGGCCGGCGGCAGCGGGCCTTTTTCGGCTGCGGCAGCGGCGGCTTCGAGATGTTCGAGCGTCGAATAGCCGACCAGCGCCGTCGAGACCGCCCGATGGCTGATCGCAAAACGGATCGCCGCCTCGATCAGGCTCTCGGCGAAACCCTCGCGCACCAGCGCCTCGAGCCGCCGGGCGCGCTCGACATCGAGCCGGTAGCTGGAGCCCGAGCCGATCGGCTCGACCGCCGGCGAGCCGAGCGGATGGCGCGTCTCGACCCCGCTCAGCGCGCCGGCGGCGAGCACCCGGATCGCGATGACGCCCATCGACGCGGCCTCGGTATGGGCCAACAGATTGCCGTAATCATGCGCCGGATAGCCGGCGGCAACCATCGATCCGGCGCTCGGGTTGAGCATGTTGTAGCTGACCTGCGCGGTGTCGAACGCCTGCGCGTCGATCGCCTGGTGCAGTGCGGCGGTGTCGCCGACCGCGGTGATGCCGCAATACCGGGTCTTGCCCTCGCGCCGCAATCGCTCGAACGCCGGGACGACCTCGCCGAGCACGATTTCCGGCGTGAAATCGCCCTCGCCGCCGGCCACGGTGATGTGGTTGTGCAGCTGGAACAGATCGACCTCGCTGCGCTGCAGCCGGGCGAGGCTCGCCTCGAGCGAGGCGGCGATCGCGGCGCCGATCCGACTGCGCTCGACCGCCGGCACCCGCACCTTGGTGCCCAGGTAGAGATCGGGTTTCAGGCTTTTCAGCACCTGGCCGAGATGGCGCTCGGACTCGCCGTTGCCGTACATCGCGGCGGTGTCGAAGTAATTGATGCCGAGTTCGAGTGCCCGCGCTATTGCCCGCTCCTGGTCGGCCGGCATGCCGCGCACCATCAGCCCGCCGACTGCGCCGCAGCCGAATCCAAGCGCCGAAACCTTGAGCCCGGTGCGGCCGAGCGTTCGCATTTCCATCGTTTCCTCCACTGTCTCGGGGGATGTCGCGATCGGGGCGCCGGCCACGCGGCGCGATTTGGCGAGGATCAAATCCTCGGCGGCCGGAGCTGTCAATCCGGCCAGGCATCGTTCGGGCCGCTTCGGCTGTCTCGAGCGCAACGCGCCGCACCGGTCGAGACCATTTGCGGCGGCGCCATTGACGAGGTGTTGACGAGCGCCGCAGTAGGTTTGCAAACCCCAGCGTCGCCGGGGATCAATACGGTTAATTTTCGCTGGCGACAACGTCGGGGCCATCTCGTATAACGCACAAGCAGGCTGATCTTATCAACGCAAACGCTCAGAGGAAGCGATGTCATGATCGGAGGAAAAAGGCCGATGAGGGGCGCCGCGGCAGCGTCGGTCGCAGCGCTGTTGTCGATCGTCGCGATGCTGCCTTGGAAAACCCCGGGCGGGTTGCCCGCGCCGTTCGGCGCCGGCGCCGCGCATGCGGCGAGCGCATCGCAAAATCCGTGCGCGGCGCCGACCAAAATCAGTCCCAATATCGACGAGACGGCCTGGCAGCTCTGGGTGGCCGCCACTTGCCCGGTGAATCAAAACCAGTATCCGTTCGTGGTCTGGGAAAACTGGATCGAACAGGCGCAACTGTATCCGGCCGACCCGAGCAAAGGTCTGTGGGGTGCCGAATTCAGGCCTAGGGCTGTCACCGGGTAGTCATCTGTTGCACGGCAGCCCGTTTACGCTGATCAGGAACCCGAATCTGGGAACGGTCGTGAAGGGATTGCTGGGCGGCGCCGACCAGAACTGCAACAAGGCCGGCAAGCCGCCCAAGAACCAGCCGAAGCTGGTGATCTGCGAGGAGGTCCGGGAGAACGGTGCAACCGAGGATTACATCGCGGGTAATAATTTCTGGAATCGGGACGGCCAAGCGCTGGCGGCGGCCGGCGGTGTGGACATCCAATTCCCAGCGCCGGCGGTCGAGATCAAGTCCGACTGGATCCAAACTTCGACTTTGATCGACCTGTCGACCAAACAGCCGTTCAGTTCCAATTGCAGCAAGCTTCCGACGGGGTTTGCGACGAGCATCCATGTCGAGATGGTCAATGGAAACTGCTTTGCCCTGGCTGGGATGCACTTGATTTCCAAGCTTCTGGGTCAATGGATCTGGGCGACGTTCGAGCCGCAATTCGCCACAACCAATCCGTTTCGCTGCAAGGTGCTGGGCTGCATCGATACCTTCGGCTCGACCCCGGCCATGACCGATGGGACGTTTCCGACACAGCAGACCAGCAGACTGAAGACGCTCATGCAGGCCGCCAATCTCGCCCCCGAGTGGTTCAATTACCATCTCGACGCGGTCCAGACCGGCTTCTTCCGGCCCGGGCTGTTGGGAAACTCGATCATCGAAGGGGAAAACGTCGGGATGCCGCTGTCGCAGGCGTCCTGCATCTCCTGTCACGCGGTGTCGTCGATCAAGTCCGACGGCACCGACGGCATCACTCTGCTGACCTCAAACCCCGTCGGTGCGCCCAAGCCGCTGCCGTCGCAGGCCTGGATCCGGCGCGACTTCGTCTGGTCGCTGTTCGAGGCCTGCCCCGGCAGCGTCGCCCAGAAATGCGCGCCATAGGCTAAAGGGGGCGGCGCGGCGCCGGAAACCGCGGCGCCAGCAACCCCCGCCGCCGCAGGCTTTCGAGCACGGCGGTGAAATGGGCGGCGGCCGAGCGCTCCAGGCCTTCGAGCCAGTTCTGATCGAGAAACGAGGCGAGCGCCGGCTGGCCGAGCCGCGTCTCCCACAGGATACCGAGCAGCGAGGCGGCCGCCTCGTCCGCCTCGCGCGCCGCCAACGCAAGCCTCGCGGCCCGCAAGGCGGCGGTGCGGGCGAGCGTATCCGGGCCGGGCCCGAGCCCGAAATCGGCGAGGCCGCGGCGCGCCGGCGGAGCCAGCACGAAATGCGCCATCTCGTGCAGGATCACATAGGCTTCGGTGGCACCGTTCAGCGCCTCCCCGTCCCAGTTGAACAGTCTTCCCCGATCCGGAGGATGGGTCGGCATGCCGAGCGCTCGCGCCAGGGTGAGCGCCGTGCGGCGGTGGCGCCGCGCTCGCACGCCGCTCGCGCGGGTCGCCGAGGTCGCCCGGATCTGCCGAAACTGAAGGCGCGGATATCGCCCGGCTAATCGGTCTTCGAAGCGGTCGAGGACGGCGGCGAGATGCTCGTCGGCAACCGGAGTGAGGATCATCGGCCCCGCGCGTCGATCCCGGCTCGCCGGTTCAGCCCGATTTCCCGGATACGGGCGGAAGCTTGGCTTTACCGTTGTCGCCGGAGGTCTGCCGGTAGACCAGTTCGGAGACCCGCCGCAGCAGATCGCGGTCGGCCTTGGCGGCGATCGCGTAGCCAAAGCCCTGATCCGACCAATAGAACGCGCCGATGCCGGAATCCTCCTGGTAACGGAATGCGGTTTCGCCGCCGATGCCGGAGCGCAGATAGAGCTCCAGCCTCTGCCCCTTATCGTCTTGATACATAAACTGCGCCGCCGAGGTCTCTTCGGCGGGCAGCAGCCGTCCGCCCATCAGCCGGAACCCGGCGGCGGTCAGATCCGGCACGACGAGCCGCCGGCCGAGACGCTTGGACAGCCATTGCACCAGATGCGGTTCCTGCGCGGCATCGACCTCGACCGGGTGGCGAACCTCGACCGAAAACGTCCGGTAGGCGGAAATCGCGTCGGCCGTAATGATCCGCGCCGAGCCGGCGGATGTCGCAGGCAGCCATCGCAGTATCCCGGCCCGTTCCGGGGCCGTCCTGCCCGCGATCCCGCCGACTACAAACAGGCCTATCCCGGCGGCGATCAGGGCAAATCGCCGTTGCCGCCGGCGGTGTCGCTCGGCGACGATACGGCCGACCCGCAGTCGCGCCGGAACCGGCTCGCCGGCCGGTGCGCCAAAAGCGGCGCGCAATGCCCGGCGCTGCCCGGCATAATCGGCCCACCGCTGCTGTTCCTCGGGGTGTGCGGCGAGATAGGCATCGACGCTCTCGGCGACGCGGCCAGACAACTGCCCGTCGAGGCGGGCGTGGAGGTCGCTCTCCGCTACCGCTGCCGGTCGCCCGCTCACGTTGCGCTCCTCGGCGTTTCGCCGCCGGCGCGCCGGTCCCTGGCGTGAGGGTCTCGTGCGCGAGGGTTCCTGCTGAGCTGCTGACGCAGCCGCTCGCGGCCTCGCGACAGCCGCGACATGACCGTACCGATCGGGACCCCCAGGACTTGCGCCGCCTCCTCGTAGGAAAGGTCCTCAACCGCGATCAGCAGCAACACGGACCGTTGCTCCTCCGGCAAGGTCGCAAAGGCGCGCAGCAGGTCTCGGCGTTCGAGCGCTGCGTCCTGTTCGCCCTCGATGCCGGGCAGCGAAGCTTCCGCGATTTCGGTCAATGCGTCTGGGACCCCCCGGCGTTTGCGGCGCTGCTGATCGCTGAGAAAACGGTGATAGAGGATCGTGTACAGCCAACCGCGCAGATCGCCCTCCGCCCGGCGCAGTTCCCATCGCGACAAGGCCCGTTCCAGGCAGTCCTGCACCAGATCGTCCGCCCCGTCCCGATTGCCGCGCAGCAATGAGGCGGCGAAGCGGCGCAGCCCGGGAATGAGCGCCTCGATCAAGGCCGCCCGATCTGGCATTGCCTCTCCTGCGGTCAAATCGCTAGCCAACCGCCGTCGCAAAGACGTTCCGAACTGCCGCCTCCACCAAACGCCGGCTGAATTTCGGGGCGCTGCGCAAACCAGTAACGACGCGCTTGTGCTCATCATTTCAGCACACAGCTACTTAACCCTAACGCTACCATATGGCAATCAGATCCCAGCCGTTTGGGTTGTGGACTCTACGACCCTCCCGCGCCGGTTTTATTCCGCGGCAGGGACGGGCGGCGGCATCTCGACTTCTGCGCCTGCGGCCGGACGCGGTCGGCGCGTTCTGCCGATCGACCGCTCTGGTGCTAGGCCGGCGAGTGCCCGAGCGGCGCCGGCCCACCGCCGCCGGCCTCGGCGACAAAGCGCTCGCTTGCTTCCCACAAACGGCGCGCCAGATCGTCATCCCGCGCTGCCGGGTCTGGAGGCGCCAGCGCCTTGCGGACCACGTAGCCGCCGTTGAACGGCGCCGGGTCGGCCACGGTCGCCAGAAAGAGCGAAGTTTCGGCGCCCCTCTCGGGGCTCAGCATAAACGGCTTCAGCAGCCGCCACCCGAGTTCGGCAACGCCGCCACGCTGGCCGATCGCGGTGGCGACGACGCCCGGGTGCAGGCAAGTCGCGGTGACGCCGGAGCCTCCGAGCCGCGCCGCCAGCTCGCGGGTGAACAGGATGTTGCAGAGCTTGGAACGGCCATAGGCCTTCATCATCGTCCAATCCCGAGATGCGGCGGCAGCGCCGAGCCCAAGTAGGCCGGGATCGAGACGGTTGCCGCGATGCGCTTCCGAGGCGACGTTGATAATTCGCGCCGGGGTGCAGGCCTTCAGGCGGTCGAGCAGCAGGTTGGTCAGCAGGAACGGGGCAAGATGATTGACCGCAAAGGTCAGTTCGAACCCGTCGGCCGACACCCGATATTTCGGCGAGACCAGGCCGGCATTGTTGACCAGCACATCGATCCGGCTACAATCGGCGAGGAGCACTGCGGCAAGGCGGCGGACTTCGACAAGCGCCGCAAAATCCGCCAGCGCGATCGCGAGCGGCGCCGACCTGGCGCGCGAGGCGACAAAGCGGCGCGCCGCCTCGGTCCGGGCCCGGTCGCGGCCGATCATGACCACCCGCATGCCGGCTCGGGCAAGCCCGAGCGCCGTATAAAGCCCGATACCGGAACTCGCCCCGGTGATGATTGCGGTCCGCTGCGATGCGTCACCCGTCACGCCCGATGCTCCCCGGTTTCGCTGTGCCCGCCGCGACCCTGCCGTGTTACCGAGCTTTGCAGCGTAGCCGAAAAATGCGATGGACGAGGGATCGAGGATCGGGGGCCGGAGGCCAAATGGATCGGCTGTATGGCGGCGCGGCTGATTCGTCGGTAAACGGGGCGCCCCGCTGGCTCGCGGTCGTCGGCATCGGCGAGGACGGCCTGGCCGCCCTCAGCCCGGCCGCGCGCGCCTTCGTCGACACCGCCGAGGTGCTGGTCGGCGGCGCCCGTCATCTGGCGATGGTGCCCGCCCCTGCGGCGGGAGCCGGCGGCGGCGCCGAACGGCTGGCATGGGGCCGTCCGCTCGGCCCCACGATCGAGATGATTGCCGCGCGCCGCGGCAGACGGGTCACCGTTTTGGCGAGCGGCAATCCATTGTGGTACGGCATCGGCGTCGTCTTGGCACGCCGCTTCCCACCCCAGGAGATGACGATCCTGCCGCAGCCGAGCGCCTTCAGCCTCGCCGCGGCACGGCTCGGCTGGTCGCTCGCCGATTGCGCGACGATCTCGTTGCTCGGGCGCCCGCTCGACGGCTTGCGGCTGCATCTGGCCCCCAATCGCCGTATCATGATCTTGTCCGAGGACGGCGACACGCCGCGCCGGGTCGCGCAATTGCTGACCGGGATCGGCTGGGGGCCGAGCCGACTGACGGTCTTTGCCCATCTCGGCGGCGCGCATGAGGATCGGGTGGCGCAATGTGCCGAGTATTGGGGCGACCGGCAGATGCCCGATCTCAACACGATCGCCCTCGAGTGCGGCAGCGCGCCCGGGACCCGCGCATTGCCGTCGTTGCCCGGGCTGCCCGACGATGCCTTCGAGCATGATGGCCAGCTGACCAAACGCGAGACCCGCGCGGTCACGCTTGCGGCGCTTGCGCCGCTGCCCGGCGAACTGTTGTGGGATGTCGGCGCCGGCTGCGGTTCGATCGGTATCGAATGGCTGCGCGCCGGCCAAGGCCTGACGGCGATAGCCATCGAGCGCAATCCGGCGCGCGCGGCGGTCATCGCCCGCAATGCCGCGCTGCTCGGCGTGCCGGGATTGCGGGTGGTCGTCGGCAGCGCTCCCGATGCGCTCGCCGATCTGCCGCAGCCGAATGCAATCTTCGTCGGCGGCGGCATCGGCGACGGCGGGCTGTTGCCGGCGTTGTGGGAAGCGCTGCCGCCGGGCGGCCGGCTCGTCGCCAACGCGGTGACCACCGAAGGCGAGGCGCGGCTCTTCGATTGGCACGCCCGGCACGGCGGGACATTGACCCGCCTCGCGGTCAGCCGGGCCGAGCCGATCGGCTCCGAGCATCATCTGTGGCGGCCGCTGGCGACGGTGACCCAATTCGCCGGGCTGAAATCCGATGGCGGCGACCGGCCCGCCGCGCCGGGGCCGATCCCATGACCTTTGAGCCAGCCGGCCGCTTGCAAGGCATTGCCGCCGTCGCTGATGCGGCGAGCGGCCGGCCGGTCCGGATCGACAAGCGCGTCAATGCGCCATCAGCACCGGCAGGGTCATGCTGCTCAAGACCGTGCGGGTCACGCCGCCGAGCAGCAGTTCGCGCGCACGGGAATGACCATAAGCACCCATCACCAACAGATCGGCTGCGAGATCGGCGGCACGCGACAACAGCACTTCACCGGCCGGGACGCCAGCCGAGATGGTGCGTTCGATCGCGGCCTTGACCCCGTGACGGGCCAGATGAAGCGAGATGTCGGCGCCCGGAATCTCGCCATGCCCGGCCGGGCCCTGATGCGGGTCGATCGTCAGCACGGTCACCTGCTCGGCCGCGGCCAACAGCGGCATCGCATCGTTGACCGCGCGGGTCGCCTCGCGGCTCGCATCCCAAGCAACGACGACGCGGCGGCCGATTGTCTCAAACTGTCCGGCATAGGGCACGACGAGAATAGGCCGCCCAGACGCCAGCGCGACCCGTTCGGGGTGCGGCCGGACCGCCGCCATCTCGTCGTTGTCGGGGTCTATCTGGCCAAGGACCGCCAAATCGGCGTAGCGCGCATGCAGTGCCGGCTCGGCTTCCGGACCCTCGTCGATCGCGCGCCATTCGACTGAAATATCGCGCTGCCGGGCGGCGTGCTCAAACGCCTCGCGCATTTTTTCGGCATGTTCGACCTCCCTTTCGCGCCATTCTCGATAAACCGACTCCAAAATCGCCAGATCGGGGTATCCGGAACGGCTCTGCAATGTGGGGCTCGGCACCGAACGAAGCCCGACGAGGTGAGCGCCGAAACGCTCGGCCAGCGCTACGGCGAGATCGATGCGTCCGTTTGAATCCGCGGCCGAATCCAGCACCACCAGCAGATCTTTGTAGCTCATGACAGGTCTACTGCCCTAAGGGACGGCTGTGACCGCCGTCCGAAACGATATTCTTAGCTGAAGTTCGATCTGGTGACCTTGATTTGGATCAGTTGGGGGATCGTGCGGCCATTCCGGCCGCGGCGAAGGGTCTCGGAAGCAGCCGAAAGGTACGTTCCGGCGGTCGGTAGTCAGCGTCCCGACGGCGGAATATGATCCGCATAGAAGCCGCCGCACGCGATCCGTGACGTCGATAAACCCATCTCGAGGTCCCCCATGCCGATCCATATCGAAGATCTCGAATACCTTCATTGCGCCGGCGCCCCGCTGCTCGCCCGGTTTTATCGCCCTGAAGGAAGCGGCCCGTTTCCGGCAATCCTCGAAGTGCATGGCGGTGCGTGGACCGCCGGCGACAGGCTCAACAACACCGCGATCGGCGAGCATGTCGCGGCCAACGGCATCGTCATGCTGTCGATCGATTTTCGGATGCCGCCGGCATTGCGCTATCCGGAGACTGTCGCCGAGGTCAATTTCGGTATCCGCTTTCTGAAAGCGAACGCCGCCAGGTTTGCCACCCGCGCCGAGCTGGTCGGCGGCCTCGGCACCTCGTCGGGCGGACATCTGCTGCTGCTCAACGCGCTGCGGCCGCGCGATCCCCGCTATGCGGCGCTGGAATTACCCGGCATCGACGCCAAGCTGCGCTTTGCGATCGCCTGCTGGCCGGTCGCCGATCCGCTCGCCCGCTACCGGGCGGTGATCGAGCGCGGCAACACCCGGCTCGCCGCCGCCCACGACCAGTTCTGGCCGTCGGAGGCGACAATGACCGAAGGCAGCCCGCAGTCGATCCTCGACCGCGGCGAGCCGGTCGAACTGCCGCCGGCATTGATCATGCAGGGCACCGCCGACGATAATCTGACGCCCGACATGGCGAAGAACTTCGCCGCCGCCTACACCCGCGCCGGAGGCGATATTGCGTTCCACCAGTTCGACGGCGAGCCGCACGCGTTCATCGCCCGCGATCCGGCCTCGCCGAGCGCGCGCCGCGCACTCGGCCTGATCGTCGATTTCGTCCACCATCAAACCGGCTGAAGCCCGCCGTTTCTTCCGCCTGACGTATCTCCGCTCCGGTGCGGGATGCGGCGCTAACGAGATGTCAGCTGGAAGATCGCGCCAATACCGGTGCCGGTATTGGCCCCTCGATGGCGATGCTGTCGGTATTGCTTGTGCTGCCCAACACACCGCCGCCGGCCCCGGGAGTTTCAGTCGAGATATGCGGAAATGGGCGACGGGCTCAATCCAACAGCCACGGCGCCGCACAGGCCTGGGCGATCTGGCGCACCTGATTCAACAGGCCGGGGCCGACCGGAATCCCGTCCTGCATGCGCCTGGCGGCATTCTGCCATTGCGGATCGCCGGCGACCATGACCGGCTGGGCCGGATCGACCGGCTTTGTCGCCCGCAGATCGTTGCAGAACCGGCCGACATCGGCGGTGAAATCCTCGGGGTCGCGGAACAGCCCCGGATCGATCGCGATGAAGCAATGGCCGATGTCGTTGCCCTGCGGCTTCTTCATGTGCATCGGGTCGGTAATCAGGGTGGCGCCCGACAGGCACGCGCCGAGGATGTTGACCATGACGGCCAGCCCGTAGCCCTTGTAGCTCGAATTTTCCGGCGAGCCGCCGAGCGAGGTCAGAAATCCGCCCTTTTCGCGCGCCTCCAGCGGATCGGTGCTGGGCAGGCCGTTTTTGTCGAGCACCCAACCGGGCGGGCAGGGGAGGGCTTCGTTGGCCTTGTTGCGGATGCGGCCGGCAGCGACCGTCGTCGTCGCCATATCGAGCAGAAAGGCGGTCCGTCCGCGGTCGGCGCGGCGAACGACCAGGGATCGGTGCCGAGTTTGGCTTCTTTGCCGAAAGTCGGCGCCACCTGGATGCTCGACGCGCTGGTGCAGGCCATGCCGATCAGCCCCGCCTTTGCCGCCATCAGGGTGTAATAGCCGGTGGCGCCGAAATGGGCCGAATTGCGCACCGCGGCGATCGCCATGCCGGCCGCTTTGGCCTTGTCGATCGCCACCTGCATCGCAAACTTTGCCGGAACATGGCCGAGCCCGCCATCGCCGTCGATCAGGGCCGAGACCGGCGTCTCTTTGATGATGCGGGGCCGGGCCTGCATGTTCGCGCGGCCGCTGCGGCGCAGCCGGTCATAGCCCGGCAGCATCGACAGGCCGTGGCTGTCGACCCCGTGCAGATCGGCCCAGCCGAGGATGTCGGCGGTCGACTCGGCGTTGTCTTCGGGCATGCCCCACGCCGATAGGATGGCTTTGAGCTGGGCATGATGCTTTTCGTAGGGTGCCGGCATGAGTGTCTCCTTCGGTCGGCGCGCTGTCGGGCGCGCCGATCTCTATACCACCTGATTGCGCAATTGCTCTTCGCCGCGCCAGAGACGCTCCAGATTGTCGCGCAGGATTTCGATCACGTTGTCTTCGTAGCGGCGGGTTTCGCCCGCGGTGTGCGGGGTCAGCAGCACATGCTCCATTCCCCAAAGCGGCGAACTCGCCGCAAGCGGCTCCTCCGCCGTCACGTCGATGCCGGCGCCTGCGATATGGCGGGCGGCAAGCGCCTGGACGAGCGCCGCCTCGTCGACGACCCGGCCGCGAGCGACGTTGACGAGATGGGCGGAGGGTTTCATCCGTCCCAGCGCTTCGGCGTCGACGAGATTTTCGGTCTCCGCGGTCAGCGGACAGGTCAGCGCGACAAAATCGGCCTCGGGAAGCAGGCCCTTGAATTCGCCGATCGCGTGCACGGCGTCCGCCGCACCGCCGCCGTTGCTCGGATCGCGCCGCAGTCCGACGACGCGCATATCGAAGGCTTTGGCGAGCTGGGCGAGGCGTCCGCCGATCTGCCCCAGGCCGACGATAAGCAGCGTCTTGCCGCCGAGCTCGTCTTCCCGCCGGGACGGATCGCCGATCATGCCGCGCCAGACCCGTTTTGCCTGGTTGTCGCGTGCCTCGGGAAGCCGGCGGCTCAATGCCAGGATGAACGCCATCGCATGCTCCGCGACCGCCCGGGCGTTGACGCCGCGCGCGCCGGCGAGGCGGATGCCGCGCTTCGCCAGCTCGTCGCGAGGAAACTGGTCGGTGCCGGCGCCGATCGACTGAATGAAGCGGAGTTTATCCGCCTGATCGAGAAGGCCGTTCTGCCACAGGCCGGAGATCACCAGCACATCGGCTTCGCCCGCTCGCTTCTCCAAAGTCTCCGGATCGCGGACGGCGAAGCTCTCGATGCCGGTATCGAGGGCCGTAAACCGCTCATGCAGCCGATACGCGACATGGGCGAAGCAGATGGTTAGCCTATCGGCGGCGGGAAGCATGGACCCACTCCGTTCGTGACGCAACCGGGCCCAACCGCCCGTCGCTGACCCGACCCATTATACCGGCAGCGGCAACCGGCCTCGTTTCGTTCTTGCGTCGGCTCGCCTTGTGATATCATCGACGGCGGCATGTCGCACCCTATCGAATCGGCGCCCGCTATCCGCCGCATCATCCACATCGACATGGACGCCTTCTATGCGTCGGTGGAGCAGCGCGATGATCCGGCGCTGCGCGGCGTCCCGGTCGCCGTCGGCGGCGGCGGACCGCGGGGTGTGGTGGCTGCCGCGAGTTACGAGGCGCGCAAATTCGGCGTGCACTCGGCAATGCCCTCGGTCACGGCCCGGCGCAAATGCCCCGAACTGGTGTTCGTGCCGCCGCGCTTTGATGTCTATCGAGCGGTGTCGCGGCAGATCCGTGCGATCTTTGCGCGCTATACGCCGCTCATTCAGCCGTTGTCGCTCGACGAGGCCTATCTCGATGTGACCGTGCCGTTGGTCGATCGGGGTTCGGCGACTGCGATTGCGGAGGAAATCCGGGCCGCCATCCGCCGGGAGACGGGGCTGACCGCCTCGGCGGGGGTGTCCTACAACAAATTCCTGGCAAAGCTGGCGTCGGACCATCGCAAGCCCGACGGGTTGTTCGTCGTCACCCCGAAAATGGGGCCGGACTTTGTAGCGGGGTTGCCGGTAGGCAAATTCCATGGCGTCGGGCCGGTCACGGCGGCGAAGATGAAGAATCTCGGCATCGAGACCGGGCTCGACCTGAGAGGGCAGGCGCGAGAGTTTCTGACGGCGCAATTCGGCAAGGCGGGCGATTACTTCTATCACCTCGCACGAGCGGAGGACGACCGGCCGGTGGTGGCCGATCAGCCGCGCAAGTCGCTCGGTACCGAGACCACCTTTGTGCACGACCTTGTGGCGTGGGAAGACGTAATGCCGGCGCTCGAGCCCCTGTTCGCGCAGCTGTGGGCGGCATACAGCCGGCACGGCATGACCGCGCGGACCGTGACGGTAAAGGTCAAGTACGCCAACTTCCAGCGGATCACGCGCAGCCGATCGTTTGGCGAGGCGCTCGCGTCGCGGGCGATCATCGAGCAGACCAGCCTCGACCTTCTTCAACCGCTTTTCCCGCCGGCGCGAGGCGTGCGGCTGCTCGGGGTCACGCTGTCGAACTTCGATGCGGTGACCGTCGCCGAAAACCGCCAGCCGGCGCTCGCCCTGCCGTAGCGGGCGGGCGCGACAACCCGGTCAGGGGGCGGTGATGCGGTAGACGCGCGCCGCGGTGCCGCTGTAGAGCGCCGTCTTTTCGGCCGGCGACATGCCGGCGCTGATGCGCTTGAACGCATTCCACAGCTCGGCGTAGCCGCCGGATTGCTTGTCGGGCGGGAAATTGCTCTCGAACATGCAGCGGTCAGGGCCAAAGGCTTCGATGCAAGGCTCGATATACATGCGCCAGGCGGCGGCAAGGTCTTCGGATGACGGCGGTATTTCGCGCTCGTGAAAGTCGAAGCCGAACGAGGTCATGCCGACGCCGCCGAGCTTGACGACGACGTTCGGGCATTTGGCCAATTCGGCGATGTCCTTCTTCCAGCCGGCTAGGATCTCCTGCGGCGGCCCGAATAGGGGCCGACGCCGAGGACGCCGCCGACATGATTGAGGATGATCGTCGTCTCGGGAAAGGCGCGGGCGAGGTCGATCGCATCGGCCAATTGCGGATGGTACTGCCACGATTCGAAGCTGAGGCCGAGCGGGGCGAGCTGGGCGAAGCCCTCGCGGAATTTGGCGTCGCGCACCAGATGCGGCGGCACGACCCGGGTTGCGAACTTTTGGATCGCCTCGTTGCCGTCCCACGAGACGCCGTGGCGGATGCCGCGAAAACGCCCGCCGCCGACCCGGATCTCGGCTTCCAATACCTCGCGCACGCGGGCGCCGAGGGTCAGATCGGCGTGGCCGACGATCGCCTCGGCGACGCGGCACGGGCCGTAGCCGCCCGACGCGCTCATCGCCGCGATGCCGTTGACGAATTCGACCTCGCCGACCGGCGCCATCTCGGCCGGGCCGTCTTTGCGGTACATCGAGCGGCATTCGAGAAACACGGTCGAGACGATGTTGTGGGCGTTCGCAGAACCAGAGTTGGCGCCGATGTCGGTCGAGCAGTTCCGGCAGCAGGTAGCGCCCGCGCTGCGGCGTCTCCCAGAAATGATGGTGCGGATCGATGATCGGCAGATCCGGCTCCAGCGCCGCCTCCGTCGGCCGCTTGGCCAGCCACGCCTTCAACCCGGCGTCGTTGCGGTAGGCAAGGCCCGCATACTCGCCCCTCGCATCCCCAGTCATGTCACCCCCTCAGAGCCCTATCGCTGGCGTTATCGTCATTCCCGCGCAGACGAGAATCAAGAGCGCTGGGGCCAACCCCTCGCCGGCAAGCCCACCTGTTCTCCCTGTTTCATCCGATCGAGATCCGGCGACAGCAACTCCTTCATCGCAAAACACGCACCCGCCGACGGCGCCGATGCCCGCGAGTTTACCCCAAGCGCCGCCGGCTCAGGGTTCGCCGATGCCTGCCGAAACCGGTTTTCTGGACCGGGAATAGGACGGGGCAAGGCAATCGCGCGACCGGCACGTGAGGCCTCCGATGGCCGTAGTTTCGATAAAGAGTGTCTGCATGTGTGTTCTCATACGTTCGATTAAGGCTCCCGCGCCGCTTGAGGAGACAGAGCGACCGGTAATGCCCCTGAGCCGTCATTCGCGATCACACCGTTGAAAATGCCGGATCGGGTGGCGAGCTGCCGTCCCCGATTTGGCCGGCCTTCGATGCCCATGCCTCAACAGCGGTCATTCGCCTGCCTGCCGCGCCTATTTCAACGCTTCCGCTGGCAGGCCGAAGGGTAGAGCGATATCGTCTCGAACCAATCGGCGAATATCCCAATCGAACAGAGGAGGTTTGGTCCGATGAAGCTCCGGTGGTTGCCAGTGCGGAGCGCTCCGCTACGAGATCACCCAAGCGCCCTACATGGTCTACACCTGTCACTGCACGGACTGCCAACGCATGACCAGCAGCGCGTTCTCGATGGCGATCGTGCTTCAGGCTGACGCTTTTCGCCTTGTTGCGGGGGAGCCGCGCGTAATCGAGCGCACAGCTGACAGCGGACGTGTGACAACCCGCTGGGTATGTCCGGAATGCGGGTCGTCGGATCTCCCCCGGCCCAAGGCCTGGCTCCACCGTTCGGAACGTGCGAGCCGGCACCCTGGACGACACCTCGTGGCCGCGTCCGACTGTGCATTTCTGGACCCGCAGCAAGCAGCCTTGGGTAGTGCTCCCGGAGGGTGCGCAGAACTTCGAGACACAACCGGCGGACATGATGGGCTTCCTCTACTCGTCGGCTGGCGGTCGGCAATGCTGAATTCCGGTTCGAGACGATGTTGCGGGCGTTTGCAGAAACAGAGTTGGCGCCCGATGCGGCTGAGCAGCTGCGGCGGCAGATACCGCCCGCAGCTGCGAGCGGCTCGCAGAAATGATTGTGCGGATCGATGATCGGCAGCGCCGCTTCGCGTGGCCGCTTGGCCAGCCGACGCCTTCGAACTCGGACGTCGAGCGTTGGGCGAGCGCAAATTATCGGTCATGCCGGCGATAGCGCTACTCGACCGCATTGAGCGCCTGGGGCCGATGTCCTCCAGCCGGCCGGCAAGGAAGCTCGCCGGCCTTTACCGATCCGAGACCGGTGCTGGCAGCCTCGAGTCGTTTCACGACCGGCATAACGCGCCTAGGGAGCGCCGCTGCCGGATCGGGCGGGTCATGCGTGCGCCGTGGAAGCACGCGATCACTTGCAGGTTGCCGCCAACGATCCGAAAAAACAGCGCGTACGGAAAACGCCGGCACCGGGCGCGGCGGCACATCTCATGTGAGACCACTGGAAAACTGCTGGGGCGCCGCGGCGATCCGCGCAAGGAACGTTCTCGACCTGCCGCAATGAAGCGATCAGACAAGCTCCGTATTGCGGGCGGCATACCAATCTCGCGCTTCAATCAGCTCAGCCCGTGCAGCGGCGCTAAAGACAACTGACGGCACGCTCAGCGCCGCTGTCGGAACTAGACGTAAGCTGATCCCACGAAATGCTTTGTTCCCGGTCCTGCTCGAACCCGGCGATGCGCCGGTCGAGTTCGGCTCGTTGGGCCTCAGTCACCGGAACGTCCTTGTCGTCGAGGCTCTCCCAAAGGGCCCCGATCAGGTCGAGCCTCTGGCACGGCGAGAGTCGGGCCAGCTCGGATGTTAAGTCACTACATGCCGAACAGGATGGCGAGCGTCAAGGATCGCCCGTCAACAAGCCTTCCGACCGGGCCGTCTACGGTGACGGGAACCGCGCACATATGGCTGTTTCCGGCGGCTGATCCTCGGGTCTACTCCGCCGCAACGCGAACGGCGGCGTTGGTGTCGCGGAAGGCCGGGATCACTTCCTTGGCGAACCGGTCGAGGTCTTCGAGCTGGATGTCGAGCGGCGTGCCGAGCGGGGTGGCGCAGATCACGCGGTCGATGCCGGGATAGCGCTTCTCGACCGCCTTGAGCTGCTCGACGATGTCCTCGGGTCGGCCGGCGAGAAAGCCGCCGGCCTTTGCCGCATCCTCGATCGTCGGCAATTTTGTCGCGCCGGCGAGCTTCGGGTCGCGCATCGCCGCGATCTGCTCGTCGGTCAATGCCCGGACCAGGCGCAATTCGCCGAACATCTTCATGTTCTCTTCGTAATGCGGGGCGGCCTCGCGGATCGCCTGCTCGCGAGAGGGCGCGATGTGGAACTGGTAGCCGAGCGCCAGCCGCTCGCCGAGTTCGAGCTTGATGCCGCGCCGGGCGTAGGCCGCCTGGAAGCCGAGCATGTGCCGCTCGACCGCACCCCCTTCGGCCGAGCCGCCGCCGATCACGCCGCAAATGCCGTGCTTGGCCATGAAATCGAAGGCGCGCTCCGAGCCCGATTGGATCGGCTGCCAGCATTCGACCGGCAACCGCTCCGGCGCCGGCACCAGGGTGATCTCCTTCAGCGTATAGCCGCGATACGGCACCTCCGGCGGGATCGTGTAGAACTTGCCCTTGTGCGAGAACGGTTTGCCCTCGAACGCCTTGAACAGGATGTCGACGCCTTCCTCGAAGATCTCGCGGTTGGCGGTCTGGTCCATCAACGGCGAGCCGAAGCTTTCGACCTCGCGGGTGTGGTAGCCGCGCGCGACGCCAAAGATTACCCGGCCGCCGGTCAGGATGTCGGCCATCGCATAGTCTTCGGCCAGCCGCAGCGGATGCCACATCGGCACGACGTTGAAACCGCAGCCGATCCTGATGTTCCGGGTCACGCCGCACAAATGCATCGCCATCATCAACAGGTTCGGGATCAATTCCGTCCCTTCGGGCTGGAAATGATGCTCGGCCATCCAGAACGTGTCGAAGCCGCGCTCGTCCATGCACTTGGCGTAAGCCACGACCTTGTGCATCGCCTTCGCCAACTCCTCTTTCGAATAGCGGCGGTCGTTGATCGGCGTGCCGGTGTAGCCGAGGTCCTCCATGTCGGCGGTGCCGTAATAGGAGCTGTCGAATTTTGTGATCATCGGGTCCCTCACTCCGCTGAGCGGCGTTGCTTCGCTGCCGCGACTTCATGCCGTCTGGCCGGGGAGTGTTCCACGCAGGTCCGCGAATGACAACCTCCGGCCTGGCGCGATCTCGGTTTACCCCGGCGGATCGGATTGCTCGCTGAAGCGAATCAACCCTCTGGGCGACGCCCAGGCGCGGGCGGTCGGCGGCCGGTGCTGTCCCACGGCAGCTGCAATCACTACATAATTGCGCAGAACTGTAGCAATGTGCCGCGATCGCGCTTTATCCAACGCGGCCGGGAGGGGTCATGAAGATCGGTTTTATCGGGCTGGGGATCATGGGGCATCCGATGGCCCTCAACCTGATCAAAGGTGGGCACCAACTCTTCGTCTACGGCAAACGCCGATTGCCGGAGGATGTCCGCACGGCGGGCGCCACCGTGTGCGACACGCTGTCGGCGATCGCCGGGCGCTCCGAGATCGTCATCGTCATGGTTCCCGACACGCCCGATGTGAAGAGCGTGCTGTTCGATCCCGATGGGGTCGCCGAGGGATTGTCGCCGGGCAAGATCATCGTCGACATGAGCTCGATCTCGCCGATCGAGACCAAGCTCTTTGCCGCCGAGATCAACCGGCGCGGCTGCGACTATCTCGACGCGCCGGTCTCCGGCGGCGAGGTCGGCGCCCGGGCGGCTTCGCTGACGATCATGGTCGGCGGCCCGGAAAGCGCCTTCGCCACGGTCAGGCCGATCTTCGAGCTGATGGGCAAGAACATCACGCTGGTCGGCGGCAATGGCGACGGGCAGACCACCAAGGTGGCGAACCAGATCATCGTCGCCTTGACGATCGAGGCGGTCGGCGAGGCGTTGCTTTTCGCGTCGCGCGCCGGCGCCGACCCGGCCAAGGTGCGGCAGGCGCTGATGGGCGGGTTCGCCTCGTCGCGCATCCTCGAGGTCCATGGCGAGCGGATGATCAAGCGCACCTTCGACCCCGGCTTCCGGATCGAGCTGCACCAAAAGGACCTGAACCTCGCCCTGCAGGGCGCCCGCGCGCTGAACCTGTCATTGCCCAACACCGCGACGGCCCAGGAACTGTTCAACGCCGCCGCGGCCCTCGGCGGCAAGGGGTGGGACCATTCGGGCCTCGTCCGCGTCCTCGAACATCTGGCCGGCCATCAGGTGGCGAAATAAACGCAGGAAGCGGCTGCTGATGGCTGCTTGGACCTCGCATCGGCCGGTCCGCCGGGCCGTTCAGGCTTCGCTGCGGATGCAGCGCACGACCTCCTCGATCGTGGTGTCGCCCTCCAGCACCGCGAGCAGGCCGCTGTCGAAGATCGGTCGCATGCCCTGTCCGACCGCGGACTGTTCGATCGAAGCATCGTCGGCGCCGTCGAAGATCAGGCGATCGATCGCCCGGTTCGGCACCAGCAACTCGGCGATCGCCCGGCGCCCGCGAAAGCCGGTGCCGCGGCATTCGGGGCAGCCGGTCGGGTGGTGCAATACGATCTCTCGCCCGGCTGCGAGGCGATCGAGTTCGAACCGCTCGATCAGCGGCGGCGAGGCGGGCTCCATTGTTTTGCATGACGGGCACAGTCGCCGGACCAGTCGCTGCGCCAGCACCGCCTTCAGCGTTGCGGTCATCAGATAATCTTCGAGCCCCATATCGCGCAGCCGCGTGATGGTCGCTGCGGCGGAATTCGTATGCACGGTCGACAGCACGAGATGCCCGGTCAATGCCGCCTGGACCGCAATCTGCACGGTTTCGAGGTCGCGAATCTCGCCGATCATGATCACGTCGGGATCCTGCCTCAGGATCGAGCGCAGCAGGCTGGCGAAATTGAGCCCGATCTGCGGTTTGACCTGGATCTGGCTGATCCCCGCGAGCTGGTATTCGATCGGGTCCTCGACGGTCACGACGTTGCGGGCCACCGTATTCAGCTTCAGAAGGCCGGTGTAGAGGGTCGTCGTCTTGCCGCTGCCGGTCGGCCCGGTGACCAGCACCATGCCGTTCGGCAGATCGAGCGCATGTTCGAGACCCTGCCGAATGTCCGGCGGCAACCCGAGCTTCTCGTAGTTGAACTCGACGGCGGTGCGGTCGAGCACCCGCAGCACGACCTTCTCGCCATAGAGCGCCGGGATCGTCGACACCCGGAAGTCGATCTCGTGCCCGCGCACGGTCAGCTTGATGCGCCCGTCCTGCGGCAGCCGGCGTTCGGCGATGTCGAGCCGCGCCATGATCTTGATCCGCGAGATGACGGCGGCCTGCAGCCGTGCCGGAGGCGGCTCGACTTCGTGCAGCACGCCGTCATACCGGTAGCGCACCCGCATCCGATCCGGGAACGGTTCGAGATGGACATCGGAGGCGTGGGTTTCGACCGCGCGGGCGATAAGCTGATTGACGAGCCGGATCACCGGCGCCTCGCTCGCCAGGTCCTTCAGCCGCTCGGCGTCCTCCTCGGCCGGCTCGGCGTCGGCAACCACCTCGTCCAAGCTCGGTTCGGCGTCGGCATTGCCCGGTTCGGAATAGAGCCGGTCGAAGGCGGCTTCGAGTTCGATCGGCACCGCGACCGCCACGGCCACCGGTCGGCTCAAAGCCGCCGCTATCGCATTGCGCGTGAAAACATCGAGCGGGTCCGCCATTGCCAAGGTCGCGCGATCGTCGCCGGCGGCGATCGGCAGGGCGTGCGCCCGGCGCAGGAATTTTGCCTGCAGCCGGTCGACGAACAGCGCCCCGTCGGGATAGTCTGCCGCCGTGGCCAGCGGGGCGCCGAGCAACTGCGACCACGCTTCGGCCAGCCCGCGCTCGCTGACCAGGCCGAGCTGGGTCAGCACCCGATCGAGCCGGCCGCCGGTTTCGCCGGCGACGCGGCGCGCCCGGTCGAGCGTGCGCTGGTCGATGGCGCCCCCGTCGATCAGCGCCGGGCCGAGCCTGGCCAGCGCCTCGGCTGAGTCCTGGGCGGTCGGATAGGCGGCGGGCTCGAAGGTCATGACGGCGTTTGGTCCTCGCGGGCGCTGACAGCATAGCTGATGTCCGTACCTGAGAATAATCGATTAGCGGCGGGAGCGAGAGCCCATGTTCGCGGCGGATTGGCCGGATCGGCTGTCGAACCTCTCGGATACCGGGTGGGACGCCGTGCTCGCCGCGCCGTTCGTGGGCAGTTTTCTCGGCGTGCTGGTCCGTCGCCTGTGCGACGGCCGGCCGATCGTCTGGACCCGGTCGCATTGCGAGCACTGCGGCGCGGTGCTGCGGCCTCGCGACCTGATCCCGCTGATCAGCTGGCTCATCGCCAGGGGCCGATGTCGTTTCTGCGGAAGTCGGCTGGGGCTGTTCTATCCCGGGATCGAGCTCGCCGCGCTCGCCGTGGCGCTGGTTGCGCTGTTCGCCGATCGCGGCCGGACCGTCTGGCTCGATTGCCTGCTCGGCTGGTGGCTGCTCGCGCTCGGCTGGATCGATCTGCGCTGCTGGCTGCTGCCCGATGTATTGACCCTGCCGTTGGTCCTAGCCGGGCTCGCGGCCGCGGCTTGGCTCGAGCCGGAAGCGTTGACCGGTTGCGCCGCCGGCGCCGCCCTCGGCTATCTTTTTCTGCGAGCGGTGGCCTGGTCGTATCGGCGGCTGCGCGGCCGCGACGGGCTGGGGCAGGGCGACGCTAAACTGCTGGCCGCGGCAGGTGCTTGGCTCGGCGCGGCGGCGTTGCCCGAGGTGATCCTGATCGCCGCGCTCGCCGCCCTTGCGCGCCGCGCTGTGCCTTCGGCTCGCCGGCGTTCGCCTCGATGCCCGTTCGGCATTGCCGTTCGGTCCGTTTTTGGCGATTGCTCTATGGCTTCTGTGGCTCTACGGCCCGCCGGGCTAAACCTGCGGCACCTGCATTCCTCGCTGCACCGCGGGTCGCCGGCCGATCGCCTCGATCCAGCGGCGGACATTCGGGAAGTCGTCGATCGTCACCCCCTGCCAACGATGGCGCGCGACCCACGGATAGGCCGCGATGTCGGCGATCGAGTAGCCGCTGTCGACGAGGAACTCGCGATCGCCGAGCCGGCGGTCGAGCACGCCGTAAAGGCGCGCCGCCTCTCGGGTGTAGCGGTCGATGGCATAGGGCACAGGCTGAGGCGCAAACCGTCGAAAATGCTGTACTTGACCCAACATCGGGCCGAGCCCGCCGACCTGGAACATCAGCCACTCCATCGCCTGCGTGCGGCTGCGCGTATCGGCGGGGAGAAACGATCCGGTCTTCTTTGCCAGATAGATCAAAATCGCGCCGGATTCGAAGACGGTCAGCGGCGCGCCGTCCGGCCCTTCCTCGTCGATGATCGCCGGGATCTTGCCGTTCGGGTTGATCGCGACATATTCGGGCGCGAATTGTTCGCCATTGCCGATATCGATCGGGTGAACTCGATACTCGCAACCGAGCTCTTCGAGCATGATCGAGATCTTGTGTCCGTTCGGCGTCGGCCAAGTATAGAGATCGATCATCGCCGGCCCCGGTTCCGCCGCCCGCCTCGGACAATGTCTAGCGCCGTCCGCCGCCGGACGAAAGGGGCTGGTGCGCGTTCCGGCGCCGGCACATGCGGGCCTCCGCCGCGCCGCGGGGCGCCGATCGCGAACTCCGACACGGCTCGTGCCTGTTTAAACTTGACGGCGACGATATTCGGGGAAAGACCACTGCTGTCCGGTTCAGCTTCGTCGAGTGGGAATACGATAAGCGCATATCGCCGGTACAACCAAAGATCGTCATGGCCGGACTGTGTTCCGGCCATCCACGGCCCCAGCTGCGGCGGCGGAAGACGTGGATACCCGTGATAAGCACGGGCATGACGAGCGGGGGTTGAGGTCCGGCCGCAACTCCGCAACCGCGTTTCGTGAACCGGACAGCCGTGGGGAAAGACCGGGCAAGAGAAATTTGCACCGATCGCCGATTTGTTACCGCCGCTCGACCGCGGCGCATAGGCGCCGGCGGCACACGACATTTGCCGCGGAGCAAATTCCGCTGTATCCACCGATTATCGGCGCGGCATCGCGCCGCGTACGCTTCAGAGGACGTCCTAATGATTCACCCGGTCATTCTGTCCGGAGGTTCAGGCACTCGGTTATGGCCGATGTCGCGCACGCTCTATCCGAAGCAACTGCTGACATTGCTTGGCGGCAACAGCCTGCTCCAACAGACGGTTCAACGGGTTTCGGACCCGACGCGCTTCGCGGCGCCGATGATTATCGCCAACGAAGAGCATCGCTTCATCATTGCCGAGCAGCTGCGCGAGATCGCGTCGGCGCCGCACAGCCTGTTGCTGGAGCCGGTCGGCCGCAACACCGCGCCCGCCGCATGCGCCGCCGCGCTTGCGCTGATCGAGACCGATCGCGACGCCCTGATGCTGGTCATGCCGTCGGACCACGCGATCGGCGATGCCGAGGGTTTTCTCGCCGCGGTCGACCGCGCGGCCGGCGCGGCCCGCGACGGCGCGCTCGTCACCTTCGGCATCGCCCCCGAGCGCCCGGAGACCGGATACGGCTATATCCGACGAGGTGCCCGATACGACGGCGCCGACGGTGTCTTCAAGGTCGCTGAGTTCGTCGAGAAACCCGGGCAGGAGCAGGCGCAGCATTACCTCGCATCGGGCGAGCATTTCTGGAACAGCGGAATCTTTCTGTTTCCCGCCGGGCTCTATCTCGAAGAACTCGAGCGATTGCGGCCCGACATGGTGGCTGCGTGCCGCCGGGCATTCACCGAAATGGTCCGAGAAGCCGATTTCATCCGCCTCGGCAAGCAGGCATTTGCCGCCTGCCCGGCCAACTCGATCGATTTCGCGGTGATGGAGCACACCGACCGTGCCGCCGTCGTCCCGGTCGCCATCGGATGGAGCGATGTCGGCTCCTGGGATGCGTTATGGGAAATGAGCGCGAAGGATGCCGGCGGCAACTCGCTTCAGGGGAATGTCGTCGCCGAGGCGACCCGCAACTGTTATCTGCGCTCCGAATCCGGGCTCGTCGCTGCCGTCGGCATCGAGGATTTGGTTGTCGTCGCCACCGACGACGCTGTCATGGTGGCGCCGCGCAACCGTTCGCAGGAGGTCAAAGGGCTGGTCGCGCGGCTTGCGCGGGAGGGCCGCGGCGAAGCCGACGCGCTGTCGACCGTGCATCGCCCATGGGGCAGCTTCACCGCGCTGCACAACGGCCACCGCGTCCAGGTCAAGCACATCGTCGTCAAACCGGGCGGCAAGCTCTCCTTGCAGCTGCACCACCATCGTGCCGAGCATTGGATAATCGTCCAGGGCACCGGCATCGTCCGCCGCGGCGACGAGGAAATCATGCTGACCGAAAACCAGTCCACCTACATCCCGCTCGGCACCGCCCACCGGTTGGAGAACCCCGGCAAGATCCCTTTGCATCTGATCGAGGTCCAGTCGGGCAGTTATCTCGGCGAGGACGACATCATCCGCCTCGACGACAGCTACGGCAGAAGCTAGTGGGATGCGGTGCTCAACCCGCCTCGCCCCGGCCGATTGCCCACTCCTCCGATTTTTTGACCCTGCCGGCTTGTAAAAATCGACTTTTTGAATATCGCGCCATAGAATCTCTGCCACTATCCATCGGATGTGGCGGGCAAAATTGGTGCCTTGCCGTTCACGACCGATGATGTTGGCGTGCCCGGGGTAAACATGTTGGTCTTTACGCATATCCTTGCGGCCGCAACATGCAGGCAACGCAAGCCAAAGCCCGATCTCTCTCAGCTCACCGGACATTACAGGTCCGCTTCAGGCGACGACGCCAAGACGGAACACAGTGTCCACTTCGCCGGCGGCAAAATAAACGTAGACGGCTTGGCCATTGCCCGACCTCGGTTCCGGTCGGGCGTGGTGAGTTGGAGTGAAAAGACATCCGCGTATGCCGCATCGGGCTGTCTGCATGTGATGGCCGGCGGGACCATGCTTTCGGGCGTGATCGCACATGGCCACGACGAAACGAGTGCGCGCGCCGAATTCGTGCAACTCGGGCTGGCCGATCTTACGTTCACGACAGAGGTGATGCGAACGGATCGGCCCGCGCAAGTTCACGCCTGGGAAGCGGGACCTCCTCTTGTCGTCGGGATCAGATTCGAGGATGGCGTGCCCACGGTGATCGCCCAGATCGACGGGGTCGACGTCCAGATCGCGCCGTTGCCGCCACCCGATGGCTCTAACTATGCCCGCCTGGATGTTGCGATCGTAACGGGTCAGGACTGGCCGACCGGCCCGCTCTCCGGAAAGCCGTACGCGCTCCCCTTAAAGTCGGACGTACTGATTGCGACCGACGGCTCCAGCTTCGCGGGCGCAATGACGACGACAACGGAGACGCCGCCATTTCCGTGGCGCGGTGTAGCCGCCAGGATACCGCACATCATGGAGGCACAATCGCCGCAGGGGGTCGCACCGCTGGATCTCAGTCTTGTCGATCTGATGTCGCTGACGACTGCGGGCGCGAGCGACATCGCCAGAGCCTATTTCAACAATTTCACTGTGTTGGGCATGCAGAGCGCATGGCGCGACGGTCTCTTCGGCTTGACGCCGCCAGCCGTCCCCGCCGATGTCCGCGCAGTCTACGATGCCCATTCGACACTGTTCACCGAACATGCGTCGGATGCGATTATCTTGCATCAACTCGCTTCCCTGCCCAGCGACAGGGTGGGCCATCCAATCCCATCTCCGATCCCGACAAGCTGAAGATCGACTATTTTTTCACCCGAGGCATCATGGGGGTCGACGGGTACACGGAGCTAAGCGCGCATCTGACGCAGATCGGATGGGAGCAGAGAAATCCGCGCATCCGCGACTATGCGAACGACACTTCTCAATGTTGGGCGAAGGCGCTCTACGATTTTCTGACCTCTCCAGCAGCGCTGTCGACAGCGGTCATGGCCTATCTCGGCGCCGGCGGCGACCTGACCCAGATCAACCGTCACGCCGACATGCTGCTGGCGCTTTCGCCCGATGCAAATCAGAACTTTCCACTCCAGGATGGCCAAACCACGCCAACGCCCGCGACCTATGCCAGTCTCTATCACTCGAGAGTTCTCGCAACGCTCGGCGTGACCGCCAACCAGCAGGTGAATTTCCCGTCCTCGGCAGAAGGCAAGCAGCAACTGGCGGATTACATCGCTCAGTGGTTCACGACGCTGATGACCAACCTGGCAACTTCGCTGGAGAGTGATTTGGGCCTGCCGGCAGCGACAAGGGCAATGTACTATGAGATCGAGATTGAGCTGACGTCGATAAACGAGGTGGAGGGCGGGTTCGGCAATCTCGCCAACGAACTCGTCACCGCGGTCGCGGCGCAGCCCGGAGCGCCCAGCAGCCCGAACAACTTGCTGGCCAAGGTACAGTCCTGGGCAGCCAACAGCAGGCTTGCGAAAGGCGTTGTCAAGGTCGTTCAAACCGCCGCGATCGGCTACTCGCTTTATACGGTCATTGGCGCGTTCAGCAACTGGAGCAGATCCTGTTCGCTTGTGAAATAGTCAACGCGGCCGGCGGCGCTTACAAAAACGCCATCAACGCGGAAGCACTCGACGAACAGCTGAGGGAGACGACCCAGAGCCAGGCGGCCATAAACGAGTCAACGGCGTTTACGATGCTCTGATGATGGCCACAAGGTCGCAATCGCTGGCCGGTTCCGTTGCATTCCATCAATACGCCAACAATCCTGGAGTGTGGGGTCCCGAACTGGCGGAGTTGATGGTAAGCGACGGCTTCATCATCACCGTTTTGGCTCGCCCGCTGGAGGCCGCGCGCCACGAGCTCTTGGTAATGCGCTATAAGCTGCAACGGCTTTCGCCTGATGCTTTACCCCGTGTACTTGCTCGGTGGCGGGCGCCCGAACTCGGCAAGACTGTTTTTCCGCTCGCCACCAGAGATCCATGGCCGCCGAACTATTTATACGAGCTATATAAAGAAAAGAAGCGACCGATGCAGAGTTTGATCCAAAGAGCAATGAACGTTGCTACAACTGTGAAAGTGGGCAAGCATTGCCGCGTTCTACGTCGCAAATGTGACCCTGTTTACGGGGAATTGCACGGTGAAGCGGTCTGGGACATGCTCATCGATAAAGCAGGCCCGCTCGGATTGCTCGCAAATCCGCAATATCCGCCGGGTCTGTAATACAAACGGCGCCGCCGCTGCTGTCGGCTCGATTGGCGCTGCGCCCCGGGACGCTCCCCTGGGAGCGTCCCGGTTCAGCGCAACGGACGCAGCAGGCGGAACGGGTTGGGCAGATGATCGGCGGCTGCCGCGATGCTGCGGCGGGTGCGGCCGAGCCGGGCCGCGCCCTCAAGTCGGCGTTCGACGAAGGCGCGCGTGTCGGCATGGCCTTCGGATCGGTCTTCGAGCCAATAGAGCATCGTCGCGGCCCAGATCGCCGCCAGACTCATGCGCTTGGTATAAAAGCTGAAATCGGTGGATCCGTCGCCAGCGGCGTACCAGATGCCGTCGACGGTGTCGTAGAGCAGCCGCAGCGCCAGCGGCAAATTCTGCGGCAGCGCCAGCACGGTAAGAGCGCGTCGCGTCGCCTCGCGCCACGGCGCCACGATGTCGAGCCGGGTCCCGATCGCCAACGCGATGCGCTCGGCGACGCGCAGCGGTTCGAGGGGGGCGGCTTCGAGCTGGTCCAGCATGCGCCGATCGGCCCAGCGGCTGAATTCGGCAACGAAATCGGCTGTCCCGCCCGGAAAGAGCGCCGCAGCTTCGGCAGCCGGCACGCCGATCCGCCGCGCCGCAGCGCGCAATGTCGCCCGCGACCAGCCGTCAAAGGCGACATCGGGGAGCATCGCCTCGATCAGCGCCGTGCGCTGGCTCTCGGCGAGCGGACTTCTCATTCGGCTCTCTGGGCAGCGAAATAGGCGGCGAGGTCGAGCGGATAGCGCTGCGCCTCTTCGGCAAAGACCAGCAGCCGATGGTCGGTCATCCGCTGCGGATAAAGGATGCCGTCGAGATGGTCGCATTCGTGCTGGACGACCCGGGCATAAAAGCCGTCGGCCGCGCGAACGGCCGTTTCGCCATCGAGGTCCGTGGCGCGATAGCGGATACGCAGGTGCCGGGGAACGACGCCGCGCAGCCCGGGCACCGACAGGCAGCCTTCCCAGCCCAAAACCCGTTCCTGGCCGATCAGCTCGATCTCCGGGTTGACCAGCACGGTCAGATCCTGCGGCGTGTCGCCCGGCATGTCTCCGACGCGGTCCTCCGGTACGCGGAAAATCACGATCCGCCAAGCTTCGTGGACCTGGGGCGCCGCGAGCCCGGTGCCGCCGGCGTCCTCCATCGTCTCGATCATGTCTTCGACGAGCCGGCGAACCCAGGGAGCGGTCGGCTCCTCGACCAGCGCCGCGGGCGCGCGCAGTATCGGGTGCCCCATTCGGGCGATCTTGCGGATAGCCATGCGAGTTATATGAGGCTGGCGCGCCTTCCGGTAAAGCGCCGCTTCACAGCCGGCCGGCCTCATGGTACGCTCGATTAAACATCTATGGAGAAGCGCCCCCGTGCAAGTCCTCGTCCGCGACAACAATGTCGATCAAGCCCTGCGGGCCCTGAAGAAGAAAATGCAGCGCGAGGGGGTGTTTCGGGAAATGAAGCTGCGTCGGAATTATGAAAAACCCTCGGAACGCCGCGCCCGCGAAAAGGCCGAAGCCGTCCGGCGCTACCGCAAGTTGTTGCGCAAACGTATGGAACGCGAGGGCTACTGAGCCCGTACGATCGGATGTTTTGCCGATCTCCCGGCGGCGGTTCTCCGATCGAGCTGTGGATTGCAGGATCGGTGAAGCCGGGGGCATGAAAATCGAAACCCGGCCGATTACAGCCGGACCGCGCGCAGCCTTAGTGCGTTGCCGATGACCAGCACCGAACTCATGCTCATCGCCGCGCTGGCGATCATCGGATTGAGCAGCAGGCCGAACGCCGGATAGAAGACCCCGGCCGCGATCGGTATCGCCAGCCCGTTGAAGACGAAGGCGAAAAACAGGTTCTGCCGGATATTGCGCATGACCGCGCGCGACAGCCGGCGGGCCCGCACGATCCCTCGCAGATCGCCTTTGACGAGCGTGACGGCAGCGCTCTCCATCGCTATATCGGCGCCGGTGCCCATGGCGATGCCGACCTGCGCCTGGGCCAGGGCCGGGGCGTCGTTGATGCCGTCGCCGGCCATCGCGACGAAGTGGCGTCGATCCTGGAGCTCTTTAACGGCCGCGGCCTTCTGATCCGGCAATATCTCGGCCAGGACGTCGTCGATGCCGAGCCTGCGGCCGACGGCCAGCGCGGTAATGCGGCTGTCGCCGGTCAGCATCACCACCCGAATCCGCTCTTCGCGGAGCGCTTTCAGCGCTCCGATTGCGCTTTCTTTGATCGGGTCGGCGACCGCGACCAGCCCCGCTGCGGCGTCGTCGACGGCGACCAGCATTACCCCTTCGCCGTCCCTGCGCAACGCATCCGCGCGTTCAGGCAAACCGCCCGGGTCGATCCCCAGCGAGGCGAAGAGCGCCTGGTTGCCGACGGCGATACGCTTGCCGTCGACAGTACCGACCACGCCCTTGCCGGTTTTGGAGGTGAAATCAGCCGCAGCGCCGAGGCTCAAACCGCGCTCTTCGGCCCCTTTGACGACGGCGTCGGCCAGCGGATGCTCGCTGCTGCGCTCGAGGCTCGCGACCAGCCGCAACAAATCATCTTCTTCCACAGCGCCGATCGCGACGACGCTGGCGAGGCGGGGCTTGCCTTCGGTCAGCGTCCCGGTCTTGTCGACGACTACGGTATCGACCTTTTCCATCAACTCGAGCGCTTCGGCGTTCCTGATGAGAACACCCGCCAGCGCGCCGCGCCCGGCGCCGACCATGATCGACATCGGCGTCGCCAATCCCAGCGCGCAGGGACAGGCGATGATCAGCACCGCAACCGCGTTGACCAGAGCGAAGCCCATCGCCGGCGCCGGGCCGAATATCGACCAGACGATGAACGTGACCAAGGCGGCGGCGATGACGCCCGGTACGAACCAGCCGGAAACGGTGTCGGCGAGGCCCTGGATCGGCGCGCGCGAACGCTGGGCCTCGGCAACCATACCGACGATCCGGGCCAGCAAGGTGTCGCTGCCGACCCGCTCGGCGCGCATGACGAATGAGCCGGTGCCGTTGACGGTGCCGCCGGTGACTTTGTCTCCGGGGGATTTTTCGACCGGAACGGGTTCGCCGGTGATCATCGCTTCATCGACTGCGCTCGCCCCTTCGAGCACGATGCCGTCGACCGGCACCTTTTCGCCGGGGCGCACGCGCAGGCGTTGGCCGGGAACGACCTCTTCCAGCGGGATGTCTTCCTCGGAACCGTCATCGCGGACCACGCGGGCGCGTTTGGGCGCCAGATCCAGCAAGGCGCGGATGGCGTTCCCGGTCTGCGAGCGGGCGCGCAGTTCGAGCACCTGGCCCAGCAATACCAGGGTGACGATGACCGCCGCCGGCT
Source organism: uncultured Alphaproteobacteria bacterium (assembly GCA_963701815.1). Taxonomy (GTDB): domain Bacteria; phylum Pseudomonadota; class Alphaproteobacteria; order ATCC43930; family CGMCC-115725; genus AP-15. The sequence goes on from CAVPBN010000050.1 coordinate 245,489, forward strand.
CGAAATAGACCGGCACCGTTCCGTCCGGCATCCGGAACGATGCGGGGAATATTCCCGGCAACAGCGCCGCGACCAGGCTGTAGCCATAGGCGATGCCGGTGCCGAGCGCGATCAGAGTGAACATGTTGAGCCGGCGGTTGCCGATCGAAGCCCAGCCTCGCCGGAAAAACGGCCACCCGCACCACAAAACGACCGGTGTCGCGAGCACGAGTTGGACCCAGACCATGCCGTGGAACGTCGAGCAAGTGCACAATATGCTCGCCCATGACGATCGCCGTCAGTGGGACCGTCAGCGCCGCCGCGCCCCAGAACCGCCGCGTCATACTGCGCAGCTCGGGGTTGGCGGCCTCTCCGGCGGCAGGAGTCATCGGCTCCAGCGCCATCCCGCAGATCGGGCAGCTGCCCGGCCCGTTGCGCACGATCTGCGGATGCATCGGGCAGGTCCACCGGACCTCACCGGACCCCACGGTAGCTTCGCTAAAGGGGTAGGGCTCAGATAACGCGCCGGGTCGGCTTCGAACCGCTCGCGGCATCTGTTGCTGCAGAAGTGATAGGTCTGGCCCGCATGCTCGCTGCGGTGCTGGGCCGCGGCCGGATCGACTGTCATGCCGCAGACCGGATCGCGCTCGCCCTCCAGCTGCGGGAAATGGCGGTGCTTCCTCCGCGGGCGAGGTCTCGGCCATGGTCTGCTTATGCTTTCGCCAGGGTTGCCGGCGGGCATCCGCTTTTCCCGTCCTTCTCGGCGGTGTCGATTGGCGGAGTTGTCAGCGGCTCCGCGCGCTCGCGAAATTCGGTCAGGCTTCCGTTGAACCGCAACGCGTCGATCAACTCCGCGATCTTGCCGCCGCCGCCGCCCGCCCGGATCGCTTCTGTCACACAGGTCTCCAGGTGGTTCTGCAGCAAGATCCGGTTTACGCGTTCGAGCGAGGCTTGCGCCGCCGCCACCTGTTTCATCAGATCGGGACAATAGGCTTCGGCCTCGACGATCCGAATTACGCCATCCAGATGCCCGCGCACCGTTTTCAGGCGCAGCAGCGCGTCCCGCTTGTGTCCGACATTCATCTGTCGCCCCATCCCCACCCCAGTGGGGTGGCCCTATCCCTATTTGAGCTTGTCTCCTTTCAGGTCAAGAGGGATGAGGCGACTAGACGTCGGAGAAAGTGCTTTTGGAAGATCGGAACCAGCTCCCTCTTCCCGGCCATGCCGTGAGCGAGTAGGGTGGGTATGCCGGCCTCGGGGCTCGGGAACGATCGCCGATGCGCCGCAACAGCATGCAAACTCCGGGAGGGAGTGACGATGCCAACCTATGAAATCACCAGCGAAGATGTCGAGTATCTGCGCCACGGCGACAAGAAGCTGATCGCCCGCCTCTACAAGCCGAAGGGCGACGGCCCGTTCCCGGCGGTCGTCGACCTGCATGGCGGCGCCTGGACCAGCGGCGATTTGACCGGGACCCAGGGCCTCGACGAAGCCCTCGCCAAAAACGGGTTTGTCGTCGCCTCGCTCGAATTCCGTCATAACGCCGACGGCTATCCGACCTCGCTGATCGACATCAACTACGCGATCCGCTGGGTCAAGGCGCACGCCCGCGACCTCAAGGTCGACCCCAATCGGGTCGGCAGCGGCGGCGCGTCGAGCGGCGGCCATCTCGCCATGCTGGCTGCGATGCGGCCGAACGACCAGCGCTACGCCTCGGCGCCGTTGCCGGCCGGCTCGCCGGCGGTCGACGCGACGGTGCGCGCGGTGGCGATGTCGTGGCCGGTGATCAATCCGCTGTCGCGCTATCGCAACGCGCAAAAAGCGGCGAAGACCCCGAACCCGCCGGCCTTCTCGATCGGAATGAAGGAAAAGCACGACCTTTACTGGAAAACCGAGGCCGCGATGGCCGAAGGGAACCCGATGCTGATGCTCGAGCGCGGCGAAAAGGTAACGATGCCGGCAGCGCTTTGGGTCCAGGGCAGGCCCGACATCGTCCACGACTACCATGACGATGATTCGAGCTTCCCCGGCAACGAGCCGGAGCGGTTCATCTCGAATTACCGCAACGCCGGCGGCGACATCGAGATCGTCTATATCGACAACGAAAAACGGCAGTCGAGCGCGGCGTACGACCCGATTGCCGCGTTCTTCAAGAAACATCTCGGCTGACCGGCGGCCTCGCCCGCCGGACCGGATCTCCCTCTGGCCGCCGGCGGGCAGAGGGAGATGCGGGGGGTGCGCTCGACACCGGTTGCAACGGGATATCTGTCGTATCAGGCCAGCAGGATATCCTCGTAGAGCGCTTCGTATTGCCGGACGATTTCGCCGAGGTCGTAGCTCTGGACGATGCGTCGCCGGGCCTCTAGGCCCAGCGTCCGGCGCCGGTCGGGGCCGGCCGCAATCAGCCGGTGCAGCGCCTCGGCGAGCGCGTTCGCGTCGCGCGGTGCGACGACGGCGCCGGTTGGGCCGATGATCTCGGCAGTGTCGCCGACATCGGTCGCGACACAAGGGACGCCGCAGCACATCGCTTCGGCGATTACGTTCGGAAAGCCTTCGCCATAGGCCGAGGACAGCGCCACGATATCGAGGGCGGGGTAGATCCGCCCGATATCGGAGCGGTCGCCCAGCAGCCGCAGCTTTCCCTCCAGATCGAGCCCGGCGATCGCCTCGGCGACGGCGGGGTTCGTCATCGTCACGCCCGGCCCGATCAGAACAAACACCAGGTCGGGCCGCTGTGCCGCGAGTCGCGCCGCGGCCGCCAGAAAGGTCCTGTGGTCCTTCATCGGATGGTACCGCGCCGGCAATCCGATCGCGACCGCCGTCCGGTCGATCCCGAGTTCTGCCCGCACCGCCTCCCGGGCCGGTCCGTCCGGCCGCAATGCCCGCGTGTCGAAACCGTTGGCGATCCGCACCCAGCGGCGCGCGCGGTAGCCGAGCTGCTCGTGAAAGCGCTTCCCGGCTGCCGAGTTGACGATGACGGCGTCGGGCACGGCGGAGAACCAGCTGGCGATCCGGCGGACAGAAGAGGCCTCGATCGTCTCGGTGCACCGCAAATTCCACAGCAGGTGCGGCATATAGCCGAATTGCCGCGCGATCAGCCCCAGCACATCGGCGTGATAGAGCCAGGTCTGGACCAGCGGCGGGCGCAACTCGCGCAGGATGCGGCGAAGGCGGGCGACCCCGCGCGGATCGGCGCGGCCTCGCGCCATGCCGAGCGCTCGCACCTCGATCCCGGCATCGGCGAGGGCCGGACCGATCGTCCCCTGGTCGGTCAGGCTGACCACGACCGGCCGCCACCGGTCGCGATCGCCGCTCAGCACCAGGCGCATCAGCATGCCCTCGGCGCCGCCGGTTTCGAGACCGGTGATCAGGTGCAGAATGGTGGGCAATTCGTTTTCGTGTGCGATACCGGCGCCGCGGGTGCGCGCCGAGCCTGCCTTAGACAAAGGCGCGGCGGATTTTGCCCCAGTCTTCGATCGCGTGCTCCTGGCCGGGGATGATCTGGATCGCGATTTCGCGGTAGCCGGCATCGGCGAGCGCTTCGATCCGCTGTCTGATCTCCTTTTCGGTGGCGGTAAAGGTCGTCAGGCGGATCAGTTCGGCGGTCACGAACCGGCGCTCCTCGGGCTTGACGAACATCAGGTGGCCGCGGTGGTTTTCGAGGTAGTGCGCGCCCTGCGGCCGGAAATGGCGCGCCAGCTCGACATAGCCGGCGACGGCGTCGGCGACCGCCGGCGGGACCGGATAGCTGTTCGGCAAGCCGGCCAAGGCCTGGTCGGCGGCGCGATGCAGCAGCATCGCCGCGCGCGGGCCGGCCTGGGCGATCGCCCGCGGCGAGTTGGCGGGCTCGCCCTCCTCGAGGATTGCGCCCCCGGTCAACACCACCGAGTTCGAACGGTTCGGCGCCATGTCCGGCGGCCTCGCGCCGCGCCTCGATCTCGCGCAGCGCGGCGACGGCGGCCTCGACCTCCCCGGCGGTGTTGATCCAGCCGGCGCCGAGCCTGGCCGTCAGCCCGCGGGCGCGCGGGCCGGAGGCGGCGACATAGAGCCCGATCGGGTCGCGCGTGTTGATCAGACCGAGTTCCGGGTTCAACAGGCGGATCAGGCGGGTCTTACCCTCGATTTCCGCTTCGACCGTCTCGCCGCCGAGCAACGCCCGGACGACCCGGACATAGTCCTCCAGTTCCGCCAGCCTGATCGCGCCGAGCCCGATCGCGCGCCTTCCGGTAAACCCGGTGCCGACGCCGAAATCGATCCGCCCGGGCGCCAGCTTGTTCAGCGAGGCAAACGCATTCGCCGTCGTCGCGGCGGTGCGGTTCGACGGGATCAAAACACCGGTGCCGAGGCGGATACGGGTCGTCTGCATCGCCGTCGCCGCCATCGCGACAAACGGGTCGGCGCTCAGCATCTGCGTGTCGTAGAACCAGGCGCGACTGAAACCCAGCTCCTCGGCCCGCCGCACCAATTGCCACGACGTCGCGTCGGTCGGAATGGCGATGGCGAATTTCATGGTTCCCCCAGCGGGCGGCATGCCCGGCGGCATGTATTGCCGGGCAGATCGGCGCAGAATACCATCGATCGCGGCGGAGGAGGACCGCCGCGCGATGATCCTGGCGACGGCCGGTCATATCGATCACGGCAAGACCGCGCTGGTCCGGGCATTGACCGGCGTCGACGCCGACCGCCTCCCCGAGGAAAAGCGGCGCGGGCTGACGATCGATCTCGGCTTTGCCTACGCAACGCTGCCCGACGGCGGCGAACTCGGCTTTGTCGACGTTCCCGGCCACGAGCGGTTTTTGCCCAATATGCTGGCTGGAGTGCTGTCGATCGATCGGGTGTTGCTGGTCGTCGCCGCCGATGACGGGCCGCGCCCGCAGACCCTCGAGCACCTCGACATTCTCGACCTGATCGGGGTCGCCGAGATCACCGGGGTCGTCACCAAGATCGATCGGGTGGAACCGCGGCGCGCCGAGACGGTGATCGGCGAGGTCCATGCCTTGCTCGCCGCCGCCGGGTTTGGCGACGCACCGGTTTTTCCGGTGTCGAGCCGCAGCGGCGACGGGCTCGCCGCCTTGACCGAATACCTGCAGCAGCAGGCCCGCATCGCCGAGCGCGACCGCTGCGCTGGAGCCGGCATCGGGTCTGTTCCGCCTGCCGGTCGACCGCGCCTTCACCTTGCCCGGGATCGGGCTGGTCGTGACCGGCACCGTCGCCGCCGGCGACCGCGACGATCGGCGACCGGTTGCTGATCAGCCCGCGCGGCAATGCCGTCAGGGTGCGCGGGCTGCATTCGCAGAACCGGCAGGTCGAAACCGCCGTCGCCGGCGAGCGCTGTGCCGTCAATATCGCCGGCTCCCTTCCCGCCGGCGGCGGACCCCGCCGCGGCGACTGGCTGGTTGCGCCGGAACGGCACGCGCCGACGAGGCGGCTCGACCTGGACGCTGCGGATGTCGCGGCTGGCCGAGACGCCGTTGCGCGACGGGCTGCCGGTCCATCTCCATCTCGGGACCGAGGACGTTGTCGGCCGCGCCGCGGTGCTGAACGCCCGCGCGATCATGCCCGGCGAGACCGGTCTGGTGCAGATCGATCTCGATCAACCGGTCGCCGCGCTGCATGGCGACCGCGCCGTGCTGCGCGACCACGCGGCGCGGCATACGCTGGCCGGAGGGCGCGTCGTCGACCCGTTTGCGCCGCGCCGCGGACGGCGGCTGCCGGCCCGGCTCGCCGTGGTCGAAGCGGCCGCTGCGGCAGATCCGGCTGCCGCGCTCGACAATCTGCTGGAGGTCGAGGGCGTCGTCGATCTCGGGCATTTCGCATTGGTGCGAAACCTGACGCCGGCCGAACTCGACGTCTTGGGCGCGGACCGGGAATTTTTGCGTGTCGGCCCGCGCCGCGCACCGGTTGCGATCACCGCGGCGCGCCTGGCGGCGCTGGGCGACGGCATCGTCGCGGCGCTCGGCCGCTGGCACCAGGCGCAGCCCGACACGCTCGGGCCGTCGCGTCCGGTGCTGCTGCGGGAGATGCGCGCCGCCGCACCGGAGGCGGCGCTCGATGCCGCGCTCGCCCGGCTTTTGGCCGATGGCCGGGTCGTCCGCGACGGCGCGCTGTGGCGCTTGCCCGAGCATCGGCCGCGCCTGACCGACGCCGATGAAAAACTCTGGCGGCGGGTCCGGCCGCTGCTGGCCGCGGCGGAACTGCGCCCGCCGCGGGTGCGCGAGATCGCCGGCGCTTTGGCGATCGAGCCGGTGGCGGCCGAGCGTTTTCTGGGCCGCGCCGAGCGTCTGGGACGGGTCGCCAAGGTCGCCGACAACCGATTCTTTCTGCCCGAGACCGTGACACGTCTCGCCGGGATCGCGCGCGAACTGGCCGAAACCTCGCCCGAGGGGACCTTTACCGCAGCGACGTTCAACGACCGTTCGGGGGTCGGCCGCAATCTGACCATCCAAATCCTCGAATATCTTGATAGGATGGGGATGACCCGCCGGCAGGGCGATGCGCGGACGATCCCGGACGGCGCCGGGATGTTCGGCTGAGCCCGCGCCGGAGCACAGCGAGCGGCGAACCAGGCCTGGAAGAGTATCGTCCCCGGTGGGGCGCGCGGTCTTCAAAACCGTCGGAGGGCGCGAAGGCGTCCTCGGTAGGTTCGACTCCTGCCTCTTCCGCCATCCCCCATTTCTGGCCATCTCAGGGGGGCTCCCTGATCGCCGGCTTGTATCGCTGAACCGCTAGCCAAACCGTTCTCCCAAATCGCACGTTCGCCGACGCCTGGCTGTGGCTGGCGCAACGCTACATGGCGGCGGTGGTTCCGGTCGCGGGGCCAGCGAATTCTCGGGAATTCCTGGCGCCCTCAAGGAGCAGCAGCTCGTAAGCGCAGGGGGCGCCGGTCAGGGACACACATCCTGGACTATATTTTGGATCAATAGAATGCCATCACGGCTGCTTTTGCTGATGTCGAGTTGGCCCGGTATGTTGCCGCATACAGTGTTGTATAGCAGAAGGTTGTCGGTCGAACTCTTGCCAAAATGGATTCCGTAGTAATTGTTTTGCGATATATCGTTCTTGTCAATGATATTTCGTGTAGAGACGTCAAGGCTGACGCCGGTGTGGTCGTTGCGGTAAATAATATTGCCACCAACACCGTTATAGTTGCTGTCATCCAGTTCAATCCCATTTTGGCCATTGAACTCCAGGGCATTAAACAAAAACGCGTTGCCATCGGACTTGTCGAGATCGAAGCCATCTCGGTTGTTCCTGAACACACTGTTCCGAGTAAAGACGTTTTTATTGGATTGATTCTGGAGGTGGATGCCCTCTCCGCCGACATTATCATACACTATGTTATTGTCGAACACGCTATCCGTAGTGCCGTCGAGAAGTACCCCGCGATCAAAGTTCGTGATCCAGCAATTTATAACCGTCGCGAGCTGGATTTTCTTTAACGTAAGGCCATCCCCGCTGCCATTACCAGTACCAATAATACTGTGCCCGGCGCAATTCAAGGTAGTATTGCTGGCAGTAAATGCGAACGCCTCATGGTAATCCTTATCTAGGGTGGTATTTTTGTTGACATTAAACCCCCAAGATGAATTCGCTATGGTGAGTATAACGATCGTAGTCAGGATATGCCACAACAACAGCTTCAGCTTGTTGCTGTGCCGCTTGGCGTCCGGCCGTGCTCCCGAACTGTCACCGTAGTGGAGCTTTGATTCGGGTGACGCGAGCGGCGGATAGAGCATCGTTTCCCCTCCCGGTTCGGATTATTGGAACCGCATTTTGAAAGGTTCGTGTAACATTAACGTTGCGCTCTGTCAAGAACGCGCCGGGCGGAGGGGTCGGCCAATTGTGGACCTACAACGTTACGCGGATATCGACTCGCGGGCGAAATCCGTGCCGACGATCCCCAGTCGACGCGGTCTGGCGCAGCATAACGGTCGCGGCTGGCCCCGCTCGGTCAAGGAAACGGCGAAAAGTGTCTTTTCGCAGGCAACATCTGTCGCGCCAGGGCTATGCCGGAAAAAGAACTGACGATAGGCCGCGCAAACGTGGCGGAGCGCCGACCGGTTTTCGCCCGCTATGACGCGTCTTCCGTTCGCTGCCCACGCCGGTTACGCGTGAAGAGCTGGGGCGTCGGCGCAACAAGAACGGAGGGCGCGGCCGGTCGACCTTGCGCCGGACGTGCCTTGGTGGCGATACTCATCGGTTACGGGCTTCCGAGGCACTGTTGGGTCACTTGATCACATTGTTCCCAGGTGGGCTTGGCGAGAGGCCGGTCGCACTTGATGGTCGGAGGCATATCCCTCCCCATTTTGTCCACGTCGCAATGTTGGAGCTCGTCGTCCACAGTGGCGGACTTACTGGCGCCGACGAGGGTAACGTCCATGTGAAGACCGTTGATTTCAACATAGACAAACCCGTGCCGGCTCCACGCCCTTGCACTCCACGATTGCGGCTCCGAAGGCTTGAGCGTCGGGGTGTAACTGCCGGCTCCACCGCCCCCCGATACGATAAACGGAATCCTTCGGTTGTTGCTGCACTGAGCAGCCGAGACTTGCAGCAGGTGATCATGGCCCGAAAAGTACACATCGAGCCCCGCATCACACAGCCCCGGTATCGGATTCAGGCCCTCTGTGAAGCGGCGCTGGGCGCCGCCCACCAAAAATTGCCGAAGGCGCCAACCACAGTGCCAACCGCCGCCCTCATCGTGTTTATCAGCCCCGGGCTTGTCGACCTGATCCGGCTGATCAACGGCGTATCTGCCCGGCACGGGGTCAGCAGAATTAACCGAGCAGCAATTCCCTATCCCTATACATTTTCCAAGTGTGTCGGCGCTGACATCGTAACGTCCGGCGGTCCCATGGTCTCCGTTGGAGACGAAGGGATGGTGACCGAAGGCGATTTTCCAGTTGGCCGAACTGTTTTTTAGTTCTTCAAAGGCCTCGTCGGCTTGTCTTTCGATAAATTCGGCAAAACGCACCTTCTCGACATGGAACTTTGGATCGCCAATAGTGGCGCCCGAATCAAGGATCTCCCACTCCTCAGCAACCATGGGGGTGGTATCGAGGGCCATCACGACAAAGTCGTTCTGTTGATCTTTTGTTATGGCGTAATCCGAACTTGTGGGCATGTCCCACGTCGAGCCGTCTGCGTTTTCCGACGTAAGACTACAGTCTCCGGTGGGATCATCTTCAGACAAGCGGTCGAATTGGAAGCTTCCTACATTCGGGTTAAATACGTCTCCTCCTCCCATTCCGTAGAAGTTTGTGCAGTTCTTATTTAAGTAGTCTCTGAGGCTTAGATTGTTCTTCGCGTCTTTCTCCGGACATTTTAAGGTATTACATGTACATGCCGCGCTATAATCATGATTGCCGAGAACTGGGAAAAATGAAAGCTTGAGATCTTTATATATATCAAGAAATTTTGTCCTAAAATTTTGTTGGTCTAGAGTAAGGAACTTCTCCAGAGAGCAATACGTGCGAAGCCCGCGCGGGTAGAAATTGTCCCCAGCGAGAAGAACAAAGTCGATGGGGTGCCCCTTAGCCCTCCATGATTTTATGGCCTTCGCCACTCTGTCTTGATCGATCTTGCCGGTGCCGGTATCTCCTACTACAACGAAGCGCGTTTTAGCATGCAAGACCGCCGAAGAAGCTATTGCGAGGGGCAAGCTCATGCCTACAAGTATGATTGCTTTTATAGTTGTCTTTTTCATTACGGACCTCCCTGGTTCGGGCACCTTGCTCGAAAAAAAACGATCCTTTGACCGGCCTACTGCCAGATTTTCGGCAAAAATGCGGGCGGCTTTTGAAAGTGCGGATCTCCTAGTCGCGTCATATCCGTGGCGACACCGCCTTCGCCAATCCGGACTAAGCAGAGACGGATAATGCATCGTTCCCCCCTCGGTTCGGATTATTTAGAACCGCGTTATGAAAGGGTAGTGTAAGGTTAACGATTCTCTTTGTCAAGAGCGCATAGGCGGCCCCTGATCCCCGAGTAAGGTTTCGTGATTTGGTCGAGTTTGGGGGGCAAGTCGTTGATTCTGGCTTTGTTCTGCGGCCGTGGCAGGTTTCACCCGTTGGGTGCGGGGGCAGGAATGGCGGATCGGCTGGATTTTGAGATCGATACCGAGTTGGAGACCGGGCTGATCACCGGGAATGCCGGGGTGCCGGGATTGATCGAGGCCTTCCGCCAGACCGGCACGGCGGCGGTGATCGACCGCGAGGTCAAGCTGAAGCTGCGGAAGCGCGGCTTGGCGGCGTCGGAGATGGCGGAAAGCCTGTTGGCGCTGTGGGCGGCCGGTGGCGAGCGGGCGGAGGATCTCGATCAGTTCCGCCAGGACAAGGCGCTGGCGCTGCTGTTGGGGTACGACCTGCCGGCAGCCCGGACAGCGCGCGATTTTCTGGCGCAATTCCACGCCGACGACTTGCCGTTGCTGCAGGAGGGCAAGGCGAGCGTGCCGGGAGAAAGCGCGCCGCTGTAAGGCCTTGCCAAGGCCAACCAGGAACTCGTCCTCGACCTGCAATGCCGCCGCCCGGTGAAGACCGCGACGATCGACGTCGATGCCACGGTGATCCCTTGCGACAAGCGCGCCGCCAAACGCGCTTACGACGGCCGTTGCGGCTATCAGCCGGTGCTGGCGTTGTGGGCAGAACAAGACGTGCTTCTCGCCGACGAGTTCCGCGACGGCAATGTCCCGGCCGGCTCGGGCAATCGCCGCGTGGTCGAGAAGGCGCTGGCGGCGCTGCCCGGCGGCGTCGAGAAGATTTACCTGCGCGCCGACAGCCATTACGCGGCGCCGCAAGTGTTCGATTGGTGCCGCGAGAACCGAGTGGATTGGGTGCTGGGCCCGGCCCCCAACGCGGCGCTCTGCCGCCATGTCACGATGCTGGAGGCGAGCACCGCCGCGCGGTTCAAGGCGGCGCCTGGGCGCGGCAAGGTGCGGCGCTTCGGGCAATTCTACGACGCCGCGCAGAGCTGGCGCCGGGTCGAGCGCATCATTGCCCGGGTCGAGGCCGAACCCGAGGGGAGCGATACCCGCTTCGTCGTCACCAACCTCGAAGGTGGTCGCGCCAAGCACCTCTACGAGCGGCTCTACTGCGCCCGCGGCCAGGCCGAGAACCACATCAAGGCGTGGAAGAACCACCTCGCCCCCACGGGTCAAGCCCGTGGGCTGAAGGCCCACGACCGCACCTCCTGCCACATGGCCGAGGCCAACCAGTTCCGCCTATTCCTGCATTCCGGCGCCTATTGGCTCTTATGGTCGATGCGCCGGATCATGCCCAAATATTCGGCCTGGCGGGTCATGCAGTTCGACACCTTGCGCCTGCGCCTGATCAAACTCGCTGCCCGCGTCGTCGAACTGAAAACCCAACTCAAAATCCATCTGCCGTCGAGCGCTCCTGATCAGGCGATCTTTGCCCTGCTCCTTGACCGCCTGCCACGCCTCGTCACCTGACCGACGGGGCATGCCCCCGAACTCGCCTGCTCCTCTCAACCCCCAACGTCTACCCGGTCCCAACCGACAAATCCGCCGTGGCGGCATCGATCTCCCACGCCCGATCTCAACACTCACAACCAAAACGAGACCACTTTAATCAACGATCTATACATGTAATTTTCTCGTGCATTGATCGGGCTAGCTGTCTGGCCGGTACGCCGTCCGCAGCCTCGGAAACGGCACTTCTCTCCTAACGGAAGAATTTTCCCGCAATCAAATCGAGCACAAATTCTTCGGCTTTCTCACGAACCAAATCTTCAGTCATTTCTTCAAAGGTATGATGTATATCTTCGAATACTATTTGATTGGTTGAGGCGGCTTTAGCCATTGTTGACCTTCCAAATGCATATTTGTTTTGACCAGAATCAAACCGAACTTGGAAGCTGCCTTGTCCACCAAATCCCTCATCTTCAGACAAATTTACGTTGAGGGTAATTGGACTAGAGGCGTCATTTTGTTCCTCCATCGTTTCCCCGAAGAAACCTTCGGCCACCAAGCGCGCAACGATCTCATTAAAGATCGGCCCGATCACCGCGGACTTAATTCGCGCGAACTGGATCGTGGCTTCTGCGCTCGCCTTCTTTCGTTGGTTTTCGGCCGCCTCCCTACCCTCCCGATCTGTTTTTAGCTGTCGAAGTGCTTCGTCGAGCCTTTCATATGCCATTTCAACCTCTTGATCATCGGATGATTCTGCGGGGCGCGCTCCATCGGGTCGCCGCCAGGGGTTGCCCGTGAGAGCTTAATGCAGGGCGCTCGCGTTTGTAGCGAGTGAAAGCGGCGGCGATCCTTGCCGCCGCGGTCCAGCAAAGCCCGTCGTTAGCGTCCGCAGACGAAGAACAATCCGATATCGTCCGACCGCTCCGCGCCTCGGCGGGCGGAAACGCTTTTGGCTTGGGGGCGAGAGACCTCCTTTTGCCTCCTGACCTCGGGAGCCGGCCCATGCGGCGAGTGCCCCGAAATCCCGGCCGCGTTCAAACCCTCTCCACTTCAACCCTTAACGGATGCTCCTCCGTCTTGGCCAGCAACAAAACCTCGCATTGCTTCTGTTCAGCGATCTCAAATGTGTAAGTGCCAGCGATGCCCTTGCCTTGCGTATGGACGGCTAAGGTCAAGGCCAGAGCATCTAGCGTCGATATACGAAATATTTTCTTTAGGACGAATTCGACGAAATCGATCGGGGTATAATCGTCGCTGTAGAAGACGATATTCCACATGCTCGGACGTTCAATTTTTATCTCATCCTTATCCAGAAGATCAAAGTCAGGTTTATCGGCGGGCCGAGGTTGGGATGGAGTTTGTTGTTGTAACAAAATCCCGGTATATGTTTGGTTCATATCAACTCCAATCGATCCATTATTCACAATTCAAAGCTGTTAACCCGGGATGGTGGGCCGATCGATGCGACCACCGATCTGCGCACGGCCGTCGGCCTCCCGCAACACCTGATATGGGTCCCGTCTTCGCCAATCCCATGCTTTCGGAGCGAGGAGATTTCAGCCGCCTCATCCGCATTCGTCACACGGCGGCGCCAGCTACCTCGTTCGGCCCGTCTCGTTGTCGGTCGGGGTGAACCGGCCGCATCGCGAATTGGCATGGCCTCGACGAAGCAGATCGCGCGCGCCGTCGGGCGTCAGCCCGCCGAACCCGGGAAGCCGATCCCAATCATGGGTCGGCACGCAAAAACCATCCCGCGCCCGTCAGCCCCAACCGCAGCGCGCCAGATCCTTGCGCATGAGTAGTTTCCGAGCCTACCCGGCGCGGACTATTGGCGATCATCTAGCTATGAGCGATTACCCCCCTCCTTCTTTCCCTCTCCTTTCTCCCCGCGAGGCTATGATAGGTTGTTGAGCCAGGGCGGGAGTGAAGAGAGCCATGGCTGCGCCACCGATCAACTGCAGGCCGGAAGGACCCCCGCGACCAACATGCATGCGAATGCGCCGCCGACGCCGCAAGGATGCCGTCGTTCGCACCCAATACCGCTGCGCGCAACCAGCCGATATGTTCGGTGCGGTGTCGCTCTCGATGGCGTACCGGAATTCTCGATACCTCATGGGCTGGGGGAACGACCCGCGTGGGGCGGCTTGACCCTTCAAGAGGCAAGCGCTGGGCGCCGAGCATAAGCACTGATCGGCTTGGCACAAGCGGCAGGATGATACAGTGGTGCGCTAGCCGCACGGCCTGATCTTCGAAGTGGCAGCCCTAAACCCCAACCGTGAACCGGTCGCCGCTGTTCAGCGCGCACCGAGAACGGAGTAGGGAGGGCCGAGCCCCGTGCCAAAGCATCCGGCCAGCAAACCAGCTTTTCCGACCCTCTTTTAAAGAAAAAAGCTGAAGCAATCTCAAACTCATTAGAAGAACCCGATATCATCATCGCCGGAGCGCTACGCACGCCGCAGACAGTGTGTCCGAGTGATGCGGGCCGCCGGGCGACAGGCCCTTTGCGTCAGATCGGCGAAAACCCTATGATTTCTCTTCGTTCGGCTGCTCGCCAGACCACATTGGGGTCGATGGATTCACGGGCGGTCGGTCGGTCGGCCACCGAGAACCGCAAACCATACGATGGAGGAAGCATATATGGACCTGATCCTGATTATTCTTATCTTGTTCCTCCTCTTCGGGGGCGGTTTCGGGTATCGCCGATGGGGATATGGCGGCGGGATCGGTATCGGCGGAATTCTACTAATCGTGCTCATCGTCTATTTGCTGGTGGGACGCGGGAGGTTCTGATTTTTCAGCCGTGTCGGCGCTGTTCTGTTTCGGTAATAGTGAGCATCGCATCTGACGCGGTGGCGTAGCTTCCGGGCCCAATATCCCCGTATCCGTCTCGAGCGCATGTGACCCGGTCCCTGCCGGACGACATTGTTTCGCTCGAATCATTACCCTACACCCAGTTCGGTAATGTAGATTACCGACAACTCGGCTCGACGGGCTCACAATCAAGACTGGTGGGCCGCCGATTTCAGCCCTCCTGCACGATGGAGATGTGCCGCATATCAACTGCTAAAGAACGTCTTTGCGCGATGCCGAAGGAGCGTACATCGCTATGATAGGACGGCGTCCACGACAGGCCGGAGCGGCTCGCCCGCGCCCGAGCCGGCGTTTGTCGCAAAGGCTCGGCTCGCCGCTCGCAGCTGAAAGTTTCCCTGTCGTCGGGCTCGGCGCCTCGGCCGGCGGGCTCGATGCCTGCCGCAGGTTGCTCGCCGTCCTCCCGGCCGGCACCGGCATGGCCTTCATCCTGATCCAGCATCTCGATCCGACGCATGCCAGCATGATGGTCGACCTGCTGGCCGGCCATACGCCGCTGAAGGTCCAGCAAGCCGCAGACGGGATGCCGATCGAGCCCGAACACGTCTATCTCATTCCGCCGGGCGCCTATCTCTCGATCCGCGGCGGTGCATTGCGTCTCTCGGAGCCGCGCGAGCGGCACGGCGCGCGCCTGCCGTTCGACTTCTTCCTGCGCTCGCTGGCGGAAGAACTCGGCGAACGCGCGATCTGCGTGATCCTGTCGGGAACCGGCAGCGACGGCAGCCTGGGGCTGAAGGCGGTCAAGGAGCAGGGCGGGCTCGTCATCGCGCAGGATCCGGACGAGGCCGAGTTTGACGGCATGCCGCGCAGCGCGATCTTGACCGGTGCCGTCGACCTCGTGCTCCCGGTAGCCAAGATTCCTGAGATCCTCGCCAATTACGGTCGACAGCGGGTTCTCAACGGGGAACGAAAGGGTCGGGCGCCTGACGATGATCCGCCGGACCGGTTGGCGGAGATCATCGATCTCGTGCGCACCAAGACCGCGCATGATTTCGCGCTCTACAAGCCGGGCACATTGTTGCGGCGGATCGAGCGGCGCATGGCGCTGGCCGGGGTCGGCGACAGCGTCCGCTATCTCGACATGCTGCGGCAGAATTCAGCGGAACTCGATCTGCTCGCCAAGGATCTGCTGATCAACGTCACCAGCTTCTTCCGCGACCCGAAGGCCTTCGAGTTGCTTAGGGAGGAGGTGATCCCCGATCTGGTCCGCCGGCACCCGACGGACCGGCCGTTGCGGATCTGGGTCGCCGGCTGCAGCACCGGCGAGGAGACCTATTCCCTCGCCATGCTTTTTATCGAGGAGATCACGGCGGCGCAGAGCAACATCAAGCTGCAGGTCTTCGCCTCCGACATCGACGCCGATGCGGTTGCTCTCGCCCGCGAGGGGCGCTATCCGGAATCGATCGCGGCGGATGTGCCGCCGCTGCGTCTCGCCCGCTTCTTTACTCAGGAGGAGCACGGCTATCGGGTGGTGCCCGATTTGCGCGCGGCGGTCGTGTTCACGACTCAGGATGTACTGGCCGATCCGCCGTTCTCGCGCCTCGATCTGATCTCCTGCCGCAACCTGCTGATCTATTTACGCCCCGAAGCGCAGGAAAGGGTGCTTCTGCTGTTCCATTTCGCGCTCAGCGAGGGCGGCATTCTGATGCTCGGCGGCTCCGAGACGGTGGGCGGCCTCGACGACCGCTTCGAGCCAATCTCGAAGACGCAGCGGATCTACCGGCAGATCGGCCGTAGCCGACCCGGAGAAGTCGATTTTCCAATTGGCTCGGGAGCGGGCGCGCGAGCTATTTGGCCGGAAGCGACGCACGCGGCGGGCGCGCGGGGCATCAGCGCTCGCGACCTGACGCAGCGCTTGCTGCTCGAATGCTATGCGCCGGCTTCGGTCCTGATCAATCGCAAGCACGAGTGCCTCTATTACTCGGGGCCGACCGACCGCTATTTGCAGGTGGCCGAGGGCGAGCCCGGCCGCGACCTGCTCGCCATGGCGCGCGAGGGACTGCGCAACAAGCTCAGAGCGGCGATCCAGCAGGCGAGCCGGGAGCACGCGCACGCGACCGCTGCGGGCGCGCAGGCGAGCTATGGCGGCAGTACGCTCGCGGTCCGCATCGAGGTCCATCCGGTGCAGCGCGACGGCGAGGAGTTGCTGCTGGTCAGCTTCTTCGACGAACCCGTGCGCGAAGAGCGGCCGGACCGGCCGGCCGAGCCGGCGGATGACCTCTCGAAGGTCGCCGAACTCGAGCGGGAGCTCGACGCCACCCGCAAGGAGCTGCAGAGCGCCATCGAGGACCTCGAGATCGCCAACGAGGAACAGAAGGCGATCAACGAGGAAGCCATGTCGGCGAACGAGGAGTTCCAGACGACCAACGAAGAACTGATGACCTCGCGAGAGGAGCTGCAATCGCTCAATGAAGAGCTCACCGCGCTCAACAGCCAGCTGCAGGAGACGCTCGAACGCCAGCGCAGCACGGCCAACGATCTGCAGAACATCCTGGACAGCTCCGGCGTCGCGACGCTGTTCCTGGACGGCGCGCTAAACATCCGCTTCTTCACGCCGGCGGCCAAATCGCTGTTCCGCGTCATCGCCACCGATATCGGCCGGCCGCTCGCCGATCTCACCCCGCTCGCCGCCGACCGCGATCTCCTCGCCGATGCTCGCGCGGTGCTCACCAGCCTAGCGCCGCTCGGGCGCGAGATCGAAGCCGAAGGCGGTGCCTGGTACGTCCGCCGCATCCTCCCGTACCGCACCCAGGACAACCGGATCGATGGGGTGGTCATCACCTTCGCCGACATCTCCGAGATAAAAGCGGCGGAACGCGAGATCCGGGCGGCGCGCGCCTATTCCGACAGCATCATCGACACGATCCGCCAGCCGCTGGTCGTGCTCGACGCCGAGTTGCAGGTCGTCTCTGCCAACCGCTCATTTTATCGGGTCTTTGCGCTCGGTCCCGAGGAAACCGTCGGCCGAAGGCTGGAGCTCGCCGAGGACGGCCGCCCGGAAATTCCGGAGTTGCGCGGCTTCCTCGATCGGGTCCGGGTCGAGCCCGCCCCGGTCGAAGATTACGAGATCGAAATCGAGCTTCCGCTGCTCGGCCGGCGAGCCTTGCTGTTGAACGCCCGGGAAATCCACGACGGCCCGCCGGGCGGCCGGAAGATCCTGCTGGCGATCGACGACATCACCGAACGCAAGCAGACAGCGGAAGCGTTGGAGGCTGCCATGCGGCAGGCCGAGCAGGCCAATCTCGGCAAGTCACGGTTCCTTGCTGCCGCCAGCCATGATCTGCGCCAGCCGCTGCAGACGATCAGCCTGCTGCACGAAGTTCTGGCGAAGAAGATCGAGGACGAGACCACTCTGCGGTTGGTCGGCAGACTCGACGAGACCGTCAGCACCATGTCGAGCATGCTGGACACGCTGCTCGACATCAACCAGCTCGAGGCCGGGATCGTCCGTCGAGAGATGATCGACTTCCCGATCAATGCCGTGCTCGAGCAACTGCGCGGCCAGTTCACGTTTCACGCGGCAGCGCATCGCCTCGGCTGGCGCGTCGTCCCGAGCAGCCGCAACGTGCACAGCGATCCCCGCCTGCTCGAGCAGATGATCCGCAATCTGCTGTCGAACGCGGTGAAATATACAAGTAAGGGCAAGATCCTGCTCGGCTGCCGGCGGCGCGGCGATAAGCTGCGTATCGAGGTCTGGGACACCGGCATCGGCATTCCCGAAGAGCAGCTCCCGGCAATTTTTGAGGAGTTCCATCAGCTCGACAATCCAGCGCGCGAACGCAGCAAAGGGCTCGGCCTCGGTCTCACGATCGTCGAACGCCTGGCAGACTTGCTGGGGCACGCCGTCGACGTTCGATCCATTCCTGGTAAAGGCTCGGTCTTCGCGGTCGAGGTGCCGCTCGCAAGCGACGCGCCGCGATGGCGGCCTCCGGCAGGTCTGGCACGAGGCGAGTGAAAGTGCGCCTCGGAGCGCCGCCATCTTGGTCGTCGAGGACGAGCCGTCCGTACGCGAGATGCTGGCACTGGTGCTTGAAAATGAGGGTCACCGCATAACGGCCGTGGAGGACGGCAGAAAGGCGCTCGAATTGGCGGGGCAAGGAGCGATACGTCCGGACCTTGTCCTCGCCGACTACAATCTGCCGAACGGTCTGAACGGCCTGCAGGTCGTTGCCGGCCTGCGGCAGGCGCTCGGTCGCGAGATCCCGGCCATCATCCTGACCGGCGACATCTCGACGGACACCTTGCGCGAAATCGCCCATGGAGGCCATCTGCACCTGAACAAGCCGGTGAGGGCGAGGGAGCTGACAGCCCTGATCCAGCGCTGCCTCGCAGATTTGCGGCCGGCCGCGCTCGGGAGCACAAGGCAGCCCGGCGAAGCGACCGTCGATAGCCCGCGACTGGCGACCATCTTCGTCGTCGACGATGACAGCACGGTGCGCGAGGCCATGCGCGATTTGCTCCGGGAAGACGGCTGGACGGTCGAGATCTACGCCAGTTCCGAGGCGTTCCTCGATGCTTATCCTCCTGCTGGGCGCGTGGGGCGCGAAGGGTGCCTCCTGGTCGATGCCCGGATGCCTGGAATGGGCGGGCTCGGGCTGCTGCAGCGGCTCAAGGGCGACGAAACTCGGCTGCCGGCCATCATGATCACCGGCCAAGGCGACGTGCCGATGGCGGTCGAGGCGATGAAGGCCGGGGCGGTGGATTTCATCGAGAAGCCGATCCGCCGCGACGAACTGCTTGCCAGCATCGAGCGTGCCTTGGAGCAGGCGCGGGATACAACCAAGCTTCCGGCGCGGCGGGAGGCGGCGGCGGCGCGGCTCGCCGGCCTGACCGCACGCCAGCGGCAGATCATGGAGCTGGTGTTGGCCGGCCATCCCAGCAAGAATATTGCCGCCGATCTCGGCATCAGCCAGCGCACGGTCGAAAACCATCGCGCCGCGGTCATGAAGAAGACCGGCTCGCACTCGCTTTCGGCGCTGATCCGCTTGGCGCTCGGCGCCGCTCCAGGCACCGTGCCACAGTCTCTCGGCTGACCGAGAGCGCACCGCGACGGGTCGAGAGGTGCCTTGCGTTGTTGCATTGCGCGAGCGAGGCGAGGTATCTGGCGGCGAGCCGGCAAGCGACCCGGTTTCGACGAATTAATGAACCCTCGCGCCAGGCTGAAAATGGGC
Source organism: uncultured Alphaproteobacteria bacterium (assembly GCA_963701815.1). Lineage (GTDB taxonomy): Bacteria > Pseudomonadota > Alphaproteobacteria > ATCC43930 > CGMCC-115725 > AP-15. The sequence goes on from CAVPBN010000050.1 coordinate 264,935, forward strand.
CGGACGGAGGTCCTGCTGGACCGGCTCCGCCCGGCCAGTACCCCGAGCTTACGTTGGGGGGAGACGCTCGGGGATCGTCTAGCGATATCCCCAAAAGTCCAGAGCCGGTAGGTTCGGAAACTACTCATTCGAAGAGATGAGTAGGCTCTTGCTGCGGTAGGGATTTAGAGATTTTTCGAGCGTTCGGTTCGACGTCTGGGTGAAATACGAAATCTGCTGCGCGGCGATCACGCCTGAACGCGGGTCAACATCATTGGACCGTGCCGTGAGCGCTGGTCTACGGGAAGCCGGCTCCGTAGTAGCCGGGCGCGTTGTAGCCGTATCCGTAGTTGGCAGGTCTGTTGTAGCCATACCGGGCGTCACCGTATCCATCGTAACCGGACGGACCCACGCAGGCCGAAAGGCCCGTCACCAATCCAAGAACTATCGCAAGGCTTTTAAGCATCGGAAACTCCGTTCTGTGAAAGTAACTCGCCGCATCGGATTGTGGGCGTCATCGCCTGCAAGATCACTTTTGCATAAATGCAGGGAAATCTGCGCAATCGTCGTCACTTATCATAACTGCGGCGGATTCGCGCCGTAGCCATGTTTCCTCCGGCGGTACACCGATGACAAACGGCCGGCAGCGCTGCCGGCCGTTTGAATGTTGCGAAGCTTACCTGATGCCGATATTGACGCCGGGCAAGCCGATGCCGATCGCGGGAGCGTACACCACCGGGGGATAGTAGTATGGCCTGCCGTAGTACGACGAGCGGTATCGCGAGCCATAGACCACTGGCGGGGCGCGATAATACCCGCCTGACCAGTTGTGGCCGTAGTCTCGATGATAGCCGTTCCAGCCTCGATGATCGCCGTTCCAACCCGCGTGCGCCGGTGTGGCGACGGTCCCGAGGGCGAGTCATCGCGGCGATTGCGAACCCTGCCGCAAGCTTTGCCGACAGACGGCGTCTTCGATTTGGTGTCGATGATCCGGGTCATAGCGACCTCCCTTGATGAGCGTGGTGTCACGGTCGCGGAACGCGATCGTTAGTCCGGCTAGCCATGCGACCGAGAGCGCTCGCGGCCGGAAGTATTAAACACCTCGTCGGCGACCTTCTTCTGGGCATCGGGCATCGCGGCGTACAGTTCCTTAAAGGATGAAATCAGATTCTTCAGCCCGTCGACATGCGCCTGGGCGAATTTCTGATACGATTGCAAATCCTCAACCGCAGTCATGTTTTGCGGGGGCGTTTCCCGCTTTGTGGCGACCAGCTTGTCCATGGCGGCGGCATTTTCGCGCATAGCCTGCGCTACGTCGTTCCATTTCGAGTCCTGGTCGGGCGTGATTTGCAGGGCCGCGTGCAGGTCTGCGATCCGCTGCTCGACGGTCTCTCCCTTCGTCTGGGTGGCTCGCGTGGCGGCCGGGTTCTGTGTAACGGCGGCCTGCGCCAGCTGGATTGGCGCGTTACCCGCGTTATCGGCGCGCGCTGCGGCCAATGGACCTGGCGAGCATCGTGGCGCCCATCAGCGCTGCGATCGCAACCGAGCGCGCATAGGGCGCGGACACGGCAAAATGGCTGGGTGAAGAATGGCATGGTGGGACCCTTCCTGGGTTTTGTCGACGAGCGGCGATTTCGCCGCGTCGCCGCCTGTGAACGACAAATCGAAGATGGGTCCGGAATTTCTTGAAATCAGCCCTCGGAATATACTCACGGAAGACGTTAAGTATGAACTAACATTCCCTTTGTGATTTATCCTGCTATCTAAATTGTATTAGCGTGGGGCGTGCTTGTTACGTGCTTTTTTGGGTAAGCTCATTGACCCAAGATATGAGTAGTTTCCGAGCCTGCTTTTCGATCGAGTGTCGGCCTACATAATGCCGACCATAAAAACAGACTCAGGAAAATGTGGCACCAAATCACACTTCTATAGAATTCTCGGTACTCCCATTCCGGTTCTGGGTGCTGGTTTTTGTATTTTATTGAACCAACTCGCCCGCCTGCAGGATGTGTGGCCAGGAGTACACGCCGGCCGTGCATTCTGATAGGTTAGCCGCGCCTTCACCAGTCCATCTTTCGAGGGAGAATATCAGTGCAGGACCATGTGTACCGGATCATCGAAATTGCAGGCTCGTCGGAGAAGAGCATAGAGGATGCAATCCACACCGCCATCGCCCGTGCATCGAGCACGCTGAAGCATCTCCGCTGGTTCGAGCTTGTGCAGACCCGCGGGCATATCGAGGGCGGCAAGGTGCAACATTACCAAGTCATCCTGAAGGTTGGGTTCACCCTCGAGGAGGGTTGAGCCTCCTAAAATCTGTGGCAGGGGCTCGAACATGCCCCGGGGGCGCGCCACCACGGACGCGGCCTTTGCAAAACTGACCTCAGTTGACAAATGTGGGATTCTGGCCCCGCGCGAGCAGTCGATCTCTGTAAGCTACCATTTAAAAATTAGCCCGTTGTAAAATAGTTTTGAAATAGCCATATCATGGAATGCACGGTCGCTATCTTTAGGGTCGTGCATCAAATACTGACATATGGTCGATCGACCATATGTCGGTTTTCCATGTTGCTCATAGGAGGATATGGTCATGGATCGTTTTGATTTCTCTCCGTTGTTCCGTTCGACGATCGGCTTCGATCGTCTGACCCGCCTTGTCGATGCGGCGACCCGTGTTGACAGCACGGCCGTCGCCTACCCGCCTTACAACATCGAGAAGACCGGCGAAGACGCCTACCGGCTGACGATGGCCGTAGCCGGGTTCTCGCCGGCAGAGCTCGACATCACCGTTCAGGAGAACACCCTCCTGGTGACGGGCAAGGCGCAGAAGGAGGACGAGAACAGCGGCGGCTACTTGCACCGCGGCATCGCCCGGCGCGCCTTCGAGCGGCGTTTTAGCCTTGCCGACCACATGAAGGTGGTGGGCGCCAGCCTCGACAATGGCATGCTTTCTGTCGATGTGGTTCGCGAAGTGCCCGAGGCGGCCAAGCCGCGCACGATCAAGATCGGCACTACGGTCGAGACCGTGCAGCCGCAGGTGATGGAGCAAAAGGCGGCCTAATCGGCGTCGAACTGCATTGTCTGAAACTCAAAGCGCCCCCGATTTTCGGGGGCGCTTTTGTTTTCGACCATCACGGCATCGCCGGTACGACGACGGTGGCCCGATAGGACCGACTTCAGGTTCTTCTCGGCCGTGCTCCCTGCCTCGTTTCCCTCGGCCGCCATCTTCGCCCCAAAGTGGCGCAGCTTTCGTTGCCATTGCTGCATGTCGTCTCGCGCCTTCTGCGCGTGGGTGGTTCTCTCGGCGGTCGAATCGTCGCCGACAGCCGACCGGCCAGGGATGCTCGCGCCAGGGGCAGGCGCGAGGGTCGCCTGCCCGGCGGCGGGCAATGCCGCCGATCAACAGCAGTGGTCCAACCACAGTTGAGACATTGACGATCCTCATAACAATTCCCCTATGTTGGGTCCGATACCGAGACCGGCTCCGCTGGGCCATTTCAGCCGGCGGCATGGACGAGATCGCCCATCGGTTCTGCCGCTTTCACCCCGGCATGCACATCGAGACGCGAGGGGTTGGACGTACCAAGGATCGCCTTGGCGCGAGCCATTTCCGCTGCGGTGCCGTGCGCCATCACCAGAAAGCTGTCGGCTTTCACGGCGGTCTCGTATTGGATCACGCTGTCCTTCGGCACGCCGACGCTGCAGAGCGCGGCGCCGAGCGCGCTTTGCAGAGGGTGCGAGGCGCGGGGGGCGCCGCCGGCGGCCAGCAGCGCCTGGCTGTGTCGCTAGAGACGACGAAGCTCCGATCCCTAGGCCGGCGGTCTTCACATCCGAGAAGTCCTCTCACGATGGCCGCCCGCCATAGGTAGTTTCCGACGCTACCCGTGCTTGGAGCATGCCGGCATGCTCCAAAAGGTGCCGGCGCTGACGAGGCGTGCGAGTGAGCCTGAGGATCCTGTACCGAAATGCGCGACGATCCGGCGAGGCCGGTATGAAGCTCGTCCCCGACCAATCGCAGCAAGCGGCGGAGTACCAGACTCTGGAAGGATTGGGATTCACCGTCATCGAGCGCGCGCCTGCGCGTCTGGCTCGTCAAATATTCTCTTCTCAGAAGATAGGGGGCGGAGATGAACAATTTCGGCGGGCTGCTCGAAAAGGAAATCCCGCGGCTGCGGCGCTATGCTCGCGCGTTGACCCGCGACTTCTCCCGGGCTGACGATCTCGTCCAGGATACCCTCGAGCGCGCCATCGCGAAGCAACATTTCTGGCAGTGGGGCAGCAACCTCCGCGCTTGGCTCTTCACCATCATGCATCACCAGAATGCGGACCTCGTCCGACGCAGCGTTCGCGAAGGCAGAGCCGTCAAGCTCGACGATACCGTCGAGCTGCCCGATATGAGGCCATTCGGCATAGCCGCAACCGATCCGGTATGGCGACTGTCGGTGCGCGATCTCGATCGCGCTCTCACCCGGATTTGCGAGGAGCAGCGCCAGGTAATTCTCCTGATCGGTGTCGAGAGCATTTCGTACAAGGAGGCTGCGACGATCCTGGACGTGCCGATCGGCACGATCCGGTCGCGCCTGTCACGAGGCCGCAGGGCGCTCCGCATGCTGATGGACCCGAGAGGCGGAACCGAAGCGACGGACGGCGCGGCCGCACGGACGCGAGGTCGAGGTCTCGACGTTTCGACCCCGAAATCGGGCCGACTGACAATTCTGATTTCTTGCCGGCGTAACCGACGCAGCCGGGTTGAGCGCGCCGCCCGTGCAGCGCCGCGGTAGGCGGCGCCTAGGCCTGCCGCGAGGTGTCGGGCGCCGCCGCGAATTTGACGTCGATCGCGATCGGCTTGCCGCGGTGCCGCCCACCAAGGCGCTCCAGACGATTGGCAAGATCTTCGAACGTGGCGTCCCTCGTCAACAGAAACGACAGCGGGCCATCGGCGAACGCTACCGTCACCCGGCTTTGCCGCCATTCGTCATGATGGATATTTAGCATCCTATTGCTCCGAGCATGTCGATCGAGCGGGGCTTGTTCCTGCAGAAGTCGATGCAAGCCTGCGAAGATGCCTTTCGCTCGGCAGGCAACCCGGCCATTGCACGGGTTGAACCGTTCGACATTAGCCCGCGGCGCGACGGCGATGGTAGCTTCGGAAACTACTCAAACGGTAAGCCCATCGAGACGCCGCCCGTAAGATCCTGGGTCCTGGCGTCAACCGCTCTATCAAAGCCGCAATCGGAATCCACAGAAGGACATTCGTCTGAGTATTTTCCGAACCTGTCGCGTTTCGTTCGTGCTCCCTACGTTTCTCAGAACCGATCGAAATCGGTATGGAGAAACTCCGATGCGCAAACTTCTGGCAGCCTTCCTCCTCAATCTGTTCCTTTTGTCCGGCGCGGCCGCTTTCCTGAGTGCCTGCAATACGACAGCCGGCGTGGGCGAAGACATCTCGGCCACCGGGAACGCGATAACCGGCGGTGCCGAACAGAGCAAGCCGCATTACTAGGGGCAAGCCCGGCCGAATTGGGATGGGCGGTGTGAACAACAGCCCCGTATCGGGCCGGTCTGCGATCGCTGACGCGAGCGGTGCCCGCTATTCAACCGCTGAGACAGGTAGGATCAGTCGGGAACCGGCCGAAGCCCCGGATGTGGAAAGCGAAAGCCCAAGGAGATAGAGCAGTGCTGCATAATATACTTGGGGTTATCCTCGTGCTCGTCGTGCTTTCGTCGGCAACTACTCTGGTTATATGCCATCTTCTTATTTCGGCTACGGAGGCGGCGGTGTCGATTTGGTCATCCTGATCGTGTCCTCATGCTGCTGTTTTGCCGAACTGGCGCAGCCGGCGCAAGGAGCCCCGATTTTACGAGCCGGAATTTGACCATGAGGCGGGTAACGGGTCGTTTTCGCCCCAAGTGTCTGGGGGCCGGCGCGTGCGACGTGCCTGGCCAAGCGGCGAGCCGAACCGTTGCCAGTGCCCAATTTTCACGTCGTTTTCACCGTGCCGGCGGAGCTGCCGATATCGCCTTCCCAAACAAGGCGAAGGGCCTACGCGATCCTCTCCAAGAGGACGTCCGAAACGCTGTTCAGGATCGCCGCCGGTCTGCGACTGCCGGGAACCGAGATCGGTTTTATCGCCGTGGCAGCCAAGGCCAAAACCTGCCTGGATTGCCCCGTCCCCGCCGGTGGACCGTCCTCCGACGGCACTCGCCGTATTTCCTAGCGGCTGGGTTCATCCGTCAAGATCGCACTAGGTAGAATCCGAGGGTGATAAATATTTTGTGCTCCACCCATATGATGTATCAGGGAAATTCCCTGACAGGTGTTTTGGAGGAAGACATGGATCTCATTCTTATTATCCTCGTGCTGTTTCTGCTCTTCGGAGGGGGCGGTTATTGGGGCTATAGGCGGTGGCGATAACAAGGCCCTTTACTTGCCTAGCCACCGCTGAGCCGGGCCACCCATGGCGGAATGACGTTATTAATTCAATAGCGACGGAGACGCAAAGGCGTGCAAGCACGTGCGCGCCATCATCACGGAGCGGGAGTAAAGCAGAATGAACATCTTCACTATCATTGGCGTAGTAGTCGTCGTAATTTTGGTTGCGGGCTATTTCGGGGTCCATGGCTTTAGCTTTTGATCCGGCGGACCTGTCCGAAACCCGGTTCCGCTAGAAGGGTACAGGACCGGCCACCGGTCCATCAGCGTGAACAGGCAGCGGCTCCAAGTAGCCGCCCGGCAGCAGTGTAGTTGGCCCCCGGGCGGCACGGAGATCAGAGCATCCCGAAGAAGCCTGCGGTCACGAGTGCACTACAGGCGACGACGACGCTAATGAGGTAAAACACGTTCGTTCTCCCGCTCCGGTCGGCGGCCTTGCCGGCAGGATCCGACGCTATCAGGGGAAAAGGCGGTCGCGGTAGGCCCGGAAACTACTCAGTCGAAATCGGATCACCACCCAGTCTTGCAGGTCCGGATAGCGCGTCTAATGGCAGGGTTCGCCCAAAAACAATAAGCCACAGCAGCGACGCAAGGCAGCGGGCGGTCAGCGAGATCTGAGTATTTTCCGAATCTATCCGCAGGGATCCACCGTCCTCATATGATTGCCTTGACCACGGAACTGGTGTCCACGGCAGGAGTTTGTATTCATGAATAAGGACCGGATCGCAGGGGCGGCGAAAGAGATCAAGGGGTCAGTCAAGGAGACCGTCGGCAAGGTGACAGGTGACGCCAAACTGGAGGCCGATGGCAAGGCCGACAAGGTCGAGGGCAAAATCCAGAACGCAGTCGGGGGCCTCAAGGACACACTGAAGCGGTAACAATCGGGGCGCCGAACTGGGATCAAGCAACCCGCGGAGGAAGCGTACCATGAAAAGAGTGATGACTCTCGCCAGTGCGGCAATCATCGGCGTGGCCCTTTTCTCCAGCGGCGCACGCGCGCAAGGCACACCGCAGACGATAGATCTCGTCAAAGTCGATGTGCATAAGCTGGCGGCCGGCTATCGCGCATCCAAGGTCATCGGCAGCAGCGTCGTCAACGATAAGAACGAAACCATTGGTACGATCGACGACCTCTTGGTGAGCCTCGACGGTAAGCAGCCATATGCCGTGCTGTCGATCGGCGGCTTCCTGGGCATGGGCACGCACTTGGTCGTGGTCCCTTACGACTCGCTGACGTTCACCGCCAACAAGGTGACGCTGCCGGGCGGCACCAAGGAAGGACTCAAGACGCTGCCCGAGTTCAAATACGCTGCTGGCTGATTTCCCCGCCGGAACTGTGAAGGCGGAGGCTCGCGGCAGAAGGATGTCGAACGGAGTAAGGTAATGAACGATACCCCCTCTTCGAACGATGCAGGAAGCATTGAGGCTCGCGTGACAAAGGCTGGAGAAGCAATCGGCGAGCGGGTGGAGAGCGCTACCACGGCTACTGCCGCGGTAGCTGGGCACGCTGAGAAACTCGTCCGGGACGCCGCTGCGGCTACGACCGCGGCAGCCAGTCGAGCAAAAACGGCGCTGGGCGATGCGGGTGAAGCGGCTCAGCAAGCCTGGTCGCAGGCGAGCACGGTGGCGGAGGACGTGGTTGACGCGGGTCGTCGCGCGACGAGATCGGTATCGCAACAGATCCACGAGAACTCATTGATGGCGGTTCTGATCGGGGCCGTACTCGGCTACGTCGCCGGTTGGTGGCTTCACGGCGGAGGCGGCAGGCCGGGTATGCCGGCCGACAATAAACCCCGCGGCAAACGAAGCAAAGTGAGCAACTCCGAAACCAAATAAAGCTACTGAAATAGCTTTTAAAAGGCTGGTGCACTTGCCGCACATCGATAAAGGACCGAGGGAGGCCATGATCTCCCTGCTGCGGGTGATTGCGTATCACGAGAGCCGCGCACGTAGTGCAGAAGAAAGGAATCTCGAAGAAAGCTTGCGCTATCACGAGACATCCGTAAAGGATGCGGCAGAGCTGCTCGCTTTATATGAGAAGCGTTGGCCGGGAGAAGCGGCCGCCGGCAGGCTGGAATATGCGGAAGCAATAGAAGCAGAAGCGGGCAACTACCCCACCACCGCAGCGCAGGTGACAGCAGGTGCTGAAAAGGCGGCCGTTCGGCCCGAGAGAGGATCTTCGCCTCCGTCACGGAAAGGGCGCGTTCCATTCTCAGAGCCTGAGGCTGCGGATCGCCGTAAAAATGAAGGGCTGTTATGTTTTTACTCACAGGTAGACAACTCTTGTATCGAAAAGGGATCCCAGGTGTGTCAAAGTACAAGCTGATGACGGGTTTGGCCTTTTCGGCCGCATTCCTAACGGCTATCGCGACCATGTCGAGCGCCCGCGCCGGGGCGAGCACCAACGGGGTCGAAATGATAAGCAACGGCCCGCAGGCCAATCCTGAGTTGGCGCGGCAGAATGTACGTGCAAGCCAGCGATACGAGGCGGTGGTCCACTCGAAAGCCAGCTTCCGTGCCAGTCGTGTCAAGAAGGAATGCGGGCCGATCGATGATGCGCAGCTGCATGCCTCTTGTGTCGCGAGCTTCGACTAGCCGCTTGGCAATGAGGGCCGTGGTATCGGACTTGACGATTAGTCAGGCCGACCAACGGCGGACGATCCGACCGCGCAAGTCGCGACGCCCGCGCGCAGCACGGCAGCGGCGATAATATCGAGTTCGGAAACGACCGAGGGTCTGTGCGCTATAGGCTGCTCCAGGTAGCCGAGTCCGATTGCCACGCCCTTGACGCCCGCAGCGGCCGATCGCGGTTTGTGGCTAGACCACATCGGTGGGCAGAGAGAAGGCCGGAGACCAGCACATTGGTATCGATGACTGCCCGGATCACCTCACCCCGCCGGGATGACAGGTCCTGCTAGCGCAGGTGTGCGCCGATCTCGGCCTCGATGTCGCGGGCGTCAAGGTGTCGAGCCCACGGCGGAGTCATAGGTATTTTCCGACCCTATCCGTGTTCGCCTACCGCTGGTACCTACAGTGCCGAGAGCGGTCGTCGACCGAGAGGGCTGACGGCGCCTCCCTCGGCTGGGGAGAATCGCATGGGTATCATAGCCAATGACAAGGCCGCAGTGATGATAGAACAGGCCTTGGTCTGCGCGGCAAGGTATCGTATCCTTGCGTTAAGCGAATCAAATCACCTGATCGTCCGCTTGTTGGAAGAAAATGCTCTTTGGCTCGAAGGCGCGGCGGCGCGCTTGAAACACTCCGACAATCTTTTAAACGACGCCTCAGCTTAGAACTGCACCTCCGAATTTCTGCTTCGGCGGTGCTGGACCTGCTAATTCGAAAGGAAGGCTACATCGATGTATATTTCCCTGAAAGATAGCTGTTCGACCGGTTTTAACAAATGGGCGGACGTTCACCAGCCGGAAATCAAGAAAGATGTTCTGGCAGAGGGTGGCGACCAGGTGGTGACCGCCGATCCCGGTCTAGATAAGAGGTTGGTGATGCCGCCCGAGCGGGATGATCATTCGGCGTTGATGCCCGGCCCGGACATGCTCTGAAAATAAGATATCGCATCCGTTTCCGCGAGCTACGGGCGTCCCGCCTCATGCCCTGCCTCCCGAAGAGATCTCAATGCGTGCAAACAGCGTCGGATCGGTGTCGCGCCTGCCGCCCGTACGCATACCTTTACCGGGTGGTGTGAACGGAGCAAGCATGCCGACAATGATGGATAATTTGCTCGCCTGGTGCCGAACAGAGCGAGCGAGTCTGCAATATCAGCTCGATCTTATGGAGGCGGGTATCATGCGGACTGGCGAACATCGCGGGAGTTCTCTACCTCGCGATACTACAGCCGAAAGCATCGACCGAGTTCGCTGCTCTGTTGCACAGATAAGAAAAATTCTAACAAGGCGCGTCGATACGTAGGGGGTCACGCGGCACCGTAGGTCTCTTAACTTGGTGCGAAACTCGCCGCGCCATCGCCGATGCATCCGCGCCCAGTGCCGGTAAGGCGAGTTGCAGCCGTGCGCAGCAGAAAGCTCAACAGTTACTGGCGGCTCTTGCGCAGGTAGCGCGTCGCCTGCGAGCGTAGCTGCACCAGATCGGGCATTGCCTCGTGCGCCCCATCCGGTACCCATACCGCGATCAGCTGTCCCGCCCGCAGCGTCCGCGCTAGGATCATCGCGTCCCGCCGGTCGGTTTTCACCTTCGCCGGCCCCCCTGCCGCGAGGGCAGGCTCTTGCGCGGGATCAACGCCGGTGCCACCTCGCAGCGGTACCCGAGCCGCGTCGGCAGCCGATGCACGCCATAGCCGCAGGTCCCGCTTCATAAACAGAAATGCCAATTGCGCCGCCGGGGTGCTTCTCGCCTCCGGGGCTGCGGTGCATCAGCGAGCGGACTTTGCGACGGACTCATAAACCGATCTTCCGGCGCTGTCGCAAAGGTAGAAGTACGCCAAGGTCCGCTCGGCCCTGTCAGTGCGATATAAATCCTCTGCCTCGGCTTTTGCGGCAGCATCGTCGGACGCATAAATGTCGCGTCGCCGCCACAGCAACGGGGTCGGATGCCCCGGCTTGCGGCCCGGCTTAAAGATGTCCATCCGATATTTTGCCATACTCGCTCCGTCGCACGATTTCCCTAAGCATATGGGGGCGGTTCGGACTCGATGACAGTCACTCGACGTTGTTACGATTTACACTGACGCGCTGCCGGGGCCTTCGAGGCGCACGTTGCGCATCATGCGCCGCTCGTGGATCGGCAGCGACGTGTCGCGGGTGAGCTACTACCGCCGATCGTGTGGAAAGCCCGCAGTGACAGTCACCGCGGCCGACGAGACGAGTATTTTTTTGCCGGGAATCCGCCAGGACTTGGTTGAGATCGCGTCATTGACCCGACTTCGGCAGCTTTGGTCATGGTCTGCGATGATCAACGCCGATCGGGAACTGTCATTTCGGAGTCTCGGGGCCCGATCACCACCTAGTCTTCCCAGTAAAATAAAGCACTAACCACACGTCTTCAAAAAATAAGTATGACCATAAATAAGTCTTAATCGGAATTTCCTGAAAATTCCGAAGATTTTTCTTGCTGTCGGTTGAGCTGATCCCCATGTGTTAAATCTTAATAATCAGAAATGGATGCCAATCATGGGTATCTCGATGAATAGTCGCACAAGCGGGTTCAGGAAATGGTCGGAGGCGCATGACCCGAAGATCGTCACCGCTCGGGCCGTGGCGGGCGAGGACGCCGCCGTCGTCGCCGCTCCGGATCTCGATATAAGCTTGATGACCCCGGAAGAGCAGCCGCATGGCCCGTGGCTCGTGCCGGGGGCCGGTACGCTCTAAGGCCGAATCCCGGGGAAGACATTCGGTATTGGCAGAATGTCTCCCATGTGAATAAATCGAGTCTATCGGAATTCTAATACTTCCGTCCGGTTCGACCGACCGTGTCATCTGAAGCACTCGAGTAAGGGTTAATTCGACACGGCCGGGAAGGCTGCTAGAAATTATTTCGTCACCCTAAGCGAGGAAACTCCATGATCATCGAGATGCGTACATACACCGTCCAGCCGGGCTCGGTCGCGACCGTCGAAGAACGCTTCGGACAGGCGCTTCCGGCGCGGGCGAAGCTCTCTCCGCTCGCCGCCTTCTGGCACACCGAGGTCGGCCCGTTGAACCGGGTGATCCATGTGTGGGCCTATGACAGTTTCGAGGAGCGGACCCGCATCCGCGCCGAGTCGCAAAAGCTCGAGGGTTGGCCACCTAACATCCGCGAATTCGTCACCGAACAGCAGAGCGAGATCTTCCTGCCGGCGCCGTTCTCGCCGAAGCTCGAGCCGCGCAAGCTCGGCAACCTATACGAAATCCGCACCTACACGCTTAAGCCGGGCGGCATTCCCGGCATGATCGACCGCTGGAGCACCCAGATCGCCGAGCGCATCAAACTGTCGCCATTGGCCGGCGCCTGGTATTCCGAGCTTGGCGGGCTTAACCGCTGGTGCCACATCTGGGCGTACAAAGATGCCGCCGAGCGTTTCGCGGTCCGCGAACGGGCCCGCAACGAAGGCGTCTGGCCGCCACGCGGCGGGCAGCCCGGCGGTACCTTGAAGCAGGAGAACATGCTGGTCGTCCCGGCATCCTTCTCGCCGCTGCATTAGTAGCGCTCGAACCCGCGGCTGGCTTCCCGTCACTCAACGGGAGGCCAGCCGCAGCGTCGGGCTGGGAAAGTCGACACATCTGTTCCGATCCGCTTTTTGACGGGTTCGTCGACGCGGGTCGTAAAAACTCCGTCCCTCGTCACGATCGAATAGGGCGGAGCTACGAGGGACATCATGTTCACCGAAATCAATCCGATCCCGACTTGGGGGCGCCAGACTGTGCAGACTCCCCACCAATCACAGCGGCCCAAATCGGTGTCCGGCAACGGTCATCTGAAGTTCAGGAACGACCACGGCGTCCCCGAAATCCGCATCGGGGTGAGAGAATTCGAGTGCATCGGGGAGTCTCCGCCGCAGGACCACCCGCACGTCTATATCAGCATGGGCGAGGCGGACACGATCCTCTGTCCCTACTGCGGGACGCGCTTTCGCTTCGATACTCGATTGACACCGTCCGAAGCCGAGCCGCCGAACAGTTTGTTTTGCTGACTCCCAGCGGCAGATCGGCAATCGGACCCACCAACGACTGGCCTCCAGGCGACGTCCCTCAAAAAATAACCGTCCATTTTAAAATTAGATCAACGGTGTACCGGTCCCCTTTTTAAAGGGCGTTCAACAACCTTCTTGTAATTCTGATAAATCACTCAATATAGGGTTCACCGAGAATTGATCTGCGGCGCAGAATTCAATGCCCGGATTCGGGGATGCGTTTTATCCGGCGAAGCCTTTAGCGCTTAGCCAGATAGTGGACAAATTTTCTATCTGTGCCGCGTTTTGCGGCGAGAAGATCAGGAGGAAGCCCTTCTCCTGAAACCGAGGTACGTCAAATGAAATTTCTCGCTTGTTTGAAACCAGGGATCTGGGGAGCGGTGATCGGGGCGACTGCCATATCGGTGATTGGTTTCTCGACACTCGGATGGACGCTTGGCAGCACCGCTGAGCAGATGGCGGCAGAGCGAGCACAAACTGCGGTAGTTGGCGTACTGGCGCCGATCTGCGTGGCAAAATTCGAGGCTCAAGCCGACGCTGCGGCAAAGCTGGTCGAATTCAAAAAGGTTTCCGCATCCTGGGACCAGCGCTCCTTTATCGAGAAGGGCGGGTGGGCAACGATGCCGGGAAGCAATGCCCCGAACTCCGCGGTTGCTACAGCATGTGCAGAACGGCTCGGTAGCCCCCTGTAAGGGGACGAAGATAGGCGAGATGCCATTGCCGTCGATGATGGTTCAATTCTCTGGCGAAGAGCCAATTTTAGTCGGCGGCAGTCGCTCCGCTCATGACACGCGGGAGCAACCATGACATTACCCGCACGATTTTCCCTGCTCCAACCGCAGACTGAATGGCTTTCTTTTCGCCTCAATCGGCGATGAAACAAATGGTATGCCGCTCAGCGTCATCTCGGCGTTGACGCGACTTGGGTAGACCCCTGGGACGAGGCGTCCCGGCTTGCAGCTCTGCCAAAGGTCCGCGCGGCCGAGGCGCTCGCGCCGATGATCGCTCGATTCCTATCGGTCGATCATCGCGATCCGACGATGTGGCTATTGCCCGGAGATTGGCAGGGCTCCTGCCAATGCGCGACCGTGCAGCCTCGCCTGGAAAGGAGCCGGCCAGCGCAGGGGTTGGGCAATACCTTCACGCTTTGATATTTCTCGTCTGCCTTACCCTGGTGGCAGCAATACTCTTCGGCAGGATGTAACGTGGCGCTGGCCATCGACACCTGCCGGGTTCACATCTGCCTGGCAGATAGCGAGGCCAAAGGCGGTAACAAATGGGCCGACGCATCAGCTGGACAAGGCTCGGTGATGCTCGCGCCAAGTGCGCGAAGGTGGCGTCATCACAGCTCCGGGTCTCCCTCAAGCTGTGACCCCCCGAGCGCCAGCCGAGTGACTGCGTTGTCCAAAGCTTAGGGTCCATGGCGGGCACCTCAGGGTGAAACTCCCCCGGGCCAACTCGGCGAATGAAAGAAAGGCGTCCGGCATTCCGGACCAGGAGGGGTTATGATCGCGAATTGTCCCAAGACCGATATCGAATTTGATGCTCTGCGGGTCACCGTCGACCACAAACAAAGAAGCGCCGAATGCTACTGCTTCCGGGCAACGCTCGACGACCTTCTGTCGGACGACGTGATGGCGCCTGTTTTGCGCAGCGCGGGTTACGAGCCGGATGAATTCCGCGAGATGATGACGGAGATGGCGTGGAACCTGGTCACGCCTTAATCGGGCGGCATCGCCGGCGGTACTTATCTGAGGGCTTGCGGCTTGCGCTGATCCCAGTGGACAATCCGGAGGCGGCAGCATAGCTAGCTATGCTGCCGCCCATGCTCGCCCGAGATTGCGCGCCTAGACGAGCCAGCCCCGACGCTGGCAGACGATTCACTGGTGCCGCGGCTGGCGGTGCGCGGCGATGGTCAGCGGACCTGACCGACACTATTTCGTTGGGATCAATTCGGCAGCGCGTCGCAGATCGCCGCCTGGGCGCTGAGCTTCGGTACCTGCGGCCTCGCCTCTCTGGCCAGTTCTGCCGCCAGCAGCTATATCTTATTAGGACAATAGACAGCATTCCTGGGAAGAACCGCTGAGCCCAGTAAAGAGTATGCAGGATGGTGTAACAGAAATCATCTCTTATATATAAACCACTTTAGCTATTTAGTTAATACCCATATGTAATTCTGCGCGGTCGCTATCTTGGGTCCGTGCCGCAGAGATTGGCATCGTCCGGCTGGACAAACAGGCATTGCCTGGCCGCCATGCCCGAGAACTCGGTCAGAGCGTGCGGGTGGATCCTGTTGGCGACGGCAAGCTTGCGCGGCGCCCATCTCCAACGGGCCCAGTCCGCTTACCAGCGGGCATGCATCGGTTTGACCCCGGCCGAGATCGAACGGGCCAAATGCTTTGTGCAAAGCTGGAAGCCGTCTCGGCCGACCGGCGCCGTGACGTCGCGCCCGCGCGAAAGCTTTAAGGAAGACGCACATGAATGATCGCTGGTTCGTACCGCCAATCGTCATCCCGGTCCTGATCGTCCTGGGATTGCTGGCGTTCGTGACGCTCCGCGCGTTTCATTGAATCCACTGGGGAGAAGCGGCGTCGCCGGGCACGCCCATGCGCCATGATCGCGGCGCAGGGCTGGATGCCGCCCCGTGGCAGTCGGGCGCTGTTCATGATCCGGCGCTCGCCGGACGCTACTGGAGGATGAATGCGGATTTTAGAAAAAGACGCTTTTGGGCTCTCCACCCAAGATTGCCGACCGAACACCCGGGTAAAACGAACGACATGAGCTGTTTATCGGCAAAATATTCTTCAGAATATCTTTTGAAAAAACGGCCGGGTACCTCTAGTAGAATTATGAATTATCTCCATATCTATTTTTAGATAAGCCATAAGGTGGAATAGCTATGATGACGGTCTTTTTGAATGCTGGCGGTGCAGACGGCTTCAAGAATTGGTCCATCGCCAGCCCGCCGAGCAGTAACGATGATGATGACGATCACCCCGGCGGAGCCACACCGATCGCACTCGCCGTTCCGGCTCTTGACGAGCCGATCATGGCGCCGCCGGAACGGCCGCATCGTCCGTGGCTCGTGCCGGGATGCGGCACGCTCTGAATTGAAGCCGTCCCGCCTGGGCGGGTCACTTCGGGTTCCTGATCTCAGGCGCGCGAGAGCCGTGAACCCATGGTCGCATAGAGGACCAGCCGGATGACGACATTAGACGAAGGCACAATTACGTTTCCCGTCATGGGCGGAATCTTCGGCGTCAGTCAGCTGGCAACCAGGCTGAAGGCGCTTTCCGACACGGAGCAGATTGGCCCCTGGCACATCGGCCGGTGGATTGACTTCAGGCATAATGCAATCCGGATACGATTTGCCTCCGTTGCCGATGGCGAACGCGCGAGGCAGACCTGCACCGCTGCAAGCTGAGTTTTTCACCGCACCGGTGGCTTTCAACTTGATTTGTTCGCATTCGATCTTGGGCATCGATGGCTCCGCTGCAAATGGGTTGTATGCCTAGGACACGGATAGAGACTTGGCTCCAACGATATTTCGCGCACTAAGTGCCGCAGCGGTGGAGATCGTTCACCTGTAGAGAGGAGGCCGCGTCAATGCGTTCGCAATTTTTGCCAGGCGAGGCAAGCCGTCGGCATGCAGACGCGCAGTTCAAGACACCAAAGAAAGTCAGCTCCGACGTTAAGGCTAATCCCACTGCACGGCAAGCTGAAGTGGAGAAAATCACGCGTCTGCGCGCGCTCCGGTTGGCCAAGGAAGCAGTCGACAAGGATACTGCAGATCGCGACGCTGCTGACGCGGCGGCAGCAAAGGCCCTCAGATCGGGTAGGCGCCGACGCGTACCTGATCCGAGGGCGTCAAGTCCGTCAGAATCTGAAGTGATATGAGGCTACCCACCGTCAATCGCGGGTCAAAACGGAATTGCGTCCCGCAATTGAGCGGATGCCCATTTCCTAAAGCTTTTGGCGCGGCTATCCGACTCAAAATCTGCATCTCGTCCTATTTGGATCGTGCCCGGTGAGGGATCTGAGTATTCCGAACCTGCCAGGAACCGACTTCTCGCGATACGAGGTAGGGCAGCAGCCTTTCGCAAGCCCCAGCGATTTCGCAGCGCCCCTATTGGAAAATATCGAGAATGTTTAACAAACAATGGTATCGCGGCATCGAACTCGTTGCGGTCCGGCAGATAGATGGCACATGGCTTGTATCCGCCGGTAATTCTCAGCTTCCCTTTCGTTATCCCACAGCGGATGCCGCCCTGAGCGAAGCCAGGGGTTATATCGATCGCGAGCGTGGCCGCCGCGTCTCTAGAATGGTTCGCATAGCCTCTCCCGAGGCCGCCGGTGCGCGATTTCGGCTGGCGCAATAAAAACCGGATGAAGCTGATGTCCGAAAGGAAATGCCTTTTCTATACGTCGAAGCCGCTGACGAAGAGCACAAGCGATCAAAATCGCCAGGTTGACCGAGGGATCTGCGGCGTCGGATGAGGAGTTTGAGGCTGGCGATCAGACGGCCTGGCTGGCCGGAACCGTCAACCCTGCGCCAAGGCGGTCTTTTCCAGACAGCGCAGCACTTCGGCGACGCTCCAGGCCTGGGCGATGCAGCCGCGCGGGGTGAACGGCGGCTCGGCGTCAAAGACCTCGCTGATCGAGCCGATGCCGGCTTCGGCGAGGTGCGGCTCGAAGCCGTCGAGAAACTGCCGCGCCGTCGCGCGATCATCGGGGTAGACCTTGAGCCAGGCATCGATGAACGGGCCGATCAGCCAGGCCCACACCGTACCCTGGTGGTAGGCGGCATCGCGGGCGCGCAGGTCGCCGAAATAGCGCGACTTGTAATCGGGCTCGCCCGGCGCCAGCGAGCGCAGCCCAACCGGCGTCACCAGCTTCGCGTGCACCGCGGTAACGACCGCCTCCCAATGTTCCCGATCGAGGACCGGGTGATCGAGCGCGATCGCAAAGATCTGGTTCGGTCGGAACGCGGCGTCGTCGCCGTTCTCGCCGTCGACGACATCGTATAGATAGCCGCCGGCCGCGTGCCAAAAGCGGCGATTGAACGAGATCGCGCGTCTTGTCCGCGTGGGCTGCGAGTGCCGTCGGCTTCCGGGTCCTGTGCTTCGCGCAGCCAATCCGCCAGCAGGCGCAGCGCGTTGTACCAGAGCGCGTTGATCTCGACCGCCTTGCCGCGGCGCGGGGTCACCACCCAATCGCCGACTTTCGCATCCATCCAGGTCAGCGCGTAACCCTCCGCCCCCTGGGTGAGCAGCCCGTCACGCGGGTCGACCTTGATGCCGAAGCGGGTGCCCTCGAGATGATGCCGCACGATGTCCTTCAGGATCGGCAGAAGCAGCTCCAGGGTCTCCTTGTCCTGGCAGTGCTCGACATAGCGGTGCAGCGCGTGAAAGAACCACAGCGTCGCATCGGCGGTGTGGTAGAGGCCCTGGTTTCGTCCCTCCGGGAAACAGGTTCGGGATCAGCCCGTCGCGCACGTAGTGAGCGAAGGTGCGCAGGATCCAGCGTGCCTCGATCGCTCGCCCGGTCGCCAGGGTGAGTCCTTCGAGCGAGATCATCGTGTCCCGGCCCCAATCGGTGAACCAGTGATAGCCGGCGATCACGGTGCGCACTTCATCACCCTCGGCCCGCGCCCGGGCCCCGTCGGCAATGCGCCCCACCGGGGTAATGACAAAGGTGTCGGCTGCAAGGACGAGCTCGGCCGCGAACCCGATCTGCGCCGGCGCCGCTGCCATCCCGACGAGACGCCGGCGGCGCTCGCCTTCGAAGGTCAGCGCGTCGTCGGGGCTCAGCGCCAGCACCGTATGCCAAGGCTCCGTCGCGGCGATCAGGGTCAGCGGGCAATCCTTGCGGACCTCTCCGGCAAAGTAGCCGGGGCTCCACAGCCAGCCTCGCGAATCGTAGCCGCGCTGCGCCTCGATCTCGTAGAAATGCTCGCGGCGCGAGCCGCCATCGGCGGTAAAGGTCGGGCCTTCGGAGCCCTCCACGGCCAGCCGCAAAATCGGCAGATCCGGCCCGGCGCTGATCTCGTATCGGTCGCCCCGGACGGTCAGCGTATAGCCTGAGGACAGCGCCTCGCTGACCGGCGCCTCGAGCGGGCGAAAGTTGATCAAGGGTCTGAGCCGCAGGCGGACACGCCTGCCGTCGCCGAGCAAGCGAAAGGTGAAATGCACGATGTTTTGGCGCGAGGGCACGACAATCGATTTCTCGATGACGAGCCATCGATCTCATAGCGCCAGCTCGGCAGGCCCATGTTCAGCGTGAAATCGAGAAATCGGCCGTTCTCGCGCATGTTCACGAAGCTGCCGTCTGCGCGCTCGATGTCGACATCGAGATCGTTGAGGACCACCATGCGGCCGAGCGGAGCCGGCTGGGCGGCGATCAGAAAGCCGTGGTAACGCCGGGTGATCGCGCCCGTTATCGTCGCCGAGGCATAGCCGCCCAACCCGTTCTCCACGAGCCATTCGCGCGGCGCCTCCGATACCGGATTCTCGTCGCGGATGGCGCGGCGAAGGTCAACCATTCGCTTCTCGGTGATCGTAGACCTTGTTCGCCTCGAGTATCGCGGCTAAGGGGCCGGGGGCGAGGACGGTCGCGCTCTGGCCCGGGATGAGCCAATCCCCTGCGGCATCCTGCGCCGGGCCTCCTGCGCCGCCGTAAGCGTGGGGCTTCGCTGGACCATAAAAGCCGCCAAGCCTGGCCCTCGACCGGTGCCAGCAGCGGCTCGGGCGCGGGGCCAAGCAGGAGGTCGCGGCCGAGATTGACGATCAGCAGGCGGTCGGCGCCGCCTCGGCGAGAAAAAGCGCAGCATCCAGGCCTCGTCTGTGAGCGCGGCGCCATCGACCGGCATGGCCGCTGTCCGAGCACCGGGTCCGTGCGCCGCAGCTCCAGAAGATCGCGATGCAGGGCATAGATCGTGGCATGCCGTTCGCGCTCGCCGAGATCGAGCACCGATCGGCGGAACGTGTCGATGTCGACCGGGATCGGCAAGCTGGCCTGCATCTCGCTCGTCGCGAGACTGGGAAATTGCGCGAGGGAAAGGCGGCGCCCGTCGCGGACATCGCGCGCCAGCTCGATCTCGTGATCGGCAAAATAAAAGAACGGGGTCGACGCGGCGAATTCCTGACCCTGGAACAGCATCGGAATGCCGGGCATCAGCAAGAAATAAGCGGTCATCGCGCGAAGCCGGCCAGGGCTCGTCAACGCATGACAGCGCTCTCCGGTGCCGGAGTTGGCGATCTGGTCGTGGTTCTGCAGAAAGACGACAAAACATTCCGCCGGAAGGTCGAGCGTCGGCGTGCCGCGCGCTTTCTGCTGCCACTGGTAGCGCTGCCCCTGATAGAGGAAACCGTGCTTGGCGGCGGCGACGAATTCGCGCGGGCGGCCACGATAGTCCGAGTAGTAGGCCTCGTGATGTCCGGTCAGCGCCACCATGGCGCTGTGATGGAAATCGTCATTCCATAAAGCGTCGAGCCCGTAACCGCCGTGCTCGGCCGGGCGTACCAGCTTGGCGTGCTGCGGCTCATTCTCCCCGACGACAAAGGTGATTCGGCCGCGTCCCGCCGAGCGCACCTGCCGAACGACGGCGGCGAGAATGTGATCTTCCGATCGATCGAAAATTGCTTGCGTCGCGTCGAGCCGCAGTCCGTCGAGATGATACTCGTCGATCCAATAGCCCGCATTGGCGATGAAAAATTCGCGCACCGGGCCGGAATCGGGACCATCGAAATTGATCGCCTCGCCCCATTCATTCTCGTAGCGATCGGTGAAATACGCCGCGGAGAATGATTTGAGATAGTTTCCATCCGGCCCGAAATGGTTGTAGACGACATCGAGGATGACGGCGATCCCGACGGCATGAGCGTCGTCGACAAAGCGGCGAAAGTCATCGGGTCTGCCGTAGAGCCGGGTCGGCGCGAAGAGGTTGACGCCATCATATCCCCAGCCGAACCGCCCCGGAAATTCCGCCACGGGCATGATTTCCACGCAGGTGATGCCGAGTTCGGCGAGAGCCGGCAGTTCGCGCAGGGCAGAATCCCAGCTTCCCTCCGATGTGAACGTGCCGACATGCATCTCGTAGATGACGAGCTCCTCGCGGGAGCGCCCGCGCCAGGCCGGTCGGTCCAGAGCAAAGTCGTCCGGGATCGACGATTTCGGATGGTCCGTGCGGCCCGCTCGGTTGAAATCTCGACGCCGGGTCGGGCAGTGCCGCTTCACCTCGATCGAGCCGAAAACGATAGCGCATGCCGGCTCGCGCCGGCAGGCTCCAAAGTGAAAAGTAGCCGTCGGCGTCGGATCGTAGTGCCGTCGGTTCAAGGCCTTCGATCTCGAGGGAAACCTCATGACAACTGGGCGCCCAAACACGGAAATGGACGCCGCCGTCGGGCTGCGGCTCGGCGCCAATCGGCAAACGCCGGACGGGCCCGGCCTGGAGTCGAGACCGGCTGTTTCCGAGTGGCGCGATCGAGCTGTGTCGCCGGCGCCTGTCGCTCCTTGGTGAGCACGAAGCCGGCGTGTGCGTCCACGTCGTGACCTCGCTCTCGCCTATGGGCCGGAACCGTGCACTCGCGGTTTATTGGCGATGCTTGTAGAAATTCCGCCATCCTCTTGGACCACCGATGAGTCCTGATCGGGCGGCTTCGTCGCGATGGTAGAGCGCACCGCGCTACTGAGGGCAGTCGCGATTTGAACCAGCCGAGCCGCATATGCATGGTCTTCTTCGAAGAGCTTGGAGGCTCGGGGATGATGCCGTGCGACCTGATCTGGGTAGCCCGCCGCGGGGATGACATGTTCCAGGTTCGTGCGTGCTGTGGTCATGTTCCTCCGGACTTACGATGGCTTGTCGCTGTGAGCGCGACCAAACAACCGATTTCTAATGCATCAGGCCTGGGCGATGACAGACTCGGAAACTACTCAGGCGGAGGGGCAGCTGTGGGGCTTCCGAGCACGTCCCTGGTGGCTGATTCACGCTTGGATTAATGGCAAATGGCCGGCAGCCTTAGCGGGCATTTGTCGGCCTCGGTATGTACGAGCGGTATCGCGAGCCATAGACCAGCGACGGCGCCCGATAATACCAGCCCCTCTAATTGTGGCGGCACCCTCGACCATAGCCGTTCATCCTCGACCAACGCCGCGAGACCGTCGAACACCTGTTTGGCACGATCAATCGGTGGATGAA
Organism: uncultured Alphaproteobacteria bacterium; assembly: GCA_963701815.1. Classification (GTDB taxonomy): domain Bacteria; phylum Pseudomonadota; class Alphaproteobacteria; order ATCC43930; family CGMCC-115725; genus AP-15. The sequence goes on from CAVPBN010000050.1 coordinate 287,186, forward strand.
CCGATGCGAGGGTTGGAGAAGGTTCGCGCCGATTTCAGCCTGACCGCGCCGGCCTACAATCTCTGGCGCGTTCTCAATATTCTGGCATTCCCATACTTCGCAAACCTCGGATTGGCTGGCAGATTAGAATTCGAACTTACGCTGGCGGAGTCAGAGCCCTGTCCTAGGTTTAGCCGATCTCCCATGCGCCGCGGCGAGAAGACCCGCCGGGGTTGGAGACAATTGAAACCGTCGTGGGTGGTGCTGGGTAGGGCCAAGCTCGCCATGCCCTCGGCCTTCCCCTACCAGGCCGAGTACCGCGCCGCCCACGCCGCCTTGCGCGCCGCCGCCTGACGAACCAGACAGCCCCGCCAATCCATCCATGTCCCGCTCCGTGTTGAAATTCCCTCGGCAGGCATCGCTGATTGGGCAGGCTATGCGGCCTTGGCGTGCTGTTCAAGGTCGGGGTTTCTGGCGTGCTTGGCCTGATGGGCGGCCAGAGCGCCCCGCAGGATCGGTAATTGCTTGCGGGCCTTGAGCCGCCGGAAACCCTTGGCGGCCTCCAGCATGGCGGCCGCGGTCCAGCGCAGCGCCATTTTGGCATCCTGCCAGCGTTTGACGTTGCGGCACATCTGCCGGATGGTGCCGTTCATGTTTTCGATGATGTTCGTGCACGCCAGCGACCGGCGCAATTCGACCGGCAGGCCGAGGCGGGTGACGGTGAGGATCTCGTCGATGCCTTCCAAGATGCTGGCGGAGACGCCGGGGGCCTCCCGTTCCAGGCGGTGGGCGAGATTGCAGATCAGCTTTTCGGCCTTCGCAGCATCATCGAGTTCCCACGCCTGACGCAGCGCCTTGCGCACGCTGGCGTGCAAGGGCTTGGCGAGGCGCTCGGTGATGTTGCGGGCCTTGTGAACCTGGCAGCGCTGGATCGGGGTGTGGCGGCCGAAGGTCCGGCGGATCGCCTTGGACAGCGCCTTGGCTCCGTCGATGATGAACAGGCGGCAGACCTTCGGATCGAGGCCACGCCCAACCAGGTTGTCCAGAAGCGCCTGCGCCACGGCGGTGTTCTCGGTGGCCCCCTCGATCACGCCGAGAGGATGCTTCCCGCCGTCACCGTCGATGCCGACGGCGGCCAGCAGCATGAGGTCCTCCTCGAGGTGGATGCCGTCGATCTGGATGATCAGCAGGTCCAGCTCGGACAGGTCGGCCGCCATCCATTCCGCCATACGCTCCGCCGACAGCGCTACGAACCGGCGTGACACCGCCGACTTGGAGACGCCGGTGCCCTTGGGCGCAGGCACATCGCCTGCCGGTAGGCGGACGGCGCGGCCGAACTTGCGCGTCGAGACGTTGATCAGCATCAGGTTCAGCGCCCACTGGCCCAGCAGGTCCTCGGACTGGGCCGTCTCCCAGCTCGGCAAGGCGATCTCGCCACCTGCACGGGCGCGCACACGAGGGCGTTCGACCTCGACCTTGCCCCCGTGAAAGCCGACCTTTCCCTTGGTCTTCCCCCAACGGTGCCCGTCCTTGCCGGCGGCGCGCCCATAACGGGGGCCGCACAGCCGGGCCGCATCCTCCTCCATCATGTTGGCCAGGGTGGCGATGCCTGCCGTCAGGCAGAAACGCTCGAAGCTCGCTCCGACCTCTTGCCAAGCCTTTTCGACGATTGCCACCGGGATGACGGCGGCCATTGTGGTAAATTCCTTCATGGCGTTGCTCTCCTTCGTGGATTCAGCACCCCGAGCCTACAGGCTCAAGGTGGGCAACGCCTGCCCTCCTATTTCAACACGGAGCGGGACATCCACCCCGGCAAAAGCCGATGTCAAACTCGCCCAGCAGGACTCGCATAAGTTGAAACCGACCCGATCCAACCACAACCACAGCTTTCTTCACGTGCTCGACCCCGCACCACGCCGGCCGCCGCGTGAAAACCACCCGCTGTGAGAAATCCGGGCTAGATAGAGAGGTATGGTAAATATATCAAACGTTTGATAGAGGGCTTTGGACCTCGGTGGGCCTCAATAGAGTTGGATCCCGCGGATGCCTCTTCCGCCATTGTCTACTTATGAGTATATGAAATGACTGAATAAAGAACGGCCCGCCCGTTGCGCGATGTCTTGCGCGGCCTATCGTCACTTCTTTTCCTGCATGGCTCTTTGCGCGGCAGACGTGGCCTGCGAAAAGAGGCTTTTCGCCGTTTCCTTGACCGATGCGGGGCCAACCGCGACGGCTATAGCCCAAATCAAAGCCAAGCCGGTCACGCCGTACGCAATAGATGGCGTAATCCCGAGCGACCCCATGATCAGCGGTATCAACATAGCGATTGCCGCGGTCTTTACATTACCGCTCAAGTAGTAGATGGCGCAGAACATGACGATCGAAACGGCCGCAGGCTTCCCAAACCGCATGGCTTGCCCCTCCACGGCTTTTGCGGCCGGTCAGCTTCTCTGTTGACTAAGAAGTCGCCAACACCGTGCCTCGCGCGCGATGAAGACGGATTTTGACCGTCTATGACCACGCACACGAGGAACGGCCCGCCAACGCTTTGTTGTAGAAGGGAAGGGCGGCAGGATGCCGCCGCCCTTCGACCGCTTCGTTATTGCTGCCCGGGCGGCTTGTAGGCGCCGCGAATTCGACTCGCCCTCTCACGCAGGCCCTTAACCTCCTCCATCGTGAAGAGACGCGTCATCTGGACGTTCTGAATGGTGCCGGCGGATACGGCGACGCCGGTTATGGCCGGCGCCATTGCGGGGTCGGTCACATCGAAAATCACCATCACACCCGGACCGTTGGCGGCTCTGCCGTACATCGCGATCAGCTTGCCCCCGGCGGCTGAAAGCACTTGTTCAACTGCTGCCTGGCGGTTGGTGTTGGGGTTTTCCCTCATTGCGTTCAAAGCTTGCGGCGTATAGTCCGCCGTCAAACAGAACAGCATGGTCGTCGCCTCCCAGTTTGATGTTTGTTGCGCCGCGAAAATAGGCTCTATTTTCGCGATTGGCAAATCAATCGAACCGGCATGTTCAGCCCGCATCACGCAATCGGTGGATTAGGGAAACCGCTGCCAATTCGCGCCGACCGCGAGCCCGGTCGCCGACACCCCGGCCGGGTCTGGGATGAGGCCGATGTCGAGCACCGCGTCGCCGCCTGAACCCCGGTTCAGGCAATCGTTCAGATCGAGTATTTCGGCAGCAGGCGGGCCAGGTTGCCGCGGTTGATCGCCTGGCGCTCGGCGGCGGTCATGCTGATCTTGGCGAGCCCCTCGACATTTGCCTCCAGCGAGAAATACGGGTAGTCGCTGCCGAACACGATCTGGCTCCCCGGCGCCATCGCCATCAGCGCCGCCATCGACGGGGCCGCCGAGGCGTTGGCGGTGTCGTAATAGAGCTTGTCGAATTCGGCTAAGGCGCCGTGCGGCGCGTATTTGGCGGCATTCTTGTCGCGGTCGACGAAATTGGCGATGCGCCCGGAGAGCGCCGGCAGCGCGCCGCCGGCATGCGAAAAGATCAAGCGGATGTCGGGGTAGCGCACGAGGCTGCCGCTGTAGAACAGGCTCAAAATCGCCCTTGCCGTATCGACCGGCCACTCGATCGTTGCCGGAGCAACGCCGGGGATCAGGTTGCCGCAGCAATTGGCCGTCGTCGGGTGGAAATAGACAACCGCCTTGCGCCGGTTCAGCTCCTCCAAGATCGGCTGGAACGCCGGGTCGCCCGGCCACTTGTCGCCGTAGCTGGTCATCAGCCCGATGCCGTCGGCCTTCAGCGTGTCGAGCGCGTAGGCGATCTCCTTCAAGCTCGCATCGATATCGGGCAGAGGCATCGCGGCAAACAGGCCAAAGCGGCCGGGGTGGTCGTTGATCATCGTCGCGGCGTAGTCGTTGCAGCCGCGCGCCAGCTTCGGCAGCTGCGGCGTCTCGGCGAAGGCGACGCCCCATGGCGAGAGCGAGGCGATCGCGGTCGCGACGCCGCTCCTGTCCATGTGTTCCAGCACGCGAGCGGCCGACCATTCCTTCATGATCGGCGCCGGCCCCGGCTTTTTCGTTTCGGCATGCGCAAGCCATGCCGGTGGGAAGAAATGATGGTGCACGTCGATGCGGCGCGGCGCCGGGTCGAGATCTTCGGCCGGGGCCAGCCGCGGCACGGCCAGCGCGCCGCCCAGCGCCGCCATGCCGCCGAGCAGTCGACGCCGAGACGGGCCGTGGGCGCAACAATGATCGTGCACGTGACGCATCCGACATTCCTCCCGATTGACCTTTTCGAGCCGGCGCTGCAACGAGCCGCTCAGGTCGCGCCCATCGCAGCGTTTCTGATGAGAGGCTCGGCACGGCGTTGCACGAGTTCGTCGAATTTGCGACGAAAGAGTTTTTTCATGTCGAGCCGAGGTTCGGTTTGCCAATTCCGTGATGCCACTCAAAGCAACATTTTCCGAAACCGGATGGGGAACCGACCGGGTGGTTTCGGGTTTATCCTGCGGTGATCAACTGCAAGTACGTGAAGCCATGCTAGGGACAATCCTTCTCGTCATTCTGATCCTATTGCTGATCGGCGCGCTGCCGAATTGGGGCTACAGCGGCGGTTGGGGCTACTATCCGAGCGGCGGGCTCGGGTTGGTGCTCGTGATCGTCGTCATTCTGCTGGTGATGGGTCGAATATAGCGGGCAGCAAGCACCGGCGTCAGCGAGCGCCGGTGCTTCGGCGCAGGACTTCGAGACGAAGCGGCAAGACCCGGCCTAGCCAGATGGCAAAGCCCGTATGGTCGGCCAGGCTGTCGCCCGACAGCGGGTGCACCAAAATATCGAGCCCGTCGCGGTTCAACATCAGCCACGGCACCAGGGTCGGAAACTCGCCGACTTCAAAGGCGATCTGATACATCGCCACCGGATGCGGTCCGACCGGCTCGTCGTGCCAATTGCCGAGCCGCCCGGCGAAGCGTTCGCCGATCCCGGCGCGCAGCCGTTCCGCCTTCTCGCGAGTCGCCGGATCGTAATAGATGTGGGCGTGATATCCGGCGATCCGGTCGAGTTCGACAAATTTTTCAGACATCTCCACCTCCAGTTTCGGCCGGGCTCGTCGCCGCGCCGGGGCCAAGGGCGCGCTGCATCAGGACCGTATCGACCCAGCCGGCGAATTTGAAGCCGACGCTGCGCAATACGCCTGCTTCGGTGAAGCCGAGCGCGCGATGCAGCCGGATCGACGGCCATTGATCGCTGCCGCCGATCACCGCCACCATCTGGCGATAGCCCTGACCGGCGCATTGCCCGATCAGCTCGGCGAGCAAGGCCCGTCCGATCCCGCGGCCGGTTTCGGCCTGGTCGATATAGATCGAGTCTTCGACCGCGAACCGGTAACACGACCGGGCGCGATAGCGGCTGGCGTAGCAGTAGCCGAGCACCTGCCCGTCGCGCTCGGCGACCAGGTAGGGCAGCCGGCGCGCCAGAATTTCCCGGCGCCGGCGGGCGATCTCCGCCGGATCCGGCGGCTCCTCCTCGAACGAGGCGACCCCGTGCAGCACGTGATGCCGGTAAATCGCCTCGATCGCAGCGACGTCGCCGTCGCGCGACGGCCGGATCGAGACGCCGTTGCCCATTGGGTCGCACCCCGCCTAGCCGGGCTCAGATCACCCGGACCGGCTTGCCGTCGAGGAAGGCGGCGACGTTCTCGACGATCTGCGGGTAGGAGCTGCGATAATTCTCGTCGGTCACGTAGCCGATATGCGGCGTCAGGATCACGTTCGGCGCCGTGCGCAGCGGGTGGTCGATCGGCAACGGCTCCTTGTCGTAGACGTCGAACCCGGCATAGGCGAGGCGTCCCGCTTTCAGCGCGGCGATGATCGCGTCGGTGTCGCAGATCGGCCCGCGCGAGGTGTTGACGAGGATCGCCGAAGGTTTCATCAGCCCGATCTCGCGGGCGCCGACGAGACCGCGGCTGCGCGGGCTCAGCACCAGATGCACCGAAAGAATATCGGCGCGGCGGAACAGCTCGTCCTTCTCGACCCGCTCGACCCCCTGAGCCGCAGCCTTCTCGGCGGTCAGGTTCTGGCTCCAGGCGATCGCCTTCATGCCGAAGGCGAGGCCGACGCGCGCGACCGCGCTGCCCAGCCTGCCGAGGCCCAACAAGCCGAGCGTCTTGCCGGCGACGCGGTGGCCGATGCGGGTCTGCCAGCCGCCCTGCCGCATGAACTGATGATCCTCGGCGATACGCCGGGCGGCGCCGAGGATCAGGCCCCAGGCCAACTCGGCGGTATCCTCGTTGCCGCCGCCGGGACCGCCGGTGCCGCACACGGTGACGCCGCGGTCCTTCAGCGCCGCCATATCGAACGAGGCGTTGCGCATGCCGGTGGTGATCAGGAGCTTCAGTTTGGGCAGGCGGTCGACGACGGATTTGGTGAACGGCGTGCGCTCGCGCATCGCCGCGACGAGCTCGGAGTCGGCGAGGGCTCGCACCACCGCGTCCTCGTCGGCGAAGGCATGGCGCTCGACAGCGATCTCGACGCCGCGGCTTCTGACCGGCGACCAGTCGGCCATGTCGAGTGCGACACCCTGGTAATCGTCGAGAATGCTCAGTCGCATCGTCGTCATTCTTTCCTCTCCTGCGCGTCTTGCGCCATCGCCTTGGTAGGTTCGAGTCGAGTTGGTCGAGAAACCGATTGGTCGTCGGCCACGGATGATCGGCGGCATCGACAGTGATCTGATCGTCGGTGGGCTGCCCTGGGCGGCTCCACCTGACGCCGCGTCAGAGAGCGGCGAGCGCAGCGTTCAGCGTCGCACTCGGCCGCATCGCCGCCGATGTCTTAGCCTGATCGGGCAGATAATAACCGCCAGTATCCACCGGCTTACCCTGCGCGGCGATCAGCTCGGCATTAATCTTGGCCTCGTTGGCCGCCAGCGCCTCCGCCAGCGGTTTGAAGCGGGCTGCCAGTGCCGAGCTGTTGTCCTGCCCGGCCAGCGCCTGTGCCCAATACAGCGCCAGGTAGAAATGGCTGCCACGATTATCCAGTTCGCCAACCTTCCGCGCCGGCGAACGGTTGTACTCGAGGATCTTGCCGTTGGCCTCATCGAGCGTCTCGGCCAGAACCTGCACGTCCTTATTCCCGCTTGTCTGCGCCAGATGTTCCAGCGAAGCGCCAAGCGCCAGGAACTCGCCCAGCGAATCCCAGCGCAGATAGCCTTCGTGCTGGAACTGCTCCACATGCCTGGGCGCCGAACCGCCGGCCCCGGTCTCGAACAACCCGCCGCCCGCCAGCAGCGGAACGATCGACAGCATCTTGGCCGACGTGCCCAGCTCCATGATCGGGAAAAGATCGGTCAAGTAGTCGCGCAGCACATTGCCGGTGACGGAGATGGTGTCGAGCCCCTTGCGGATGCGATCGAGCGAGAACTTGATTGCCTCGACCGGCGCCAGGATGCGGATGTCGAGACCCGATGTGTCCTCGTTCTTCAGGTATGTCTCGACCTTGGCGATCAACTGCGCGTCGTGCGCGCGTTTGGCGTCGAGCCAGAACACCGCTGGGGTGCTGGTCAGGCGCGCGCGGCGCACCCCAAGCTTGACCCAGTCCCGGATCGGCGCGTCCTTGACCTGGCACATCCGGAAGATGTCGCCGGTCTCGACCGGCTGTGACAGCAGAACCGTGCCGTCATCGGCGACCACGCGCACCGTTCCGCCCGTGGCGACCTCAAACGTCTTGTCGTGCGAGCCATACTCCTCGGCTTGCTGCGCCATCAACCCAACGTTCGGCACAGAGCCCATCGTCTTCGGGTCGAAGGCGCCATGCGCCTTGCAGTCCTCGATGACGGCCTGGAACAGCGTCGCGTAGCAACGATCGGGGATCGCGGCGATCACGTCGTGCAGCTTGCCGTCAGCGCCCCACATGCGCCCGGATTCGCGAATCATCGCCGGCATCGATGCATCGATGATCACGTCGCTCGGCACGTGCAGATTGGTGATTCCCCGGTCGGAATTGACCATGGCGAGGCCAGGCTGCTTCGCGTAGGTGGCCTGGATATCGGCCTTGATCGCCGCCTTTTCAGCCTCCGGCAACGTCTCGATCCGGGTCAGCATGTCGCCCACGCCGTTGTCGGGATCAACGCCCAGGCGCGTCAGCGTGGCGCCATGCTTCTCGAACACATCGGCGAAGAACACGGAAACGCAATGACCGAACATGATGGGATCGGAGATCTTCATCATGGTTGTCTTGACGTGCAGCGAGAATAGGACGCCGTCCTTCTTCGCGGCGTCGATCTGCGCGGCGAAGAAGGCGCGCAACGCCTTACGGTTCATCACCGACGCGTCGATGATCTCGCCGGTCTGAAGCGGCGTCTTCGCCTTCAGCACCGTGACCGCGCCATCGCTGCCGACCAACTCGATACGGGCATTGGTCGGCGCCGCAATGGTCGTCGCGACCTCCGAACCGTAGAAATCGCCGCCCGACATGTGCGCCACGCGCGTTTTCAGAGTCCTTGGTCCAGGCGCCCATCTTATGCGGATTGTTGCGCGCGTACTGCTTCACGGCGCCGGCGGCGCGGCGGTCGGAATTGCCCTCGCGCAGCACCGGATTGACGGCGCTGCCGAGCACCTTGCCGTAGCGGGCGCGGATTTCCTTATCCGCTGGCGTCGCGTCGCTGTCCGGATAGTCCGGCACGTCGTAACCCTTGCTCTGCAACTCCTTGATCGCAGCCTTCAGCTGCGGGATCGAGGCGGAGATGTTGGGCAGCTTGATGATGTTGGCCTCGGGGCGCATCGCAAGTTGGCCAAGTTCGGCGAGCTCGTCGTTAATCTTTTGCGCTGGCGTCAGTTTGTCGGGGAAGTTGGCGATGATGCGGCCAGTCAGCGAAATGTCCTTCAGCTTCATCTTCACGCCGGCTGCCCCGACGAAGGCTTCGACGATCGGCAGAAGGGAAAACGTAGCAAGCCTAGGTGCTTCATCAACCTTCGTCCAAACGATTTCGAGATCTGACATGCTTGCACCTCCGCGCGCCGCTTTCGTTTCGGCTGAGTTGATCTATTGACGATTATGGCCTGTCTTGTCGCACTGACGTGAGGGCGTCGCGGCTCTCCATGCCGAGGTCGTAGTAGTTCAGGTCGACTTCGAGATACGGCTAGATCAGCTTGTTCTTGATGAAGCTCCAGATGATCCGCGCCATCTCGTCGCCGTCGAGCTCGACGACCGGCCGAGCCACCTTGATCTTTGCCATTGATTTTGATCCTCGCATCGTGCCGCAGCGGGCGTCGGCCGGGGCCGGAAAGACGCGAAGATAAAGGCCCGCACCGGGCGAGGCAAGCCGGGCCCGAGTTGTGCACAGCCGCGCGACGCTCGCAGCGAATGTGGCGGAATTGGGCGATGTCCCAAATCTGTCACAGAAGGTTTACCGACGGTGCCTGGCGGTATCCCGGGGCTGCGGATGCTCGCTAGTTAAATCAATTGGTTAGATTCCGTGCTCAATTATTGAGCAAAGACGCAAAAGCAAGGGAATGGCTGATTGTCCACGGGGTCGCTGGAAAGTTTTCCACCAGATTATCCCCGGCGGTCGGGGATATCGCCGGTGGCGCCGGAATCGCCTCGCCGCGTCAGTCGCTTGGCAATGCGCTCCGAACCCCGACCCGCCCCGAAGCGACGGCGGTTCAGGATGGCGCCGGTCCCGCCGCCAGCGCCGCCGTAAATTCGGCGACGGAAGGGACGACGCGCAGCAGGCCGAGAGTCCGAGGACCGGCAAAGCCGCGTTCGACGATGTGGTCGAGCAAGGCCCGCAGCGGCGCCCAGTAACCGCCGATGTCGATCAGGAAAATCGGCTTGTCGTGCAAGCCGAGCTGCTTCCAGCTCAGCATCTCAAAGGTCTCATCGAGCGTGCCGATGCCGCCCGGCAGTATCGCGATCGCGTCGGCCCGCTCGGCCATCAGCCGCTTTGCGCTCGTGCATGGTGGGGACGACCACCAGTTCGGTGATGCCGCGGTGGGCGAGTTCGGCGTCGCGCAGGCGGGACGGGATGATCCCGGTCACCCGGCCGCCGCCGGCCAACGCCGCGTCGGCGACGAGGCCCATCAGCCCGACCTGGCCGCCGCCGAACACCGTCTCGATCCCGGCCGCGGCGAGGCTGGCGCCGAGCGCGCTCGCCGACTCGCGGTAGATCGCCGCCACCGCATCCGCGGCGCCGCAATAGACGCACACGGCACGAATCCTGGGCATCGGGAAATGCGGCTCCGGGTCAGGCATAGAGGTCGGCGGCCAGGACCGGCGGGGTCCGGCGGCGGTTGTGCAGATAGGATTGCCAAAACAGGCAGGCTGCGACCGAGCGCCAGGGGCGCCAAACTTCGCCGAGTTGCCGCAGCTCCGGCTCGGCCGGTCGTCGCCCGAGGCCGAGGCATTCGCTGGCCGCGATCTGCAATCCGAGATCGGCGGCAGGCCAGATATCCGGTCGCCCGAGGGCGAAGATCAGGTAGACCTCGGCGCTCCACCGCCCGATCCCCTTCAGCGCCAGCAGCGTGGCCCGAGCGGCTTCGTCATCGGCCGCGGCAAGTTCGGCAAAGTCGAACCGGCCGCTGCCGGTCATCTCCGAGAGATGACGGGCATAACCCATTTTCTGGCGGCTGAAGCCGCAGCGGCGCAAGCTCGCATCGTCGAGCGCCAGAAACGCCGTCGGTTCGAGCGGGCGGCACAGATCGCTGAGCCGGCGGTGCATCGCCGCCGCCGCGTCGATCGACACCTGCTGTTCGAGGATGATGTGCAGTAAGGTGGCGAACCCATTGCGCCGGCGGCGAAATCGCGGCGGCCCGGCGCGCTGAAGGATCTCGGCAAAGACCGGCTCGCCGGCGAGCGCGGCGATGCCCTCGGCGAGCCGTTGTGGCGCGTAGCTCGCCGCCGCGTCGGAGGTCTCCGGTGCATTCATGGCGAACCTACCGCCACGGGTCGCGCGGCGGCCGGTAGGGCCGTCCGGCTGGCGGGACCGAGCCGCGTTGCAGTATGCGGCGGCCGGCAAGGGCGCCCGGACGCGTCGCCGCAAAACTCGGACCGCGCGCCGGCTGCAACAACGCCGTACCGGCCGGCCGCAGCATGATCAAGAGTGCAAAGCCGCTGACGAAGCCGCCGACATGCGCCCAGAACGCCACGCCCGGGGTGCCCGGCGCCCGGTTCAGCCCGCTGACGAGCTGCATTGCGAACCACAGGCCGAGCAGAACCCAGGCCGGGACGGTGATGATCCGGAAGAAGATCACGATCCAGACAAACACATGGACGCCCGACCGCGGATAAAGCAGCAGATAGGCGCCGAGCACGCCGGCAATCGCGCCGCTCGCCCCGATCATCGGCACATGGGCGGTCGGGCTCCACAGCCCCTGCGTCAGCGCCGCTGCGACCCCGCAGCCCAGATAGAGCAGCAGGTAGCGGCCGGGGCCGAGGGCATCCTCGACGTTGTTTCCGAAGATCCACAAAAACACCATGTTGCCGATCAGGTGGAACCAGCCGCCATGCAGGAACATGCTGGTCAGCAACGTGGCCCAGGGCGGCACGGCGCGCAGGTAAGGCGCCAGATGGGCTTGGCCGAACAGCACCGCCGGGATCATGCCGTAGCGATAGAGGATTTGATGCTGATCGTGGCCGAGCTGCCAGAGGAATGCTCCGCTGCACAGGCCGATCAGCAGGCAGGTGACGACCGGCGCGCGGGCGGTAGGGTTGTCGTCGTAGAGCGGCAGGACGAAGATCACCGCGGGCGCTCGCCCATCTGCCGCTCGGCTGCGGGCGGCAGGCTGCCGATCAGGAACCGACGAGACCGAGCTGCGGGCTCGACGGCTCGGCAAAGCTCTGCCGCGGGATGCGGCCGGCGAGGCGGGCGAGCCTGCCGCCTTCGACGGCGGCGCGCATCGCCGCGGCCATCCGCACCGGGTCGCGCGATTTGGCGATCGCCGAATCGATCATCACCGCATCGCAGCCCAGCTCCATCGCCAGTGCCGCGTCGGATGCCGTGCCGATGCCGGCGTCGAGCACGACCGGCACCGGGCTGCGGCTGCAAATCAGCTCGATCGCAGCAGGGTTGGCGATCCCCATGCCGGAGCCGATCAGCGAGCCGAGCGGCATCACCGCGGCGCAGCCGACATCGGCCAGTTTCTGGCACGCGACCGGATCTTCGTTGCAATAGGGCAGCACGACAAAGCCGTCGCGCACCAATTCGTCCGCCGCCTGCACCAACTGCTCGACATCGGGGTAGAGCAATTCGCGATCGCCGATCAATTCGAGTTTGACCCAGTTGGTTTCGAGCGCCTCGCGCGCGAGCTGGGCGGTCAGCACCGCGTCGCGGGCAGTGACGCAGCCGGCGGTGTTGGGCAGGATGCGATAGCGATCGCCGAGCAGATCGACGAGGCTTTCGGCATAGCCTTCGAGACTGATCCGGCGGATCGAGGCGGTCACGATCTCGGCGCCGCTCGCGGCGAGCGCGTCGAGCAGCACCTGCTGGTTCGGATAGCGGGCGGTGCCGGCGAACAGGCGCGAGGAAAGCGCGGTGCCGGCGATGACGAGCGGGTCGGACAGCAAATCGGTCATGGGCGTTTTCCGTTGGACAACCGTCAGCCGCCCGAAAACGGGCGGACGATCTCGACTTTGTCGCCTGGCGACAAAGTCGCCTGCGGCCATTCCGACCGGCGCACGATCGCGCCGTTTAGGGCGACCGCGAGAAACCGCGCCGCCGGATCGATGCCGCGGCCGGCGATCAGCTCGGCGATCGTCGCGGCCGCTACCTCTTCATCGAGGCCGTTGATCTTGAGCTGCGTCATCGCACCTCCAGCAGCTTTGCCGGCTGCGTCCCCGGCCTGGCCGCCGCCTGCCCGGTGGTCCGGCCCCCGCTCGCGGCAAACCGGGTCGGCGCGAACGGCCGGGCGATGTCGGGCAGCTGTCCGGTCAGGATATAGGTGCTGACCGCCGCCGCCGTCACCGGGGTCAGCAGGATACCGTTGCGGTGGTGCCCGGTGGCGACGACGAGCCCGTCGATGCCGCACGGGCCGAGCATCGGCGCGTCGTCGCGCGAGCCCGGGCGGAACCCGACCCATGTCTCGGCGATCGGCAATTCCTCGATGGCCGGCACCGCGCGCCAAGCGCCGTCGAGCAACGCCAGCACGCCGCCCGCGGTCAGCCGGTCGTCAAAGCCGCGTTCCTCGACGGTGCCGCCGACCACCAGCCGGCCGTCGAGACGCGGCACCAGGTAGCCGCGCGGCAGCCAGATCACGTGTCGCAACAGCGGCGCCGCCGGGTCCATGCGCAAGGCCAGCATTTGTCCCTTGATCGGGCGGACCGGCGGCAGATCGTCGGCGGGGATGCCGCCGATCTCGCGCGACCAGGCGCCGGCAGCGAGGATCACGACATCGGCGGGCTCATGACCTTGATCGCCGACGATGCCGCAAACTCGCCCGCCGGCCAATTCGACGGCGTGCACTCGGCAACGCTGGTGGACGACGGCGCCGGCGCGCCGGGCGGCTACGGCCAGCGCGCCGACGACCAGGCGATTATCGACCTGATGGTCGCACCGGCTCGACACCGCGGCAGGAATGCCGGGGCGAAGATGCGGCTCGCGGCGCCGGGCCTCGGCGCCCGACAGCCATTCGAGATCGAGGCCCAGGCCGCGCTGGAACTCGTAGGTGAAGCGAAGCTGCTCGACATCGTCGCGGGTCAGCGCGACGACGAGCGTGCCCTCGTCGCGGTATCCGATCGAGATCCCGGAGGCTGCCTCGATCTCGCGGGCAAAATCCGGCCATCGGCGCTGGCTGTCGAGCGTCAGCGGCAGCAGGCCCTCTTCGCCGGGCTCGGTCTCGACCGCGGCGGCGAGCATCCCGGCCGCCGCCCAGCTGGCCCCGCGCCCGGCTTCGCCGCAATCGTAAAGGGTCACTCGGCAGCCCGCCTGCGCCAGCCGCCAACCGATGCTCAGCCCGATGACGCCCGCGCCGATGACGATGGTTTTCGGACGGGACGGCGAGATGGAGAGGGACGCAGTGATGACGGACTCCCTTCGCCGGGCATGCCCGACCAGGTTCAGTGGGTCTGATCTCAGCCGCTCCAGCCGCGCAAGCAGCGTCGGAACAGCACCCCAGCCTCGAACCAAGTCTCGGACCCGGGCGTTGCAGATGCAAGGATTTTCTTAGGGCTCGGCCCGCCCGCGAGCGGTATCGAGGGCATAGTCGAGCAACCCGGTCGCCAGCCGGTCGAATTGTGCGCAACGCCGGTTCGCCTGCGGATTGCGGCGGTAGCGCTCGAACAATTGGCGAAAGACGATCGACAGGCGGAACAGCGACAGGACCCGATAGAATGGAAAATCGTCGATGGCGCGGCCGCTCGATCGTCGATAGGCCTCCAGGACCTCGGCCCGCCGCCAGAACCCCGGCTGTGCTGTCGGCATCTGCCGCAGGCGGTGGATGCAGTCGCGATCGCCGGGCTCGGCCCAATAGCTCAGCAGCACCGCGAGGTCCCACAGCGGATCGCCGCGAGTCCCCATGTCCCAGTCGATGATCGCGACCGGCGCAAAGGTCATCAGGCTCGAGGATCATATTGTCGAGTTTGAAATCGGAATGGATCAGGCTGGGCGCGATCTCGGCCGGCAGATGCCGGCGCAGCCAGGCGGCGGTCTCGGCGAGCGCGCGGCAATTGCCCGGCTCCGCGACCGCCGCGCCGCGGCCGGCCCAGCCATCGATCGTGCGGCCGAGAAATCCTGCCGGGCGACCGAGCGTGTCGAGGCCGATTTCCTGTGGGGCGACGGCATGCAAGGCCGCCAGGCTCTCGACCAGCCGGCGGCTCAATACCGCGCCGATCTCCGGGCGGGCGGCAATGTCCGGCGGCATGACGTCGCCGATCACGATCCCGGCGCGGTATTCGAGGACCTCGAACGGCGCGCCCAGCACCGCCGGGTCGGGGCAGAACCACAACGCCCGCGGCGCCAGCGGATAGGCTCGCCACAGCGACGACAGAATCCGGTATTCGCGCGCCATGTCGTTGGCGCCGCGCGGCAGCTCGCCGGGCGGCGGGCGGCGCAGCACCGCCGGCCGGCCGTCGATTTCGATCAGATAGTTGAGATTGCCGAAGCCCCGGGCAAACTGCCGCGCCGGATCGGCGCCCAAGGCCGCGCCGCGCGTCGCCAGCCAATTTCCCAGCGCCGCCCAGTCCTGAGCGATCGTATCCGCGGCCGGTCGGAAAGCGGTTGACACCCGGCGGCTCCCGATGGCGATGACATATCCTGGGATCATAGTAAAATAATCGTCCGGCGGCCGGGGCGACTACCTTCGCGGGGCAGTGCGCCCGCCAGCTACAGGAGCAGACGATGGACAAGGTCTATCCCGACGCGACCGCCGCGCTTGCCGGCCTGCTGCGGGAAGGCATGACGATCATGGCCGGCGGCTTCGGCTTGTGCGGGATACCGGAAACGCTGATCACGGCGATCCGCGATTCCGGGGTCGGCGGGCTGACCATCGTCTCCAACAATGCCGGCGTCGACGGGGCCGGTCTCGGCCTGCTGCTCGAAAGCCGGCAGGTCCGCAAGATGATCTCGTCCTATGTCGGCGAGAACAAGCTCTTCGCCGACCTCTATCTGAAAGGCGAGATCGAGCTCGAGTTCAATCCGCAGGGCACCCTCGCCGAGCGGGTTCGCGCCGGCGGCGCCGGCATTCCGGCGTTTTTCACCAAGACCGGGGTCGGCACCCTGATCGCCGACGGCAAGGAGGTCCGCGATTTCGACGGCGAGACCTATGTCATGGAGCGCGGGCTCGTCGCCGATCTGGCGATCGTTCACGCCTGGAAGGGCGATCGCGAGGGCAATCTCGTCTATCGCAAGACCGCGCGCAACTTCAACCCGGTCATGGCCAGCGCCGGACGGGTCACGATTGCCGAAATCGAGCATCTGGTGGAGCCGGGGGCGATCGACCCCGACCACATCCACACTCCCGGCATCTTCGTCCAACGGCTCGTGCACCCCAAATCATTCGAGAAACGCATCGAGCAGCGCACGGTGCGCAAGCGCGGCGCGTAGCCCCGAGAGGAGCCTGCATATGCCCTGGTCACGCGACGACATGGCGCGGCGCGCCGCAGCCGAGCTGGAGGACGGCTTCTACGTCAATCTCGGGATCGGCATCCCGACCCTGGTGTCGAATTTCATCCCGCCAGGGATCACGGTGCAGCTGCAGAGCGAGAACGGCATGCTCGGCATGGGACCGTTTCCGTTCGAGGGCGACGAAGATCCGGACCTGATCAACGCCGGCAAGCAGACGATCACCGAATTGCCGACGACGAGCTATTTCGACAGCGCGCAGTCTTTCGGCATGATTCGCGGCGGTCATATCGATCTGTCGATCCTCGGCGCGATGCAGGTGGCCGAAAACGGCGACCTTGCCAATTGGATGATCCCGGGGCGGGTGGTCAAGGGGATGGGCGGGGCGATGGACCTTGTCGCCGGCGTCAAGCGGGTCATCGTGCTGATGGAGCACACCGCGCGCGGCGAACCCAAGCTGTTGCACCGCTGCACCTTGCCGCTGACCGGGCAGGGGGTGGTCGACACGGTGATCACCGAGCTCGGCGTCTTCCGGATCGCCCGCGCCGGGATGACCCTGGTCGAGTTGGCGCCCGGCGTCTCGCTCGACGACGTCCGGGGGAAGACCGAGGCCTCGTTTGCGATCCACCCTTCGGTTGGGTGAGTTGCTGGCCCGGTATCGCGGTGCCCTGATGCAACCGGCAGGCACAATGGCGGCGAGTGTCCCGGGTTTTGGCAAAGACCGTCTGCCGCAGCGTCGCGGTCCGGTGCCGGAGCAGGCGCCTCTCTCATGGAAAACAGCGGCGTAGACGGCGATCCGCCGCGGCCGTCGGAGCAGCCCCCGACGGCGATCGCGCTGCCGAGCCCCTCGGCCAAGCCCAGCTTCGGCCGCCCGCCATCGATGCCTGCCGGGTTGGCCCGGCCGCCGGCGCGACGGCTTCAACCGCGGTTGCCCGGTGAGGCTGCGGCGCGCGACTTGCGGCTCGACTTTTTCCGCGGTCTGTCCCTGGTGTTCATCTTCATCGACCATATCCCGGGCAACATCCTCAGCTGGTTCACGCTGCAGTCGGTCCAGTTCTTCGACGCCGCCGAAGTCTTCATCTTTATTTCAGGCTACACCGCTGCCCTGGTCTATGGTCGAGCTTTTGCTGTGCAGGGCCGCCTTTACGCGACGGCGCAGATCCTGCGGCGCGCATGGCAACTTTATGTCGCCCATATATTTCTGTTCATGATCTTCATTGCCGAAGTATCCTACACGGTGATGACCTTCAACAATCCGATGTACAATGACGAAATGCGCGTCGGCGACTTTCTCGGCGAGCCGCATATCGCCGTGATCAAGGCGTTGCTGCTTCAATTCCAGCCGACCTTCCTCGACATCCTGCCGCTCTACATCGTGCTTCTGGCGGTTTTTCCGATCGTTCTGTTCGGATTGCAGTGGCGGCCGCTGGTGGTTCTGATCCCGTCCCTTGCGGTCTACCTCGTGGTCCAGGCGACCGGGCTGTTGGTGCCGGCCTATCCGCCCGGCGATGTCTGGTATTTCAACCCACTCGCCTGGCAGGTCTTGTTTGTCGCAGGGGCGGCGATGGGTCTCGGCAAGGTGCCGGCGATGTCCGTCTGGCGGGGACGGCGTCTGGCCGGGGTGATTCTGGCGGCGGCGGCGACGGTCCTGGCGATCGGTTTCGCCGTCAGGCTCAGCTGGACGATCCACGGCCTGTGGGACCCGTTCCCGGGTTTCTTTCTGAGGCAGCTTTGGCCGGTCAATAAGACCAATCTGTCGCCGATCCGCTTGCTGCCGTTTGCCGCCGCGGTCGTGGTGGCGGCGGCCGTGGTGTCGCCCGACGCGAGGTTCCTGCGTTCGGCTGCGGCCAGGCCGCTGGTGCTGTGCGGCCGCCAATCGCTCGAAATTTTTTGTTTGGGCATCCTGTTATCGGCCCTCGGACATTTCGTCATCTCGGAATATGATGCAACGATTCCGGTTCAGCTCGTCGTCAATTTGATCGGTATCCTGGCGATGTACCTGACCGCAAGAATGATCGACTGGTACAAGGCGATGGATCGGATGCGGCAGCCGGAAATCGGTTCGACCGCCTCCGGCAGGGGGGGTGGCGCCGGTTGATGATCTGGCGATGCCTGATCGCCGGCACGCGGTGCCGCGTCTGGTTGACGGCGGGTGCTCTGTTGGCGCTGCCGCCTGCCTATGCCGCGGCGTGCGAGGTGCCGGCCGAGTTGATGCAGGTCGATGCCAAGCTGCCGCACCTGAGCGCCCGTCTGCGCGCCGGGGGGCCGGTCACGATTGTCGCCATCGGCGGTTCCTCGACTGCCGGCGCCGCCGCCGGGTCGACCGATCTTGCCTATCCGCATCGAATGCAGGAGGCGCTTGCAGGCTGGTACCCCTCGGCGCCGGTCACCGTTATCAACAGGGGCGTCCCGCATCAGTCGGCACAGCAGATGTTGGCCCGGTTTCCGGCCGATGTGCTGGCGGCACACCCGGTTTTGGTGATCTGGGAAACCGGCGCCACCGACGCCGTCCGCGGCATCGATGTCGACGAGTTCGCCGGGACCCTGCAAACCGGCGCAGACGAACTCCGGGCCCGTTCGATCGACCTGATTTTCGTCAACATGCAATTCTCCGAGCGGATCACTGCCGTCGTTGATTTCGAGCGTTATCTGAAGGCGATTTACCGGGTCGCCGATTTCGCCGACCTCTATGTTTTTCCGCGCTACGAGATCATGCGCTACTGGAGCGAGCAGAACATGTTCAACTTCGACAATCTGGCCAAGGCCGAGCGCGCCCTCCTCGCCGCCAAGATCTATCAGTGTCTCGGTCTCAAGCTGGCCGAGGCTATCCGGACTGCGTTGCGGTGATGTCCCGCCCCGGAGCGCTGCCGGCCATCGGCATCGCGATGCTGCTGGCCGTGGGCCGCCCCGTCGCGGCCGGCGGACCGATAATCCTCGGCGGGCCCGACTGCGCCGCGCCGCCGGCGCTCCAGGCGATCGCCGCCCGGCTCGACCGCAGCGCCGCGCGGATCGAGGAAGGCAAATCCTTGACCATCCTGGCCATCGGCTCGTCCTCGACCCGAGGCAACGGGGCCACCAGCCCGGCGATGAGCTATCCCAGCCGCCTGGAGCGCGAGCTCAGACGGCGCTTCCCGGCGGTTGACATCAAGATCGTCAATGACGGGATCGGCGGTCAGGACGTCGCCGAGGAGCTGGGCCGGGTCGTTCGCGACGTGGCCATCTTTGATCCTGATTTGGCAATCTGGCAGCTCGGCACCAACGCGGTGCTGCGGCGCGACAATCTCGATGTCGATCGTGCTCTGATCGAGCGCGGCGTCGGTCTGCTCAAAAAAAGCGGGGTCAACGTCGTCCTGATGGATTTGCAATACGCCCCCCGGGTTCTCGCGCGACCGGCGTCGGTCGAGATGGAAGCGCTGCTGGCCGACATCGCCCGGCATGCGCAGATTGGGCTCTTTCGCCGCTTTGCAATCATGCGGGAGTGGGACCGCTCGGCCCGATTTCCGCACGGGGCGATGATCGGGCCCGATGGGCTGCACATGACCGATGCCAGCTATGGCTGTCTGGCGATCGATCTTGCCGGCTCGCTTGCGGCAAATTGGGCGACGCATGCCAGGGTCGCAGCGGCGGCGGGAAGCCGGGTTGCCCAGACTGCCGTCGCCGCTACGCGGCTGGATCGCACCGCCCACCCGCAGAGCAACCCGGTTCCCTCGGATGCCCGCTGAGGTTGGACGACGGCCTTGTCCGGGTTTAGCCTGACGCCGCGGTCCGGGTGACCGCGTCTCCAGACAGGCTCGCCCCCGACCAGCCCAATGGTTGCCGATGCCGGCAAAAATCTGCGGGACTGCGGCAGAACGCCGCGGGAATCGGAGCGGCCGGACACCGCCGATCGGCACGCCGTCGGGCCGGCACCTCGGCAATAGCCGAAGTTAACCGCGATTTTAATCGGGTTTTCAACTGATTGCATATATGATGATTGCGATGTGGCCAAGGGCCACAATATGTTGTCGGTAGGATATTGGATCGCGGATCAGGAGGGACGTATTCGGCATTTAATCTGCGGCAACTTGCGGACTGCCGGAAAGATCCGCACTCTCGCCATAATCGCTTGGCATACTGATTGCGACAGCCAAGCGTGCCATCTCCTGATGGGGGCGAGTGCCGCGATCCGGGGTCGGCTGCAAATCCGCCGGGGGGCGGTCGAGGGGCGGGCGGCAGCGTGAGGCCGCGGGCTGCGGAACCGGCGGGCAGGGCGGACGGGTTGTCGACGGTGTTTTCGTTCGCACGGCGTTCACCCCTTGGGTGGTACGGAAGGGAGCAACGACTTGAGCGCAGGCTTCGGTTTGAGGTGTGACATGAGAGTCGACGAAGGGATTTTCGGGCTCTATTCGCGGTTGTACGACAACCGGCGAGAGGTCGAGTTCTCGATCGAGGAGTATCTCGGCAAATGCTCGGACGACCCGTCGTTCTATGCGAGCGCCGCTGAACGCATGCTCGGCGCCATCGGCGAGCCGGTGATGGTCGACACCAGCCAGGACGGGCGTTTCGGCCGAATCTTCATGAACCGCACGATCAAGGTCTACCCGGAGTTCGCCGATTTCTTCGGGATGGAGGAGACGATCGAGCGCATCGTCGGCTTCTTCCGGCACGCCGCCCAGGGGCTCGAAGAGCGCAAGCAGATCCTCTATCTGCTGGGCCCGGTCGGCGGCGGCAAATCCTCGCTCGCCGAACGGTTGAAGCAGCTGATGGAAAAGGAGCCGGTCTACGTGCTGAAGGCCGGCAAGGAGATCAGCCCGGTATTCGAGAGCCCGCTCGGGCTGTTCGATACGGTGACGCTCGGCCCCGAACTGGAAAAGCGCTACGGCATCCCGATCCGCCGCCTGACCGGCACGATTTCTCCTTGGGCGGTCAAGCGGCTGGACGAGTTCGCCGGCGATATCAGCCGGTTCAGCGTCGTCCGCCTGCAACCCTCCCGGCTCAAGCAGATCTGCATCGCCAAGACCGAGCCCGGCGACGAGAACAACCAGGATGTGTCGAGTTTGGTCGGCAAGGTCGACATCCGCAAACTCGAATTCTTCAGCCAGAACGATCCGGACGCGTATTCCTATTCGGGCGGGCTCAACCGTACGACCCAGGGTCTGCTCGAATTCGTCGAGATGTTCAAGGCGCCGATCAAGATGCTGCATCCGCTGCTGACCTCGACGCAGGAGGGCAATTACGTCGGGTCCGAGAATATCGGCGGCATACCCTACCAGGGCATCGTGCTGGCGCATTCGAACGAGGCTGAATGGCAATCCTTCAAGAACAATAAAAACAATGAAGCCTTCATTGATCGAATTTCTGTAATCAAGGTACCCTATTGCCTGCGGGCCACCGAAGAGCGTAAGATTTATGAAAAGCTGTTGCAAAACAGCGAACTTTCCAATGCGCCTTGCGCGCCGTCGACATTGGACATCCTGTCGCGGTTCAGCGTGTTGTCACGGGTCAAACCGCACGAGAACTCAAACCTATATTCAAAGATGCGGGTCTATGATGGCGAGAGTTTGAAGGATACCGATCCGCGGGCAAAATCCGGCCAGGAATATCGCGACGCGGCCGGAGTCGATGAAGGGATGGACGGGATCTCGACGCGCTTTGCCTTCAAGGTGTTGTCGAGCACGTTCAATTTCGACACCATGGAGGTGGCGGCCGATCCGGTGCATTTGATGTATGTGCTCGAACAGGCGATCTGGCGCGAACAGTTTCCGGACGATACCGAAAAGAAATACCTGAACTTCATCAAGGCCGAGCTTGCGCCGCGCTATGCCGAGTTTATCGGTCACGAGATCCAGAAGGCGTATCTCGAATCCTATTCGGATTACGGGCAGAACCTGTTCGACCGCTATGTCGCCTACGCCGATGCCTGGATCGAGGACCAGGACTACAAGGACCCGGACACCGGGCAGCTGATGAACCGCGAGCTGTTGAACCAGGAGCTGTCGAAGATCGAAAAGCCGGCCGGCATCGCCAATCCGAAGGACTTCCGCAACGAGGTGGTCAAGTTCGCGTTGCGGGCGCGGGCCGCCAATTCGGGGCGCAATCCGTCATGGACCTCGTATGAGAAGTTGCGCGAGGTCATCGAGCGGCGCATGTTTTCCCAGGTCGAGGATCTGCTGCCGGTGATCAGCTTCGGCTCGAAGAAGGATTCCGACACGGAAAAGAAGCATGCGGATTTTCTCGAGCGGATGGTATCGCGCGGCTATACCGAGCGGCAGGTCCGCCGTTTGGTCGAGTGGTATATGCGGGTGAACAAGGCCGGGTAGACGCGATGCACGCCAGTTTGGAGGGGAGTCGATGAACATAGTCGATCGTCGTCCGAACCCCAAAGGCAAGAGCCTCGGCAACCGCCAACGTTTTCTCTCCCGCGCCCGCTCGGAAGTCCGGTCGGCGGTCCAGAACGCGCTGCGTAAGCGCAAGGTCGCCGATGTCGAGCATGGCGAAAAGGTGGCGATCCCGACGCGAGGGATCAGCGAGCCGGCGTTTCATCACAGCCGGCGCACCGGCCGCAGCGAGCACGTCGTTCCCGGCAACAAGGAGTATTTGAAGGGCGACGAAATCCCGCGGCCGACCGGCGGGGAGGGGCGCGGCGGGTCCCAGGGCAGCCCTGACGGGTCGGGCGAGGATGCGTTCGAGTTCACCTTGTCGAAGGACGAGTTCCTCGACATGTTTTTTGAGGATCTCGAACTCCCCGACCTTGTCAAAAAGAGCCTCAAGGAGACGTTTGCGGTCGATCTGCAGCGCGCCGGCTACACGGTCAGCGGCAGTCCCGCCAATCTCAGCGTCAGGCGGACGATGCGCAACAGCATGGCCCGACGCATTTCGCTGCGGCGCCCCAAGCAGTCCGAGCTCGAGGCGTTGCGCGCCGCGTTGGACGAGGCGCGGGAGCGGGGCGCCGAGGATGAAGTAGAAAGGCTGTTGCGCGATCTCGGCCGCTTGGAGTACCGCACCAAGATCATACCCTATATCGACCCGGTCGATGTACGATACAATCGCTTCGAGCGGGTGCCGCGCCCCAATACCGAGGCAGTCATGTTCTGCCTGATGGACGTATCGGGGTCGATGACCGAGGCGATGAAAGACCTCGCCAAGCGGTTTTTCATGTTGCTGCACGTATTTCTGACGCGGCGCTATCGGCATGTCGATGTCGTCTTTATCCGCCACACCAGCACGGCGGAGGAGGTCGACGAGGAGACTTTTTTTTACAGCCGCGAGACCGGCGGCACGGTGGTATCGACGGCCCTCGAAAAGATGCTGGAGATCGCGCGCGCCCGCTATCCGACGGACCGTTGGAACATCTATGCCGCGCAAGCCTCCGACGGCGACAATTACGGCGCAGACAGCGGTCGCTGCGTCGCCTTGCTGGGCGACGAGGTATTGCCGTTGTGCCAATATTTCGCCTATGTCGAAGTCGGCGACGGCATGGGCGGCAGCCTGACCGGTCTTGCCCGCGACAGCGATTTGTGGCGCGCCTATAACGAGGTGGCGCCGGCGCACCCGCATTTTGCGATGCGCCGGGTCAACGACCCGTCGCAGATCTTCTCGGTGTTCCACGAACTATTCTCGAAAGGGGGCGTGCGTGCCTGATTCGCGCTTGTCGCCGGCGATGCGGCTCGACGCCGCGGCCCCGCTGTTTTCCGGCCCGAACTGGGATTATGAAGCGTTGCGCCGGACCTATGACGCGATCGAGCAGATCGCGCTCGACGAACTGGGGCTCAACGTTTATCCGGTGCAGGTCGAGGTCATCACCTCCGAGCAGATGCTCGATGCCTATGCCTCGGTCGGCTTGCCGCTGATGTACCATCACTGGAGCTTCGGCAAGCGCTTCGCCTTTCACGAGGCACTGTATCGCAAGGGATTGCAGGGCCTCGCCTACGAGATCGTCATCAACTCGAATCCCTGCATCTGCTATATCATGGAAGAAAACTCCATGACCATGCAGACGTTGGTTATGGCCCATGCTGCGTTTGGTCATAACCATTTTTTCAAGAACAATTATCTGTTCAGACAATGGACCGATGCCAACGGCATTCTGGATTATCTGATATTTGCACGCGATTATGTCGCAAAATGTGAGGAAAAGTATGGGACCGAAGCCGTCGAGCGGGTCCTCGATGCTGCGCATGCGCTGAACGATCACGGCGTCAACCGATATGCTCACCGTGCCAAGCCGAATTTGGACGAAGAGCGGCGCCGCGCGGAGGAGTGGCGGGCGCATTCCGAAGCAACCTACAACGATCTGTGGCGCACCGTACCCGGCGCCGGCAGAGACAGGGACGACCCCGACACCGCGGAGGCGCGGCTGCAGGAGATCAAGCGTCAACTGGGGTTGCCCGAAGAAAATCTATTGTATTTTATCGAAAAGCGAGCACCGCGCCTTGACGACTGGCAGCGCGAATTGGTGCGCATAGTTCGTTTGATCGCACAATACTTTTACCCTCAAAAGCAGACCCAGCTGATGAACGAGGGTTGCGCCACCTTTGTCCATTACGAGATCATGCGGCGGCTGCACGACAAGGGTTTGATCACCGAAGGGTCGATGCTGGAATTTTTGCATTCGCATTCGAGCGTCGTGTTTCAACCCGATTTCGATGATCCGCGCTTCAGCGGCTTGAACCCGTACGCGCTCGGTTTCGCGATGATGAGCGACATTCGCCGGATCTGCGAGGAGCCGACCTCCGAAGATCGGGAATGGTTTCCCGACATCGCCGGGGGCGGCGACGCCTATGGCGTGTTGCGCCATGCCTGGGCCAACTACCGCGACGAGAGCTTTGTTCTGCAATATCTGAGCCCGGCGATGATCCGTCGGTTCCGCCTGTTCCAGGTTTCGGACGATCGTTCCAAGCCGGCGCTGCGGGTCGAGGAGATCCACGACGACATGGGCTATCGCAAGATCCGCAGCGCACTCTCGCGCCAGTACGATCTGTCGCGGCGCGAGCCCGACATCCAGGTCGTCGATGTCGATCTGAGAGGCGATCGCTGCCTAATTCTTGCGCATTATGTTCACAACGGCGTCTTGCTGGCGGAAAAGAGCTGCCGTTCGGTGCTGCGGCACGTCGCCGTGCTGTGGGGCTATTCGGTCAAGTTGCTGGAGATCGATGCAGCCACCGACAAGACTTTGAAGAGCTACGAGGCAGCCCCGCCCGGCTGATTCTCGGGCGCGCCGCGTCCCGGGTGGGAGCACGCGGTCACGAATTCGCCCGTATCCGCAAAATGATTGTTCTCGGCATCGAAACGAGTTGCGACGAGACTGCGGCGGCGGTCGTCGCGACAACCTCTTGCGGCCCGCAGATCCGGTCTAATCTGACCCTCTCGCAACTCGCCGAGCACGAAGCCTATGGCGGGGTCGTGCCGGAGATCGCCGCCCGGGCGCATCTCGATCATCTCGACGGCCTGGTGGCCCGCGCCCTCGCCGACGCTCAGGTCGATCTGACCGCTATCGATGGGGTGGCGGCAGCCGCCGGCCCAGGCTTGATCGGCGGCCTGATCGTCGGCACGATGATGGCGAAGGGGATTGCCTGGGCCGCCGGCAAGCCGTTTCTCGCCGTCAACCATCTCGAAGGTCATGCGCTGACCGCCCGCCTGACCGACGGCATCGGCTTTCCGTATCTGCTGCTGCTGGTGTCCGGCGGTCATTGCCAGCTGCTGTGCTGCAGCGGGGTCGGGAATTACCGACGCCTCGGCACCACCCTCGACGATGCTGCCGGCGAGGCCTTCGACAAGACAGCGAAACTGATCGGGCTCGGGTATCCGGGCGGGCCGGCGATCGAGCATGCCGCAGCGGGCGGCGACCCGCGACGCTTTGCGCTGCCGCGCCCGCTGTTTGGCCGGCCGGGTTGCGATTTCTCGTTCTCCGGGCTGAAGACGGCGGTGCGCCGGATCGTCGGCGAGCGCGCCGCGCTTGGTCCCGCCGAACAAAGCGATCTGGCCGCCTGCGGTGGAATTGGCGATCTGTGATTCGCTGGTCGACCGGACCGCCAACGCGATCGCCTTTTTCCGCCGCTCTCATCCGGAGGGGTCGTACCTGGTCGCCGCAGGCGGGGTGGCCGCCAATGGCCGGCTCCGCCGGCGGCTGACGGCGCTTGCTGCGACGGCCGGGCTCGATTTTGTCGCGCCGCCGCCCGGCTTCTGCACCGATAACGCGGCGATGATCGCCTGGGCCGGTCTCGAACGGCTCAGCCTCGGCCTGATCGACGGTCTCGATTTTTCGCCGCGGCCGCGATGGCCGCTCGATGCCGCCGCCCCGCTGCGATCCGGTGCGAGGGTCGAGACATGAGCGCCGAGAGGCACCTCAGCGACGGCCGGCGAAACAGCTGCAGCTACGGGCGGCCGGGTAACCCGCGATCAGGCGGTTGGCGGTGAGGCGGCTGGGCATCATCGGCGGCGGCGCCTGGGGTACCGCGCTCGCGACAGCTGCGCTCCGCGCCGGCTCGGCCCCGTTATTGTGGGTACGCGATCCGGCGGTCGCGGCGGCGATCAACGAGCAGCATCGAAATCCGGCTTATCTGCCTGGAATAATTCTTGACCCGGCGATCGGCGCAACTTCCGACCTCGGCGCGGCGACCGCCGACGCCGACGCGTTGTTGCTTGTCGTACCGGCGCAGTTTCTGCGCCGCGTGCTCGAAAACCTGCGCCGGCACGTTCGGAGCGGGCTGCCGCTGCTGCATTGCGCAAAGGGGATCGAACTCGGTTCGCTTCAGACGGTGTCGGAAATCGGGGCTGAAATCCTGCCGTTATCGCCGTTTGCGGTGCTGTCGGGCCCGACCTTTGCGGCCGAGGTCGCACGGGATCTGCCGACCGCCGTCACCATCGCATGCCGCAATTCGGTACTCGCCCAGGCGTTCATGACGGCCCTCGGCAATGCCCGGTTTCGGCCCTATCTGTCGCGCGATCCGGTCGGCGCCGAGATCGGCGGCGCGGTCAAGAACGTGCTGGCGATTGCATGCGGCATCATCCGCGGTCGCGATCTGGGTGAGAATGCACGGGCTGCGCTGATCACCCGTGGGCTCGCCGAGATGATTCGCCTCGGGCTGGCCAAGGGCGGGCGCGCCGAGACCTACGCCGGGCTGTCCGGTATCGGCGATCTGGTCTTGACCTGTAACGCCGGACAGTCGCGCAATCTGGCGCTGGGCATTGCGCTCGGCCGCGGCGACAGCTTGGAAGCGGCGCTTGCCGGGCGCCGCTCGGTGGTCGAGGGCGTGGCGACAGCCGCCTCCGTCGTCCGACTGGCCGGCCGGCTCGGGATCGAGATGCCGATCAGCGAAGCGGTCGATGCCGTACTGCATCGCGGTGTGACGGTCGATGCGATGACCGCTCGACTGCTGCGCCGGCCCTATCGCGCCGAATAGTCGTCGGGGCTCGTCAGGCAGTTCGTCGCGGGGCGCGGAAACCCTTTTGCGGAGCGGCGGAAAGCCAATATCATCACGTTGCGAGCGCCCTCATCAGCTCGGATCGACATGAGCGACAACGGAAAGCGCGGCGGGGACGGAGCGGGTACCGGCGTCGTCGTCAAGGCAAAGCCCAAGACGAAGAAGCCGTCGATGTATAAGGTATTGATGCTCAATGACGATTATACCCCGATGGAATTCGTCGTGCACATCCTCGAACGGTTCTTCAACAAGAGCCGCCAGGAAGCGACGCGCATCATGCTGCACGTGCATCGGCGCGGGGTCGGCTTGTGCGGCGTCTATACCTACGAGGTGGCTGAGACCAAGGTAACCCAGGTCATGGATTTTGCCCGGCAGCACCAGCATCCGCTGCAGTGCACGCTGGAAAAAGACTAGCTCTCGGACGGTGCCGGGTCGGCAAGGAAGGAAGGGCGGGTGTGCTGTCACGCAATCTCGAAAAGTCCCTGCATCGGGCATTGGGTCATGCCAATGAACGGCGGCACGAATACGCCACCCTCGAACATCTGCTGCTGGCGCTGACCGAAGACCAGGATTCGATAGCGGTGCTGCGCGCCTGCGGGGTCGATGTCGACCGTTTACGCCGCGAGGTGCTGAACTATGTCGATAACGAACTCGCCAACCTCGTCGCCGCGCAGAAGGACGACGCCAAGCCGACGGCGAGCTTTCAGCGCGTCCTGCAGCGCGCCGCCATTCATGTCCAGTCTTCCGGCCGGGAGGAGGTGACCGGCGCCAACGTTCTGGTCGCGATGTTCGCCGAGCGCGAGAGCCATGCGGTCTATTTCCTGCAGGAGCAGGACATGACCCGATTCGACGCGGTCAACTACATCTCGCATGGCATCGCCAAGGCGCCGGGGCGCTCCGAGACCCGACGCGTGCAAGGCTCCGACGAAGACGAACGCGGCGACAAATCGCAAAAACGCGGTCATGACGCGCTCGATGCGTATTGCGTCAACCTGAACAAAAAGGCCAAGGGCGGCAAGATCGATCCGTTGATCGGCCGTGAGGCGGAAGTCGATCGGACCATCCAGATCCTTTGTCGACGCTCCAAGAACAATCCGCTCTATGTCGGCGACCCTGGCGTCGGCAAGACGGCGATCGCCGAAGGATTGGCCCGACGCATCGTGCAGCGCGAAGTCCCCGAGGTGTTGCTGAACGCGACGATCTTCGCTCTCGACATGGGGGCCCTGCTGGCCGGCACCCGATATCGCGGCGATTTCGAGGAGCGGCTCAAGGCTGTGCTGTCCGAGTTGGAAGCGCTGCCCGGCGCCATTCTGTTCATAGACGAGATCCACACCGTGATCGGGGCCGGGGCGACCAGCGGCGGGGCGATGGACGCCTCCAATCTGCTGAAGCCGGCGCTCGCCGGTGGCGTGATCCGCTGCATCGGCTCGACCACCTACAAGGAATACCGCAACTATTTCGAGAAGGACCGGGCGCTCGTCCGCCGCTTTCAAAAGATCGACGTCAACGAGCCGACCGTAGAAGACACGATCAAGATCCTGCGCGGATTGAAGCCCTATTACGAACGCCACCACAAGGTCCGCTACACCGGCGAGGCTTTGCGGGCTGCGGTCGAGCTGTCGCATCGCTACATCGGCGATCGTAAATTGCCGGACAAGGCGATCGATGTAATCGACGAGACCGGGGCGGCGCAGATGCTGGTCCCCGAGAGCCGGCGACGCAAGACCATCACCGCCCGTGAAGTCGAGGTGGTGATCGCGACGATGGCGCGGATTCCGCCCAAGAGCGTATCGACCGATGATCGTGAGGTATTGAAGAACCTCGATCGCGACCTGAAGACGATGGTGTTCGGTCAGGACAGCGCGATCGAGGCCCTGGTCTCGGCGATCAAATTGGCCCGAGCCGGGCTGCGCGATCCGGAAAAGCCGATCGGCTCGTATCTGTTCTCCGGCCCGACCGGGGTCGGCAAGACCGAAGTGGCGCGCCAGCTGGCCCGCACCCTCGGCATCGAAATCACCCGCTTCGACATGTCCGAATATATGGAGCGTCACACCGTTTCGCGGCTGATCGGTGCGCCGCCCGGCTATGTCGGCTTCGATCAGGGCGGGCTGTTGACCGATGCCATCGACCAGCATCCGCACAGCGTGCTGTTGCTCGACGAGATCGAAAAGGCGCATCCCGATCTGTTCAACATCCTGCTGCAGGTGATGGACTACGGCAAACTGACCGACCATAACGGCAAGAATGTTGATTTTCGCAACGTCATATTGATCATGACCACCAATGCCGGCGCCTCGGATCTGGCGAAGCCGGCGATCGGCTTTGGCAGCGGCATTCGTCAGGGCGACGATCACGAAGCGATCAACCGCATGTTCACGCCCGAGTTCCGCAACCGGCTCGATGCGATGATCTCGTTCGCGGCATTGTCGCCGGAGACGATCGGCCGGGTCGTCGACAAATTCGTATTGCAACTGGAAGTGCAGCTGGCCGATCGCAACGTGACGATCGAGCTCGACCCGGCCGCCCGCTCCTGGCTCGGCGAGAAGGGCTACGATCCGCTCTACGGCGCCCGCCCGCTCGCTCGCATCATCCAGGAACATATCAAGAAGCCGCTCGCCGAAGAGTTGCTGTTCGGCCGGCTGGCCAAGGGCGGGACCGTCCGGGTTACGAAAAAGCCCGACGAGGATTCCCTTGCCTTCTCGTACGAGGAAGGTCCGGTGGCGCCGGCCGTGCCCAAGGAGCCGGCGCTGGTCGAGTGAAGGCTGCCGGATGGCGGATTTTAGCGGAGAGCCGGGTCGGTGTAACGCAGCGGGCCGCGTGTGCCGCAGGCCCCGGCCGATCGCGCCGGCTAGCCTTCTCCTACCTGCCGGAACGGCGAATATTCGGTAAGCGCCTCGATCTTGTGCTCGACCATATCGCGCTCGCGCTCGAGGAACTGGGCGACGGCGCGGCGAAAGCCGGGGTCGGGGATCCAATGGGCGCTGTAAGTCGGTACCGGCAGATAGCCGCGCTGCAATTTGTGCGAGCCCTGAGCGCCGGCCTCGACCCGCTTCAGCCCGCGCGCGATCGCAAACTCGATCGCGCGGTAATAGCAGCACTCGAAATGGAGAAATTTATAGTCGCCGTAGCCGCCCCAGTTGCGGCCGTAGATCGTGTCTTTGCCCAGCAGGTTCAGCGCGCCGGCGACGTATTTGCCGTCGCGGTGCGCCATCACCAAAACGATCTTTTCCGGCATCCGCTCGCCGATCAGCGCAAAGAATTTGCGGTTCAGATAGGCTGAACCCCATTTGCGGTCCGAGGTCGCCAGATAGAATTTGTAAAACGCATCCCAGTGGCGCGGTTGCAGATCGGCGCCGGACAGCACGTCGATTTCGAGACCCGGAGCGATCGCTTCGCGGCGTTCCTTTCTGACCGCTTTGCGCTTGCGCGAATTGAGCGCGGCCAGATAATCCTCGAAGTCGCCGTAGCCGTCATTGGTCCAATGGAATTGCTGGCCGATCCGCTGCAGGAAACCGGTTTCGGTCAGGGCCTCGGCCTCGGCGCGCTCGGGGAAGTTCACATGCAGCGACGAGACGCGCAACCGTGTGGCGAGTTCGACCATCGCCGCGATCAGGTGGGTGCGCGCCTGCGGCGGCGCCTGCGGATGCAGCAATATCCGCGGCCCCGGCACCGGGGTGAACGGCACCGCGCTCAGGAGTTTGGGGTAGTAGCGCCCGCCGGCGCGCTCGTAGGCGTCGGCCCAGCCGTGATCGAATACGTATTCGCCGTAGGAATGGGTTTTCGCATAAAGCGGCACCACGCCGATGATGGTTCCGGCGCCGCCGAGCAAGGTAAGGTGTTGCGGCGTCCATCCGCTGCGGGTGGTCGTCGAGCCGCTCTCTTCGAGCGCGTTCAAAAAGACGTGCGAGACGCTCGGGTTTACGTCCCCGGCGCAGGCATCCCAGGCAGCGGCCGGGATCTCGGCGATCGCCCGGTGAACCCGTACCGTAATCTCCTCGCCGGCGTCGTTCATCGGCCGCCCGCGGTTGAGATTGCGGAACGTTCTCGGGCTTTTCCGGTCATCGCTGATGCCACCTGTCGAGGATCTCTGGTTGCGCTGCACCAAAGAATAAAGCTTGTGCGGTCGCTGTCCAGTCCGCCGCGAAACCGCCGCATTCGCTGCGTAACAGCCGCGCGCATCGACGCCAAGGAGGGAAAATGCGCGCGCTCGTCGCACCCGCCCTGCTGATCTCGCTGGCGCTCGGCGGCGGCGCCCGTGCCGAAACTCTCGGCAATCCTACGGTCGGGTTCAGCGCCGACCGGGTGTTGGTGTTCAACGGACGCAGCTTTGCCGGGCGGATGTGGAACATGCCCGGCGAGCAGCGGCACGAACAGGATCTGCCGGGGATAAAGCCGGTCTTCATCCTCCATGCCGACCGCGCGGTCGGCGATATCGTACTGCCCAATCTGCGCACGGCCGTCGAGTTTATGTTGCCGAAAGCGCTGGCGGCCTTGAGCAAGCCTGGTCTGTTGGGCAGACCGGTCGCAGAGCAGACCGTCAACGGGATCGCCACCACCCGATACGCGGTAGATAGAGATATCCCCGAAGGGCATCTGGCGGGTTCGCTGTGGCTCAGCCGGACCGGCATCCCGATGCGGTGCGACGGCAGCTTCACCGGCAGAAACGGCCGAATCGACACGGTGCATTGGGAATTGCGAAACGTCAGTCTGGGCAACCAGAACGCCGCGTTGTTCCAAGTGCCGCCGGGATACTCGACCCTGCCGCCCGAAGCGGCCGCCGGCCTGCTCGGAATGCATCTGGCGAAGCATCGCGACCATTGACGGCGGCGCGTGCCGGTTTGCCGGGCTCGCCGCCAGGGCAGGACGCCGGCCGATACGGTTGCACCCCCCGGCCGAAGAACCGGCGAGGAATGCGCGCCGGCCTCGCTCAATAGGGGCTGCTGCTAGCCGTCGCAGGTTTTGCCGGCGCCCCGGAGCGCATCTCCTGCACCGCCGCCTGGCCGCCCATCGTCAGAAAGCGGGTATCCCCGCCGACGGTGACGAACATGAAACCCATTTCGATCATCTTCTTGGCATAGGCGGGCGCGCCGCAATGGATGCCGGGCTTGACGCCATGCCGCTTGCAGCCGTCGATCACCTTTGTCAGCGCCGTCATCATCCAGTCGTCGGGCTTGTCGCCGCCCGGCGGGTGCCCATAGGAAATCGACAAATCGGAGGGACCGACATAGATCGCGTCGAGCCCTTTGACCGACAGGATCTCGTCCAGCTTTTCGATCGCTTCCGCCGTCTCGATCATGCCGAAGGCGACGACGATGTCATTGGCCTTGGCATGATAGTCGGCGCCGCCGTACAGCGAGGCGCGGATCGGCCCGGAGCTGCGGTAGCCGAGCGGCGCATAGCGACATGAGCCGACGAATTTTTCGGCTTCGGCCCGGTTGTTGACCATCGGGCAGATAATGCCGTAGGCGCCGGCGTCGAGCGCCTTCTGGATGTGCGCCGGGTCGTTCCACGGCACCCGCACCAACGGCACCGTCTCGGTGGTCGAGATGCCCTGCAGCATAGTCACCATCATCTGGTAGTCGATCATGCCGTGCTGCATGTCGACGACCAGCGAGTCCCATCCGGCATGGGCCATGACCTCGGCCGAAAAGCTGCTTGGGATGCCTAGCCAGCTGTTGATGACGGGCTTGCCCGCCTGCCACAATTCCCGCACCCGGTTTGCCCGCGCCATCCGCCGCTCCTTTGCATTCCAAGGGGCCGATCCCGCCAGTTAAGCGCGGCAGAGTCAAGCCCCGGCGGCTGTCGCGATCGACGTCGAGGCGGGCGTCAGGGCGAGTTCCGCGGCGGCGCGGCTTGGCCGGACGGATCGCCGGGCGCCTTGAACCGCCACAGGACGATGTAATGCCCGACCGAATTCTGGGCGATTTCCCGGCCGAGGACGGCGAGCTGGCTGTGAAATTCCTCGGGCGATTGTCGTTTTGTCCCCTGACCGGCGCGCCCGTAAACCGCCCACAAATCGTGGCCGGGTGCGAGCCGGGTCGCATCGGGCAGGTCCCAAGTCAGATTGACCGGGCGCTGGTCGAGCCCGGTGCGCGCCGCGTAAACCGAGAGCACGGAATAGGAGTAATAGCTGTCCAGCAGCACCACGTCGCCCGGCTGCGCTGCGGCCGCGAGTTGCGCCGCCACCAGGTCCCAGCGCGGCTTGGTCTCGTATCCGTAATACGGGATCAGATTGACCAGGCATGCGACACCGAGCCCGGCCGCCGCCGCGGCAAACTGAGCCCGCGAAAGCCGGCCCAGAGCAGCGCCGGCAAGCATGAAGAACGGCGCGGCGCTCCAGGCGAAATAGCGCGGCGCCAGCACGGGTACGAATAGCGAGAGACCCAGCAGGCCGAGCGGCAGCAGCAGCGCCGCGCTGCCGATGACGGTCAATGCCGCCGGGTTATGGCGCATCCGCCAAGCACCGAAGAGCGCCAGGCCGGCGCTGACCACGGCCAGCGCCGGTACCCCGGCAGGCAGCAGGCCGAAGCTGATAAAGCTCGAGATGCGCAGCAGGTATACCGGCGCGATGATCGACCAGAGCGTCTTGGCGCTCCCGGCCGGCGTCCAGTTTGCGGCGTAGACGACGGCCCCCTTGCTCGCGATATAGACGGCCGCCAGCGACGGCAGCCAAGCCGCGAGGATGGCGATCTGGGCCCAGCCCCAATTGCGCAGAAAGCCGGGTCTGCTGTCGCCGGCGCGACGGGCAATGACGACGGCGCTCAGATTGGCGGCGAGCAGCCACGGCACCGCGACGTTCAGTACGCTGAGCGCGGCTGCGGTGCCGAGACAATAGGCGAGCCATGCGCCGCGCGAGGCGCCCTCGTGCCGCAGCGGAAGGGCCGCCGCCGCAGGGTCCTCGGTCAATCGCACGAGCCCGAACAGGGCGGTCAGGATCAGGCAAGAGACGAGCGTGTAGGAACGCGCGTCCTGGCCGAGCTGTACCTCGAAGGGCGAGAACGCCATCAGCAGCCCGGCGATGGCGCCACTGCGCGGGCCGGCTGCCCGGCGTCCGATCGCGCAGGTCAATGATGCCCCGATGGCGCCGAATATGGCCGAGGGCAAACGCAGCAGCCACTGCGAGGTCCCGATCTGACCGACCAGCCACAGCAGCAGGAAATAGCTCGGATAATGACTGTTGTGCAGCGAGTTGGCGATCAGACCGGGCACCGTTGCGGTCGCTCGGTGCAGGCTGGTCACTTCGTCGAGCCAGAAGGGCTTGTCGCCCAGACCGTAAAGCCGCAGCAAGAGGGCGACCAACCCGATCGCCGCCGGCAAGGCACAGCACCCGATCTTGTCTCGCGATCGCCAATGACGCAGCGCACGGGCGGCGGCATTCATCGCGTCATTCGAGCTCAAATTCGCGACCCATCGGCGCTCCCGGTTTTCCTAGGCACGGCGCCGTCGCGCCATCCCCGCCGCGACGTCGCGTGCGCGACGTAACTCGTGCGCGACGCAAATCTTGTGCCGATGCGGAGCCGTGTGGTCGAGGGTGCGTCGTCGTCCTTAGCCCAGCACCTCCTTGTTGACGATGTTTTCGCGGTTGGGCTTGCCGTCGAGCACGCTCAGGATGTTCTGCACGGCGGCAACGCCCATACGGTCGACGGCTTCGCGCGTGACGCCGGCGACATGCGGGGCGGCAATGAAATTGGGCAAGGTCAGCAGCGGATTGTCCTGCGGTGTCGGCTCTTCGACAAAGACGTCGAGTGCCGCGCCGGCGATGCGGTTCGCCTTCAGCACGTCGTAGAGCGCCTTCTCGTCGACGATGCCGCCGCGCGCGGTGTTGACGATAAAGGCGGTGCGCTTCATATGCGCGAGCCGCGCGGCGTCGAACAGGCCGACGGTCTCGGGCGTTTTCGGACAATGGATCGTGATGAAATCGGCGCGCGCCACCGCGGCGTCGAGGTCGTGCACCGGCTCGTAGCCCATGCCGCGGATCGTCTCCGAATACATGTAAGGGTCGTAGACCAGGATGTTCGTCTCCATTGCCGAGAAGCGCTTGGCCGAGCGCGTGCCGATTTTGCCGAAGCCGATGATCAACACGGTCTTTCCGTAGAGATCGACCGGCATCTCCTTGTAGCGGTCCTGCCAACGGCCTTCCTTGACCAGCGCGTCCATCGCCGCGCCGCGACGGGCCAACGACATGATCAGAAACACCCCGGCTTCGGCGACGCTGACCGAATTGGCGGTGCCGCCGATCATCAACGGGATTTTTCGCGCGGTCAGCGCCGGGACGTCGACCGCATCGTAGCCGACGCCGATGCGCGAGACGACTTCGAGTTCGGGCGCCGCGTCGAGCTCGGGATCGCTGAATGGCTGCACGCCGAGCGCGACCCCGGCGACATCCTCCAACAGCCGGTGCAGCTCGGCCTTTGGCACGTTGGGCGCGAAGGGGACACCTTCGACGTCGTCTCGGGCCTCGACGATCGCCCAGCCGGCCTTGGCCATCGTCGTCGGCAGCAGCAGCTTTTTGCGGTTGGTCGGCGGTCCTCGGTCGGTCGTGTTCACACGCTCTCTCCCCAGCGAAATTCGCGCCCCGCGAGCCTACAATGCCGGCAGCTCTCCATGCTAGCCTTGCCCGAAGGAGGACACTGCCGATGCCCGCACAATTCCTGATGCTGCCGCCGCAGACGCCGAAGACACGCGAATGGGGCGCGCGCCTTGCCGCCGCATTGCCCGAGCTCGATGTCGTCGTCGCCGAAGACCCGGTGCGGGCCGAGCAGGCGATCGCGACCGCCGAGGCCGCCTTTGGCACGATCCCGCCCGCGCTGCTGCGCCAGGCCCGGCGGCTGCGCTGGCTGCAGGCGCCACAGGCGGCGCCGCCCGCCGGCTACTACTATCCGGAGCTGATCGCCCATCCGGTGGCGATCACCAATTTCCGCGAGATCTACAACGACCATATCGGCGCGCATGTGATGGCCTTTGTTCTGGCCTTTGCCCGCGGCTTGCAACGCTATATTCCGCAGCAGCTACGGCGCGAATGGAAGAAACCGCCGCGCAGAACGAGGGTGTCGTCCATCTGCCCGAGACGACCGCACTGGTCGTCGGCGTCGGCGGGATCGGCAGCGAGATCGCCCGGCTCTGCGCCGCCTTCGGCATGCGGGTGATCGGCGTCGACGAGCGCCGCCGCGACGTCCCGCCGGGGTCGCCGAACTGCATCGCGGCGACGAGCTGGACGCGCTGCTGCCTGCCGCCGATTTCGTGATCCTGACCGTGCCGCACACC
The DNA here is from genome assembly GCA_963701815.1 of uncultured Alphaproteobacteria bacterium. Lineage (GTDB taxonomy): Bacteria > Pseudomonadota > Alphaproteobacteria > ATCC43930 > CGMCC-115725 > AP-15. The sequence continues at coordinate 323,837 of CAVPBN010000050.1, forward strand.
CCCGAGACCGAGGGCTTCATGAACCGGGCGCGGTTCCAGGAGATGAAAGAGGACCGCCTTCTTCATCAATATCGGGCGCGGCCTGACGACGAGGCTCGACGACCTCGCGGCGGCGATCGAGGCGGGCGAGATCGCCGGCGCCGGGCTCGACGTGTTCGAGGAGGAGCCGCTGCCCGCGGCTCATAAGCTGTGGACCCTGCCGGGCGTGCTGATCACGCCGCACACTGCCGGCTACGGCCCCTATCTCGACGAGCGCCGCTACGAGGTTATCCTCGACAATTGCCGCCGCTTTCTCGCCGGCCAGCCGCTGCGCAACCTCGTCGATAAGGCGCGCTGGTTCTGACCGGGATCGGCAATAGAGTTTATGGTTTGTTCTGGACAAATGCACTGTTCGCGTGTATAAGCCGCGCCGAACAACCGTAGGCGAGGGACGGCTGGATGTTCTCCGTCGAGGCGGCGCGCGAGGCTTGGACAAGGGGTACGGGGTCGCGCCTGCTCGATTCGTGTTTGACCATCACCGACGAGGGCTTGGTGCTCGGCGCAACGGTGCTGGCCAAAATGGGCCGCGACGTCGACGGATCGCCGCGGCTTCTAATCGACGACGGCGAGGAGCGCATCTTCGCCCTGCTGGCCGCCGCCTATGGCAAGGCGGTCGGTCCCGCCGTCCTCGGCAATATCCGTCGCGCCTCGACCGAGTGGGGTCGCGGCGAGCCCTGCCTCGCCCAAATCCACCTCGCCCATAGCGGCCTGCCGAGGCTCCTCGATCTGGAGGAGGCATCGTTACGACTGTTTGTTGCCGATACGCTGCTTGCCGGCGGTTTTTCCCCACATGAGTTGATCAAAGTCTGCGGCCTCGATCCCGCCCCGCGCGCCTTGGTCAAAGCTGGTTACAGTCCAAACCAACCGCGCGTCCCCGCCGGTAATCCGAATGGCGGCGAGTGGGCGGGCGGCGGGGCATCGCCGACCACCACGGCTCCGGTCGAGCCCAAAGTGCAGCTGAGCGATTTCAAGATTGTGCATGGATTGCAGCCGGACTCCGTCGTTGTCACCCCTCCCGACGGAGTGCCGATTGAGGATGAACATTCGGACTCTCCGACCGGCAAGCTGATTGCGCCGCCACGCGCTAACTTCCAAGAAGTGTTCGCCGCAGGGAAGGAAATCGCGTCACTGTCGCTGTCGCAGCAGCAACAACGGGGACACGATGCCATCGCGCAAGGGGGCGCCTATGATTTTCAAAGGGACGTGCCGCATCTGAAATTCTACGAAGCCTATGAACACGCCAGCAATTACGCAGTCGGTGTCTATATGGCCGGAGCCGGATATTCACTTCCGTTGACTTACCTTATAGCGAAATATTACGCATTGCGCCATTCGAGCAATTATGATGCACAAGACCGAGAACAGTGGATCAGGCGCGGCTGGAACGATGCAAAGTCCGGCCGATGGCAATAGTACGCTTGGGAAATTTTCTCTCGGTGTTTGCTGGTAAACGATTGCGACGAGCGTTCCTATGCGCGGCATTGGTCGGCTCGGCCGTCGGAATTTATTATACTGCACGGTTCATTGAATTGGTAATTACCTTGGGTTCTTTTGTCGGCAATCATAATACTGTAGAGGATTCTGCCAGGAATAGACGCGGCGATGAAGTGACGGTTTCGACCTATATGTCCGGCCGCCGGCGGGACCCCGAAAGGACGGTTATCCGCGTTAGGCGTGCGCATCATTGGTTTTCGAGCACTTTGCTTGAAGCGGAAAGCTACGGTTTCCGGTGGGGGGGAAATTGGCGGAATGACAATACTCTGGACCTAAACATCGGTTTCGGCTGCATCGTGCACGCTACGCGCCCGGTTACCGCGGTCGGCTTCATCCATATTATTTATCATTTTACTTACGATGATGAGACGCTCGACCTTGATCTGGCTCGATCAGGGCGCAGCGACAGCTTCGCTTGCGAAGCGGTGCACGATTCAACATGGACAGAACCGATGAACCGGTAGTCGGGAGCGGCGCAAGCCCTCCGATGCCGGGCAAAGCGATGAAGATGCCTCGGCCTTGTGGGAGATGGCGGCGAAAAGCTGCGAGCCTTGGCTGATCATTCGCTACAGCGCCCGCCGCGCCTTCAGCGCCGCGGTCAGGGTGCCGTCGTCGAGATAGTCGAGTTCGCCGCCGATCGGCACGCCCTGCGCCAGGCGGGACAGCTTGACCCCGGCGCCGGCGACGCGGTCGGCGATGTAGTGCGCAGTGGTCTGGCCGTCGACCGTCGCGTTCAACGCCAGGATCAATTCCTGGCCGGGCTTGAGCCGGCCGATCAGGCGGTCGATCGCCAAATCCTCGGGGCCGACCCCGTCGAGCGCCGACAAGGTGCCGCCGAGCACGTGATAACGGCCGCGAAAGGCGCGGGTTCGTTCAAGCGCCCATAAGTCGGCGAGGTCTTCGACGACGCAGATCACATTGTCCTCGCGCTCCGGATCGCGGCAGATCGCACAGGGTTCGATCGTGTCGAGATTGCCGCAGACCGGGCAGGGCCGGATCGCTTCGGCCGCCTGGCCGAGCGCCGCGGCGAGCGGGGCGAGCAGGCTTTCGCGCCTTTTGAGCAGGTGCAATGCGGCGCGCCGGGCCGAGCGCGGCCCGAGGCCGGGCAATTTGCCGAGCAGCCGGATCAGGGTGTCGAGTTCGGACATCGGTTCGGCATTGTGGCCCGTCCCACTATGTCGCCCGCGATGGCGCGCGGCTGGAGGCACGCCTGCCGGCGGACGGATCCGGCCGGCGCCGCCGTTGGATGACGACCGTCAGAACGGCAGCTTGAAGCCGCCCGGCAGCGGCAGTCCGCCGGTCAGCTTTTGCATCTCCTCGTCGGCGTGTGCCGAAACCTTGCGCCGGGCGTCGTTGAACGCCGCGACGATCAGATCTTCGAGCACCTCGGCCTCGTCGGCATCGAGCAGGCTTTTGTCGATCTTGAGCTTTTTGAGGTCGCTTTTGCCGTTCAGGGTCAGCTGGACCATGCCGCCGCCGGCGACCCCGGTCATTTCCACGATTTCGAGTTGAGCCTGCATTTCGGCCATTTTCTCCTGCATGGCCTGCGCCTGCTTCATCAGCTGGCCGAGATTCTTCATAGCTCGTCCTCTTCGATACCTGGTTCGTCCGCGGGTTCTTCGCTCCCGTCGGTCGCGGCGGCGGAAAAGCGCTCACGGATCGCCGCGATGGTCGCTCCCGGGAAGATCTCGAACACCGCCTTGACCAACGGATGGCCGGCGATTTCGTCGCGCTGATCGCTGTCGCGGCGTTCCTGCTGCTGCTGCAAGGTCGGCTCGCCCTCGGCCTCGGAGACCACGATCAGCCAGCGCGTCCCGGTCCATTCGCCGAGCAATTGGCCGAGGCGATTGGCGAGATCGCGCGGCGCGCCGGCGGCCGGCCGGAATTCGATGCGGCCGGGCCCGAAATGTACCAGATGAAGATGCGACCACAGATGCGCGCGGAACAACGCTTCGCGCCGCCGGTCGAACAGCGCCACGACCTCGGCAAAGCTCTGCGGCATCGGCTCGAACCCGTCCGAGCGCGTCAAAATCGGAGCAGCCGCTGTCCCGGCGGGTTCCGTCTCTTCGACCGGGACCCGCAGCGCGCCGCCGGCCATGGCGCCGGCCGCCGACGATCCCGGTCCCGGTCGCGCCGCCGCCTTGCGTCGCCCGCCGTCGCATCGGAGGTCTTACCGTCCGAGGCCTTGCCGTCCGGGGCCTTCGCAGCCCGGGACGGCGCGGCCTCCAGCTCGGGAACGGGCGCGGGGCCGGTTCGCGATTCGCCGGCGCTGCGGCTGCCGTCGAGCGAGCGCACCAGCTCCGCCGGCGTCGGCAAATCGGCGGCATAGGCGAGGCGGATCAGCACCATCTCCGCCGCCTGGATCGGCGAGGGCGCCGCCTGCACCTCGGCGATCCCTTTCAGCAGCATCTGCCACACCAAGGTCAGCGACGGCATCGCCATCTTTTCGGCCAGCGGACGGAGCCGCAGGCGGTCGCCTTCGGCGACCGGGTCGCCGGCCCCGGCCTCCGGAACGAGCTTCAGCCGGGTCAGGAAATGGCCGAGATCGAGCAGATCCTGCAGCACCAGCAGCGGATCGGCGCCATCCTGATAAAGCCGGTCGAGCTGCGCTAGCGCCGCCGCCGCATCGCCTCGCAGCACGCTTTCCAGAAGGTCGAAGACCGGCCGCGATCGGCGACGCCGAGCATCTCGCGCACCGCGGTTTCGGTTATCTGGCCGTCGGTCAACGCGATCGCGTGGTCGAGCAATGACAGCCCGTCGCGCACCGACCCGTCGGCGGCGCGGGCGATCAGGGCCAATGCGGCCGGCTCGGCCTCGACCTGCTCCGCCTCGGCGACCCGCCGGTAATGCTCGATCAGCAAATCCGCCGGCACCCGGCGCAGCGAGAAACGCTGGCAGCGCGACAGCACGGTCACCGGCACCTTCTGGATCTCGGTCGTGGCAAAGACGAAGATCGACCGAAGGCGGCGGCTCTTCGAGCGTCTTCAACAGAGCGTTGAAGGCGTTCTTCGAGAGCATGTGGACTTCGTCGATGATGTAGACCTTGTACCGTGCCGAGACCGCGCGGTAGCGCACCCCCTCGGTCAGCTCGCGAATATCGTCGACGCCGGTGCGCGAGGCCGCGTCCATCTCGATCACGTCGACATGGCGGTCCTCGGCGATGCTGCGGCAATGCACGCATTCGCCGCACGGTTCGATCGTCGGCCCGCCCAGCCCATCGGGCCCGACGCAGTTGAGCGCGCGAGCGATGATCCGCGCCGTCGTCGTCTTGCCGACCCCGCGCACGCCGGTCAGGATGAAGGCGTGGGCGATCCGGCCGGTGGCGATCGCGTTCGACAGGGTGCGGACCATCGCCTCCTGCCCGATCAATTCGGCGAAGGTCTGCGGCCGGTATTTGCGGGCGAGAACGCGATAAGGCTTGATTTCTGCCTGGATCGGCGCGTCCGAGCGAAGGACCCGAGCCGAATTCGATCGCGGCGCCGGGACCACCGCTGATCACCGCGTGCGTCTGCTGCGGGGCTGATTTTGCGTCTTCTGACATCTCCCGCCCCGTGACCCGCTGCTTGCTCATCGACCGAAACCGGACGAGGGTGGGAGACCGGGCCGGCGACCCAGGCCGTGGCTCGTTACGGCTGCTTCCTTCCGAACCTGACCGGGTTGGCGAGAGGCCTGCCCGCCGCCCGGCTCCCACGCGACTATATCATGGGTCGACGGCGACGCGGCAAGCTCCGGCCGCCGGATCGAAAAAATCGACGGCCCGAAGCCGGCCGATGTCGAAATCGGCGGTGTCTCGATCGTCGTTAAGCTGAACGGGGGCATCCCGCCCGACCGTCCGTGAAAGGGACCGACCCATGCCCGATTTTTTGCTGTTGCTGCACCGCCCGGCCGGCCCCATGCCGACGCTTCCGCCGGAAGCGGCCGCGGCGATCACCAAGGATTATATCGGCTGGGGCGACCGGCTCCGCGCGGAAGGCCGCCTCAAGGCCGGCGAAAAGCTGACCATCGACGCCGGGCGGGCGATGCGCTCGGCGGCCGGGCGGATCGTGGTGACCGACGGGCCATATGCCGAAACCAAGGAACTGCTCGGCGGCTTTTTCGTGATCGCCGCGAGAGATTACGACGAGGCCTGCCATACCGCCGAAAGCTGCCCGCACTTCAAATACGGCGGCAGCATCGAAGTCCGCCGGATCGACCCGATGTAAGCGTTACCCGCCGCCAGCCTAGGAGGAGACAAACGATGCCCGAGCTGCAGATCATCGGCGCGCCGCAGAGCAATTTTGTCTGGATTACGCGCATCGCGTGCCACGAAAAAGGGGCGCCCTACAGTTTGGCGCCGGCCATGCCGCACACTCCGCAAGTCGATGCCATCCACCCGTTCGGTAAGATTCCGGTCATGCGCCACGGCGATGTCACCCTGTGCGAGTCGCGAGCGATCTGCTTTTACATCGATCATGCCTTCGCCGGCCCGCCGCTGGCGCCGCGCGACCCGGCCGACGGCGCGCGCACCGAGCAATGGATCTCGCTCGTCAACACGCAGATCGACCCGCTTCTCGTGCGCCGGTATCTCGTCGGCTATCTCTTTCCCGGCACGCCGGACGGCAGCCCCAACCGCGCCGTTATCGATGCCGCATTGCCAAAAATGGGGCCGCAATTCGAGTTGCTCGACCGCGCCGTCGCTGCAACGGGACACCTGGTCGGCAGTAGTTTCAGCCTTTCCGACTTTTATCTGCTGCCGATCTTGTTCTATCTCGACAAAGCGCCGGAAAGCCGCGCGATGCTGCGGCGCTCGGCGAATCTCGATGCGTATTACCGGCGGCATATGGCGCGTGCGAGCGTCAAAGAAACGACGCCGCCGCCTTTCCCCGGCCGTTCCTCGTGGGAATTCGAGGGCTGAACGGGAGGAGAGGCCATGCGTTACATGTTCCTCGTCTACAGCCGCGAGGCCGAACTGGCCGAGGCCAACCCCGCCGACAGGGAAAAGTTGATGGCGGCGCATTGGGCGGTGATGGACGAAACCAAGAAGAAAGGGATCTTCCGCGGAGCGGAGCCCTTGCACCCGACCGCCACCGCGACCACGATCCGGACGGAAAGCGGCAGAATGCTGATCCTGGACGGGCCGTTTGCCGAAACCAAGGAACAGCTCGCCGGCTACTATATCCTCGATTGCGCGGACCTCGACGAGGCGATCGGGTGGGCGGCAAAGATCCCGACGGCGTGCAAAGGCGGCGACGGTTGCATCGAAATCCGACCGATCATGGGGTTGCCGCCGCGGTGAGAGCCGGTCGCGAGATTGCTTCGTCGCTCCGCTCCATACATGACAACATATCTGTCAGGGGTCATTGCGAGCGGAAGGCGCAGCAATCTCGTTGCCATCGAGTTTTGCGTGGAAGGTCCTGATTTGGAGAGGTTCATTTCTGATCAGGCGTTGAGCCTGCCAGTGAGGATACCGCAGCGCGCCGAAATAATTCGCGCTGCGGCGGAGGCGGTGTTTCGCCGCGAGCACGGGCGGATCATCGCCGGGTTGATCCGGCGCTGCCGCTCGTTCGATCGGGCCGAGGAGGCGATGCAGGAGGCCTTTGCGGCGGCCCTCGCCGCTTGGGCCGGGTCGGACATTCCGCAGAACCCGGCCGCGTGGATCGCGACCGCCGCCTGGCGCAAGCTGATCGACGCGCAGCGGCGCGAGCGCGTCCGGCGTGAAAAGCAGGCTGTGCTGGAGCAGGAGGTCATGCCCGAGACGATCGAGGAGCCCGCCGATCCCGATGGCGAGCTTGCCCCGCTTCCCGACGACCGTTTGCGCCTGATCTTTACCTGCTGCCATCCGGCGCTCAATCGCGAGGCCCAAATCGCCTTGACCTTGCGCACGCTCGGCGGGCTGACGACCGGCGAGATCGCCCGCGCCTTTCTCGTTCCCGAGCCGACTTTGGCGCAGCGGCTGGTCCGGGCCAAACGCAAGATCGAGGAGGCGCGGATCCCCTACGAGGTGCCGGCCGCAGCGGCGCTGCCGGCGCGCCGGGCCGCCGTGCAGGCGGTGATCTATCTGATCTTCAACGAGGGATATGTCGCGACCTCCGGCGAGGCTCTGGTCCGCCGCGAGCTGTGTTCCGAGGCCATTCGGCTCGGCCGGGTGCTGTGCGAAATCGATGCGGCAGAGCCGGAAAGCCTCGGCCTGCTCGCGCTGATGCTGCTGCACGATTCGCGCCGCCATGCCCGCGTCGACGGAGCGGGTTTGCTGGTGACGCTCGACGAGCAGGACCGCTCGCTGTGGGATCGCGATCAGATAGGGGAAGGGCTGGCATTCGTCGAAGCGGCGTTGCGGCGCGGGCGGATCGGACCTTACCAGCTCCAGGCGGCGATCGCGGCGGTCCACGCCGAGGCGGCGACGGCCGGGACAACCGACTGGCCGCAGATCGCCGCCCTTTACGGCGAGCTCTGCCGCATCGATCCGAGCCCGGTGGTGCTGCTGAACCGCGCGGTCGCCATCGGCATGAGCGAAGGCGCGCAATCCGGCCTGACCTTGATCGATGCGTTCGGCGGCTCGGGGGCGCTCGACCAGTATCATCTGTTCCACGCCGCGCGCGCCGACCTGCTCCGCCGGCTGGGCTCGCGCCCGGCGGCTGCCGAGGCCTACCGCCGCGCCCTCGCCCTGACCGCCAACGGCGCCGAGCGCGCCTACCTCGAACGCCGCCTCGCCGCCCTGTGAAGCCAGGCCCGAGAGAGGGCAGTGCCGACCGCTCAAATTTCGGCTACGGGTGGAAGGCGGACCGCTCCCCGCTGGCGGTCCGATAGGCCTCTTGCCCGCGAGCGGGCCTTCGGTTGCCTATGAGTTCGACGAGTCAAATCGACCCTGAGCGGCCCTTCATGGCCTGACCGGCAGCCGACTGGCGGCAACCAGGGAGCGGCCATTCGGCACGCCTCAGCGCATGCGGCAACTGCGGACGGCAGGCGGCCCGAGGCTGCCTGCTACGCCGTTGATCGGTTTCCGCCCGAGGCGCAGAGTTAAGCTTATGCCATCGCCGGCTACCGAGGGTGAGCAGGGGTGGGAGGTAAACAGCCGCAAGAGGCGAAATCGATCTTGGTAGCGAACGTTCAAAGGCGAGCATCGGGCTAAATTAAATTCGGCCGAATCTCGATTCGTAAAAGGGAATGCAGGAATATGGCGAATATCGATCGATGGTTTCTGCGCATCGCTGTTATTTACGCTCTCGTGGCCATGGTTCTGGGCATCACCATGGGAATAAGGGAGGATTTCACGCAGGCGTCGACCCACGCCCATCTCAATCTGGTTGGATGGGTGTCAATGGCGCTGTATGCTTTGGTCTATCGCCAATACCCCGCGGCGGCCCAAAGTCGGTTTGCGATGCTACATTTTTGGATCGCCAATGTCGGCGCTGTGCTACTGACGGTGGGGATCTATACCCAGATGGCGGATATGCCCTCGCTGGCATTTATCGTGATCTCGGGTTCTTTCATCACCTTTCTCGGCATGCTGATTTTCACCGTGATCGTGTATTGGAAAGTCTAGGCTCTCGTCGCCGCGTGGAAGCTGAGTTTAGCAGCCCGTTTCCCGCGGATTTTTCGTCGCCGCGGCGGTAGCGCTTCTGGCGGACGCTGCGCGCAAGGCCGGGTTGCCGGAAGGATGACTGTGACCCCATACCTCGCCGCCAATGTGCGAAGGTCTGCTCACGAGACGAGCGCCTCGCGGGCCGGGTAAATTCGGAACGGCAGGTCACCACCCAACTGAGCCGATCCCGGCGGCTTCCATGAATGGCCGTAGTGGGGTCGGAAGCAGAGATTGTGACTGCGGCGCGGCGGGCCGGCCCTGCTTGCCGCGCGGTCGGGGGATGTGCGAAGGTCGGGCGCTATGAGAGCGCACAATTATTACGCCGCGCCCGGTTTCGAGCGGGCCGGGTTGCGCCGCCGCGACAGCGGTTGGATCGTCGAACGCATTGCCGATCCCGCAAGCCTGTTCGTCCCGGTCTGGCGCAATCAGAATCTGATCATCGAGATCGACGGCGGCGAGCCGCGCGCGGTGGTGCTGGGCTGGGGCGGCCTGGTCCCGCTGATCGGCGGCGGCCGCCGCCGAAGAGCGGCTGGCGCGGGGCGAAATCGTTTTTATCGGCGTTGTCGAGGAGCGGGCGCATTTTGCGCTCGACCTGTCGCCGATCGAAGCGCCGCTCGACATGCTGCACTCGCCGGCGCTGGCGGCGAGCGGCATCGAGGCCGCATCGGCGCGCTTTGCCGATCTGCGGCAATTGGGCGGGCGGCTCGACCGGCGCGAGGCATCGCTGCTGGCGCTGGCCCGCGCGATCCTGTTCTGGCACGCCCGCCACCGCTTTTGCGGCCTATGCGGCAGCCCGACCCGCAGCGAGGAGGCGGGGCATATGCGCCGCTGCACCGACCCCGCCTGCAACACGATGCATTTCCCCCGCACCGACCCCGCCGTGATCATGCTGGTAACGCACGGCGAGAATGCGCTGATGGGCCGCTCCCGGCATTTCCCGCCCGGGATGTATTCGACCTTGGCCGGCTTTGTCGAACCGGGCGAGAGCCTCGAAGACGCGGTTGCGCGCGAGGTGCGCGAGGAGAGCGGCATCGAGGTCGGCGCCGTCGATTACCACTCCTCGCAGCCCTGGCCGTTCCCGGCCAACATCATGCTGGGGTTTCACGCCCACGCGCTGACGACCGAGATCGCCGTCGATTTCGGCGAGCTCGAGGACGCGCGCTGGTTCGAGCGCGGCTGGCTGCTTTCGCATGTCGACGACGACACGTTTCGCCTGCCGCGGCACGATTCGATCGCCCGCCGGCTGCTCGAAGACTGGCTCTATGGCCGGGTGGCGAGCGGCCCCGGCAACTGAAGCGGGGCCTCGTCCCCCAACCTCGACGTTGCCCCGCCAAGGGGCGAGCCTGGCCCTTAGTGTGGTTTTCGATCGAGTCGATGCACTCGGCACCGTCACCCCCACCCCGACCCTCCCCCATCGAGGGGGCGGGAGTACCAATAGGAGTGCTGATTGAGGCCCTCCCCGCTGATTGAGGCCCTCCCCCATGATGGGGGAGGGTTTGGGAGGGGGTGAGCACGGCGCAACTTGATCGGAACGCGCTAGCTAGCTAGTGCCCGTCGGCGGTCAACACCGAGCGCGGGCGGAGCACCAGCGGGATCAAGGTCAAGCCAAAGACAAAGAGCCCGCCGATCAGCAGCAGCATGTCGTTGTAGGTCAAAACCAGAGCTTCGCGGTGCACCAGATTGCCGAGCAATGTGACCGCGGCCTGGTGCGGGTCGCCCGGGATCAGCGAACCCAATCGGTTGGTCTGGGCATCGATAAAGTGCTGCACCGCCGGACGCGCCGCGTTGACGTCCTCGATCAGGCGGTTCCAGTGAAACTGCATCCTGCCGTTCATGATCGTACCCACCGAGGCCAGCGCGATCGCGCCGCCGAGGTCGCGGGTCAGACCGTAGAGACCGGATGCGTTCTTCAGCTTGTCCGTCGGGATCGACCCGAGCGCGATCATATTGGCCGGGAGGTAGCACAGCATCAGCGAGACGCCGCGAACCGCCTGCGGCACCATCAGTTCGGGAAAGCTCGCCTGATTGGTCAGGCCGGCGGTCAGGTACATCGAAAAGGCGAACAGGCCGAGGCCCATTGCCAGCATAAGGCGCAAGTCGAGCCGTCGCGCGATCTGCGTGCTGAACGGCGACATCGCCATCTGCGCGATCCCGGCGACAAACACCGTCTCACCGATCTGCAGCGCGTTGAAGCCGCGCACCTGCGCGAGAAACAGCGGGATCAGGTAGGTGGTGCTGTACATGCCGGTGCCGACGAGAAAGGTGAAGAACGAGCCGAGCGCGAAATTGCGGTTGGTGAATGCGCCCAGATCGACGATCGGCTGGCGGTAGCTCAGCACACGCCAGAAGAACAGCACCGAGCATATGCTCGAAACGACAATGGCGGCGCGGATCGTCGAGTTGTCGAGCCAGTCCCAGCGCGGCCCTTCCTGGAGCGCATATTGGAGACAGCCGAGGAAAGTCGCCATCAGCACCAGCCCGATCACATCGAAATAGCGCAGCAATGACCGGTCGGGCTTATCGATGTCGATGCAGACCCAGACGACCGCGGCAACGGCAATGCCGGGCACGATGTTGACGAGAAACAGCCAGTGCCAGGAAAGGGTGTCGGTCAGAAAGCCGCCGATCGTCGGGCCCAGGGTCGATGACAGGTTCAAGATCACCGAGATCATCACCATCAACTGGGTCAGCGGCGGCCCGCGAAACCGGGTGTAGACCACCGGAAACACGCTCGGGGTGATCGCGCCGCCGCAGAATCCTTGGATCGCCCGGTAGACGATCATCTGGTTGAGGCTGGTCGCGGTCGCGCATAGCCCGCTCGCCGCGGTGAAGCCGAGCGTCGCGGTGACGAACAGCACCCGCGTCGACAACAGCCGCGACAGGGTGCCGCTCAGCGGCACCATCACGACGTCGGCGATCAGATATGCGGTTTGCACCCAGCTGATCTCGTCGGCGCTGGCCGACAGCCCGCCCTGGATCTGGGTGAGCGAGCTGGTCACGATCTGGACGTCCATGATCGCCATGAACAGGCCAACCGACATCGCCAGCACGCCGAACCAATCGCGCAGACTCGGCGGGCTCCCGGGTTGGGCTGGCGGCGCGGCGGTTGCAGCAGCGGGTCTTGCCGGCGCCGCGGGCGCGCGCACCGCCGGGGAGCGGCGCGCCCAACCCGCCCGCCGCAACGCTGCCGGCGCCCAGGTCATCGCGGTGCAGCCGCCTCCGCAGCCGCCGGCTTGGCCTCGGCCGCCCCGACGATGCCGTCGGCTGCCTCGGCGGCGCCCGGGTCGCGGGTGTCGACGGTGACGGTGACGGACAGGCCGGGGCGCAACAACCGGGCGAGCGGTCCTTCCCGCGGCAAAGCGATCCGCACCGGCACGCGCTGTACGATCTTGGTAAAGTTGCCGGTCGCATTGTCGGGCGGCAGCAGGCTGAATTGGGCGCCGCTCGCCGGTGCGAAGCTGTCGATGCGGCCGGAGAGCGGATGGTCCGGATAAGCGTCGACCGAAACCTCGGCGCGCTGCCCCGGCCGCATCCGCGTCAGCTGAGTCTCCTTGAAATTCGCCGTCACATAGACGTGCGGCAGCGGCACCAGCGACAACAGCTCGGTGCCGGGTTTGACGTATTGTCCGACCTGCCCGGCGCGATTGCCGGCAACACCGGAAACCGGCGCCCGAACGACCGTGTTGCCGAGATCGTTCTTGGCCAGTTCGAGATTGGCCCGGGCCTGCTGCAGTCGCGCCGCTTCCTCCTGCCGCTGCGAGCGCAGCACGCCGAGTTGGCTCTGGCCGGCGGCCAATGCGGCGCGGCTTCTGGCGAGCGCCGCCTCGGCCTTGCGCGCATCGGCCTGGGCCTGTTCAAAGCGCTGGCGGCTGGCGAAATCGCTGGTCATCAGCGCGCTGTAGCGCTTGAAGTCCTGCTGCGCCCGGGCTTGATCGGCTTCGGCCGATTGCACCTCCGCCTGCGCCTGCGCAATCATCGCCCGCTGCAAATCGAGCCGGCTGCCATAGGTCGCGAGCGCCGCTTCCTCGGTCGCAACCGCGGCTTCGGCCTGGGCCGCTTTGGCCGAGAAATCGCTGTCGTCGATGACGAACAGCACCGCGCCTTTTTTTACGGTCTGGTTTTCTCGGACCCGGACATCCTTGAGGTAGCCCTCGACCTTCGGGCTGACCACCGACACGTCGCTGGCGACGTAGGCGTCGTCGGTCGACTGCACAAAGCGCAGCACCGTCCACCAATACCAGCCGCCATATCCGCCAAACGCCAGGGCCAGCACGACGGCGGCGATCACGAGCTTCGTGCGCATCCTTACCAAACTGGACGGTTTAGTTTACCTTTGCGTTCAGATGAAGGCGCGCTTAGACTTTTGTCAAGCTTGGCGGGCTTGATCGGGCGCAACACCGAGTGGGAGGCCGGCACCGCAATGGATCGGAGCGAGCGCAGTGCGGCGGCAGGAGGCAAGGCGGAGAGCAAGGCCGAAAGCGTTCTGGCCGCTGCCAAACTGGCGTTTCTGGCGAACGGTTTCGGCGCCGTCAGCATGGACACGATCGCGCGCGAGGCGGGGGTGTCGAAGGCGACCGTCTATGCCCATTTCGCCGGCAAGGAAGAGCTGTTCGGCGCGGTGATCGGGCGCGAATGCGAGCGCCATTTCGCCGGCTTCTCGGCCGGCGAACTCGATCCCGGCGATGCTCATACCTCGCTGACGGCACTCGGTTGCCGTTTTCTCGATCTGCTGCTGTCGCCGGACGCAATCGCGCTGCACCGCATAATTCTCGGCGAGGTCAGCCGCTTCCCGGCGCTCGGTGCGGTATTCTGGCAGGCCGGACCCGAGCGCAATCTGACCCAGATCGAGGAATTTCTGCGGGCCGCCGCCGCAGTCGGAGCCTTGAGCATTTCCGACACCCGCCGCGCTGCGGAGCAATTCGTCGGGTTGGTGCGCGGCGAAATCCAATTGCGCCATCTGCTGCGCCTCGAAGCGGCGGCCGATAGCCGCAAGATCCACGATATCGTCGCCGGCGCGGTCGATACCTTCATGCTGGCCTTTGCCCGCCGCAACCCCGTCGCCGCAGACGGGCACAGTCTAAGGGTTTGACGCGCAACAGCTACCGGCCTCGCCGGTACGACGGGATGGGCGCCGCATTATTGAAATCAGCGCCTTAAGGTATCGGGCCGCCAGCCGTCAACTCGTTGTGCCGAACGGTGTAGGCCAACGCGGCGATCAAATCACATAACCGGCATCATGTCAAGAACAAAACAGGAATATCTTGAGCCACTGCCTACCCGGCGTCCGCCGCCGGGATCATCGGCCGCTACCGACGGTGCACCGGGCCGCGGGAGTCGGGGACGGTCCCGGCTTTTTCCTGCCAGTCCTTGGACCACGGCGTCAACGGGCGCGGCACGGCGGCGCCGTCGACCCGGATCTCGTCCACATGCTCGTTGTAAAAGCACAGATAGCCTTTGATCCGGGCGCATTCCGGGATCGGATCGGGGTAGGTCCAGACCAGATCCTCGTACAGCCTGTCGCCGATCCTGACCGAGCGATAGCCGGCTTTGCCCTTGTAGGGGCAGGCGGTGGTCTTGTCGCTCGGCGCCAGCAGATCGAGGCGGACGTCCTCCGGTGGAATATAATAGCGCGTCGGCAGCCGGGTCTCGAACAGGAACCGGGCACGCCTCGTCTCGGCCACGATCTCGCCACCGACGACGACCTGCACCAGGCGGGACGACGGAAGCACGTCGACCCGCTTATAGGGATCGCGCGGGTGGACGAAAATCTCCTCATCCTCCTCGTACCAGGAGTCGACCCGGTCCCAATAAAAGGCGACGAGGTCCTTGAGAGCGGCCACCTCGTCGAAGGGCTCCGGATAGCCCCAAACCGCATTCTCCGACACCCGGTCGCCGGTTTTGATCGTCCAATATGAAGCGGTGCCCTTGTACGGGCAAAAAGTCTGATGATCGGTCGGGGCCAAGAGATCGATGCGCACATCGGCGCGGGGAAAATAGTAGACCGGCAGGTGCCGGGTCTCGAACAGCAACTGCGCGTTGTTGCTGTCTGCGATCGTCTGGCCGTTGAATTTGACCCGGACCCGCCGCGGCGACGGTTCGAGAATGACCCGATAGTCGGGATTTGTCTTATATCCGGATTGTCGAGGCTGGGGGTGTTGCCCCCGGGGCTCCTGCGCCTGCGGTGCCGCCGCCATGATCTGATCCCTCCAGCTATTCCGGGCGAGAATGACCTCGGCCGCCCACTCCTGCAAGCCCCGGCTGTGGTGGCCCCGAACAGCGGCGCTTGATCCCTCGTTAAACATTTTTCGGTAATTTTGCTGGCGGCCCAGCGATCTCGAGCCATTGGCGCCGGGTCATCGAAATGCGAGGTCCGCCGATATCTGTCGTCGACCGTACCGGACGGGATTTTCTGCCGAGCCGTCGCCTCTCCGTGGTCGGGGTCGCTCTTGTAATCGTCATCGTCGGCGCCGCCGGCCTCGGCATGTGGAACCGGCGCGCAGACGCGATCGCACACGCCCGCCGCGAGATGGCCGATTTTGCCATCGTGTTGTCCGACCAAACGGCGCGCTCGATGCGCGTCGCCGACCTGGTCATGCAAGAAATCCGGGCCAAAATCGTTGCCGCCGCCGTAGCCGATCCCGCAGCTTTCGACCGGCTGATGGGCACTGCCGAAATGCATGTCTTTCTCGGGGACCGGCTGCGGAATCTTTCGGAAATCGACGCCGTTGCGGTGATCGGGGCCGGCGGCCGGCTCGTCAACAGCTCGCGGATCTGGCCGGCCGGCCAATCCGACCGCTCTGGGCGGGAATATTTCGAACATTTTCGCGACCGCGATGATCCCGATGTCTATGTCGGCGCCCCCGCCGATCGACAAAGACGCGGGCGCCCGGTCGTTCTCGATGGGGTGGCGTGTCGACGCGCCCGATGGCCGGTTTCTCGGCATCGTCCTGATTGCGGTCGACACCGAATACCTCGAGCAATTGTTCAGGGCGATCGCCGATCGGATGGGCGGCGCGATCGGCGTGTTCCGCCGCGACGGCGCCATCCTTGCCGGCTTCCCGCCTGCAGGCGGGAAGCCGGAAGCAGCGAAATTGTCGACGCAATCCTCGTTCTACCGGCTGCTCAAAAAGGGGGGCGGCACCAGCCGATCGTCAGCTGCGGTCGATGGGGCGCCGGGACTGATCTCCGTCCGCCCGCTGCAACATTTTCCCGTTGTCGTCTGCGTCGCCCTCACCTTGGACGGCGTCCTGGCCGACTGGCGCCGGCAGTCGATTCTGGTCGCGGTCGGCGCTCTTGCCGTGGCGGCCGGATTTGCCGTGATGTTTCGAGCGCTCGTGACCAGGTCGCGCTCGCTCGAAAAATCCGAATACAGCTTGCGGCAGAGCGAGGCGCGGTTTCGCGATTTCGCGATGACCTCGTCGGACTGGTTCTGGGAGACCGACGAGCACAACCGGTTCAATTTTTTCTCGGATCAAATCGAAGCTTTTGGCATTTACCCCAAGCGGGACCTGGGACGGCGGCGGATCGATCTGGGGCTGGACGTCGATCGGGAGCCCGCCAAGTGGCGCGCGCACATGGCGGCGCTGCACCGACGCGAGCCGTTCCGCGACTTTGTCTATCCTGCCAGCATCGGCGGCGATCCGAACCATATCGTCTCGGTGAGCGGCAATCCGTTCTTCGACCCGACGGGACGGTTTCTCGGCTATCGCGGTTCGACGCGCGACATCACCGGCCAGGTTCTCGCCGATCGCAGCCTGCGGGAAGCGAAAGCTGCCGCGGAAGCCGCCAATTTCGCCAAATCGCATTTCCTCGCCAATATGAGCCACGAACTGCGCACGCCGCTGAACGCGATCCTCGGCTTCTCCGAGGTCCTCGAACACGAGATCGCCGGACCTTTGCTGCCGCGCCAGCGGGAATATGTCGGCCTGATCCACCAGAGCGGCGATCATCTGCTCGATGTCATCAACGAGATCCTCGATCTC
Source organism: uncultured Alphaproteobacteria bacterium (assembly GCA_963701815.1). Taxonomy (GTDB): domain Bacteria; phylum Pseudomonadota; class Alphaproteobacteria; order ATCC43930; family CGMCC-115725; genus AP-15. The sequence continues at coordinate 340,913 of CAVPBN010000050.1, forward strand.
GCCCGGATCGAGGCGGGAAAGTTCGAGCTGCAGGAGGAAGAAGGGATCGATGCGCACCGGCTGATCGACCGCTGCATCGATTTGGTCAGGGGCCAGGCGGAGGCCGGGGCGCTGCGTCTGGCGGTGGAGATCGCGGACGACGTGCCGCTTTTGACGGCCGACCGCACGCGCCTTACCCAAATTCTGCTGAATGTCCTGTCGAACGCCGTCAAATTCACCGAACCGGACGGCTCGGTGACGCTGACGATGCGGCGCGCCGCCAACGGGGATGCCGAGTTCGAGGTGCAGGATACCGGTTTGGGCATGACGGCGGCGGAGATCGAAGTCGCGCTGGAGCCGTTTGGTCAGATCGATTCGGGTCTCGACCGGAGCCGCGCCGGCACCGGCCTCGGATTGCCCCTGGCCCGACGGCTTGCCGAGCTGCATGGCGGCTCGCTCGGAATCGCCAGCGAAAAGGGCGTCGGCACAATTGTCACCGTCATTCTGCCCGCGACCAGGGTGCGCACCGACGTCTCCATACCGGCGGTCGATCCGCAATGCGAGACAGGCCCGAACTCCGGCCGCCTCGGCGCCCGACCTGCGTTGACACTCTCCGCCGGCGGGGGCCCCTGCCGGCTTCCAGCCGCTGCCGCGAACCCGCCGCTCAAACCGTTCGGCATGCTATGCTCGTCGCCGAGATCGGATTTCGGAAATACGGACAATTCGGCGGAGCGGACGGCATGGATCGCCAATACGAGACGGCTCGGGTCGAAGACCGCGGCGAAGGGCTGCTGCTGCTGACCCTCGACCGTCCGGCGGTCGCGAACGCGATGAACACTCAGATGGGCCGCGATCTCCTCGCTTTCTTTGACGAGATCAACGCGGCGCCGGCGCTGGCCCGCGCGATCGTGATGACCGGCGCCGGCGACCGGGCGTTTTGCGCCGGCGGCGATCTGAAGGAGCGCCAAGGCATGAGCGACGCGGCCTGGCAGGACCAGCATCTGCTGTTCGAGCGCATGGTCCGCGCCTTTATCGCCTGCCCGGTGCCGGTGATCGGGGCGGTCAACGGCGCTGCCTATGCCGGCGGCTGCGAATTGGCGTTGTGCTGCGACTTCATCTATGCCGCGCCGGCGGCGCGTTTTGCGCTGACCGAGGTCACCCTCGGGATCATGCCCGGAGCCGGCGGCACACAGAACCTGCCGCGCGCGGTCGGCGAGCGGCGCGCCAAGGAGATCATCCTGACCGGTCGCCCGTTCACCGCCGCCGAGGCTCATGAATGGGGCATGGTCAACCGGGTGTGCGCACCGGGCCGGGTCGTCGAGGAGGCGCTGGAGACCGCCCGCCGGATCGCCGACAACGCCCCGATCTCGGTACGGCAGGCCAAGCACGCGATCCATTTCGGCATGCAGATCGACCTCGCCAGCGGTATGATGCTGGAAATCGAGGCCTACAACCGGATGGTCCCGACCGAGGACCGGCGCGAAGGCATCGCCTCGTTCAACGAAAAGCGCAAACCGCGCTTTACCGGCCACTGAACCCGCGGCTCAACGAAGACTGGCAGGAGAACGCAATGGACGGATCGACGGCAACCGGCCGCACCGAGGCGGCCGATCTGACCCGGGCATTGGCGCGGCGGGCGGCGGGCCTCGCCTGGGACGATTTGCCGATGCCGGTGCGCGAGGTCGCCCGGCAATGCGTGCTCGACTATCTGGGCTGCGCGATCGCGGGCGCCGGCGATCGGCTGGTGCGTCTGCTGATCGACGAGATCGCCGAAGCCGGCGGCGCGGCGCAGGCCGGCATCGTCGGCGATCGGCTGCGGGTGCCCGCGGCAGCGGCGGCGCTGGTCAATGGCGCAGCCGGGCATGCGCTCGATTTCGACGACGTCAACGTCGCGATGCCGGGCCATCCTTCTGTGGCGATCCTGCCCGGTTTGCTCGCACTCGGCGAAAGCGCGGGCCGTTCCGGCCGCGAGGTGCTGACCGCCTTTGTCGCCGGCTATGAAACCGCCTGCCGGATCGGTACGGCCCTGCTGCCCGGCCATTATCAGATCGGCTTTCACGCCACCGGCACGATCGGCTGTTTCGGCGCTGCGGCGGCCTGCGCCCGGCTGCTCGGCCTCGACGCCGAGGCGACGGCCGTCGCGCTCGGCATCGCCGGGACCCAAGCGGCCGGGCTCAAATCGCAATTCGGCACGATGTGCAAACCCCTCCACGCCGGCAAGGCGGCGCAGAACGGATTGCTGGCGGCGCGGCTGGCGGCGCGCGGTTTTTCCAGCCGGCCCGACATCCTCGAATGCGTCCAGGGCTTTGCCATGACGCATGGCGCCGATTTCGCGCCGGAAGCGGCCCTCGCCACACCGGAGAACGGCTTTCATATCCTCGCCAATCTCTTCAAATACCATGCCGCCTGCTACTTCACCCATGCACCGATCGAGTGCGCGCGCACACTGCGTCGCGAGCATTCGCTGGTCCCGGAGGCGGTCGCCGGCATGACCCTGCGGATCGATGCCGGCACCGACCGGGTCTGCAATATCGCGGTACCGGTGGATGGGTTGCAGAGCAAATTCAGCCTGCGCCAGACCGTGGCGATGACGCTGGCCGGGATCGATACGGCCAGCCTCGACGCCTATGGCGAGACGAATGCGCTCGATCCGGGCCTGATCCGGCTGCGCGAACGGCTGCGGATCGACTTTCAGCAAGGCTGGCCGCAAACCCTCGCCGAACTCGAGATCGAGACGACCGACGGCCGCCGCGTCGCCGCGCGCCACGACGCCGGTATCCCGGCCGCCGACATCGCCCGGCAAGGCCAGCGGCTGGCCGATAAATTCGACGCCCTGGTCGGGCCGACTCTCGGCCTGCCGCGCGCCCGCGAGCTGCGCGATACCATCGCAGGGCTCGACGCTCTCGGCGACATCGGCAGCCTGTGCCGGCTCGCCGCCCGGTAATGGTTCCGCCCCGGCGAGCGAACTGTTCCCGGCCGGGCGCCGGGCCTATCGTCGAGCGCTGCCCGCCAACCCCGGATCGGCGGTCGGGTCAGCGCTGCTGGGCGGCGATCGGGCGCACCAGGCCGAGATAGGGCGGCGCCCCGGCGGCGTTCGCCTCGATGACATCGGGCCGGTGCGGCGGCGCGGGAGCCATCGGCGCAGCGACCGACCCCGCCCCGCCGGCCGCCGATCCGCAATCGCCGGAATTCCGGGTGACGACACGCGGCGCCGCGCCGTTGCCCTGCGAGGTGATCGTCATGCTGCGGCTGCACACGCCGTTACCGCTCATCGTGGCGATAAAAGAGTAGCCCCGGCTGCCGGCCGGCAGATTGCCGAACGCCGCCTCGCCGAGCGGGCCGACGCCATAGCCGGGTTCGTTCGCCAACATCTCGGCCTGGCGCAACAAGCCTGCCGCCTGCCGGTCCATCTCAGCCGAGATCCGTTCCATCGCCGCAAACGGCGAATTCGGGCCGAACATCGCCGGCATCGGCGCCCATGCCGAAATCCCGGACGGGCCGGGGGCAAACACGATTTGCGGCGCGACGTCGCCGGTGTAGTGGATCTCTTCGACGCCGCCGCCCGGCAACGCGATCGTCACCACATGGACAGCGGGACCCTGCGCCATCGCCGCGCCGGCAAGACCGGTCAAGGCCACCGCCGCGACGCCGGCAAGAAGTGCGGTACGGATCTTTCGCATCGCCATCCCCGTTTCGCTGAAGACAGATTGCATCGACCAATATAGCGCGGGGGCCCGCGGCGATCGCCGCTGCGCAACGTCGCAGCACGACGGTTGCCGAAGTCCGGCTTTTCGGAAACCGGCCCGGCAATCCTTGCGCCCAAATTGGGCGCCGACTATCGGTCAGACGTGTTGAGGGACAGGGCCGGCTTCATGTCGCCATGCACTTCGGCGACGATCTCGAACGAGCGTTTGCGTTTCGCGTGGTCGAAGATATTTGCCGTCACCATCAGTTCGTCGGCGGCGGTATGGCGGATGAAGTCGTCGAGGCCGCGGCGTACGGCGTCCGGTCCGCCGACGACCGCGCAGGAGAGCCCGTCATCCAAAATCGCGCGCATGTAAGGGTCGAGACGCGCTTCGAAATCCTCGATCGGCGGGGGGACGCGCCCGCGCCGGCCGGTCCGGTTGTTCAGCATCGACTGCTGCAACGACGAGAACAGAAACCGTGCTTCCTCGTCCGATTCGGCCGCGACGACGGTGAGCCCGAGCATGATGTTGGGACTGGCGAGCTGCGCCGACGGGCGGAACCGCTCGCGGTAGATCGCCATCGCCGGCATCATCATCGCCGGCGCGAAATGCGAGGCGAAGGCGAAGGGCAGACCCAGATACGCCGCCACCTGCGCGCCGTAGGTGCTGGACCCGAGGATCCAGATCGGCACCTCCAGCCCGGCGCCGGGGACCGCCTGCACCGCCTGGTCCGGTTCGGCCGGCTGGAAATAGGCCATCAGCTCGACGACATCCTGCGGAAAGTTTTCGGCGCCGCCGAGGAGCGCGCGGCGCACCGCACGGGCGGTGATCTGGTCCGACCCCGGCGCACGGCCGAGTCCCAGCTCGACCCGCCCGGGGTGGAGTGCCGCGAGGGTGCCGAACTGCTCGGCGATCAACAGCGGCGCGTGGTTCGGCAGCATGATGCCGCCGGCGCCGATCCGGATCGAATGGGTGCCGGCCGCGACATGGGCGAGCGCCACCGCGGTCGCGGCGCTGGCGATGCCCGGCAAATTGTGGTGCTCGGCCATCCAGAACCGCCGATAGCCGAGCGCCTCGACATGGCGGGCGAGGTCGAGCGAATTGCGCAGCGACTGCCCGGCGTCGCCGCCTTCGACGATCGGCGAAAGATCGAGAACGGAGAGCGGAACCATCGGCTGACCATGCCACCGACTGCGGTCAAGGGGAAGCCGCTCGGGTCACTTTAAAAGCCTCAGGTGCGGGGCAAACGCGCGCAAAACGCCGATCCGCAACGAGCGCGCTGACGCGCGTTCTCCTCTCTTGAAAATCAGGGTGTTTCGATCGTGCGAGTAACGATGGGTCCATAGGTTAAGAACGCTGCTGGCGAGATGTCGTCAGACCGTGCGGCGACTGTCTCGCACAGCTCCGGCGCCGAACTTGGAGAAAAAGCGAGGACGGGCGGCGATGAAGCGTGGATAATGACGCCAGCTGATCCACACCGAGCCTGGTCCCGCAGGGAGAACGCTGATGCCGTTGCCGAGAACCGAGGTGGACGCCACCACCCCCAAATACCTGCGGGACAAATATGCGATCGTCGGGGTGGGGGAGACCACCTATACCCGCGGCTCGGGCAAGACGACGCGGGCGCTCGGCACCTGGGCGGTTCGCAATGCGATCCTCGATGCCGGGCTCACCGCCGCCGACATCGACGGCATGCTGTCCTATTCGGGCGGCGACTCGACTTCGGCGACGTTTATCGCCGGCGATCTCGGCATCCGCCTCAATTTCTACATGGATGTGGTCGGCGGCGGCTCCTCGACCGAGGCGCTCGTCGGCATCGCCATCGGGCTGATCGAGGCCGGCTGCTGCAAGACGGTGGCGATCTTCCGCTCGATGAACGGCTATTCGCAGGTCAGGATCGGCGGCACCGGCGCGCGCTCGGCAGCGCCCGTCGCCGGCGACGCGCTGCACAACCGCGCCTATGGCTGGCAGAGCGCCGGGCAGAGCTTTGCCCCGACCTTTATGCGCCATATGTATGATTACGGCACCAAGCCCGAGCAGGTCGCCGCGGTCAAGGTGGCGCACAGCCATCACGCCTCGAACAATCCGAAGGCCTATTACAAGAAGCGCTTTACGGTCGACGACGTATTGTCGAGCCGGTTCATCTGCAAGCCGTTGCACCTGCTGGATTGCTGCGTCGAAACCGACAACGCGACCTCGGTCATCGTCACCTCGGCCGAGCGCGCCCGCGACATGAAGCAGCCCTTGGTGCTGATCCGCGGCGTCGTCGGCCGCTGTTCGAAACCGCGGCTCGACATGCATTACCAGCACGGGCCGATCTCGACCGTCGCCGGCCATTACGCGGCCCGCATCCTGTGGCCGAATGCCGGGGTCGGGCCTGAAGATGTCGACATTACCGGCTCCTACGACGCTTTCACCTTTACGACGATGCTGCAGCTCGAGGATTACGGCTTCTGCAAAAAGGGCGAAGGCGGCCAGTACGTGTCGAGCGGGGCCATCCAGCTCGGCGGCCGGCGGCCCAACAACACCAGCGGCGGCCATCTCTGCGAGGGCTATACCCACGGCATGAACATGGTCATCGAAAACACCCGCCAACTGCGTCACGACGCCGACGATTCCTGTCCGGTCGGGGCTGACGGCAAGCGCCGGCACACCTACGACTACCGCGAAGGCGGCTGCCGCCAGGTCAGGAATGTCGAAGTCAGCGCCAATCTCGGCTGGGCCAACCCGGCGACCGCGTCGTCGATGGTCATGCGCCGCGGTTGAGAAGGAGAACGAATATGCCTATCCGCGGCGAATACCTTGGCATGGGGCTCACGGTCGACGATCTCAACGTCGAGAACCTCGAATATTTCCGTCATTGCGCCGGCCACGATTTTCACTTGCAGGCCTGCGCGCAATGCGGCCGGCTGCGCTACCCGCCGACCACCGCCTGCCCGTGGTGCATGAGCCTCGAATCGGCCTGGAAAAAGGTCGAGGGCAAAGGTGCCGTGCACTCCTACAGCGAGGTGCACCACGCAATCCAGCCGGCCTTTCGCGGTCACACGCCCTATCTGATCCTGCTGGTCGATCTCGACACGCAAAAGGGCGAGCCGACCGCCGAGGAAGCCCTGCGCGTCGCCGGTAATCTGACCACCCCCGACGGCCGGCTGGCACCGCCCGAACTGGTCCGCAAGGTCGGCATCGGGACGCGGGTGCGCATGGTATTCAGCGACGTGGCCTCCGGCCTGGCGTTGCCGCAATGGACCATCGACGAGACCGCGACCCAGCCGGCAACCGTCTGGCGTTATCCGCAGGAATAAGATCGTGAGCAGCAGGGCATGGCAGGCCGGGGCC
>CAVPBN010000051.1:0-19799 GCA_963701815.1 uncultured Alphaproteobacteria bacterium
GCTGACGGAGTTTCATCTGAGTTCGCATCAGATGCGCGAAAATCCATTCCCTTTGCCTTTGGCGGCGACGTCGGTGTCGGCGGAGCAGCGGAAGTAAGACGAACGCAACCAGATCCCGGTGAGATCCTTTCCTAAAGGCCACCGCAAAATGAAGCCCTATCTGCGCCCGGCAACAAAACCGGCCGGAGGGAAAATCGATCGCGGCTAGTCAGCGGATCGGGGCCGAGCCGCAGCGGTTGTCGAGCCGGCCGCCATCGGCGATCGCCATGACCACCAGGATCTCGGCCGGCCGCGGCGCGTCGGCCAGCGACACCGTGATCGTGTCGAAATGGGCGAACGACCATGAATCGTCCTTGTGCCCGAGCGGCACATCGAGAGTGGCGCCAGCCGACGCGACCTTGACGTTCGAGGAAATGACCGCCTAGCCGCCGCCAATCGCGGCGCGCATCGGCCGCCCGAGCATCGGGTGGACGCAGGCGCCGCCATGCTCCATCTCGCCGTCGCCGTCGACGCCGACCACGGCGCCCTTACCGTAGGACACCGCCGGACCGCCGAGCAATTCGACCAGTTCGGGCATCAGCCGGTCGCCGAGCGCGGCGCCCATCTCAAAGAGCGCCCGCAGATCGTCCACCCGTCGCCCGGCGAACGGGTTGACGATCACCGCCATGCCGACCGCGCGCACGATCGGCCGCGGCGCCGGCACGCCGATCTCGGAAAAGACGACTTCGCGCAGCGTGACGATTTTTCGGATGTCGGTCGTCATCGCGCGCTCCTTTTCACTCGGCATCTTGCGGACGGTGGCGTTTGACCGCTTCGGGGTTGGTCGAGTCGGCGCCCATATAGACGCCCCGCTCCCATTGCCGCTTTAGCGGATCGACGACCTTCAGCGCCATCCGGCCGACATGCTGGACCTCGATCTCGACGGTCTCGCCGTCCTGCAAGGCGCCGAGCCCCTCGTGATTGGTGCCGCAGGCGATCAGATCGCCGGTGTTCAGGGTCATCACGGTCGAGGCGAACTCGATCAGCTCCGGCACCCGGTGCTCCATGTCGTCGGTGTTGTAGTTGTGGCGCAGCTGACCGTCGTTCCAGAAACGCACGACGACGTCGTTGGGCTCGGGGATCTCGTCGGCGGTGGCGATGCACGGGCCGATCGGAGCGAAAGTGTCGAACGACTTGCCGAGCCAGCTCCCGGCTTTCCAGGTCCGCCGCCCTTCGCCGCGCGCCGACACGTCAATGAGGCCGGTATAGCCGAAGACCGCGCTGCGCCAGTCCGCCTGCGTCACCTTTTTGGCCGGGCCCTTGATGACCAATGCCAATTCGGCCTCGTGCATAAAGATCCACGGCTCGGCGAATTCGGGCAGCACGATCGTGTCTCCGGGCCCGACCACCGCCTCCGGGTTTTTCAGGAACATGTTCAGGGCCCGCGCCTCGCGCTGCGCGTGCTCCCAGTAATTGGCGATGCAACAAAGGATCTTGCCCGGCCGCGGCAAAGGCGGGCGCAGCCGCACCCGGTCGAGCGGCAATGCCTCGCCCTCCGCCATCAGCTTTTCGAGCGTCGGGCGCAGCCGGTCGAACCCGTCGATCAGGTTCTGCATCGTCTGCTGAGGGGTGTAGCCGCGCTCGACCACGCCTCCGAGCCCAACCACCCCGCGCCCGGTCAACAACCCCGGCGACGGCCCGCCCGATTCCGGCCCCTCGAACATCACCAGCTTCATGCTCGCCCCTCCCGGTTCTGCCGTTTTTGGTTCACCTTTTCATTTCGTGGGCAGCATCAGATGCGCGTACGGGGTACCCGGCCACATCACGTAGGGCTCTTTCGCGTTCGGGTCCGGCGAGGTCGGGTAGCTCGCCATTTGCTTCGATGCCGGGCCGACGATCATCACGTGCGGCCCGGTCTTGACCCAGTGGTTGCCGGGCTCCTGCTTTGCCGCGTAGGGGTCGGTGTTGCTCGCCCCGGCGTCGCCGGCGAGCATGTAGATGAAACCGATCTTGTCGGGCGGCGCCGCATGGGTCGCCCGGGCGTGCGCCCATTCCATGGCGTTTGCATCGGCGCACATCGGGGTCGGGCCGAGCATCATGCAGGTGAAGCCGTTGCTGCCCTGCTTCAGCGTCTGCATTGTGCCGTTGTCCATCCTCGCGATCGTCGCATCGCGGACGATCTGCGCCGGCGCGGCGCTCGCGAGCTTTTTCAAATAGGCGGCATCGGCGCCTTGCTGCGCACCCGCCGCGCCGGCGGCGGCGAGTAGCGGCGCGCCGAGCGCGAGGCCCGTCAGGATTTGTCGGACGAACATGTTCCCTCCCGCTGTTAAATTTGCTTTGGAAGCTTGCCTTGCCGCCGCTTTCTGCGCCAGCGGTTTCTCCTCGAACCCGCACCGAGCGGTTTACTCGTGCGCCGCCTTATGCCGCTCATCGAAGTCCGCCTCACGCCGTGATCCCATCGCATTATCGGATTGCAGCCAGCAGCAACTGGCTGTTGACAGGATTTATCCTCGAAGCGCGACATTGAACCAGCTTAGCGAGGAGTGGCGGGATGCTGCAAATCCGCAAAATGGGGCCGCAGATCGGGGTCGAAATCACCGGCATCGATGTGAGGACAATGTCCGGCGACGAGTGGAACCGCATCTACCGGGCCTGGCTCGACCACAATGTCATGTGCGTGCGCGGCCAGGAGCTGACGATCCCCGATTTCATCCGTTACAGCGAGCGCTTTGGCCCGGTGGTGCCGCACCCGTCGAAATCGACCCGGCATCCGGAACACCCGCAGATCACGATGCTCGGCATCGACAAATACGACGCCGCCGGCAAGTTGCGCGAGGAAATCTATCGCCGCGGCGCCGAGGGCTGGCACACCGACGGCGCCTACAACGCCGCACCGTTCAAGGCGACCCAGCTTTATGCGCTGGCGATCCCGAGCCGCGGCGGCAACACCCTCTTCGCCAACGGCTACGCCGCCTATGACGCCCTGCCGCAGCGGCTTAAGGACCGGCTCGACCGGGTCGTCGGCGCGTTCGCCTATGGCGGAAGCCGCGGCAAATCGGCCTTGTTGAACCCGGAAGATCAGGAGTGGACCCCGGTCTTCCACCCGATCGTCCGGACCCACCCGGAGACCGGGCGCCGGTCGCTGTACTTCGACCCGGGCAAGATCTGCCGCCTGGTCGGCGTCGAGGACAGCGAAAGCGATGAACTGATCGCCGAATTGAAGCAGCGGATGATCGTCCCCGACGCCGAATACCACCATGTCTGGAAGAAGGGCGACATCGTGATCTGGGACAACCGCTGCTCTTATCACCGGGCGGCCGGCGACTACCCGCCCGAGGAAGATCGCATCCACTGGCGCGTCTCGATCAACGATTTCGGCGTCGAAGCCTTGGCGGCGGCGGAGTAACGGCGATGAGCGTCGAAGTCGTCCCGTTCGAGGCCGGGCTCGGGGCCGAGATCCGCGGCGTCGACATCGGCGAACCGCTGTCCGTTGCCGATCGCGATGCGATCCGCGCCGCCTGGCTCGCCCACCTGGTCCTGCGGTTTCGCGGGCAGCCGCTCAGCGATGCGCAGCACATGGCGTTCACCCGCCAGTTCGGCGAGCTCGAATTCAATCCCGCAGCATTGATCGCCAAGCAGTACGGGGTCGAGACCCAGACCGCCGGACGCCGCCGCGAGATCCCGCCTGAAATCTCGGTGATCTCGAACATCATCGAGGACGGCAAGGCGATCGGCGGGCTCGGCGACGGCGAGGCGTTCTGGCACACCGACAGCTCGTTCGTCGACATACCGCCGGCGGCGAGCCTGCTGCGCTCGCTGGAAGCGCCGCCGCCGAGCGCCGGCGGGTCGACCTATTTCCTCAATATGTATTCGGCTTACGAGACGTTGCCGGCAGAGACGAAAAGCCGGGTCGACAGCCTGACGATGATCCATGCCGCCACCCACTCCAGCGGCGGCAAGGCGCATAAAGGCTTCGAGACCGTCTCCGACGTGTCGAAGGTGCCCGGCGCGCACCAGCCGATGGTTCGCACCCATCCCGAGACCGGGCGCAAGGCGCTGTTTCTCGGCCGGCGCATCAACGCCTATGTCCTCGGGTTTTCGGTCGAGGACAGCGAAGAGCTGCTCGATCTTTTGTGGGATCATGCGACTCAAGAGAAATTTACCTGGCGTCAGGATTGGCAGGTCGGCGATCTGGTCTGGTGGGACAATCGCTGTGCGATGCATCGCCGCGACGCCTTCGACCCCGCGCGTCGCCGGCTGATGCATCGGACTCAGCTGAAGGGGACCCGCCCGGTCTGAGCCTGCGGATCAGGCCGGGCATCGGGGTAACCGGAAAGCGGGCGCAAAACTCGCACCGGGGGTATGCATTAACCTACGGCAAGGAACTCGGTGCGATCCTACATAGAGGGGTGGGCGCAGGTCAGCAGGCCGGAGGGCAGCATGAGCGATGCGCGCATCGCGAGTTCAACGCCGGTATCGGTCAAGACGGTCCTTGCCCTCTTGGGCATCCCGTCGATGTTGCTCGGCTGCACCCAGTTCGGCAATTGGCCGCAGGCGCACAACCCCTTGGTCCCGAGCTTTGCCCCGCTTGTGCAGCAGGTCTTGCCCGCCGTCGTCAACGTATCGGCCGTGCAGCGGCCCAACAAGAGGACGGCGGGTCGCGAGGCGGTACCGGGCGCCGATGAAGCCAGAGCCGAGGGCTCCCTTTCGGGGCATTCATCCGCCTCGCTCGACGAGTTGCTGCGCCGCTTTTTCGATCAGCAGGCGCGCAAGGGCGCACCCGATACGCCCGGGCTCGCCCTGGGCTCGGGCTTTATCATCGACCGGCGCGGTTATGTCGTCACCGACAATCACGTGCTGGAGAATGCCGACGCGATAACCGTCACGTTTCAGGACACGACGCAGCACGCGGCCCGGATCGTCGGCCGCGACACCTTGACCGATCTGGCGCTGCTGAAGATCGATGTCGACCACCCGCTGCCCTATGTGCGCTGGGGCGACAGCGACAGCACCAGGGTCGGCGACTGGGTGCTGGCGGTCGGCAACCCGTTCGGGCTCGACAACACCGTCAGCAGCGGCATCGTCTCGGCGCGCGGCCGCGACATTCACGCCGGCCCGTACGACGACTTCTTGCAGATCGATGCGTCGATCAACCGGGGCAATTCGGGCGGTCCGACCTTTAATCTCGACGGCGCCGTCATCGGCATCAACACCGCGATTTATTCTCCCAACGGCGGCTCGGTCGGCATCGGCTTTGCGATACCGGCGAATTTGGCAAAGCCGGTGGTCGAGCAGCTGGAGGCGAACGGCAGGGTCGAGCGCGGCTGGCTCGGCGTGCAGATCCAGCCGGTCACGGCCGAGATCGCCCAAAGCTTCGGCCTGGCGAAGCCGGCCGGCGCGCTGATCGCCGGGATCAGCGCCGACGGCCCGGCGGCGCGCGCCGGGTTCGCCCGCGGCGATGTGATCCTCGCCGTCAACGGCAGGGATATCGAGCGCATGCGCGATCTGCCGCTCGTCGTCGCCGAGACGCCGATCGGCCAAAGCGCCGTCGTAACGGTGTGGCGGAACGACAGCAAGGTCAGCCTGCACCCGGTGATCGGCGAAATGCCGGCGGGCCCGCAGATCGCGCAGATCAGCCCGGCGAGCCTGCATCCGGACCAGGCGAAGCTCGGCGCCGGCCTGACCTTGGCGCCCCTGACCCGGCAATCTCGCCGGCGGTTGCGGGTCGGCGCCGCAGTCACCGGCGTCGTGGTGACGGCGATAGGCGATGACAGCCCGTTCGCCGGCCTCGATCTGGAACCCGGCGACGTGATCGAAACCGTCAACCAGCAGCCGGTGACATCGCCGCAGGATGCCTACGCCAAGCTCGACAACGCCGCAGCGTTCCGCGGCAAGAGCGTGCTGTTGCTGATCAACCGGCACGGCAGCAACCGCTTTCTGGCGGTATCCTCGGGCGACGGCGCCGGCAAGACCGGCGGCTGACCCGGCGAACCCAACCCGGCGCCGGCCGGGTCGGGAGCACTGCTGTCCGGTTTCGGATATTGGTTAATTTGGCGGTTGTAGGGAAGCACCAGTACCCGGTGGCCGGGCTTGACCCGTGGGCCGTCAGCCCACGGACTTTGTTCCGTGGGCACCCACGTCTTTTTCTTGCAAGACCCCTCCGTTGCAAGACGTGGACGGCCGGGTCGAGCCCGGCCGCGGGGGAAGATGTGCTTCGAAGCATTTGAAGATCATCGTAAATCTGAACCGGACAGCAGTGGGTCGAGAGCGAGATCTCGCTCAGTTTTTCTCGAATATGCCGAGCCGGTTGACCCCGTCGAATGCCGCCACCTTGTAGCATTCGGCCAGGGTCGGATAATTAAAAACCGTATCGACGAAATAGTCGATCTTGCCGCCAAACGACAATACCGCTTGGCCGATGTGGATCAGCTCGCTCGCGCCCTCGCCAATGATGTGAACGCCGAGGATCTGACGGGTCTCGCTGTGGAATATCAGCTTCAACAAGCCGGTCACGTCGCCGACGATCTGGCCGCGGGCAATTTCCTTGTAGCGTGCCTTGCCGATCTCGTAGGGGACCGACGCCTCGCTCAGCTCCTCCTCGGTTTTGCCGACCATCGCGATCTCGGGGACCGCGTAGATCCCGTACGGAAACCGCTCGGGTGTGCTGCTGGCATGGACGCCAAAGGCATGGCAGACGGCGAGCCGGCCCTGCTCCATCGAGGTCGAGGCCAGCGCCGGGAAGCCGATCACGTCGCCGACCGCATAGATGTCGGGGACCGGCGTCCGGTAGTTCTCGTCGACGGCCAGACGGCCGCGATTGTCGGGCTTCAGCCCGGCCTCGGCCAGGTTGAGACCGGCCGTCGCACCCGTGCGGCCGACCGAATAGAGCGCCTTTTCGGCGATGATGGTCTTGCCGCTGTCGAGGTGCAGCCGGACGCGCGGGCCGCGCTCGTCCTCGACGAGCTCCAGCCTGTTGACGTTCTCGCTCAGCCGTAATGTCGCCCGGTTCTCGCGCAGATGGTGGCACAATTCATCGCCGATTTCCCTGTCGACAAACGGCAGCAGCCGGTCGCGCTTGTCGAGGAGGGTGATCCGCACGCCCAGCGCGGCCAGCACGCTCGCATACTCGCACCCGATCACGCCGGCGCCGACGACGGCCAGCGTGCGCGGAAGCCGTTCCAGCCGAAAAATGTCGTCGCAGGTAAAGATCCGCTCGCCGTCAAACGGCACATCCGGGTCACGCGTCGTCTCGGTGCCGGTGGCGATGATGATCTTTCGGGCTTTGACCAGCCGCGAGCCGGCGCCGTCGACAAAATCGAGACGCATCGTGGCGGGGCCGGTAAAGCTGGCCTCGGCGGCGAGCAACTCGACGTTGTTGCGCATCAATTGATGCCGGGTGACGTCGATTTCGTGCTGAACGACCCGGTTGGTCCGGAACAGCAGATCCTGCATCGTGATCTGCTGTTTGACCGTGTAGGAAGCGCCGTAGAATTCGCGCGAGCGATACCCGGACAGATCGAGCACCGCCTCGCGCAGCGTCTTCGACGGGATCGTGCCCATGTTGACGCTGCAGCCGCCCAGCACCGCCTTCTTCTCGACCAGCGCCACCTTCTTGTCGAGCTTGGCGCCCTGGATCGCGGCGCGCTGTCCGGCCGGACCCGAGCCGATCACCAGAACATCGTAGTCGAACCCACCCGCAGACATACGCTCCGCCCCCAAGGCTGCCCACGATCGCGCCGCCGTCGCGTGCAGATCATCATCTGCTTCGATGAAGTTGCGATGACGCCTCCGCGATCGATGCCGCGCAGCCGGCGGAGCTGCAAACAGCCGGGCCGGCGGGTTATTCGGCCGCGGCCAGATGCGGCCGCTGTTTGCGCAATTCGGCGACCCGCGCGCGGGTGTAGAGATCGGTCCAGTTGCTGAGCGCGAAATCGGTGACCTGGCGCGGGTCGTAATCGCGATCGGGGATGCGGATCTCCTTGCCGGCGATGTGTACGGCGCGGATCCGATTTCTGTCCTGCAACACGCCGATATCGGCGAGCGGCGACCTGTCGAGAGCGATGAAATCGGCGGCCCGGCCCGGTTCGAGGATGCCGATCCTGTCGCCCTCGGTCATGAACCGGGCATTGACCTCGGTCGCGGCCCGCAACGCCGCGGCCGGGGTGAAGCCGAGATCTTCGACAAAGAGTTCGAGTTCGCGCGCATTCCACTCGCCATAGGGGGTCACCGCAAAACCGGTATCGGTGCCGGTCATCATCGGCACCCCGGCGGCCCGCGCCTTTTTCCAGTTGACGCATCCGATGCGGTACTCGCGCAGGGCGGCGGCGGGGCGGCCGCGCTGGCCGGCCGGTTCGTGCGGCTGGGTGAACTCGATGACGTTTTTCGGCTGGGTCATGGTCGGGCACAGCGCGCTGCCGGTTTTCAGCATCGCCGCGATGCACTCGTCATCGAGGTGATTGGCGTGAAAAATCAAATCGATGCCGCTGCGGGCGGCGTAGAGCGTCGCCTCGCGGCCGCGGGCATGCGCCACCACCTTTTTGCCGAGGCGGTGGCTCTCGCGGACGATGATCTCGGTCTCCTCCTGGGTGAAGGCGGCGACCAGCGAGCCGTCGCCGCGCCGTTCGATCCCGTCGAGCGCGATCTTGATGCAGTCGACCCCGTTCTTGACCTGGCGGCGCACTTCCTCGACCGCCTCGGCCGGGGTCGTCACCAGCTTGCCGATCGAGGTGTCGGGCACGCCGATCCAGGTCGGGTACCAGTCGGTCAGGCCCTGATGCGTCGTCAGATAGGGGCCCGCGGCCATCACCCGCGGGCCGTCGAACAAGCCGGCGCGGATCGCGTTGCGGATCGACAGGCTGATCTGGCCGGCATCGCCCGGCGAACAGAGCGCGGTAAAGCCGGCCGCCGCCATCTTTTGGGCAAAGAACAGACCGCGCAATGCCCGGAATTCGAGCGGGCTGTAGAGGTCGATATCCTCCTCGCTCTTGGCGTTGCCATAGGCCAGGTGCGTGTGCACGTCGATCAGCCCCGGCATCACGAACAGCGCGGAATAGTCGATCGTCCGGTCGCCGCGGGCCCGGCGCGGCGCGTCGGCCTCGGGCCCGACATAGTCCAGCGCGCCGCGCTCGTCGAAGACCATCGACTCTCCGGCGCGGGCTTCGTCCTCATGCCCGGTAAACAGCTGGCCGCAACGCACAAAGGTCTTCATGCCCGGGACTCCGATTGCCAGAGGCAGGTCGCCGCGGCGCAACGCTGCACCGCGTCACGCCATCCTTGTAGCATGACCGGACCACTCCGCCAGCACCATGCCGCCACGCGGCTCGGCTCGACAGGCACCGTCTGCCGGTCCAGAATTCGGGCGAGGCGAAAAGGAAAGGCCGGCCATGAAGATCGCGCGGATCGAGACGTTCATCCTCGGCACCGGCAGTTCGAAGGACCTGCTGTTCTGCCGGGTCGAGACCGAGGACGGGCTTTACGGCTGGGGCGAGGCCTATGTCGTCCACGGCAAGGAGACCGTCGTCGCCGAATGCATCCGGGCGATGACGCCGCATGTGATCGGCCGCGAGGTCTTCAACACCCGCCATACCGGCCAGATCATTCTCGACGATTTCGCGATCCGGCGCGGCTCGCCCGAACTGTCCTCGGCCTGGAGTGCGATCGAGATCGCGTCCTGGGACATCCTCGGCAAGCACGCCGGGCTGCCGGTCTACAATCTGATCGGCGGCGCCTCGCGCGAACGGGTGCGGATCTACGCCAATGGCTGGGCGCGGGGCGCCACGATCGAGGAGGGCGTCGAGCGCGGGCGCAAGGTCAAGGCGATGGGTTTCACCGCCGCCAAATTCGACCCGTTTCCCGGACCGTGGCGCAGCTTTGTCGACCGCCGCGACGAGGATTTCGCCATCGCCTACGTCACGGCGATGCGCGAGGCGCTCGGCGCCGATTTCGAATTATTGATCGAGGCGCATCGCCGGTTTGCCCCGAGCCACGCGATCCGCATCGGCCGGCGGCTCGCCGAACTCGGCATCGACTGGTACGAGGAACCGTGCCTGTCGGAGAATATCGACCTGGTCGCCGAGGTCAGGCGGGCGGTGCCGATCCCGATCGTGACCGGCGAGGCGATCCACACCAGGGAAGCCTTTTTCGAGTGCCTGGCCAAGCGCGCCGCCGACATCCTGAACCCCGACATCTGCGTCGTCGGCGGCATCGGCGCGATGCTCGACATCGCCGCGATGGCCCAGCCGCAGGCCGTGGTCATGGCGCCGCACAACTACAACAGCACATTGGCGGGTCTGGCCGCGACCGTGCACGTCTCGGCGGTGATCCCGAATTTCCGGATCACCGAATATTTCGTCAATTTTGAGGATCTCTGCCGCGACATCGCCACCCGTTCGCTCGTCGTCAAGGATGGCTGGATCGACCTGCCGACCGCTCCCGGCCTCGGCATCGACATCGATGTCGACAAACTCCGCGCCCACCCGCACCTCGAAGCCACCCATCACGGCCTGCGCCAATACTGGGAAGAATACCCGCGCAAAGGCTACGCCCCGAGCCTGCGCGGCTGACGTTCGGACAGGAGCCGAGCCCGCACCGCACGGCGTGGGGAGCATGGCAGCGCGATGATGATCGACACGCCGCGCTTGCGGCTTCGCTGTTGGGAGGACGCTGACCGGGACGCGTTTGCCGCCATGCACGCCGACCCTGAGGTGATGCATGACTACGGAGGACCGATCAGCCGCCAGGAGAGCGAGGCAAAATTCGACCGCTACGTCGCGGCATATCGTCAACACGGCTTTTGCCGCTGGGCGGTCGAAAGCCGAGAAGGCGCTTTTCTCGGTTACGTCGGCATCATGCCGTCGCGTCCCGATCATCCGATCGGATCGCATGTCGAGATCGGCTGGCGATTGATCAGGCGGGCGTGGGGTCGGGGATATGCCACCGAGGCCGCACGAGCGACGCTAAAGGATGCTTTTACGCGTATCGGTCTGGCCGAGGCGATCGCCTATACCGCCCCCGAAAATCTGCGGTCGCAGGCGGTGATGAACCGCTTGCAATTGCAGCGCGATCCCGCGCGCGACTTCACGGCAGACTACGACGGCGTCAAAGCCTGGCGGGGGCTGGTCTGGGTGGCGCGGCGCGCCGGATAATTCCGGGCGGGGCGGCGGCCCGAGATCGCGCGCCAGACGGTCGGGCAAATGCCCTTGATCGAAAACCATGGCAATGCGGGCCGCGCCGGGGCACAGTTGGCGCAGCCGACAGCAACCTCGGGAGGATTTTGCCAATGCCCCAATCCGCGATCCCGCCCGGCCGCCATGCGCCGATCCGGCAGGACTGGCTCGACAGCCGGCGCGAGGCGATCATCGAGCCCGATCTGCCGATCGTCGACCCGCACCATCACATGTGGGACCGGCCGGGCAACCGATATCTGTTCCAGGACCTGCTCGCCGATGTCGGCAGCGGCCACGACATCGCCGCGACCTGCTTCGAGGAATGCCGCGAGATGTACCGCGCCGACGGTCCGCAGGAGCTCAAATCATTGGGCGAGACCGAATTCGTCAACGGCATCGCGGCGATGAGTGCGGCCGGCAAATACGGCAAGACGCGCTGTATCGCCGGCATCATCGGCAATGTCGATCTGCGGATCGGCAGCCGCGCCAAGGGCATCCTCGAACAGCACGTCGCGATCTCCGGCGGCCGCTTCAAAGGCATCCGCAACGGCGCCACCTGGCACGACGATCCGGGCTTGCAGATCTATTGCTCGGGCGCGCCGCAGGGGCTCTATCGCGACCGGACCTTTCGCGAAGGGTTTGCCGGTTTGGCGGCACTCGGCCTCAGTTTTGACGCCTGGCTGTTCCAAACCCAACTCGACGATGTGGCCGACCTCGCCCGCGCCTTCCCGCAGGCGGTGATCGTCTTGAACCATGTCGGCGGACCGCTGGCGATCGGCCCCTATGCCGGCAAGCGCGAGGAAGCCTTTGCCGCCTGGAAGAAGGGGGTCGCCGAGGTCGCCGCCGCCTCGCCCAACACCTATGTCAAACTCGGCGGTCTCGGCATGAAGATCTCGGGCTTTACCTTTTTCGAGGACGACATGCCGCCCTCGTCGCAGGATCTGGAGAAGGCCTGGCGCCCCTATGTCGAAACCTGCATCGCCGCCTTCGGACCCGGGCGTTCGATGTTCGAAAGCAACTTCCCGGTCGACAAGGGCATGTGCAGCTACCCGGTGATGTGGAACGCCTTCAAGCGCATCGCCGCGGGCTGTTCAGCCGCCGAAAAGACCGCCTTCTTCAGCGGCGCCGCGACCAAGGCTTATCGGCTCTCGCACTGACGACGCTGCCTGCGGCGACGCGACCGGGGCGAGTTCAATCCTCAGGTGGTGCGAGGAGATGCGTGGCTCCGCCCTGGGCCGCGACCAGCTCGACCGCCTTGCGGTCGAAGCTGGCGAACACCTCTCCCCCGAGCCGGCGGCCGTCGAAGGCGATGACCCCATCGGCGAAATCCCCGCCCGCCGCGAGCATCGCCAACCCGGCATCGGCGGCCGGCCGGTCTACGTGCACGCTCGGGCTGTCGAGCAGGGTCTCGATAAACCCAAAAATGTCGTTGGCGCCCCACCTATAGCCGCGCCCGAGCACCCACGCGAATTCGCACAGCGCCGGAAGGGTTACGGCGGCAGTCTCGGCGTCGCGCAGGAGATCGGCCGCAAGTGCCGCCTGCGACGCGTCGTCGAGAACAGCCGCCCGCACGAGCACGTTCGTATCGACGGTAACTCTCAAAGCTCGCCCGCCCAACCTTTGGCGCTGATCTCGTTAATCTCCT
This sequence comes from uncultured Alphaproteobacteria bacterium, assembly GCA_963701815.1. Lineage (GTDB taxonomy): Bacteria > Pseudomonadota > Alphaproteobacteria > ATCC43930 > CGMCC-115725 > AP-15. The sequence goes on from CAVPBN010000051.1 coordinate 12,790, forward strand.
CGATTGTCAGCGGCTTGGTACCCGGTCGGTAGGCGCACCCGATGAAGTCCTCGATCGAGCCGGTCGGTTTCGCCCGCACTTCAATGCGGCCGTTCGGCAGCATGTCGATCTCGATCTTTTGGCCGGGACCGACCCCCAGATGCCGCAGCACCTCCTTGCGAAGCGTCACCTGCCCCTTTGCCGTGACGGTGAGGGTCGTCGCCATAGCCTTCTCCACACCCAAAAGCCGTCGCCCTGGGTAAGGCATCTGGGCCTTACAGTCAAGCCGCGCCGCCTCGCTCCAACATGATCGATCGGCCTCTGTAACGACCCCCGAAGGCGATTGGCTGCCCTCGGTCCCTGACGGAAGAGGCAGCGCACTTCTGTTAACCTTAAAGATTTCTGAATCTTTTACCACTTTGCAGACTGTTTCACATATTATCCCTCCGAAGTCGGCGACAAGATCACCTCCCGCTCTCGGTGGCAGGAGGAAAACGGGCGACCGATCGCAACGGGAGGAATGAGGATGACCGAGGTTGCACCCGATCCGATCATGCGGATCGCTTTGGGCTTTATGGCGGCGAAGCATCTGTTCGTCGCCAGCGGAATCGGCCTGTTCGAGAAATTGGCGGGCAGGGGCGCAACACTCGACGAACTCGCCGCGGCGACCGGCATTCCGCCGCGCACCTTGCGGATCAGCGCCGACGCGATGGTCAGCCTCGGGTTGTTGCAGCGGCAGTACAACGGGTATCGCAACAGTGCGGCGGCTGCGGCCTTTCTCGCAGGCGCTCCGGGTCCTGATCTGCGGCCGATGCTGCGCTTCTTCGACCAGGTCTCCTACGGCCTGTGGGCAGAGCTTGAAGACGCCGTGCGCAACGGCGAAGGGAGGCGGCAGTTCAACCGCTTCACACCGGAGCAGCAGAGGATCTTTTCCGCCGGGGTCGAGGCGTTCACTGCGCCGGCGGCGGCGGCTCTGGCGAGCGTCTATGATTTCGGCCGCCATCGCCGGATGCTCGACATCGGTGGCGGCACCGGCTCGTTCCTGCTCCCGATATTGCGGCGCTCCCCGGGGCTCGAAGCCACGCTGTTCGAGCTGCCGGGAGCTTGCGCCATGGCGCGGCGGCGCCTCGCCGGCGAGCCGGAGGGCGAGCGGGTCGCCGTCGTCGAGGGCGATTTCTTTACCGATCCGCTCCCCGACGGCCACGACGTGCTGATCATCGCCAACACCGTGCATGTCCTTTCCGCGGCGCACAATCTGGAGCTGCTGCGCAACATGCGCGCGCACGCGGCGTCAGGCGCGCGGCTGCTGCTCGTAGATTTGTGGATGGACGCGAGCCGCACCGAGCCGGCGGCGGCATCGCTGATGTCGGGCGAGTTTCTCGTCATGTCCGGCGAAGGCCAAGCCTATGCCGAGGACGATGCCGACGCGTGGCTGGCGCAGACCGGTTGGCGCAAGCTCGATCGCCGGCCGCTGGCCGGACCGGCCAGCGTCATCATCGCCGAAGCCGCCTGATCAACCGGTGGTCTGAACCAAACAGACGATCCCGTCCGCTCTTCTGACATCTTGCCGACCGTGCGCTTCTTGCCCTGGCCGTGTCCGGATACCCCCTCTCCGCCCCCGGGGGCGGAGAGGGTCGGGGTGAGGTGGGGGAGGGCCGGTGCGCAACCCACCTCACCCTCCCCGTCGCCGCGGCGACGGGTCCCCTCCCTCTCCCCCCGCAGACGGGCGGAGAGGGCGGATCAGCGCGGCTTGCGGGCAAGGCGGGTAGTGCACACTCAGGCGCTTGCGCGCCCATGTCTTCGCCGATGGCGCTTACGCCGGCGACAAGCTCACAACGGCACTCGCCCGGCACGGCAAATGGCGGATCGAGATCGTCCGGCGATCCGCCATTTGCGTGCCGGGTTTCATGTCTTGCCGCGGCGCTGGGGTGGTCGAGCGAACCTTCGCCTGGCTCAACCGCGCACACGAGTGTAACTGTGACTACTTGACGTCAGCGCGGGTCGGGCCAGCGTGCGTCCTGGGCCAGGTAATCGGCCGAGCGGATCGCCGTCGCCAGCTCCGCCGGGCTCGCCAGCGGCGGCTTGGGCCCGCCCCGCAGCCCGGCCAGCGCCGCGCGCACCGCGTGTACGGTCGCGGCCAGGATCTCCTGCGGATAGACGACGAGCTTGATGCCGAGCCGTTCGAGTTCGGCGTCCCCCGGCATGAAATGCTTACCGGCCGGCGAGGTCACCGCCAGCGACGGCTTGCCGTCGGCGGCGGCGACCGCCGCGCGCATCTCGGCCTCCGATTGCGGCGAGTTCGAGAAACAGGATATCGGCGCCCTCGGCCGCGAAAGCCGTGGTCCGCGTCAATGCCTCGTCGAAGCCGCGGGAGATGCGGGCGTCGGTGCGGGCCAGCAGCAGAATGCCCGCCTCGCGGCAGGCCTCGGCGGCAGCCCGGCAGCGCAAGATCGCCGCATCGCGTTCGATGACCAGCTTGGCGCCGTCATGGCCGAGGGGGCGCGGCCACGCCTTGTCCTCGATCAATACCGCGGCCGCGCCGCGGCGGGCATAGGCATGGACCGTCTTCTGCACCGCGAGCGCGTTGCCATGGCCGGTGTCGCCATCGGCCAGCCACAATACCTTGGGTGCGGCGGCGATCACGGTCTCGACCGCATCGGCCATCTCGGCAAAACCCACGAGGTCCATGTCGGGCATCGCCAGCCGCATCGCCGAGATGCTGGAGCCCGAGGCAAAACCGACGCGAAACCCGGCCTCTTCGATCAGCCGGGCGCCGATGCCGTCGCCGCAGCCGGGCATGATCCGGATGCCCGGCTGGTCGAGCAATGCCTTCATCGCGGCGGCCTGGGGAAGCATCGGGGCTCCTTTCGCGGAACTGGTGAAACCAGGCGCCGGCGTCAGATGATCTTGCGGTCCCGGAAATCGGCGATCTGCGCCGGGCCGTAGCCGAGGCCGGCAAGGATTTCGTCATTGTGCTGACCGAGGCGCGGGGCGACGCCGATATGGGCCGGCGTTTCCGAGAAACGCCAGGGCGAGCCGTGCACCTTCAGCCGCTTGCCGTGGCTCGGATAGTCGATTTCGGTGACGTAGCCGTTGGCCAGCACGTCGGGATCGTTCGAGGCCTCGAGCAAGGTGTTGATCGGCGCCGCGACGATGTCGGCGCCGCGCAGCCGCGCGACCCAGTCGTCGCGCGGGCCGGTCGCGAACAACTCGTCCAGCATCCGCAGCAAATTTGCCCGCTGTCGGTCGGAGGCGATGATGACGCCGAGATCGCCGAACCCCGCCCTGTCCAATGCCTCGTAAAAGCCGAGTGCGGTCATCGCCTCGCGCCATTTGCGGGCGCCGTTCAGCTGAAACACCAGCGGCTTGCCGTCGCGGTCGTCGAAGCTGGCGCTGAGACCGGGGCGCTCGGCCGTTCCGGTCACGCGGGCCTGGCCGGTGACCGGGTCGCGGTTGCGCCACATCGCCGTCGTCAGGGTCCAGCCCATCAGGCGGATCTGGCCGCCGAGCAGCGAGCAATCGACCTTCTGGCCGACGCCGGTGCTGCGCGCATGGGTCAGCGCCGCGAGCGCGCCGCCAAAGGCGAGGATCGCGCAGGTCTCGTCGGCGACCGAGACGATGCCGGTCTTCAACGGCTGTCCCGGCGTCGAGTAGGCCTCGGCGACGCCGCCCAATGCCTGGGCCATCGAGTCGGTGCCCGGCAGATCGGCATGCGGCCCCATGGGTCCGTAGCCCGAGATCGACATGTAGACGAGCTTGGGGTTCAGCTCTCGGAGTTCGCGATAGCCGAAGCCGTTTTTCTCGGCGGCGCCCGGCCGAAAATTCTGCCCGAATATGTCTGCCGTCGCGACCAATCGGCCGAGGATCGCGCGGCCCTCCGGCGTCTTCAGGTTCAAGGTCAGGCTTTTGACGCCCCGATTGTTGGTCTCGAAATAGGTGCTGGGAAAGCCGGGCATGACGCTCGAACCGCGCGAATTGTCGCCGATGTCGGGCACCTCGATCTTGATGACCTCGGCGCCGAGATCGGCCATCAGCATGTACGGCACCGTGCCGGCCTGCGCGGTGGAGCAGGCGACGACCCTGACGCCCTGCAAGGGCCCATAGGCTTCGGTCATTTCGAACAACCCCCCGATCCCGGCATGTCGCAATCCATGCCGACGATTATAGCAGCGACCGGGCATGTTCGATAATCCCGGTCCGGTCCGGCGGCAAAGAGGCGCGTCGGATGGATTTTTGACTGCCGCCGGGACGGCCGGTTGACGAACGACCATTAACCATCCCCAGTGCAGGCTCAACACAGCATCGGGATCTTTTTGCCTCGTGTGGATGTCCTCGTCCCCGGCAGCGGGCGCCGCATCCATACGGCATGATCGGAAAAGGAGCGTGAATTGAAGCTGGTGCAATCGCCGAGCGGCCGGTCCGGCCGGCTGCAGCCGATCGAACAACGGCACAACTTCGCCGCCGATTTGGATGGCGACCCCTATTGGACTTTATTGGAACGGCAACCCGTCGCCTATTACCGGGCCGCTGCGGCCCGCGCCGGCCGGCTGCAGGCCGAGGTCACCACCCCCAAGCTCAGACGATTTCTCGAGGACAGGATAGCCCAGTGCGAAAAGCTGGCCGCAGAAATCGAAGGCGGCTGACCAAAACCGGTTGCCCCGGCCGGTCCGAGCAATCGGCCGGCAGCCGCCGCGGCGGCGTGCCGGACTTCTGAGGTCCGATCTTTCCTGCTATCCTGAGGGCGAAGTTCCGCCCGGCCGCCGCTGATCTGCGCCGTCCCGGACGACGCCATCGGGAGAGCAGAATGGCCAACGACATCGCCGTTGCCGAGGCGACGCCGGCGCCGATCGTCGAGATCGCGTCGGGCAGGCTGCGCGGCGCGCGCCACGCCGGAATCTACGCCTTCAAGGGCGTGCCTTACGGCGCCGCCACCGCGGGGCGCAACCGCTTCATGGCGCCGCAACCGCCGCAACCCTGGGTCGGCGTGCGGGATGCGGTCGCCTATGCCGCGCAGGCGCCGCAATCGCCGAACCGGCCGGCCCGGCGCGCCGGGCTCGAAACCTTGCTCGGGCCGCCCGATACGACGCCGGAGAGCGAGGATTGCCTGACGCTCAATCTATGGACGCCGGGGCTGGGCGACGGCGGCAGGCGGCCGATCATGGTGTGGCTGCATGGCGGCGCCTTCGCCACCGGCTCGGCCAACCGTGCGGTGACCGACGGCGCCAATCTGGCGCGGCGCGGCGATGTCGTCGTGGTCGGCGTCAACCATCGCCTGAATATTCTCGGCTTTTTGCATCTCGCCGATCTCGGCGGGCCGGAATGGGCGCATTCGGGCAATGCCGGGATGCTCGACATCGTCGCCGCATTGCGCTGGGTGCGCGAGCATGCCGAGGCCTTCGGCGGCGATCCCGGCAATGTGACGATCTTCGGCGAGTTGGGCGGCGGCGGCAAGGTCAGCGCGCTGCTGGCGATGCCGGCGGCGCGCGGATTGTTTCACCGCGCGATCATCCAGAGCGGCGCGGCGATCCGGGTCACGACCCGCGAGCGCGCCAATGCGCTGGCCGCGGCGGTGTTGAGCGAGATCGGGCTCGATCGCGGCGAATGCGCGCGGCTGCAGACGCTGCCGAGCCGGCAGTTGCTTGCGGCGATCGCCGTCGCCTCGCGTGCGGTCGGCCGGCCGCGCTGGCCGTTGCTCGACCGCTACGATTTCGGCCCGGTGGTCGACGGCGACGACCTGCCGCAGCATCCGGCCGAGCCCGCGGCGCCGGCGATCGCCGACGACATCCCGCTGATGGTCGGCGGGACCCGCGAGGAGAGCGCCTTTTTCCTCGCCGACGACGATATCGTGTGGCACGGCAATTTGACCGAGGCCGGGTTGCGCCAGCGGGTCGAGGCGGTGGCCGGCGGCGAAACCGATCGGCTGCTCGCCGCCTATGACCGGGCGATGCCGCAGGCGAGCCCCGGCGACCGGCTGATCGCGGCGCTGACCGGCTCGAATTTCTGGGTCCGCTCGGTCCTGCTCGCCGAGCGCTATGCCGCCCGCCCGCGGGCCGCGGTCTACATGTACTCGCTCGACTGGCAGAGCCCGGTGCATGACGGCCGGATGAAGGCGCATCATGCGATGGACCTGCCCTTTGTGTTCGACAATGCCGAGGTGCCCGACACGACCGCCGGCGCCGCTGGAGCGCGCGAACTGGCAGCGAAGGTCTCGGCTACCTGGATCGCCTTTGCCCGGAACGGGACCCCGGACAATCCGGCGATCCCATCCTGGCCGCCCTATACGACCGAGACCCGCGCGACGATGGTCCTGGACAGAACCTGCGAGGTCGTGCGCGACCCGATGCCGGAGGCGCGGCTGCTGTGGAGCCGGGTCGCGACCGGCCCCGGCTGAGCGAGCCGCCGGCGCCGCAACCCGCCCTCCGGCGTCGTCAGTGCGCCGCCGATTTCGGCGTCGGAACGATCCGGGTCACGACCATCGCCGTGCGATCGAGACATTGCGGAACGCGCGGGGCGATCTTGGTTTTCCAGTGATCACTGTCGTAGACCGCCTTGTACAAGGCTTCGCGCTCGGCTTCGCTCTCGAACCGGCGCATCCAGACATAGGCCGAATCGTCGGTCTCGCCGCGAAAGCTGCCGGTGATGACCATGCCCTTGGAGATCTGGAACGGGATGATCTCCTCCTCCATGATCTTGACCCACTCATCCATCTTGCCCGGCAATACCTTGTATTGACGCAACTCGTAAAAGGCCATGTCGCTGTTCTCCTCGATAGAGAGACGGATCAATAAGTGAGAGTTACCTGAGGTCCGGCAGTGATCCGCCATAGCTGCACTGCGGAATGAATCCACCGGATACATTGCTTATGGTCCACTTCTGCTTGGCGATCTGTACGCACACTCATCGTCATGCCCGCGAAAGCGACGCGAAAGCGGCACCCAGGGGCGGGCAAGCACTGAGTATGCGGCCCTGGTCCCCGCTTTTGCGGGGGCGAGGGAAAAGAGGATGGGCGCCATATGTCTGGTTCATACCAC
>CAVPBN010000052.1:0-40359 GCA_963701815.1 uncultured Alphaproteobacteria bacterium
GTAAGCCGAATACATATTGAGGAAATAGGTCGACCCGCCGGCGCTCGGCGGCGGCGCTTCCAGCGAGCGCAGCAGGCTCGCCGCCGGCGGTATGTCGACGAATGAGCTGTCGGTGTGCCAGAACGCCTCGCCGTCGCCGAGCCCGCCGATCGCCTTGCCGTCCTCGATGATGTTCGAGATCACCGAGATTTCGGGCGGGATCTCGCGGCGGCGTCCGGCGGTCTGGGTTTCGACCCCGTACTGCCTGGCGATCAATGCCGCGGGATTGAATTCGAGCTCGCCGAACTGGCGGGTGAACGCCATGTGCTGCCCATCGCTGAGCGGCTGCCCACGAAACCGCAGGACCAGGTGAGCGAGCCAGGCGGCGCGGATCGCATCGCGATCGGCAACGGACAGCGGTTCGCCGATGTCGACGCCGCGGATCTCGGCGCCGAGCCCGGCCTCGAACGGAACGACTTCGATGCTCATCGCCGTTACTCCGCCGCCAAGGCTTCGACGCCGAAATCGTTGATCGAAACCCGCCAATGGATGCGATCCTCCTCGGGCGGGTAGTCGCCGGCCGCCCGGTGATAAGAGCATCGGTTGTCCCAGATCACGATGTCGCCCTTGCGCCAGACATGGTGGTATTCGGCGTCGGGGACGATCATCCGCTGCTTCAATTCCCCGATCAGTTCATCGCTTTCGCTGTCCTCGACGCCGACCAGGTGGCAGATCTTGCCCGGGTCGAAGTAGAGCGACCGGCGACCGGTCTCCGGATGGGTCCGGACGATCGGGTGGAAGACCGGTGTCCACTCCTGATCTTCCGGGTTCAACAAGGCCGATTTGCCGCGGCTCCCGCCATAGGCGAACGCGCCGACGACCCGGTCGAGCCGGTCCTTCAGACGCTGCGGCAGGGCGTCATAGGCGGCATAGCCGTTGGCGAATAGCGTGTTGCCGCCGCGGCTCGGGATCGCCAGCGCATAAAGCTGGGTCGCCTTGAACGGCGCCTGGTTGTAGGCGCCGTCGGTGTGCCAGCCCTCGGCGCCGCGGCGATAGATTTCCTCGCGCAACTTGCCGGCGGCGTCGTATTTGTCGATGCCGAGCATCGTGATCTGCGGGTGTTCCGGATGCCGGGTCGATTTCGACGGGTGCGGCACAACCGGGCCAAAGCGCTCGCTGTAGCGGATGAAATCGGGGATCGTCAGATCCTGGCCGCGCACGCACATGACATTGTGGTCGAGCCAGGCGCGATAGATGCGGTTCCACTCGTCGCCGGACATTGTCCTCACATCGATGCCGGTGATTTCGACCCCGATCTGCGGTCCCATTTTGCGGATTTGCAGCATCCCGCCACTCCTCGCTAACGCTGGTTCAATGTCGCGCTTCGAGGATAAATCCTGTCAACAGCCAGTTGCTGCTGGCTGCAATCGGATAATGCGATGGGATGACGGCGTGAGGCGGACTTCGATGAGCGGCATAAGGCGGCGCACGAGTAAACCGCTCGGCGCGGGTTCAGGAGAAACCGCTGGCGCAGAAAGCGGCGGCAAGGCAAGCTCCCGAAGCAAATTGAACAGCGGGAGGGAACATGTCCGTCCGACAAATCCTGACGGGCCTCGCGCTCGGCGCGCCGCTACTCGCCGCCGCCGGCGCGGCAGGTGCGCAGCAAGGCGCCGATGCCGCCTATTTGAAAAAGCTCGCGACCGCCGCGCCGGCGCAGATCGTCCGCGATGCGACGATCGCGCGGATGGACAACGGCACAATGCAAACGCTGAAGCAGGGCAGCAACGGCTTCACCTGCATGATGCTCGGCCCGACCCCGATGTGCGCCGATGCAAACGCCATGGAATGGGCTCACGCCCGGGCGACCCATGCGGCGCCGCCCGACAAGATCGGTTTCATCTACATGCTCGCCGGCGACGCCGGGGCGAGCAACACCGACCCCTACGCGGCAAAGCAGGAGCCCGGCAACCACTGGGTCAAGACCGGGCCGCACGTGATGATCGTCGGCCCGGCATCGAAGCAAATGGCGAGCTACCCGACCTCGCCGGACCCGAACGTGAAAGAGCCCTACGTGATGTGGCCGGGCACCCCGTACGCGCATCTGATGCTGCCCACGAAATGAAAAGGTGACCCAAAAACGGCAGAACCGGGAGGGGCGAGCATGAAGCTGGTGATGTTCGAGGGGCCGGAGCCGGGCGGGCCGGTGCCGGGGCTGATGACCGAGCGCGGCGTCGTCGGGCTCGCCGGGGTGGTCGAGCGCGGTTACACCCCTCAATTGACGATGCAGAACCTGATCGACGGGTTCGACCGGCTGCGCCCGACGCTCGAAAAGCTGATGGCGGAGGGCGAGGCATTGCCGCTCGGCCGAGTGCGGTTGCGCCCGCCTTTGCCGCGGCCGGGCAAGATCCTTTGTTGCATCGCCAATTACTGGGAGCACGCGCAGCGCGAGGCGCGGGCCCTGAACATGTTCCTGAAAAACCCGGAGGCGGTGGTCGGGCCCGGCGACACGATCGTGCTGCCCGAATTCGCCGAGCCGTGGATCTTTATGCACGAGGCCGAATTGGCACTGGTCATCAAGGGCCCGGCCAAAAAGGTGGCGCAGGCGGACTGGCGCAGCGCGGTCTTCGGCTATACCGGCCTCATTGACGTGTCGGCGCGCGGCGAGGGGCGGCGGACCTGGAAAGCCGGCAGCTGGCTCGGCAAGTCGTTCGACACCTTCGCTCCGATCGGCCCGTGCATCGCCACCGCCGACGAGATCCCCGAGCCCAACGACGTCGTCGTGCGTTTCTGGAACGACGGTCAGCTGCGCCACAACTACAACACCGACGACATGGAGCACCGGGTGCCGGAGCTGATCGAGTTCGCCTCGACCGTGATGACCCTGAACACCGGCGATCTGATCGCCTGCGGCACCAATCACGAAGGACTCGGCGCCTTGCAGGACGGCGAGACCGTCGAGATCGAGGTCCAGCATGTCGGCCGGATGGCGCTGAAGGTCGTCGATCCGCTGAAGCGGCAATGGGAGCGGGGCGTCTATATGGGCGCCAACTCGACCAATCCCGAAGCGGTCAAACGCCACCGTCCGCGAGATGCCGAGTGAAAAGGAGCGCGCGATGACGACCGACATCCGCAAAATCGTCACGCTGCGCGAAGTCGTCTTTTCCGAGACTCGGCGTGCCGGCGCCGCGGCCGACCGTGCGTGCGGTCGGCATGGCGGTAATCGTCAACCCGTTCGCCGGGCGACGGGCGGACGATCTGCGGGCGCTTTTTGAGATGGGCGCGGCGCTCGGAGACCGGCTGATGCCCGAACTGGTCAAATTGCTCGGCGGTCCGGCGGTGTCCTACGGGAAGGGCGCCGTGGTCGGCGTACGACGGCGAGATGGAGCATGGCGGCGCCTGCGTCCATCCGATGCTGGGGCGGCCGATGCGCGCCGCGATCGGCGGCGGAAAGGCGGTCATTTCCTCGAACGTCAAGGTCGCGTCGGCTGGCGCCACTCTCGATGTGCCGCTCGGGCACAAGGACGATTCATGGTCGTTCGCCCATTTCGACACGATCACGGTGTCGCTGGCCGACGCGCCGCGGCCGGCCGAGATCCTGGTGGTCATGGCGATCGCCGATGGCGGCCGGCTCGACAACCGCTGCGGCTCGGCCCCGATCCGCTGACTAGCCGCGATCGATTTTCCCTCCGGCCGGTTTTGTTGCGGGGCGCAGATAGGGCTTCATTTTGCGGTGGCCTTTAGGAAAGGATCTCACCGGGATCTGGTTGCGTTCGTCTTACTTCCGCTCTCCGCCGACACCGACGTCGCCGCCAAAGGCAAAGGGAATGGATTTTCGCATCTGGTGCGAACTCAGATGAAACTCCGTCAGCAGCTCTCCTCCCAGCGGCAGAGCCGGCCTTGGACGAAGAGCAGCGCGTAGTTGACGGCGAGGGCTTTGATCGGCGCGCCGGCCGCGACCAGCCTGACGATCGGGCCGATGAACGCGCCGACGGTCACGGCCTCATCGTTTCCCCCTCGCGCCGCCGCCTATATCAAAGGTAGAGCGGCCAGCCTTTAGCCGTTCAATGGCAGATCTGATTGGGATTGGGCTCTATGGGATCGAACGCACGCGGTGCGGGCATTGGCCGAACCCGGGCGAGCGGCCCGTTTGCGGTCCGCGATCGACCGCCCGCACCACCGGCTGGAACATCCCCGACCGCGCGGTAGTCGGCAGAGCCGCTGCCCGGACCGCGTGTGTCGACAGCAGACGGTTCACTCGCTGATAATAAGAAAGTTCGGGGTCTTCCTCGGCTTCGCGACGCCGCATGATCCGCATTAGGGTTCTCATTTTATATCCCTATTTCCCATCGTATTGATAGGAGTATAGGACATGGCTGGGGCTGTCAAGCCTCACATCATTCGGATCGGCCGGCGTAACCGGCACCGAGCGGCAATTTTAGAACGGCCGGCGTGCTGCGATTTCGCTGGTCCGCGGCGGCGCCCCGGCGCCGTCGGTTGCTGTTTGGCGGCGACCTATTCGACGTGGGACGAACGGCGCGGCGTTACCCGGATCTTCGATGCGGCCTTGCTCAGATCGCCCGTTCGGTGCACCGCAGGCCGTTTGCCCAGGGCATCCGCCAACGTGCATTCGTCGAGTACGCCGGCGGTCGCGTCGCGGACCTTCTGCATCAGCCAGCGGATAGAGCAGGTTTGCGGATCTGCACAATCCGAGCACAACTGAAAGGCGGTGACGCTGGCGCAGGGAAGCGGCGCGAGAGGTCCGTCGATAATGCGGATTACCTCGCCGAACGAGATCTGATCGGCAGGTCGCGCTAAACGATAACCGCCGTGTTGTCCGCGGCGGCTCGCGAGAACCCCGTGCTTGCGCAACTCGAGCAGCGTCGCCTCGAGAAATTTTCGCGAAATTTTCTCCGATGTCGCGATGTCGGCGATGTGTACCGGCTTATCGTCGGCACCCGCTGCCAAGACTAAAAGCGCGCGAAGCGCATATTTGGCTTTTTGTGACAGCATCCGTCGCTGCGACCCGTATTTTCAAATACCGGTCAAAATATATGGCTTTCGAGTGAAATCGCAATGCCTATCGAATAAGAGGGTATAGGCGCAACTATCCGAAGTCGGACCGCCAATGGGTCCAAGCTCGCCATCCCATCCGTGCCGGGGAGCCGACCGGCTTGTGTGGCGGAGAATTTGGATCAGCAACGGGTAACGACTGAGCCGCCGGCGCAGCCTTTGGGGCCTGGGATGCAGCTGATAACGACTCAGTCGTTTTTCAGAAATTGATATTTAGCGATCGCTCAATGTCCGTGATCGCCGGTGTAGTAATCATTGCCGCGGGAGAATTCGACGAACACGCAGGGTTCGTTACCCACGCTCCACGCGTCGTGACCTGGCGGGAGCATCATGACGTCGTTTTTTGAGAAGTCTTCTTGCGAGCCATCGTCCATGACGACCCGAAGCGTTCCCGAAAGCACGAGGGCTACGTGCGGCAGCTCACAGCTGTAAGTCCCCGCATAGCCTTTCAAATCATTCGACCATTTCGCACCGACGTCAAAAGTCACACATGTCACGGAGACGCCGTTGAGCGTGACGGTCTTCTTGCTGATCTTGCCATGCTCGTCGGCCGCAACAGAATCGAGATTTCCCTTCTGCATCCCGGGAAAGTAGCTCATGGCAAACTCCTTCGGTAAGGGACTGTTCCAAATTCGGGAGGGCGCGTGCGATCCCGAGGCGAACCGCCCGCCGATGTCCGCAGGCAACATAGCATCGGCAGCACGCGGCCGAAAGGACGCGCGGGCCAAGGCGATCACAACCACGCTTGTCTAAAGCAGATCAGCTCTGCGGGGGAAGACCGCGACGGCGATCGGGGAGTGCAACAAACCGGGTCAGTTCGCGCGACGGGTCAGTTGGATATAGCCGAACCGGTCGACCGTCGCGTCGAATGAGCCGGTAACGACGGTCGAGGTTTCGTCTTCGACGATGACCGCCGGGCCGGCGATCCGGGCGCCGGGGCTCAGCGTGCCGCGGTCGTGGATTGCGACGGCGACGAACTCGCCGGTTTCGGGGTCGAAGACCGGGCGGCGGCGGGCGGGCGCGGGGGCATAGGCAGTCGGCGCCGGCGGCGGGGCGGCGGTTTCGGTCGGTGGCGGCGCGCTCAGCAGCAACACCCAGCTCAGGATTTCGACTTCGACGCCGGGGATGATGCGGCTGTAGAGCCGGCGGTAGGCCTCCTCGAAGAGGGCGCGCAGGATCGCGGCGTCGTCGCCGCAATAGCGGCGGACCGGCAACGGCACGGCGATCTCGTGGCCCTGGCCGCGGTAGCGCATGAATGCCGAACGCGTCTCGGTCAACGGCGCGTCGCCCGCGCCGCGGCGAACGATCGGCTCGGCCTCGGCGCGCATCGCGGCGAGCAGCGCATTCGCCGCGTCGGCGTCGAAGGCGTCGAGACGCTGCAAGGCCGAGCGCACGATCTCATAGGCGACCGGGGCGCGCAGAAAGCCGACCGCCGAGCCGACCCCGGCATTCGACGGCACCAGGACCCGGTCGAGGCCGAGCTTTTCGGCGAGCCGCGCGGCATGCAACGGCGCCGCACCGCCAAAGGCGACGAGCGTGCGGCCGCGCGCGTCCTTGCCGCTTTCGATCGCATGGACGCGGGCGGCGTTGGCCATGTTCTCGTCGACGATCTCGCTGACCCCGAGCGCCGCCAGCTCCAAGGACAATGCCGACGGCCCGGCCACCGCTTCCCGTATCGCGGCCGCGGCGGCGGAACGGTCGAGCGCCATCTTGCCGCCGGAAAATCCGGCGGGATCGATGCGGCCGAGCAGCAAATCGGCATCCGTCACGGTCGGCGCCGTCCCGCCGCGGCCGTAGCAGGCGGGCCCCGGATCGGCGCCGGCGCTGTCCGGCCCGACGGTGATCCGCTTCAGCCGGTCGATGCGGGCGATCGAGCCGCCGCCGGCGCCGATCTCGACCATCTCGATGACCGGGATGCGCAACGGCAATCCGCTGCCTTTTTTGAAGCGGTAGACGCGGGCGACCTCGAAAGCGCGGCTGGTCTGCGGCTGCAGATCGTCGATCAGGCAGATCTTGGCGGTGGTGCCGCCCATGTCGTAGGACAACACCTTGTCGAGGCCGCACTGACGGGCAATCTCGGCGGCAAAGATGGCGCCGCCGGCCGGCCCGGACTCGACGAGCCGCACCGGAAAGCGGATCGCGGTCTCGACCGCGGTCAGCCCGCCGCCCGACAGCATCAGAAACAGCGGGCACGCGAACCCTTCGCGGCGCAGCAAGGTTTCGAGATTGCCGAGGTAACGGCCGATCAGCGGCTGCACATAGGCGTTGGCGCAGGCGGTCGAGAAGCGCTCGTATTCGCGCATCTCGGGCGACACGTCGCTCGACAGGGTGATCGCCATATCGGGCAGGAGGCGGGCGAGGATGTCGCCGGCGCGACGCTCATGCGCCGGGTTGGTAAAGCTGTGCAAAAAGCCGATCGCGACCGCCTCGACGCCGTCCTCCGCTAGCCGCCCGGCCAGCGCCGTCACCCCCGCCTCGTCGAGCGGCACCAATACCCGGCCCTGCGCGTCGATCCGCTCGCGCACCGGAAAGCGCCGCCGACGCGGCACCAGCGGCGGCGGCAGATCGATGTTGACGTCATACTGTTCGAACCGGTTTTCGTGCCGGATCTCGATCGTGTCGCGAAACCCTTCGGTAGTCAGGAGCGCGGTCCTCGCCCCCTTGCGCTCGATGATCGCGTTGGTCGCCAGGGTGGTGCCGTGGATCATGATCGACAGATCGGCCGGGCCAAGGCCGGCCTCGGCCAGCACCCGGTGGATCGCCTCGATGACGGCCCGCTCCGGCGCTTCGGGAGTGGTCAGGATCTTGGCGCTCCACCGGCATGCGCCGGCTTCGAGAGCCACATCGGTAAAGGTGCCGCCGATATCGACGCCCAATCTCGCTGCCGCCACCCGTCACCTCGCGCCTCGGCCGAGCCCTTCGCGCAGTGTTCGGCAGAGCTGCGGCGGGTGTCAATCATCGGTGACCCGCGCAACGCAGACTCGACGCCCGCGGCCCGTCGGGTCCGAGCAAACCCGGAAATCTCGGGGACGCTCCGGCAGAGCGCCCCCGCGATCGGTTCCTTTTCAGCTCGGTTTTACGCCGACCTGCTGCCAGGCGGCGGCGACCGCCTTCTGCTCGGCGCTCGCACTGCCGAAGCGGTGTCCTGCATTCGCCACCGTGCGTCCGGCGAAGGCCGCGAAGTTCGCGCTGTGCTTGAGGCTCTTGTCGCGGATCGTGTCGTACCAGATCTGCCCGGCCTTCTCCCACGCATTGCCTCCAATCGCTGTCGCAGCGAGATAGAAGGCGTGGTTGGGGATGCCCGAATTCAGGTGGACGCCCCCGTTGTCTTGGGCCGTGCGGACGTAGTGCTGCATGTCCGCGGGCTGCGGGTCCTTGCCCATCACATCGTTGTCATAGGCGGTGCCCGGGGCCCGCATCGATCGCAAGGCCTGGTTCGGAAACGTCAGCAGGCCGGCGCCGATCAGCCAGTCGGCTTGGGCGGCCGTCTGCTTCAGGACATACTGCTTGATCAACGAGCCGAAAACGTCGGAGACCAACTCGTTGAGCGCTCCCGATTGGTTCAAATAGGTCAGATTGACTTCCGAGCCGGTGACGCCATGGGTCAGCTCGTGGCCGATCACGTCGAGCGAGATCGTAAAGCGATTGAAGGATGTGCCGTCGCCGTCGCCGAAGATCATCTCCTTTCCGTCCCAGAACGCGTTGTCGTAGCCCTGCCCGTAATGGACAAAAGCGTTGAGCGGAAGCCCGTGATCGTCGATCGAGTTGCGCTGGTAGATCTCGAGGTAAAAATCGAAGGTATGGCCGAGACCGTCATAGGCCTCGTTCACCGCCTGATCGGTCCCGGCTGACTGGCCTTCCGAGCGAACCAGCTTTCCGGAAGTCGTCTCCTCGTTCTGCGAGCTGTAGATCGTACGATGGACGGCCGGCGCGGCGCCCGCGGCTGCGGGGTGCGGAACGCTCGCCAGCAGCTGAAGGGTCAGCCGCTGTGAGCGCTGCGTCGCGTCGAGAGCGAGAGTCCTCAAAGCGGCGTTTCGCTGAGCCGGGCTGCCGCGCCGAGCCATCTCGTGAAGCACGTGCGGCGGCAATATGCAAAAGATGGAATGACGATGCACCCTGCCACATCTCTGCGCGTACATGGCTGCCTCCCACTGAGAGTCCCCGGCGGCAACGGCATCCAACCCGATTGCGGGGCTCCGCCGTCACGGCTCGAGGTCAGGGCACCATACCTTTGGCGCAGGCGGCCGGGTGTGACATTGTTCACAGTAATGTAAGAATATTGGTGCGCGAGCGACCGAGGAGGCGACGCGGCCCGTCGGCTCAGTTGCCCAGCATGGCTTTCACCGCGGCAGCCAAATCGAGCACATCGCGCGCCCGGCCGTCATCGCTCGACGCACGCAGCGTACCGAGGTCCCCGCCGCCCGGGGCGAGCACCAGCACTGCCTCTTTCTGTCCGTACGACACGGTTATCCGGCGCGCATTGACCTGAGGTGCGGCGCCGAGCCGAGCCGGCAATTCGGATTTTTCCAGTTTGCTCAACAAGTTCCCGAGGTTCGCCTGCTGATCGGGGGTCAAGTGTCCCCGTTTGTGCGGTTCGAGGGCTTTATATCCCAGCTGCCGCGCGATCGAAAAACTGCAGTCGGGCGCGATCGTCCAGATCGTACCGGTTTCGCCGACGACCCCCCCTTGCGTGTCTTTCAGCGTCAGCGGCGCCGATAGCGGGCATTCCTGAGCCATGATCGCACCCGAATTGGGAGTCGCCGCTGCCGCCAGGCCGATCCCCGCCGCGGCGGCCAGTATCGCCAACCGAAGTTCCAAGCCCAGCGCGCGCACCGTCGCCCCAGCGTGCATCGAAGGCGCCGCCGTTTCAAGATGCAAGTCGTCGGGAGGCCGTCGAGGGGACCCGGCGACCTCCCGGCGACGGCGAGCGGGTCAAGCGCGATGATGCGACCCGTGGCGCCAGCCGTGATCCGACGCCAACAGCCGGTTCGCCATCTGTTGCTGCTCGGGCGACAGGGTCGCGTAAAGCGGCTTCAGCGCGTCGAGCAGGCGGGCGTCGTTGTCGGCCTGCACCTTGGCGAATTGCCCGCGCATCGTCAGGCGCTCGATCGCATCCGCATCGCCGCGATGCTGCCGCGCGTCGGCGACCGCCTGGTCGAGCGCGGTCGCATTCTGACGCATCGCTGCTGCCATTTGCTGCCAGGGCGCCTCCTGCTCCGGCGTGATCTTGAGTTCGGCCTTCAGAAAGGCGATCCTGCCATCAACCAGTTGCCCGGGGGTCAGCCGCGACTGGCCGTGATGGTTCGCTGCGGCCGGGGCGGCAGAGTTCGCCGCATTCGGCGCAGTCTGGGCAAAACTGGGGGCCAGCCCGACCGCGGCTGCACCCGCGAATAGTGCTGCCGCGAGAAATGGTGTCCGCAACATTTTCATCGTCAACCTCGGTGGTAAGCGGGGTCATTGCCCCTCGCAGACAAATACGCACCGGCGGCTCGCGATTTACCCGCCGATACCGACATTACGCCGATTTAACCTGGGCGTTATGTTACCGACCTGTATCGATAGAATTGCAGACGCCGTTGTCCCGGACAGCCCCGCACAACGGGGACCGGCTGCAACAACTTCGACCGATCAGCGTGGAGCGGCAGCGAGTCGCACCGGATCATCGCGCGGCGGGCGCCGGCGGCGCCGATGCGCCCTGGCCCTGCACCGGCAATATCGGCGGCAGCGGATTGAAGTTCAGCGGCGCGCGGTCCTCGATGACCTCGCGGCTCGGCAATTGCGCGGCATCCCAGCCGCCGCCCAAGGCCTGGATCAGGCTGGCGCTGGCGACGAGCCGGTTCTGGCGGATCGTCAGCGCGATTTCGGCATCGCTGAGCGCGGTCTGCTCGGCGACGATCACGCTGGTATAGGCGACCGTGCCGGCCAAGTATTGGTTGTTCAGAATGCGCACCGCTTCGCGCGCCGAGACGACTGCGGCGTCCTGCACCTTTTGCTCTTCGGCGAATATGCGGAGCGCGACCAGCTGGTCCTCGACCTGCTGAAACGCAGTCAAAACGGTCTGCCGATAATCGGCGAGGTCCTGGTCGAAGACCGCAACCGCCTGCTGCACTCGGGCATTGCGCAACCCCGCATCAAAAACGGTCTGGGCGAGGCCCGCGCCGAACGACCAGAATTCGCCGCCCGCGCCGATCAGCTTGTTCAGCGCGGCGGCTGCGGTGCCGACATCGGCGGAGAGCGTTATCGTCGGATAAAAAGCCGCGACTTCGACCCCGATCTGAGCATTGGCGGAAGCCATGGTGCGCTCGGCGGCGGCGATGTCCGGGCGGCGTTCGAGCAAGGCCGACGGCAGACCCGGCGGGATCTCCGGAATGGCGATCGCGTAATCGGTCGGGGCGATCGTCAACGCCGCCGGCGGGACGCCGATCAGCACGGCGATCGCATGCTCGAATTGCGCGCGGGTCACGCCGGTTGCGATCGACTGCGCCCGGGTCGACTGCAACTGGGCCTCGGCCTGCGACACCGCGGACTGGTCGGTGGTGCCGCTGCGGTATTGGTTCAGGGCGATGCGCAGCGATTCGGAATAAGCCTCGGCCGATTCGTCGAGCAAGCGCTTCAGCTCGTCGGCAATACGCAATTGCAGATAATCGCCGACCAGCGTGCCCTGCGCCGAAAGCCGGGCATTGGCCAGATCGGCGGCGCTCGCTTGCGCGCCGGCGACATTGCTTTCGACCGTGCGGCGGATTTGACCCCAGAAATCCGGGGTCCAGCTCGCAGCGACATCGCCGGTAAAAAAGCTCCCGACCCTGCCGCCGCTGCCGACGACAAACGACGACGAACCTCCGCCGCTCGAGGCGCTGCCGCCGCTGCGGGAGCGCTGCGCCTGGAGGCCCACGGCGCCGGTCGGGAAATAGCCGGCGCGGGCTTCGGCGACGATTTCTTCCGATTGCCGAAGCGCCGCCGCGGCAGCCTTGAGGTTCTGGTTCGAGATGTCGATCCGCCGCACCAGAGCGTCGAGCACCGGATCGCGGTAGATCGCCCACCAATCGCCGCGCTCGACCGCGGCGGCGGGCTGGCCGATTTTCCAACCCGGCTGCGGCCGCGCCTCCTTGTATTGCGCCGGCACCGGGGCGTCGGGAAGGCGATAATCGGGGCCGACGGCGCAAGCCGACAACAGCGCAGCGGTGGCGACCGCCCCCGCGCATGACGGGCGCCGAAACCCCGATCTCCCGATCATTCGCCGGGTTCGGGAACGTGCCCGGCGGTAAAAAGTCCTCGACCGGTGCGCCAGCGGCGTTGCGCCCACAAACGGAACCGGTCGAGGTAGAGATAGATGACCGGCGTCGTATAGAGGGTCAGGATCTGGCTGACCATCAGCCCACCGACGATCGAGATGCCGAGCGGCCGGCGCAATTCGTCGCCCTCGCCAAACCCGATCGCCAGCGGCACGGCGCCGAGCATGGCCGCCAACGTCGTCATCATGATCGGGCGGAAGCGCTTCAGGCAGGCCTGGTAGATCGCCTCGCGCGAGTTGAGGCCCAGGCTGCGCTCGGCGTCGAGGGCGAAATCGATCATCATGATCGCGTTCTTTTTGACGATCCCGATCAGCAGGATCACGCCTATCAGAGCGATGATGCTGAATTCGGTATCGGTCGCGATCAATGCCAGCACGGCGCCGACCCCCGCCGAGGGCAAGGTCGACAGGATCGTGATCGGGTGGATATAGCTCTCGTAAAGGACGCCGAGCACGATGTAGACGGCGACCAATGCCGCGGCGATCAGGATCGGCTCGTTGGCCAGGGATTGCATGAAGACTTGCGCCGTACCCTGGAAGCCGCCGCGGACGCTTGCCGGCATGCCGAGCCGGCCGACGGCCTCGTCGATCGCCTGCTGCGCCTGGCCCAGCGACACTCCCGGCGCCAAATTGAACGAGAGCGTCGACGCGACGAACAAGCCCTGGTGATTGACCGAGAGCGGCGTATTCCCGGCTTGATAATGGGCGATCGCGGAGAGCGGCACCATGGTTTCGGCGGCGGTGCTGACCGGCGCCCCGGTCGAGGTCGAGCCGTGGCCGGTATTGGCGAGCGCGTTGTTCGCCTGGTTGCGCGCGGTATCGCCGGCGATCGCACTGGCGCTCGTACTCGCCGCGGCGCCGATAGGGGCATTGTTGGTGACGACGCTCGCGGCGATGTCGGCGGTGCGCGTCGCTGCGTTGTTGGTCCTCGGCGTCGCGGCGTAATCGACGGCATTGGTCGCCGCATTGTTGCCGACCGCTCTCGCGGCGGGGTTGCCGGTCGACGCCGCCGCGATCGTGCCGGCCAGCGCGTTGGTCGATTTGGTTCCGCTGACTGCGCCGCCGCTGGTGCTGACATAGATGTCCTTCAGTATTTCCGGGCTCTGCCAGTATTGGGGCGCGACCTCCATCACCACATGGTATTGGTTCTGCGCGGCGTAGATCACCGAGACCTGGCGCTGCCCGAAGGCGTCGTAAAGCGTGTTGTCGATCTCACTGACATTGAGTCCGAGCCGTGCTGCGGTGTCGCGGTCGATGACGAGGTCGCTCTCCAGCCCCTTCTGCTGCTGGTCGAGATTGACCTCGGTTATCAGCGGGATCTTCTGCAACGCCGCTTCGACTATCGGGGCCCATTTATAGACCTCCTTGGTGTCGTCGCCTTGCAAGGTGTATTGGTATTGGGCGTTGCTCTGTCGGCCGCCGACGCCGATGTCCTGCACGGCCTGCAGGAACAGTCTGGCGCCGGCCACCTGGTTCAGTTTGGGGCGCAACCGGCCGATCACCTGCGCGGCCGAGACGTTGCGTTCGGACAGCGGCTTCAGCACGACGAAGACAAAGCCGGAGTTGATCTGGAAGCCGCCGGTAAAGCCGACCACGTTCTCGACCGCCGGGTCGCGGCGGATGATGTCGATGAACCGCGCCAACTTTGTTTCCATCCGCTGAAATGAGATGCTCTGATCGGCCTGGATGCCGCCGATGATCCGCCCGGTGTCCTGCTGCGGGAAGAAGCCCTTTGGTACGATCGTAAACAGATAGAGGGCGAGGGCGATCGTCGCCGCCAGGCTCAGCATCACCAGCGACGGCCAGCGCAATGCCCGGCGCAGCGACCGATCGTATGCGCTCAGGATGGCGTCGAAAGCCCGCTCCGCGGCCCGATAAAGGCGCCCGTGCCTTTGCCGGCGGTCATCGGCCAACAGGTGCGCGCACATCATCGGCGTCGTCGTCAGCGAGACCACGAGCGAGATCAGGATCGCCACCGACAGGGTCATCGCAAATTCGCGGAACAGCCGCCCGACGATGCCGCCCATCAACAGGATCGGCGCAAAGACCGCGATCAGCGACAGGCTCATCGAAACGACGGTAAAGCCGACCTCGCGGGCGCCCTGCAACGCGGCCTCCAGCCGCGTCATGCCGGCCTCGATGTGGCGAGTGATGTTTTCGAGGACCACGATCGCATCGTCGACGACAAACCCGGTCGAGACCGTCAGCGCCATCAGCGACAGATTGTCGAGGCTGTAGCCGAGGAGCCACATCGCGCCGAAAGTGCCGATCAGCGACACCGGCACGGCGACGCTCGGGATCAGGATCGCCCGCAGATTGCGCAGGAACAGAAACACCACGAGAATCACCAGCGCAACCGCAATCAACAATGCCCGCTCGACATCGCGCAGCGAGGCGCGGATCGTCGTCGTCCGGTCCATCGTCAATTCGACATCGATCGCGTGCGGGATCGAGGCGCGCAATTGCGGCAGGATCGCCTTTACGCGGTCGACGGTCTCGATGATGTTGGCGCCGGGCTGGCGGTAGAGGATGACGAGAACGGCGCCCTTGCCGTTGGACAGACCCTGATTGCGTAAATTCTCGACCGAATCGAGAACGTCGCCGACATCGGTCAGACGGACCGCTGCGCCGTTGCGGTAGGCGACCACCAGCGGTCTGTATTGCGAGGCGCGGTTCGCTTGGTCGTTGGTGTAGATCTGATAGCGGCGGTCGCCGTCTTCGAGCGCGCCTTTGGGGCTGTGGGCATTGGCCGAGGCCAGGGCCGCACGCACATCTTCGAGACCGATCCCGTATTTGAACAGCGTGTGCGGGTTCAGTTCGACCCGCACCGCCGGCAACGAACTGCCGCTGATCGCGACCTGACCGATGCCGTCGATCTGCGACAATGCCTGCTGCATGATCGTCGAGGCGGCGTCGTAGATCTGGCCGCGCGTCAAGGTGTCGGAGGTCATCGACAGGATCGCGATCGGCGCATCGGCCGGATTGACTTTGCGGTAGGTCGGGTTCTGGCGCAGGCTCGACGGCAGATCGGCGCGGGCGGCGTTGATCGCCGCTTCGACGTCGCGGGCCGCCCCGTCGATATTGCGATTGAGCGAGAATTGCAGCGTGATGCGGGCGTTGCCGACGCTGCTCTGCGAGGTTATCTGGCTGACATCGGCGATCACCCCCAAATGACGTTCGAGCGGGGTCGCCACGGTCGTGGCCATTGTGTCGGGACTGGCGCCGGGCATTGTCGCCGACACCGAGATGGTCGGGAAATCGACCTGCGGGAGCGGCGCCACCGGCAGTTTGAAATAGGCGAAGATGCCGGCGAGCGCGAGGCCCAGCGTCAGCAGGGTCGTCGCCACCGGGCGCCGGATGAACGCGGCCGACGGGTTCACGGGCGCGCGCCCTGCGCGACCGCCCTGCCGCCGCGGCCGGGGCGCAGCCAGTGGCCGAGCCGGTCGAAGCCGAGATAAATGACCGGCGTGGTGAACAGCGTCAAAAGCTGGCTGAAGATCAGCCCGCCGACGATCGTGACCCCGAGCGGGTGGCGCAGCTCCGAACCGGTGCCGGTGCCCAGCATCAGCGGCAATGCGGCGAACAGCGCCGCCATCGTCGTCATCAGGATCGGCCGGAAGCGCAGCAGGCAGGCCTGAAAGATCGCCTCCCGCGGCGTCTTGCCCTCGTTGCGCTCGGCATCCAAGGCGAAGTCGACCATCATGATCGCGTTCTTTTTGACGATGCCGATCAACAGGATGATGCCGATGATCGCGATCACGCTGAGATCGCTGCCGTCGATCATCAGGGCCAGCAATGCGCCCACCCCGGCCGAGGGCAGCGTCGACAGGATCGTAATCGGGTGGATGAAGCTCTCGTAGAGCACGCCCAGCACGATGTACATCGTGACGATCGCGGCGATGATCAGGATCAGCTCGTTGCCGAGCGCGGCCTGGAACGCCAGTGCGGCGCCCTGAAAGACGGTGATCATGCTGATCGGCATGCCGATGTCTTTTTCGGCCTGCTGGATCGCATCCACCGCTTCGCCGAGCGAGGCCCCCGAGGCCAGGTTGAACGACACCGTCGTCGCCGGAAACTGGCCGAGATGCTGGATTTGGAGCGGTGCGGTCTGCTCCTGGACCTGGGCAATCGCCGCCACCGGCACTTGGCCGCCGACCGCGGTCGAGGACGGCAGATAGATCGAGCCGAGCGAACTCGGCGATTGCTGCATCTTCGGGTCGGATTCGAGGATCACCCGGTACTGGTTCGATTGGGTAAAGATGGTCGAGACGATGCGCTGGCCGAACGAATCGTAGAGTGCATTGTCGACCGTGGCGGGAGTGATGCCGAACCGCGCCGCAGTGGCGCGGTCGATATTCACATAGGCCGAGAGCCCGCTCGCGGAAAAGGTGCTGCCGACATCCTCGATTTGCGGGATCTGGTCGAGCCGGGCCATCAGCCTGGGTACCCAGGTCGCGAATTCCGCCGCATTCGCGTCCTCGAGCACGAATTGGTACTGCGAACGGCTGACCGTCGCGTCGATCGTCAGGTCCTGCACCGGCTGCATGTAGAGGGTGATTCCGGCGACGCCGGCGGCCTTTCTCCCCAACCGGCGAATGATGTCGCTCGCCGACACGGCCCGCTGATCGCGCGGTTTCAGGTTGATCAGCAGCCGGCCGCTGTTGAGCGTCGTATTGGTGCCGTCGACGCCGATGAACGAGGTCAGGCTGACGACGTCGGGGTCTTCGAGGATCGTCTTGGCCAGCGCCTGCTGGCGCTCGGACATCGCCGCGAAGGATACCGATGGCGAGGCGACCGAGATCCCCTGGATCAGACCGGTATCCTGAACCGGAAAGAACCCCTTTGGGATCACCACATACAAAACGACCGTGAGCCCGAGCGTGGCGACGGCGACGACCAGGGTCAGCGGCTGATGGTCGAGCACCCAATTCAACAATCGGCCATACCGGGCGATCAGCGCGTCGAACCATTCCTGGCTCTTGCGCGCGACCGCCGACATCTCCGACGGCCGTTGATGGCGCAGCATCTTGGCGCACATCATCGGCACCAAGGTCAGCGCCACCACGGCCGAGATCACGATCGTGACCGCGAGCGTGATCGCAAACTCGCGGAACAGCCGCCCGACGACATCGGGCATGAACAACAGCGGAATAAGCACGGCGATCAGCGAAACGGTCAGCGAAATGATCGTAAAGCCGATCTGCGCCGATCCCTTCAACGCCGCCTGCAACGGCGGGTCGCCGGCCTCGATATAGCGCGAGATGTTTTCGATCATGACGATCGCGTCGTCGACGACAAAACCGGTCGCGATCGTCAGCGCCATCAGCGACAAATTGTTCAGGCTGAAGCCCGCGAGATACATGACCGCCAAGGTGCCGACCAGCGAGAGCGGCACCGACAGGCTCGGGATCAGCGTCGCCGACGGGCTGCGCAAAAACACGAAGATGACGGCGACCACGAGCAATACCGCGAGGCCGAGCTCGAATTCGACATCGGCGACCGAGGCGCGGATCGTCGTCGTGCGGTCGGTCACGATCCGCACATCGATCCCGGCCGGCAACGACGCCTTCAATTCGGGCAGCAGTTTCTGGATGTTGTCGACGACCGCGATGACGTTGGCGCCGGGCTGCCGCCGGATGTTCAACAGGATCGCCGGGTCGGCATCGACCCAGGCGGCGAGCTTGGTGTTCTCGGCGGCATCCTTGGCCTGCGCCACGTCCGCCAATTTGACCGGCGCGTTGTTGCGATAGGCGATGACCAGATTGTTGTATTCGCTCGCCTTGTGGATCTGGTCGTTGGCGTTGATCGTATAGGATCGGCTGGGGCCGTCGAAATTGCCCTTCGGAGTGTTGACGTTGGCGTTGGCGAGTGTGGTGCGCAGATCGTCGATATTCAGGCCATAGGCGGCGAGCTGGAGATTGTTGGCCTGCACCCTGACCGCCGGGCGGTTGCCGCCGGCAAGGCTGACGAGGCCCACGCCCGGCAATTGCGAAATCTTTTGCGCGAGGCGGGTATCGGCGAGATCCTCGAGATCGGTCAGCGCCAGGGTCTTCGAGGTCAGCGCCAGGGTCAGGACCGGAGCGTCGGCGGGATTGACCTTGGCATAGATCGGCGGCGCCGGCAGGTCCGAGGGCAACAGGTTGCCGGCCGCGTTGATCGCCGCCTGGACCTCCTGCTCGGCGACGTCGAGGCCCAGATCGAGGCTGAATTGCAGGGTGATGACCGAGGCCCCGGCCGAGCTGACCGAGGACATCTGATTGAGTCCGGGCATCTGCCCGAATTGCACTTCGAGCGGGGCGGTGACCGACGAGGTCATCACGTCCGGGCTGGCGCCCGGGTAAAAGGTCTGCACCTGGATCGTCGGATAGTCGACCTCGGGCAACGCCGACAATGGGAGAAACCGGTAAGCGAACAGCCCGACCAGCATGATCGCCGCCATCAGCAGCGTGGTTGCGACCGGGCGCAGGATGAAAAGACGCGAAGGGCTCATTCGTCGCTCGACTATGCGCGGGTTGAAAACGCGCCCGTCGGCTATTCGTCGGTTTGCGGTGCGCCGGCCCGCCGATGCTTGTGCGGTCCGGAATGCGCCGCACCGCTCTTCTCCCCGGCGCTGGGCCCGCCCGCTCCCGCCGGCGGCGGGATCGTAGACCTTGGCCCCGTCCTTCAGACGGTCGGCGCCGTCGTCGACGACCCGATCGCCCGGTTGCAGGCCGGACAGGATCGCGACGTTCTGGCCGTCGCCCGGGCCGAGCTTGACCTTTTGCACCGCTACCGTGTCGTTCGGTTTGATCAGGTAGACAAAGGTGCCGGGCGCGCCGCGCTGGATCGCGGCAGTCGGGACGAGAATGCTGTCGTGCAGAGTCTTGACGAGCAGTTTGATGTTGACGAACTGGTTTGGAAACAGGCCCTCGTCGGCGTTGTCGAAGACCGCCCGGAGTTTCACCATCCCGGTCGTCGGATCGATCTGGTTGTCGATCGTATCGAGCTTGCCGACGGCGATCTGGGTCGTCCCGGTGCGGTCGTAGGCGGCAGCCTGCAATGTCGCCCCGGCATGCCACTGCGCCAGGACCGCCGGTAGATTGTCTTCCGCCAGGGTGAAGATCACCGAGATCGGCTGCAGCTGGGTCACCACGACGATGCCGTTCGGGTCGCTGGTCTGCACGTAATTGCCGGGGTCGACCTGGCGCAGCCCGACCCTGCCGGTGACCGGCGAGACGATGTGAGCATAGGTCAGGTTGAGCTTTTGGGCGTCGATCTGGGCTCGGTCCAGGAGCGTCTGCGCCCGATCCTGACCGACCGTCGCGATCTGCGTGTCGCGCGTCTGGGTCGCGATCGAATTTTGCGCGACGAGGGTATTGTAGCGCTTCAGGTCGAGTTCGGCGTTTTTCAACGCCGCCTCGTCCTTGGCGAGCTGTGCCTGCGCCTGTTCGAGCGCGACCTGGTAGGGGCGCGGGTCGACCTGGGCGAGGAAATCTCCCTTCCTGACGTGCTGGCCTTCCTTGAACCCGACCGCCATCAGGTAGCCGTTGATCTGGGTCTTGACCGTGACCACCGCCAACGGCGTGACCGTGCCGAGCCCGTTCTGCGTCACCGGCATGTCGCCGCGCTGCGCCGTGGCGACCCCGACCGGTGTCGGGCCGCTCGAAAACGTCCGTCCGCTCGGGTGCGGCTGTTGGTGGAGCCGCGGCAGATAGACGATCGCGGCGCCGGCGATCGCCGCCGCTGCCAGCAGCCACAGGACCAGCCGCAGCCGCGATCGGCGGCGCGGCCCCGGCGCCAACTCCACTGGGGAGGCGGGGGCTTGCTGCGGCCGATGATCGGCGTCGCCGGGATTTGCCGGGCGTCCGAAAGGTTCGATCTCGCTGCGCTGCTCGTCCATTCTCGCCTGACGCAACCTCGCCCTCGCGCCTCGTCCCGTGCGGCCGGGGCAGGCGGGGCAGCCGATTATAAGCCATCTGCGGGCGCCGCATCCCGTCGTCGACGCAAAGCCCTTTCGCGGCGCCGCTCGATCGTTTCAAATGGCGCCCCTGCAATGATCGGCCAGGTCTGATGACGGCGGCAAATCTCGTCCCCCTGAGCGGCGGCCAACTCGTCGTCGCGGCGTTGCGCGCGCATCGCGTCGACATGGCCTTCAGCGTCGCCGGCGAGAGCTTTCTCGAAGTGCTCGACGCGCTGTTCGATGCGCCGGAAATCCGTCTGGTGACCTGCCGCCAGGAAGGC
Organism: uncultured Alphaproteobacteria bacterium; assembly: GCA_963701815.1. Taxonomy (GTDB): domain Bacteria; phylum Pseudomonadota; class Alphaproteobacteria; order ATCC43930; family CGMCC-115725; genus AP-15. The sequence continues at coordinate 20,561 of CAVPBN010000052.1, forward strand.
GGCGCGGCGTTCATGGCCGAGGCCTACGGCAAGCTGACCGGCAAACCTGGGGTGCTGCTGGTGACGCGCGGGCCGGGCGCCTGCAACGCCGCGATCGGCATCCATACCGCGTTTCAGGAACTCGACGCCGATGGTCGTGCTGGTCGGCCAGGTCGCCCGCCATCAGATCGACCGCGAGGCGTTTCAGGAGGTCGATTTCCGCCGGATGTTCGCGCCGCTGGCCAAATGGGTGGCCCAGATCGACCTGGCCGAGCGCGTCCCCGAGCTGATCAATCAGGCCTTTCAGGTGGCGACCTCCGGCCGGCCGGGGCCGGTGGTCCTGGCGCTGCCCGAAGACATGCAGCGCGATCGCCGCGCCGCCGCCGTCGTCGGACCGTACCGGGCGGTGCGGGCCCATCCCGGAACGGCCGACCTCGCCGAGCTGCGCCGGCTGCTCGCCGCCGCCGAACGGCCGCTGATGCTGGTCGGCGGCAGCGGCTGGAGCGACGCGGCCTGCCGCGACATCGCCGGCTTTGCCCAGGCCAACGATCTGCCGGTGTGCTGCTCGTTCCGCCGTCAGGACATCGTCGACAACCGCCTGCCGTGCTTTGTCGGCGATCTCGGCACCGGGGCGAGCCCGGCGCTGGTTGCCCGCTTCCGGCAGGCCGACCTGGTCCTGGCTGTCGGCGCGCGCATCGGCGAGATCACCTCGCAATCCTATTCGCTGTTGGACATCCCCGATCCCGGCAAGGTGTTGATCCACGTCCACGTCGCCGCCGAAGAGCTCGGCCGGGTGTTCCGGCCGACCCTGGCGATCCAGTCGGGCATGCCCGAATTTGCCGCGGCCGCGGCGGCCATGCCGGCGACGCCGCGCCCGCGCTGGTCGGCCTGGCGGGCCGCGATCCGCGACGAATACGAGGCCGGGTTGGCGCCGCCCGCGACGGACGGCGCCCTCGATCTCGGCCGGATCATGGGATGGCTGCGCACGCGGCTGCCCGACGACGCGATCGTCACCAGCGACGCCGGCAATTTCAGCGGCTGGCCGAACCGCTTTCTGCAATACCGGCGACCGGGCCGCCAGCTCGGCCCGACCAGCGGAGCGATGGGCTACGGGGTCCCGGCCGCGGTCGCGGCCAAATTGATCCATCCGCAACGGATCGTCGTCGGCTTTTGCGGCGACGGCGGCTTTATGATGACCGGGCAGGAATTGGCGACCTCGCTCGCCGAGGGGGTCGGCCCGATCATCCTCTTATTCAACAACGCGATGTACGGCACGATCCGCATGCATCAGGAGCGCCGCTTTCCGGGCCGGGTCGTCGGCACGGCGTTGCGAAACCCCGATTTCACGGCCCTCGCGCGCGCCTACGGCGCCTTTGGCGCGACGGTGTCGCGCACCGAGGATTTCGCCCCGGCTTTCGACGAAGCCGCCGCCCGCCGGGGTGCCGCGATCATCGAGATCCGCATGGACCCGGAAGCGATCACGACCCGGACCACGCTCGCCGAGGTCCGCCGCCAGGCGCTGGCCCGCCAAGGCCGGCAGGCGGAGGCGTAAACCATGCCGGAAATCGCACGGCAGCACTGGTCGGCCGATCGCTACGCCGAAGTGGCGCATTTCGTTCCGACGCTGGGCGCGGCGGTGCTCGAACTGCTCTCGCCCAGGGCGGGCGAGCATATCCTCGATCTGGGTTGCGGCGACGGCGTGCTGACCGAAAAGATCGCCGCCGCCGGCGCCGTCGTCGTCGCCGTCGACGCCGCACCCGACATGGTCGCCGCGGCCCGGGCGCGCGGCCTCGACGCCCGGGTCGTGCCCGGCCAGCAGTTGACCTTCGCCGGCGAGTTCGATGCGGTGTTCTCAAACGCGGCGTTGCATTGGATGCGCCCGCCGGAGGCGGTGCTGGCCGGCGTCCACCGGGCATTGAAACCGGGCGGCCGCTTTGTCGCCGAGATGGGCGGCCACAACAACACCGCGGCGATCTTGGTCGCGATCAGCGCGGTGCTCGCTCGCCACGGGCTCGACGCGGGGCGGCTGAGCCCGTGGTATTTTCCGTCCGCCGCCGCCTATCGCGCCAAGCTCGAAGCGGCCGGGTTCGCGGTCGACGACATCGGCATCGTGCCGCGCCCGACGCCGTTGGCCGCCGGGCTCGAAGCCTGGCTCGACGCTTTTACCGAGGACCTCCTCGGCGCCCTGCCGCCGGCCGGCCGCGCCCCGGCCATCGACGAAATCGTCAATCTGCTGCGGCCGGTGCTGATGGACGAGACCGGCACCTGGATCGCCGATTACGTCCGCCTGCGCTTTCGCGCAACCCGGCCCATGTGAGGCGACGGCCCTCCGCGCATAATGCCGGCGCCGCGGCCGGCGAAATCCACCGCTAGACGGCTGCCGCTTTTTTCGGCACAGCGATCAAGCCCGCGCGACCGGCGGGCCCGCACCGGTTTTCAACCGGGCTGTCCCCCGGTTTCGGGGATAGTCCCATTCAACATCTTGTGCCCCTGCCCGTGACCAGTAATGGTCCGGCCGGCATATCCGCCCCCGAGCCGCCCCGGCCGGAATTCAGTCAAAATCGCGAACTCTCCGGGCCGACAGGATTCTTAAGGTAAAGATGACGACTTGGCCGGGACTTGAGATTGCTTCGCTTCGGTCGCAATGACAGCGTAAGTGCTTGTCATTGCGAGGGGCTGGTGAGCGTCGTCCGTGCGGTGCGGGGCATTGTTCCGCAGTAACGTCGAACGTCGCCCGAGTTTTTGAACGGTATCCGGGAATTACGCAACGGCATCGCGTTCCTGCCGTGCTGCTATCCAGACTTGGCGCGCCGCATCGGCGTTCATGACGCCGATGCCGAGGCCGACAATCAAATCCGGCCATGCGGTTGACCAGAAAAATGCCGTGAGGAGTCCGGCGGCAATGATGGCGATATTCGCCAAGGCGTCGTTTCGCGCGGACAGGAAGGCCGCTCGCGTCAGGCTGCCGCCGTGGTGGCGGTAACGAACCAGCATGAAGGCGCAGGTCATATTGACCGCCAGCGCACCGAGGCCGGCCAGCGACAGCGGCAATGGCTCCGGGGCCAGGGGGACGTTGAACTTCTCCCACGCGGTCCAGAGCATCGCCAGCCCCGGCACCAGCAGGATGCCGGCGAGTGCCATGCCGAGGCGCGCCCGGTTCCGCGCTCGCCATCCAAGGGCGACCACGATCAGCAAATTCACGGATGCGTCTTCGAGAAAGTCGATGCTGTCGGCAAACAGCGATACCGAGCCAATGGCGAGCGCAACCGCGAACTCCACCCCGAAATAGCTAAGATTGAGCAGCGCGACGAGGCGCACGGTACGCGAGAGGCCATGATTTGACGAAGGCACCGGCACGGCGCCATCACCTTAGCCCCGCCCGCCCCCTCTGTCCGAGGCTGTGCAATAATCAAGATTATTGCATCGTGGGATGCCCGTTGATCCTATCAGCTTTTTTGACGCAGATTTCTAATGCCTACGCTCGCGCCTCGACCTCCGCGCAGGACGAAACTTGACAGGTGCGCCCACTGAAGGCGGCCGGTGATCACCCCGGCGGTTGACTGATCGTCACTTTGCGCGGGCCGGCGGTGCGTTATTGGCTCGGCGGCCGTGAATCGGGGCCGTGTATCAGGTAGGCCAGCGCGTAGCCGACCGCGCCGGCGACCAACAGCGCCAGCAAAGGCTGCTCGGCGGTGTTGCGGCTGACGTATTCGCCGGCGCGCGCGCCCTGGCGATAGACCTCCTTTGCGGCGTCGCCGACCTGCCTGCCGGCTTCGACCGCCGAATGCTTGAGCGTCTCGCTCGCCTGGGCGACCGCACTGCGCGTCTGGCCGGCCAGATCGCCGATCGTCCCCGACACCGAGGTGATCCCGTTCTTCAGTTCGTTGGCGGCCTCGCCGGCCTTCTCGTAAATCCGATCCTCGTCCATAACCGTCCTTTCCATGTCTCAGGTGGCGCCTGCCACTACTCCCCGATAAACGGACGGCGGCGGAAATCGCTCCGCCATAAATCCCGGCGGCCCGACAAATTATTGCTGGAACCGGGCGGCGGCCGGCCCCGTTGACGATCCGAACCTCAATCTGAGAGCAAGCATCATGGAAAATCCTCGCATCGCCGATGCTGTAAAAAATCGTTGACCGATCAAGCCGGTCGGTCCTTCAACATCTGACGGCGCTCGACAGCAGGAGTATCTGACGTGGGCAGGGGCATTCTTCTGTGGATGTTGGGGATTCCGATCCCGGTTCTGATCCTTCTCTACCTGTTCCACGTGATTTAAGGAAACTGGGAACTGAGGAGGACTTGCCGTCGTTGGCGAGATCATGCGTTCCGGGACAACCGGCGCAGCACACAAGCTGGAGGAGAAACATGCGTAAGTTCACTATTCCGAGCGCCGCGGCGGCGCTGCTGATTGCCGCCGCACCGCTTGCCTATGCCGAAACCGCGACCGCGCCCGGCAACACCCGAATTGCCATGGTCAGCCCGAGCGGCATGATTCAGCCGAACCAAATCCGCGCCAGCAAGATGATCGGCAGCAGCGTTTACGACGTGCAGAACCGGAACATCGGCAAGGTCTCGGATCTAATCCTCGACCGCAACGGCGAGGTGGCGGCGGTGGTCGTCGATGTCGGCAGCTTTTTGGGCATGGGCGGCAAGGACGTCGCGGTGCGCCTCGGCGACATCAAGACCGACAACAACCGCCTGACCTTGGACTGGACGAAACAGCAGCTCAGGGAGGCGCGGACCTACCAACTGGAAGATCCCGATACCGGCGCCGGGTCCTCGGCGTCGCCGGTCCAAGGCGGTCATCTCGGTTCGGCGGCGCACCCTTAAAGGCATGAAGACCGCCCTTGCAACGGGTTAATAATACCGCCTTTGCAACGGGTTATCATCGCCCCCCGCGAAAGCGAGGGGCCAGGCCGGGCGGAGCTGGTCTCCGCCCGGCTGTTTTTTCTCGGCGGCGATTGCAAAACCGCGAGGCTGCCGCTATAACCCGGCCGCTTTGCGGAGGTCGGCGCAATGAAGGACGGAATCCACCCGGACTACCATGAGATCACGGTCGTTATGACCGATGGTACTTCGTATCAGACGCGTTCGACCTACGGTAAGGCCGGCGACACGTTGCGCCTCGACATCGACCCGAAATCGCATCCGGCCTGGACCGGCGGACAGCAGCGGCTGATCGATACCGGCGGCCAGCTCGCCCGTTTCAACAAGCGCTTTCAGGGTTTCGGCATCAAATCCTGATTACCGGGAACCGGGTCGGCAGCTGCCGGCCCGGCTTGATTTCAGCATGAGCCGACCGCGGCGTTACCGCGATTTCGCGGGCGCCCGACATCCGCCGATCTGTATTCCCCAGTCCCGCTTCAAGAGGAAAATCGCGCAGCCGAGGGCTGCTTCGTCCTCTTGAATCCCGGTTTCCGAAGATTATCTCGTTTGACGTGCAGTCGCCGGCATGGGGCTGCACATCGGAAACGGCGCCGGGCCATTTCGGCAGGCGCCACGCCCATTTCGCTCGATGGAGGATATGGTTATGGATGCGTTCGATTTCTCGCCGCTGTTCCGCTCGACGATCGGTTTCGACCGGTTGACCCGCTTGGTCAACTCGGCCAGCCGGATGGACAACGCGGCCCTGTCCTACCCGCCCTACAACATCGAAAAGACCGGCGAGGACGCCTATCGCCTGACCATGGCGGTGGCCGGCTTTTCGCCCGAAGAGGTCGAGGTAACGGTCCACGAGAGCTCGCTCTTGGTGACCGGCAAGGCAAAACAGGAGAATGACGGCGGCCGCTACCTGCATCGCGGCATCGCCCGGCGCGCTTTCGAGCGCCGCTTCAGCCTGGCCGATTACCTCAAGGTCGTCGGTGCCAACCTCGACAACGGCATGCTGCATGTCGACCTGGTCCGCGAGGTGCCGGAGGCGGCAAAGCCGCGCAAGATCGCGATCGGCAGCGGCCAGCCGCAGCAGCCTCAAGCGATCGAGCAGAAGGCGGCCTAACGCCGGCGCGGCCCCGCGCTGCGCCAGGCCCGGACGAGCCCAACAAAGCGCCCCCGGTTTCCGGGGGCGCTTTTCGTCGTATCGAGAGCCGGGCTCAAATCCAGCCGCGCCATTTGAACCAGCACAACGGCAGGACCGCGCTCAGCGCGATCATCGTCAGCCCGTAAGGGTAGCCCCACGCCCAGTCCAATTCCGGCATGCCCTTGAAATTCATCCCGTACATGCTGGCGACCAAGGTCGGCGGGATGCCGACGACCGAGACGATCGTCAGCACCTTGATGATGTTGTTCTGCTCGATGTTGATCAGGCCCAGCGTGGCGTCGAGCAACAGCTGGACCTTGTTGACGATATGCGCGTCGTAATCGCTGAGCGAGAGCACATCCAGGCGCAGCGTTTCGAGGCGCGGCTTGACTTCGGGCGGCAGCCAGGCGGCGGCCAGGCTCGTCACATAGGGCGCGATCCGCCCGATCCCGAGCAGGCTGTCGCGAATCTTCGAGGCGAGATCGCCGCTGTGGCCGATGCGGCGCAGGATGATCCGGAGGTCGGCGGTCTCGCGCGCCGGCGGCTTGCGCCCGGTCGGCTCGGTGACCGGGCTGCGAAACAGCCGGTGCGACAAGTTGTCGAGCTCGGCGGCGATGTTTTCGAGAACGTCGGCGAGCCTATCGGCAATCGCGTCCATCAGGCCGGCAAAGACCGCGGCGCTGCTCAACGGATCGTTCTCGGACGCGAGGTCATGGGCGGCGAAATGCGAGAACGGCGGCAGTTCGTCAAAACGCACCGTGATCAGCCGCTCCGGGGTCAACACAAAACCGACCGGCGTCGACCGCGGCTGATCCGAATCGGGGCCGTGGGCGGTCAGCGGCATGCTCAAATAGAGGGCGCCCGCGGCGTTGCGCAGCCGGCTCGAACTCTCGATCTCGCTCAGTTCGGCGATGCTCGGCACGTCGAGGCCGGTGGTCCGCCGGACGAAAGCGATCTCCTCCGGCTCGGGGCAGAACAGATCGAGCCACACGGCGTCGGGCGGCAACGCCCCGCCGGCGAGATCCGCCGGCGGTTCGCCAGGGCTGGTGCGTGTACGATAGAGCCTCAGCATCGATCAAATCTACACCGCCGCAGGTTTCGCTGCGCGCGGATTGATGCGATGGTCGGGCTGCGGAGGCCGAACGACGGGAGGAGCGAATGCGGCTCGCGATGATCGCCGTGGCGATGGCGGCTGCCCTGCTCGGCAATATGCCGGCGCGGGCCGATGGGCCCTATCATCTGCGGATCGGCTGGGTGGTCACGCCGGCGGACCTGGTGCCGCTGATGTTTCTCAAACCCGGTCTGGCCCGTCACGCGGGCAAAACCTACGTCCCGGAGCTGATCCATTTCGCCGGCACGCCGACCGAGATGACGGCGCTCGCTTCGGGCGATCTCGATTGCGCGGCGCTCGCCTACTCGACCCTTGCGCTCGGGATCGAAAATGCCGGGATGCAGGATCTGCGGGTCATCGCCGATACTTTCCAGGACGGCGTCCCCGGATATCACACCAACGACTTTGTCGTGCGCAACGACAGCCCGATCCACAGCATCGCCGATTTGAAAGGCAAGATCCTGGCGTCGAACCAGACCGGAAGCGCCGTCGACGTGGCGCTTCGCGCGATGCTGGCCAAGCACGGGCTGCAGGACAAGCGCGACCTGACCATCATCGAGGTGCCGTTTCCGGCGCAAAAGGCGACCCTGAAAGAGGGCAAGGTCGATCTGATCACCGCCGTCGCGCCGTTTGGCTTCGATCCTGAGCTGCTCGCCTTCTCGCGCAGCTTGTTCACGCAGCAAGAGGCGGTCGGCCCCACTCAGATGATCATCCAGGTGGCGCGCAGCGGGTTTCTGCAAAAGCAACGCGCAGTGATGGTGGATTTCCTGGAGGATTACCTGCGCGTGCTCCATTACCTGAACGACCCGGCGCATCACGACGAGGCGGTGGCGCTGATCACCCAGGCCACCAAGCAGAAGCCGGCGCTCTACGCCGGCTGGGCGTTCACCAAACAGGACTATTACCGCGACCCGCAGGCGCTGCCCAATCTGGAGGCATTGCAGGCCAATGTCGACCTGGCGCACAAGCTCGGTTACGTCCGCTCCGCCCTCGACGTCAAAAAATACGCCGATCTGAGCCTCGTCGAGGAAGCGGCCAAGCGTCTCGACGGCGAGGCGAAATAATGAGAGCGAGCCGGATCAGGTCAGGAGCAATTTTCCCCCTCACCCAGCTCCGGGTAAGGCTCGGGCTTCGCCTCGCCAACCCTTCTCAACCCTCTCGGCGGATCCTGGCGGCTACCCCTTTCACAGCGCGCCCGGCGCGATGACGAACTCGTGTCCGTCGCCGAGCATCATCCATGCCAAATCTGCGTCGCCTCTTTATAAGTCCGACGACAGCGAGATGTCCTCGCCGGGAGCGTCAGATGCATCCGCCTTTGACGGCGATCCTCGTCGCGGTGGCGCTTTCCCTCGGCGCCGCGCACGCCGAGAAGCCGACCGCTTCAGCCTTCGCGGTCGGAGCCGCTGCGCGACGGTTCGTGCCGCCCGCGGCTTACGAGTGGCGCGGCGACCCCAAACACGCCCTCTCTGTGGCGATCTGGTACCCGGCCGCCGCCGCCGCGCAGCAGCAAATTTTGCTGATCGGCCCGCCGGGCAGCCCATTATTTTACGGCGGCCGGGCTGCGGCGAACGCCGCACTCGCGCCGGCGCCGGCAAAATTCCCGCTGATCGTGCTGTCGCACGGCACCGGCGGCACCGCACAGAGTCTGGCATGGCTCGGCACGGCCCTGGCTTCGACGGGCCATGTCGTCGCCGCGGTCGACCACCCCGGCAACAACGCCGTCGACGGCTATACGGTGCCGGGGTTCACCCTGTGGTGGGAACGCGCTCGGGACCTGAGCGTCGTGATCGACCACATGCTCGCGGATGCTGAATTCGGCCCGCGCATCGATCGACGGCGGATCGGCGCCGCGGGCTTCTCGCTCGGGGGCTATACCGTGATCGCCATCGCCGGAGGGATAACCTCGCTCTCACATTTCCGAAGCTTTTGCGGATCGCCCGCCGCCGACGGCATGTGCAAAGCGCCCCCGAATTTCCCGACTTGCTTGCGGGATCCGAGGCGCTCGCGCAGAACGATGCCGCATATCGCGCGGCGCTGACCGAAGACGGCCGATCCTACCGCGACCCCAGGGTGAGCGCGATTTTAGCGATGGCGCCGGCGCTCGTTCCGGCCTTCACAACGGAAAGTCTCGCCAAGATCGACATTCCCGTGGCGATCGCGGCGGGTTTGGGCGACGAGATCGTGCCGGTCGGCAGCGGTGCGAAAGCTGCCGCGGCGCGGATTCCGCACGCGGCGCTGACCCTGTTTCCGGCACCCGCCGGCCACTATGTTTTCACGGCGACCTGCACCGAGGCGGGCCGTGCGGCGCTCCCGGCCCCCTGCATCGATCGGCCGGGCGTCGATCGGGACGCCGTCCACGCCGAAACGGCGCGTCTGGCGCAGGCGTTCTTTGCCCGCCATCTTCGTTGAGAACAGAACCTTGGGAGACGTAAATGCGCGATCAATATGCCGGAGACGTCAGCGACGTTGTGAAGTTCGCATTGTTACGGAGGTTGGCCAATCCCGATCGGAGGCTCGGAATTGCCTGGTACTACGTTTCGGGCCATGACGGAAAAAAAGATGGCGGGCATCGTGAATGGCGTGATGAGCCTACTTGGCTGAAGCTCGACGAGGAGCTTCATCGTGTTCTATCCAAGCTTCCCGAGTGTAGCGTCGCGGCATTGGAGCAGGCGGCGAAAGGGTGGTTTAAAGACGTTCTGTTCCACAGAGAGGCAGTACCGCCTCAGCTTTTAAATCGAGCCGGATGGGCGGCCGGGATGCAGAAAGCTCTATCCGGCGCGGATCTGGTCTTCCTCGACCCCGACACAGGGTTCCAGCAAAAAGGGACGCTTAGACACGCGACCCTGGACGAAATTTGTCATCTCTCGGAACCAGGGAGAATCATTGTCCTTATTAAGTTTCCAGGGCGCGTGCCGCACGACCACCAGGTAAAACAACTTCACGCGCAACTGATCGATACATTGAATTCGAAAACCGTCGTTACCCTGAGAACGAGCGTTTCGGTCCCTAGAACCGCTGGGTCAAAATCCTCCGTGCCGAGGGCAAGATGGTTCACTGTCGTCGATCCCGATGCCGAACTTGCTGATAGACTAGAGCAGTTTCGCAAGGATCTTGACATCATTCCGCGCGTCCGAGCGCACCTGACCTGGACACCGCCGCGAATTATTTAATGTTGATGGTTCGTGACTTCCAGGCACTTCGCCGCGATCCGGTTTGCACGAATGAAATGACCGGTGCACGGGACGAGGCCAACGGGCGCGGAGGAGAGGACCGAAAAGCATGATGGCAATCTCGAAGCGTTACCCCGCCGGCGCGAAATTTCTCGCGATCACGCTGGCGCTCTTCGCTTTGCCAATCTTTAGGACCACTGCGGCGCCGCTCGACGAGTGGTGCGCACAGGTCAAGTTGCCGTCGAGCATCGTGATTTGCGGTGACCCCGAGCTACCCGTCTTATTCATGAAGGTTAAGGGCGTTGTGCCGCGGTTGGCGGTGCTGTGTTGGGGGCGTGCGGCGTGGCGGCGTCTGTTTCACCGCTGGGGATGGTTTTTTTGGCAGGCGCTGAAGGTTTGCGGGATGGGCATTCGGGGCGACGGCGGCCCCGCGATTTAGGGTCCGGCGGGCATCAGCCCGACGCTGAGTTGTCGGAAGAGTGCGGCATCGGGGCAAGCCGCGGCGAAGGCGAGGCGGACGCGGGCGGCGGTTTCGATGACGCGGGCGCCGAGCTTCAACAGGCGCAAGCGAATGGTGGCGAACTCGGCGGTGGCGAGCGCGTGTCCCTCCGGGATCGCGTCTCGGACGGCGAGCATGAGCCAGTAGGCGGCGGTGTGCAGGATCAGCCGCATCTGGTTGGCGAGCGGGCTGCGGCAGCTGGTGCGGTCGGAAGCGAGCTGGGCCTTGTGCAGCTTGATCAGGTTCTCGGCCTGGCCGCGGGCGCAGTAGATGGTCTCGTAGATATGCTGGGCCGATCCGGTTCGATGCTGGTGACGACGAAGCGGATGTCGAGGCCCTTGGTGGTGGCCTCGATGCGGGCGCAGGCGCGGCGCTCTTTGTCCCAGGACTTGGCGCGATATCGGGTTTGGGCGAAGCCGCGCAGGGCGGGTTTCTGGTCGAGCGCGCGGCGGGTGCGGATGTCGTCGGCGGTCTCGTCGACCGCGCGGTCGAGCACGGCGTTACCGGGCAGGCCGAAGATGAAATCGATGCCGTTTTCTTCGCACCACGCCATAACCTGCGGACGGCTGTAATGGCCGTCGCCACGAATGGTGATGTGCGTTTGCGGCCAATGTTTGCGGATGCGGCGGACCAGGCGGCGCAGATGGCCGCGCACCTCGGTGCCGAGGGCGTCTTGCCGGGGCGCAGCAGCATCGCGACCGGGCGGCTGGTCGCGGTGTCGTAGACATGGATCGGCAGAAAGCAGCGCTCGTCGTAATGGGCATTGAACAGGGCAAGCTGCTGGTGGCCGTGCACGACATCCACCGTGTCGTCGATATCGAGGGTCACCGCCGCGGGCGGGTTTGCATAGCTGGCGCGATAGAGATCGACCATGACCCCATCAGGCGGATGAGGTCGCGCAACGCGGGCGCGTTCTCCCAGCGCGAGATGGTCGGCTGCGAGCACAAATCGGCGCCGCTGTCGGGCAGCCGCCCGCAGGCCAGCTTGAGGGCCGGGTCGGTGCGCAGCCGGTCGAGGTCGTCGCCGTCCTCATAACCGCAGGCGATGGCGAAGATGCGGGCGCGCAGGATGTCAGGCAGCAGGTGAGTAACCCGCTCCGGATCGCGGTCGTCCGGGATCACCGCGGCGAGCCGCTCGGCGATGCCGAGCCGCCGTTCCGCTTGGGCCAGCAGCATGACACCGCCGTCCGAACTGAGGCGCCGCCATCGAAGGCAGCGGTGACCTTTTTGCGCTCGACGGCTGGAAACCAGAACGGCAGCAGGGTATCGTCGGTCATGGCGGGCGTGGCGCGCTCCGATCCCGGCACAGGGTTGGCTTCGACAACCAAATCCTACGCTAGATCAAACGCTTATGCTATGTCCGCCACCCCCAAATCCACTCCCGTCATGAATAAGTCAGGCTACGGACACTCGCGGTCGAGCGTCAGCAGGCCTTCGATTCGGCTGAAGCGGGCCTGAACCCCGACCAGCAAAGGGAACTGCTCGCGGACCAGAACAGCTGGGTCAGATCTTACGCCACCTCATGCGGCGTGCCGCGGGACGCACCAGCCCCTAACCCAGTCCCGGCTTCGGTCAAGGCTTGCTTTAAGCGCGCCGGGGAGGCACGGATCGCATATCTGCGCGCCTACGGGTCGGGATTGAGGAGATCGGCGCCGCAGCCGGTTCCGGCGGTTCCGACCCCGAGCAGCGCCGACGCCGCCGTCGACGATTCAGGCGATCTAATACGCCTATGGAGCGAAGCAAACAATAAATGTCGTGGTGGGTCTGGTGATGCAGCCACAGACGCGGCATGCGCTAGGCGTAAAACGTATGGCGACAAGCTTGACGAATTGGGTTGGTGCTACGGCGAAGAAGGTCAATTTGGCTATCAATTCGAGTGGCACAAATGCGACCGGAATTCTTTTCATAGTCATCAAGATCGAAAAAACGTGGGCCCAGATCTCGCAGATCAAGAGCGCGAGGCAGGAACTCTTCAATATGATTTTAAATTGGTGGAGCGTAACCAAACATTAGATACACTCGATGCGCGGGTATTTCAATGCGCGTATAATCAAACGAAAGCCGATCTTATGAATGGAGAGCGCAACTACGACAAAATAATGGACTATGTGGTCGGCATAAGATCTGATCAGATCAGGCGTGGTAGCTGCGGCTCAATGTTCTTAAGTGTTTATACCTTCAAGGGTATCGACATGACCCCCGTGGAGGCCCGCACCCATATAGTTGGCCTTGTCAAATCAGCGATCAATTCGGTGCTAGATGAAAGTCGCTGACTGCTGACTGCTAACCCGCTATCCTCGTTGAGGCGCCTCAGACATGCCATAACCGCGGCAGGCGCAGCGGCAGACCCAGCGCCGCCATGCGGAAAAAACCGGCCAATTCGGCATAGGCACGACGCAGCAGCTTCGCGTCGCTCCCAATGCACCGCGATCTCGAGCCGGTCGCCACCGAACGAGGCCGCCCGAAGTAGTGACGATCACCGCCTGCAGCGGGTCGCCGGCATCCGGCTGCGGCGCACCCGGAGTGGGTCTACCTCGTAGAAACGGGCAAGCCGGGTGAGCCGCCGCGGCCGGAAATGCCGATTTCGGCGACGCCGTCGGTCAATAACCGAGGGCCAGCCCGTCCTTGCGCGGCTCCGAGCCGCCGATCAGCACGCCGCGCTCATGGTCGATCCAGATCGCCTGGCAGCCGCCGAGCGGCACATTGCGCAGGTCGATGTCGTGGCCGCGGCGCGCCAGATCGGCGACGATCGGCTCGGGGTTGGCGCGCTCGACCTGCAATTTGCCGCGGAAGGCAAAGCTGCGCGGCGCTTCGGCGGCCTGTTGCGGGTCGAGGCCGCGGTCGATCATGCGGTGCACGAAATGAGCATGGCCGACGGCCTGGTACTGGCCCCCCATGACGCCGAACGGCATCACCGCGCGCCCATCCTTGACCAGCATCGCCGGGATGATCGTGTGAAACGGCCGCTTGCCCGGTGCGATCGCATTGGGATGGCCGGGGATCGTGCGAAACCCGCTGCCGCGGTTCTGCAAGATGACGCCGCTTTCCGGCGCCACGATGCCGCTGCCGAAGCCGGAGAACAGCGAGTTGATGAACGAGCAGGAATTGCCGTCGCGATCGACCGCGCAGAGATACACCGTGTCCTGGTGCAAGGTGCCGCCGTGCCACTCATTGCCGGGTTGCGCCCGGTCGAGGCGGATCAGGCGGCGGGCGCGCTCCGCCCATTCGTCGGACAGGAACCCTGCCACGTCGACGGCGACCTGCGCCGGGTCGGCGAAAAAGTCGTCGCGCGCACGATAGGCCGATTTGGTCGCCTCGGCGAGCAGGTGCAGCCGGTCGGCCTCGCTCAGCGTATCGTCGCCGAGCGCAAAGCCTTCGAGCTGGCGCAGGATCATCAGCGCCGCCAGTCCCTGCCCGTTGGGTGGGCATTCATAGACGTCGTAGCCGCGATATGGGGCGTGGATCGGTTCGACCCATTCCGAGCGCTGGGCATCGAAATCCTCGGCCTCGTGCAGACCGCCGAGCTCTTTGAGCCGGCCGAGGATGTCGCGCATCACCGCCCCCTCGTAGAACGCGGCGCGGCCTTCGCGGCCGATGCGGCGCAGCGTGGCGGCGAGCGGCGGGTTGCGCACCCGGTCGCCGATGCCGGGCGGCTTGCCGCCGGGGAGAAACAGGGCCGCGGTTACCGGGTCGCGCAGCTTCCATTGGAGGCGCTGCCAATCCCAGGCGACGCGAGGGGTCACGGCATAGCCCTCCTCGGCGGCGCGCGCCGCCGGCTCGAGCAATTCGGCAAGCGGCCGGCTGCCGTATTCGCGATTGAGCAGGCACCACGCATCGACCGCGCCCGGAACCGTCACCGCATGCGGGGTCTGCGTCTCGATCTGCTGGATCTGCCGCTCGGCATACCACTCGACATTCGCCTTGCCGGGCGCCCGACCCGAGCCGTTCAACGCCACCGGCGGCGCGCCCTTCTGCGAATAAAGCACAAAGCAGTCGCCGCCGATCCCGGTGCTTTGCGGCTCGACGACGCACTGCATCGCGACGGCGGCGATCGCCGCGTCCATCGCGTTGCCGCCGGCGCGCAGCACGTCGAGCCCGGCCAAGGTCGCCCGCGGCGCCGAGGTGGCGACCATGCCGTTCGCCGCCACCGCCGCCGAGCGTCCAAAAACATTGAAATCGCGCATCGACCGATCCTTGCCGAAGGAAAAAATCGCCCGCCGAGGGAAGCAATCCTGACCGGCGGGCTTATTGCTTGTCGGCCACTAATGCCGCGTCCTACCCTGCCGGTCAATTCACCCGCCGGGAATATCGACATAATGGATGGAAGCCCGACGCCGCTGCAGTTTCCGATCGCGACGCCGCCGATGCCGGGCGAGGCGCTGGCGGTGGCGCCCGGGGTGCTGTGGCTGCGGATGCCGTTGCCGTTCGCGCTCGACCACATCAATTTGTGGCTGCTCGAAGACGGTCCCGGCTGGACGATCGTCGATACCGGTTATGCGATGCCGCAAACGCGAGCGGCATGGGAGCAGATCTTCGCCGAGCAGCTTGGCGGGCGGCCGGTGGTCAGGATCATCGCCACCCATTTTCACCCCGATCATATCGGGCTCGCCGGCTGGCTCGCCGAGCGCTGGCAGGCGCCGTTGTGGACGACCGAAAAGGAATGGCTCCATGCCAGGGTGATGAGCCTGGGCAACACCGATTTCGCGCCGCAGCGCCGCGATTTCGCCCGCCGTGCCGGGCTCGACGCGGCTTCGAGCGAGTTGTTCGCCGAGCACCAGGCGAGCTACCGCCGCGGCGTTCCGTCGGTGCCGCCGTCGTTTCACCGCATCGCCGACATGACCGGCGTCGCCATCGGCGGCCGGGATTGGCGGGTCGTCGTCGGCGAGGGTCACGCGCCGGAACTCGCCTGTCTCTATTGCGCCGAGATCGGGGTATTGATCTCGAGCGACCAGGTGTTGCCGCGGATCTCGCCCAATGTCAGCGTCCAGCCGCACGAGCCCGACGGCGATCCGCTGGCGCGCTTTCTGGCGTCGCTGGTCAAGTTGCGCGCGGCGGTCCCGCCCGAGACGTTCGTCCTGCCGTCGCACAACCTGCCGTTTTACGGTCTACACGCGCGGATCGACGCGCTCGGCGACCATCACCAGGCGCGCTGCGCCGAAATCCTCGCCGTCTGCCGGCGCCCGCACAGCGCATTCGATCTGCTGCCGCTGCTGTTCCGCCGACCGCTCGATCGGCACCAGATGGCGTTCGCCTTGGGCGAGGCGCTCGCCCACCTGCATTATCTGGCGGAGCTGGAGGCGCTGGAGCGCGAATTCGGCGATGACCGGGTCGACCGCTTCATCTGCGCGGCGAGGTGATATCCACCGAGACGATAAGGCTGCAGGAGGGGACCGATGGCAAAGATCAATCACGTCGCGCTGAAGGTGATCGACCTCGAGGCGGCGACAAAATTCTACGAAAACGTGTTCGGCTTTCGCCAGGTCGGCACCGGCCATGCGCGTGGCCATACCTCCCGTCACCTGACCGACGGCTATGTCGATCTGGCCCTGATGGTCTATGACAGCGAGGACGAAGAGGAGGCCAAGCTCGTCGGCGCGGGACCGGCGATCCATCATTTCGGCATCGCCGTCGAGGACCGGCAGGGTACTCTCGCAAAGATCGAAGAATTCGGCGGCACGATCCTGTCGAAGCGGGATGCCGGAACGGTCAAGTTCCGCTCGCCCGACGGGACCATCGCCGAGATCGCCGAGCCGGGGCGCTACCAGACGCTTGCCGACGGGCGCAAAGAATGATGGCGAACCGGTGGATCGGAACGGTCAGGTCTTCTTGGCGGCGACATGCTCGGCCTTTGACAGGGTGAGCTTCTCCGGGTGGACGATGGTCTTGTTGGCGGCGGCGCGGGCAGCGCCGAGATTGGGAAACTCGGTCTCGGCGCCGTCGCGTTGCAGGACATAGATCGCCGACATCGCCTTGCCGCTCTTCTGGTCGGCGACCGAACGCTTGACGATGACCCAGTAGACGCGACGGCTTGCCGCTTCGTCGGCTTCATCGACGACATCTTCGAAACCGCGATCGACCATCGCTTCGAGCGTGTAGAGCTTCTGCTCCGGCCGCCTGGCCGACGCGTCGCGGCCCGGTCCGCGCGCCCCGTCGCGGGAGCCGCGTGGGCCGGCGGCGCGGTTGCCTCGCCCGCGAAAAGCCTGGTCCCTGCGGCCCCGATCGGGCCCGGCCGGCGCCTGCGGTCCCAGCTCCGCGCCTGCCTGGCGCGCCGGGCCGATCGCTGCGGCTGACGTGCCCGGTCCCCGCTCTGCGGGCCAGCGCGGGGCGCGGCTGCGGGGGCCGCGACTTTCCGGACTGCGGTCTTCTGCTCCGCGGTCTTCCGGTCGCCGACGGCGCGGGCCGCGGCTGCCGGGCGGACGACCAAAACGTCCGCTCGGTGTTGCTCGATCGGATGGCGTACCATCGGGCAAAGCCTCGATGGAAACCTGCGCGCCGCCGGCGGCAGCCGCAGCATCCGTCGGACGCAAGGGATTGCGGCGGCGGCGGCGGCGCGGCCGATGATCGCCGGGGGCTTCGATCGGCGGCGACGCTGCGGCCGGCTCGGTCCCATCGGCCTGACCCTCCGCCTCGCCCGTCATCGGTCGTGCGGCCCCGTCGATCGTCGGCAGCAGCCCGCGGTGCCGCCGACGCGGATGGAGTTGAAGCGTCTCAAATCGCGGGACCGTGTTCTCTGCAGCATCGGCGGCCGGCGTCGCGCCGGTCGGTGCACGCTCTCCGGCCGGCGTCTCGTCAGACGCTGCGGCGACCGCAGCGGCCGGTTGCGCAGATGGGTCGCGCAGCGGCCGACGACGCCGGCGGCGGCGGCGCGGGCGATCGGTCGCTTGGGTTGCCCCCGGATCGGTCCCGGGACCGTTCTCCGGTGTCTCGTCCGCCGGCGTCGCGCCGGCGGACGCCGCGTTTTCGTCCGGCGCCAAAGTCTCCGCGGCCGGGTCGCGGGGTTGATCGAGACCGGGCGGACGCGGTGGCCTGCGCCGCCGGCGCCGACGCGCGCGTCGCGGCGGTTCGCCGGCCGGCAGGGTCCCGGTGGTCGGGAATTGCTCTGCCGGCGCGCTTGTTGCCGGTTCGGTGGGCATGAAGGCCGGCGGATCCACGCTGACCCGCTCGCTCGGCGGATCGTCGGAAGAGTGCGGCATCACGGGCGTTTCCTCGGGCGGCGCGATCGAGCTCGCGAGCGTAGCACGAGCGCCGCATCATCGGCATGATGATCGAGAATGCCCAGCCGTGTCGAGCGTCGGCGGGCGGCCCGGCGCCGCCGGAAGCCGCGATCCTCTGCCGGTGTCTGGCGATCGCGACCGGCGCCCTCTACCGCCCGCTCCGCCCCGTCACTTGGGCCCGTGCATGGTGCCCCAACCGGTGCACCAATCCCAGCTGAGGCCGGTGGTGGCTTCGATCCAGTTGGGATCGTAAGGCGAGCCGAAACCGCCGGGATAGCCGCCCGTCGTGATCGCGCCGTTCGGGCCGCAGAGACCGCTGTTGATGTCGGTCGTGTATTTTGTTCTGATGCTTCCTGTTTTCGCGTAAATATCGGCGAGCGCCGTTTTGCTGGACGAATAAAACAAGCCGAGCTTGTTGAAGATGCCGGCCGTGACCGGTGTCGCAACGCTGGTACCGCCGATCTGGTACCACGCGGCAGGGGGAAGAGCGTAAGTCGAATTGTAGACCCACACACCGGTCTGAGGATCGGCGAGAGCGGCAAGATCCGGCGTACCCCGAGCGCCGCCCACGATGGTCGAAATGCCGCTTTGAAAGATAGGGATGGCTTCATAGGCGCTGGGACCGCCGCCGGTCCCGATCCGAATCCCGCCCGGCGGATAATTGACGTTCCAGACGGCTTGGCTCTGGTAGCTTCCAGTGATTTGGTTGCGGCTGAATGTGGTGCCGCCCACGCCGACGACGTTCGGGGAGGCGGCCGGGTACGACACTCCCGGCGAATTCCCGGTTGCGGAAATATCGCCTGCGGCGAAAAAAATAGACGACGCCGGCCCCGGTAAAAGTGCCGTCGTAAGCAGGTTCTCCGGAGAACTCCGCGGTGCCCCAGCTATTCGAGATTTGGCCTTTCGTACTTTTTTGCACGCATGCGGTGGCCACGCCGACGGCGTTCAACATATCGGTCAACAAGTTCGTTTTGGCTTCCACCAGGTAGAGCTTGGCCGACGGGGCCATCGCGTGCGCCCATTCGATATCGGTCGCCGCCTCGAGATCCCAGCCGGTGCGCGAGGCACTCGACGGTTGCGCGCCGCTCTTGCAACCGTCACTCGGGTTGCCCGTGCCGTAGACGACCGTGAGATTTGCCGCGGACAAACCGAATGTCTTACTGAAGACGGTCAGGTCGTCCTTTGCCGCGGCGTAATCGTAGGCGTCGACGATTGCTATGGCGTTCGACCCGCCAGTGGGGTTCCTGGTCACCTTGTACGGGTTGCAGCCCGGGATGGGGGTCACCAGGCTGTAGGCGCAGGCGAGCGATGCCGGCGTCTCGATCAGATAGCCCGAGAACGGCTGCGGCCCGCCGGGGCCGAGACCGCCCGCCGGGACGAACACCTCCACATTGGTATGGGCACGCAACCCGACATCGGCGGGCTTTTCCACGCCCGAAGGAGGGGTGACGATTTCGCCGAGGGCCGCCGCAGCCTGCGCCGCTCCGCCGCCGGCCGCGAGCCATGCCGCCGCTGCGGCGACCGTCCTCCACAGTATCGCGTGCACCCGGCATGTTGCTGACATGGCTGGACCTCATGAATTCAACGTCGCCGGTCGGTCTCTCGGACCTGTCGCCAAGTCGCGGCATTCGCGGACCCGCCGCGATCCACGATTTGGCTGAGGTCGCACTCGGACTGATCCGACTACCCGATTGCGCGGTGTAGAGGCTGCGTATTACCGAATAACGCTTGCCAAACCGTTAAGCGGATGTGCCGCAACATCAATGACGCCCCGGTCGCGCCGTGCCTCACTGAATCGGATCTGCGGGCAG
>CAVPBN010000053.1:0-27595 GCA_963701815.1 uncultured Alphaproteobacteria bacterium
CTTCGCCGCGCCGCCCAGTGATCGCGTAGCGCGTAAGGTCAAGCAAAATCCGCGACTATTTGCCTGACATCGATAGCTGAATATTCCTCACAGCGCCGTCATACCGCCGTCCACGAACAGCAGGGCGCCGGTGACGTAGGAGGCATCGTCGGAGGCCAAAAACAGGATCGCGGCGGCGACCTCCTCGGCCCTGCCCGGGCGCTTCAGCATGGTGCCTTGTGCGGCCTTGGCGTTGTACTGCTCGACGGTCTCGCCGGCAGCTGCGATGCGGCGCTGATGGAACGGCGTGAAGATCGGGCCAGGGCCGACGGCGTTCACACGAATGCCCTCCGGCGAGTGGTCGGCGGCGAGCGCCCGCGTCAAGCCCGCGACCGCGGCCTTGGTGGTGTCGTACTGCAGGTTGCCGCCGCCTGCGACGACGGAACGTACGGAGGCGATGTTGACGATGGCGCCGCCCTTGTTGCGGCGCATCAGCGGAACCGCCGCCTTGGCGCAGAAGACGTAGCTCATCAGGTTGACGTTGAGGATCTCGTTCCAGCTCGCCGCGCTCGCCTCGTCGACCTTCTCGTATTTGCGGATGCCGGCATTGTTGACGAGGATGTCGAGGCGCCCGAACTTCTGCGCGGCACCGTTGACGAAGGCGAGGCATGCGGCCTCGGTACCAACGTCAGCCTGCGTGAAGGCGACCTTGGCGCCGGCGGTCTCGAGCTCGGCCGCCACGCGCTGGCCGCGCTCGCCGTCCCGATCGCAGAATGCCACGCTCGCGCCCTCGGCGACGAAACGCCTGACCGTCGCCTCGCCGATCCCCGATGCCCCGCCCGTCACCGCTGCAACCTTGCCGTCGAGCCTTCCCATGTTCGCCACCTTTCATTGCATTGCGAAACGCGCATCCACGATACGTCGTATCCATCCGGCGGGCACCGCCTTGTTGGCCCGGCCTGGGTGTCCGACCTTAACAGGCTGCGGAAGCTTCAGGCGTCCGTTTTCGGGACACCTTTCGGGCTCTCGTCCCCTCGCGCCTTGGCTATCGCCGCCAGCACCCGCCGCGGGGTGATCGGGGTCTCGTTGACCTCGGCGCCGATGGCGGCGAGGGCGTCGCGCACGGCGTTGGCGATGGCTGCCGGCGGGGCGACCGCACCGCCTTCGCCCATCCCCTTCATGCCGTATTCGGTGTGCGGTGTCGGGGTGTGGAGATGGCCGATCTTGACCGTCGGCATTTCCGCCGCGCCCGGCAGCAGGTAATCGGCGAGGGTGCCGACGAGCGGCTGGCCGGCTTCGTCGTAGGGGATTTCCTCGTAGAGCGCGGTGCCGATGCCCTGGACGACGCCGCCCTGGATCTGACCGGCGACGATCATCGGGTTGACCATCGTGCCGCAATCCTCGGCGACCGCGAAATCGAGGATTTCGATAAAGCCGGTCTGCGGATCGACCGCGACGGTGGCGCCGTGCGTCGCGTAGGAAAAGACGCCGGTGCCGATCGCCGGCTCGTAGGTCGCGGTCGCGTCGAGCAGCGGATCGACCCCCGGCGGCAGCCCATCCATCCGCAGATGCGCGACCTTGGCGATTTCGGACACGGTGACCGAGCCCTGCGGCCCCCATACCGCGCCGTCGGCATAGCGCGCCTCGGCCGGATCGGCTTGCAGCAGGTGGGCGCCGATGCGGGTCAGCTTGTCGCGCAATATCCGACTGGCCCGGGCCACGGCACCGCCCGACATGACCATGCTGCGGGAGGCGAAAGTCCCAAACCCGAAGGCGGTGCTTTCGGTGTCGCCGTGGCGCACCGCGATCCGCGCCGGGTCGATGCCGAGTTCCTGCGCGGCAATCTGCGACAGCGCCGTCTCCAGCCCCTGGCCGTGCGACTGGATGCCGACCATCAGCACCGCGCTGCCGTCGGTCAGAATGCGCGCGGTGCAGCTCTCGAACCCCGGAATGATCGCGGCGCCGCGCGCGGCGAATTCGGCGGCGCCATGCGCGGTCTGCTCGGTGAAGGCGGCGAACCCGATGCCGACCAGCCGGCCGTCGGGCTCGCCTTGCCGTTGCCGCTCGCGCACGGCCGGCAGATCGAGCAGCTCGGCGCACAACCGCACGCCGGCGGCATAGTCGCCGGCATCGTAATTCATCCCGCCGATCGAGGCGTACGGCATCTGGTCGGATCGGATCATGTTTTCGGTGCGCACCTCGACCGGGTCGCGTCCGACCGCGCGCGCGACCTCGTCGATGGTCCGCTCGATCGCAAAGCACGCACCGGTGCGTCCGACCCCGCGATAGGGGCCGAACGGCGCCTTGTTGGTCGCCACCGTGTAGGTTTGCGCCCGATAATTGGCGATCGCGTACGGCCCCGGCAGGCACCTGGCCGCCATATTCGTCTCGGAATAGGGGCCTTGCGGCCACATGCCGTAGGCCCCGGCATCGACGGTGATCTCGGCATCGACGCCGAGGATTTTGCCTTGCCGGTCGGCATAGGCGGTGACCCGGTAATGATGGTCGCGGGTATGCGCGGCCGTCAACAGATGCTCGGTGCGGTCCTCGACCCAGCGCACCGGATGATCGAGCTTCAGCGCCAGCGCCGCCAGGATGATCTCCTCGGGGTAGAGCCGCGCTTTCGGCCCAAACCCGCCGCCGACATCGGGTGCGACGACGCGTATCGAGCGTTCGTCGATGGCGAGAATCTCGGCAATCGCGACGCGCATCGTGTGCGGCGTCTGCGTCGAAGCGTAGATTACGACCTCATCGAGCCGGTGGTCGCGATAGGCGAGCACCGCACGCCCTTCGAGCGGCATTCCCGACTGCCGGTTCATGCGGTAGCGGCGCGTCACCGTGATTTCGGCGGCGCGCGCGGCGGCCTCGATGTCGCCGCCCTCGATCGTCCGTTCCAGATACAGATTGTCGCCCCAATGCTCATGGACGAGGGCAGGGCTGCCGCGCATGTCGCGTCGGGCATCGACCGCCGCCGGCAAGACCTCGAACTCGACGGCGACGGCCTCGGCGAGGTCCTCGGCCTCGGCCCGGGTCGGGGCGAGGCAGGCCGCGATCGCCTCGCCGACATAGCGGACCTTGTCGGTCGCGAGCGGCGGCCAGGGCGGCGACTTGGCGCCCGCCGCCTGGGTGACGACCCGGATCGGCGCGATCTGCGGCAGGTCGGCAGCGGTAAAGACCCGTTCGCGGGCCTCGCGCGGCGCCGCGATCGACTTGATGCGGGCATGGGCGTGCGGGGTGCGGACAAACGCCACCTCCATCGTGCCCGGCAATTTGATGTCGGCGACGAACTGGCCGCGGCCGTGCAGATGCCGGTCGTCCTCGCGGCGCAGCAGCGAAGCGCCGACGCCCCATCCGGCGCCGGGGGGAGCGTCATCCGGCATCGACGGGTTTGTCCTTCAGCTCGGCCGCAGCCGCGGCGATCGCGGCGACGATGTTGGCGTAGCCGGTGCAGCGGCAGATATTGCCTGCAAGCCCCTGACGGATCTGCTGCTCGGAGCCGGCCCGCCCGCGGGTGATCAGATCATGCGCGGTGATCAGCATCCCCGGCGTGCAAAAGCCGCATTGCAGCCCGTGATTGCGGTGAAAGGCGGTGCGCAATGCCGCCATCGCGGGATCGCCGGCGAAGCCCTCGATGGTCCGCACCTCGCGCTCGTCGCAGGCGACCGCCAGCATCAGGCAGGCGCGCGCCGGTTCGCCGTCGACGAGGACGGTGCAGGCGCCGCACACGCCGTGCTCGCAGCCGAGATGGGTCCCGGTCAGGTTGCGCCGTTCGCGCAGAAAATCGGCGAGAGACAAACGCGGCGGCACGTCGTCTGCGACCGCGGCGTCGTTGACCCGGAGGCGGATCGCGGTCATGACGCCGCCTGCTGCACCGCCCTTATTGCCGCGACCGTGTGAAGGGTGCGCTGGAACATGTCGAAATTCCGGCCGGCTGCTTGATCGAGATCGACGCCGACGGCCTGGCGCAGCGTCTCGATGTCGCGACGCCTCTCGGCCGACAATTGCGACGCGGAGTCGAGCACCAGCGGCGCGCCGTTCGCCGCGCCGATGACGATCCGAGCTATGGCCGCGCGCCGGGTCGATGACGGCCACGGCGAGCGCATCGGCGAACTCGCCGGCCTTGCGGCAGAGCTTCACATAACCCCATCGCGAATCGGGCGACAGCTTGGCGATGCGCACGCGTTCCACGATCTCGTCCTGGCCGAGCCCGGTCTCATAGATCCCTTTGGCGAATTCGGCGCATTTCAGCGAGCGCCGGCCGTTCGGACCACACACTATGATGTCGGCGTCGAGGGCGGCGAACACCGCCGGCCACTCGGCCGCCGGGTCTGCCAGGGCAAGGCTGCCGCCGATCGTGCCGCGGGTGCGGATCGCGCGATAGGCCAAGCTCGCCGCGGCCCGAGGCATCAGCCCGCGCGACGGATCGGGGACCCGCATATCCTCGATTGCGGCATGAGTCACGCAGGCGCCGAAGGTCGCCGCGTCCCCGTCTTCTTCGGCCGCCGAAAGCTCGGACAGCCTGCCGATGTCGACCAACAATCGCGGTGCGGCGATCCGCAAATTCATCATCGCCATCAGCGATTGCCCGCCGGCGATGATCTGGGCCTCGCCGGCGCTCCGCGCCAACAGATCGATCGCTTCACCGAGATCGCGCGGCCGGACATATTCGAAGGCGGGGGCTTTCATCGGCGGGTGCAACAGCTCGGGACAAGGGTCAAACTGCACCACCGCGCTCGGGGGCTGTCAACCGGCGAGCAAGGCTGGCATGCGCGCTCTGCTGGCCGGCTGACAACGGCCTGCATATAATCGGGAATGGCGTGGTCCCGGATTGCCATGAAACATGAAATCCCGAGCCGCACCCTCGGTTTTGTATTGAACGACGTGGCGCGCCTGCTGCGCAAGCGGTTCGAGCAGCGGGCGCGCGCCGCCTCGCTCGGACTGACCCGGGCGCAATCCTCGGTGCTGGCTTATCTCGCCCGTCAGGAGGGCATCAACCAGGCTGCGCTGGCGCAGATCCTCGATCTCGAACCGATCACCCTCGCCAGGCTCCTCGACCGGCTGCAGCTGGCCGAGCTGATCGAGCGCCGTCCCGATCGAAAAGATCGTCGCGCCCATCTCCTTTATTTGACCGAAGCCGCCTACCCGCTGCTCGACCGGATCTTTGCACTGGCCGCCGAGGTGCGCGAAGAAGCCCTCGCCGGGATCGCCGAGCCGGACCGCAGCCGCCTGCTCGATATGCTGATCGCGATGAAGGCGAATTTGATCGAGCACGCTGCCGAGGTCGACACCGCCCCGGCGCCCGCCGGGCGCTGAGGTCTCCTCGGCGGCGCAATAGGGCCGGGGAGGGCAGGGACCCGCCGAATTCCGCCTCTCTATCAGGCCTGGGGCTGCCGACACAGGATTTCGCGCAATGCCGACCATTCGTCGAGCTTGGCGGCAAAATCGAGACGGGCATGGGCCGGGCTGGTCGAGGGCAGGGCAAGATAGGCGAGAGCGCCGCGCCGCCGGAAGTGACGGTCGTAAAGGCGGCGCGCGCCGGTGCCGTTGAAGGCGACGGCGCGGATCAGCGGGTGGGCATCGAGCAGCGCCTCTATCGCGTTCGGCTCTTCCCGGCGGATCGTCGCATCGGCGCTGGCGTCGCGCTCGCCCTGCGCGCACACGTCCCACAACGCGACCCGGCGGGCGATGGCGAAGGCCAGTCTCGCCGGGTAGTCCGCCGGCGGCGCCGCATCGAACAGCGCAAACAGGATCGGCCAGAACAGGTTGCGCGGGTGGGCGTAGTATTGCCGGCGCCGCAGCGATTCCTCGCCCGGCAGGGTGCCGAGCACCAGGACCCGCGCATCGGCGCCGACGATCGGCGGAAAGCTCCGCTTGGGGTGCGTCGCGGCCCGGGCCGGCGTCTCGTTCACCCCACGTAACGGCCGAGGCGGACCGCCGTCTGCCCTCTGACCGGACGGCGCGACGGCATGATCAGCACGCAATCGTCATAGGGCGTGCGCACCTCGCGGTCGCCGTCACGAGCGACCAGGGCGCCCCGCGGCGACAATATTTCGAGCCCACGGTAATCGCCGGAGAATTCGAATGTCTCGCCGGTCATCGTCACGGCTTCGGTGACCTCGATCAGTCGCTGCGGCGTCGATATCCCGAATTCCGGCCCGGCCAGCCGCTCGGCCTCGTCGCGCGACAGCGTATCAACGGCGACCAGAAACCGCAGCATGACGTCGGTGGCGACCTCGGCCGTCCGCCGTTGCCAATGCTGCCCGGCCTCGATCAGCAACGCGGTCCTGGCCGAACCGGGATCGCCGAAACCGCCGTAATCGCGCATCCGCGGCCCGGCCGCATGTCCGGCATCGCTGACGATGAGCTCGGGGCTGGCGACCTGCCGGGCCAGCGCGACCGAGCGGGGCAGAACCCCGGCCAGCATCAGCGGCGCCGTCGCCGATTGCATCGAGTGGATGTCGAGCAGGAAATCGGCCGCATCGATAAACGGCCGCAGCTCGCGGGCGCGGGCGAGCTCGGTCGATTGGCGCGGCCCGTCGAGGGTCGCCGGGCGCCACAGCCGGTTGAAATCCTCGTCGATATACCGCGAAGCCGTCGGCATGCGGCGGTCGAAACGGCGATAGGCGGCAACATTGTTGAAGCTCAAAGTGAGCTTGCCCCGCCGGGGCCGCAATCCGGCGCGAAACAGCCGGTCGAGGGCTATCGCCCCGCAGATCTCGTTGCCGTGCGTCAGCGCGGTCACCAGGACATGCGGTCCGGTAACGCCACTGTCAAAGCTGGTGACGAAGTCGACGCCGGTATTGCCGGCGCGATAGGGGTCGATATCGGGCGGGCTCAGCTCGATGGGGTAGGGCGGTTCGGGCACGGGGCACTCCCAAGGGTCTCGGCGCGTTTCCAGCGGGTCGTGCCATCTTGCACCCGATCGGCGGCTCGGTCACGCCGCTGCGTTATCAGGATTCGACCTTGCGGCCTCGGACGCACATTCTTATGGACGAATGTCTCAGCGGGGAATGTCAGATGGAATTTGCAGGCAAGGTGGCGCTGATCACCGGCGGCGGTGGCGGCATCGGCCGCGCCAGTGCACTCGGCTTCGCCCGGGGTGGCGCCAAGGTCGTGGTGGTCGATCTCGACCCGACAGAGGGCGAGGCAAGCGCCGCACTGGTACGCCAGCGCGGCGGCGATGCGCGCTTCGTCTACGCGGACGTCACGAAATCCGGCGACGTGCAGAACTACGTCAAGGCGACGCTGGATGCCTTTGGTGCGATCGACTGCTTCTTCAACAATGCCGGTATCGAGGGCAAGGTCGCACCCACGCAGGAGTATGAGGAGGCGGTCTTCGATGCCGTGATCAGCGTAAATTTGAAGGGCGTATTCCTCGGTATGCGCCATGTGCTGCCGGTGATGCTGAAACAAGGGCGCGGCGCCATCGTGAATACCGCATCGGTGGCGGGATTGTTCGGCGGGCCCGGCATGGCGCCCTACGTCGCCTCAAAGCACGGCGTATTGGGATTGACCAAGGTCGCGTCTGCGGATGTCGCGCGGCTGGGCATCAGGGTGAACGCCGTATGTCCCGGCCCGGTCGAGACGCGGATGATGCGCTCGCTGGAGGCGCAGCGGAATCCTGGAGACCCGAGGGCGGTCCATGACGCAAACAGCGCGAACACGCCGACCGGGCGCTATGCGACGCCGGAAGAAGTGGCGAATGTGGTGATGTACCTATGCTCTGATTTGGCGGGCGACATCACCGGCACGCATCTCGTCATCGACGGCGGGCGCTCCGGATCGGGCGGTGCGCCGTCTGCCTCTCAGCGCTGACCGGAACTGTTCGGCCGCCATTCTCGGGAAGCAGCGCATGCCTGCTCAGTGCTGGCCCTCGGGCATGCGCACGACCAGCCCGTCCAATTCGTCGCGCATCGCGATCTGGCACGACAGGCGCGAATTGGGCGCCGCCGCGGCGGCGAAACTCAGCATGCTTTCCTCCATCGACCCGGGCGTCGGCATGCCGATGGCGTCGAGCCAGGCGGGATCGACATAGACATGGCAGGTAGCGCAGGCGCATTCGCCGCCGCAATCGGCATCGATGCCGGGCACGGCGTTGTTGACCGCGCCGCGCATCACCGAGAGACCGGCCGGAACCTCGACCCGATGCTCGGTCCCGTCGAATTCGATGTAGGTGACCTTGGGCATCTGGCGTCTCTCCCAACCTGCGCTGTTCGGCCGCGAACTGCGTCACTGCACCGTAACGCAGGCGTGGTACTTGTTCGAGTAGGCGAGCGTCACCTGGTAGTCGTGTGCGCCGATCGTAAACGGAAATTTGTGCCAGTCGCAGGCAGTTGACGATTTGACCGGTGATCGTATTGCCGTTGCTGATCCGATTTTTCGTGGAGGCGTACCAGGCGTCGAAGTCGGGATTGGTGATCGCTTGAAGCAGCTGCGTCTCGATGCCGTTATCCATCGAATTGATCAGCAGACCGTTCGGCGTCGGCGTTGGGCCGAAGGTATCGGCGCGGCATCGGCTTGGGACGCTGAGTGGACGTTCTGATAAGGCATCGCGCCGTACAGCACATGACCCGAGCCGGGACCGCCGCCGTGAAAGACGACGCTGGCTCGCAGGCTGCAATATGTGAAATTTGCCGGTACGTCCGGGGAATAGCATTGGTTAGGGTCAGAGTCCGCGCATACGTCCTGACCGGCCGGCAGGAATACTTCGAAGAATGCGCGATATTTCGGATTGATCAAGATTGAGCCGTTTGACCGCTGCTTGTACGATCGGCCCGATATCGCGCACCAGCAACGCGGGGTTGGGCAGCGATTGGACGACGTGAATTGCCTTTGGGCTCGCGACGAAGCGATCGCTGCCGATGGTTGACCCGAGAACGTATTGGTCGACTACGTGGATAAAGCTGCTGTTGAACAGATCGACCTGAAAGGCGTGCGGGTTTCCCCAGCACGCGGCGACATCCTTGCAGTTGACATAGATGTTGTAAAAGGTGGTCTCGGTCAGCACATGGCCGCCGAAATACGAGAGGTCGCCGGGATAGAAGGATGGTGCCGGCTGCGGCGCCGCCGAGCGCCGGTGCGCAGTCTCGGCCCCGGCGACGGTGCGGCGCCCGCTGCCGGTACGGTATCGGCCAAGGGCAATGCCGGGTCGCCGCCCTCGCCGATGACGGAAACGTCGGCGGCCGCGATATCGCGCGGCATGATCTGCACCGCGGTCGCGTTCGGTTCGGCGCCGCGCCACCGCCGAGAACGAGTGCGAGAATGCCCGCGACGACCGCCCCGCACCGCAATTGCCGATGGATTTTGGTCATATGCCTCCCGATCCGCGCCCGGATCGACTTCCCTGATCAGCTTCCGGCGCGGCCCGGTCGTCGGCCTGCCGCCGCAGCAGTGACGCGGACCGATGGTAGAGCAGCCCTGCGATGCCGGACAAGCGCCGATTGAATTGACCCCCGCCCGGCCACGGGTGCCGGCGGGCATTGGGACGCCTTGCTGCAACCGCTTGCCCCAGCCGACAACGGCGCCCGGCCCGCCGGCTGCGCGCCGGCCTCCGGTTCAGCGCCCGACGGCGTAGCCCTGCATGCCGCGCGGGTTGGCGGCGGCCTTGACGATCATGCCGTCCGGCGTCGTCTCGCGGGCGCAGCCGGAGAGACGGCCCTCGGACCACGACCCGCCGACCATGACCCGATGGCCGCGGCCGGCAAGCGCCGCCCGCGTCGCCGGCGGGAAGCGATCCTCGATCGCTACGACGCCCGGATGGGCGGCGCGGGGGTAGAACGAGCTCGGCATATGCTCGGTATGAAAAGCCGGGCAGTCGATCGCCTCCTGCAAATTCATGCGGTGGTGGATATGACGCAGCAACATCAGCACCGACCACTGGTCCTGCTGGTCGCCGCCCGGCGTGCCGAAGGCGAGATAGGGCTCTGCGTCCTTGAACGCCAACGACGGCGACAGCGTGCTGCGCGGGCGTTTGCCGGGGGCGAGGCTCGCCGGCAAGCCCTCTTCGAGCCAGAACATCTGGCCGCGGGTGCCGAGGCAGAAGCCGAGTTCCGGAATGACCGGCGAGCTTTGCAGCCAGCCGCCCGACGGGGTCGCCGAAACCATGTTGCCCCAGCGATCGACGACATCGACGTGGCAGGTGTCGCCGGCGACCACCCCTTCGCGGCCGACCGTCGGCTCGCCGAGCCCGCCGCTGGTCGGCTCCCCGAGCCCGGCGGCAAGCGCCGCCTCGCGCCCGCCCGCCGGCACCGACGGCGGCCGGCCGGCGGGGCTCCCCGGGCATAATTCGAGCGAGGCATGATCGCCGACCAGCCGGCGCCGCCGGTCGTTATAGGCATCGCTCGAGCAACGCGGGCATCGGCACGTCGACAAAATCCGGGTCGCCGTACCAGGCCTCGCGGTCGGCGAAGGCGAGCTTCAGGCATTCGACGACGAGATGGACGAAATCGGGCCCGAGCGGATCGAGATCGTCGAGATCGAACCCTTGCAACAGGGCGAGCGTCTGCAGCAATACGGGCCCCTGGCTCCACGCCCCGCCCTTGGCGACGGTCCAGCCGTGATAGTCGAACGTGACCGGGTCCTCGACCGGCGCTTCCCACCGCGCCAGATCGTCGGCCGTCAGCAGCCCGTGATGACGCCGCCCGGACGCGTCGAGCACGGCTTCGCGGCGACAGAACCGGTCGACCGCTTCGGCGACAAAACCGCGATACCAGGCGGCGGACGCGCGGTCGATCCGGCGCTCGCGGTCGCCGCCGCCGGATTCGGCGAGGACGCGCCGCCAGGTCGCGGCCAATGCCGGGTTGCGGAACAATTGGCCGGGCTGCGGCGGCATGCCGTGCGGCAGATAGATCGCCGCCGAACTCGGCCATTCGCGCCGGAAGAGTTCGGCCACCGCCGAGACCGTATCGGCGATCCGGGGGACGACCGGATAGCCGTGCTCGGCATAGCCGATCGCCGGCGCCAGGACCTCGGCGAGCGGCATCGTCCCCCAATCGCGCAACAGCCGCAGCCAGGCGCCGCAGGCGCCCGGCACCGTAGCGCCGAGCAGTCCGTTGCCCGGGACCAGGTCGAGCCCGAGCCGGCGAAAATGGTCGATCGTCGCCGCGGCCGGCGCCACTCCCTGGCCGCAGATCATGTCGCAGCGGCGATTGGCCTCGCTCCAGGCGAGGATCGGCGCCTCGCCGAACGGGCCGTTCAGATGCGGCTCGACGACCTGCAATGTGAAACCGGCGGCGGCGGCGGCGTCAAAGGCGTTGCCGCCTTTTTCGAGCATGCTCATGCCGACCGCCGAGGCGATCCAATGGGTCGAGGCAACCGCGCCGAACGTGCCGCGAATCTCGGGCCGGGTGGTGAAAGCCGTCATCGCTGTCTCCGCGGATTCTCGAAACATGCATCGAACGCAGGTTAGAGTACGCAGTGCGGCAAGAGAACCGCCACGGTCGCAATCGGCGCACGGCACCCTATCTAACGCCTTCGGAACGCCCCCGTGGGCCCGCCGAGGCGACAGCTGTGCCGATGGATACCGATCTGACCCTGACCGCCCCGGCCCCGCCGGCCGCTGCGACGACCAGCGGCGAGGAGCTGTTTCGCATCGAGGGCGCCTATACCGGACTGGGCGCGCCGATCCTGGGCGGGCAGATCGCGCACTGGCTGCTGGTCGACGGGCCGCAGATCGAGAGCGAGGTCGAGCTGTTCGACGAGCTGTGCTGGCGCCTGCTCGGCGACAATGTGCCGCTGTGGCGGGCGAGCCTTCATATCGGCACGCTGCACCCGCAGATCCGCGGCGTCGGGGCGCGCTGGTGGCGCGAGCGCAAGATCATCGAGGATTACCGCATTCTGCACGGCTCGGAGGCGACCGACGAATATCGGCTGAGCCCGATCCGCACGACGGTCGAGCGCGGGACGCCGGTCCGCTTCCGTCTCGACCGCCCGATCCCCGACATGCCGCTCCTGGAGAAGATCCGCAAGGCGGGCGGCACCGACTATTTCGCGCTGGCGCTGAACCGCAGCTTTCGGCGGTTTCCGGCCGTGGCCTGGGCGACCGACCGGGCAGGCGGGTTCAGCGAGGCCGACATCGCCAAGCTCGAAGAGATCAACCCGGCCTTGGCGGCGATCGTCGAGACCCGCGAGGTCCGCCGGATCAGCGCCAATCTCCTCGACACCTATCTCGGACCGCAGGCCGGCCGGCGCATCCTCGCCGGCCAAATTTTGCGGGCCCAGGGCGAGCGGCTGCGGGCGGTCATCATGATGACCGATATGCGCAACTTTACCGGTTTGTCCGACCGGCTGACAGGCGACGCGGTCATCGCATTGCTCGATGACTATTTCGACGCGATCGTGTCGCCGATCGAGGAGAACAAGGGCGAGGTGCTGAAGTTCATGGGCGACGGGGTGCTGGCGATCTTTCCGGCCGACGACGACGAGGATTTCGCCCCGTCGAGCCGACGCGCGCTCGAAGCCGCGATCCAGGGGCTCGATCGCCTGACCGAGATCAACCGGACCCGCCGGGCCCGCGAAGACCCAGAGCTGCGCACCGGGATCGGGTTGCATCTCGGCGAGGTCATCTACGGCAATGTCGGCGCCGCCGACCGGCTCGACTTCACCGTGATCGGCCCGGCGGTCAACCTCGCCTCGCGCATCGAGGGGCTGACCAAGCGGCTGCTGCGCCCGCTGCTGACCTCGGCCGCCTTCGCCGAAATCTGCCCGCAGCCGCTGGTCTCGTTGGGCTTTCACCCGGTCCGCGGCCTGCACCAGCCCGAGGAAGTATTCAGCCTGCCCGATTAAGCCGGCTTGCGCGCTCGGAGCGAATAGGCGAGCGGCAGTGACGGCCGTCCGGCGGGCAGCCGCCACATATGGTCCGCCGCCTCTTCGAGGCACGGAAACATCCGCCAGGCGACGCGGTCGTGCTCGTGCAGCCAGTCGAGCGCCAGCCCTGCCGCAATCAGCGCGGTGACCACCGCACCCAGCGGGTGGATCCACTCGTGCATCTCCCGATGGGCGACCGGATCGGGGTCGCCGGTGTAGCTCGTCGCGGCAAAATTGACGAGCGGACCCTGGTTTTGGAAATAATCGCAGGTCGGCAGGATCGGGGCGTCGGCATGTTCCTGCTCCAGGGCCATCGCCAGCGGATGGCCTTCGAGCAAATAAAGAAAACCGCCGGCATCGAGCATCTCGGCGACGATTTTCGCCCAGCCCGCGATATCGGGCAGCCAGTTGATCGCGCCCCAGCTGACATAGACGATGTCGAACCGCTCCCCGATCAGCGCCGGGGCGTCATAGACATTGCCGACGACGAAACGGCCCGGGATCCCGGTCTCTTCGGCGAGCGCGCGGGCGGCGGCGATCGCAACCGGCGAGAAATCGAGCCCGCTGACCATGGCGCCGCGGCGCGCCAGGCACAGCGTGTCGAGCCCGAAATGGCATTGCAGATGGAGCAGCCGCTTGCCTGCGATCGGCCCGATCTCGGCCGCCTCGATCGGATGAAGATGGTCCTCGCCGGCTTTGAACGCGGCGACGCGATAATCGGGCGAGCGAAGGTGGATATCGACGAGTTCGTCCCAGCGCGCGCGGTTGATCCGGAACGAATGTTCGATCGAGTGAGCCACGTCACCCGTCCCGGTTCAAAATCTCGACGAGACCGGCGGCAGGGTCGACGCGCAGTTCGTCGCCGGTGCGGAACAGCTGCGTCACATCGCCGTCGGCAAAGCGGTCGACCAGGGCAACGTCGGCGAACGCCGCACCCTGCGCCAGGATCGGGTTGACCCGGTTGAAGATCAAGGCGCGCGGCACGATCGTGCGCGCGCTCATCTCGTGCAGCATCCAGGCGGTGGCGACGCCGCCCTTGGCGTTGTCGAGCACCAGGATGCGGTCGACATAGCTCTTTCCGGCGAGTTTGTGGGTCGGCCGCGAGAAAATCCCCTTGCTGCGGTCGAGATCGTAGCGCGCGCTGAAATTGTCGGCGGCG
This sequence comes from uncultured Alphaproteobacteria bacterium, assembly GCA_963701815.1. Taxonomy (GTDB): domain Bacteria; phylum Pseudomonadota; class Alphaproteobacteria; order ATCC43930; family CGMCC-115725; genus AP-15. The sequence goes on from CAVPBN010000053.1 coordinate 13,943, forward strand.
ACCAGCGCCGTGCCGACGACCGCCGGGCCGACGCCCTTATGGCAGCGCAGCAGGATCGGCATCACAGCACCTTGCCCGCGACCGCCGAATCGACGCAGCGTTCGAGGCTCGCCAGGCACGGCCGGTAGCCATAGCCGCCGATGATGTTGACGAGCTTCGCCGAGTTGGTCATCAGCCGGGTCCAGCCATTGGCCTCGGCCATCTCGCGGGCATAGCTCTGGTAAAAGCAGATGCCCTGCGCGACGACGGCGCCGGCCGCTCTCGATCCGCTCGGTCAGGCCCATGCGGTCGGCGGCGTGCTTGATCTCGGGCGAGGTGGTCACCAGCACCGTCGTGCCGGGGTGGATCTGTCGTCCGTCGAATGCCTGCGCCACGCGCTCGATCTCGAACAGCGACAATTGCGGAGCGCCGAAGACGACGACATCGAGCTTGTCGCCCGGTGCGGCATAGCGGGCTAAAAAGGCGTCGATTTCCGGCCGGCCGATCTCGATCGCCGGCGCCGTCGGCCCGGCAAAGACCGCGTCCTCGGCGGTGACCCCGGGCAGGTGAAACAGCGCGACCGAGCCGAAGCTCGCCATCGCCGTGCCGAGATGCTTCAGCATGTCGGGGCCCGGGACCGCCTCGACCCCGTCGATGACCGGCACCTGCCAATAGGAGCCGCAGGCCTCGCCGACGATGCCGCCGAGGGCGCCCCATTCGCTGAGGTCGCCGGGCGCCGCGGTCAGCCGGAACCGCCTCGTGGCCCGGCGGCAGGCGTCGAGATGATAGCCGTAGCGCGGCGTGCGGCCGGTCAGCGCGGCGGCCAAGGCCGAGGGCCCGCCTTCGAAATTGCTGCGGGCGCCGGCGACGCTGTTCGCGTAGATCGCGACGCCGGTGTCGCCAAAGGCCAGATGCTCGCCCTTAACCGGCATCATGATCGTCTGATAATTGATGCAGGTATCGGTCATCAGCACGCCGAAGGCGCGCAATGCGGCGATCGCGCGGCGCTCGATCGCCGCCATCCGATCGCTCTGGCGCAGCCGGCGGTAGACGGCGAAATCGACGCCGCGCGGATCGGTGATCGTCGGCACCCGCACCCGGCGTTCGGCCTCGGGGCAAGCGGCGAGGCCTTCGAGAAACCGCACCCCGGCTTCGCCCGAGCGATTCGGTGTCGGCCATGATGTGCGCCTGGCTGACGGCGACGAAATCGGCGGCGTCGAAGAACTCGCCGACCGCGATCTGATGCGCGATCGCCCAGCGCCGCGGCTCGCCCAGTTCGCCGGCCAGCATCGCCCGCTCTTCGTCGGTCAAGTCGCACGATTTTCCCTCGCGGCCGGCGTAAGCTAACCGGCGGCAGGCCGCCACACCGCGGCGGCGTAGAGCGCCTCGGGGAATTCGGGGGCGATGTCGCCGGTCAGGCGCTGCCGATGCGCGGCGAAATCGGCGAAAAACAGGTCGTGGCTGATGCGCTGGGTCACGGCGGGCAGGCCGCGTTTCATGCTCGGCACATCGCCGACCGGCACCCCGAAGCTGACAAAGCCGGCCGGGTTCTGGATGTGGATGTCCTGCAGATAAGGTGCGGCACCCGGGGTCTTTTCGAGATATTCGTGCGCCGTCCCGAGATAGGGGTGGGCGCCGAGATAGTCGTCCCGTTCCTCGGGCGGCGGCGCGTAGCGGTCGCGCCACAGCAATATCCGGTCGGCGAAATCGGCGAGTTCGGGGCGGGCGCCGGGGTCGACGAAATAGCCGGTGCCGGCGATGGCGAAGTCGAAGCGGAATTCGCCGTCCGCCGCCTGCGCCGCGATACGCCCCGCCTCCTCGCGCGCGGCGAGCCACGGGGCGGCCAGATGCAGCCGGAAATTCGGATATTTCAGCACCCGCTCGATCGCATCGGCGGGTGCGGTCGAGCCGGCCCGGCGAAAGCGGATCGCCTGATGCCAGCGCGCCGCATCCGGCAATGCCGGAAAATTGTCGTAGGCGCCGGGATAGCCGCGCACCCGGGCTACCGGCAACGAGGCGAGCGTGCTGCGCCGGGCGAACAGATCGACCGAGGCCGCTCCGGCTTCGAGCGCCACGCCGGCCGCGTCGAACGCCGACGCCGCGCCGCCGACCACCGCGACCTGCTTGCCGCGCCAATCCGGCGAAATCGATCGGGTCGGCGGTATGGGCGTAGCGATGCGGCGGCAGTCCGTCGGTCAATGCCGGCGGAAGGTAGGCGCCGCCGTTGCCGGCGACGCCGTTGGCGAGGATCAGCTTGCGCGCGGTCTCGACCTTGGCCACGCCGCCGGCTTCGAGATGCAGCCGGAAATGCCGGCCTGCCGAATGCTCATGCGCCGGCTCGATCCGCGTCAGGCGGGTGGCGTAGCGGACCGGGATGCCGAGAAATCGGCGATACCAGCCGAGATAATCGGCCCAATCCTCGCGCGGGATGCGCTCGATCGCGGCATAGGCGGCCTCGCCGTGCCGCGCCTCGTACCAGGCCTGGAAGCTCAGCGCGGCGATGCCGTATTCGGGCCCCGGCAGGGTCTTGGCGGTGCGCAGCACATTCATCCGGGCGGCATTGCGCCATACCCCGGCCCGCGCCTCGTCCGCGGCCATGTCGATGACCGCGACCCTGCCGATCCCGGCCCGCCGCAGCGCAAAGGCAAAAGCGCAGCCGCTCTGCCCGCCGCCGACGATCATGACGTTGTGATCGATCCCGGGTCGGTCCGGGACCCAGTTCTGCGGGTCGGGGCCGATCAGCCGCAACGCCGTGCGCGCGGCGGCGTCGGGATCGGCCGGGGAATCGGCTGGAGGCATCGGCGCGGTCTCCGCGGTTGGGGCCGAGCACCGGCGGCCCGGCGCTTGTTGTGTCATAACGACCGCCAATCTATCATCGCACGCAGCGCTTGGAGGAGCCCCGATGGTCCAGTTGGCCGAACTCGAGGTCGCGCCCGCGACGCTCGACGCCACCCTCGATTATTTCGTCGACACCAAGGCCTTGCCGGTCACCATGGTCGGCGCCCCGGGCGAAGCGGACCGGCGCACCGGCGGCGGCAGCGGCGAGCAGCATCGCGTAGCATTGCGTAACGGCCGATTGGACATCGATCAATTCGCGCTCGAAAAGAACGGTTTTCGCTTTGTCCATCATCCGACCCAGGTCGGCTGATTTTTATGACGAGGATCGAAATCCGCCGGGTCTACTACCCGGAGATGGAAAGGCTGGTCATGGCCGAGAGCGGCGCCCGCCGGGTTGTCGTGTTCGATCATACCCTGCGCACCGCCGACGATGCCCTGCGCGCCGCCGCCAAGATCCGCGACCCGGTGCGCCGCGTGCACAACGATTATACGGAATGGTCGGCGCCGCAGCGGGTGCGCGATCTGATGGGCGAGGAGGCCGAAACCCTGCTCGCCCGCCGCTTTGCCATCGTCCAGGTGTGGCGGCCGATCCGCCACCCGGTCGAAAGCTGGCCGCTCGCCATCGCCGACGCCCGCAGCCTGGACCCCGACGACATGGTGGTGACCGAGCGCCGCTATCCCGACCGCATCGGCCAGACCTCGGCGATCACCTGGAACCCCGGGCATCGCTGGTACTGGTTCCCGCGGATGCGGCCCGACGAGGCATTGGTGTTCAAGGTGTACGATTCGCTGAAGGACGGGCGCGCCCGCTTTACCGCACACACCGCCTTCGACGATCCGACCGCCGCGCCGCATGCGCGCCCGCGCGAGAGCATCGAGATCCGCACCCTGGCGTTCTTCTGACGGCGCGCGAGGCGTCCGAGGCGAGATCGCGACACATTCTGTGAGACGCCGTTGAAGCCGTCAAAAGCATTGGTGCCGTCACAACTGCTCGACCCGGTGGTCGAATATTTCAGACCGCAGCGGGTCATCCTGTTCGGTTCGACGGCGCGCGGCGAGGCCGGACCCGACAGCGACATCGACCTCCTGGTCATCGTTGACGACGACACGCCGCCGGAAAAGCTGACGTGGAAGGCCCGCCACCAGGCGCGGCGCGCCTATCCTCACGCGGCCGACGTTTTTCCGATGCGGGCCGAGAGCTTTGAGCAATACCGCGATGTCGTCGGTACGTTGGCGGCGGAGGCCGCGACCGACGGCGTCGTAGTTTATGGCCCAGCCGAGGGACCGCGGCCGATGAAACAGGTGGAGCCGCGGGTGCGATGGCGGGCGGTCGAGCGCTGGCTTGCAGTGGCGGAAGCAGGACCGCGCCGCGGTCGCCGCCTGTATGGCATGCCGACCACGCCTTCGTACGGGATCGCCGCCTTCCACTGTCAGCAAGCGGTCGAGAAGCTGCTGAAGGGGTTTCTGACGCTCGCCGGCAAGCGAAGCCGCAAGACGCATTCGTTGGCCGATCTCGGCAAGATGGCCGTGCCTGATTTTTCCGACATCGCAGATTTGGTGGAGCAAGCCGAGAATTGGGGCAGCTGGGCGTTTGATTTCCGCTACCCGTCGGAACCCGGCAACGCCAAACCGGAGCCGAATGACGGCGAATTGCGACAGGCCCTCGCGGTCATCGACGCGCTCGCTGCACGCCTGCGCGCAGCGCAACCGGAATAGCCGACGCTTGTCGGTCTTCTTCCTCCGGCGATAATGATCGAAGATCCAGTTTTGATTGGGAGGCGATGATGGCCAATGAGCTGATTTCGTGCGACGACCACATGGATCTGGGGCAGCTGCCGGCGGATTTGTGGACGGCGCGGCTGCCCGCAGCGTTGCGCGACCGGGCGCCGCATATCGAGGAGCGCGACGGCCAGGCGGTGTGGATCTGCGACGGCAAGGTGTGGGGCACCTGGGGCGGCAAGACGCCGGCGACCGGCGACACGCGGACGATCAAGCCGATCTACAACGCCTTCGATCGCGGCGGCATCTACGACCAGAGCGAGCGGCGCCCGGCCGACGCCGGGTTGCGCCTCCAGGACATGGACCGCGACGGGGTCGAGACGCAGGTCATCTTCGGCCCGATCTTCCAGATCTCGACCGACGACCCGGTGCTGCGCGTTGCCTGCTACCGGATCTACAACGACTGGCTGATGGAATTCTGCGCCGCCGCGCCGAACCGGCTTATCGGCGTGCCGATGTTGCCCGAGAACCCGGAGACGGCGCTCGCCGAATTGCAGCGCCTGGTGGCGAAGGGCGGGGTGCGCCAGGTCAATCTGATGATCGCCCAGATCAAACCGAAGCTCGACGACCCGGCCTGGGAGCCCTTGTGGGCGCTGCTTGAACAGAGCGGCATCGTGCTGTCCTGGCACATCACGGTGTTTGGCGTGCCGCCCGGCAGCCGCGCCGCCGGCAAGGCCGCCAGCGTGTTCGAGAACACCAAGGGGTTCCTCAATAACTTCCTCGAACCGTTTGTCGATTTGTTCTCGTGGGGCATCCTCGAACGCCACCCCAAGCTCAAGATGGTGATGGCCGAAGCCGGCACCGGCTGGCTGCCCTGGCTGGTCCAGGAGCTCGACTACCGTCATTGGCGGCTGTGGGAGGCCAAGGAATTCTGGGCCGACAAGGGCGGCGCGGCGCTCGAAACCAAGCCCAGCGAATTGTTCAAGCGCCAGATCTGGGCGACCTTCCAGGAAGATTATGCGGCGATGTCGCTGATCCCGTTTTTCGGCGACGGGCATCTGTTGTGGGCGTCGGACTACCCGCACCCGGACAGCGTGTGGCCCCATTCGCGCGAGGCGATCGAGCGGCAGATGAGCGATCTGTCGCCGGAGATGCGGCGCAAGCTGACCCACGACAACGCCGCCCGCCTCTACGGTGTGAGCTGATCCGCCTGAGCTGATCCGCACGAGCGGCGATCTATCGCGTCGATCCGAGACCGGCCGGCTGCGATAGACCGGCCGATTGCGATGCCCGGCCCTGCGTATAACGCAGGACGGCGGCATTTGAGCGCACCCCACAATGGCGGGCGCTAGAACTGCCATTTCTGCGGAGCAAACCATGAGCGCGCATATGACGCCCGAACAGGTCCACTCGAAAATCGACCATCCGATCGTCGATGGCGACGGGCATTGGGTCGAATACGATCCGGTGTTCAGCGACAAGATGCGCAAGGTCGGCGGCGATCTGGCCGCGGACGGTTTTCTGAAGGCGATGGGGACGACGCGCGAGGCGCTCTCGATGTCCGTCGCCGAGCGCCGGCACAAGCGCATCGGCCAGTCGGCGTTCTGGAGCCGCCAGGCGGAAAACACGCTCGACCGCGCCACCGCGATGATGCCGCGCCTGCTCTACGATCGCCTCGACGAGCTCGGGCCTCGACTTCGTCGTCGTTTACCCGACCGCCGGGCTGCGCTTCCCGCGCATCCAGGACGACGCCACCCGGCGCGCCGTGATCCGCGCCTACAACATCGTCTCGGCCGATTATTTTGCAAAGCTCAGCGACCGGATGACCCCGGCGGCGATCATCCCGATGCACACCCCCGACGAGGCGATCGCCGAGCTCGAATTCGTCACCAAGCAATTGGGCTCCAAGGTCGGCATGTTCGGCAGCAACATGGCGCGCAAGGTGCCGGCGGCCGCGGCCAACGACCCCGACACCGCGCGCTTTGCGGTGTGGTACGACGTGCTCGGCATCGACAGCGCCTACGATTACGACCCGGTCTGGGCGAAATGCGTGGAATTGGGCATCGCGCCGACCTTCCACAGCGCCAGCAGCAACCAGGGCCTGCGGCTGTCGCCGACCAATTTCTGCTACAACCATATCGGCCATTTCGCCGCCGCCGGCCATGCGACCGCCAAGGCGATCTTCCTCGGCGGCGTCACGCGGCGCTTCCCGGAGTCTGCGTTTTGCCTTCCTCGAAGGCGGGGTCGGCTGGGCCAGCCAATTGTTCGGCGATCTGATCGAGCATTGGGAGCGGCGCAGCGCCAAGGCGTTGGAACGCATGCATCCGGACAAGCTCGACCGCGGCCAACTGATGAGCCTGGTCGAGAAATACGGCTACGGCGACATCGCCGCCGCCCTGCGCGAGCGCGGCGGCCTGCCCGACCCGGAACAGGCATTTCTGACCGGCGGGATCGAGAACATCGACGATTTCTCGGCCTGCAAGATCACCCGCAAGGAAGACTGGGTCGATCTCTATGCCAAGCCATACTATTTCGGCTGCGAAGCCGACGACCGGATGAACGCCACCGCGTTCGGCCGCGGCAACCCGTTCGGGTCGAAGCTCAACGCGATCTTCAGCTCCGACATCGGCCATTTCGACGTGATCGACATGCGCCACCCATTGCCCGAGGCCTATGAGCTGGTCGAGGACGGCCACATCACCAGCGACGATTTCCGCGCCTTCACTTTTTCGAACGCGGTCAAGCTGTGGGGCACGCAAAACCCGAACTTCTTTGCCGGGACCCGCGTCGCCAGACAGGCCGCCGCGGTGCTCGCCGAGGCGCAAACCCCGAGCCGCGCCGCCGCCGAATAACACCCGGCATCGCAGCGCCGTCCTCGGCGGCGCTGCGATTGGCGGCGCCGCCTGCTCAGCCCAGCCGACGATTCGCCGCGCCCACTCGATCGTCCACTGGCCTTCGCCGATAAAGGCGTGAAAGCGCGAGCCGCGCTGCACCAAGGGCACGCCGAGCGTCGATCGGTTGCGCCTGTCGAGCATGATCGCGTGCAGCGTGCCGCGGCCACAGCATCCGACCGTTGGAAACCGCTGCGGAATGTGACCGGGGTGACACGGTTTTAGAATCGGCGCTCGGGAATAATCCGCGAGCGCCGACGCGACGATATTAACTAACTTCGATCCTATGGCATGAAATGGGCAGCGGCGGCAGAGACCGCAACCCCGGCGCAGCGTCAAATATGCCATGTCCGCGAGGCCGGCCAGGGAGGAACGTCATGCCGATAGACCGGACACCGCCGACCGAGAAGGACATCAACAATTGGTTCATCGATGTGCCGGCTGTGGGACCCGGCGCGTTCGAGTTTGCCCTGGTCCTCGGGGGGACGGCCTCAGCCGGGGCCTACACCGCCGGGGCGGTCGATTTCCTGATCGAAGCGCTGGACTGTCTGACGAAGGCGCAGGAGGAAGGGCGCGCGCCGCAGCATGAGGTTCGCCTCAAACTGATCGCCGGAACGTCCGGCGGCGGCGTCAACGCCGCCATCGCCGCGCGCGCATTGGCCTACAAATATCCTCATGTCGCACGCGGCACGGCGATCGGCGCGGATGGGTCTGGGAACCCGTTTTACGATACCTGGGTCAACACATTGCGACTCGACCGCTTCCTCGACACGAGCGACATCGGCAACGAGCTTGCCTCGCTGCTGAACGGCAAGCCGATCGACGATGGCGCCGAGGCCCTCATCCGGTTCGCGAACGGCCAACCTCTGGCCAGGAAATGGGTCGGCGAGCCGTTGCGGATCATCATCACGCTGACCAGCCTGCGCGGCATGCCGTTCAAAACCAATTTCAACGACGCGCTCAGCCAGGCTTATGTCGACCACGCCGACTTTGTGCGCTTTGCGCTGGTCTATCCCGGCCAAACTCTCGATGAGCCGCGGCCGGACGAAATGGTCTTGGGCTTTGACGGCCGGCGACTGCCGCAGGCGACGGATTGGGGGCATTTCAGCGACTTTGCCAAGGCGACGGCGGCGTTTCCGATCGGTTTTCCGGCGCGCGCGCTGAACCGGCCGACGGAACATTACCGCTGGCGTCCGGTCGCCTATCCGCCCGGACCCGGCGGCGCCGGGGGTTATCTGATGAACTGGCCCGACTGGGACGCGATGATCCCGGATGGCGGCGCCGACCCGCCCGACGACTGGCATTTTTTGGCGGTGGACGGCGGGGCGACCGACAACGAGCCGATCGAGCTGGCCCGGACCGCGCTCGCCGGGCTGCTCAACCGCAATCCGCGCGATCCCGAAGGAGGCCAATCGGGCGGTCTGGTTGATCGACCCGTTCGCCGGGCGGGCTCCGCTCGGTCCCGAAGCGAGCACGACCTTCGCGACGGGGCTTGCAGCCGTCGCGACCACGTTGATGCAGCAGACCCGTTACGATACCGCCGATCTGCTGCTGGCTGCCGACGAGGGGGTTTTCAGCCGGTTCATGCTGACCCCGAACTCGAGGCAGCCTGACCGGGGCAGAGGCCATCGCCAGCGGCGGGCTCGGCGCCTTCATCGGTTTTGCCAGTCAGGCCTTCATGCGGTTCGACTATCTGCTGGGCCGACAGAACTGCCAGCAGTTTCTGCGGGAGAGTTTTGTATTGGCCGACGGCAACCCGGTGTTCGAGAAGTGGCGTGCGGAGGACAAGGCCGCGTTTCGCGGCGCCGCGGGCCCCGGGATGCTGCCGATCATTCCGTTGCTCGACGACGCGGCGATCGACGAGACGCTCGACCCCTGGCCCAAAGGCAAGCTCGACCCCGAGCAATATCGCGACGCCATAGAAGCGCGCTTTCGCGCGATCTTCGAACTCGAATTGTCGGGCCGGCTGTTGCGCTCGGTGCTGGCTTGGGTCGGCGCCCATGCAACCCAGCGGCGGGCCGCCGATTTTGTCATCGGGGCGATGGATCAATACTTGAAAAAGGCGGGGCTCTGACCGCCTGCGCCGCGGACATTCCGCAAGGAAAACCCAGGCGGGCGAGGCATCTCGCAAACCTTCGGGAACGGCGCAATCAGATCTTTGCGTTGCCGCGAGAAAAATCGCCGGCGATTGCCGCGTTACAGCGGGGAATAAGCGACGGTCGAGGCATCGCAGTTCACCCGGAGAACCGGCGCGGCAAAATAGCTGCCGGGATGTGACGAGGTTCACAGGTCTTTCGAATTTGGCGCGATATCTACCGATCGCTGCGGCATTGCCTGCAGCGTTCTGCGGTGGAGGGCGTCATGTTGAAGAACGAGCTTTGGTTCAGCAGCGTATCGCAGGCCGAGCTCGACCAGCGGGCCCGCGATGCCCGCCGCCGGCTCGAGCGGCTCGAACGGCTGCTGATGCCGTTTGCAGCGGCAAAGCCGGCGCGGCGCGGACGTTTGCCGCGGCTCCCCGGCTTGGACTTTTACCGGCGGGGCTTCGGCAGATCGCAACACAGCCGCCGGACCCGAAGGCCGCTGAGCGATCGGCGGCCTTCGACCATACCTGAAATTCATCAGCGCCGGAGCCTGGCCGGCTGGTTCTGTGGCGCGTGACCTCGGCAGGCAGGGCGAGCCCAACCGCAAATTCTCGCGGTTCGCGGCGCGCAGAGGCCGCGACAGCGCAGGCGCGGCTGCGGGAAGTAATCGGCCGCGATCGAGGCTCGCCCCGCACCGCGTTGGTTTGACTTCGCCGACGCCCGCGCCTAGGCTTTGCCGCACGCTCGGACGCGGCGCCGCCATCGGCTTTCAGGAGAACAGAATGAGCGCTCATGCCACCCCCGAACAGGTCCATGCGAAGCTCGACCATCCGATCATCGACGGCGACGGGCACTGGATCGAATACACGCCGGTCTTTGCCGAAAAGATGCGCAAGGTGGTCGGCGACAAGGGGGCGAACGGGTTTCTGGCGGCGCAGCGGCGCATCCCCGACTCGTTGAGCCTGTCGGTGGCCGAGCGCACCGCGCGCGGCGTCGCGATGGAAGGAAATTGGGGCCGGCAATCGACCAACACCCGCGACCGCGCCACCGCGATGATGCCGGGGATGCTGTACGACCGGCTCGACGAGCTCGGCATCGATTTCGGCATCATCTATCCGACCGCCGGGCTCGGCATCCCGCGCATCGCCGATGACGAAACCAGGCGCGCGGTGATCCGCGGCTTCAATATCGTCACCGCCGAGTACTTCGAGAAACTGAGCGATCGGCTGACCCCGGCGGCGGTCATTCCGATGCACACGCCCGAGGAAGCGATCGCCGAGCTCGAATTCGCTACCAAAGAATTGGGCGCCAAGGTCGGCATGTTCGGCAGCGGCATCCGCCGGCCGTTGCCGATGGCGGCGGGAGCGACCCCCGAACTCGCCCGCTTTGTCGGGCAATTCGACCAGCTCGGCATCGACAGCGAGCATGATTACGACGCGGTCTGGCGGAAATGCCGCGAACTGAAGATCGCGCCGACCTTCCACACCGGCGGCCGCAGCTACGGCGAGCGCAACTCGCCGACCAACTTCACCTTCAACCATATCGGCCATTTCGCCGCGGCCGGCCATGCCGTCGCCAAGGCGTTGTTCCTGGGCGGCGTGACGCGCCGGTTCCCCGATCTGCGCTTCGGCTTTCTCGAAGGCGGGGTCGGCTGGGGCTGCCAATTGTTTTGCGACCTGATCGAGCATTGGGAGCGGCGCGGCGCCAAGGGGCTCGCCCATATGGACCCGAGCAAGCTCGACCGGCCGCTGTTGCGCAAATATGTCGAGCAATACGGCTATGCCGACATCGCCGCCGAACTCGACAAGCGCGACGGCTGGCCGATGAAGGAGGAGGACAATCTGACGGGCGGCGTGCCGCTCGACGATTACGTGGCCTGCGAAATCAGCCGGAAGCAGGATTGGCTCGACCTCTACGCGACGCCCTACTTTTTCGGTTGCGAGGCCGACGATCGGATGAATGCCGTCGCCTTTGGCAAGGGCATGCCGCTCGGCGCTCGGATCAATGCGATCTTCAGCTCGGATATCGGCCATTTCGATGTGCCCGACATGCGCTCGCCGGTGCCCGAAGCCTACGAGCTGGTCGAGGACGGGCTGATCAGCCCCGCCGATTTCCGCGACTTCGCTTTCGCCAACGCGGTGCGTTTGTGGGGCACGCAGAACCCCGATTTCTTCGCCGGGACCCGTATCGCCCGAGAGGCCGCCGCCGTGCTCGCCGAAAAGCAGCCGGCAATGCAGGCCGCCGCGGAGTAACCCCCGGCCGCTCGGCTGCCGGCGGCACAATGGCGTGTGTTCGCCCGGCAGGTTCCCGGCATTCAGCGTCTCGCTAGGAGAATGGGAAATGACGGCGATTTTCCGCGGCTTTCTCGTCGTCTTCGCATTGGCGATCTCCGCCTCGGCCGGACTTGCTTCCGACCAGGCGGCGAAGCATCGCATCGTGATCCAGGTCAGCGAGAACGATCCGGGGCGGATGGACCTCGCGCTCCACAATACCGAGAACGCCATCAAGTACTACACCGGCAAGGGCGAGAGCGTCGCGGTGGAGGTCGTCGCCTATGGGCCGGGCCTCAACATGCTGCGCGCGGATACTTCGCCCGTTAAGGACGACATCGAGAAACTCAAGGCATCGAGCATCGGCGGCGATATCCGGTTGTCCGCCTGCCACAACACGCAGATGGCAATGGAGAAGCGCGAAGGCCATCCGATCGCGATCATTCCCGAGGCCATGGTCGTCCCGTCGGGCGTCGTCCGCCTGACGCAGCTTCAGGAGCAGGGCTGGAGCTACATTCGCCCGTAGCGGGCTCGCCCGAGGCCGGTCGCTCTCCGTTAAGACCCGGTCGATCTTCGTTAAGACAAGGCGGCGATCGAAACGGCGCGACACCGGCTTGGCCCTTCGTCGGGATCTGGTCTAGGCTCGCTCGCGTCTCAAATTGGGGCAAACGGGGAGAAGATCCATGAGCCAGGCTCTCGCGGGCATCCGCGTCATCGACATGACGCACAACCAGGCAGGGCCGGCCTGCGCCCAGATGCTGGCGTTTCTCGGCGCCGATGTGATCAAGCTCGAAGAGCCCAAGGGCGGCGACGTCGCCCGCCGCAACATGCGCGACCGGCCGGACAGCGACAGCCTGTTCTTTCTGCTGTTCAACGCCAACAAGCGCAGTGTGACGCTCAACCTGAAGTCCGGCCGCGGCAAGGAGTTGTTTCGCGAATTGATCGGCCGGTCCGACATATTGCTCGAAAATTTCGGGCCGGGGGCGCTCGACCGGCTCGGCTTCGGCTTTGACGCATTGTCCGGGATCAACCCGCGGCTGATCTATGCGACGATCAAGGGCTTCGGCACTTACGGCCCCTATCGCGACTTCAAGAGCTACGAGCCGATCGCCCAGGCGATGGGGGGCGCGATGAGCATCACCGGCTTTCCCGATAACCCGCCGACCTTTGTCGTGCCGGCGATCGGCGATTTGGGTACCGGCATGCATATGGCGATCGGCATCCTCGCCGCCTTGCAGCAGCGTCATCAGACCGGCCGCGGCCAGCATGTCGAGGTGTCGATGCAGGACGCGGTGGTCAATCTGATCCGGGTCAGCCTGCGCGACCATCAGCGCTTTGGCGCGGCGATGCCGCGGCGCGGCAACCAGATGGGCCGCGGCGTGCCGAGCACGACCTATCCCTGCGCCCCGGGCGGCGCCAACGATTACGTCTTCATCACCGCGCAGCAGCAGATGTGGCCGGCCTTCGCGCAAGCGATCGGCCGGCCGGAACTGGCCCAGGATCCGCGCTTTGCGAACGAGGACGGACGCTGGGAAAACCGCGTGGCGTTGAACACGATCATCGAGGAATGGACCGGCGGACGCAGCAAGCACGAGGTCATGCGCGTGCTCGGTGCGGCCGGCGTCCCGTGCGGCGCCTGCCAGGACACCGGCGAGGTCCTGGCCGACCCGCATCTAAAGGCGCGCGAGATGATCCTCGATCTCGACTATCCGACCCGCGGCGCCTACCAGACCGTCGGCTGCCCGGTCAAACTCTCGGATTCGCCGGCCGAAATCACCCGCCCGCCGTTACTCGGCGAACACACCGGCGCCCTGCTCGGCGAATTGTGCGGGGTCGATGCCGACGAATTGCGGCGGCTGCGCGAAGACGGCGTCG